>NZ_CP104208.1:2631388-3947083 GCF_026230175.1 Desulfovibrio mangrovi
AGGAGGCTTTTCCTTGCGATTTTGGCTCATCGCGGGCAAAACTGGCGGAGCGGCCAAGCCCGCCACATCATAATGATACACCCGCGAACCCGCTTCGCGAAACGGAGGTCTCCATGGAACTGAAGCTTGTTTCCGTAGAAAATCCCGATGCGTTGAACCTCATGTTCGGCCAGTCCCACTTCATCAAGACCGTGGAAGACATCCACGAGGCCATTACCTGCTCCGTGCCCGGAGCCAAGTTCGGCGTGGCCTTCTGCGAAGCTTCCGGCGACTGCCTCATCCGCTGGAGCGGCACGGACGAAGCCCTCATCGAGCTGGCGAAGAAAAACGCGCAGGCAGTTGGCGCGGGCCACACCTTCTTCATCTTCATGCGCGACATGTTCCCCATCAATATCAAGAATACCATTCTGGCGGTTCCGGAAGTGGTGCGCCTGTTCTGCTGCACCGCCAACCCCCTGCAGGTTGTTGTTGCACAAAGCGAGCAGGGACGCGGCGTCATGGGCGTGATCGACGGCTTCAGCCCTGCGGGCGTGGAAACGGAAGCCGACATTGAAAAGCGCAAAGGCTTCCTGCGCATGATCGGCTACAAGGCCAAGGGCTAGCCGGAACCGGCTGGAAAGGGATTGACCATGCAGATCGCGACCATGGCGAAAAGCCCTCTGCGGCAGATGCAGTATCCCACAGATCTGGATGCCTTCCGCGAATCCCGCGGCGGCCATCTGGGTGGCACCATGCACTGCGCACGTTATCTGGGACCACGGGTGCTCTGGGACAGCAGCACCGGCGAGTTCATCTCTGAAGAAGGCGTTGCCATGACCGGCCTTGAACACCTTGAGCCGGAATTCCGGCTGGTGTTGCAGCATGCAGGCGAGGCGCTGGGCACCCCCGTGCATATCGACGGCGTCCTCATCCCTGTGCAGCAAGGTAACCCGCACTTCCGCATCTACGACATCTTCACGCCGGAAGGATCCGCCCCCGTCACCTTGTGGCAAGAGATAAACCTGCTGGCCGACATGTTTGCACGGATAGACAGCAGCACCATATACACCCGTCCCGTCCAGTACTTCCACACCGCCAGCATGAACAGCGACACCCGCATCACCCGCTGGCTGAAGACCTGGACCACCCGTCCCGGCTGTGGCGGCGTGTTCTTCAAGGACATGGAGTTTGTCTATACGCCCAATGCAATGGCTAACGGAGCCTGCGTAGCACTCTCTAAAAGGAAGTAGATATACAGCAGGACTCCTGCAACCGACTGCAGCACTCACACAAACCTTCTATAAAAGCGGTCAGACCAAGGTCTGACCGCTTTATTTCTTCCTTTTTCCGACTGTGCGCCGTTACAACTTTCCACGTGACAAACGGTATAAGGCATGTAATTGTGCGATCAATCATACCGCAGCGCCATATTAGACGGAATATGCAAGCAGCAGCGGTAATTATTACTACTCTTGCGAGGTTGAACTATGAATTTGTCGGTACGGTACAAGATACTCACACTCATTGCCTTGACCATAGTGGTATCGCTTGCCGGATACATGCTGCTTCTCGGCAACATCCGCAAGATGGAAGCCCAACACACAGAAGAGGCCAAAGAGGCCATCGAAAACCGCATCGCCACCGAAGCTGAGAAAATCAACACCTACATGGCTGTGATGGAGAACGTGGCAGATAACATCGCCTCCGCCGGTGAAGGCCTGCTTCTTGTCCGACGTGAATCCGGCACCGATATTACCGCGCAGGTTCAGGCTTACCTGACCTCGGTTATCTCCAAGTATCCCAACGCGATCGGCTGCGGACTCTGGTATGAGCCCGACCGTTTCACTGAAGGCGAGAAATATTTCGGCCCCTATGTGTACTGGGATGGCGGCAATATCGTCTTCACCATGGAATACAATACCGCCGAATACGATTACCACAATCAGGACTGGTACACTCAGGCCATTCCCAGAAACTGGAACCGCAACAAGCGACGCGACTCCCGCGTATACTGGTCCGCTCCCTATGTGGATACAGCCGGAACCAAGGCACTGATGATCACCGTGAGCGGCATCATGTACGGCGAAAACGGTCGCATCGAGGGCATGTCCACCTTTGACCTGAACATGAACAACCTCAAGGAAGTGGTGGGCAACATCCGCATCACCGATTCCTCCAGAGCCTTTGCCATTGATACCCGCAGCGGGCTCATCACCGCCTATCCTGCAGATGACAGCCTCATCACCCAGCCCGCGGACAGCCTGCCCTTCTACTCTCAGGTGGCAGACTCCCTGCAGCTGAAGGCCGGTGAGCGGACACACTTTACTGCTGAAATCGACGGCAGAAGCCATTCCGTCTACTACAGCGTCACACCTACGGGCATGGGCCTTGGCGTAGTGGTGCCGGATGACGAACTCTTTGCCGAGGTGTACGACCTGGCCAAAGCCAACACGCTGACCACCGGCGGCGCCATTGCCGCCCTGCTGCTGCTTTCCGGTGTCATTCTCGTAGTCCTGAACGCCATGGTCATCCGACCCATCCTCAACCTTGCCGGATACTCGGCAAGCGTTGCACAGGGCAATCTTGATGCAACCATTGCCGGCTCCTACTACAGCGAATTCGGCAAGCTCAAGGAATCCATGTCGTCCATGGTGAGCGCCCTGAAAGACAAAATGCGCGAGGCCGAACGCCACACCGAGCAGGCACAGGCCAGCGCCCAGGCCGCCGAACAGGCAAAGCTGGTGGCGGAAGAGGCAACCCGCAGAGCGGAAAGCGCCAAGCGCGAAGGTATGCATCAGGCCGCCCAGCGCCTGCGCGGCGTGGTGGAAGTTGTTTCTTCCGCAAGCGACAAGCTGGCTGCACAGATTGACGAATCCAGCCGCGGCGCGGAAGAACAGTCCGCCCGCGTAAGCGAAACCGCCACCTCCATCGAGGAACTGAGCGCTTCGGTCATGGAAATTGCCCGCAACGCTGAAAACACCTCCACCCTTTCGGAAGAATCGCGCCGGGCTGCCGAAGCAGGTTCCGATCAGTTCAAGATCGTGCTCAAGGACGTTTCCGAAGTGGAGAAGGGCTTCCAGTCCATTCACGGCTCGGTGGACGAACTGAGCCGTCAGGCCGATGGCATCGGTGCCATTGCCCAGACCATTGAGGACATCGCGGACCAGACCAACCTGCTTGCCCTGAACGCCGCCATTGAGGCTGCACGCGCTGGCGAAGCCGGTCGCGGATTCGCCGTAGTTGCCGATGAAGTGCGCAAGCTGGCGGAAAAGACCATGACCGCCACCAAGGAAGTGGGCCAGTCCATCAACGCCATTCAGCAGGCCGTGCGCGCAACGCTGGGCAGCATGGAGCAGAACAAGGGCGTTCTCGCCAAGTCTGTAGACGGCGTAAGCAAGGCAGAAGCCCTGCTCAGCAGCATCGTTGCCCTTGCCCTTGATGCCTCCGATCAGGTGCGCACCATTGCAACGGCTGCGGAACAGCAGTCCGCCGCAACGGAAGAGATCAACCATTCCGTGGGCGATGTAAGCCGTATCTCCGATGACACGGCACAGGCCATGCGTCTGGCTGAAGCCGCCATGAACGAAATGAGCGAACAGGCCGCAGAGCTGAGAAAACTCATTGTCGAACTGGAAGCCCAGTAACAGGCGATCTGGCAGATAAGAAAACGATTCAGGCCGGAACTGCGCAAGCGGTTCCGGCCTCTTCTTTGGCGGAGCAGCAGGCTAATGCTCCCCCTCATCCCGTGCATTGAAAATACAGAACCGCCGCCAGCTCAACCAATCCCGACGACAAAAAACAAAAGGCCGGAGCGGTTCTCGCCGCTCCGGCCTTTGCGTGCATTCCTGCCTGCCCGCTACAGAATGGGCAGGTAGTTCTTGATTTCGTACTCGGAAACGTGGGTGCGGTACTCGTCCCACTCGATAAGCTTGTTGCCCACAAGGTTGCGGTGCATGTGGTCGCCCAGCACGCTCTTCACCAGCTTGGACTCCTTCATCAACACAGCGGCCTCGTACAGGGAGCCGGGCAGAGAATCGATGCCCTTGGCGGTGAGGTCTTCGCTCTCCATGGCAAAGATATTCTCTTCCACGGCGGCGGGCAGCTCATAGCCCTTTTCAATACCCTCAAGACCGGCACCCAGCATGACTGCAAAGGCAAGATACGGGTTGGCCGCCGGATCGGGACTGCGCAGTTCCACACGGGTGGCAGCTTCCTTGCCGGGCTTGTACATGGGCACGCGGATCAGGGCGGAACGGTTACGCTGCGCCCATGCGATATACACGGGAGCCTCGTACCCGGGAACCAGACGCTTGTAGGAGTTCACCCACTGGTTGGTAACGCAGGTGAATTCCTTGGCATGCTTGAGCAGGCCCGCGATATAGGCGCGGGCTTCCGAAGAAAGATGATGAGGATCGTTGGGATCGAAAAACGCGTTCTTGCCGTTCTTGAACAGCGACTGGTGCACGTGCATGCCGGAACCGTTTTCCCCGAAAATGGGCTTGGGCATGAAGGTGGCGTAGCAGCCGTGCTTTCTGGCTATTTCCTTGACCACGACCTTGTAGGTCATGGCGATGTCGGCCATCTTCATGGCCTCATTGTAGCGCAGGTCGATTTCATGCTGCGAGGGGGCAACCTCGTGGTGGGAATACTCCACCGGAATACCCATGCGCTCAAGCGCAAAGATCACTTCGCGACGCACGTCGTTGCCGAGGTCCAGCGGCGGCGCGTCAAAATACCCGCCAAAATCCAGCGGCTGAGGCGAAGTGGAGTTGGCAAACAGGAAGAATTCCAGCTCAGGCCCCACATAGTAGGTGTAGCCCTTCTGTGCGGCGCGCTCCACCAGCTTGCGCAGGATATAGCGCGGATCACCTTCATACGGAGTGCCGTCGGGGCTCTTGATGTCGCAGAACATGCGCGCCACAGGGCGCTCAAGGGGACGCCATGAGCATATCTGGAAGGTGGTGGCATCAGGGTAGGCAACCATGTCGGATTCTTCAATGCGGGTGAATCCGAGAATGGAAGAACCGTCAAACCCCATCCCTTCCTCAAAGGCGGCTTCAAGCTCGCTCGGAGTCACCTGAAAGCTCTTCAGATTGCCGAGGATATCAACAAACCAGAACTGCACAAAGCTGACATGATATTCCTTCACGGCCTTGATCACGTCATCACCGTTCTTGCAGTTGAATACCGGATAGTTACTCATGAAACCGAACCTCCATTAAATAAATATTGCCCGTTTCGACATCCTCTGGCCGGAAGACAGCTTCCATCCAATGCATGCGATATCGGGATCAAATTATCACTTTTTTGTGAAAGCAGGCAAGGATAGCCTGAGCTTATTCGCTCACAAATCGACATTCCCTGATACGGAAACGCGAACACCCTGCTCTGGACGTGGACTACTGTAGCCCATCCCTTCGGGATTCTTGTATCACCTGCCGGAATGTTTGCAAGGCGGAAGAGCCTGATCCCACCAGATTCCTTCACTGTATCCCACGGCACATCACCTTCGCCGGTGCCACCTTCAGTTATACGAGCATGACAACAATGGTTTACGCATGCAAACCGGGGAATACACTCGAAAACCCTACAGTCGCTGACTGAATTCAAATATTTCATACAGTTACACGACAGCGCCTTGCGGCACGATGTTTGTAAAAACAGAGTATTGCCCGCGTGTGGTTCGGGCACGATTTTTTTTTGAAGGAGAAGGAAGGACAATGAGTAAAGGTGTTTCCCGTCGTCAGATGCTGACCGCCCTCGGTGGCGCCATGGTTGGTGGTGCCCTTGTTTCTACCCTGCCCGCAGTGGCAGCCCCCGCCCTGCCCCAGGGCCAGGTGTGGACTCCCCACAAGCTTGACCCCGTTGCCTGCGCCCCGTACGCGCACGAAGGGTACTGGCACAACGGCTACGGCTGCTGCTACGGCGTGTTCTACAGCATTGTAGGCATCATGGGCGAAAAGTACGGCGCCCCCTACAACCAGTTCCCCTACCATATGATGGAAGTTGGCAAGAGCGGCATCTCCGAATGGGGCACCATCTGCGGTGCACTGCTTGGCGCGGCTTCCGCGTTCGCCCTCTTCTGGGGCCGCAAGGAACGCGATGCCATGGTGGACGAACTGTTCCGCTGGTATGAAAAGACCCCTCTGCCCATCTACAACCCCGGCGCAGACAGCCGTGTGCCCGATGCCATTCCCACCAATGTGGCCGGTTCCGTGCTCTGCCATATTTCCGTATCCAAGTGGTCTTACGAAACCGGCATCGACGCAAACTCCAAGGTCCGCTCCGAGCGCTGCGGCCGCCTGACCGCCGACGTCGCCATGAAGGCCATTGAAATCATGAATGCCAAGATCGACGGCACCTTCAAGGGCGCCTTCGCCAAGCAGGATTCCGTATCCTACTGCGGCGACTGCCACGGCAAGGGCAAGGAATCCCCGCTGCTCAAGGGCAAGCAGGACTGCACCCCCTGCCACTCCGGCAATCCCCACACTCAGGACAAGTTCAAGAACCACCCCTAGCAATGCCCACTTGGCTTGGGAAGGTTTCCTCAATGATGAAGGCCGCCCTTTCGGGCGGCCTTCTCATTTTCTTTCATTGTCTCGGCAGGCTACGGCTTGACCGCTTCGCCGGGATACACAACCCGTCCGGAACGGGAAGTGTCGTACCCCTGCAGTTCTTCCGCCGCCTTGTGAAACTCCGGCTCGTTGAGCAGGCCGAGAAACAACTGCACAGGCTTGTCGAAGAAATGTTCCTTGGGAATGATAAGGTCAAAGCGCTCCCACTGCACAGGCACGAAGCCGAGATCAAGCCGCGCTGCAACCGTGCGGATGGCCATGCCCGTGTCAGCCCTGCCGGAAAGCACCTCAAGGCCCACGTCAATATGACGGCCAACCTCGTTCCCGTAGCCCTTCACGGCCTGCTGGTCGGCATCCGCCTGCGCAAGCAACGTATCGAAAAGCAGACGGGTGCCCGTGCCCAACGGCCTGTTCACCACGGTCAGCCCCTTGCTGACAATGTCCGCGGCGCTGCCAAGCCCGTGGGGGTTGCCCTTGGCAACCACGAATCCCTGCTCGCGATAGCAGAAATTCACCACGGCGGGCTGCTCTTCCAACTCCTGTGCGGCTGCGGCAAAGTTGTAGTCCCCGTCGGCGTCTTCCATGAGATGGCTGGTTGCGATGTGGCACTGCCCACGCCGCACGGCCTTGAGCCCGCCCAGACTGCCGAGGTTGCAGAAGGCTGCAAGATAATCGGAATGCTTTTCCATGAACAGCTTGAGCATCCTGTCGAAGAGGATATCGTTGCTGCCCGCTACCACGAGCACCTCGCCTTCCACAGCTGCGGACTCCATCCGGCGCGGATAGTTCATAGTGCGCGACTCTATCCACTGTTCCACAAGATGTGACGGAAACAGCCACTTGCCCGTGGCCTTGGTTGCGGGCAAGCCTTTTTCGGAAATAAGCGCGTACACCATTTTCTCGTTCACGCCGAGATACTTGGCGACCTCTTTGGTGGAAAGCAGATGCTTCATGACAGTCTCCTGCTGCGGTTTCGAAAGACCCTTGTAACGCGTCAGGGCATGGCAAATCAATATATTGCGCCAAGCAGCATGAAAAGGCTGCATGCGACACTCACGCATTCCAGCTTGCATCCTCGCGCAGTTTAGGGTAAGGCCATCTCCCCACTTGCATGAAGCGGCAGGACAACGTACCCTGTTTCAGGTGCAAGATCCCAACGGGCGCGCTCTTCTTCCTACTTTCCTGCGCCCTTCCCCTTATCCGGAAAATACCATGTATCCCAAAATAGCACTCATCGGACGCCCCAACGTAGGCAAATCCACCCTGTTCAACAGGCTCATCCGCAGCAACCGCGCCATCACCCACGACCGTCCCGGCGTAACCCGCGACCGTATGGAAGGCACGGTAAAGCGCAACGGACGCACGTGGACCGTCATCGACACCGGCGGCATCCATCTGGATGAAAGCCACAACGCTACCGAGGGCCCCAACGAACTGCGCGGGTTCGAAGCAGAAATCCTGCGCCAGACGCAGGAAGCCATGACCGAATGCGTTGCCCTGTGCCTGGTGGTGGACGGCCGCGACGGACTGCTGCCCTTTGACCGCCGCCTTGCCGACTACGTTCGCCGCAGCGGATTGCCCGTTCTGTTGGCAGTCAACAAGGTGGACGGCGGCGAACTGGAAGACATGCTCACGGCAGAATTCCACGAACTCGGCCTGCCCATGGTCGCCATGTCCGGCGAGCACGGATACAACATGCGTGGGTTTGAAGAGGAGCTGCAGAGCCTGCTGCCCCCCGAAGACGAATGGGAAACCCGGGAAGAGGAAATCGGCCTCAAGCTGGCCATGCTGGGCCGCCCCAATGCGGGCAAATCCTCGCTGGTCAATGCCATTACCGGCGGCAACCGCATGATCGTTTCCGACATGGCAGGCACCACCCGCGATTCCGTGGACGTGACCTACTCCATCGACGACAAACGCTACACCTTCGTGGACACCGCCGGGGTGCGACGCCGCTCCAAGATCACCGACACCGTTGAACGCTACAGCGTCAACTCGTCCATCAAATCCAGCACCAAGGCGCACGTAACCCTTCTGGTGCTCGACGGGCAGGAAGGCCTTACCCAGCAGGACAAGCGCCTCATCGACCTGCTGGACGAACGCAAGACGCCTTTCATGGTCGTGGTCAACAAAATGGACCTCGTCAAACAGAACGAACAGGCCGCGGTGAAAAAGGTCTACAAGGATGCCCTGAGCTACTGCTCCCACGTGCCGATTCTCTATGTATCCGCACTGACCAGAGCCAACCTCAAGCGCATCATCCCGCTTGCTGAACAGATATGGTCCGAGTGCCACGTGCGCGTGAACACCGGCCTGCTCAACCGCACGCTGGAAGCCATCGTCACCAAGCAGCAGCCGCCCGTGGTGAACCGCGTGCGCCCCAAGTTCTTCTACATGACGCAGGCGGAAACCAATCCGCCCACATTCGTCTTCTTCGTCAACGATGCAGATCGCCTGAAGGACGCGTACATCCGCTACATGGAACGCTCCCTGCGAAAGATGTTCAAGATCGAACACGCGCCGGTGCGGGTACGCTTCCGCTCCAGCCACACCAAGCGCCCGAAGAAGTAACGCAGTTTCCAACGACGCAAAAAGCCCCCGCCCGTGAGACCACGGACGGGGGCTTTATCATTCTATGCTGTGCAACGGGGGGCGTTGACCTCCCCATGGTATTCAATTTTTCCTGCAGACGGCAGCCTCGCCCCTGCAAATACGGAGCAGCATTCCGCCTACCCCAGCTTCACCCATGTGAGCTCATGCTTGTTGGCGGAAAGGTGCATCAGGCGCGAACCGGGAATGGCGGCAAAATCCTCCACGGCCTTCATATAGTCCTCGCCCTGCAGCTTCACGGTGCAGACGAAGTTGCGGCATTCGCCGAACTCCATCCATCGGCGGACCATCTCCAGCAACCTGTCGGGATAGCAGATGACGTCGGAGAACAGCCAGTCCACCTTGCCCGCATGGCGCGGGTCCAGCGCAAAGGCGCTGCCGCTGCACCAGTTGATGTTGGGATGCCGTGCAATGTGCTCAGCAAGCGGAGACTTGTCGATGCTGAACACCTTCGCGCCAAGTTCGGCAAGCACCCACGACCAGCCGCCGGGGCAACTTCCCAGATCAAGGCACAGTTCGCCGGGCTGCGGCCGCACTTCCAGCAGGGTGAAAAGCTCCCAGAGCTTGAGGTAGGCGCGGGTGGGGGGAACTTCCTTGTCCTCGACAAAGATCACTTCCCCGTCAGGAAAAGGACTCGTGCAACGTGCGGACGCCACAACGAGGTTCTCTTCCCACAAGGTCCATGAGCCGAGCTGGCCTTCCGGAGGACGGGAGCCGAACTCCAGAGGCTTGGCGGAAACATGCGGCAGTTTGTCCTGAATGAGCTTGGCGCGACGATGATGATCCACGCTGTGCAGCCACCAGTTACGCTGCACGGCCTTGAGCTTGCGCGCGGCATCGCCGATGGATTCGATGGCTACGGCCTGCGGCTCCAGCCAGACATTCTGCGCCCAGACCACCTGTTGCGGAGCACCTTCTGCCACGAACAAGCGCCCGCGCTGCGCAATCACGTTGCGCAATTCCTTGGCCAGATCCTCTTCGTAGCCTCGGGGGGCAAGATAGATGGTCGTATTCTCAAACTGCATGATTCCTTCCTTCGCACGAGCCGTGCTGAGGCGCTCTACCGCAATAGGGGGCATTACGCAAGGACGCGCCATGCCGCTGTAGCGCCCACCAAGCTTCGCACATCTGTCCGACATGCCGCAAGTTTGATTCTAAAGCGGGCATTTCGTAATGGACGGGTCAACCGACAAAAGTGTATGCTCACCTCACGCGATCAGGATTGCCTTTCTGCCCATCCCCTTCGCCCGCGAGCACGCACGCCCCTGCAACCGGCACGGTCCGGTCGGGGGTGTTTTCCGTGCAACCATTTCGATATACCAATTCCACTGCCACACTGACGGACGAGAATACCCATGCGCAGACCAGATGCAGCCATGCTTCCTTCCATTGCCCTTTTCACAGCCATGATCCTGTGGGCAAGTTCCTATATCGGCATGAAGGTCGCCGTAAGCGCCTACGACCCCATGGTCGTCATGGCCGGCCGCCTTTTTCTGGGCAGTTGCACCTTTGCTCTGGGCTGGCGCTACCTGCGCAGCATCCGCATCCGCAAGCAGGACTGGAAGCCCCTGCTGCTCATGGCCGCATGCGAACCCTGCATCTATTTCGTGCTGGAAGGCTACGCCATGCGCTACACGTCCGCCTCGCAGGCGGGCATGATCGTATCCTCCCTGCCCATCTTCGTGGCACTGGGCGCCTTCTTCTTTCTTGGCGAGCGCCTTTCCGCACGCGTGTGGACCGGCTTCTTCATCGCCATGGGCGGCGTGATATGGCTCTCCCTTGCTGGTGTAGCCACCGAGTCGGCCCCTAATCCCATTCTCGGTAACATACTCGAAACGCTGGCCATGGCATCGGCATCTGTATACGTCGTCATTGCCAAACGTCTGTCATCCCACTATCCGCCCATGTTCATAACCGCAGCACAATGCTTTGTGGGCACCATATTCTTCATCCCGCTGCTGTTCATGCCCTTCACCCAGCTGCCGACGCATGTGGATATTCCCGCCATAACAAGCATCGCCTATCTCGGCACCATCATCACCATCGGCGCATACGGCCTGTACAATTACGGCGTCAGCAAGATTCCTGCGGGACAGGCCAGCGCGTGGGGCAACCTGATTCCCGTTGCGGCGCTGATCATGGGACAGGTATTTCTGGGCGAAACGCTCACCCCCTCGCAGTATGTTGCCTCTGTTTTTGTGCTCCTGGGCGTGTATCTGAGCCAAAAGTGAATAATTTGTATCACTTTGTGTCAAATACGTTTTTTTATGCCTTTCCTCTGCTGTTTTTCGTGACAATAACCAGTCTAATACGCTATGGTCAGACCGATATGCGCGAAGTTTATTGAGCCACTTCGCGCCATAAAACGGAGTTGCCATAATGCCCCATTTACATGCCGCCCTTCTCACTTCACTCGCCGCAGACTCGCTGGCGCTTGGCGCGCACTGGGAATATGACCAGAAACGCATTGAAGATACACTGGGAAGGGTTTCCACTCTTCTGCCCCCGAAACTGAGCAGCCAATATCACCCCACCCGCTCCGCGGGCGACCTTTCGCATTACGGCGATCAGGTGCTGGTGCTGCTCGATTCCGTCACCGCCCAAGGCCGTTTTGATCTACACGCCTTCCGGGATGCATGGCTTACCCGCATGCAGCATTATGACGGTTACCTTGACCGCGCCATCCGCGAAACTCTGCGCAACCTTGAAGAAGGCGCATTGCCGGAACAATCAGGGGCGCATTCTTCCGATTTTTCCGCAGCTGCGCGCATTGCTCCCCTGTTCGCCGTCCATATGGACGACCTAAATGCGCTTGTGGCCGCCGCCCGAGCCCAGACACTGATGACGCACAACTCCGCACTGGTGGCGGACGGAGCCGAGTTCTTCGCACGGGCAGTATTTGCCATTTTGCAGGGCGCGACGGTTCGTGAAGGACTCGATGCTGCCGCAGAAGCCGGTTATAAACACCTGCCTGCTGAAGACTGGCTTGCCTTCACCTACATGTCTTCCGATGAAGACGCCCGCATGGCCATCGCACGCTTCGGGCAGTCCTGCGGCATGAAGGGAGCCTTCCATGGCGTGGTGCACCTTGTAACCCACTATGAAAACGAGCCTCAGACGGCCCTGATTGAAAACGTCATGGCCGGAGGCGATTCCTGCGCCCGCGGCCTTATGGCCGGTCTCATTCTCGGCGCGCGACATGGAGAAGTCGCCTGCGCGCCTGAATGGTGCAACGAGCTCAATTGCCTGCCCAAGCTCAAAGACTACCTCAGCAGGATTCTCTGACCCATAGCAAACCATCAAAAACCGGAAGCTCCCGCTTCCGGTTTTTTCGTATGCACAGCCCGAAGCTGCGAGTATCACTCCCGTCCTTTTTTCTGCAAAACCCCGTGACAGAATCGCCTGATTGGGTAAAAATCGGGATCATCCGAGCAGGCACGAGCAGGCAAGGCAAGCCCCGTCGGTGCGGTGCCACAAACGCATTCTCCGTGCTAGGACTACCCTTCATTTACGCGGAACGTCATATCAGATCCGGACAGGTTGCATCATGTGGGACAAGGATACAGTACTTCGATACGAAGAATGGTTCGATACGCAGGAAGGCGCATTCGCCCTCAATGCGGAAAAGCGGCTGCTGGAATATCTCATATCCGGCTGGCCCAGACGCGGCCATTCCTTTCTTGAAGTGGGCTGCGGCCCCGGCCTGATTCTGGAGATGCTGTACGAAACAGGGTTTGACGTCACAGGTCTGGACATCTCACCAGCCATGCTGGCAGCCGCGCGCAAACGCATGGGCACACGGGCAGACCTGCATGTGGGTGATGCCGAACACCTGCCCTTTTCCGACAACCAGTTCGATTACGTGGCTCTGCCGACCGTGCTTGAATTCGTGGAAAACCCCATGCGGGCGCTGGAAGAAGCCTTCCGTGTGGCGGCCCGCGGCGTTGTCGTGACCATGCTCAACAAATGGTCCTTCTACTATCTGTCCCACGGTATGCGCTACAGCGGACACCATGGCGGCATCCTGCGCGAGGCCACCTGGTATACGCCCGTCTGCATGCGCTCCATGGTCCGCAAGGCAGCAGGAAACAAGCCCTTCATCATGCGCTCGGTTCTGCCCGGCCCCTTTGCCACATGGAAAAATACCATGCCGTGGCGTTTTCTGAACTCGGTGCTTCTGCCATACGGCCTTGGCTCCTATACCGGCATACGCGTCGACCTGTACGACATTGAAAGCGTCACCCCGCTCATGGCCCACACCAAGACTGTGGTGCCCGCCAAGCCCATCGCCAGCCCGTAAAAAAGGCAGCCTGCCTGCGCACGCTGCCCTGTCTCTTCATAATGCCGTAGCCCTGATCAGGCAATGTCGCCCCGCTCCAGCATGCTCAATGCCATGCGCAGCTCATCACCCAGTCTGCCCTGCACGGCAGTCTGTACAGAGTTCGTTGATGATGTGAACTGTCTCTGGCGGATAGAATAGACATTGCGGATAAAGGCAGCCTCCTTCCCCTCTTCATACCCCCCGGTTCGCCCGAAGGCCTTGGCAAAGATGCGAACCGCCCCAGTGGGCCCATGCTGCACGGCCGTGGAAAAAAGCACTTCCTGCAAAGCCTGCGGCATGGAGTCAAGCTGCATGGCCTTGCTTATGGCCCTGAAGGCCGGTGAAAAATGATTGCTGTGCACGAACTTATCCTGCAGAGCCTCAAATCGCTCGGGCTGCGTCTGGGCAACCTGTTTCCAGGCGGTGGGCATGGCACCGAAACGCGACCCCGTATTGGCCCTGCCCGCCTTCTTCAACTGCGAGGCTATATCCGGCGCCTGACCGTCCAGATACCGGATAAAGGCGTCCATGGTACCGGCGCGTGATGAAAGCTGATACTTTCCGTAGGAAGTACCTCCTCGCCTGTCGTAGCCGATAGCGGAAATCCCGCCGTCCGCACCGGATTCAAATAATGCCGCCAGTGCACCGGGCCTGAAGGATTCGGTCTGCCGATGCGTTGCCCCCACAGACTGGGCCGCTGTTCCGACCGTATTTCCGCCACCTCCGGTTGCAGTTGCATCAGCATTTCCCTTCTCTACCGCTGCAACTTCCGCCTGCATCCTGCCTAATGCAGCTTCAACCTGCCCAAGCGGGCCAGCTTTGTCCGCAAGCGATATCTGCGGAGATGTTACGGCCATACGAATGGCATCGCCCTCAGGAGCTCTCATCGTTCTGAACATGGAGGCAAAGGGGTTGCTCTCGTCACCAAGCACCTTTGTCAGTGTTGCCAACGCCTTGACATTCGTCAGGTTCATGCTGCCGAACATGGCGCTTTCCAGCGCCGACATGTCGCCCGCATTCTTTCCTGCGCCAATGCCCAAGAAGCTCTGAACGGCGTCGCCATTGCCCATCTGCACCATGGGATCGTTCAACAGTTCGTCAAAACGCGACCCCACAGTCTTGTTGAGCTTGTTCAGGCCGAAAGGATTTCCGCCCGACTGCCCTCCTCCTTGCTTGAGGCGGTCGATATAGCTGGTAATCTGGCCCATGGCGAGCGGATTGACGTTCATTGGCAACTCCTTGTCTCGCATTCAGCAAAGGAAGTGCCGACAATCGCTTCAGCTGTAATATCGGTGTGTTAACAAAAACAACACCCTGCCCACGTCCGCAAGAAGTCAGCGAAATGACGCCTGAAGCATCAGACACCCTATAACCATTAGAGCAGAACTTATCATTTCCAGAGCAACGCCCCTGGTCTAGCAGTAGAATAGAATAAACCCTGTTCAGCATAGGGTGCGACAAGGCGCGTCAACTGGGGAAGGATCCTTACGAACCCAAACTGCCTGAACCGGCAAAACCATGGAGCGTGACCATGCTCGACAACATGAAACTTTCCGTAAAACTTTACTCAGGCTTTCTGGTTGTCCTAGCGTTACTCACCATACTTGGCGGAACGGGCTTTTTCGCCATTGACTCCGCCTCGGATGGTTTTTCTTCATACCGGGAAATGGCTCGCGACACCAACCTTGCCGGCCGCATACAGGCCAACATGCTCACGGTTCGCATGGCCGTGAAAGACTTCATCATCACAGGCAGTGAAGACAGTGCCAAGGTCTTCGATGAACGGTTCAATGGGGTGCGCAAATTTATCGAACAGGCTCGTCAGGACATCCAGAATCCTGAACGGATCAAACTCGTTGAAGAGACCGACTCAAGCGCCCAAAGCTATCAGAAAGCATTCGAACAGGTTCAGGCCTTCAGAACAAAGCGCAATGAACATGTGGACCGCCTTAACGCCAACGGCCCCGTCATGGAGCAGAAGCTCACCCAGATTCTCAAAACAGCCGAACGCGACGGCGACATGAGTGCGGCCTTCCACGCCAGTCTTGCCATGCGCAATCTGCTGCTCGCCCGCCTGTACGTGGTAAAATTTCTGAATAGCAACGCACAGGAAGATGCAGACAGGGTGTACTCCGAGTACTCAACTCTGCAGAGTGAGCTTGAGTATCTGGACAAGAACCTGCAGAACCCCGAGCGCAGGGCACAGCTGGCAGACATCAGACGCCTTGAGCAGGGGTATATTGCAGACTTCAAGGCCGTGGTTTCCATCATCTTCGCGCGGAACGACGTCATCACGAACACTCTGGACAAGCTGGGCCCCGCCATCGCCAAGAGCACGGAAGATCTCAAGCTTTCCATCATGGCCGAACAGGACAAGATCGGTCCGGCAGTGCAAGCATCCAACGACAACGCCCTTTTCGTTATCGCCTCCACAGGCTCCACAGCCATACTCCTCGGCATGTTCATAGCCTTTATTCTCACACGTAGCGTACTGCGCCAGATTGGTTGTGATCCTGCCGAAATCGCAGAAATCACCGACCAACTCGCGCGCGGCAACATGGCTATTTCCTTCCGCGACAATGCCATCGGTGTCTATGCGAGCATGAAGACCATGGTGAACAAGCTCAGCGGCATCGTCAGCGAAGTCACTGCAGCCGCAGAAAACGTGGCTTCCGGCAGCGAAGAACTGTCCGCCTCTTCGCAGAGCCTGTCGCAGGGCGCCACTGAACAGGCAGCCAGCATTGAAGAAGTCTCATCTTCCATGGAGGAGATGAGCGCCAATATCAGTCTGAACGCTGAAAACGCCCGCCAGACGGAAAGCCTCGCAACGCAGGCAGCCCTGGATGCGCAGGAAGGCGGCAACGCAGTATCCCAAACCGTTGAGGCCATGAAGCATATTGCAGAGAAGATCTCCATTGTGGAAGAAATTGCACGCCAGACCAACCTGCTGGCTCTTAACGCCGCCATTGAAGCCGCCCGAGCCGGGGAACATGGAAAGGGCTTTGCCGTGGTAGCGGCTGAAGTGCGCAAGCTTGCTGAGCGAAGCGGTACAGCAGCTGCGGAAATCAGCGAACTTTCCTCTTCGAGTGTGGAAGTAGCGGAACGTGCAGGAACCATGCTTATGAAGCTGGTGCCGGACATCAAGAAAACAGCTGACCTTGTTCAGGAAATCGCCTCTGCTTCCAGCGAGCAGAACGCCGGTGCGGAGCAAATCAACAAGGCCATCCAGCAGCTTGATCAGGTAGTGCAGCAGAATGCCTCTGCCTCTGAAGAAATGTCGTCAACATCTGAAGAGCTTGCCTCGCAGGCTTCACAGCTTCAAGAATCCATGGGCTTCTTCCGCATTTCCGACACAGCGCTTGGCGTTCGACGCAAAGTGAAAGCGGTTGCGGCCCCGGCAGCCATTCCCAAAGCAACGCCCGCCAAACAACTCGCTTCAGCCCGCAAGCCGGAACCCGTAGTTGACGATAGTGCAGACGAAGGATTCTCCCTTGCCATGGAAGAAGACATGGCGTTTGAACGGTTCTAAATCTCTTCGTAACCTGCGACATGCATAATTCGGGGGCACTCTGCAGAGTGCCCCCGTTTTGTTTGCCCATACAAGTTAGTAGCTCAATCCTCGTTGAGCCCGTGACGGATAACGAATCAGAGACACCTCTCCAAGAAACGCCCCTTCTAATTTCGCCCCCCTGCTCCCAAACTATGCGATGCCAAGCTCCAGCAACGCGCTGCCTTTTCGGTAATACGCCAGCATTTCATCTTCTGGGACCATACTGCCGCCCGTACACCACATAAGATGTGTTGCCGTATCTGTTTGCACTCCAGACGAGAGCTTGTTCAAATACCCATTTGCTCCCACTCCCCTGACAATTCCGGGCGCACCAGCCAAAGCAGAAGGTTCAAGCCATATTCCCTCCGTGTCCGCCATCATGGCCAGATAGCGGTAGAGATTTTCATCGCTGACAGTATACACGCCATCCAGCAGGGGGAGCATCATCCTGCCTACAAAACCGGAGGGGCGCCCAACGGCCAGACCGTCGGCCGCTGTAACATTGTCTATGCCGAAATTCTGCACACTCACCGCATCATGAAGACCTGTATACATACCAAGCAGCATGGCTGGCGAATGCGTCGGCTCCGCGAAGATGCAGTGAACATGATCCTGAAAAATAAGCTTGAGGCCAAAAGCCACGCCGCCAGGGCCGCCTCCCACTCCGCACGGCAGGTAGACAAAAAGGGGGTATTCTTCATTTACTGCAACGCCAAGCGCATCCAGTTGCCCCTTCAAGCGTTGAGCGGCTACGGCGTAACCCAGGAACAGGCTTACAGAGTTTTCATCGTCCATAAAGAAACATGAGGGATCCTTCTCTGCTTGCCTGCGCCCTTCCGCCACGGCCAAACTGTAATCGGACGCATATTCCACCACATTCACGCCCTTGGAACGCAACAGCTCTTTCTTCCACTGTCGCGCATCCGCAGACATGTGCACACTGACTCGAAAACCAAGCTGTGCGCCCATGATACCAATGGAAAGTCCGAGATTGCCTGTGGACCCCACCGAAATGGCTTGCGTGTTGAAAAATCGACGGCAAGCGTCGTTAGCCAGCGTACCATAATCGTCATCAACTGACAGGAGACCTGCCTGCAAAGCAAGTCCCTCAGCATGCTTCAGAACCTCATAGATGCCACCACGCGCCTTTATCGAGCCGGATATGGGCAGATGGCTATCCAGCTTGGCAAACAACCTGCCGGAAAGCTTTGTGCCGTGAAACTTGCCCAAGACCTTCTGGAATGCTGGAACTGGCTGCAAAGGCGATTCTATCAACCCGCCCACCTTTGCTGTTTCTGGGAACACCTTCGCAATATAGGGGCGGAAACGTTCAAGCCGCGCTGAAGCATCAGCCACGTCTGTTTCGCTCAAGGAAATGGTCTGTATAGCCTCCTCAAATGGAACAGTATCGGAGTTGAACCAGCTAACCTCCTTGAGATCGACCACGTCTTTCAGCAACGCATCTCCAGCTAGCCATTCCTGAACCGTTTTTCCACCGAAGCGCATATCAGCCATACAGTTCCCCACTGAATCTAGTGTAATTTATGTGCCATTGGGATGATATCGAAAGGCTGTGCCATTTGGAAGCGATCGGTAGACGTAGAAGCGAAACGGATGCAATCGGTAAGGTATCCTTCGCAATACGCAAAACCATTCACATTCAAGGGGAAAGAGAAGAAAAGAAAATGCACCTTGCTTTCCCCCTCAAACACAACGTGAGGCCGATTGGAAGCGCTCCGCTTCCACGGCGGGATGGGTGCCCTTTCAACGGACAGCTGGGGCGAGGCAGGGGAGTCCAGAGGGGCCTTGCTGAGGGCGGGCACCGCCCGGCTGAGGCCCTTCTGGTCCCGCTGAAGGCGGCAACGGGCAATACTAGCTAAGACTCCATGTAGTCGATGAAAGCCTACTCTAGATAATACTTACCAAGGCTTAGTTCACAATACATGACAAAGGTAAAAGTAATAGGAAGGGATAAGAAGAAAAAATGGAAGGATGAGGCATTACCCCCAAAACAAAAAAACTCCGGCCCTCATCGGTTACCGGAGTTTTTCGTCTTGGAAATAAGTCTTGGCGGCGGCCTACTTTCCCACCAGCTCCCTGGCAGTATCATCGGCGATGGCGGGCTTAACTTCCGAGTTCGGAATGGGATCGGGTGTACCCCCGCCTCCATGGCCACCAAGACAAAGTTCTCGGGTCTGCGTCTGTCGGGAAGGCGAACGGTATTTACCCCGTTGCCACATCGGCGACTTGACCCAAAATTTGAATCAAATAGGGAGGAAAGGAAGATTTTAGTAGAAAAATAAGGCGCACGGACTATTAGTACCGGTAAGCTGAATGCATCGCTGCACTTACACCTCCGGCCTATCAACCAGGTGGTCTACCTGGGTCCTTTAGCTCTTGCGAGAGGGAGACCTTATCTCAAGGCAGGCTTCACGCTTAGATGCTTTCAGCGTTTATCCCTTCCGAACGTAGCTACCCTGCTATGCCGTTGGCACGACAACAGGTCCACTAGAGGTTCGTCCACCCCGGTCCTCTCGTACTAGGGGCAGGCCCTTTCAAGTCTCCTACGCCCACAGCAGATAGGGACCAAACTGTCTCACGACGTTTTAAACCCAGCTCGCGTACCACTTTAAACGGCGAACAGCCGTACCCTTGGGACCTGCTTCAGCCCCAGGATGTGATGAGCCGACATCGAGGTGCCAAACCGCGCCGTCGATGTGAACTCTTGGGCGCGATCAGCCTGTTATCCCCGGCGTACCTTTTATCCAATGAGCGATGGCCCTTCCACTCGGAACCACCGGATCACTAACACCGACTTTCGTCCCTGCTCGACATGTCTGTCTTGCAGTCAAGCTCCCTTATGCGTTTGCACTCAACGGCTGGTTTCCAATCAGCCTGAGGGAACCTTTGCATGCCTCCGTTACTCTTTAGGAGGCGACCGCCCCAGTCAAACTACCCACCAGACACTGTCTCCGAGCCGGATAACGGCATCGGATTAGAGCCTTAGATTGGCAAGGGTGGTATTTCAAGGATGGCTCCACACACACTGGCGTGCACGCTTCAAAGCCTCCCACCTATCCTACACATGCCAACCCAAAACCCAATGTCAAGCTATAGTAAAGGTGCACAGGGTCTTTCCGTCTTGCTGCGGGTACACGGCATTTTCACCGCGACTTCAATTTCACCGAGTCTCTGGTTGAGACAGTGCGGAGATCGTTACACCATTCGTGCAGGTCGGAACTTACCCGACAAGGAATTTCGCTACCTTAGGACCGTTATAGTTACGGCCGCCGTTTACCGGGGCTTCGATTCAAAGCTTCGCTTGCGCTGACCTCTCCTCTTAACCTTCCGGCACCGGGCAGGTGTCAGTCCCTATACATCGTCTTACGACTTAGCAGAGACCTATGTTTTTAGTAAACAGTCGCCACCGCCATTTCTCTGCGGCTCTTCAGTGCTGTACGAGTAAATCAGACACACTAAAGAGCACCCCTTATCCCGAAGTTACGGGGTCATTTTGCCGAGTTCCTTAACCAGAGTTCTCTCGAGCGCCTTGGATTACTCATCCCGCCCACCTGAGTTGGTTTGCGGTACGGTCTGCGTGAACTAAACTTAGAAGCTTTTCTTGGAAGCATGGACTCGGCAGCTTACGGCCATACGGCCACCGCATCGTGTCTCAGCCATAAGGAAGACGGATTTGCCTATCTTCCAAGCCTACACACTTGCACCAGCTAATCCAACAGCTGGCCTGCGTATCCTTCTCCGTCCCTCCATCGCACATTCACACAGGTACGGGAATATTAACCCGTTTCCCATCGGTTACGCATTTCTGCCTCACCTTAGGGGCCGACTAACCCCGGGAAGATTACCTTTACCCGGGAAACCTTGGGCTTACGGCGAACAGGTTTTTCACCTGTTTTATCGTTACTCATGTCAGCATAATCACTTCTCTACCGTCCAGTTAGCCTTACGACACACCTTCAACCAGTAGAGAACGCTCTCCTACCACTTGATAAATCAAGTCCGAAGCTTCGGTACCATGCTTAGCCCCGTTACATTTTCGGCGCAGAATCTCTAGACCAGTGAGCTATTACGCTTTCTTTAAAGGATGGCTGCTTCTAAGCCAACCTCCTGGCTGTCTGTGAAATTCCACCACCTTTTCCACTGAGCATGGATTTGGAGACCTTAGCTGTCGGTCTGGGCTCTTTCCCTCTCGACTACGGCCCTTCTCAGTCGCAGTCTGACTCCCGAGGAGCATTTATGCGGTATTCGGAGTTTGATAGGGTTTGGTAAGCTGGTGAGCCCCCTAGCCCTGTCAGTGCTCTACCCCCGCTAAACTCCCTCGAGGCTATACCTCAATATATTTCGGAGAGAACCAGCTATCACCGGGTTTGATTGGCCTTTCACCCCTATCCACAAGTCATCCAAATCGTTTTCAACCGATACTGGTTCGGTCCTCCACTCAGTTTTACCTGAGCTTCAACCTGCTCATAGATAGATCACCCGGTTTCGGGTCTACTCCACAGTACTTGTCGCCCTTATCAGACTCGCTTTCGCTACGGCTCCACTTTCGCTTAACCTTGCACTGTAGAGTAACTCGCTGACTCATTATGCAAAAGGCACGCGGTCACATCTCAAGGATGCTCCCACAGCTTGTAGGCAAATGGTTTCAGGTTCTATTTCACTCCCCTAACAGGGGTTCTTTTCACCTTTCCCTCACGGTACTGGTACACTATCGGTCGCCAGAGAGTACTTAGCCTTGGAAGATGGTCCTCCCAGATTCCCACGGGGTTTCACGTGTCCCGCAGTACTCAGGTACGGCCTACGCTGTGTTCAACTTCAGGTACGGGGCTTTCACCCTCTATGGCCGAGCTTCCCAGCTCGTTCCCCTATTTACTAACAGATCGATGATGGCCGCCCTACAACCCCGACTGGTCGAAACCAGCCGGTTTGGGCTAATCCCCGTTCGCTCGCCGCTACTGAGGGAGTCTCGTTTGATTTCTTCTCCTCCGGGTACTGAGATGTTTCACTTCCCCGGGTTCGCCTCCAAGAGCCTATGTATTCAGCTCAAGGATAACCGGACATGACTCCGGTTGGGTTTCCCCATTCAGAGATCAGCGGATCAAAGGATGTTTGGCTCCTCCCCGCTGCTTATCGCAGCCTACCACGTCTTTCATCGCCTTCTGGCACCAAGGCATCCACCAAATGCCCTTAATAACTTATTTTTCTTAGACTTCCTTTCCGTCCCTATCGATTGTCAATGAGCAGAGGCACAAAAGCCTCAGCCAAGTGTATACTTGGAGTACATGCATCACTTGCGTGGTGCGTGCTACCAACCATTCACTTGTCAAAGAGCGTGAAGCTCCTTGCAATTAAATAGCGAGTTGGACAAATTTCCTTAAAGGAGGTGATCCAGCCGCAGGTTCCCCTACGGCTACCTTGTTACGACTTCACCCCAATCATTAGCCCTACCGTAGGCGGCTGCCTCCCTTGCGGGTTAGCTCACCGATGTCGGGTAGAACCAACTTTCGTGGTGTGACGGGCGGTGTGTACAAGGCCCGGGAACGCATTCACCCCAGCATGCTGATCTGGGATTACTAGCGATTCCGACTTCAAGGAGTCGAGTTGCAGACTCCTATCCGGACTGAGACGCGCTTTTTGGGATTGGCTCCACCTCACGGTATCGCTGCCCTTTGTACGCGCCATTGTAGTACGTGTGTAGCCCTAGGCGTAAGGGCCATGATGACTTGACGTCGTCCCCACCTTCCTCCCGGTTAACCCGGGCAGTCTCCCTAGAGTGCCCAGCATCACCTGATGGCAACTAAGAATAGGGGTTGCGCTCGTTGCGGGACTTAACCCAACACCTCACGGCACGAGCTGACGACAGCCATGCAGCACCTGTCTCCTGGTTCTCCGAAGAGCACCCTTCCTTTTCGGGAAGGTTCCAGGGATGTCAAGCCTAGGTAAGGTTCTTCGCGTTGCATCGAATTAAACCACATACTCCACCGCTTGTGCGGGCCCCCGTCAATTTCTTTGAGTTTCAGCCTTGCGACCGTACTCCCCAGGCGGGATACTTAACGCGTTAGCTACGGCACCGAAGGTCAAGCCCCCGACACCTAGTATCCATCGTTTACAGCGTGGACTACCAGGGTATCTAATCCTGTTTGCTCCCCACGCTTTCGCTCCTCAGTGTCAGTATCGGTCCAGGTAGTCGCCTTCGCCACTGGTGTTCCTCCAGATCTCTACGGATTTCACTCCTACACCTGGAATTCCACTACCCTCTCCCGAACTCTAGCAATGCAGTATCAAGTGCAATTCCACGGTTGAGCCGTGGGCTTTCACACCTGACTTACAAAGCAACCTACGAGCGCTTTACGCCCAGTGATTCCGATTAACGCTTGCACCTTCCGTATTACCGCGGCTGCTGGCACGGAATTAGCCGGTGCTTCCTCTGAAGGTACCGTCAGCTGCGAAGCGTATTATTCTTCGCAGGGTTCTTCCCTTCTGACAGGAGTTTACGATCCGAAAACCTTCATCCTCCACGCGGCGTCGCTGCGTCAGGGTTTCCCCCATTGCGCAATATTCCCCACTGCTGCCTCCCGTAGGAGTCTGGGCCGTGTTCCAGTCCCAGTGTGGCAGGCCACCCTCTCAGGCCTGCTACTCATCGTTGCCACGGTAGGCCGTTACCCTACCGTCTAGCTAATGAGACGCGGACTCATCTATGGGCAGTAGCATGCAAGCAGAGGCCACCTTTAACGTTGCCATATTATCCAGTATTATCAGTCGTTTCCAACTGTTATTCCAGACCCATAGGTAGATAATCCACGCGTTACTCACCCGTGCGCCACTGTACTCATTCCCGAAGGAACTTTCTCGTTCGACTTGCATGTGTTAGGCACGCCGCCAGCGTTCAATCTGAGCCAGAATCAAACTCTCCAGTTTAAATCTGTGTCTTCATGATCAAGGGGGCTAATTCCCTCAATCACGCTAGCTGATATCTTTCTGTCCAACTCGCTATTTAATTGTCAAAGAACCTCAAGTTCCGCACGGCGTTTTCCGTAGCGGCGAGGGGTGCTTATGTCACTTCCTCGTCGCCCCGTCAACATCTTTTTTCAACTTTTTTTGAAGCCGTTTCAGCCACTCGACCTGAACCTTGCGACTTCATGAAGCATTCTCAAGAATGACTCATGCGGTCGGGGTGAAACCCGGATGTGACGCCCTTGCGTTTGTGAAAGAACTTCTCGCCGAAGCGAGAGGCAGCTTCTACAGAGCTTCGCGTTCACCGTCAAGCTGTTTTTCAAACTTTTTCAGGTGTCCCGCTCTGCTCTGCCGGAACCGATCATTCGACCGATTACCTTATATGCAAGGGAGATAGAAGATTTCGTGCTGTTAAAGAACTGTCCCTGCCACAGCAGGGAAGGAGTGTTTAAGCAAAACGAGGACAGTCGTCAACAAGGTTTTTAACTATTTCTACAATTACAAGATAACATACCGATAAGACGACATATACACTTCCGGTGTATTTTGACCCTACGGTAGAGCATCTTACGGGAACTCTCGCTAGCGCCCTTTTGCATAGCAACCTTCATAGTGGCGTTTGGTTCCATACTCGAGGCGTCAACGCCAATACGATTTCACAGCATAAGTCCAGTCTCGGCGAGGGAGCCCATCCCTTAAGCGAAACGCTCTGATTCAGTTTCAAGGAAAGATGGGAAGGGATACGAATCATGCTGGAGTAGTCGGGAGCGGTTGCTCGGTAGACAGCTTCCAAAATCCCGTAGGGGTAACGATCCGAACGTCACGAAATGAAGCGCTCTGAGTCCCCCCCCAAAGCGGCCAACTATAAGCATCCTGCTAACCTGATCCGAGAGTCTGTGGATGCCCTTTACAGGGCGCATGAGAGAGACCCCACAGTTCCTCGGCATATCGATCGAAGCTGGCCTTCGCCAGCTCGAAAAGCAGTCGGACATAGAAGGCATGGCCCAGTTATCAGGGGGGCCCCATGAGACGAACATCCTTACCTGCCGCTTTGCTGCCTACCTAATGCTGTCCTGTTCACCTATCCTATTATGAAATCACCTAAATTAGGTGGTGTTAAACCGTCTGCCAAAAGGGTTACGGCTGGAATTAAATGTACTGCCAAACTTTGCCCAGTGATGTGTCCATAACAGCAACGGCGCAAAGGTCGCTGCATGCGATTTGGGCAAGTTCAGCCCGCAACCGTCCGTCCCCCTGCCTCTTATTGAAGGCGTCCATTACTACAATGGAGTCATTGAGGGGGCGCGATTGAGGAGAGCTGCCGTCTTGCGTACGAGGGTGGTAGCCTATGTAGATTATTTTGACCTGTTCCTGTTCTCTGTTCATTTCTTACGCTCCTGTGCTTGAGGGGATTGTCATAAATTTACGGGCGTTTTTCAACAAGCAGTTATGATAGGCCGTGCCTTTCATATTCTATATCCAAGATTTGAGGCCGATTGGAAGCGCTTCGCTTCCACGGCGGGATGAGTTACCTTTCAACGACCAGCAGGGGCGAGGCAGGGGGAGTCCAGAGGGGGCCTTGCTGAGGGGCGGTACGCCCCGGCTGAGGCCCCGCTCTGGTCCCGCGGAAGGCGGCAACGGGCAAAGCTAGCTAAGGCGTAATGTAGTCGGTGAAAGCCAAATCAAGCCAGCACAGACCAAGGCCCAATTCACAATACATGACAAAGGTAAAAGTAATAGGAAGGGATAAGAAGAAAGGATGGAAGGATGAGGCATTACCCCCAAAACAAAAAAACTCCGGCCCTCATCGGTTACCGGAGTTTTTCGTCTTGGAAATAAGTCTTGGCGGCGGCCTACTTTCCCACCAGCTCCCTGGCAGTATCATCGGCGATGGCGGGCTTAACTTCCGAGTTCGGAATGGGATCGGGTGTACCCCCGCCTCCATGGCCACCAAGACAAAGTTCTCGGGTCTGCGTCTGTCGGGAAGGCGAACGGTATTTACCCCGTTGCCACATCGGCGACTTGACCCAAAATTTGAATCAAATAGGGAGGAAAGGAAGATTTTAGTAGAAAAATAAGGCGCACGGACTATTAGTACCGGTAAGCTGAATGCATCGCTGCACTTACACCTCCGGCCTATCAACCAGGTGGTCTACCTGGGTCCTTTAGCTCTTGCGAGAGGGAGACCTTATCTCAAGGCAGGCTTCACGCTTAGATGCTTTCAGCGTTTATCCCTTCCGAACGTAGCTACCCTGCTATGCCGTTGGCACGACAACAGGTCCACTAGAGGTTCGTCCACCCCGGTCCTCTCGTACTAGGGGCAGGCCCTTTCAAGTCTCCTACGCCCACAGCAGATAGGGACCAAACTGTCTCACGACGTTTTAAACCCAGCTCGCGTACCACTTTAAACGGCGAACAGCCGTACCCTTGGGACCTGCTTCAGCCCCAGGATGTGATGAGCCGACATCGAGGTGCCAAACCGCGCCGTCGATGTGAACTCTTGGGCGCGATCAGCCTGTTATCCCCGGCGTACCTTTTATCCAATGAGCGATGGCCCTTCCACTCGGAACCACCGGATCACTAACACCGACTTTCGTCCCTGCTCGACATGTCTGTCTTGCAGTCAAGCTCCCTTATGCGTTTGCACTCAACGGCTGGTTTCCAATCAGCCTGAGGGAACCTTTGCATGCCTCCGTTACTCTTTAGGAGGCGACCGCCCCAGTCAAACTACCCACCAGACACTGTCTCCGAGCCGGATAACGGCGTCGGATTAGAGCCTTAGATTGGCAAGGGTGGTATTTCAAGGATGGCTCCACACACACTGGCGTGCACGCTTCAAAGCCTCCCACCTATCCTACACATGCCAACCCAAAACCCAATGTCAAGCTATAGTAAAGGTGCACAGGGTCTTTCCGTCTTGCTGCGGGTACACGGCATTTTCACCGCGACTTCAATTTCACCGAGTCTCTGGTTGAGACAGTGCGGAGATCGTTACACCATTCGTGCAGGTCGGAACTTACCCGACAAGGAATTTCGCTACCTTAGGACCGTTATAGTTACGGCCGCCGTTTACCGGGGCTTCGATTCAAAGCTTCGCTTGCGCTGACCTCTCCTCTTAACCTTCCGGCACCGGGCAGGTGTCAGTCCCTATACATCGTCTTACGACTTAGCAGAGACCTATGTTTTTAGTAAACAGTCGCCACCGCCATTTCTCTGCGGCTCTTCAGTGCTGTACGAGTAAATCAGACACACTAAAGAGCACCCCTTATCCCGAAGTTACGGGGTCATTTTGCCGAGTTCCTTAACCAGAGTTCTCTCGAGCGCCTTGGATTACTCATCCCGCCCACCTGAGTTGGTTTGCGGTACGGTCTGCGTGAACTAAACTTAGAAGCTTTTCTTGGAAGCATGGACTCGGCAGCTTACGGCCATACGGCCACCGCATCGTGTCTCAGCCATAAGGAAGACGGATTTGCCTATCTTCCAAGCCTACACACTTGCACCAGCTAATCCAACAGCTGGCCTGCGTATCCTTCTCCGTCCCTCCATCGCACATTCACACAGGTACGGGAATATTAACCCGTTTCCCATCGGTTACGCATTTCTGCCTCACCTTAGGGGCCGACTAACCCCGGGAAGATTACCTTTACCCGGGAAACCTTGGGCTTACGGCGAACAGGTTTTTCACCTGTTTTATCGTTACTCATGTCAGCATAATCACTTCTCTACCGTCCAGTTAGCCTTACGACACACCTTCAACCAGTAGAGAACGCTCTCCTACCACTTGATAAATCAAGTCCGAAGCTTCGGTACCATGCTTAGCCCCGTTACATTTTCGGCGCAGAATCTCTAGACCAGTGAGCTATTACGCTTTCTTTAAAGGATGGCTGCTTCTAAGCCAACCTCCTGGCTGTCTGTGAAATTCCACCACCTTTTCCACTGAGCATGGATTTGGAGACCTTAGCTGTCGGTCTGGGCTCTTTCCCTCTCGACTACGGCCCTTCTCAGTCGCAGTCTGACTCCCGAGGAGCATTTATGCGGTATTCGGAGTTTGATAGGGTTTGGTAAGCTGGTGAGCCCCCTAGCCCTGTCAGTGCTCTACCCCCGCTAAACTCCCTCGAGGCTATACCTCAATATATTTCGGAGAGAACCAGCTATCACCGGGTTTGATTGGCCTTTCACCCCTATCCACAAGTCATCCAAATCGTTTTCAACCGATACTGGTTCGGTCCTCCACTCAGTTTTACCTGAGCTTCAACCTGCTCATAGATAGATCACCCGGTTTCGGGTCTACTCCACAGTACTTGTCGCCCTTATCAGACTCGCTTTCGCTACGGCTCCACTTTCGCTTAACCTTGCACTGTAGAGTAACTCGCTGACTCATTATGCAAAAGGCACGCGGTCACATCTCAAGGATGCTCCCACAGCTTGTAGGCAAATGGTTTCAGGTTCTATTTCACTCCCCTAACAGGGGTTCTTTTCACCTTTCCCTCACGGTACTGGTACACTATCGGTCGCCAGAGAGTACTTAGCCTTGGAAGATGGTCCTCCCAGATTCCCACGGGGTTTCACGTGTCCCGCAGTACTCAGGTACGGCCTACGCTGTGTTCAACTTCAGGTACGGGGCTTTCACCCTCTATGGCCGAGCTTCCCAGCTCGTTCCCCTATTTACTAACAGATCGATGATGGCCGCCCTACAACCCCGACTGGTCGAAACCAGCCGGTTTGGGCTAATCCCCGTTCGCTCGCCGCTACTGAGGGAGTCTCGTTTGATTTCTTCTCCTCCGGGTACTGAGATGTTTCACTTCCCCGGGTTCGCCTCCAAGAGCCTATGTATTCAGCTCAAGGATAACCGGACATGACTCCGGTTGGGTTTCCCCATTCAGAGATCAGCGGATCAAAGGATGTTTGGCTCCTCCCCGCTGCTTATCGCAGCCTACCACGTCTTTCATCGCCTTCTGGCACCAAGGCATCCACCAAATGCCCTTAATAACTTATTTTTCTTAGACTTCCTTTCCGTCCCTATCGATTGTCAATGAGCAGAGGCACAAAAGCCTCAGCCAAGTGTATACTTGGAGTACATGCATCACTTGCGTGGTGCGTGCTACCAACCATTCACTTGTCAAAGAGCGTGAAGCTCCTTGCAATTAAATAGCGAGTTGGACAAATTTCCTTAAAGGAGGTGATCCAGCCGCAGGTTCCCCTACGGCTACCTTGTTACGACTTCACCCCAATCATTAGCCCTACCGTAGGCGGCTGCCTCCCTTGCGGGTTAGCTCACCGATGTCGGGTAGAACCAACTTTCGTGGTGTGACGGGCGGTGTGTACAAGGCCCGGGAACGCATTCACCCCAGCATGCTGATCTGGGATTACTAGCGATTCCGACTTCAAGGAGTCGAGTTGCAGACTCCTATCCGGACTGAGACGCGCTTTTTGGGATTGGCTCCACCTCACGGTATCGCTGCCCTTTGTACGCGCCATTGTAGTACGTGTGTAGCCCTAGGCGTAAGGGCCATGATGACTTGACGTCGTCCCCACCTTCCTCCCGGTTAACCCGGGCAGTCTCCCTAGAGTGCCCAGCATCACCTGATGGCAACTAAGAATAGGGGTTGCGCTCGTTGCGGGACTTAACCCAACACCTCACGGCACGAGCTGACGACAGCCATGCAGCACCTGTCTCCTGGTTCTCCGAAGAGCACCCTTCCTTTTCGGGAAGGTTCCAGGGATGTCAAGCCTAGGTAAGGTTCTTCGCGTTGCATCGAATTAAACCACATACTCCACCGCTTGTGCGGGCCCCCGTCAATTTCTTTGAGTTTCAGCCTTGCGACCGTACTCCCCAGGCGGGATACTTAACGCGTTAGCTACGGCACCGAAGGTCAAGCCCCCGACACCTAGTATCCATCGTTTACAGCGTGGACTACCAGGGTATCTAATCCTGTTTGCTCCCCACGCTTTCGCTCCTCAGTGTCAGTATCGGTCCAGGTAGTCGCCTTCGCCACTGGTGTTCCTCCAGATCTCTACGGATTTCACTCCTACACCTGGAATTCCACTACCCTCTCCCGAACTCTAGCAATGCAGTATCAAGTGCAATTCCACGGTTGAGCCGTGGGCTTTCACACCTGACTTACAAAGCAACCTACGAGCGCTTTACGCCCAGTGATTCCGATTAACGCTTGCACCTTCCGTATTACCGCGGCTGCTGGCACGGAATTAGCCGGTGCTTCCTCTGAAGGTACCGTCAGCTGCGAAGCGTATTATTCTTCGCAGGGTTCTTCCCTTCTGACAGGAGTTTACGATCCGAAAACCTTCATCCTCCACGCGGCGTCGCTGCGTCAGGGTTTCCCCCATTGCGCAATATTCCCCACTGCTGCCTCCCGTAGGAGTCTGGGCCGTGTTCCAGTCCCAGTGTGGCAGGCCACCCTCTCAGGCCTGCTACTCATCGTTGCCACGGTAGGCCGTTACCCTACCGTCTAGCTAATGAGACGCGGACTCATCTATGGGCAGTAGCATGCAAGCAGAGGCCACCTTTAACGTTGCCATATTATCCAGTATTATCAGTCGTTTCCAACTGTTATTCCAGACCCATAGGTAGATAATCCACGCGTTACTCACCCGTGCGCCACTGTACTCATTCCCGAAGGAACTTTCTCGTTCGACTTGCATGTGTTAGGCACGCCGCCAGCGTTCAATCTGAGCCAGAATCAAACTCTCCAGTTTAAATCTGTGTCTTCATGATCAAGGGGGCTAATTCCCTTAATCACGCTAGCTGATATCTTTCTGTCCAACTCGCTATTTAATTGTCAAAGAACCTCAAGTTCCGCACGGCGTTTTCCGTAGCGGCGAGGGGTGCTTATGCCACTTCCTCGTCGCCCCGTCAACATCTTTTTTCAACTTTTTTTGAAGCCGTTTCAGCCACTCGACCTGAACCTTGCGGCTTCATGAAGCATTCTCAAGAATGACTCATGCGGTCGGGGTGAAACCCGGATGTGACGCCCTTGCGTTTGTGAAAGAACTTCTCGCCGAAGCGAGAGGCAGCTTCTACAGAGCTTCGCGTTCACCGTCAAGCTGTTTTTCAAACTTTTTCAGGTGTCCCGCTCTGCTCTGCCGGAACCGATCATTCGACCGATTACCTTATATGCAAGGGAGATAGAAGAATCCGTGCTGTGAAAGAACTGTCCCTGCCGCAGCAGGGAGGCTGTATCTATGCAAATCCCGCCCTGTCGTCAACAAAGTTTTCCGATTTTTTTTGAAGACGAGATCAACACACTGATTTTACATGATAACAATTTCGCACCACCCTTCACCCCACCCCCACTGTCTCCCTGAGGAGACAACGCACTCGCCCGCAGCCGCCCGTGGCATACAATGAAAAAGCCCCGACAAGTCGGGGCGTTCAATACATACTATGTATATAACCAGTTAGTTCACAAACAGCTTGAGCTGGTCGCCGGGGTGCAGCTGACTCTGCTTGTCTAACTGGTTCCAGCGCATCACATCCTGATGGGATACGCCGAACTTGCGGGCAATGGACCACAGAGACTCTCCGCGGCGCACCTTGTAGACAATGGACTTCTTAACCTCTTCGGCCTGCTTGCGCGAGGCAACGGTCTTCTTGAAGGAGTTATCGGGAACATACAGCTTCTGGCCGACCTTGAGCATGGACTTTGCGGTAAGCCCGTTGGCTTCCATCAGAGTCTGGATGCTCACGCCGGTCTCCCGCGAGATGGCCGACAGGGTATCTCCGGTCTGCACCTTATAGTTGCCGCGCTTCTGCGCAATGGAGCGAGTCTTGGCACGAGACATGTCCCAAGCCACAGCCGTGCTGGAACCGCCACCGGGGATCATCACACGCTGCCCGATGCGCAACACATTGCTGGAACTCTTGTTCACACTTTTCAGCACAGTAACCGGCACATTGAATTTACGGCTGATGCCATACCAAGAATCACCGGACTTGATGGAATAAGCCTTCCAACCTGCATAAGGTCTGGACTTGGCGGAGGCGATAAAATCGCCTGCCGTGGCCAGATGCTTGGCTGGCAGATAGACTGTGGCATCATGATCCGGCGGGCTGACCTGACGGCTGAATGCAGGATTGTAGGAGGAGAAGGTCTTCCACTCCATGCTGCAGGCATTGGCGAGGGACAGCAAGTCCGTACCGCCCTTGACGCGAACCTCGGCGAGTTCGATCCCGCAATCCTCGGCAATGGGTTTGAAGCCAAGCTTCTTGAGGTTGCGCATGATCTTCACAATGGCGAGAAACTTGGGCACGTAATGGCGGGTCTCCTGCCGCAGCTGGGCCTTATGGCTCAGCTTGTAGTTCTGCTGGGTCAATTCAAAGAAGCTTTCAGCGCCGGTATCTTTCATGGCGCGACCAATCTTGCCCTCGCCCGCATTGTATGCGGCAATGGCCAGATACCAGTCGCCAAAATCGGCATACAGTTTGTTCAGATAGTCCGCAGCCGCATGGGTTGCCTTGAAGGGGTCACGACGTTCGTCAATCCACCAATCATACTTCAGGCCGTACTTACGACCGGTGTAGGGCATGAACTGCCACATACCGGCGGCACCGGCGCGCGAATAGGCATTGGGGTTGAAGCCGCTCTCCACAAAGGCAAGGTAGACCACCTCATCCGGCAGGCCTTTTTCCTTGAACACCTTGCGGGCATAGGGAAGATACATTTCCGCCCGTTCGAGATACCGCTCGAACACTTCACGACGGGAATGGGTAAAGTACTTGAAATACTGCTCAACAACCTGGCGGTCACTATCGTCCATATCAATATTGATATTAAGACGGGTATTCAGGGCTTCCTGCTCTTCAGCGGTAAGCGGAGAGGAGTCCTGTCCGGGAGTTTCATCAAGAGAGGCGACATCCTCGCTCGGAACGTCCGGTTCTCCGGCAGCGTTCAGCCTGCCGGGCTCGCACACAGCTTCATCGACAGGAGCCTGAACAACCGGCTCCTCTCCGATAAGGGACTGTTTGGGAGTACACGCACCAAGAGCAATAACGAGCATAAGCCCGATGAGAAGCATCGCGGAGTATTTGATAGGTAGTATTTTTTGCATGCATATTCCGTTTTAGAAGTTGAGCCTACTTGCGCTGGCAACTCCGGCAGAGTATCTGCATCTTAACGTTGAACATTGCCACTACCGTAAACCCGAGGACAAAGCAATACGCCCTAGAATCTCTCATTTTATAGAGATTTTCAAGAATCAATAACAGGAAAGCGCCATGTCTACCGACAATCTCAATAATACCGATAGCATTTTGCCCGGAACCAAACCGGTGACCGAGCGGCTCAAATCCTCCCCCGAGCAGATCGACTCCGTACTCATTCGCAAAGGAAAATCAGGACATGATATTAATATCATTACTGATCTCTGCAAGAAGAACAAGATTCGCTTCACGTTCGTCCAAGAACCTGTGCTGGAAAAACTTTTTAACGGCAACCACCAAGGCGTGATCGCAAAAATCTTCGATGCAGGCTTTCTGGACGAAGACACCGTGCTGGAAATGGGTCTGTCTGCGCATCTGCCGCTGGTGCTGGTGCTTGATCAGGTGCAGGACCCGGGCAATGCCGGCACCCTTGCCCGTACGCTCTACGGCATAGGTGGCGGCGGCCTCATTGTGCCCAAGCATAACGCATCCTTCCTCGGTGCTGCAGCAGCCAAGGCTTCTGCCGGTGCGCTGGGCAAACTGCCCGTGGCCAAGGCCACCAATCTTTCGCGCACGCTCGAACTGGCCAAGGACATGGGCTACTTTGTATACGGCGCATACATGGGTGACAACGCCGAAAGCCTGTACACCGCCAAGCTGCATACGCCTGCCGTGTTGGTGCTGGGCAACGAGGAAAAGGGCATCCGGCCCAATGTTGGCAAGCGCATCGACATTTCCCTGACCATTCCCATGCGCAACGATTTCGACTCGCTGAACGTAGCACAGGCCGGGGCCATGATCATGTCGCAGTTCCTGGCCAAGCACGGCAGCTAGCCGAACGCCTCACCCTATTCCAAGACAAAACGCCCGCCCATGGTCGGAACCATGCGGCGGGCGCTTTGTTTCACCTGATATGTCGACGATACGTCAGAGATCCTGCGAAGAGATATTGTGCTTCTTGAGCAACGCATACAGACGTGACTGCGACACGCCGGAGCGCCTGATGATCTCCTTGATATTCCCTTCCGCGCTGACCATAAGCGCCTGCAGATAGTTTCGCTCGGCTTCATTGATGGCAGCCTCGCGGAACTCCGCCAGCGGCGGCAGGTCACGCCCTGCCAACTGCATGGCCTGCGGCTGGGAAGAAGCCTGCGCTTTAACCGGAGCAACGGCCAGAGGCTCCTGCGGTGGCGTCATACGGCTTCTTGCCACGGCGGCACGGAGGCTCGGCGGCAGATGCTTGGAGAACAAGGTGGGCTCAGAGGCGGCCGCAGCCACGGCATGTTCTATGGTATGGACAAGCTCGCGCACATTGCCGGGCCAGTCGTTGGCCTCCAGCGTATCTAGAAAATCCGAGTACAGCCCCTTGCGGTCCATGCCTGCACGGTCGCAGTAGATAGCCGCATAGTGTGTGGCCAGCGCGCGGATGTCGCCCTTGCGTTCCCTGAGCGGGGGAATGTCGATACGTACCGTCTGCAGGCGGAAGAGCAGATCGCTGCGGAAGGAGCCATCAGATACCATCTGCTCCAGATTCCTGTTGGTCGCCGCCACCAGCCGGAAGTTGCTGTGCACCTCCGCCTTGCTGCCGATGGGACGCACGGTGCGCTCCTGCAGCACGCGCAGAAAGGCTTTCTGCATGTTAAGTGGCAGTTCCCCTATTTCATCGAGGAACAGGGTGCCCCCGTCCGCCTGAATAACCAGACCTACCTGATCCTGATCGGCACCGGTAAAGGCGCCCTTGCGATGGCCGAAGAGAATGGATTCCACCAGATTTTCGGGCAGGGCCGCACAGTCCACCACCACAAAAGGCCCGCCTGCCCGCGAGCTGTTCTCATGAATGGCACGGGCGAAAAGCTCCTTGCCGGTTCCGGTCTCGCCGATGATAAGCACATTGGAATCGCCCCACGCCGCCTGCGCCACAAGGTCGAGCGAACGCGCCAGCCCCGGGCTGTCGCCCACTATGCGGTCACGCCGCAGCGCACGCACAGGCTGGCATACAGCCGTGCCCGTCCGCTCGCGCCGGTAGTCCAGCGCTCGCTTCAAGGTCAGGGAAATCTTCTGGATGGAGTCGGTCTTTTCGATATAGTCCCATGCGCCGTTGTTTATCGCGAGCTCCGCGCCGTCGGGATCCCCTTCGCCGGTGATGATGATCACCTCGGGTGCCGACGGGCACTTAGCCAGATCCGCCAGAATGGACAAGCCATTGCCGTCCGGCAGATGCACGTCGAGAAACACGGCGTCGATATTCTCGCGTCTGGCCATGGCAAGGCCCGACCCCAGATCTTCCGCCGTGGTGGCGTCATGGCCCATGCGCCGCACCGCCCTTGTCAGGGCGTAGCGCATGGATTCGTCATCATCAATAATGAGCACTCGGGTCATCGTCTATCGCCTTGTCGTTCACAGCAACGGATACGGTCTTTTGCTCATCCAGCAGACGCCGCACGGCGCTGCACAGCTCCACAGTCTCGAAGGGCTTGGTAAAGAATGCTGAAACGCCTACCGTCTTCCAGTCCTTGGGAATACGCGGCAACAGCCCGCTTCCTTCGAAACCGCTGTACAGAATCACCGGCAGGTCAGCCCGTACCTTATGGATTTCACGCGTCAATTCAACCCCTGTCAGCGTGGGCATCATATGGTCGGTCAACATAAGGTCCACACCGCCGGGGTCCGAGGCAAAATAATCCAGCGCTTCGGGACTGCTGGTCTTGCTGACCACATCGTATCCCAGCCGCGTGAACAGCTTGCTTACGGAGTAGGCAAGATCCTCGTCATCATCCACAAGCAGGATGGTCTCGGTACCACGAGGCAGCACAGCCACCTCCTCATGGGTTTCCCGCTCCTCGGAAATGCCTGTACAGGGAAGGTACACGGTGAAGTTACTGCCCTTGCCGGGCACCGACTGCACGGTGATGGTGCCGCCATGCATCTTGATGATGGAGTGGGACATGGACAATCCGAGCCCCGTACCCCCGCTCTTCTTGCGGGTGGTGTAGAACGGCTCGAAGATGCGCTTGGCCACCACCGGCTTCATGCCCACGCCGGTATCGGACACCACGAGACGGACATAGACTCCCGGAGGCAGGGCAAGCGCACGGGCGCGATCCACGGACAGGTCTTCCACGTCCAGCGTCACGGAAAGAGCCCCTTTCATGCCGCGCATGGCCTGCTCCGCGTTGGTGCACAGGTTCATGACCACCTGCAGCAACTGATCGGGGTCCGCCAGCACCTGAGCGCCGTGGGCGTTTATCTTCACCCGCACGTCGATGGTGGCGGGAATGAAGGTCTGCAACAGGTGCATGCACTCCTTGATGACGCTCTGCATATTCACAGCGTGACGGGGCGCATCTGTCCTGCGGCTGAACGCCTTGATGCGCTTCACCAGATTCTTTCCGCGCTTGGCGGCCTTGAGCACGTGCCGCAGATCCTCATGCACAGGGCTGTTCGTGGGCGTATCAGACAGAGCCAGCTCACTGCACGAAGTTATCGCTCCGAGAATATTGTTGAAGTCGTGCGCAATGCCCCCAGCGAATATGCCGATGGCCTCCATCTTCTGGGCATGACGCAGCTCCTTCTCCATCTGCTTCCACGGCTTGAGGATGCTGTTCACCATGACAAGACTGGTGGGCAGCACGATGATGATGAGCACAAGAATGGTACCGGTGCTGACCGTGAGAATGGCGTTGCGCAGGTGCGCGTCCAGACGGGTGCTCAGGCGCAGCTGCTCCGCCTCTATGGCGTCGATATAGATACCGGTGGCCAGCCAGAACGAGGTGCCGGGAATCATTTCGGCATAGGCCAGCTTGGGCGCTATGATGGCCTCGTTGGGCTTGTTGAAAAGATAGGTGACGAACCCGCCGCCGTTCTTGGCCTTCTCACCCAATGCGGCAATATAGGCGTTGCCCTGCGGGTCTTCGTGCTCGTAGCGGTTGCTCCCCTGAAACTCGGGGTGCAACGGGTGCGCCACGTTCACTCCCTGCTCGTCGTAAATGAAATAGTAGCCGGAATCTTCATAGCGAATGCCGCGGATGGCCTCCTGCAAGGTAAGCCGCGGGTCCTGCCCCGCCTGCTTTGCCTCGCGGACCGCATCCCCGAGCACATGGGCGAGGGACTGGACGGATTGCCGCAGCGTACGCTCGTAGCCGTCCATCATGGCGGACTTGGCCTCGGTGATGGCGTCCGACTCCACCTTGCCCATGAAATAGGTGTAGGTAACCCCGATGGCCGAGGCAAACACGATCATGAAAAGCAGCAGCAGGCCGATGCGGCTGGCTATGGTCACGTTGTTCTGCATGCGTATGTCCTGCGGTCGGCTGACGCAATGCGCCGACCGTTTCGTTCACAGGAAGGAGCCGGGCTGCCGGTCCCAGAAGGCATCCGGATCAACCGGAATGCGCCATTCCTGACGTGCGGTACACACTGACGTAAGACAATACCCTGCAAAAGTACAGACTGCCCGGACAAAGAGGCAGCCTCTCCTGCCGAACCGATTCCTTTCCATCATTATAATGTCGGAGAACCATTATTCCTGTATGCTTGGCGCAATATGCTCAAAACCGCGAATGGAGGAGTCACTTCATGTCCGACGTTGCAACTAAGCTCGGCAAGGACGCCGAATATCTTCTGACCCACGAATGCAAGACCTTCAGGAAGGAAACCCTTATTCTGCCCGGCCCCGACTTTGTCGACCGCGTCTTCGCACATTCAGACCGCCCCATTCCGGCCCTGCGCAGCCTGCAGCAACTTTTCGATCACGGACGCCTGGGGGGAACCGGCTACGTTTCCATACTCCCGGTGGATCAGGGAATCGAGCATTCCGCCGCCGCCTCCTTTGCGCCCAACCCCATCTATTTTGATCCCGAAAACATCGTGAAGCTGGCGCTGGAAGGCGGCTGCAACGCCGTGGCGTCCACACTGGGCGTACTGGCCATGGTTGCCAGAAAATACGCGCACAAGATTCCCTTCGTACTCAAGTTCAACCACAACGAACTGCTCACCTACCCCACCTTTGAAGACCAGATCCTCTTCGCCTCCATGAAGCAGGCAAGAGACATGGGCTGCGTTGCCGTGGGCGCGACCATCTACTTCGGCCACGCCACCAGCAACCGCCAGATCATCGAAGTGGCCCGCGCCTTTGAAATGGCGCAGGACATGGGCATGGCCACCATTCTGTGGTGCTACACCCGCAACAACGCCTTCAAGAAGGACGGAGTGGACTACCACGTTTCCGCCGACCTGACGGGTCAGGCAAACCACCTTGGCGTGACCATCAAGGCGGATATCGTGAAGCAGAAGCAACCCGAAAACAACGGCGGCTACACAGCCATCAATTTCGGCAAGACCCACCCTGCCGTCTACCAGTGTCTGACTACGAACCACCCCATCGACCTGACCCGCTATCAGGTTGCCAACTGTTACATGGGCCGCGCGGGCCTCATCAATTCAGGCGGCGCATCCAGCGGCGCCGACGATCTGAACGAAGCCGTGCGCACGGCTGTCATCAACAAACGCGCTGGCGGCATGGGCCTCATCTCCGGCCGCAAGGCGTTCCAGCGCCCCATGCAGGAAGGCGTAGACCTGCTGAACGCCATTCAGGACGTGTATCTCGACGACACCGTCACCATTGCCTAACGAAACCCCACAAGCCCACATAGAACGCCAGGACCCACGAAAAAGGCCGCCCCAAGGCGGCCTTTTTCCATCTCATGCCCCCCGCTGATTACTGCGGGGGCGGAACAACACGGGCTTCATCCATACGCTTGCGTACCAACTCTGCCCATTCCTGTATGGCAGTCTTTGCCTGCCCCAGCTTTTTATAATTATCGGTGGAGTATTTATCGCCTGACTTACGGTCCCTGAACATGGCCAGCCGTTTGCCAGTCATGGAATCACGGACTTTCATCTCGACGGCAATCGCCCCCACATTGGCATGATCACCGGTCACGGCCTTCTTGGCAAAGGAGAGGACTATGCCCACGGGAAGAATGGACGTAATGGTGTTCATCACCGGTTTTGACTCCTGAACTTCCGTGATGGCTATTTCCAGTCGGGCCACCCGGGGACCGGGATCATCCACAACGGGATAGTCCGTCCCCAGCGTTATCACCAGCGCCTCGCGCATAGCCACAGTCAGCTCCTGTAGTTCTTCGAGAGCAATACCGCTTTCGTCCGCCATCTGCTCCGGCAACCACAACTCTACATCGTTGATTATGAACTGGTCGTAGTGGGCAGCCACCATATCCATTCCAGGAGTACGCCAGGCATAAGCGCCATCAAGCGAAGGATCTTCCCGCAAGAGCGAATAGGTAAAGCCGTCGCCCAGAAATCCCTCCTCGGGCACCTGTTTTGCTGAACACCCTGCCATGAATACCAACAGGCATAGTAACCATATGGATTGTTTCATGCGACACTCCTTGTTCCGAGTTCGTATCCGATTCTCAGCCCACCAACCACTCTCCATATAACCACGTCAGGATATGCCATGAATTATTATAACCGCACCCAATAAAAAAGACCGCCGACACTGCTGCCGGCGGTCTTCATCATCATTCCGGACAGGGAGACGCTACAGCGACTCTGCGCCCTTGGTCACGCCAGCACCGCTGAACGTGGCCATGTCGTTGAATATGTTGCAGGAAGAGCGCAGCAGGAACAGGGTGAGCGCAGCCCCCGTGCCTTCGCCCAGACGCAGGTTGAGGTCATGCAGCGGCTTGATGCCGAGCGCGGCCAGAATCTTCCGGTGCCCCTGCTCGGCAGAAGCGTGAGAGAAGAAGGCATAGTCGCGCACATGCGGGCAGATGGCCGCAGCCGCCGTGTAGGCTGCCGTGGAAATGAAGCCGTCCACCAGCACGATTTGCTCGTTCTTGGCTGCGCCAAGGATAAGACCGGCCAGTGCGGCTATCTCGTAGCCGCCGAGAGCGGCAAGCACGTTCACGGCATCGCCGGTCTGAATGGCGGCCTTGTTGGCCTGCAGGGCACGCACGATGACCTTGGTCTTGTGCAGAATACCCTTGGCGTCCAGCCCCGTGCCCGCACCGGTGATTTCCGCAGGGTCGATGCCCAGATACGCACTGTACAGGGCCGTTGCCGGAGTGGTGTTGGAAATACCCATTTCGCCCGTAGCCACAGTGCGGCAACCGTCGGCAGCAGCCATATCCGCCAGCTCTATACCGAGCAGCAGCGCCTTCAGACAGTTTTCACGGCTCATGGCGGGGCCGTTCACGAAGTTTTCCGTCCCCTTCGCGATCTTCCGCTGAATCAGCTTGGGATGCTCAGGATACTCGCCGCCGCAGCTACCCGCGTCCACAACCATGAGATCTGCTCCCACGGTCTGGGCCAGCACGTTGATGCCTGCGCCGCCGTTCAGGAAGTTGAGCACCATCTGGCGGGTCACTTCCTGCGGGAAGAGAGAGACGCCTTCGGCAGTCACACCGTGGTCGCCCGCAATGGTATATATTCTGGCAGAGTCGGCAGTCAGGGGGCGCACGCCACGCTGAATGCAGTATATACGAAGCGCCGTTTCTTCCAGACGTCCAAGGCTGCCCTTGGGTTTGGTCAAATCATCCAGGTGCGCCTGACCTGCAACCTCCAGAGAGGTATTCACAGGGGCAATGGCCTCTACGGCACTGGCAAAAAGCTGTTCCATGACAAATAATCTCCATTGATTCACTTGGGACAATCCAGTGGGCGACACGCTACGCATTATGCCCTTCTGTGGCAAGCGCCCGGGTGCAGTCCAAAGCGAAGTCCATCTTGCCCGCTTATCTCCTTGAACGACCTCTCGACGCATGCTACCCTTTTCCCGCAATATGTCCCATGGCCACCGGCCAGACACACAAGGAACGCATCCCATGAAACGCCTCACTCCGTTTACCCTGCCATATATCATCGCAGCTTTGCTCGCGCTGGCCGCCGTGCCGGCCATGGCCATTTCAGACAAGGAATATGAAGCGCTGGAGGCCAGCCAGAGCCTGCGCATAACGCCGGTTGTCCGCGCCGTACAGAAGGTGGCTCCCGCCGTTGTCAACATAACCACCCAGCGCATGGTGGAGCGCAGCAACTCGCCTTTCGGCGAACTGTTTCAGGATGAATTCTTCCGGGAGTTCATGGACAGAAGAGGCGTTCCCCAAAAGCAGATACAGCAAAGCCTTGGTTCGGGCGTCATCATCGACGGCAAGCAGCAGCTCGTGCTCACCAACGCCCATGTAATAGAAGGGGCCACCGCCATTCAGGTACTGCTGCAGGACGGACGCAGCTTTGACGCGGACATGGTCGGCTCCGACCCCGACTTCGACCTCGCCGTACTGCGGCTCAAGAATGCCGCCGACCTGCCGGAAACCCCCATGGCCAGTTCCGGGGACATCATGCCCGGCGAAACCGTCATCGCCATTGGCAACCCGTTCGGCTTCGGCCACACCGTCACCACAGGCGTGGTTTCCGCACTCAACCGCTCCATCAAGACGGAACAGGGCGTATTCACCGACTTCATCCAGACCGACGCGGCCATCAATCCCGGCAACAGCGGCGGACCGTTACTCAATATCGAAGGCCAGCTCATCGGCATAAACACGGCCATCTTCGCCAAGGCGGAAGGCATAGGCTTCGCCATTCCCATCGACAAGGCCAAGCGTGCCGTTACCGAGCTGCTTGATACGGGCAGCGTCTCCCCTGTCTGGCTCGGCGTAGCCGGTCAGAACATCGACCAGCGCATGGCCTCTTGGCTGCGCCTCAAATCCCCCCGCGGCATGCTCATTACCGAAGTATATGCAGACACCCCTGCTGCCACGGGCGGCCTCAAGCCGGGCGATGTCATGCTGGGCCTGAACGGCATTGCCGTAGAAGACAACGATCACTACCTGCAACTCCTGCGCAACCATACGCAGGGCGAACTCATCCGGCTACAGATGCTGCGCGACGGCAAGCCGATGAACCTGAATCTGCGCACGGTGGCCCTCAGCCCCGCCATAGCCCGGCAGCTTGCCGAACAGCGCTGGGGCTTCGTTGCCGTTGCGGCCAAGAACGGACTCACGGTGCAGTCGGTACGCGCAGGCAGCCCCGCCGCCCAGCTTGGCCTGCAACAGGGGGACATCATAGTCAAAATCGGTGGCGTGGCCATGCAGAACTACGGAAACTATCTTTATGCCTTTACCAAACACCGTCTGGATGCCACAGTTCTCATGCTTGTAGCCCGCGAAGGACGCGGTTATTATGTCCGCATGAAAGTCCAGTAATACGAACAAGATATAATGCTTTTTCAGCTTTTTCCCCGGCCCTGCCAGCAAATGTAGCGTGATAATGTGCTTCAAGTCTTGACACCTGCTAAGCTGACAGCTATCTGCAAAATCGATGAGTCCAATGTCCCCGATTTCCGAAGCTCTCGGAGCACGGGACCTAAATTTAGAAGATTCCCGTAAGGAATCAAAATAAACCTGGAGGAATACCATGGGTTGGAACGTAACTGTTGATGTTGACAAGTGCACCGGCGACGGCGAATGCGTAGACGTATGTCCCGTTGAAGTTTACGAACTGCAGGACGGCAAGGCTGTTCCGGTTAACGAAGAAGAGTGCCTGGGCTGCGAATCTTGCATCGAAGTGTGCGAGTCCGACGCCATCACCATTGAAGAAGTTTAAGCATCAGTCGTAATTACCTGTTACGCACTTGATCTGAGCCGGACGGTGGAAATAATTTTTTTCCACCGTCCGTTTTCAGTATCTGGCGGCCTGCAGTAAGTAGGGCCTTACCCGCGAGAAAGGCTGCATCCCGTCTCTCTCAGACCATCCGGTCCACGGCCCGCCCGCAAGCTTCTGCCCAAGCCGCCGATTCAGGAAAAGCACGCGTTGCAACCATTGCCCTTGCCAGAGGCAAAAATCGTCCCTATTCATGTGGCGGTGTTCGGCATCGGACTGTATCGCCCGCATATGGTACCGCCTTTTCCTGTCCACTTTCAGTTGCCGATCGTAATCCCAGCGGGACTACTGGTAAGGAGCGTGTGAATGTTACCTGATTTTTCCGATATTTTTGCCAGATACGAAGCACTGGTTGCCGAAGTGGATGCCGTGTTCGCCAAGGTTGCCGAACAGCATCCCCAGTGCGTGACCTGTGAAAAGGGCTGCAGCGACTGCTGCCACGCCCTCTTTGACCTGAGCCTCGTGGAAGCCATGTACCTGAACAAGCAGTTCAAGTCGCAGTTCGGCGACGGCGAGGCACGTTCAAACATCATCACCCGCGCCAACGAGGCCGACCGCAAGTCATACAAAATGAAGCGGCAGGCTTACCGCGATTCGCAGGCCGGCGTTGATACGCAGACCATTCTCGAAAACATGGCCCGCGAACGCCTGCGCTGCCCCCTGCTGGGCACCGAAGATTCCTGCGAACTCTACCAGAACCGCCCCATCACCTGCCGTCTTTACGGCATTCCCACCGCCATCGGCGGCAAGGCGCACACCTGCGGCAAGGCAGCCTTCGAAAAGGGCACCCCTTACCCTACCGTGCACATGGACAGGATTCAGGACCGCCTGATCGCCATGAGTCAGGAAATCGCCGAACGCGTTCAGTCCAAATTCAGCGAACTTTCCGGCGTGTTCGTGCCCGTTTCCATGGCCCTGCTCACTGTCTATGACGAACAGTATCTGGGTGTCCGCGCAGCCAAGAAGGACGCAGCGAAATGAGCATTTCCGCCACCATGTACCGCGACGGTTCCGACCGCGTGCTCACGCCCGAGGAAGAGGAACAGAAGCGCATAATCTACGAGCAGATGAATCCGCGTCGGCGCAAGTACGTCGACCGCATCGGATACGACAAGTGGGATCCCTTCCAGAAACCCAACGATCCCATGGAACTGCGCATGGACATCACCAAGCGCACCACGCAGCAGCTGGTTCGCGAGTTCCTGCAGAACTACAAAGGCCAATACAGCAATGACTATGGCCGCGGCGTGCTGGAGACAGCCGTGGGCATAATCAACAGAGACGAGAAGGTTCGAGGCGTTTTCGACTTCTGCGTCTGGTACTACAATCTTCTGATAGACGAGGGGTACACCGACTATGAAAGCTAGCTACGACAACATCGACGACTATATTGCCGACCTGCGCGCTTCCATTGAGCAGAACGCCGAGTGCGCCAACCACCACTACAACCTTGGCGTTGCCCTGCTTTCCAAGCGTGACTGGGAAGGCGCGGAAGCAGCTTTCCTCGAAACTCTGCGCAACTCCCCCCGCTTTGCGGAAGCCTTTATCCAGCTCGGCGGCATCTGCCTGCAGCGTGGCGACCTCGACGGCTGCCTGCGCTACAATCAGGAAGCAGCCCAATGCCGCGCCAAGTTCCCCGTACCGTGGGCGAACATGGCGTTTGTGCACCTGCAGCGCGGTGAAGCCGACGAAGCGCTCAAATGCGCCAAGAAGGCCCTCAAATGGGATGAGAACTTCGTGCAGGCTCAGGCCACCATGGCAAGCGCCCTGTATATGCTGGGCCAGCTTGACGATAGCGAGAAGGTCAGCCTGAAGTCCATTGCCATGTACCCCGCCTTTGCGCCCGCATACAACAACCTCGCCCTTGTGGCGCTGGAACGCGGCGATCACGATGCAGCCATCCGCAACGTGGACAAGGCAACCGAACTGGGCTTTGAAGTGGATCCCCGCTTCCTTGAAGAGCTCGCGCCTCACCGCAAGTAAGCGCCAAAGCGATACGACAGAACATGAAGGCCGACCGGAGTTATCCGGTCGGCCTTACTTTTTTACGATTGTGTATTATTCTAATATATTGACACGATACAGCCCACCAAATATAGACACTTTTTCCACCTATCACATCTCCGAATCAAAACTTAAGAGGAACATGATGCATCGATACGCGGTCCGAGCCTACATACTCCTACTATTTATGCTTGTCGGGTGTGGTCCAAAGATCAATATGATTGAACCTAAATCAGAAATTATAAGTTCTCCAATGGAAGGAGTTATTTCGAAAGCTGAATTTGGTGACAGCATTGTTTCAAAATCATTCGTAGATATATACGATGGAATTATTTAGAAAAACGATATTCAAGGTGGGGGGGACGGTTCATTTATTATTCGGATCAATATACCTAAAGGCAAACTTCGCCTTGATCGACAAGACCGTTATTGGCTCTACTTCACAAGCGATCACGCTACATACTATGACACTTATTCTGGCAACACCAATACACCTGGCGGCCTTAAAATAATGCGTCGAAGTTTAGATTTAGTTAATTCTAAACTTGATTCAAATAGTTTAATGATTTGGGGGCGAATACCACAAATCACATTCACACCCAACGATATCCCCGTTGTTGAAACTGTAAAAATTGAAACGTACAACGCGAATAGTTTTAAGCAGGAATTAATTTACAACGGCATAAGTAAAGATAAAATCAAATTTTTATACCGAGAAATTCGGGGAGATCTACTACACCCTCCAATTTCACACGATGTTGAGTACGACCTTACTGAAGGAACAACTATTGGGTTTAAAGGTTCGCGCATAGAGATAATTGAGGCGACCAACACTAATATCAGCTATCGCCTAATCCAAAACTTTCCGTAACATCTCAGACAGCCATGTGGTTCGACCTGTCCTCATATACACCCTCCCCACGCACACCACAAACAATAGGCCCGCCTTACGGCGGGCCTTGTCATTTTGCGGAGCGAAGGTGCGGGGCAGGGATGGTGCCTGCGCAACCTTACTTGATGAAGAGCATTTCCTGGTAGCTGGGCAGGGTCCACAGATCGTCTGCCACAACGCCTTCCAGTGCGTCGGCGAAGGAGCGGACTTCCAGCATCTTGGGGAGTACCTTTTCGCACAGGAACTTGGCTTCGGCCTGCAGGTCTTCGGAATGGTGGCCGAGCAGAGCTTCCAGTTCGTTGGCAGCAGCCTGCAGGCCGCGCAGCTTGGCGGTAAGGTCGTCAAGAGAGGTCATGACGCAGTCCTTGCCGATGGCGCGCAGGTTGGCGCAGGTTTCAGCCAGCTGGTTCTGGTAGCGCACGGCACCGGGGAAGATCTGGGTGCGGGCCATCTTGATGACCAGCTGAGCCTCGGTCATGATGGTCTTCACATACTGCTCAAAGTAGATGTTCTGGCGGCTTTCCAGTTCGCGCACGCTGAACACGGAGTACTTGGTGAACAGGTCCAGCACTTCCTTGCGGGTCAGCACGGGCAGGGCTTCGGGAGTGGTGCGCAGGTTTTCGAGGCCGCGCTTTTCCACTGCTTCCTTGTGCCATGCTTCGGAGTAACCGTCGCCGTTGAAGATAACGGCTTCGTGCTTCTTCACGATATCCTGCAGCAGCTTGGTCACGCACTCGTTCAGGTTGGAGAGGTCGGGCTTCACGCAGTTCTCAAGGGAAGTGGCGATGTAGTCCAACGACTCGGACAGCATGGCGTTCAGAGCAACCTGAGGACCGGCGATGGACATGTTAGAGCCCACGGCGCGGAATTCGAAACGATTGCCGGTGAAGGCGAAGGGGCTGGTGCGGTTACGGTCGCCGGCATCCATGGGCAGGGGCGGCAGGGTATCTACGCCCACGCGGAGGTCGCCCTTGGTCTTGGAAGACTTTACGCCGCCCTTCTTGAGCTGTTCGAAGATGTCTGCCAGCTGCTCGCCAAGGTAGACGGACATGATGGCGGGCGGAGCTTCGTTGGCACCCAGACGATGGTCGTTGCTTGCGGAAGCAACGGTAGCGCGAAGCAGCGCACCAAACTTGTGCACAGCGCGGATGGCGGCAGCACAGAACACGAGGAACTGCATGTTCTCGTGCGGGGTGTCGCCGGGATCAAAAAGGCTGCCGAGGGTGCCGTTACCCACGGAGTAGTTCACGTGCTTGCCGGAACCGTTGATACCGGCAAAGGGCTTTTCGTGCAGCAGGCACACCATGCCATAACGCAGAGCCACTTCCTTCAGGGTGGTCATGATCATCTGGTTGTGGTCGGTGGCAAGGTTGGACGTTTCGAAAAGCGGAGCGATTTCGAACTGTCCGGGGGCTACTTCGTTGTGGCGGGTCTTCACGGGAACGCCGAGCTTGTACAGTTCACGCTCAACTTCCATCATGAAGGACAGCACACGGGGCGGAATGGCGCCGAAATAATGATCTTCCATCTCCTGACCCTTGGCAGAAGGGGCACCGAAAAGGGTGCGGCCGCACATCTGCAGGTCGGGACGGTTCAGAACGAAGTTGCGGTCAACGAGGAAGTATTCCTGCTCGGGGCCGCAGTAGGAAACGATACGCTCATCAGAATCCTTGCCGAAGAACTTGAGCACACGCTGAGCCTGCTTGTTCAGGGCCTGCTGGGAGCGCAGCAGAGGAGTCTTCTTGTCCAGAGCCTCACCGGTCCAGGAAACGAAGGCGGTGGGAATGCACAGGGTGGTACCGTTGGGGTTTTCCAGAATGTAGGCAGGGTTGGTTACATCCCAACAGGTGTAACCGCGGGCTTCAAAGGTGGTGCGCAGGCCGCCGCTGGGGAAGCTGGATGCATCGGGCTCACCCTGAATCAGCAGCTTGCCGGAGAATTCGGCAAGTGCGCCACCCTTGCCGTCCGGAACGAGGAAGCCATCATGCTTCTCTGCGGTCAGGCCGGTCAGGGGGTAAAATACGTGGGTGTAGTGGGTGGCACCCTTGGAAACCGCCCAATCCTTCATGGCGCTGGCCACGGTATCGGCAATGGAGGGATCCATCTTTTCGCCCATGTCGATGGTACGTCTCAAGGACTTGTACACGCTCTTGGGCAGACGTTCCTTCATGACCTTGTCACTGAAGACGTTGCAGCCAAAGAGTTCGGTGGGCTTTTCATCCATGAAGTTCAGAGGCTTGTTGGTTGCTCTGAAGTTGTTTACGGCAGTGATGGCGTTCAGCCGAGCCTGGGATCCGCTCATGTCTACAGCTCCTTACAAGAAGTTTGGTACAACTCCCGACCACGGGGTTTTTGTTCGTATGACCAGCCCAAGCGGGCTTTATCCCGCATAGCACGTTCAGTGCCATCGCATATAAAACAGCACGTTATCAGCTTCCCCTTCCACGCACCATCGATTTTTCGCACTTGTTTTGACAAAAAAGTTAAAAATAGAAAGACTATCGAGCCTTCTTTGATAACAAAATTGTAAATACACCTACAAGTGCGCGATGGCCCTTGATGGATTATATTACATTTATGTAAATACCATCATCGCGTTATATTCTGTCTCCCCCAAACCGACCCATCTCTAAAGGTTACGCCACGGGTGCCGATATATATTTGTGCGATAATCAGGGCAGGTTCTCCATGATACTTCTTTGCATGGCGACTCAGTTCCATGATTATCCTCACAGCAGGAACAGACCACTGGAGCACGGCACATGAACAGCATCCAATCTAACGGATACGGATTCGGGAATCTCTTCGACCACGAAGGGGGGCTCGGACGCATCATGGGCAACGGACACCTGTCCGCCTCCATTCAGGGCGCCAAGGACACTTCCGCCACCTTTGCCGCAGACGTTGTCTCCCGCATCACGCCTCCCAAGCCGGAAGATTTGCAGGACCCCGCAGCCCTCGAGGAACTTCAGCAACAATTCGGCGACGATTCCGCCGACCTTGCCGATTCCCTGAAGCGCACCGTGGAATTCGTACAGGAACGATACGGCAAGCACGCCGCCACGGCCGTGATGGGGATGGTATATAATAGGATAGGAAACGGCGAGGTGACGGAGGAAGCTCTCGGCTCGGGCCTCCTGGACAGCGTGAAGTTCATTGACCGCAACTTCGGAATGGCCGAAGGCGACAACTTCATGAACTTCCTGAACAACGACCTGAACGCCGAGATGAACGACTTCTTTGACAACGGCCTCGAAGAACGCTTCTTTGCTGCCACGCCGGGCATGACCTCGCTGTCGCAGTCTTTCTCCACCGCCCTCGGCAAAGTGACGGAAAGCGCCGGACAGGACGCAGCGGACAGCATCCTCTCCATCCTTGAAAAGGCCATGGAAGATACCAACAATCCGGAAGAAGCTCTGAAGCTGGCGCTGGAAGAGGCCGACAAGCTGCTGGCCGAACAGGGTGACACCCCGTTCACCGCCATTCTCGCCCAGAACGTAGGACTGGGAGCATCGACGGTTGAGCCCCAGGTGGGCACCCTGCTCAACATCTCCGTCTGACTTTCGCACGCCTCCGCATACAACAACAAAGGCCGGACAGATATTCTGTCCGGCCTTTATGCATGCGCATTTAGAAAAGCAGCTGCCCAGGGCAGAAGGACGCCGCCCCGCCAGCCCCCTACTCCATCCCGTAGCGTTTGAGCTTGTTGTGCAGGGTGGCGCGGGTAATACCAAGACGGCGCGCAGCTTCGCTCTTGTTGTCACCGCATTCCTTGAGCGTGGCCATGATGGCCCTTCGCTCCAGCTCATCGAGCGAAAGCCCGGCAAGTGCCGGTTCGCCATCCGCAGAGATGGGCACGTCCGTCAGGGGGGCGTCGGAAAGATTCCGCGGCAGTTCGCGCAACGTGATGTATTCGCCGGTCGCCATGATCACGGCACGCTCCATGGCGTTTTCCAACTCACGCACATTCCCCGGCCAATCATGACGCACAAGGGCATCCATGGCCTGCGGGGTGGCGCCCTTCACGGCCTTGCGGTTCTTCTCCGCAAAGCGGCGCAGAAAGAAGTCTGCCAGCAGGGGGATATCGTCACGCCGCTCACGCAACGCAGGAACCCGCAGCCCGATGACGTTCAGACGGTAGTACAAGTCTTCACGGAAGTTCCCCGCCTGCACTTCTTCATAGAGATCACGATTGGTGGCCGCGATAACCCGCACATTCACGCGAATCACCGTATCGCTGCCCACCCGCTGCACCTCGCCCTGCTGCACGGCGCGCAACAGCTTGGACTGCAGGGCCAGAGGAATCTCCCCGATCTCGTCGAGAAACAGGGTACCGCCGTCCGCATGCATGAAGCGGCCCTCGCGCCGCTTGTCCGCTCCGGTAAACGCGCCCTTTTCATGGCCGAAGAGTTCGGACTCCAGCAACGTTTCGGTAAGGGCCGCACAGTTCACGGCCACAAAAGGCTTGGCGGCGCGTTCGCTACCGGCATGAATGGCATTGGCAACCAGTTCCTTGCCGGTGCCGGATTCCCCGCTGATGAGCACAGTGGCATCCGTGGGCGCAACCGTGAGAATCATCTCGGTCAGTTCCAGCATGGCGGCGCTCTTGCCGATCATGCTCTGAGGCCCTCGCCCTTCCAGCCGTTCCCGCAGGGTACGGTTTTCCACCGCCAGACGGGTATGGTCCAGCATCCGGTCCAGCGTGTGCTTGAGCACATCAAAATCCAGCGGCTTGGTCAGATAGTCGTAGGCCCCGATTTTCAGAGCCTCCACCGCGGTTTCCACGGATGAATACGCGGTCATGATCAGCACGGGAATGGCCGGATTGAAGCCCTTGATCTCGCGCAGCGCTTCTATCCCCCCCATTTTCACCATGCGGATATCCATGAGCACGGCATCATAGGGAGTCTGGCGCACCTTCTCCACGGCAACAGTGCCGTCGTCAGCCTCTTCCACGGTATAGCTCCAGCCCTTGAGCAAAGTACGCAGCATAGCGCGGTGCGCGGTATCATCATCTACAATCAGAATGGTACTCATGAATATCCTCAGGCATCCTGCCCTGCCTCAACCGGCAGCAGTATGGTGAAGGTGGTTCCGGCTCCGCCGCCATTGGCGGACGCATGCGCATCATCGGCTTCGCCACGCGAAGCCACGTGAATGACGCCGCCGTGCGCCTCGATAATCTTGTGCACTATGGCAAGGCCCAGTCCGGTGCCCTGACTCTTGGTCGTGTAGTAGGGGTCGAAGATGCGCACCAGAGCCTCCGGCGGAATGCCGTGCCCCGTATCCGAGATGCGGATGCGCAGAAAATCCTCTTCCTCCATATCAATAACCATACCCAGCACGCCGCCGCCTGCCATGGCCTCCATACCGTTCAGGCAGATATTCAGCAGTGCCTGCGACAGGCGGTCCGGGTCCACATGAAGATGCGGCAGCCCGTCCGCACAACGGAAGGAAAGCGACACGCCCTGCGCCGCAGCATCCGCACCCAGCAGACGCATACAGTGCTCGGCAAGGTCGTGCACATCCGTCTCCCTGCGCTTGAGGTCCGAAGGACGCGAAAAACCGATAAGGTCGGTGATGACGCGATTCAGCCTGTCCACCTCCTGCACCATGATGCCCGCGGCCGCCCTGTCTTCACTGCCTTCAGGGAAACGGGTGCCGAAGTAGGTGGCGTAGCCCTTGATGGAGCTGAGCGGGTTGCGGATTTCGTGCGCCACCCCCGCGGCCAGAGAGCCCACGGCTGCGAGCTTTTCCTTGCGGCGCACTTCCTGCTGCAGACGCCGCACTTCACGCAGGTCGCGGAGAATAAGAATATCGGCCACGTGCCCCTGCCCGCCTTCCGCACCATCCTGCGCAGCACCCTGCGCGTACACGCGGGCACCGCTGATGCTCATGGGAATGCAGGCACCGCCCTGAATGAAACATTCCGTCTCAGTCTCGAGCATACGCCCTTCGCGGGAGAGCACCGCCAGCGCATCTGTCACGGCGCGAGGCAACACGCCCTCGGGCCGCTTGCCGCGTACGGACTCGAAGGAAACGCCAAGCTGCTCCTCGGCCTTGCCATTCACGAGAGCAACCAGCCCCTCATCATCAATCAGCACCAGTCCTTCAGGCAGACTTGCCACGATCTCAGCGGAAAAGGCCTGCGAATCCTGCAGCATACGCCTAGAACGACGGACATTCTGCGCCCAGATGAGAGAGATGAGTCCGGCCAGCCCCAACAGCAGCAGCATCCCCGCCATGACCAGCGAGTGCCGCGTGTCCTGCTTCCGCGCCTGCTCAAACGGAGCCACGTCCATGCCGACATATATAATGGGTGGCGGCATGTTGGGTGCCGAGAAAAAACTCATCAGCCCTTTTTCGTGTTCCTCATGGCGCATGCGCCCCATGCCCATGCCTCGCCCCCGTCCGCCGTTACCCGCACGGTTGCTTCCTGCATCACGCGGATCCCCGCCAAGCTCCGTTTCGTCACCCGAATCGCCATGTACGCGCCCCCACCAGCCCTCACGCCCCTGCAGGGGCATGAACTGACGGTATACCACAAAGGCGCGGGTATCTCCCTTGGTCATGATGCGCCAACTCACGTCCTTGGCAGGCTCAAGCTGGGACATGTCTTCGGGCGAAAACACCACTTCGCCCTGCTGCTCAGGCTCACTATGAGCAAGCACGCGGCCGGAATGATCCGTCACCATGATGAAGAAAATATCGGGCTGATCGGCCATTTCCTCAACAAGCACCTGCATGCGCATTTCCGTGCCGAGCGGATTGCGCATGCCGGTTCGGGCGCCGGCCTCAAGCGCCTTGATGAGCGAGGCTCCCTTTTCCTGTAGAATAGTGGCCATCTGCTTGCCGTCGCGGTCCAGATTCCGCAGGGTCATGGCAAGAATGATCACACCAAGGATCACGGCACCGCCTATGACCAGCCACGGCGAGGCAAAGGGACCGGGAAGCCGTTGTTCTCTATGCAGTTTCATTGTCGTCAGTTCCATGGTGCGCCCGTCTTCTGCTAGAAAATGTCCACATGCTCATTTTTTATACACCCCGTTCTTTAGAAGTGTACAGCAATTATACACATGCCACTTTCCCACAGAGAACCCGCTAAAGGCGCCGTTCAATTTTTACCAACACTTTCAGTTGCTTGCCATAATTTTACAATTGTTGGCACACCCGTTGCTTTATACAGGACAAGCAAAACGTGAACCAAATTCACCTTGCAAAATAATAGAGGAAAAACACATCCGGCATTCCGGGCATGGCCAACGGGCCATGAAGATGCATAAAAACAACGTATGCTCCGACAAGGTCCCCTTTCTGACCGAAAGCGCGGATCGCTAACCAGCAACAATAGGAGATAATATCATGAAGACCCGTAACATCCTGATTACCACCATCGCCCTCGGCCTGCTCGCCATTGCGGCAGTATCCTTCGCTGGCATGCATGGCGGCGGTATGGGCTACGGCAACTGCGGCAACGGAGGCGGCATGGGCTACGGCCACGGCCATGGTCAGGGCATGATGACCAACTGCCCCGGTGGCGGCATGGGCTACAACCTGACACCTGAACAGCAGGAGAAGTTCACCGCCCTTCAGGATGCCTATTACAAGAAGACCGAAACCCTGCGCACCGACATGTGGGCCAAGCACACCGAGCTGGAAGCTCTTTCCGGCAACGACAAGGTTGATCCCAAGTACATCACCCAGCTTGTTCAGGACATGAAGGACATCGGCACCAAGCTGCGCGCAGAACGCGAAGCCTTTGAAGCTCAGGTTGAAAAGGAAATCGGCATCAAGAATTTCCGCCGCGGACAGGGCCGCAACCCCAATTGCCCTTACGCTGACGGCACCGCCCCCGCAGCGCCTGCAGCCCCCGCAAACTAAGGTCAACGGCAGACGACCACAGACGATTGGCCAACAACAAGGTACCTTCACACCTTCCTCATGGCTGCCCCGCCAAACCGCACGGTTTGGCGGGGCGTTTGTTTTCAGACCATTCCAAGTGCAAGTCAGGCTTGCACCCAGTGCAGTATTCAGGCACAACAACCAAAAGCCCCCTTTACCGCAGGGGTTCACGTCTCACCTGCACCCGGGAACGGAGCCGGAATGACTCAACCTCCATCCCCCATGCTGCGCAAGCTGGAAGCCATGTTCGCCGCACTCAGAGCGCGGGGAATAGACCGTGCGACCGTCATTACGGCCACGCGCGACCTGCTTCATGCCCGCAGGGCAGAACGCCCGGGCGAAAAGGCTGAAATTCTTGCCTGCCAGGAGCCGGAAGAAGCAGAAAGCCGAACGGCGCTCTCTGCCTGACCCCACTCCCCAACGCCTCGTATTTCCGTTCTTTTTTGCAAAACACATCCCCTCACCCTGTCGTCTGGAATCCATTGGCACGCCCTGTGCTTTATTAAGAAGCGTAAGGAAATCTTTTCCATACGTTTTCGGGATCGTCTGTCCTTTTCGGGTACAGGGCAGGCAGATACTGTGAGGAGTCGATCATGGGCCTTACGGCATTATACACAGGCGCCGGCGGCATGAAGACCCTGTCCAGGGGCATGCAGGTTGTGGGAAACAACCTTGCCAATGTGAACACGTTGGGCTTCAAGCAGCAGATGGCGATCTATCAGGACCTCAAGTCCGTGGGCGTGGATTCCGCTTCGGTCAACGGAGGGGGACGCGCAGACGGCGCTGCAGTCGGGTACGCACAGCTCGGCATGGGTGTTACCCTTGCCGAAGTTCGCACCATCCATCAGCAGGGCGCCTTTGACCTTGCCAATGAAGTCACAGATCTGGGCATCAGCGGCAAAGGGTTCTTCGGCGTCTCCAAGGACGGCGTGGACCATTACACGCGCGCGGGCAATTTCCGCTTCGACAAGTCCGGCTATCTTGTGGACCCTCACGGCTTCCGCCTGCAGGGGCGCGCCTTCACCGATGGCGTTGAAGGCACCACCCCCGGCGACATCCAGCTCGCCACCAACAGCGACGGGCTCATCGTCATGCCTGCCGCGGCCACTGAATCCGTACGCCTGATCACCAACCTCGGCTCCACCACCGACAGCTCTGCCGATTCCGACAACCCCTTCTTTGCCCTTGCACAAAAATGGGACGGCTCGCAGACCTCGCCCCTTGGCGATGGAGCATACTCCTACGGCACAACCATGCGCGTCTACGACGCCAATGGCGGCGCGCATGATCTCAACGTCTATTTCGACGCCGTGCAGGGCGTGAGCAACGCCGGTTCCAAAAGATTTTTCGAGTTCATCGTCACGGTTCCCCCATCCGAAGACGGCCGCTCCCTTTCCGGTGCAGGCAAAGGCCTGCTCATGTCCGGCACCCTGACCTTTGATGCCAACAACAAGCTGGAAAACATGACCGCCTTCGTGCCCGGCACCGATCCGTCCACGCTCAGCAACTGGACCCCGGCAGCCATGGGAGCAGATGGCCTGCCACAGTTCAGCGTTTCCTTCCGTGGCAGCACGGGGGCAGCGACGGCATCACAAACCGTTTCACTTGATCTCGGCATTCACGATGCAGGCTCCGCATGGAGCGGCGTGGCCTCTAACGCCGCCGCCGTGGGCACCAATGCCGCCAACATCGGCGGCATGAGCTCCGTCATCAACTCGGCGTCCACCACCACAGCCTACTCGGGTTCCTCCTCCACGCTGATGATGACGCAGGACGGATACACCGAGGGCTATCTCATGAATCTGGACATCGGCCGCGAAGGCATCATCTCTGGCAAGTACAGCAACGGAGAAAGCCAGGACCTGTTCCGCATCTCCCTGTACCGCTTCAACAACGAATTCGGACTGAAGCGCGAAGGCAACAACCACTTCTCCGCCACCCGGGAATCCAACACGGCACAGGAAGGCGTGCCGGACACCGAGAACTTCGGCTCCATCGCTTCCAATGCGCTTGAACAATCCAACGTGGACATGGCCCGCGAATTCGTAACCATGATCGCCACTCAGCGCGGCTTCCAGTCCAACAGTAAAATCGTCTCCACGCAGGACCAACTGATACAGAATGCCCTGCAGATGAAGCGGTAAAAACAACCAACATATTTTTCATGCACTGCGGCGCCGGAGAGTTCATCTCCGGCGCCGATTTGTTTTATGGCACCTTCTCAAGGCATGCCTTTTCCGCACCAACCTTTTGTGGCACAATCAGCATACCCCGAACCATCGGGAAAAGAACATTCCATGGAGGCTTCATGCACGCTGCGCCAACTCAACAGCTCTCGCTCCACGAGCGTCCCGCAAACCATGGTTGTCGGCAAGAAGGCAACAGCGCCGACCTCGGCAGAAGGATGCGCGGCATATCCGTAGCGCCTTCCTCCGCAGATCCTTCCTCCGGCGCTCCCTCTGAAAACGCGTCACCCCAATCTACCGACAGAGGCGAGTTTTATGAGGCCAGCTGGACCATTACGACCAGCCCGTAACAAGCCAGCGCCAAAACACAAGCAATATTGATTAGTTAACCAGCATCTGCAAAAGGCCGGATTTTCATATTTCCAATTCTGACATTTCCGGCTATAGTCCATCGATTTTGGGTTAGGTGGCAGTTCCGTTGTGCCTCAGCCAACGCAATTGCCTACAGAGTTGCCCTTACGGTCGCGGACTATTCAGGCCGCATCCCGCACGAACCGGTCGCGGGACCGGAACGCCCCGTTCCGGCGCGGCGCACATTTTCGGAGGGCGAACACACGCAATGGCATCAGCCGCATCCAACGGTTCTCAGCCGCTCGCGCAGAACGCGCAGGGAACCACACAGCATATTCCCTGTTACGGCATCATTCCCGCTCGGTATGCCTCTTCACGCTTTCCCGGCAAACCCCTTGCGGAAATCCTCGGCAAACCCATGTTCTGGCACGTCTACACCCGCGCCAGCCAATGCCCGCACATGACGCGGGTGGTGCTTGCCACGGATGACGAACGGATCGCACGTGCAGCAGAAGCACACGGGGTGGACTACGTCATGACCCGCCCAGACCATGCCAGCGGCACGGACAGGGTTTACGAGGCAGCCTGCGCCCTTGGCGTGGAAGAGCATGCCGTGGTGGTGAACATTCAGGGTGACGAGCCTGCGCTAAATCCCATGATGCTCACTGAACTTGTCTCGCCTTTCATGCACGACGCTTCAGTACAGGTTTCCACACTGGCGCAGTCCATCTCCTCAGCAGATGCGGCCAGCCCGGACATCGTGAAGGTCGTCCCTTCCGCAAACGGCGACGCCCTGTATTTTTCCCGTGCCGCCATTCCCTTCTGTCGCGAGGGGGAACCCGCACGCGGGTACAGCGGTCACATTGGACTGTATGCATTTCGCCTTGGTGCCCTGCGCCGTTTCACCGAGCTGCCCCCATCTTCGCTGGAGCAGACGGAAAAGCTGGAGCAGTTGCGCCTTCTGGAAAACAACATCCCCATCCGGGTAGTCGCTACCGCGCACAAAACGCACGGCGTAGACAGACCGGAAGATATTTCCATAATCCTCAACATGCTACGGGAGACAGCCCGATGAAAGCCATTTTAGCCCTTGAAGACGGCTTCGTTCTTGAAGGACGTTCGTTCACCGGTGCCGGTGAGGCGGGCGGCGAGGTTATCTTCAATACCGGCATGACCGGCTACCAGGAAATCCTGACCGACCCCTCCTATGCCGGCCAGATGGTCTGTATGACCTATCCGCTCATCGGCAACTACGGCATTACCAAGGAAGACCTTGAGTCCGGCAAAGTGCACTGCGCAGCGCTGATCGTGAAAGAGTGCTGCAAGGAACCCTCCAACTGGCGCTCCGTGGAAAGCCTTCCCGATTACCTCAAGCGCTACGGCGTTCTGGGCATTGAAGGCATAGACACCCGCGCCCTGACCCGCCACATCCGCATCAACGGCGCCATGCGCGGCCTGATTTCCACCGAGGAACTGGATCCGGCCAAGCTCGTGGAGCGCGCCCGCCAACTGCCTTCCATGGAAGGCCAGAATCTTGTGGAAGTTGTGGCCCCGGAAGGCCCCTACGTATGGGACGGCGAAAAGCCGCAGCCCGTCACGCTGGCAAACGGCGAACACGCATGGAAGGGCACCGGTCCCAAGGTTGTCGTCTATGACTTCGGCATCAAGTGGAACATTCTGCGCCTGCTGGCCGCTCAAGGATTCGACATGCTCGTGGTGCCGCCCAGCTTCACGGCTGAAGAGGTAGCCAAAGTCAAAGCCGACGGCGTATTCCTTTCCAACGGCCCCGGCGACCCCGCTACCCTGAAGGCGGAGATTGCCCAGATCACCAAGCTTGTGGACATGCTGCCCGTGGCAGGCATCTGCCTCGGCCACCAGCTGCTCGGCCATGCCCTTGGCGGAACCACCAGCAAACTCAAGTTCGGGCACCATGGCTGCAACCACCCCGTAAAGGACCTGCAGACCGGGCGCATCGAAATCTCCTCCCAGAACCATGGCTTCTGCGTGGAACTGAGCGGTGATGATGTGGAAATCACCCACCTGAACCTGAACGACAACACCGTGGAAGGCATTGCACACAAGACCAAGAAGGTCATTTCCGTGCAGCACCATCCCGAAGCGTGTCCCGGTCCTAACGATAGCCACTATTTCTTTAAGCGTTTTCGCGATATGATGCAGGAACATACGGGCGCATAGCATTGCGCAACGGAGCCGCCGCAAGGCTGCGGCTCTTCCGGACAACCAGTAGACACCGGAGCCGACATGTCCGCCGAACTGACAAAGGCCAGACAACAGCTTAACCAGATCCGCTCGCTGCTCAAGCAGGGCAAATACCAGCCCGCTGCGCAGGCATATCATGACGCGTTGCTGACTTTTCTGAAGACCCCGCTGATGAAGGCGGAAAAGGAAGAGTTTCAGCGCCTGCTGGAAGACAATGCGCACCACCTGAACAACGACAAGGAACTGCGCAAGGTATTCCCGCTGACGATACAGTACGCGCCCGGTAAGGAACGCGAGGTGCTGGACGTCATCAAGGAGCTGTTGCAGGAACTCATGAATGCCGCCGCCAACGAGGCGCAGCTTATCATGAGCATGATGGAGCAGCGCAAGCAGAACGAGCTGGAACGCGGCCAGAAGCTGCTGGACAACCGCCAGAACGATGAAGCCAGCGCCGTTTTCAAAGCCCTTGTCAACGAGTTCTCTGACGACCCCGAGCTGAAGGCAAACATCGGCGACCGCTTCATTAAGGCCGGCCGCTACGAAGAAGCGTACGAATACCTGGCTGCGGCCATTGACGAGAGCCCGGAATCCATACACTTCTACAACCGCATCGGCATTGCCCTGCGCAAGCTCGGCAAATTTGATGTGGCAGAAAAATACTTTGCCCGCGCGGTCAAATTCGCCGGAAGAGACCCCCATCTCTTCTTCAACCTCGGCCGTCTGTACGTGGACTGGAAACGCTGGGACAAGTGTGCCAAGGCTGCTGCCATGGCCCTCAAACTCAGCCCGGACTTTGAAGAAGCTCAGAAAATGCTGGCCTTTGCCAACAAGAAGATGAGCAAGGCGTAACTGGCGCTTATACCCATAACGAAAGGCGGCTCAGCAATGAGCCGCCTTTTTTCATGACGGATGAATTAGCGGAGCGGCCTACCCGACCTGAACAAGAAAAGCCGGAGATGAGACCATCTCCGGCTTTTGCATTCTGCATCTTCGCCCCGCGAAAGGGCTACAGCACGTACCCGCTAGCGGGCGATCATGGCACGCAGCATATCTGCGCAGTTTTCCGCATTGTGGGACATTTCGTTCAGGCACTCCACGAAATGGAGCAGCTGATAGATGTCCTTGAACTCCATGTCGGAGTTGTAGATGGCGGAGATAAGCTGCTGCTTGTTGCGGAACACGTCCTTGTGGTTATAGCGGATGGCGCGATAGGTGTTCTTCACGCCCTCGCGGTCCAGCTTGCCCACGCCCTGTACCAGGCCGATAGTCGCTTCAAGCGCGGGGCCGAGCAGTTCAAGGGTCTTGTCCACGGCGTCCATGTAATCAACGAACTGCTTGTGGAATTCCTCCGGCACGGCAACGCGGCGCATGGCAAGCCAGTTCAGGGCATCCTGACCTGCATCGAGGATGTTGTCCTGGCTGCGGGTGTAATTGAGGAACAAGGTCTTATCCACAGCCATGAACAGGCCGCGGGGCAGATGGTTGCGGATGTTGCGCTTGATCTTGTCCGCCTTGTCCTCAACCTCGTTCACCTCTTCCTGCAGAGTGTCGAACTCGCGACAGGTGCCGCCGGTAATATAGCATTCCATGGACTCACGGATGAGCCCCATGCCCTTGCCTATCTGTGCATAGTGCTCCAGCAGGCCGTCCATGGGATTGCGCTCCGAAAGGATGCCGAAAAAAGGTACACGAAACGTCATAAGATTATCCTCCGGTACGAAAAAAATATGGTTGCGTCAGGGCCGTCCGGCAAGGCTACAGCGTGGCCCAGCGCAGAAGCTGAAAGATCACTATGCTGCTGAAGGCCGCAATCGGCACGGTCAGCACCCAATAAATTACTATCTTGAACAATACACGGAAGTCCACAGCACCGAAACCTCTTGCAAGGCCCACGCCCACAATGGAACCGACGGCTGCGTGAGTCGTGGAAACCGGCATGCCAAGATTCGAGGCCATAAGCACCGTGGTGGCTGCGCCGAAGTCCACGGCAAAACCGCGGGTGTTGGTCAGCTGGGTAATCTTCTCACCCACGGTATCCATAACCTTATGCCCCAGCATGGCTATACCCACGGCAATGCCGATACCACCCATGATGAGCAGCCACAGGGGCACTTCCGCACTGGCGAGCATCTGGTGGTCACGTGCAATCATATAAATGGCTGCCACGGGACCGATGGCGTTTGCCACGTCGTTGGCCCCTTGCGATATCGCCACGTAACAGCTGGTGCCGATCTGCATGGAACGGAAAAGTCCCTCAACGGCTTCCGGTTGCTCGTCAACATCAGGAATGATCCTGTTGATGAACATACGGGCACACCCCCATACAACCGCACAAACGCCGGCCGAAAGCGCAATCGCGCCCAGACCGGACAGATGCAAACCCTTGCCGAACGGCGTCTTGAACAGAAACGACAGCATGACGAGCACCACGGTAACGGCAATCCAGAATGGCGCCCATTTTCGTGCCGCCCGTATCATATCCGTTTTGAACAGGATGAATCTGCGAATCTGCCAGAAGACCAGATAGGCAATGCCCGCACCAAACAGGGGCGAGATAATCCACGAAAGGACCACAAAACCGAGATTGGCCCAGTTGACCACCTCAGGCCCGCCCGCCACAAAGCCGAATCCAAGAATGGAGCCTACAATGGAATGGGTTGAAGAAACCGGCAGAGCCGTCAGCGTTGCCACCAGCACCCAGAGAGCGGCAGAAAGCAAAGCAGCAAACATGCCTACCATGAGCAGCCGGTGGTCGGTGATCATCTCGGGGTTGATAATCCCCTTGGATATAGTCTTGGTAACATGAGATCCCAGAAATACGGCACCCACAAAATTGAGTACGCCAGCAATAAGCACGGCCTGTTTGCACGTGATCGCTTTAGCGCCTACGGCCGATGCCATGGAGTTGGCAACATCATTGGCTCCCAGGTTGAAGGCCATCATGAAGCCTGCAACAACTGATAGAACCAGAAAAACGGTGTACATATCCATGTGTTGTCCGATAGTTCCCAATATGGTTATGGTGAACAGCCGTGTTGCACGGCCAAGGCATGGGGAGTACTAAAAGGAAACGTCCCCGATGTCAAAAAACCGAAACACAGCTAACATGTAATTGTAACAGTTCTGTGACAAAAGCGCCATAATGTTACGGTGTACTATAAACATATGAAAAACTTCTCTATCCGGAACAGACTTCTTCTCGGCACGGTGCTGCTGCTCGTGGTGGCTCTGCTGCCACCTTTCTACTATTTCGATAACGCCCTGCGCGGCGACATCATGCATGACGCCTCCGAGAGGGCTATCAAGGGCCTTGATACTGTTGAACATATTATCAAGGAGTATGCCCTTCCATCCGACAGTGCCGAGCTTGATGCCCGTCTCACCCGCCTGGGCGAACGCATGGGCATACGCATCACCTACATTGTCGAGGGTGCCGTCATTGCCGACTCCAATGTCCCCGTTGAAGACATCCCCTCGCTCGACCCCCACGGCAACAGGCCGGAAGTGCGTAAGGCCCTTGAAGGGCAGACCGGCCTGGAGATCCGCTACTCCACCACTCTGAATAAAGATCTGATCTATGTCGCCCGAGCAATCAGCGGTTCTCCCGGAGTGCCTGACGGCGTACTACGCATCGCCATTCCCGTTTCCGTGGCGAACGAACGGCTGGACAGGCTTGAATCCGGCATGACGTGGGTGCTGCTCATTGTCATTCTCGCCAGTTCCCTCATTGCCTACCTGTCCACGCGTCCGCTGCTCCGTTCCATCGTGGAACTCGCCAGCACCGCGCAAAGCATCGGGCAGGGACATTACAACCGACGCATCCGCGAATATCCCGGCAAGGAATTCAAGCCGCTGGCAGACGCCATCAACGGCATGGCGCACAACATTGAACAGCACCTGACCATGCTTGTGGACCAGAAGGGACGGCTTGAGGCCGTGTTCAACGGCATGAACGAAGGCGTAATGGTGCTTGATTCAACCGGCCGCATTCATTCCTTCAACAAGGCGCTCTCCGCCATTTTCCCCGGCATTGAACAGAAGATTGGCGCATCCCCCATTGAGGCCACCATGAAGCCCGAGCTGCAGAACATGGTCATGGACCTCATTGAAAAGGCGCAGGACGATTCCGGTGTACGTACGCAGATGGAGCTTACCGACAACCGCTTCTACGAGGTCAACCTTGTCCCCTTCAAGGATCCTGCAGGTGCTCGGCGCGTTGTGGCAGTATTTTACGACATCAGTGAACGCGAGCGGCTGGAAAAAGTGCGCCGCGACTTCGTGGCCAACGTATCGCACGAACTCAAGACCCCGCTGACCAGCATCAAGGGATACACGGAAACCCTCATTGAGTCGCCGCCCTCCAAGCCGGAACAGACGGCCATGTTCCTCAAGACCATTCTCAAAAACGCCAACCACATGACCAAAATGGTCAACTCACTGTTGGTGCTTGCAAGAACGCAACACAAGGGTGAAATGACTGACCTTGTCCCCGTGGATGCACACGAGGTCATCAGGCTTTCCCTGCGCGATCTTTCCCATGCCGCACAGGCCAAGAACATCACCCTTGAAAATGCCCTGCCCGATGAGCCCATAAACGTTCTCGGCGACAAGGACGGCCTGCTGGAAGTCTTCCGCAACCTGCTGGACAACGCCATCAAGTACAGTCCGGCCGGTTCCACGGTCAGCGTTTCCGCCCGCCATGCACAGGACCGCATGGCCCTGTGCGTCCGCGATCAGGGCCCCGGCATTCCTGACAACGCCAAGGACCGCATCTTCGAACGGTTCTACCGCGTGGAGCACCCCTCTGAACCTGCCGCCAAAAACGGCAGCGCCGGCTTGGGACTTGCCATCTGCCGCCGCATCATCAAATCGCACGGCGGAGACATTTGGGTGGAATCGCCCCTCTACCCTGCCACAGGCACCGGCGCCGCCTTCTTCGTGACCCTGCAGGCAACCCCAACGCCAAATACCGACAATACAGAGTAGCACCGGCTCGAACACCGAAGCCATTACACCACCGTCTACAACTATCCGGACAAGAAAGGGCGGGCTGATCTTCAGCCCGCCTTTTCTTGCTGCCAAAAACACGGGAGCCACACTACAAGACAAATACGACGCGACAGATCTTCATATCAACGCTCTCGACAATTGCAATAATACATATATTTGAACATATTGCCATAATCTTACAAAAGGCGTAGCGAGGCAGTAAGGGGGAAAAGGGGGGCAGGCGAACACGTTCATTACAAAGAGGGACACATGAAACTTCGCATCATGCACAAACTGCTAGGGTTGTCGTTAGGCATCACACTCGCCGTCACCGTCTCCATTTTCTTCACAATCGAATTCTACATGCATCGCGGCTTCTCAGAAGAATCCGAAAAAAACATCCGCAGCATGAAGAAAGTGGTGGCCCAGCACATCAGTTCATCCATTCTGCATACGGAAGAATCCGCACAACTCCTTGCCGAGGACGATACTCTCATTACCGCCCTCGCCAGCCATGATGCAGCAAGCCTCAGAGCCTATCTCACACGTCACATGGCCGAAGCAGGCTTAGATTTCGCGACCATTACGGATGACAAGGGGATCGTCATCACGCGAGGACATTCTGACAAGTCCGGCGATTCGATCCGCAATCAAGATACTGTCATGCGCGCCCTTGAAGGCGAAAGCACCGGGGGCGTCGTAGCCGGCTCCGTCATCCCCTTCTCCATACGCGCCAGCACGCCCGTCCGCCATGAAGGCCGCATCATCGGCACGATCTCTATAGGCAAGTCCCTCTCGACGGAACGCTTCGTGGACAACATCAAGGCCTTCACGGACCTTGAAGTCACTGTCTTCAAGGGTGACTCCCGCCTCATGACCACCATTATGAAGAACGGCAAACGCGCAGTGGGCACCAGAATGGACAACCCGCAGGTGCTGCAGACCGTTCTTGAAGAGGGGCAAGAGTTCCTCGCCAGAAACACCATTCTCGGCAACGAGTACCGCACGGCCTACTGGCCCATCCTCAACCAGATGGGGGAACCTGTGGGCATGTGGTTCATCGGGGCCCGCATGGACTCTCTCATCGCCACGGAAAACAACGTTACCCATTCCTCTCTCATCGTCATTGGCGGGCTTGTGCCGGTCATTCTCCTTCTGTCCTGGCTTATGGCGCGCAGTATCGCCAAACCCATTGCCGGAACCACGGCCTTTGCTTCCGCCGTTGCCGAAGGGCACCTTGACCGCACACTGGACGTGCATACCCACGACGAAATAGGGACTCTGGCAGACGCCTTGCGCACCATGGTGGTCACCCTCAAGGAAAAGATTCAGGAGGCGCAGGAAGAATCGCGTCATGCGGAAGAGGAAACCCGCAAGGCCCACATCGCCATGCAACAGGCTGAAGAAGCGCAGCGTCAGGCTGACAAGGCCAAACGTGAAGGCATGCTGCATGCGGCAGGCGATCTGGAAGAGATTGCCCACTCCCTCTCTTCCGCATCCGAGGAACTGTCCGCTCAGATCGAGCAATCCTCCAACGGCAGCAAAATGCAGAGCCAGCGCACCGGCGAAACCGCCGCCGCCATGGAACAGATGAACGCCTCCGTGCTGGAGGTGGCCCGCAATGCCGGGATGGCGGCAAGCATTGCCAGGCAGGCCAAGGAAAACGCCCTTTCCGGCACCCAGGTCATGGAGGCGGTGCTGAAGGCCATTGATGGCGTCCGCGCCCATTCGCAGGAGCTGGAACAGGGCATGAACAACCTCGGCAGCAGCGCGGAGAAAATCGGCGCCATCATGGACGTTATCTCAGACATCGCCGACCAGACCAACCTGCTTGCCCTGAACGCCGCCATTGAAGCAGCCCGCGCAGGCGATGCCGGTCGCGGCTTTGCCGTGGTGGCGGATGAAGTGCGCAAGCTGGCGGAAAAGACCATGCTGGCCACCAAGGAAGTGGGACAGACCATCACCGGCATCCAGCAGGGCACCAAACAGAACATCAATCAGGTAGCCAGCACTGTCACCCAGATTACCAGCGTTACCGAACGCGCCATGCAGGCGGAGCAGTCTCTCTCCGTCATCGCTTCGCTGGTTGATGACGTTTCCGATCAGGTAAACGGCATCGCCACAGCCTGTGAGCAGCAGTCCGCCGCATCGGAGCAGATCAACCACGCAGTGGAAGAGGTGAACACCATTTCGGGTGAAACCAGCACAGCCATGCATCAGTCCGCTCAGGCCGTTGTGGAGCTTGCCTCGCAGGCACAGCACCTGAAGGGAATTATCAGTAAGATACAGCAGGAAAACAGCTAAGGGGTTCATCATCCCATATGCAATAAAGAGGGCCGGAAGCGTGAAGCTTCCGGCCTTTGTTTTGTTGAAGAATGCCTCCGGCGGGCAGGGGGATAATCCCCCTGCACCCTGTAACTACCGATAGTAGTCCGGTTTTGTCGCCTCACCCGAGACCTGGAGGTGCCTCATTTTAGGGGTATAAGAATACAAAAAGGCCGGAAACTCACGCTTCCGGCCTTATACTTTCGATATCTCCCCGCAGTGTTATAACTCCCCCCTTTCAGGGTTTCCAAAGGGGGTTACCCCCTTTGGCCTGCGGAGCATTCTTACTCTTCTCTTGCTTCCCTCTCCACAACCCCGCCTACATGCCGTTGTAGCAAACGCGGTCGTCGTATTCCATCTGCTTGCCCTTATTCCACTGGGAAACAGGGCGGTAGTAGCCCACGATGCGGGTGTACACTTCCGCTTCGCTGCCGCAGGTGGGGCACTTTTCCTGTTCGCCCTGCAGGTACCCGTGGTCCTTGCAGATGGAGAAGGTGGGCGTGATGGAGATGTAGGGCATCTTGGTCTTGGAGAAGGCCTTTACGATGAACTTCTTCAGCGCCTTGTGGTCCGCCACGGCTTCGCCGAGGTAGGTATGGAACACGGTGCCGCCGGTGTAGAGCGGCTGCAGCTTGTCCTGATGCTCCAGCGCGGCGAACACGTCGTTGGTGTTGCCCACGGGCAGCGAGGTGGAGTTGGTGTAGTACGGCGTGCCGTTACCGGAAGCCTTGATGTCCTCGTAGAGCTTCTTGTCAATGCGGGCAAGGCGGTAGCTGGTGCCTTCCGCAGGCGTGGCTTCAAGGTTGTAAAGGTTGCCGGTCTCTTCCTGATAACGGGAGGTCAGGTCGCGCAGATGATTCAGCATGCGCTGCATGAGGCGGATGCCCGACTCGGTCTCAATACCCTTGCCCAGCAGGTTCAGACAGGCTTCATGCCCACCCACGAGCCCGATGGTGGAGAAGTGAGCGCGGAAGCCGTTCTTCAGGTACCGTGCGGACCACGGGAACATACCGCGGTCGAGGTTCTCCTGAATCAGCTTGCGCTTGAACTCCAGCGATTCCTTGGCCAGCTCCGCATACTCGGTAATCAGATCAAGGAAGTCCTCTTCCCCTTCGGAAAGATAGGCCAGCTTGGGCAGGTTCAGAGTAACCACGCCGATGGAACCGGTCAGGTCGCCCGCGCCGAACAGACCGCCGGTCTTCTTGCGCAGTTCGCGAAGGTCCATCTGCAGACGGCAGCACATGGAGCGCACGTCTTCGGGATTGAGATCGGAATTGATGAAATTCTGGAAGTAGGGAACCCCGTACTTTGCCGTAAGCTGCATGAGCAGGTCGCCAATCTCCGATTCCCACGGAAAATCCTTGGTTACGTTGTACGTGGGGATGGGGAAGGAGAAGATACGGCCGTCATGGTCGCCCGCCAGCATGACTTCAAGGAAGGCCTTGTTGATCATGGCCATTTCCTCGCCGTACTCGCCGTACGTGGAATCCTGATACTTGCCGGCGATGATGACGGGCTCGTTGGCAATGTGCTTGGGGGCCACGAGGTCCAGCGTCAGGTTGGTGAACGGGCTCTGCCCGCCCCAGCGCGACGTGGTGTTCAGATTGAAGATGAACTTCTGGATGGCCTGACGCACCTGCTTGTAGTTGAGGCCGTCGTTGCGCACGAAGGGAGCAAGATAGGTGTCCACGTTGTTGAACGCCTGCGCGCCCGCCCATTCGTTCTGCAGCGTGCCGAGGAAGTTGATCATCTGCCCCAGCGCGGTATCCATATGCTTGGCGGGACCGGCACTGGCGCGGCCTTCGAGATTGAAGCCTTCCAGCAACAGGTCGCGCAGACTCCAGCCCGCGCAGTAGCCTGCCAGACCGAAGGAAAGATCGTGAATATGGAAGTAGCCGTGCTCATGCGCCTGCCTGATTTCCACAGGATACTTTTCCAGCGCGTACTTGGCCTGCAGGGTGCCGGAAAGGTGAAGCATCAAGCCCTGGAAGGAATGCGTCATGTTCGCGTTCTCGTTAACGCGCCAGTCCGCCTTGTCCAGGTAGTTGTTGATGGTTTCCTTGATGTCCAGATAGGCCGCGGTCTGTTCACGCAACTGACGGCGCTGTTCGCGGTAGATGATATAGCGCTTGGCCACATGGTAGAGGCGGGACTCCATGAGCACCTGCTCTACCATATCCTGCACCTGTTCCTGCGGTGCTATTTCCGTGTCGGCAAGCTTCTGTTCCACTTTGCGCGCCATACGGCGGGCAAGAAGCGGATCCTTAATGCCGCTGGCCTTCAGGGCTTTCAGAATGGCTTGCGAAATCCGGTCGATGGACCAGGTTTCCAGACACCCGTCCCGTTTCAAAATCTGTTTCGGCATGGGATCTCCTCGGTGGTACGTAGCTCTGCAACTTCAAAGTAAACCCTTCGGGAACGTAGCTCCTCGCCTCCTCCACATCCTCGTCCGTCAGAATGGGAACACGGGTGAGACGGAACAGAAACGCCTGCGGATGCTTCTTCGCCATGGCAAAGATCGCTTCCAGATTGCGCTTGGCCTCATCCGGCTGCGTGGTGCCGCCGGTGAGCTGGGGATATTTGCGATACGGCCCCTTCACGTCCACAGCAAAGAGGTCCACAAGATTCTGTGCGAGCAGCGACTCTACCACCTCGGGGTGCATGCCGTTGGTATCGAGCTTAACGGGCATGTTCAGGGCGTGCATGTCGCGGATAAGATCATCCAGTCCGGCAACGGTGGTTGCCTCCCCGCCGGTGATGACCACGCCGTCAATCCAGCGCTGACGGGCTTTGAGATACCCCTCTATCTCATTGCGGGGATACAGGGGCATGGATTCGGAATGCCAGGCAAGCATGTAGTTGTGGCAGGTGGGGCAGCGCATGTTGCAGCCGCCGAGGAAAATCACACTGGAATTCATGCCGGGCCAGTCACACAGACTCACTCGTTCAAAGCCGAAGATGTTATCCCACGCAGATACCGACACAGTGTTTTTCCTTGTAGCCTGATGGGGTTGAGGCCATGTGTCAAAAACAGGGCCGACCTGTGACAGCCGGCTATTCGCACGCTCAACCCATTTAAATTGCAGATTATATTTGGCTAGATATTGTCTAGCAAAAATATAAAATTCCTTCTCTCACTAAAAATGGACTCTAGCCAATGGGGGATTTTTTGTACAGTCCCAGTCAGAGTGATTTGGGTTCTTGACAGGCGCAGAGGGCCGGAAGACCGGAGGAAATAAGGGGAAAAAAAATTCCCTTACGGGAAGTCGGAAAGGGGCCTAGACCTCTTTTCACAGGGAAAAAACTGTGGAAAACCCGCCCACATCGCATATGCTGCCGCAAAGGTGCAGGTTGGACTTTTTTTATCCCACACACACATTACATTTCAGCAAGTTACGCTGTGTAAAACAATGCATTGAAAATATACCGCAGCAAGACCTGCTGTGGAATAGTATGTGTATTTTTGCACAAGCTCCGCAACCTCCCAGCCTCCTGCAGCGTTTGTCAAAAGCCTTTGCACAGGATACATGAATACGCGGTGGCGAAGCGACGTCCCCACAGTCCGTGCTAGCTTCCGCCGAGCATATGCCAGCCAGCCGGACCACACAGACAGAGGGGCCCCGCCCCCCGTACAACAGCCAACTCACCGCCCCGGTGCAGGCAGGCACGCCCCTGCCCGCCAAGGCATAACCGGACAAGAGAGACGCCATGCGCACATTCATCTTTCTGCCCCCGCTCAAAGGCATGACAGGCGGTGTGGCCGTGCTGCATCAGGTTGCGCAGCACCTGCATTCCGGCGGCTTCACCGTGAGCGTTGTCCCCAGAGAAGCAGGCACCCCGCTGCCGGAAGGTGTTCCGGTCTGCCCATGGCAGGACCTTGCGCTCACTCCCGACGACCTCTGGCTGGTGCCGGAAGGCTGGGTCAACGCGCTCATGCCGGGCCTGCAGGCAAAGGCCCGCAACGTGGTGTATGTGCAAAACTGGTCGTACCTGCTCTCCGCACTGCCGGAAGGCGTGCACTGGCCGCAGCTGGACGTCTCCTTCCTGAATGTTTCCGAACCGGTTGCGTGGTTCACGCAGCAGGTCACGGGCCGTCAGGGCCCCATTCTGCGACCGGGAATTAATACCGCACTGTTCCATCCGGCCAGTGATGCCCCTGCCTCCGCCTCAGTTCCGGTCATTGCGTGGATGCCCCGCAAGAACAAGGCGCTGGCCGTGCGCATCCGCGAGACTTTCGAGGCCCGCCGCGCTCTGCTCGGCAAGCAGCCCGCCCGCTGGGTGGAAATTCATGGCATGTCGCCGCAACAGGTTGCCGAAGCCCTGCGCAGTGCCCATATTTTTCTTGCGACCGGCTTTCCGGAAGGCTGCCCCCTGCCCCCGCTGGAAGCGCTTGCCTCAGGCTGTATCGTGACGGGCTTCTCCGGCATGGGCGGCTGGGACTACATGCGGCAGGCCATGCCCCCCGAACTGGGCGGCCATGCCCCATGGTGGCCCCAGCGTGAGGTTCCGTGGCAGGGCAATTCGCTGATCGTGGCCGATGCCGATGTGGCCGCCGCAGCCAACGGACTGGAGCTTACCGCCGGATGGCTGGAAAGCGGAGCGCCGGAGCTGATGGCGTTACGGCAGAACAGCGCCGCCACGGTGGCGGCGTATACTGTGGAAAAGCAGCGCGAGGCTGTACTGGGATTGTGGCGGGAGGCGGAGAATAAAAAGATCTTTTAGGGGCGGGAGGAGAGCAAGAGGCCCGTTCTGGCCTGAACAGGCTTGCACCGACTTGGAGAAGCCCTGTTTTGATATGCCCGTTGTGCCTCCGGCGGGGAGAGCGGGGCCGCCAACGCGCGGCCCCCTCTCCACTCCCCCCGCGCTTTTTTGCTTATGGCAGACCGTGCCTTTGGCACCATCTTCCGCTGACTGCCACTCCCGCCACCTTCGACCTTTGCAATCGTCTCGGATGGGAGTATCCGGTCATCTGACATCCGCACCCTCAACGGCAAAGGTCTGCGGTTTGCCCAGTGAATGCTCTCGCTTTCTCCTGCCAGAAAGCAAAGCGCTTCCAACCGACAGTAAGGTCTGTTGTAAACAGCCCAGAACGACACCTGAAAATTGCCTAAGAATACATGGAAGAACATCACCTGCCGAAAGTCATTCCTGACGTGGATGAATGTGCTTGAAATACCTACAGGCCGATTGCATGCGCTTCGCATGCTGGCGGGACTCAATGCCCAGTCAACGCAACAGCAGGGGCGAGGCAGGGAGAGTCCAGAGAGGGCCTTGCTGAGGGGCGGCACGCCCCGGCTGAGGCCCTCTCTGGTCCCGCGGAAGTTTTAGCCGTTGGCGAATCTTCGAGCCCTACGGATAAAGACAGCAGAGCAGCGGCAACGGGCTGACCTTTTCAAGACTCCATGTAGTCAGTGATAATCTACCCAAGTTACAACCAACCATCTTATCAATTCACAATACAACCATGTCCAAAAAGAAAAACACACTCCCCGCTCCAGAACCCGAATCCCTGAACCTGCCGCGCACTGGCGTGGAATCCCACGCCCATCTCGACCTTTCCGCCTTTGCCGAAGACCTGCCGCAGGTGCTGGAGCGCGCCCGCAGATCCGGCGTGCGCCACATGGGCAACGTGTTCCTCGGACCGGAACCATATCTCGCCAACCGCGACCTCTTTGCAGACAGTGACGATGTCTTCTTCCTGCTCGGCCTGCACCCCTGCGATGCGGACAAGTGCACACCCGACGCCGTTGCCGCCATGAAGGAAGCCTTTCTGAACGATCCGCGCCTCAAGGCCGTGGGCGAAATCGGCCTCGACTACTACTGGGACGACCATCCGCGCGAACTCCAGCAGCATGCCTTCTGCATGCAGCTGGCCATGGCCCGCGAGCTGGACCGCCCCATCGTCATCCACTCCAGAGACTCCAATGACGATGTCCTGCGCATTCTGGAAGAGCGCGGCTTCAAGGATTATCCCGTGCTCTGGCATTGCTTCGGCGCAGACATGGCCCTTGCCGAACGCATTGTCGCCAACGGTTGGCACATCTCCATTCCCGGTCCCGTGAGCTATCCCAAGAATGTGGAACTGCGCGAGGCGCTTTCCGTCATCCCCGAAGACCGCATCATGCTGGAAACGGACTGTCCCTACCTTTCGCCCCAGCAGTACCGCGGCAAGCGCAACGAACCAGCCTATCTGGTCTTCACCGCAGAAGCCGTGGCCAGGGAACTGGAAATGCCTGTTGAAGAACTCTGGACCCGCTGCGGCGATAACGCCATCCGCTTCTTCGGTCTGGAATAGTCTCCGACCAGACCTGTCAGGCCATACCCATGACCGACCACCCCGCAAACAAAACCTTTCGCCTCCCCGCACTATCCGACGGGGAGCGGGAGGCATTGCTCGAAACGGGCATCTGCCTGTGCAATCAGGGCAGATGGCTGGAAAGTCACGAAGCCTTCGAGATGCTCTGGCGAACGGAAGCAGCGCCCCACCGCGATGTGTACAAGGCCATGGTACAGATCGTAGCCGCCCTGCACCATGCGAAGCTGGGAAACTTCCGAGGCGCCAACCGTCTTTTTGGCAGGGCGTGGGAGTTACTGGCCCCCCATGTCGCAGTGGACTGCTCCCCTGCGGGAATTGATCTCTCAGCCGTGGCACAATGGCTGCGCCCCGTAGTGCAAAACCGCAAGGAACACCCTTCAGGGATGGATTTCACAACTTTTTATGATACAGTGCCCTTAACGCTTGCCCGCTGTCCGTTGTAGCGGAACCAGAGGACACGCCGCCCCCGTTCAACGCCACCTTCGTCAACTTATAATTAGCTGTGTTTTTCAGACGTGGTACATCTGTGGAACATAGGCCTGACAGGCTATTCTTACGCGGGAGAAGTACATGAAAAGAATATTCATCGCAGAAGACGATATCGTCACGCGCACACTCATATCTGAACAGGTAAAATCCTTCGGATACACGGTCACGGCATTCGAGGACGGCATCTCGGTTTTCGAGGCGCTCAGCAACAACCCGGACAGCGCAGACCTGCTCATCACGGACGTACGCATGCCCGGCATGGACGGCATCGAACTCATCGCCAAACTGCGCAAGCTGGACAAGTTTGCCAAATTCCCCATCATCATCATGTCCGGCGTGGTCGGTGTGAAGGATATCTCGGACCTGCTCAAGAACGGCGCAAGCCGGTTCCTTGCCAAGCCCATTGATCCTCTGGACCTGAACGAGAACATCAGCAAGGCACTTTCCGTGCCCCACTACTGCTGAAAAACCGCCGATCAGTCCCTGCGGCCCGATTCCATTCGGGCAAGATGGCGGATGCGCTCCACAACAGGCGGGTGTGAGTAGTGCAGAAACACCGCAAAGGGGTGCGGCGTAAGGTTGGAAAGATTCGATAGGGAAAGACGTTTCAGGGCGGAGGCCAATGCCTCCGCCTTTTTCGTGCTCTCTGCGGCAAAGGCGTCTGCCTCGAATTCATAGGCACGCGAACGCATGTTCGCCCACAACCCCATGATCAGGGAAACCGGCGCGTACAGAAACCCGAAAAAGACAATACCCGCGTGCGTGCTCATGCGCTCCATGCCGAACGCATCAAACATGGGCCCGTATCCGAGCACAAAGGACAAGAGAAGAAACGTCACGCCCGTCTGGATAATGCCGGAAAACATCATGCGGTGCACATGGCGCAACTTGCAGTGCCCCACCTCATGCGCCACCACGCCCACGACCTCCTCTTCCGTCATGGAGTCGATAAGCGTGTCAAAAAGCGCAATGCGCTTCTTCCTGCCAAAGCCTGTAAAAAAGGCGTTGCCCTTGCCGGAACGCTTGGAGCCGTCCATGACGAACAGGCCGGAAAGCGCAAAGCCCGCAGAACGCACATACGCCTCAATGGCGCTACGCAACGAACCTTCAGGCAACGGCGTAAACTTGTTGAACATGGGCAGAATGAGCACCGGCGCCACATACTGCACCAGCAGCATCACAGCCACGGTGAACAGCCATGCGGTGAGCCACGCCCAATCACCCAGCACCGCAAAGAACCACAGCACGCCTGCCAGCAGCGGACCGCCGATACACACGGCAAGAAAGGCACCCTTGATTCTGTCGCGGATGAACAGGGCAGGCGTTGTACGGTTAAAGCCGAAGCGCTCCTCCAGCACAAAGGTGCGGTATACCGCCGCCGGCATGGAGACTGCGGAATTAACCAGCGCGAGCAGGCCGAAGAATACCAGGCCCTGCAGAATGGGGTGTTCCGTCACCTTCATGGCCGCCACATCAAGCCAGTTAAAGGCTCCGATGAAGATGGCAATCACGAGCAAAACGGTGCCCAACGTTTCCGTCACCATGTCGAAGCGCACGTTGGCGCGGGTATAGGCCTGCGAACGGGCATAGGAAGCCTCGTCTGCAACGTCCCGGAACTCGGCGGGCAGCGCGGCTTCGTCAGAATCCAGCCTGCGGATTGTCAGCAGGGAGGAAACCACCTCCAGCCCCCAAGCGAGCAACAAAAATACGAGCACCAGCACCAGACATATATTCATCGGTTGAACCACCTGCCATATTCCAACACATTGTTTCAGCGGCACACAGGATTCTCAAAACACAATCCGGCCAGCCACGCAAAACCGCCGCAACGGGCCGCCCTGCAAGCTTTTTCCACCCAACAGGAGCATTACGCGAACTCTTCATCCCCAGCCTTACCCTGATGCCGGAACAAATCCAAGGCGTCGCGGCTTGCTCACTACGCTTTTTTTTCTTATGTTTTTTAACTTAGTCCAACGATGAAATTTCACCGCTCAGCAGAATCCGGGAATCCCACACGTCCCTCTCTGCCGAAAACTCCAGCGATACGAGGATAATTCATGAAGCCTGTAGAAATCAAAAAAGATATTTTCTGGGTAGGGGCCGTAGACTACGTAAGCCGCGACTTCCATGGCTACTCCCTCTCCCCGCAGGGCACCACCTACAACGCCTATGTGGTGAAGGACGAAAAGACCGTCCTGTTTGACAACGTGAAGGAAGGCTTCCTCTCCACCATGCTGTGCCGCCTGTCTCAGGTGGTTGAGCCCGAGAAGATCGACTACATCGTCTGCAACCATCTTGAGCCCGACCACGCAGGCTGCCTGCCGGAACTGGTCAAGCTGTGCAAGCCCGAAAAGATATACTGCTCTCCCATGGGCAAGCGTTCCATGGAAGCTCACTTCGATATCGAAGGCTGGCCCGTGGAAGTGGTAAAGACCGGCGACTCCATCAACATCGGCTCCCGCGACATCAACTTCGTGGAAACCCGCATGCTGCACTGGCCGGATTCCATGGTTTCCTACATCCCGCAGGACAAGCTGCTCATCTGCAACGACGCCTTCGGCCAGAACATCGCCTCCACCGAGCGCTATGCCGATGAAGTGGACCGCGCCGTGCTTGAGCACGCCATGACCGAATACTACCACAACATCGTGCTGCCCTTCTCGCCCATCGTCATCAAGACGCTGGACATGATTGCAGAAATGAAGCTCGACATCGACATGCTCGCCCCCGACCACGGCCTCATCTTCCGTGGCGAAGACGTGCAGTGGTGCCTGAACAAGTACCGCGAATTCGCCGAACAGCGCTGCCAGAAGCGCGCCGTCATCGTATACGACACCATGTGGCATTCCACCGAGAAGATGGCCTACGCCGTGGCCAGCGGTCTGGAATCCGAGGGCGTGCCCACCCGCATCATGTGGCTGAAGGCCGACCACCACAGCGCCGTGATGACCGAACTCTCCCGCTGCGGCGCGGTGATCCTCGGCTCGCCCACCCATAACAACGGCATCCTGCCCAACATGGCCAAGATGCTCACCTACATGAAGGGCCTGCGTCCCCAGAACAAGATCGGCGGCGCATTCGGTTCCTTCGGCTGGTCCGGCGAATGCGTGAAGCAGCTCACCGAATGGATCGGCGACATGGGCTTTGAAATGCCCGTGGAAGGCGTGAAGGTGAAGCATGTGCCCAAGCATGACAACTATCAGGAATGCTTCAATATGGGCGCAGAAATCGCCAAGGCTCTGAAGGAAAAGTGCGGCGAATAAGCCACGCATCCTGAACGGAATATGAAACGCCCCCGTCTGCATTGGCAGGCGGGGGCGTCTTTCATTTCCTGCTTGCTCACGACCAAAGGTTTTACACCGCTGATTGACAATGAGGCTACCCTGTTCCCAAAACCGTTGCACCCTGCCCATTGTTCCAAAACAAAGGGCCGGAAGCACACACGTGCTTCCGGCCCTGCAATTACTTTGCTGATGGCTCCCTATGCCTTCCAGCCTACGGGCAGAACCAGCATGGGGTGATGGTCGGGCGGAAGGTCGAGCATATCCATCAGCTCTTCCTCCTTGAAGCCGCCCACGCAGGTGGTGCCAAGGCCGAGCGCCTCGCACTGCAGATAGCAGTTCTGCGACATGTGCCCAGCCTCGAAGAAGGCGTAGGCCACGCCACGGTCACCAAACTTCTGCTGAATGCGCTCAAAGCTGGCGGTTATCACCAAAATCGCGGGAGCCGCTTCCATCCAGTCCTGCTCAAGGCAGATTTCCGCCACCTCGGCGCGGACGTCGCCATCCTCCTGCACTGCTTCCAGCGAATGGCTGAGGGGCAGATAGTGGTACACACCCGGCTCCAGCCCTTCCACATCGCCTGCCACCACATAGACTTCCATGGGATAGATGGCGGCATGCGAGGGCACGGTGCGGCGGTTCCACGGGCCTTCCTCGCTCACGCCATAGATGGCCCAGAGCAGTTGGCCGAGCGAATCGGGGGTAAGGGGCTCCTCGGCATATTCGCGTACGGAACGCCGGTTGGCCAACGCGGTTTCAACGGAAAGCGGACCTTCCATCATCGGTTCTGGGAACTGCATGCTATCCTTCCTTGAAGGGGATAAAATATAACGAAGCCGCCGTTGTCGCAAACAACGGATTGCCGTCGCTTACAAGGGTGCAGGGAGACTATCTCCCTGCCGGGTGGAGGGCTGCGCCCTCCCCGCCGGAGGCATCTTCAAATACTACTATTACTTTTCGCCGCGAATCTTCGCCAGCAACGCGGTGGTGGAGAATCCGCCCAACAGGGGCAGGCTCAGCACGATACCGCCGTCGGCTTCCACAATATCACGGCCCACGATCTTGTCCACCGACCAGTCGCCACCCTTCACCAGCACCTGCGGCCGCACGGCTTTGATCAGCTCATAGGGCGTGGACTCGTCGAACTCCGCCACAAAATCCACACTGGCAAGATGCGCCAGCACGTAGGCGCGCACGGGGAAGGGATTCACCGGCCTGTCGTCGCCCTTGCCGAGACTGCGCACGGAGGCATCGCTGTTCAGGCCGAGCACGAGAATATCTCCCTGCGCACGGGCACGGGCCAGCAGGTCCACGTGACCGGGGTGCAGAATGTCGTAGCACCCGTTGGTGAAGACGATGCGCTTGCCGCGGTGCGGGGCCAGCGCGTCCAGCAGGCCGCTCCAGCTATCGGCACGGAACACGGCGGGATGCGCGGGCACGGCGTTGTTCATTTCAGAGACAGGGGGCATGCCGTTGCCGGACATGGCTTACTCCTTGATGGTCAGGCGGTCGTTCTTGCCGTAGAGCACCAGTTCGATCCAGTCGAACCCGAATTCAAGCCGCGCGGTTTCATCATCCATAACGCGCTGCTTTTCCTCTTCCGTCATGACGAGACGATCCATCACCCGCATACTCTGCAGGAAACCGGCAAAACGGTCCAGCTGATAGAAAGCCAGCGTACACAGGGTGGCGTGCTTCTGGGCAAGGGGATACCCCGTGCGCTGCTGCAAGGCCATGAGGTGCATGTAGCGGTCGTTCAGGCGGTTGTATTCAACCAGTTCCTGATCCTGCAACCAGGTGTCGGTGGTCCAGTCACTGGTTTCATTGAAGCCCTGACAGTGAGGTTCCTGCACGAGAAAATATTGTTCGATCAGCTTGCCGTTGTCGTCCTCGCGAGTGGCGCGGCCAAGCGGATAGGTACGGCAGGCGGCGGAACGACCGGGATACACGGAGCAGCCTGCGGGGGTCAGGAACGGACAGGTACGCTCGGGGCCGTTGTCCATCTTCAGATACAGCACGGGGTAGCCGTTGGGATACTGGCCCACCTTGGTGTGAAAGCCGATGAACTCTTCGCTGTTCATATCCAGCTCATAGCGCAGGCGCAGCACGTCGTAGGGGGCCAGCGGCATATTCAGATCACGGCAGCAGGCATTGAAGCAGGCCACCTTGGGATGACACGCAAAGCGAAAGCTTTCGCCGGGCTTGATCTCCGGCAGGCTGTCCAGAAAGGCCTGCGTTTCTTCTGCGGCGGGATCCACGGGAGTGTCTGTTTCAATGCGCTTGATCATATGCTCTCCGGCATCGCGGGCTGTGACGGCAGGCGGAATGGGAGCCGCAACATCCACGATGAATTGATGGTTTGCGTAGGGCATCGGCAATCACTTGCAAGCGGCGGTCGCCCGCCGCAGTTGCTTCGTTCAAGGGCTTGCGATGCGCTGCGGGAAGGCTACGCATTACCCGATGCCCCCTGAAATATCAATCACGCTCCGGAGACGGACTCGCCCCGGCGAAAGCGCACACTCCACACGGAGAAGAGAGCCGGAAAGACAGTACCGCCACCCTGTTCCGTTCATCAGCACAAGACCGGCACGAGCATAATGCAGGCGCATGGACAAACGCACAGGGAAGACGTATCCCTAACCCTTCGGGAATATAGGCGAGACTTGCTGTTTCGCCTGCCCCTCATCCGCATGCACCGCAGTCAGGAGGGCACCATGGGAGTCTTTCGCATCGCCGCCGCGCAGACCGGTTCCGTCAAGGGCGACATCACAGCCAATGTGGCCACGCATACCGTCGTTGCTGAACAGGCGGGCAGGCTGGGCGTTACCTACCTGCTCTTTCCCGAACTCAGCCTGACCGGCTACGAACCCACTCTTGCCGCAGAGCTGGCCATAACGCCGCCCCACGTTCAGACAGACGCCCGCCTCGCCCCGCTCACGGAGGCTGCGCAGAAACACGGCATGATCATCGTGGCGGGTGCGCCGCTACGGGTTGAAGACGCTTCCGGCAAGCCCCACCTCGCCTCCTTAATCTTCCGGCCAGATGGCAGCGTGGGCGTGTATGCCAAGATTCATCTGCACTCCACGGAGGAAAACTACTTCTCCGCAGGCACCGAACATATGCTGGAGCCCTGCCATGGCGAACAGGTTGGGGTGACCATCTGTGCGGATATGTCCGCTCCTGAGCATGCCGCCACATATAAGAATATGGGCGCGACCATATACGCAGCCAGCGTGCTTGTTTCCGAAAACGGCTACGCGGCCGATGCCGCCATCATGGAAGCCCGCGCCAGAGAGCATGACCTGCTTGTGGCGATGTCCAACCACAACAAGCCCAGCGGCGGCTGGATTTCCGGCGGTCGCACCGCCATCTGGACGCCCGACGGGCAGTATTGTGCCGCAGGTGCCACGGAAGATGCACTGGTGGTGGCGGAGAGGGATGGGGATGGGTGGAAAGTGGAGCTTAAGAACCTACTGTCTGAGCAGCTACAAACACTAATCCATTCTGGTCCTATCAATGACATTTTTTCTTATGAAGAAGCCAAGGCCTGCTTAGAAGTCATCGCTGAACATGCATCAGCTATCAACATCAGAAGGCATGGACAATTCTTTGGATACAACCAAAGAGTACTTTACGAAAAAATGATAATGCATGTTTGTAAAATATACAACAAGGAAAAATCACGATACAACGGATCATCAATATACGACATATTAGAGTTTTTAGAATACAACAAAGATAATTTACCAATATTTGAAAGAGGAGCCGATGACATCACGTGGGAATATGAATGTAAAAAAATTGAGAATCATGTGCTCAATGCAGGGCGAGGAGAGGTACAAACAATCAACATTCCACACCTTACAATAACTTCAAAACCAAAACTAACAGAGAATTTTATTTCAAAAACAAAAGAAAGAATCCCTCGCAACTATTATAACGAAAAATGTGATTCACGAATTTCTCAACTAGAATATGTTAGAAACAAAAAAATAGCTCATCCTTCTCATGAATATGTCAGCAAGGATCAATATCCTGACATTGAAACACTAGACGACCTCATCGCAATAGCGAAAGAAAGCATTACGGAAATTTACAACAACTATTTTCCTGACAGGTGTATACGTTACTCCGATGGAACATTCACAACAGCAACTACATCAAGCCGTTCCGCGACATCACTTAAAAAAATATTAAAAGATCTCAACATAACACCTGATCCTCCAAAGTAAAAAATACAGACGTAACCAACTGGTCTTTCTTATTTTTTTACCGCGTCGCCCTACTTATTCAGGCCCAACACGGCAGTATTGTGCCGCAGGTGCCACGGAAGATGCGTTGGTGGTGGCGGAAAGGGATGGGGATGGGTGGATCGCAAGGGTTGTGGAATTGGCGTTGTAACTCGCACGCCTGCACATATGGAGAGAATTACCGGCCTCATTTTCGGACACGACAACCGGATCAAAAAAAACACAAGAGCAGCACCATGAAAATGCAGAACATTCCCTTCGGCGTAACGGACTGGGACACTGTTGAACGCACCGAGCACAAAGGCGATACCGGCGTTGCCTACTGGCGAACCCGCCACTTCGGGGAGACGGGGAACGAAATTCGCGTCCGCATGGTGGAATATTCTGCGGACTACCGGGCGGACCACTGGTGCAGCAAGGGGCACATTCTGCTCTGTCTGGAAGGAGAGCTCGAAACCACGCTGGAAGACGGCCGCGTTTTCATCCTGAAATCCGGCATGAGCTATCAGGTGGCAGATCAGGCTGAAGCGCACCAGTCATATACGGAAAAAGGCGCGAAGCTGTTTATCGTGGATTAGCACATAAACAAAGGGCAGCCGCTTGCGACTGCCCTTTCATTCATGGAAATACGTCTATTTCTTTACTTCCAGCACGGCACCCCTGGTCATCTCCACCAGTATCTGCGGCGTCAGACGGAACACGGAATTGGGCGTGCCCGCCGCAGCCCAGATCTCTTCATACTGCAGCAGATCTTCATCCACTATGGTGGTAATGGCCGTTGCATGCCCCACAGGCGGAATGCCGCCGATGGCGTAGCCGGTGTGTTTCAGCACGAAGGCGGCGTCGGCTTTTTCCAGCTTCTCGCCCAGATGCGCCTTCACGGCCTTTTCATTCACCCTGTTCGCGCCGCTGGCAATGACCAGAATGGGCGACTGGGATTCCTTGCCCTTGAAGATCAGCGACTTGGCAATCTGCCCCACGGTGCAGCCAATGGCGTCCGCAGCCTCCTGCGAGGTGCGGGTAGACTCGGCAAATTCCTTGACGCTCAGCGCATAGCCGAAGGCATCCAGCGCCTGCTGCACCTTCTGGGCGCTCTTTTTCAGATCGGAAGGCATGACGGAACTCTCCTGTGCAACACGAAGATGCGCGATTCGCTCTCCCTACCCCCGCAGCGTGACGGCGGTCTTCAGGAAGGCGATGACGGCGGGAACGGTGCCCTGATTCTTGAGCAGGATGTCGATATCCGGCAGAGCGATGAGCCGGTGCCCAAGGAACTGGGTGAAGGTGTAGGGGGCAAGGCCGAGGTTCGGCGCAAAGGTGCGCAGCGCCTTGGACCCGAAGGTGATGCAGTAGCGGGGCCGCGCACGGCGAAGACCCGCAAGAAAGATTTCCGGAGCGGCAATGAGCTCGCTGCCTGCGTCCGTTCCGGATTCAGGGGCAACCTCGGGCAGGGCCACGGGCCAGAACGCGCTGGAGCCGGCGGGCAGTTGCAGCGAACCGATGATCTTGCGCAGCAACGCGCCGCGCTCGGCATTGGCTCGACCGCTCAGGTCGTCGCCAAGGCTCCAGTAGGTCCAGACCACGGCGCTGGGGGCCTTCACCTTGCCCCATACGGCCTGCCACGGGGCGGGCCACTGTTCCGGCGGCTGCGAGGTGGGATGCACGGCAAGCCCGCTGGTCCCCATGGCCCGAACATTTCCGGCGGGCTGAGCACCATGAGCCTGACTCGGCGCCTGAGTCGGAGCCTGACCTTGCATGGGCTGATTCTGCGCAGCCTTCTGGCGTGCGGCATAAGCCTGCGCATGCGAAGGCTGGGCCTGCTGCGGTCGGGCAGCCTGCGGAGGATACGACTGACGAGACTGGGGCGACACGCCCTGTCCTGAACCGGCCTGAGAAAAGACCTGATTCGCGACAGGCCCCTGCGCCTGCTGTTCCGCAGCGTCACTTACGGAGCCAGCAGCAAAAAGTCCGTGTTCATCCAACACGAACTCAAGCCCTGCGTTCCGCCATGGACGCAATGATTCAGCAATCGTTATAACTGCAGGAGCCAATCGAGCACTCTCCACGCCACTTCGGTCTTGGGCTGCACAGGCCATTCTTCCTGCCGCCCGTTACGGTCGGTGACAAATACCTCGTTCGTGGGCGATTGAAAACCGGAATCCGGCCTTCCCACAATGTTGCCCACGACCATGTCCGCATTCTTGGCGCGCAGCTTCTTCAGCGCGTTTTCCTGCATGGAACTGGTTTCCGCGGCAAAGCCGACAACGCGCTGCCCCTGCTTCTTGGCAGTGCCCAGCGTCTTGAGAATGTCCGTGGTGGGGGTAAAGCGCACCACAAGCTCGTCGGAGCCTTTCTTGAACTTCTCGTCACCAAAGGGAACGGGGCTGAAGTCGGCAACGGCGGCAGTGAACACGCCGATATCCATGGCAGGCCACAGCCCTTCCGCCGCCTCGAACATCTCCTTGGCAGAGGTCACGGCGTGTCGGGTGATCATGGAAGGCAGCCACGGCGTTCCGGGACCGGTCACGGCATGCACGGTGGCCCCGCGCAGCCATGCGGCCACGGCAAAACACGCGCCCATGGTGCCGGATGAGGGATTGGACCAGAAGCGCACCCCGTCCCACTTCTCGCGGGTGGGTCCAAGGGTGATCATGACGGTTTGCCCCGCCATGTCCTGCGGCGCAAGCGCCCGCAGGCCGTAGAGGTAAATCTCGTTCAAATCCGCAAGCCTGCCCTGCCCTTCCTCCATGCAGGCAGTGCGACCGCATCCGGGCTCTATGCACACGTGCCCGCGGGCCTTCAGGGTTTCCCAGTTGGCCTGCGTGGCGGCATTGTGCCACATGCGCGGATTCATGGCCGGTGCAATGACCAGCGGCTTGGGAAACGCCAGCGCCTGACAGCTGAGCATGTCGTCGGCAAGGCCGTTGGCAAGACGCGCCAGCGTGGCGGCCGTGGCAGGCGCAATGAGCATGGCATGCGCCGCCTCACCGGGGGTGAGATGCCCGAAGACATCATCACCGACCGGATACATGGCGGAAAATACGGGAGAGGCCCCCAGAGCCTCAAAGCTCAGGGGCATCACGAATTGACGGGCAGAATCGGTCAGGGTCGCGCCCACGTCCGCGCCAGTGTCGCGGAACATGCGGACGAGATCCAGCGCCTTGTAGGCGGCAATGGAGCCGCACACACCCAGATGCAGACGCTTGCCGAGAAAGCCTTTGAACGAGAGATGGGAAAGCACTACTGGCTTAGTCCTTCTTCTTTGAGGGGAGCGGAACCGCCTGCGGGGGCGGAGGGAGCCACATTGATTCCGTTGCCGTTCCCCATGGAGGGCGAAATAACCGGACGGATGGTCCGTTCCTGCCCGTTAATGGGATAGACATCAACAGACAATTCGGTTCTGGTGGTGCCGTCTACAATCTTCATGACACAAAACCGCGTGGACTTGCTGAAGATGAGCACGCTGCGCGGGGACGAAACAAAATTGAAATTGAGGGTCCAGCCGTCATTGGTCATGTTGGCGATCAGGGTTGTCGCCAGCGAACGAAATTCCACACGACCGGTAAAGAACATCAGCCCCAGCTTGTCGGAGCCGGTACCGATGAAAAACGACTCGTTCCCTTTGTAGGTCATTTCGTTGGGAATGAAGATATCGTCATAGTCAATGTAGCGGAATTTCTGAGCGGCGGAGCCGGAAACAGTGCCTTCGACGGGATCGGAACCTGCACCGGAAGAGAGCGTTGATCCGGTACAACCGGAGACGGCGATACCCAGCAGCATGAGCAGGGCGAGAAGTCTGGTTCGCATTCGTTACTCCTTTATGATTGAGTCTTGAGCGAATCAGGTGTACGCACGGCCTTGCCGAGGGCACAGCATCATCGCTAGCCCTTACTAACGGATTGCGGAACAAACTGCAAATTTCCGCACCGTATTTTACACTACACAGACTGCAATCACACATGAAAACCAAAGCAATAGACACCAGTAACGCCGTTCTCACAGAGAGTGGAGCCCCTGTTCCGCCGGACTTTGCTCTCGCATCCTACACCTACGACCTGCCGGAAGAACAGATCGCACAGCACCCTGCAGACAAGCGCGGGGCCTCGCGCCTGTTTGTGGTGAACCGCGCCACTGGCACCAACACCCACGCCATGTTCTCCGATCTGGCCGACTTTCTGCCCAAGAATGCCCTGCTGGTGGTCAACAATTCCAAGGTGCTTCCCGCCCGTATCTTCGGCACCCGCCCCTCAGGTGGACGGGTGGAATTTCTCATGCTCACCCCCCTGCCGCTCATTGTGGCAAGCGCCGCCCCCGAGAAGGGCGAAGGTTGGCAGACCGCAGAGGTTGAAGGCCTGCTGCGCATGTCCAAGCGCGTGAAGCCCGGGGGAGAAGTGACCTTTTCCGACGATTTCCACCTTGTGGTGGCGGAGACCGGCGAGTTCGGCAAATGCTTCGTGCGCCTCTTCTGGCGCGGTGAGCTCAAGCAGCACTTCCTCTCGCAGGGTCATCTGCCCCTGCCCCCTTATATCAAGCGCGAGGACGACTCAGCCGACAAGGACCGCTACCAGACCGTATACGCCAAGGACGAACAGCTCGGTTCCGTTGCCGCCCCCACCGCGGGCCTCCATTTCACGGACGAGTTGCGCACCCGACTTGCCGAACGCGGCTTCACCTGGGCGGAAGTCACGCTCTACGTGGGCTACGGCACGTTCAGTCCCGTACGCTGCGCGGACATCCGCGACCACGGCATGCACAAGGAATTTATCGAGATCACACCCGAAGCGGCCGAGGCCATTGCCAAGGCCAAGGCGGAAGGCCGCCCCATCGTCACCGTGGGCACCACCTCCACCCGGGTTCTGGAAGGTGCCTTTGCGCAAACCGGCAAAATAGCCCCTTTCAGAGGCTGGACTGACATCTTTATTTATCCCGGATTTGCGTTTAAGGTGGCGGACCACGTGATCACGAACTTTCATCTGCCGGAGTCTTCCCTCCTTATGATGATAGGCGCGTTCGCCGGCCGCGAGCGGGTACTGGAGGCCTATGCCGAAGCTCTGAGCAAGGGGTTCAGGGTGTTCAGCTACGGCGATTCCATGCTGCTTCTGTAGGCTGCCGTCGGGGGCAACCGACGGGCTGCGTCGTTCGCACAGGCTCCGGCCGTCCACGGCTGTCGGCCTGATGCCGCGCGCAGAACGCGAAGACTGAACTCTGTGCCGGACCTCGTTGTCCCGGCCGAAGACGAAGAACGCATTCACGGGGACTGGCCCATCGGGATTCCAGTAACAGAAACGCCGTACGCAGGGTGGGCTGTGGCGATTTGAATCGGGCGCGAATCCGGTGTATGAAACCGGTCGGCCTGAGTATACCGCAACCTGCGGTATCGCCCGCCTGCAGGGCAAGGCAACATCCTTAACCCAGAGGTGTTACGAATGGCACGGGTAGAATTTAGGGACGAGAGGTGCAAAGGATGCCTTCTCTGTACGACCGTATGCCCCAAGGAGATCATCTGCCAGTCAGCCCGCTTCAACAAGCAGGGCTACAAGGTGGCAGAGGTCAAGGAAGAGGACATGGAAAAATGCACGGGCTGTGCGTCTTGTGCATTGATATGCCCTGATCTTGCGATCAAAGTGTACCGCGAGAAGAAGGAGAAGAAGTAGCCATGGCCGACAACAAGCGAATTTTCATCAAGGGGAACGAGGCAATCTCCCGCGGCGCAATGGCCGCAGGACTGAAGTGCTACTTCGGTTACCCCATTACCCCCCAGAACGACATTCCCGAATTCCTGTCCACCGAGCTTCCCGCTGCAGGCGGTGAATTCGTGCAGGCCGAATCCGAAGTGGCTTCCGCCAACATGCTGCTCGGCGCTGCCGCCGGCGGCGCGCGCGCCATGACCACGTCTTCCTCTCCGGGCGTTTCGCTGATGCAGGAAGCCATTTCCTACCTCGCAGGCTCTGAACTGCCCGCGGTTATCGTGAACATCAACCGCGGCGGCCCCGGCCTCGGCGACATCGGCTCCTCGCAGGGCGACTACTTCCAGTCCACCCGCGGCGGCGGCCACGGCGACTACCGCACCATCGTGCTGGCTCCCGGCACCTGCCAGGAAGGCTACGACATGATGATCGAAGCCTTTGACCTCGCCTTCAAGTACCGCAACCCCGTTCTGGTGCTCGGCGATGCCATCGTGGGCCAGATGAAGGAACCGGTTACCCCCTGGGTTCCCGAAAAGATCAACAACTACGGAGCTGAAGACTGGTGCCTCTCCGGTGCCAAGGGCCGCGACAAGCGCCTTCTGAAGTCCCTGTTCCTTGAAGACGGCGCTCTGGCCAGCCAGAACATCCACCTGCAGGAAAAGTATGCCGCGCTGCAGGCCGAAGCCCGCGCCGACGTATTCGCCTGTGACGATGCCGAACTGGTTGTCGTTGCCTTCGGCTCCATCGGCCGCATAGTGAAGTCCTCCATCCGCAGACTGCGCGCGGAAGGCCACAAGGTGGGTCTGGTTCGCCCCCTCACCCTGTACCCCTTCCCCGCCAACGTGCTGGAAGACCTTGCCAAGCAGGGCAAGAAGTTCCTGACCATCGAGCACAACTGCGGCCAGATGGTGGAAGACGTTCGCCTCTCCGTCCGCAAGTACGGCGATTCCGACTTCCACGGCCACATGCCGGGTAACCTGCCCGGTTCCGACGACTTCGTAGAGCCCATTCTGGCGCGTCTGGGGAGGTAAGCCATGTCAGCAGAACAAATCGTATTCGAAGCTCCCGAAATCATGATCGACAGGCCGACGCACTACTGCCCCGGCTGTCACCACGGCATAGCGCACCGCCTTGTGGGCGAAGTGCTCACCGAAATGGGCCTTGTGGACGACACCCTGTGCGTGGGCTCCATCGGCTGCTCCGTGTTCATCTACAACTACCTGAACGTGGACGCCGTGGAAGCGCCCCACGGTCGTGCGCCCGCAGTGGCCACCGGCCTCAAGCGTGCCCGCAAGGACAAGTTCGTGTTCACCTATCAGGGTGACGGCGACCTTGCCTCCATCGGCATGGCCGAGATCATCCACGCCGCCAACCGCGGCGAACGCATCTCCGTGGTCTTCGTGAACAACACCGTATACGGCATGACCGGCGGCCAGATGGCCCCCACCACGCTCATCGGCCAGAAGACCACCACCTGCCCCGGTGGCCGTTGCGCCGACCGCGAAGGCTCCCCCATCCGCATGAGCGAGATCATCGGCGGCCTTGGCGGCACCGCATACTGCGAACGCGCCTCTCTGGACAGCGTGAAGAACATCCGCCGCGCCAAGAAGGCCATCCGCAAGGCATTTGAAGTGCAGCAGCAGGGTATCGGCTTCGGCTTCGTGGAACTGCTCTCCGGCTGTCCCACCAACTGGCGCATGGATGCCGTTGCCGCAAACAAGCGCATTACCGAAGAAATGATCCCCTACTTCCCGCTGGGCGTGTACAAGGATGTAACCGCCGAAGGCGGCTGCGAATGCTCCGAGAGCAAGGAGGACAAATAATGAGCCTCTATCAGGACGTCATCATCGCCGGTTTCGGCGGACAGGGTGTCATGCTGATCGGCAACCTGCTGGCCTATGCAGGCATGGAAGCCGGTCTCGAAGTGACCTACATCCCCGTTTACGGCCCGGAAATGCGCGGCGGCACTGCCAACTGCACCGTGGTTATCTCCTCCGAGGACATCGGTTCCCCCATCATCCAGCGCCCCAAGTCGCTGATCGTGATGAACCAGCCCTCCATGGACAAGTTCCAGCCCCGCATGCAGGACGGCGGCGTGCAGATCATCAACTCTTCGCTGGTTGATGCAGCGCAGGCAGACCCCCGCGTGAAGACCTTTGCCGTGCCCGCCAATGAAATCGCGGACAAGCTCGGCAACACCCGCATGGCCAACATGGTCGCCCTTGGCGGCTACGTACAGGCTACGGGCGTGGTGCCGCTGGACGTGGTGAAGAAGTCTCTCACCTCCGTCATCAGCGTCCACTACAGCCACCTCATCCCCAAGAACGCGGACGCACTGCAGGCCGGTGCCGACCACGTTGCCGCACTGATGAAGTAGAGCTGAAGCAGGACCGACCGCCTAATAGAAATGAAAGTCCCCGCAGGATTACCTGCGGGGACTTTTTGTGCTTTCAACAGTCCTCATTCCGTGCCTCCCTCAAGCCGCAAAGGAGGTACGTCTCTCTCAGCCCTTCAAGCCAAATGGTTTACCGAGCATACCCCCGTGGGTAAATGATGTTGCTACGGCTCTGCAAGTATAGTATGAGCGGTCAACGCCGCGAACCGGAAGGGGGGGCCTTGTCCGGCACGCGCACGCAGACATGTTCTGCCGCATTACGGGCATGTTAACGCCGCCCTTATCGCTGGAGCCACCATGTTTCACTTTCTTGCCGATATCCGCATAAGGCCCAAGCTGGTCTTTCTTTTTGTCGCGACCGGTCTTGTCCCGCTTATCATCGTTGGTGCATTCGGCACCAAGCTGACTAAAGACTCCCTTTTACAGAAGTCCTTTGACCAGCTCGAAACGGTTCAGTCCGTCCGCAAAGCCCAGATAGAAGACTTTTTCCACGAACGCTTTGCCGATACGCAGGTGATGGCCGACTCCATCCGTATCCGCGACCTGCAGAGCCTGCTCAATGCCTTTGACACCGACAAGCGGACAGAGGAAATGGAAACGGCTGCACGCGAAAAGGCCCACAGGGCGCTGGTTGCCCCCTACCTCAAGGGGCTCGAAAGCCACATTGCCGCTTACGGCTACCAGAACCTGTACCTCATAGACGCCAATCACGGCCACGTACTACTCTCACTGACCGGTGAACTGGAATCGGGCGACAGTCTCAGTGTCGGATCCCACAAGAAAACAGGGCTCGCCGACGCATGGCGCGCAGCACTGGCCTCCAATGACACGGTCATCACGGACTTCGCTCCTTACGGCCCGCGCCGGGGAGCCGAGGCAGCCTTCATCGCCCAGCCCGTCAGGAATGATGCGGGCGAGATCATCGGGGTTCTGGCACTGCAGCTTTCTCCCGAACTCATCACCCGTATCGTCGACTCCCGAAAGGGCATGGGCAGCACCGGAGAATCCTACCTGCTGGGCATCAATGCCCAGACCAGCGAATACGAACTGCGCAGCAACCTGAAAACCATGGGCGACGGACGCTACGTGGTCGGGTATTCACTCTCCACGCCGCTCCAGTACTGGCACTCGGCGCGCAAGGCCGGAGAGACAGGCGGTCAGGGAACGTACACCGACAGCGCCGGCAACCCCGTACAGGTGGCCTACAACAAACTCTCGGTGGCTGGTCTTGACTGGTATCTCATCTCCAAGATCGATGAATATGAAGTCACCGCTCCCGTACGGGCCATCTACTGGGCCATCGGCAGCATCGCGGCCGGATTGGCCCTGTTCATCAGCATCGGCTCCATCATTTTTTCCCGCACCCTCACCCGCCCCATCATTGAAGGCGTGCATTTCGCTAAGGCCATTTCAGAAGGGGATCTGCACTCCTCCCTCGCGCTGGACCAGAAGGACGAGCTGGGCGAACTGGCCAATGCGCTCAACACCATGGCCCAAGACCTGCGCAACATGGACTGGCTGCAATCCGGCAAGGAAGGGCTGGACGATGAAATGCGCGGAGAGCACGAAACGGACGATCTTGCCCGCCGTGCCATCAGCTACCTGACCAAGCATCTGGGGGCACAGCTTGGGGCCATCTACCTGCTGGAAGACAATGAGCTCAAGCTTCGCTCCAGCTACGCCTTCACTGACCGAGGCGGCAACTTCAACAGCTTCGCACTCGGCGAAGGCATGGTCGGACAGGCCGCGCTGGAACAGAAGACCATCGTCTTCTCCAATGTGCGGCCCGAAGCGAATACACCTGTCCCGGCAATCAATTTCGGCGCAGGCGAGACCGTACCCACCAACTTCATGGCGGTTCCGGTCATATTTGAAGAAATGCTTCTGGGCGTGATACTTATCGGCTCCCTGCAAACGCTCTCCCCCCTGCAACGGCAGTTCGTGAACCAGAACATCCCCAACGTGGCCATCATGCTCAATGCCGCCCGCTCCAGACAGGTCATCCGTGAACTGTTCGAACAGGCCCAGCGGCAGCAGGAAGAGCTGCGCGTAGCCAACATTGAACTGGAAGACCAGACCAGAGCCCTGCAGGAATCCGAAGCCGAACTGCAGGCGCAGCAGGAAGAACTGCGCGTTACCAACGAGGAGCTGGAAGAACAGACCAAGGCACTCAGGGAATCCGAGGCGGAACTGCAGGCACAGCAGGAAGAGCTGCGCGTTACCAACGAAGAGCTTGAGGAACGCACCAAGGCCCTGCAGGACCAGAAGGACGCCATCCGCACCAAGAACGCAGAGCTGGTCAAGGCGCAGGAAGTGGTACGCCAGAAGGCACGCGATCTGGAGATCGCCAGCAAGTACAAGTCGGAATTTCTTGCCAACATGTCGCACGAGTTGCGCACGCCGCTGAACAGTATTCTCATCCTGTCCCAGCTCATGGCCAACAACAAGGACGGCAACCTCAACGTTCGCCAGATCGATTCCGCCAAGGCCATCAATTCCGCCGGTTCCGACCTGCTCACGCTCATCAACGAAATTCTGGACCTTTCCAAGATCGAAGCGGGCAAAGTGGAGCTGCTTGTGGAAACCTTCCCCGTGGACGCCCTTGTGACAGACCTCAAACGGCTCTTCAACAACGTGGCGGAAGACAAGGGGCTGGATTTCCGCATCAGCGTATCCGGCAATGTGCCGCAAGACATCACGACGGACTCGCAGCGCCTGCAGCAAGTTCTGCGCAACCTGCTGACCAACGCCTTCAAGTTCACGCACAAGGGGGCCGTAACCCTCGACATCATGCGCCCGGCCCCGACGAATGGAGATTCGGGCTCGAGAGGCATCGCCTTCATCGTCAAGGATGAGGGCATTGGCATCGCAAAGGAAAAGCAGGAAGCCATCTTCCAGGCTTTCCAGCAGGCAGACGGCAGCACCAGCCGCAAATACGGCGGTACGGGCCTTGGCCTGTCCATTTCCCGCGAGCTGGTGAGACTTCTCGGCGGCACCATCAGCCTGCACAGTGAGGAAGGCAAAGGCAGCACCTTCACGGTCATCCTGCCGGAGAGCTACACAAAAGCCGCCTCAGAGGACCTGCCCGAAGCAGCAGTTCTGCCCGAAACGAATGACGTGCTGCCCGACGCTGCAAAGACCCCTTCCGAGCCCCTTGCCTGCAATCCCTCTCCGGAAACAGTCAGCGGCCCCGGCCTGCCCGTACCGGACAAGAAGACCGTGCCTCCCTGCGAGAGCGGCTATCTGGAAGACGACCGCAAGGACATAACGCCGGCCTCCCGCAGTCTGCTCATCATCGAGGACAACCTTGAATTTGCCCGCATCATGCGCGATTTCGCCCGTGAACGCGGCTTCAAATGTCTTGTGGCAGGCGATGGCGAAACCGGCCTGCACTACGCGGACTACTACAAGCCAAGCGCCATCATTCTTGATATCGGCCTGCCCGGTATTGACGGTTGGACCGTCATGGAGCGGCTCAAGGACAATCCCGAACTGCGCCACATTCCCGTCCATTTCATGTCCGCGGCAGACAGCTCGCTGGACGCCATGCGCATGGGGGCCATAGGCTACCTGACCAAACCCGTAAGCATGGAAAAGATCGAGGAAGCGTTTGCCAAACTGGAACATGTCATCTCCAAGCCGGTGAGCAAACTGCTGCTGGTGGAAGACGACCCCATTCAGCGCCGCAGCATTCAGGAGCTCATCGGCAACGGCGACGTGCAGACCATTGCCGTTTCCACCGGGGCAGAAGCCTTCCGCGAACTGGAAAAGGGCGGCTACGACTGCATGATTCTGGACCTCGGCCTTGAGGACATGTCCGGCTTCGATCTTCTGGAGCAGGTACGGCAGAGCGAAACCTCCGTACGCGTGCCCATCATCATCTATACCGGCCGCGACCTGACCCGCGAAGAGGAAAAGCAGCTCAACCGCTATGCGGAAACCATCATCATCAAGGGCGTGAAGTCGCCGGAACGCCTGCTCGACGAATCGGCTCTGTTCCTGCATCGCGTGGAAGCCAACCTGCCGGAGGAAAAGCGCCGCATGCTCAAGCAGGCGCACGACAAGGAAGCCGTGCTGGCCGAAAAGACGGTACTTCTTGTGGATGACGACATGCGCAACGTCTTTGCCCTTTCCAGCCTGCTGGAAGAAAAGCAGATGAACGTTGTCATCGCCCGCAACGGCATTGAATGTCTGGACAAGCTCAAGGAAGGCCTGCGCCCCAACGCAGTGCTCATGGACATCATGATGCCAGTAATGGACGGCTACGAGGCCATGCGCGAAATCCGCAAACAGCGCAACTTTGCCAAGATGCCCATCATCGCCCTCACGGCCAAGGCCATGAAGGGGGACCGCAGCAAGTGCATTGAAGCCGGTGCCAGCGACTATCTCGCCAAGCCCGTGGATACGGAAAAGTTGCTCTCCATGCTGAGAGTCTGGTTATATTGATATGAGCATGCCGGAACACATAGACAACGAACGGCTTGAAATACAGCTGCTGCTGGAAGCCGTGTACCGTAAATACGGGTACGACTTCAGGAATTACGCCTGCGCCCACACCAAGCGGCGGCTGGAACACAGGCGTGCGATGGAAGGGCTGGGCGACTATTCCCAGATGATGCACCGCCTCATCCACGACGAGGAATTCTTCGATACGGTGCTGCTCGACCTTTCCATCAACGTGACGGAAATGTTCCGCGACCCGTGGTTCTATAAGAAAGTGCGCGAAGCCGTGGTGCCGCACCTGTGCACCTACCCCTTCATCAAGGTATGGCATGCCGGATGCTCCGCAGGGCAGGAAGTCTATTCCATGGCCATTCTGCTGGAAGAGGAAGGCATGCGCGAACGCGTGCAGATCTATGCGACGGACTTCAACGAAATCGTTCTGCAAAAAGCCAAGGACGGCATTTACCCTGTAGATCTCATCCGCGAATACACGACGAACTACCAGAAAGCGGGCGGCACCCAGTCCTTTTCCGATTACTACACTGCGGACTATGCCAGCGTGGTCATGAAGCGCTCCCTGCGCGAACAGGTGCTTTTTTCTTCCCACAATCTGGTTACAGACGGCGTGTTCGGCGAGATGAACGTCATATTCTGTCGCAACGTCCTCATTTATTTCAACAGAGAACTCCAGAACAAGGTACTCAAACTCTTCTACGACAGTCTCTGCCCCGGCGGTTTCCTGTGCCTTGGCTCCAAGGAGACACTCATGTTCTCTGAGATTGCGGACAAGTTCGAGGTCATCGCGGACAGGGAAAAGATATACCGTAAAAAACGGATGTAGCCGGACGGAGAACCATGTCCCCACACCCGAAGAAATACGAAGCCGTTGTCATCGGCGTATCTGCCGGAGGCCTTACCGCCCTGGAGACCATCCTTTCGGCGCTCCATGCCTCGTTCTCCCTGCCCGTACTCATCGTGCAGCACATCAGCCCGGATGCCGAAAGCTATCTGCCGCAGCATTTTGCCACCCGCTGCCCACTGCCTGTGAAAGAGGCGGACGATAAAGAAGACATCATGGCCCGCACCATATATTTTGCCCCGCCCGACTATCACATGATGGTTGAGCTTGACCGCAGCATCTCTCTTTCCGTAGAACGCCGCGTCAACTTTTCCCGCCCCTCCGTGGACGTGCTGTTTGAAACTGCGGCAGAAGCTTACGGAGACGGCCTCATCGGGATCATCCTGACCGGTGCGAACCACGATGGTGCAGCGGGACTGGCCCGCATCAAGCAACTCGGCGGCCTCACCATCGTGCAGGCACCTGAAACCGCTCAGGCTAATGCCATGCCCCGCGCTGCGCTGGAAGCCACACAGGCAGACCATATTTTGACCCTGAAAGACATTGCAAGGCAGCTCAACGCCCTGGAGGGTGCATTATGAGAAAGCCCAAAATACTCATCGTGGACGACAAACCCGCCAACCTGCTGGCGCTGGGTGGCCTGCTGGCCGACCTTGACGTGGAACTCGTCGAAGCCAATTCCGGTGCGGACGCCCTTGCGCAGACGCTGGACCACGATTTCGCCCTTGTGCTGCTGGACGTGCAGATGCCGGACATGGACGGCTACGAAGTTGCCGAACTCATGCGCGGCAACAGAAAGACGCGACATGTGCCCATCATCTTCGTTACCGCCGCCTACAAGCGCGAAACCCACATCTTCAAGGGCTACGAATCCGGTGCCGTGGACTATCTTTTCAAGCCCCTTGAGCCGCTCGTGTTCAAAAGCAAGGTAGGGGTGTTTCTCGAGCTGTTCCGCCACAAGGAAGAGCTGGAAGCGAAGAGACGGGAACTGGACAGGAAACTTGTGGAACTGGAAGAGTTGCAGCAGCAGCTTGAAGAAACCAACGAACAGCTCCTCTATCTTTCCGTCACGGACGGCCTGACCGGTCTCAGCAACAGGCGACACTTTGAAGAGGTCTATAATGAGGAATGGGCGCGCAGCCTGCGCAACCGCACCCCCCTTTCCCTGCTGCTGCTCGATATCGACCACTTCAAGGCATACAACGATACCTACGGACACGGCGCTGGTGACGACTGCCTGCGACGCATATCGCTCACCCTTTCCGAGATCGTCCAGCGGGATGTGGACAAGCTGGCCCGCATAGGCGGAGAGGAATTTGCCATTCTGCTGCCCGGAACAGACACCCCCGGTGCCGAGTTCGTGGCCAGAAAACTGCTGCTTGCCGTCTCCACCAAGGACCTGCCCCATGGCGCTTCCGGCACAGCCGACTATGTGACGATTTCCATAGGCGTCGCCTCTACGGTGCCGGACAGAATGCTCTCGCCCCGCACCGTGTATGATGCTGCGGACAAGGCGCTCTATTCTGCCAAAAAACAAGGCCGTAATCGGGTGTGCAGTTCCCCCCAGTTCTTCGTGGAACTGGGTGATGACTCCCTTCACAATGCGGCCTCCATGTTCTGATCCTCATAGCGCCAGTCGCAACAGAACAACAAAGCCCCCTCCCCTGTGAACAGCTTCCAGAGGAGGGGGGGGTCTTTAGGCGAAGTGCACGGGCAACATGGCCCATGCCCGTCAGAGACAAACGCAGAAAAGGCTGACTGCAATACAAACCGTACAGCAGAGCCGTTACATATCGCAGCCAATCTTCGGCAAAGTCATCGGCTACCGCTCGGAGACCGCCAGTTTCACCCCCAGCCCCACAAGCACACCGCCAAGGGTACGATCCAACCAGACGCGCAAGCGGCGGCTTTCACGCAGGCGTCCGGTAAGACGATCGCCGACAAAAACAAGCGGCGGTTCCACAAATGCGGCCACCACAATGACGAGCACGCCATGCAGCATCAACTGCACCCACGCCGGCCCCGCCTCCGGCTCCACGAACTGGGGCAGAAAGGCAAGAAAGAAGGTCGCCACCTTGGGATTGAGCAGGTCTACCAAAGCTCCCTGACGGAAGACGGAAAACAATCCGACCTGTTCCTGAATGTCGCCGATATCCAACGCATCGCCCTGTGAACGCAAGGCTTGCCAGCCCAACCATAACAGATAGCCCACGCCTACCCACTTCACCACGGCAAACACGGCTGCCGAGGCGGCAATAATGGCGGAAAGGCCCAGCGCAGCCAGCAACACATGCCCGAAGGCACCGGTCCAGATGCCCAGCATGGCAGCGGTTCCGGCCCGCCTGCCTCCCTTGACCGTATGGCTCAAAATAAACGCGAAATCCGGCCCCGGAGCGATGTTCAGCAGAAAGGCCGCCGTGAAGAAAGACAGCCAGTGCGTAAGGTCATATTCAAGCATATTCGCCCCTTGCGTTACGAATGATGAAGGGCAGTGTCCTATCACCCGACAGAGGGCTCGGCAAGGGGATGGAAAAGCTGCACCAAACCCCACCTAGGCGGTTCCGTGCCTGCACAGAATATAATTCCATAGAGCTATATAGAATGCACTAATCATCCTGCAATACACCGCAGCGGCATGGCTGGTTTCCGATGGCCGGATAGCTCAACACCATGGCGGAGGCGGAAAAACAGACAAAGGAGATACAAGATGAAGTGCATGCAAGTACGGTTTGTCACACGAGTAATTACGATGGTTATAGCTTGTTTGCTGCTGGGCGCCATGTTCATTCCACAGGTGTTCGCCCAGTCGGCTGCGGATGAAAAAGACGAGATATACATGCTCACCGCCTATTCCGTTGTGCTGAACGACTGGCAGGCAGACGGCACCCCCGACAAACGGGGACATAATATCGGCTCCATCCTTGTTGACGATCAAGGCAACATCGTTCGCTGGGCACGCAACTGCAACGCCCGACTAAAAAACGGCACTCAGCACGGCGAGGTGCGGCTGATGGTTGGCTATCTCAGCACAACGCAAAAAAACTATCTTTCCGGCTACACCATTTACACCTCGCTGGAACCCTGCGCCCAGTGCAGCGGCATGATGGACCTGACCCAGGTGTCCCGCACCGTATACGGCCAGACAGACCCGGCCTACGGCAAGGCCATTGAACGGCTGGCTCTGAACAGCAAAGCATGGAACGAGCACGGCTACACCCCCTATCCCCGTTCCGAAAACCTGCATTCCGACAGAAGCAAAACGCCCTACTGCCAGCAGCTTGAAGATGCCTACGCACAGGCCGGCGGCTCCATCACCAAGTTCCTGCTGAGCCCGACGGCAAAGGGAATATACGAAGCCGCCGCGCAGAAACTGCAAGCCTATCAGATCGAACATCAGGAAAATGCCGCTGTTCTGCAGCAGGCCAAGCAATTCCTGCAGACCGTTCAGCCCGGCATTCCCCATATCCAGATGAGTGATGCAGCACGGTATCTTAACACCCGCGCCATAGCGCTCATGCCCTAGCGCCGGTTCGCTGCTGCCCAAATAAAAAAGCCGCCCTTTCGGGCGGCTTTCATTATTCTTGCGATTGCGACGACACTACCAGACCATGCGCATTTTCGCGCCCATGGCGTTGATCTGCCGCTTCAGGTCCGGAATGGTGTATTCCCCATAATGCACGATGGAGGCGAAGGAACTAACAAAGACGTCGTCATGATCGAACCTCTAACCAAGAGACAATACACTTAAGCCGGCACAAGCGGTGTTCTCTACATGCAAGACAACCGCAAAGTCATGCCCCCCTCGACAAAGATTGACACATATAAACTCCGCGAATATTCAGACAATTAACAAGCTACAGCACAACCTACACCCTATACTCAATGGTGCCCAATAACATGACGAAAGCTCCAACCTCTTGCGTTCTCAACCACGACGGAACATTGAAACGTTGGTTCATTATCTCAACGTTATCAATATGCCTATTAGCAACAATAGCAACATCTGACGATACATACATACACCCATCTCTCAGCAATCATTTATTAAGTCATATTTTGAACCATACAAACTCTACGCTACACTCTATATCAACCTCGATACTCACAAGCATAATCTTTTATTACTTTGTTGTTTATCTATATGAATCAAGCAAAGTCAATCGTTTAAAAAGAATTCTAATAAAACCAGTTAATTTTATATTGGATACTAAAGACTCTGGGATATATTATTGGAGTAAAAATATATATTTTTGTGACAATACAATTTCTCACGAGAAAGTTTCAGAATTCAAGAAATATTTATCAAACACAAAATTAAATGGCTTAGATATGAAATATACTCTAACGGCATGTTCAGAGTCATACCACACCTTCACCGCCCTAACCACAATTGCCGCCCAAATATCACCAGAGTGCCTAGCTCAATGGACTGGACTCACAAGAAGCATTCAGCTTCTTGCAGACTTAAGCTATCGTTTTGAGAAAGAAACGCAACTAATCGATACCAATAACAAAAACTCATCGGAATTATTTCAAGAATATATAAGTTTATCCGACAAGAATAGGGAGGAATACAAACTATACTTTGACGAATTCATTAAAATACTCGAGGACTTTCTACGATAGCCCAAACAAGAAGCCGCCCTTTCGGGCGGCTTCTTTATGTATCTATTGTCGGCTTTTTACCAGACCATGCGCATTTTCGCGCCCATGGCGTTGATCTGCCGCTTGAGATCCGGAATGGTGTATTCCCCGTAATGCACGATGGAGGCGATGAGCGCGGCGGTGGCCTTGCCCTTGGTCAGCGCATCATGCATATGCTTGGGGTTGCCCGCACCGCCTGAGGCGATGACGGGAATGGACACGGCTTCGGCAATCATGCGGGTCAGGGTCAGTTCATAACCGTCCTTGGTGCCGTCGGCGTCAATGGAGTTCACGCAGATTTCACCGGCACCGAGGGCTTCAGCGGTCTTGGCCCACTCGATGGCGTCCATGCCCATGTGCTTGCGGCCGCCGTGGATGACGATCTCATAGCCGGAGGGAATGTCTTCGGTCTTCTCCACCTGCTTCACGTCCATGCCCAGCACGATGGCCTGCGAGCCGAAACGGACAGCACCTTCACTGATGATGTCGGGATTCTTCACCGCGCCGGAGTTCACGGAAATCTTTTCGGCACCGGCGTTCAGGGCATCGCGCATGTCATCCACGCAATTGATGCCGCCGCCCACGGAGAAGGGAATGAAGATGGTGGAGGCCACCTTTTCCACAACATCAAGGAAGATGCCGCGGCCTTCGTGCGAGGCGGTGATGTCGTAGAAGACGATCTCGTCCGCGCCTTCCTCGTAATACTTCTTGGCGGTGAGCACGGGATCGCCGATATCCACGTTCCCCTGAAACTTCACGCCTTTGGTGAGAATGCCGTTACGCACGTCGAGACAGGGAATGATGCGTTTACTGAGCATTTTCGGCCTCCCGACAGTATGCGTAGAAGTTCTGCAGGAATTTCAATCCGGGTCTGCCGCTCTTTTCAGGGTGGAACTGCACGGCCCACAGGCCGGGGCCGCCGTGAATGGCGCAGATTTCACAGCCGTACTGGGTTGTGGCGAGCACGTAGTCCGGCTTGGGTTCGGGATAATAGCTGTGCACGAAATAGAATTCCGCGTCGGTGTCTATGCCCCGCATCAGTTCGCAGCTCTTGCGCGGGGTCACCTTGTTCCAGCCCATGTGCGGAACGCGGATGGGGGTGCCGTCCTCTTCCTCCCACGCAGGGTTGAAGAGATTGCACTGGCCGGGAATGATGCCCAGTGCCTTGGTGTCGTTTTCCTGGCTATAGTCCAGCATGATCTGGCAGCCCACGCAGATGCCGAGCAGCGGCTTGCCCGCTTCCACGGCGCGCTTGAGCACCTGATCGAGTCCGGTAGCCACAAGTTCGTCCATGGCCTGACCGGCAGCGCCTACTCCGGGGAAGATGATTCCCTGTGCGGCCATTATTTCGTCAGGGTCCGCAGTGATCGTATTCGGAATGCCGAGGTGATCAAGGGCGCGACGAACGCTGGTCTGATTGCCCGCCTTGTACTTCAGGATCGCGAGCATACACATCCTCCTCTTGATAGGCTTATGACTAATCCTGTGACGCAGGGGTCACGAGACTCTTTCAATGTACGGGCACTACCAAGCACAGCGCGTAAGGGCAAGCATTTCATGCGGATTATCATGCAGAAGCACACACACGAACTCCATGCCCCACCCGCTGCGCACTACGAGAGCATACGCGTTATCTGTCCTCCCCACAGCACCTGCACCATTCCGCCGAAGGAAAGAAAAGGCCCGAAGGGAATCATGGCATGCACGGCATACCTGCGCCCAAGCAGGGAAACAAGTGCATGCACCAGCAGCGCAGCCACACCTGCCACGGTGATGAGCACAGGCAGGCCCTCAAGCCCGCACATGGCGCCCAGCATGAGCATGAGCTTCACATCGCCCGTGCCTATGCCCTGCATGCCGCTCACCATGCGGTACGCCCGCTGCAGCAACCAGAACAGACCGGCACCCGCCATGCTGCCGCCCAGCACCTGCAGGGGAGACATGCCCATGACCAGCATGGAAACGGCAATGGCTATGCCCGCCCCGGGCAGGGTGAGAATGTCGGGTAAAAGATAGCGCTCCACGTCAATGGACGAGGCCACGATCAGGATGCCGCCTTCCGCCATGAGCACCACCCACTGGGGGGATGGGCCGTATTCCATGGCCGCAAAGGCCGCCCACAGGCAGGATGCCAGCTCCAGCAGGGGATAACGGATGCCGATGGGTCTGCGGCAGGTGCGGCAGCGGCCGCGCAGAAGCGCGTATCCGAGAAGGGGTATGGTGTCATACCAGCGTAGCGGAACCGTGCACTGGGGGCAGACAGGGCGCAACGGCAGAAGGGGTGCCCCGGAGAGATAACGATGCACGCAGATCGTATACAGGCTACCCAGCAGCAACCCGAAAACGCCCGCCACCCACGGAAAAAGCAATGTCAGCGTTGGATTCATACTTTCATCCGCTCCACCGATTGTGCTATGTATCCATAAAAATTTTCCACGAGGCTCCAGAGACTTACAGAAAAGAACCTATCGCACGCTGATTCCGTGCTGGCAAGGCCGCTTTACACCCTTGCTAAAGTGCCACCTCATAGTGTAGGGAGTGGGGGTTTTAGGCGGGGGCGCTATCCAGCCAGCGCCATCCCCCCATAGTGAAGGGCGTGCCCCATCTTCCCTAAGAGGAAACACGGCCGTTCGCACCGTTTCCCCGTTGCGGCGGCACTGGCAGACAGACCCACCAACAGATCCTAACCAGGGACCAGACAAAGGTCACACAGGGAATCATTGAGACATGCCAAAGAGGACTGACTTAAAGCGCATCATGGTCATCGGTTCCGGCCCCATCGTCATCGGACAGGCCTGTGAATTCGACTACTCCGGCACGCAGGCCATCAAGGCCCTGAAGGAAGAAGGATACGAAGTGGTGTTGGTGAACTCCAACCCCGCAAGTATCATGACCGACCCCGAGCTTGCAGACCGCACCTACATCGAGCCCATCGAACCGGAAACCGTAGCCGCCATCATCCGCAAGGAACGCCCCTGCGCCGTACTGCCCACACTGGGCGGCCAGACCGGCCTGAACACCGCGCTTGCAGTGGCCAAGATGGGTGTACTGGAAGAGTGCGGCGTTGAGCTCATCGGCGCCACGGAATCGGTCATCGAAAAGGCGGAAAGCCGCGAACTGTTCCGTCAGGCCATGGAAAACATCGGCCTCAAGGTGCCCCAGTCCGCCATTGCCCGCTCCATGGACGATGTTCGCCGCATCGGCGAAGAGATGGCCTTCCCCATCATCATCCGTCCCGCATTCACTCTCGGCGGCAAGGGTGGCGGTATTGCCTACAACATGGAAGACCTTGAGCACATCGCCTCGCAGGGTCTTGCCGCTTCCATCTCTTCCGAAGTCCTTCTGGAACAATCCGTTCTGGGCTGGAAGGAATACGAAATGGAAGTCATGCGCGACAAGGCAGACAACTGCGTCATCATCTGCTCCATTGAAAACTTTGATCCCATGGGCGTGCACACCGGCGACTCCATCACCGTTGCCCCCTCGCAGACCCTGACCGATCTAGAATATCAGAAGATGCGCGATGCCTCCATCGCCATCATGCGCGAAATCGGCGTGGAAACCGGCGGCTCCAACGTGCAGTTCGGTGTGAACCCCGAAAACGGCGACCTCGTGGTCATTGAAATGAACCCCCGCGTCAGCCGTTCTTCCGCTCTCGCCTCCAAGGCAACGGGCTTCCCTATCGCCAAGATCGCCGCCAAGCTCGCCGTGGGTTACACGCTGGACGAAATTCCCAACGACATCACCCGCGAGACCATGGCCTCCTTCGAGCCGACCATCGACTACGTGGTCACCAAGCTGCCCCGCTTCACCTTTGAGAAGTTCCCCGGCTCCAAGGACGAACTGAACACCGCCATGAAGAGTGTGGGCGAGGCCATGTCCATCGGCCGCACCTTCAAGGAATCGCTGCAGAAGGGCCTGCGTTCGCTGGAAATCGGCGCATTCGGCCTTGGCCGCGACTTCCGCGGCAAGCAGCCCGACCGCGAAGAGGTGCTCAGCAAGCTGCGCACGCCCAACTCCCGCCGCATGTTCTACGTGCGCCACGCCATGCTGCAGGGCATGAGCAACGAAGAGATCTTCGACATCACCAAGATCGACCCGTGGTTCCTGCACCAGATCAGGGACATCGTGACGGTTGAAGACGAGCTGCGCGACTTCGGCCTTGCCAACTCCCTCATTCCGGACAACCCGGATCTCGTGGACCTGATGCGCCGCGCCAAGGAATACGGCTTCTCCGACCGCCAGCTCGCGGAAATGTGGAAGCAGCCGGAACTGGCCATCCGCCAGCTGCGCAAGGACATGGGCATTCAGCCCACCTACTACCTCGTTGATACCTGCGCATCCGAGTTCGAGGCATACACCCCCTATTACTACTCCACCTACGAAACGGGCAACGAAATCGTCGTGGAAGACCGCAAGAAGGTCATCATCCTCGGCGGCGGCCCCAACCGTATCGGTCAGGGCATCGAGTTCGACTACTGCTGCTGTCACGCCTCCTTCGCACTGAAGGACATGGGCGTGCAGTCCATCATGGTCAACTCCAACCCCGAAACCGTCTCCACGGACTATGACACTTCCGACCGCCTCTACTTTGAGCCGCTGACCTACGAAGACGTCATGAACATCGTGGAAATCGAAAAGCCCGACGGCGTGATCGTGCAGTTCGGCGGCCAGACCCCGCTGAACCTTGCCGTACCGCTGCTGCGCTCCGGCGTGCCGATTCTGGGTACCCACCCCGACTCCATCGACCGCGCAGAAGACCGCGAGCGCTTCCAGGCCCTCATTCAGAAGCTGAAGCTCACCCAGCCCGCCAACGCCACCGTCATGACGCTGGAAGAGGCCCGCAAGGTGGCAGAAACCATCACCTATCCGCTGGTTGTGCGCCCCTCCTACGTGCTGGGCGGACGAGCCATGGAAATAGTATATGACGACGAGCAGCTGGCCACCTACTTCCGCGACGTTGTAGGCACCTCCGCACCGGAGCACCCCATCCTGCTCGACAAGTTCCTCGAGAACGCCACCGAAGTGGACGTAGACGCCCTTGCCGACGGCACCGACGTATACGTGGCCGGCATCATGGAGCACATTGAAGAAGCCGGCATCCATTCCGGCGACTCCGCCTGCTCCCTGCCGCCCTACTCGCTGCCCCAGAGCATCGTGGACGAGATCACCCGCCAGACCATCGCCCTTGCCAAGGAGCTGAAAGTTATCGGTCTGATGAACATCCAGTTCGCGGTGAAAGACGGCACCATCTTCATTCTTGAAGTGAACCCCCGCGCATCGCGTACCGCCCCGTTCGTCTCCAAGGCCACGGGCGTGCCGCTGCCGCGCCTTGCCACGCAGGTAATGATGGGCAAGACCATCAAGGAACTGAACCCTGCATCCATGCGCAAGTCCGGCTACATCTCGGTGAAGGAATCCGTGTTCCCGTTCAGCCGCTTCCCCGGCGTGGACATCCTGCTCGGACCCGAAATGCGCTCCACCGGCGAAGTCATGGGCATTGCCGATACCTTCGAGGAAGCCTTCATGAAGGGCCAGCTGGCCTGCGGTCAGCGTCTGCCCCAGTTCGGCAAGGTCTTCATCTCGGTCAACGACCGCGACAAGGCCCACATCCTCGACGTGGCCCGCAAGTTCCACGAACTGGGCTTTGAAATCCTCGCCACCACCGGCACCTCGCAGCTTTTCATCGAGAACGGTGTGCCCGCCACCCGCGTGGCCAAGGTGTACGAGGGTCGTCCCAACATCGTGGACTTCATCAAGAACGGCGAAGTAGCCCTGCTGCTGAACACCGCATCCGGCAAGCGCACGGTGGAGGACTCCAAGTCCATCCGCCAGGCCACGCTGCTCTACGGCGTTCCCTATTCCACCACCGTTTCCGGTGCACGCGCGATTGCCATGGCAATTGCGGAACAGCGCCGCTGCGGCCTGAACGTGAAAAGCATTCAGGAATACTACGCAGGCGACAAGACCGAACGCGCCTGCAAGGGATAACCATGAAACGCGAATATTGCGGCGTCTTCGGCATCTACAACCATCCCGAAGCAGCCCGCCTCACATACTTCGGCCTCTATGCCCAGCAGCACCGCGGGCAGGAAAGCGCCGGCATCGTCACCTGGGACGGCAAGACCATCCGCGAAGAACGCGGCATGGGCCTTGTGCCCGAAGTGTTCAACGAACGGCATCTGGGCAAGGAACTCAAGGGCAACATCGCCATGGGCCACGTGCGCTATTCCACCACCGGCGCATCGCTCATCCGTAATGCCCAGCCCTTCCTTGCGCGGCACAAGAACCTGCATCTGGCCATTGCGCACAACGGCAACCTCGTGAACACGATGGAGCTGCGCAACCAGCTGGAAGAAGCGGGCTCCATCTTCCAGACCACCATCGACAGCGAGGTGTTCGTTCACCTCATCGTGAAATACCTGAACGGCGGCACGGTTGAAGAAGCCGTGCTCAAGGCCTGCAAGGAAGTGAAGGGCGCGTACTCCGTGCTCATCATGGCCAACGACAAGCTCATCGCCATCCGCGACCCGCACGGCATCCGTCCGCTGCAGATGGGCCGCGTGGGCGGCTCGCACGTGTTCGCCTCCGAAACCTGCGCCTTCGACCTGCTGGAAGCGGAACTCATCCGCTCCGTGGAACCAGGCGAAATGGTCGTGGTGGAAGGCACCAGCGTGAAGAGCTACAAGATGGACATTCCGCCGCAGCCCACCAAGCACTGCATCTTCGAACTCATCTACTTTGCGCGCCCGGACTCCACCGTGTTCGGTGAAAACGTGTACCTGTGCCGCAAGGAAATGGGCCGCCAGATGGCGCTTGAATCGCACGTGGATGCGGACTACGTCATGCCCTTCCCCGACTCCGGCATCTACAGCGCCGTGGGCTACGCACAGCAGTCCGGCCTGCCCTACGAACATGCGATGATCCGTAACCACTATGTGGGCCGTACCTTCATCCAGCCCTCGCAGGACATGCGCGACTTCTCCACCCGCGTGAAGATCAACCCCGTGAAGGAGATGATCAAGGGCAAGCGCATCGTGATCGTGGACGACTCCATCGTGCGCGGCACCACCATCCGCTCCCGCGTGAAGAAGCTGCGCGAGCTTGGCGCAAGCGAGATTCACTTCCGCGTGAGCTGCCCGCCCATCAAGTTCCCCTGCTTCTACGGCATCGACTTCTCGTCCAAGGGTGAACTTATTGCGGCCAACCACACCGTTGAAGAAATCGAACGCTTCATCGGTCTGGACAGCCTGCACTACATCTCCATCGAAGGTCTGCTGAAGGCCGTGAAGCATCCCGAGAATTACTGCCTCGCCTGCTTCACCGGCGACTATCCCATCCCCTGCGAAGGCGGCGGGAAGATGTGTACCGAGTGCGGCTGCTAGGCAGCTGCGAATACGAAAGAACAAGAAAGGCCGGAGTCGCGAGACTCCGGCCTTTTTTCTGCCTTAAGGCATTAAGCCCTTTCCCCCTGATTATAACAGGAAAATTGCCCTGAGCGTGGTAATGGTCTATGGTGATTGAATTCCCTTATCTGAACCATACCCATGCTTTTACCGCAGATAAGGGCTTCCGCGCTCACCCACGACCCTGCCGGGAGGATGCCATGCGTTGGATTCCTGCTTTCACCCCACTACCCTGCAGCAGCCTTCACCGGCACGTTACGGACAGAGCGACCGAGCAACATAAAGCCAAGTGAAAAGCACCACGCCTATGCACAGCAAGCTCCCCTTCTTCAAACGGCTAGCGGTAAAACAAGGCCTAGTCATTCTGGCCTTGGCGCTTGCCCTCGGGTTTACCTCATCCTCCTACATCGTCATCAGGGAAGCGGATTGCGCAAACCAACGGCTCCTGAACGAGGTGCATTCATTACAGAAAGCACTGACAGCCTCAGCCGCCCTGACTTCCTACAATTACGACTACGATGAGGCCCGTGCCATAGTTGAATCGCTGCTGGAGCTCCCCATTGTTTTCTCGGCCAGCATCGCCAACGAAACAGGTGAACAACTCGCGGATGCGCAAAAGCCTTCACCCACAGAACCGATTTCGCCCCTTACGCATTTTCTGTTGAATCACTTTTTTACCGCCGGTTCAGAACTCAGCATCCCGCTCTATTTCAAGAAAACAAATGAGTATGTGGGCGAACTGAGCGTACGCACAAACCTTTCCCCCCTCGCGAAAGACCTCATCACGCAGCATCTCCAACTCTTTCTCTACGAACTTTCCCGCGCTGTGATCCTTGCCCTGTTGCTCGGCCTTGTCTTTTACCAGCGAATGACCAAACCCATTCTGGGTATTGCCACCCACATTACGCGAATAGCTCCGCAAGGCCCGACAGTTTCTCCCATTCCCATACCCGCGACGCATGCGCAGGACGAATTGGGCAACATGGTGCGCAGCATCAATGAACTCTTCGCCCTCTTTACCGACAGCCTCGCCAGCAAGGGAAAGCTTGAACAACGCCTGCTGCTGCTCAATACCGAACTTGAATTGCGCGTTTCCGAACGCACGCGGGAACTGCAAAGCCAGTCAGAGGCGCTCCGCAACGAAATCGTGAGCCGGGCCCTTGCGGAATCCAACCTCCATGCTCATCACAACCTGCTGAACAACCTGTTCGAGAAAATGAAGGCGGCCATCGTCATCTTCAGCCCGATAGAACATGATGTCGTGGAGATTAACTCTGTGGCGGAATGCATGCTGTGTCTTCCCGCAGACATGCCGCACGAATGCTCAAAACTCATCAGCCAGATCGCCTTTGCCTCCGCAACGGGCACACGCCATGCACTGTGCGCCTACGACTTCGACACCCCGCAGTATGAAGAGGGAGCCGTGCAGCTTGCCAACGGCAAATCCGTTCCTGCAGCCAAATACACCTTCCACATGACCGTCAACGGCCAGCCTCACGTGGCCCTCATACTCATGGACATCACGGAGAAGAAGACACTGGAACACCAGTTGGGCATTGCCCAGCGGCTTGAATCCATCGGCCTTCTGGCTTCGGGCATAGCGCATGAGATCAATACGCCCATACAGTACATCCATGACAACATGGTCTTCCTGCGCGAAGTCCATGAAGGGCAGGCGCGCTTGAACCAGCTGTATGTCCAGCTGTGCGAAAAAGCCGGGAAACTCGAGGAATTGAAGGTGGTTTGCGAAGAGATCAGTACTGCAACGGAAGAACTGGACCTCGAGTTTGTTCAACAGGAGCTTCCGCGTGTATTCGGCATGGTTTTCGACGGCATAGACCGTGTCGCAGGCATTGTTTCCGCCATGAAGCGCTTCGCCCACTCCAGCCCTCAGGGAATGATGGAGACGGATATCAACGCCGCACTGCTCGCAACCGTTCAGGTAGCCAAAAACGAATGGAAATACGTGGCCGACGTAGAGACCGACCTTGCCGAGGACCTGCCGTTTGTCCAATGCATCCCCGGCGAGATCAATCAGGTATTCCTGAACATCCTCATCAATGCGGCCCACGCCGTGAAGGATGTGTCAGACACAACTAACACCAGAGGCACCATCACCCTGACCTCCCGTCACGAAGGGGACAAGGTAATCGTCACCTTCAGCGACACGGGCTGCGGCATTCCCTATGATATCCGCGACAAGATATTCGACCAGTTTTTCACCACAAAGGAGCCGGGCAAGGGCACAGGGCAGGGGCTTGCCATCGTGCACAACATTGTGGTCAAGAAACACAACGGCGAAATCAAGGTGGATTCCTCCGTGGGAAGCGGCACGACCTTCACCATCGTCCTCCCCGTCAGCCAGCCCAAGGCAGCCGAACCCAAGAAGGAAGAAGAGGCGTTGGCAGCCTCCGCGTAACCTCCGCAACAGACGAGGGCTCGCGCCGCATGCCATCCTTTTCCGAGGAATTCCCGCACCACGTCCCTGCTCAACCATACCTGCGCATTCCCCGTTGCCCTGCATCGGTTACGGTACTATACTCGCCGCGTTCCATTGATCCCGACAACGCAAAACAATGCACGACGGAGAGCGGACGGCCGACGCAGGCCCGAACAGCCCCTCTGAACCGGCACAAATACATCTGATGCAACATACCGAATGCTCCCCGCGCACGGACTGGCTCGAACTGGGTCAGGAAGTGCTGAATATCGAAATTGAAGGCCTGCAGGCTGTCAGGGACCGGCTGAACGGCCCCTTTGTGGACGCCGTGACCCTGCTTGCCGAATGCAAGGGCCGCGTCGTGGTGACCGGTCTTGGCAAATCCGGCCTTGTGGGCCGCAAGCTCGCGGCCACATTCTCGTCCACCGGCACCCCCTCATTTTTCCTGCACCCCGTGGAAGGAGCCCATGGCGATCTGGGCATGATCCGCAACGAAGACGTGGTGCTGGCCATTTCCAACAGCGGCGAAACCGACGAACTGAACGCGGTGCTGCCCACCATGCGTTCGCTTGGCGTATCCATCGTGTGCATGACGGGTAAGCCGGAATCCACCATGGCCAAGCTGTCCGACGTGGTTCTGAACACGGCCGTGCCGCGCGAAGCCTGCCCGCTGGATCTTGCACCCACGGCATCCACCACGGCAGTTCTGGCCGTTGGCGATGCGCTGGCCGTATGCCTCATCCACTGGAAGTCCTTTACCGCGGACGATTTCCGTAAATACCACCCCGGCGGCGCACTGGGACAGCGTCTTTCCCTGCGCGTGAACGGCCTCATGCATACCGATGTACCGCACGAGATGGAGACCGTTTCCATCCGTCAGGCGCTGGACACGCTGGACAAGGGCACGCTCGGCGCCGTGGTGCTCACGGATGCGCAGGGCAGACTCACCGGCATCATCACCGACGGCGACGTACGGCGCATGATCTGCCGCGGCTCCATGGACATGGATGCCCCCGCGCAGTCCATGATGGTACGCAATCCCCTGCATGCCACGCCAGCCCAGTCCGTTGCCGAACTGCTGGACGTGATGGAAGCCAAGGCCATCACCGTGCTGCCCGTGGTGAACGATGACATGGCCCTCGTGGGCGTCATTCACCTGCACGACCTGCTCGGCAAGGGCGGCGTGAAGTTCAGCGGCCGCTGACACCATTTCGCTTTGAAAACGAGACAGCCCGCCGATTCCGGCGGGCTGTCTTTCCTTTGAAGGCCATTTATACTCCAGCCATGCTCCGCAGCACAAACAGGGCGTTGCGAGGATTCTCGCCTATGCGACGCACACTGTAGGGCCACCAGTTCTGACCGAAGGGGCAATACAGCCGCAGCCCCGTTCCCTGCTCCACCAGTTGCCGTTGCAGAGCAGAACGCACGCCAAGCAGCATCTCCACCTCCCACTCGCCGGAGTTCCAGCCGCCCCTTTCTGCAAGAGCAGCCCCAAAGCGCACCATGCGCTCGTCGTGCGTTCCAAGTACAGGATACACCCCCGTTTCACGCGCCTGATGTCCGAAGAGCATGGACAGGTGCAGCCGGTAGGCATCATCCACATCCTGCCTGCGCACATGGGCTCGTGAAGCGGGCTCTGCAAAGGCCCCTTTCACCAGGCGGACCATTGCACCCTTGTCCACCAGCGCGGCAAGGTCATCCGTGCTCCGGTGCAGGTAGCTCTGCACGGTCACGGCAACGGGCAGGCCAACGTCGAACAGCGTGTGGAACAACTCCAGCGTGGGTTCGGTAACGGAGCTGTCTTCCATATCCAGCATGAGGACGGAACGCCTGACATCATATTCCGTATCCGCTCCAGCCTGCCCTGCATGCTGTTTGATAGCTTCCGCCAGACGCAGGGCATTCTCGCGGCACAACTCCCAAGACAGCATGGAACCGATCTGGGTCGGATCCACGGAGACATGCATGTCCAGCCCCTGTGCAGCCAGCAAGGGGATGCCTTGCAGCAAAGCACGGACCGTAGCTTCCACCTCTTCAGCGCTCTCTACATATTCGCCAAGATAAAAAAAGGAACTGTCCTTGCCTTCCGCACAGAGCCGCGCCATACGCTCCACGGCCTGCTGGCCATCACCCGCAGCTACAAACTGCCGTGAAAAACGCGTCATGAAGCGGCTGCCGTGCACCGCATCAGTCAATCCCTTGTGTCGCGCACAATAAATCATGGCCCGCTGCCAGTATCGCATTGTCGCCTCCCTTTGATCGTAATGGGGAAAGCGCATTGCATACCGGAACAACGGGCCACGGTCTGGTAGAATATTGTGACAGGCTAGAAAATCTCTGCACCGCCCTCCGTCACAAGCACCATGTATTCCCAGCGAATGCCGCCCCATTCGGGGTAGTACAGCCCCGGCTCCACGGTGATGATCATATTGGGCTTGAGTTCGGCGTCCACTCTGGGACTCACGCCGGGGGCCTCATGCGTTTCCAGCCCCACGCCGTGCCCCAGCGAATGCGTGAAATGGGCCTCCACACCGGCATCCTCGAATACCTTGCGGGCGCAGGCATGCACGTCCGCCACTTTCATACCGGGACGGATTTCACGGATGGCGGCATCCTGCGCGGCCCTGACCAGCTCCATGGTCCGCTGAAACGCGGGCGAGGGCCTGTCTCCGACCCACAGGGTGCGCGTCTGGTCAGAACAGTAGTCGTCCACACGGCAGCCCACATCGATGAGCACGGGACAATTCTCCACAATCCTGTCCGCACCGGGAATGGCGTGCGGGAGCGCCGCGTTGGGGCCCACCGCCACAATGGAATCAAAGGCCAGACCGCTGGCGCCGTTCTCACGGAAGAACTTCTCGATATCCCACGCCACGTCCGCCTCAGTGCGTCCGGGACGGCAGAATGCGGGAACGGCCTCCATGAGCCGGTGGTTGAGAGCGCAGGAACGGCGCATGCGTTCCACTTCTTCCGGCTCCTTGATGACGCGCAGTTCCTCCACCAGTCCGTCGGCGCGCTCCATGCATACTTCTTCCGAAAGCTGCTCGAAAAATGACACGCTCAGCGACTTGGCCTCAAAGCCTATCCTGCCGAGCTTCAGTTGGCGCATCAGGGTATTCAACTCGGTTGCCGAACGCCCCGTATAGATGAACACCCGCTCCGTATCCCACAGACGCGCGGCGGCGTCCTTGTATCGCGAATCCGTGCACAACCAGTCCCTGCCGTCCGAACAGATGAGCAGATAGCCGCTGCTCTCGTTCTTCTGCGGATCATGCAGCTCAAACCCTGAAAGATAGTAACGGTTGGCCTCATGGCTGATGAACAGGGCATCCAGCTGCTTTTCGTGCATGAGGGCGCGCAGGCGTTCTCTGCGCTCGGCATAACGTTGGGGGGTCATGAACACTCCTATGGGGTCGGAGCCAACGCTCCGGTATGCTGTCCGACTGAAAGGGCGAAGCGCCCGCCGATACCTTCAAACATATCAGGGGATATGGCAAGAGGGATGGACCTGCACTTCATTTCACGGTATGATTTCAGACAGTAACGTGCACATTCAGACGACAGGATGCTCCATGGGCGATCTGAGCTGGTATCTCATTCCCATCACCTTTGTCATGGCCACTGTGGTCGCGGGGCACGCCCTGCTGCACAAGCGCGACCCCCGTGCGGCATTGGGCTGGGTGGCGGTGTGCCTCACATTTCCCGTTGCAGGCCCCATTCTCTACTACATCTTCGGCATCAACCGTGTCCGCCGCAGCGCATTGCGCCTTCGCGAAGAGGCCCTTGCCCAGCAGCCCCATGGCCGCGGCTGGTTGCATGGCGGCACGGAACGCTACCTGCCCGTGGGCGCGCTGGATGTGGAACTCATTCCCCCCCGCTACCGCGAGTTTGAACGCATCGGCAGAGCCGCCACAGGCATGCCCCTGTGCGGAGGCAACTGCATAGAGGCCCTGCATAACGGTGAACAAGCCTATCCCCGCATGCTGGAAGCCATTGAGCATGCCACCTCCACAATCTACCTTTCCACCTATATCATGGAAACAGGGCCGCTCGGCCGCTCCTTTGTGGACGCCCTTGCACGGGCCGTGCAGCGCGGTGTGGACGTTCGTGTTCTCATAGACGGCGTGGGCGAAAAGTACAGCTGGCCCCGCGCATCCTCGCTGCTGAAAAAGGCCGGCGTCCCTGTAGCCATATTCCTGCCACCCAAGCTCTTCCCGCCGCAGCTGAGCATAAACCTGCGCAACCACCGCAAGGTGCTGGTGACGGACGGCATAACCGGCTTCACCGGCGGCATGAACATCGGACGCAGGCACTTTGCCGACTCCGACAACCAACGCCGCGTAACCGACGTACATTTTCGTTTCATGGGGCCCGTGGTTGCCCAGCTGCAAGGGGCCTTTCTGGAAGACTGGGGCTTTGCCACAGGCAAGTACGACGCCCCCCTCACCGTTCACGAGCAGTGCGAAGGCGATTGCCTGTGCCGCGTGATTACGGACGGCCCGGACAACGAATTCGACCCCCTTGCCTCCGTCCTTATCGCAGCCGTTTCCACGGCGCGAAGGTCGCTTCGCATCATGACCCCGTACTTCCTGCCCTCGCGCGATTTCATCAGTGCGCTGCAGTCCGCCGTGCTGCGCGGCGTGGATGTCCGCATCATTCTGCCCGTCAAAAACAACCTGCCCTTTGTACACTGGGCCACGCGCAACCTGCTGTGGGAACTGCTGCAGGCCGGAGTCCGTGTCTTCTACCAGCCCGCCCCCTTCTGCCACACCAAGCTGCTGCTGGCAGACGGCATGTATGTGCAGGTGGGCTCGGCCAATATCGATCCGCGCAGCCTGCGTCTGAACTTCGAACTGAACGCCGAAATTCTGGACATGAACCTTGCCCGCCAGATGAGCCGCCACTTTGAGCGAATTCAACGGGCATCCCGGGAGGTTACCTTGGAAGAGGTTGATGGCCGTCGCCTGCCTGCCCGTTTGCGGGATGCTTTTTTCTGGCTTTTTTCACCCTACATGTAGCCTCTCTAACCTGCCGCCCGGACAATAAAAAACTGTCGACACCTTTTGTAATAAATTGAAATACAAAGCATTCGTCGCAACTTGACAGATACGGAAAGGCGATTACTATCTCACCTCGCGCGCGGTTCCAGCCTCTTCACCTTTCTGCCGCCTTCCCCTGCCTTCCGGAACATCATCCGGCACGCGCGCAAAACCTTCAGCCTTCAGAGATCAGTCACACGCATGACGTACTGCTTTCGCACAGCCGGACGAATCGCCTCTTTGGCCTTTGTCGCGTTCGTCCTTCTGGCGCTGCTGCCCGACCATGCCCACGCATGGGGACCGGGCGTACACATAGCCACCGCCAACTGGGTTTTCGCCAATGCGGCCCTGCTGCCGGCCCTTGCCGCGCGCCATATTCTCGCGCACAAGGACGCGTTCATGTACGGCTGTCTTTCCGCAGATATCTTCATAGGCAAAGGCTGCTCCGTCAAACCGGGGCACAGCCACAACTGGGAGACCGGTCTCAAGCTGCTGGACAGCGTCCGCGGGCCGCGTCTCAAGTCCTATGCCCTCGGCTACCTCTCTCACCTTGCCGCCGACATCGTGGCACACAACAACTATGTGCCCGCCATGATGAGCACCACGCCGGGCTCCGGCAAACTCAGCCATGTGTACATTGAAGCACAGGCAGACCGCCTTGTGCGCTGGGACGCCCGCAATGCCCTGCGGCTCTTCGGTTCGAAACATGCGGTGGATGCGGACAGTTCTCTCTGCAGTGCCACCAGTGCGGGCAAGATGCCTTTCAAATTCAAGAAGCACGTCTTTAAAGGCAGCATGGCCCTGTGCGGCGCAGCCCCGTGGCGCTCTTCCCTTTCCGTATGCAGCCTTGTCACCCCGGAAACGCAGAATCCCGCAGAGCTCGACCGCATGCTCAACGCCAGCCTGCGCGCCGTAGTCAACGTGCTGAATGATCCGTTCAACTCGCCCCTTACCACGCTGGACCCAATTGGCGAGCAGCCTCTCAAGGACGCCAAGGCCCTGTGCCGGGGCCGCACCCCCCTTGCCTTCCGCAACCCGTTCCCCCTGCAGTTTCCGCTGCACGGGCTGGTGACGGCCCTGCCGGATCTGCCCCAGAAGTCGAACCGGACATACTGTTCCGTCCGACTGTCTCCCCTGCTGGCAGACGCAGTCTGATAGCCGTCAGAGGCGAGCCTGCGCCACCTCGGCCGAGGGAAGGGTGAAGCTGACCTTGGTGCCGGCTTTCGGCTTGCTCTCTATCCACACCTCGCCGCCATGCGCTTCCACAAGGTGCCGCACAATGGACAGGCCCAGACCGGTCCCCTGTATGACGCCGTCCTTATGCGCACGGAAGAACTTTTCGAAAGCCCTGTCCAGCTGCTCCGCCGTCATGCCCATGCCATGGTCCGTCACGGACACGAGAATCGTGGCGGCATCCGTTTCCAGCCTGACCGCCACCTCGCCGCCCTCCGGCGAATACTTCACCGCATTTCCGACAAGATTTTCCAATATTTGGAAATACTTGTTACGATCCACATAGGCGTCAACACCAGAGGCAGGACCAACATAAAAAATGGCATGCTCGCCCGAACCATCCTGCGGACGGGTACCCTGCCGCAGCTGCCCCGCACCCCACATGTCCACCTGTTTTCGGGTCAGTTCCGCCAGATCCAGCGTCTCATAATTCATGGAGAAGCCACGCCCCGATTCGATGCGGGAAATATCCAGCAGGTCCGACACAATCCCTGACAGGGTCTGCGCATTCTGGTTCACCAGATCAAGGAAGCGGTTGCGTTCCTCTTCGGTAATATCAGCCCTGTTTTTCAAAATATCCGAGAAGCCCTGAATGGTGGTCAGCGGGGTACGCAACTCATGCGCCGCCATGGACAGGAATTCGGACTTCATGGTGTCCAGTTCCCGCTCCCGCGATGCATCGTGCATGATAGTCACCACACCTGCGGGGAGCATGTACTTGTCCCGCACCTGCGACGAGGCCGCACGAATGTATCGCTCCGGCTTGCCGTCCGCAGACGTGGTCACAAAGTCGAAATGCCGTTCCGCACCGGAACGAGTCTGGGCCACCTGCTCCTCCACAATGTTCCTGAAGGACATCCGTCCCAGCGCCTGCCCAATCTGTACGCCCACGGCATCCTGCAGCCCCACGCCAAGGAACAGTTCCGCATTGCTGTTCATGAGAATAATGCGGTTGTGCATGTCGGTAACCAGCAGGCCGTCGGCGATGGAACGCAGAATCATGTCGATCCTGTCTCTGGTGGTTTCCGCAAAGACAAGGGCGTTCTGCAACTCGACGGTCCGGTCAAGCACCATCTTTTCCAGCTTGTCACGATGCAGTTCCAGCTGGCGCTGAGCCTCCCGTTGGTCGCTGACATCGTTGACCATCATGAGCAGACGAAACTCACCGCCCAAGGCAAGACGGGCAAGGTACACGTTGGCGATGAAACTTTTTTCGCCCCGCAGATGCTCCATTTCCATTTCAAGAGGCGGACCGCCCACATGCAGCACCCGCGTTATGGCGTCTTCCAGCACATGTCGTTTATCCGCCCGTATGAGATTGAAGACGGAGTGTACCTGTGAAAGCTCATGCAACCCGTAGATTGCCTTGAAGGCCGGTGTGAACGAGAGCAGTTCGCCATGATAGTTCAGGATGGCCAGACCAATAGGTGCCGTCTCCAGAATGCTCTGCTGCAATTCGGATTCCCGCTCCTTCACAACAAGATTATTCCGCAGCAACACATACTCCCACGCCGTAACCAGCACGGTTTTCAGCCGCGCGGCATCCTGCTCGGAAAAACGGTACGGCGCATTGCCCACCCCCAGAACCACCACCGGCGCCCTGCCACTCATCATGGCTACCGCAAGGTGCCGCTCCATTTCCGGCCGCTCCAACGGATAGCCGCAGTTGGGCCACTCAGGAGTGCTCCCTTCCATCATGGTATACGGCTCGTCAACCATCAGTCCGCTCCAGAACTCACGAGCTTCCAGCGGCACATCTAACCCGTTTCCGCTTTCTGCAGTCCGGCGGGCATCTCTGGCACTGACAACTATGCCGCTTTCATCGGCATGGCAGACAATAACCGGCCCCGGTGTAAACTGCACCAGATAGGCAAGTGGAGCCCCAGTCACTTCCATGGCGAAACGAACCAGTGAAGCTCGCAATACGGATTCATCCTCCCGTGACAATCCGGGAAGCACACGACACCCCTCGGCCGTCAGCGCATTCCGGCGATAGTCATCGAGCCTCGGGCGGACCCACAATCGCCAGAAATATACACATAGTCCGGGAATCAGAAACAACGGGCCTGCGACAAGCAATATCCCCAGCACGTCGCCAAAATACCCGTCGTGCTCGGCACGTGCAGGCAGGGCATAGCCGAACACCAACCAGAACAGCATGACCAAGCATATGCCCCGCCACCCGACACAGGTCTTCTGCCACCTCCACCCCGTAGGCAAGCGCCTGCCGCATTGGCTCTCTGATTGAATTCCTGTTTTCCGCATGCCGGAAATCCTGCGCAAAAAGTGTCCACCCTAGTAACACAGTACAACCCCTGCCAAGGCCGACCATGATAATTTCCCGCATGGTATCGCCGGGTCTTGGCGCTTCCGGGGCGGTACGGCCAGCGCAAAGGCGGAAACACGCAGAAATTCCTTTTTTGTGAAAATTGCCTTGATCTTCAACTCGCTCATTGGGTATGCAGACCCAACGACAGGCATGTGTGCGGCTCCTTTCCATGCGACCCGCACTCTCCAACCATTATCCAGCACGCGGGAGTTTGTAATGAAAGCACTGCGGACGGGCTTTGCCGCCCTTTCACTGATCCTTGCGGTTATGGTCTTCGCGATATCCGGAGCCAATGCCTCCGGCATCAACCTGAAGTACGCGAACTTCCCCCCTGCCCCCACCTTCCCCTGCGTGCAGATGGAGCGATGGGCCAAGGAAGTGAACACCCGCACCAACGGCGCCGTTCAGGTGACCACCTATCCCGGCTCCACGCTGCTGGACGCCAAGAACATGATGCGCGGCGTCATGACCGGCCAGGCGGATATCGGTTGCATCAGCCTTGCCTACCACCCCGGCGTATTTCCCATGATGAGCGTGATGGAGCTGCCGCAGGGCTTCACCTCTTCCGAAGGTGCCTCCCGCGCCCTGTGGGACATCTACGCCAAATACCAGCCTGCGGAATTTTCCAAGTTCAAGGTGCTGACCATGTTCACCTCGGCCCCTTCGCACTTCATGGCCAAAAAGCCCATCCACACGCTGGAAGACCTCAAAGGCGTCGAACTGCGCGGTGCGGGCTCCCTGTCCGCCGTTCTGGAAAAGCTGGGTGCGGTTCCGGTTTCCATGCCCATGCCCGAAGTTCCGGAAGCCGTGCAGAAGGGTATCATTCAGGGCCTGCTGACCTCATTTGACGTGCTCAAGGACATGAAGTTCGCCGAAATGTGCAAGTACGAAACCGTGGCCAACCTTTCCGTCTACCCCTTCGCCGTCATCATGAACAAGAAGAAGTGGGACAGCCTGCCCGAAGACGTGAAAAAGGTGCTGGACGACCTTTCCGCCGAACAAGCGCAATGGACCGGCCAGTACATGGACAACCACGTGAAGGAATCGCTTGAATGGTCCAAGGCCACCTATCAGGTGGAAGTATACTCCTTTGACGCTGCCGTGCAGGCTGAAATCGCCAAGCTGACCGCCCCCCTGTTCGACAGCTGGAAGGAAGCCGCGACCAAGGCAGGCATTGACGCACAGGCCGTGCTGAACGACGTGGCCGCCATGAAGGCCAAGTACGAACAGTAGTCTGAAGCCACTGATCATTCCGTCCGCCCTGTCAGGAACCTTGTTCCCCGGGGCGGACATCTTTTTACCGCGGGGAACGCTGACAGGGAGCCAAGGCTCCCCTCTCCCCGAATACGACGGGTAAACGTAATGAGGCATTCCTCGCTGCTTTTTCTGGATAAGGTAGGGGCACGCATATCCTTTGTGCTGGCCGTATTTGCCGGTCTGACGCTCACAGCCATGATGCTGCTGGCCTGCTGGAACATGGTGGGCAGAGCCTTCGGCTATCCGCTCAAGGGCACCTTTGAGCTCATGGGCTTCATGGGAGCCGTGGTTGCGGCCTTTTCGCTGGCCTATGCGCAGCAGTCGCGCAGCCACATCTTCGTGGCCTTCTTCATCGCCCGTTTCAAGCGACCGGTACGTCTGGCCCTTGATGCCGCCGTGCACCTCGCGTCCGCCGCCTTCTTCATCCATGCGGGGCTGGAGCTGGAAAAGCTCGCCGCCTTCATCGTGGAACTGGGTGAGCTTTCCGAAACCCTGCAGATCATCTACCACCCCTTTGTCTGGGCCGTCTGCATAGGCTGCTTCGCCATGGGTTTCGTGCTGTTCGTCTCCTTCCTGAAAACCGTACTGCTGGCTGAGGAGGTGTAGCATGGAACCGGTATATGCAGGCCTTCTCTCTGTTCTCGTACTGCTTGGCGCCATTCTGATCTCGCGCATTCCCGTTGGCTTTGCCATGGCCGTGATCGGCCTTGCCGGTTACGGCATCGTGGTCGGGCCGGAACCGGCTCTCAGCATGCTCGGCGGCGAGGTGTGGAGCGTTTTTTCAAGCTACGGCCTCACGGTTATTCCCTTCTTCATCCTCATGGGGCAGATCTGCTTCTATTCCGGCGTGAACGAACGGCTCTACAAGGCCGTCTACGCATGGTTCGGGCATATCGAAGGCGGCATAGCCATTGCCACGGTGCTGGCCTGTGCGGGCTTTTCCGCCATCTGCGGATCCAACACCGCCACCGCCGCCACCATGTCCACCGTGGCCCTGCCGGAAATGCGCAAATACGGCTATAACTCCATTCTCTCCACAGGCACCGTGGCTGCGGGCGCAACCCTTGGCGTGCTCATCCCGCCGAGCGTCGTACTCATCGTCATCGGCCTGCAGACCGGCGAATCCATAGGCAAACTCTTCATGGGCGGACTCGTCCCCGGCCTGCTGCTCATGAGCCTTTTCGTGCTCACCATCGTCTGGCAGTGCAAACGCCATCCCTCATGGGGTCCCACCGGCCCCAAGGCCACCTGGAAGGAACGCTTTGCCTCCCTGCCGGGTTCCATTGAAATCGTCATCCTGTTCGCCCTTGTCATGGGCGGGCTGTTCTTCGGCTTCTTCACCCCCACCGAGGCTGGTGCCGCCGGTGCGGCCATCGCCCTGATGATCAGCATCGTCACCGGACACATGAGCGTGCGCAAATTCATCGATTCAGTAAGCGACACCCTGCGCATCTCGTCCATGATCATGGTCATTCTGCTGGGCGCGGTGATATACGGCAAGTTCCTCGCCATCACCCAGCTGCCCTTCGTGGCTGCGGAATGGATTACGGGTCTCGCCCTGCCGCCGCTTATGATCATTCTGCTCATCTGCGGCATCTACGCCATAGGGGGCATGATCATGGATGCCCTTGCCCTGTTGCTGGTGACCATTCCCATTTTCTTCCCCGTGGTGCAGGCCATGAACTACGACCCCATCTGGTTCAGCGTACTCATCACCGTGGTGACCACCATGGGGGCCATCACGCCACCTGTGGGGGTTACGGCCTTTGTGGTGGCTTCTGCCGCCACGGACGTGCCCATCGAAAAGGTGTTCAAGGGCGTGGGGTATTTCATCGGAGCCTACCTTGTCTGCTGCGCACTGCTGCTGGCCTTTCCCGCACTGGCTACGTATCTGCCGTCGCTGATGTAAAGGGCAGGCTGGAGTAGCCCGCAACAACCACCTTAGATAATCTTTTCCACTTTCCCCGCCGGACTAAGCCTCCGGCGGGGAGAGCGGGGCCGCCTGCGCGCTGCCCCCTCTCCACTCCCCCCGCGCTTATTTGCCTATGGCAGGCCCTGCCTTTTGCATCATCTTCCGCTGGCTCCCCCCCCCGTTACCTCCGGCCTTTGCGACTGTCTCGGATGAAACAATTCAGAGCATTCTCTTTCCGTACCCTCGCCGGCAAAGGCCTGCGGTCTCCGAGTCGACCACACCGTTCCTGCAAAGACCTCTCTGTAGCCGTCATCAACTCTCTGCAAGAAAACCCCCGAGGCAAGCATCAGACCACGCAGTCTCGCCCTCTCTAGCCAACACTCAGCACAGCGCTCTCCGCAAATGTTTAAGAGACGATGATATGTTTTCTGCCCCCATTGTATCATCCTTCCATCGTTGTTATTATTTGGGTAGCTCGAACAAACAGTCTGCCACCTGATGCCGTGCCCAGTGCCCTGCCTAATGTCCCGCCAGGCGCAGTGAGGCCATTGTCTTAAGCAGAACACGGTTCCCAGTAAGGTTCGGGCGCAAACCTTAGCAATGCAAAACGGAGGTGCACCATGAGCGAAGAGGCCCCCAAATTTCCAAAGGGATTCAACAGGATTCTCGTACCGGTGGACGGCTCCAAGTACTCCCTGCTTGCCAAGGTGAAAGCCATGTCCATGGGAGCCGCCATGGGATCGGAGATCGTTCTGCTTCATGTCACGGGCAGTATTCCGAACCTGATCGGCGGGCACGCCCGAGAAGAACTCATCGAAGAACTGCTCCGTGAAGGCAAAGACCTGCTGAAACCGTACGTCGGCGCCCTGCTGGATAAAGGGGTGAAACACAGGGAACTCGTCGTGGTTGGCGATCCCGGCAACGTGATCTGCGATGTCGCTGAACGTGAAGAGTGCGACCTCATTATCATGGGCTCGCGCGGTCTCAGTGATCTGGAAGGCATGGTGCTCGGCAGCGTGACGCACCGCGTGCTTAACCTTTCCAAGCTGCCTGTGCTCGTTGCGCGCTAACGGCAACGCAGGCTCTCCGTTGACAACAATAAGGCCGGACAGCACATGCTGTCCGGCCTTTCTGCATTATTATCGCCGCAGGACGCCCATCCATCGGAAGTTGCAATTCCGGGATCAGCTGTCCGCCGGGCCGCACCTGCTCTTTCCGGCAGTCAGCCCGATGTACCATGTGCGGCCGACATACGGCGCAATCATCCAAAGAAACAGGGTTAAGATATATGTCAGCGGAAATCCGTTCACGACCTTTTCAAGGGAGAACTCAGCCAGAAAAGAAAACCAGAGACTCCCGAAACAGAGGACGGTTCCCAGTATCAACACACAGAACGCATCCAGGGCAGATATCTCCCTGTTCCTTTTCTTATTCCTGATCACGGTCGTGAGCATTATGGCCCCGATCTTTTTCGATCGCAGCACATAGGCGAACGACACGCCCACAGATATGCACAAATATCCCTGCATGATAAAACGATACACATGATCATCAATACCGAAGTAATGACGACAGATCGTCAGCAGGAAGGGGAACAGCAAATTCGCCAGAATGAATGTGGAGAAGACCTCGCCCTGAGAAACAATGCCTCCATCAGGACACTGCGCCTGCGTCCTCTTGAAATCCCTGAGCAGGAACCATCCAAATCCGATCACGAAACAGATCGTCGCTCCAAGTTCGTCAACCCATATCAACTCGAGAATCTTATCCTTGCCATGCCACTCCTTGCTCGGACCGTCCATCAGCAACGCTATCCGCATATACAGAAAGACTAGAACAAACGTCATGGTACGACAGAATCGTTTATACACATTCTTCATATCAGCACCTTTACCATGCATACACATTCAAACGATGTTCGTACGCGAACTGTCGTATCGCTGCAACTCGACGAACGGCAGTCAGTGTGCCTCTCGTGACCGGTGCATCCCGCACTTCAACAAAAAACCCCGACCACACTCGTGGTCGGGGTTTCTGTTTTCATGAACCGCAGGTCTTACAGCAACGGCAGATCCCAGTTGAAGGGGGAGGTGCGCTTTGCTTCCGGCACTTCCTGCGGAGGCGTTTCCAGCATCTTCACGAACATGGTGTAACCCGCCGCGATGAGCTGGTCGCGCTTGGATTCGATATCCAGAGGCCAGCCGGGATAGATCCACGTGTTCTGCCCGTATCTGCGCATCCAGAACACTTCACCCTTGGGCGAAGTGAAGGGCTCGTTGAGCCTGATGCCGTCATGCGGCAGACGGGAAATCCCCATGGGCCAGAAACCGGACAGCACGATGCCGAGCGGCAGGCAGCTTTCCTTGGGCAGAGCCAGCACATCCTCAGAGGACAGTTCCGGCGAAATGATCGCGCCGCGGAAGCCCAGCCCCTTCAGCGCGGCAATGGCCGCAGGGTTGGCGGGGTTGCAGAACGGACCGGCCACAAGGTCGGCCTTGGAGCCCTCGAACAGAGCCACCTGCCACGGGGAACCGAGCACGAAGTGGCGTGCGCCGTTACGCAACGCCTGATTCACCATGCGCTGCCAACCCTGCTCTTCGCTGGGCCAGATAACCGGCGGCAGCCACCACGACATGCGCGGGAACAGAGTGCGTCCGACAGACTGCAGGGTCTTGGGACCGAGCCACAGGCCGTTCACGTTGCCCGTGAACTTGCCTGCCTTGCCTTCCTTGCCGTGGGGCAGGCCGGGACGCAGGATCACGTTCACCACGGGCAGACGCTTGCCTGCCTTGGGGTATTCCGGCGTGAACTCCACAGGGGAGCCCTTGCGGCCCTTGCACTTTTTCAGACGGGCTTCCCACTCGTCCAGCAGGCGCACCAGTTCCGGTTCACGGCGGTCAATGAGGAAGATCGGTGTACCGGACTTGGGGTCCTTGCGGGCAGGGGCACGCAGCATATAGGTGCCGCCCTTGGGAACGCGCTTCACCACACGGTCGGTAAAGTGCCACGGCTCGTCTTCGTAGCCAATGCGCAGATAATCGTGCTGCAGCAGTTCGAAACGGGGCTTGAAGAAATATTTGGGATAGGTGCGTTCGCCCTTCTTTGCCTTGGGAGCGGGTTCCATGACCACCTTTCCCGCCAGCAGACCGGAACTGGTCTGCTCACCGGGCTGGGTGGGCGAATAGGGACGCTGCGGCAGGAAGATGGAATGCGTGGAGGGACGGCCAAGCGCCTGCTCCAGCAGCTGTTCCGCCTGCTTGCGTGCGGAAGGATCATCCGGATGGTCGCGCAGCAGCTTATAGGCCGCCGTGGTGTAGAACACGTAGTGGGGGCCTTTCTTGCGGCCTTCGATCTTCCACGACTTGAGATTCTCGATGGGCAGCAGGGTCTTGGCCAGTACGTCCAGCGAGAGGTCCATACAGGAGAAGAAGCGGCCCTTGCGCTTGTTCTGCTGGTAGACGCGGCGGCAGGGCTGCACGCAGCGACCGCGCAGGCCGGACTTACCGCCCATGTAGCTGGACCAGTAGCAGCGGCCGGAAACGCAGTAACACAGCGCGCCGTGCACGAAGAGTTCAAGGCTCATGCCCTCGGGGCAGGCGTCGCTGCACTGGCGCACTTCATCCAGATTCAGTTCGCGGGGCAGAATGACGCGGGAAACACCCATGCTCTGCGCCACCTTGAAGGCGGCGGGATGCGTGACGTTGGCGAGGGTGGAGAGATGCATCTCGCCCTCAAAGCCCACCTGACGGGCCATTTCCACAGCACCGAGGTCCTGCATGATCAGGGCGTCAGGCTGCACGTCGCGCTTCAGACGCGCGATAAGGCGACCCGCAGCATCGGGGTCCCCCGGCTTGAGCAGGCTGTTCAGCGCCACATAGATGCGGCGATCCTCCTTGTGCGCAAGCTCGACGATGCGGGAAAGTTCGCTGGTGGAAAAGTTGCCCGCCTGAGCGCGGGCGGAAAAGTGCTTAAGCCCGAGATATACCGCATCGGCGCCCGCGGCGAGCGCGGCGAGACATGCCTTGGCATCCCCTGCGGGAGCCAGTATTTCAGGAGTATTCTGCATATGACCTTCTTTGACGCGGGGCGGAGCCGCCCTGCCGTCGTGTAAAATTTGCCGCCTGGCGCAATAACCGGAAACGGTGCTGGAGATGCGAGAGAGAAAAATAAAGGAAGCCGGTCTCCGGAGCATATACCTTTCATATGGCGGGCCTTGCACATAACCATAGATTGGCTCGCTGGCAACTGCAATATGGTAGCAGTAAAATGAAGTCTTGCCACCGGAAGAATGTCGGTCTATGTCATGGCAGGCGACAATGCCCCCTGTCGCGCCTCACTTTCCCCGTCAGGAAAGTTGGCAGAGGGCAAACGCCAGAACCAGTCTGCAACTGCGGCCCGCCAGATTATATTCTGCACCATACACGGCCGCATCCCGATATCTTAAGGTAATACTCATGACCAACGAACAATGCACCACCCTGAAGGTTCTGGACAACGTCCCCTTCGGGCAGGTTTCCGGCGAACACCTCTTTTTCGCCCTCCGGCTTGAACGTCCGGAATGGAAGAACTGGCAGCCCGGCCAATTCGTCATGGTCCGCCCCAGCGGCTGGGCCATGGACATGCTCTGGGCCCGTCCCTTCTCCATCTGCCGCGTCAGCAACCGCGACCTCGTTCTCTTCTTTCAGGTAGTCGGCCGCGGCACCCGCAGAATGGCCACCCTGAAAAGCGGGGACGAAGTGATGGTATGGGGCCCCCTCGGCAACGGCTTTGCCGTGGAGCCTGACACCCCCACCCTGCTGCTTGCAGGCGGCATCGGCATCGCCCCCTTCGTAGGTTACGTGCATAGCCACCCCAAACCGTGGAACCTGCACATGGAGTTCGGCCACAGAATGCCGCTGAACTGCTATCCCTACGAATCCATCAACGAAAAGATCATGGGCGACGCCCATCTTGAAGAAAAGCCCGAAGACCTTACCCTGTTCATCGAGCGCATGGATAAGCGCATTCAGGAATACGGCGAGCAGAACGGCCTTGTGCTGGCCTGCGGCCCCACCCCCTTCCTGCGCACCGTGCAGCATCTGGCACTGAAGCATAAGGTGCGCTGCCAGCTTTCGCTGGAAACGCGCATGGCATGCGGCGTAGGTGCATGCCTCGGCTGCGTCACCAAGGTTTCAGACGACATGCACGCCAACGGCGTTGCGGCAGGCAGGGCACAGGTGTGCAACCACGGCCCCGTGTTCTGGGCTGATCAGGTCAACCTTTCCGAAGGCTAGGGAGCGATACACTCATGGATATGCGTCTGAATCTTCCCGGTCTGCCGGATTTCAGCTTCAAGAACCCCATTCTCACGGCTTCCGGCACCTTCGGTTACGGCATTGAGTTCGCCCCCTATGGCGACCTGACCACCCTTGGCGGCATTGTGGTGAAGGGTCTTTCCCTTGCTCCGCGCGCAGGCAACCCCATGCCCCGCATCGCGGAAACGCCCTGCGGCATGCTCAATGCCGTGGGTCTGCAGAACTCAGGTGTGGAATCCTTCATCAAGGACAAGCTGCCCAAGCTGCCGTGGCGCGACCTGCCGGTCATTGCCAACATCTACGCCTGCGATCCGGGCGAGTTTGCGGAACTGACCAGCGTGCTTGCCCGCGAACAGGGCATTGCCGCCATTGAAGTGAACATTTCGTGCCCCAACGTGAAGGAAGGCGGCATCCTCTTCGGTCAGGACGCCGCACAGGCCGCCCGTGTAACCGAAGCAGTGAAGCGCGTTGCCGGCGACAAGCCGGTCATCATAAAGCTGAGCCCCAACGTCACGGACATCACCACCATTGCCAAGGCCGTTGAAGACGCAGGGGCCGACATGCTCTCCTGCATCAACACCCTGTCCGGCATGGGCGTGGATATCCGCACCCGCAAGCCGCTTCTGGCCAACGTCATCGGCGGTCTTTCCGGCCCCGCCATTAAGCCCGTGGCCCTGCGCTGCGTGTGGCAGGTGTGCCGCGCCGTGAACATTCCGGTCATCGGCATCGGCGGCATTGCCTCTGCCGAAGACGTACTGGAATTCATGCTTGTCGGTGCGCACGCCGTGCAGGTGGGTACCGCCAACTTCGTGCGCCCGGACTTCAGCTTCCGCCTCGTGCGGGAATTCGAACAGCTGGTGCAGAAGATGGGCATCACCGACCTCGAAGAATTCCGCGGTTCCCTGAAGGCGTAGCCTCTTCAGCCAACCCGGTACCCTGAATGACAAAACCGCCCGTAAGCAGAGCTTGCGGGCGGTTTTCTTTGTGCGTACGGCACGCACAAGTGCAGAGGAGTTTTCAGCGTTAGTCACTCGCCAAAAAGTGAGGCCCTGCGGGTGTGGGCATGCAGGGCCTCGTAGGGGAAAAAGGAGGAAGAAGCGCAAAACCAACTAGTCGGAAGCTGTATACCTAAAATTGGCAGTATTGGGCATACTTGTTTCCCGTTGTGATGGTGAAGCCATGGTATCCGGACTAGCCCAAAAAGCAAATTTATTATATTTAAAAAGTCGATCAAAAATTTTGAAGAGGTCGGCAGTGAACATAACAGTACGCCAACTTGAGCTTTTTGTCTCGCTCATGCGCAATCCGCACATCGGAAAAGTGGCCGAGGAGCATTTCATCACCCAGTCCGCCGTGTCCATGGCCATCAAATCCCTTGAAGACAGCGTGGGCGAGCAGCTCTTCGACCGCATCAGCAACCGGCTTGTGCCCAACGAGAGCGGACGCCTGCTGCTGAACCGCATCCGCCCGGCCCTGGAGCAGCTGCAGGAAGTGGAAACCATGTTCCGCCAAAACCGCATGGCAGGCGTGCTGACCGTTGCCGCAAGCTCCACCATTGCGGACTACATCATGCCGCAGGTGCTCTTCGACTTCCGCAATCTCTATCCCGAGGTGCAGGTGGAAATGCTCAGCCGCAACTCCGCCGATGTCATTGCAGGCATTGAAAGCGGCACCGTGGCACTCGGGTTCATCGAAGGCGACTACGAATGCCGCGTGGCGGACTTCCGCGAACTGTGCACGGAAGAACTGGTGGTGGTTTCTTCCGACAAGGACTTCGCCTCGGCGCGGGAATACACCCTTGAAGAACTGCTGGACATGAAGTGGGTTCTGCGTGAGTCCGGCTCCGGCACCCGTCAGACCATGTGGGAATACCTTGGCCCCGCCAAGAAGCGTCTGAACGTCTTTCTGGAACTGGAACACATCGAATCCATCAAGATGGTGCTGAAGAATCCTGACACGTTAAGTTGCATGTCTCCCTTCTGTGTCCAGCGCGAGCTCGCCAACGCGGAACTCTTTCCCGTGCAGGTGGAGGGCGTTGAGTTCAAACGCCGCTTCTACTCCGTGACCCACCGGCAGAAATACAAATCCACTCTGCTGCAGGCCTTTGCCGACCATGTGCGCCAGCATCTGGAGACCATGTGGCCGTGGATCATGCGCAACCCCCAGCACTAGGCAGATCCCGGAAGACATCATGAATGACACCCCCCTTGCGGATATGACTCTCATCAGCAGCCTGCGCCGGAACCTGCGTGACCTTGCAGTGCCTGAAGACGCCGCCCCCATGCAGGCGTACATGAAGTCCGCCATGCCTTTTCTGGGCTGCAAGAAGCCGGTTCGCGCGCAGGCGTGCAAGGCGCTTTTCGCAGCCCGCCTGCCGCTGTCCCCTGCTGTCCTGCTGGATACCGTTGCCGTGCTGTGGCACGAGGCTACGCACAGGGAAGAACGCTACTGCGCATTGAGCCTGCTGCACCACAAGAAGCACGCGAAACATTTGCATACCCCTGACGCCCGCCTGCTGACCCTGCTGGAGGAAATGGTCGTAACCGGTGCGTGGTGGGACTTTGTGGATGAGCTGACGCACAGCTTCGGCTCGCTGTTGCGCCATGCCGGAGAGTCCATGCGCCCCCTGCTGCTGGACTGGGCCGCCTGCGACAACATGTGGAAGCGACGCATAGCCATTCTCTGCCAACTGCGCTTCAAGGAGCTTACGGATTTCGCCTTCATGCAGGCCTGCATAGAACCCAGCCTGCCGCCCTCGCCTATGGCGGACGAATTCTTTCTCCGCAAAGGCATCGGCTGGGCGCTGCGCGATTACGCCTGGAGCAACCCTGCTGCTGTCGCCGCCTATGTACAGGCCAACGAAAAGCGCCTCAGCCCGCTGACAAGGCGTGAGGCGCTGAAGCGTATCAGCAAATGACCGCCCTCTAGTGCTGCATGTTGCTGCGATAGTCCTGCACGGCCTTGTCTATAAGCCGTTGCACCGTCCCATTCTGCAGCAACTGCATCAGGCGTTGCTGGATGAATTCCATCTCGCCCGCATAACGGGAATCTCTGGACACCGCCAGATAGAGCCCTTCTGAGGTCAAGGGCACCGGCAGCATGCGTATCCGGTCTCCAAGCCCGAGTCGCTCAATCTCAAACAGGCCGGAATACCGGCCATAGGGCACATAGTCCACCCGCCCCGCAGCAAGCTTCTCCAGATTGCCACGCAGGTTGGAAGTCCTTTCAACCGTCAGGTGTTTTTTGATGACCTCGTCCAGCTCCATACCGTAGCTATCGCCGACCACACCCCCCCCATTCTTCCTACAAGGTCTTCCCATGTTTTAAAGGAAAACTCATTTCCCTTACGGACAAAAATGACATTTTCATCGGACATATATGGCATGGAGGTATACAGAAGGTAGGATTCCCGCTCGGCCGTGCGATAAATAGTCGTCACGATATCAAGCTTGCCTGTCTGGGCCAAATACTGCACCCGTGCCCACGGACCGACGTCCCTGGAGACAACGGAGACCGAGCGGTCAGCAAAAATAGCGCGTACAACCTCCGCACCGACACCGAGCATTTCTCCCTTATGTGCCCATGATGAAGGCGGATAATTGACATTACCCGACGTACGCAGCTCTTCCTGCCCCCAAGCGGGACAGACGAAACAGAACATCAACAGCAGAACGACAGTCAGTCTCATGGTACCTCCGCACACTGCGACAGAATCGTACTTCCGCGCTCATACTACTATTGACTGACAGACGTTGTATTGATTTTCTGCCGAAAACCGTCAGCAGGAAAAAACATCACAAAACCGACTAGTCGCAGATATTCCGGATATACTGCCAGCGGGCCCATGACATGAGCTCGCCACGTTGCCCCGCATTGAGGTCCGTGTTCTGCCCCGCCTCCCGCTGCATTGCCTGCAGCATGGCGATGCGCTCCTCCGTTGCCGGATGCGAGCTGAGCAGCTCCAACGAAGGAAGAAAACTGTCATCTTCCTTGGCTTCCTTGTCCAGCCGCTGAAAGAACGCGATGAGTCCATCGGCACTCATGCCCGCCTTGCGGAGCAGCGCAAAGGCATGGGCATCCGCATCCCTTTCGAACTCACGGCTCCAGGACGATGTGGTCATATACATGGCAAGGCCGCGCGCGGTATCGCCCGTCATGTTGCTGCTGTTGCCTGAAAATAGCACCGCTAGCAGTTGCAGCCCGTAGGCTCCGGCCATGCTACGCAGGCCGTGCCGTTCCTTCACGTGGCCCATTTCGTGGGCCAGCACGCCTGCCAGCTCTTCCGGCGACTCCGCCTTCTCGATAAGGCCGGAGGTGACAAGGATGGCCCCGCCCGGTGCCGCAAAGGCATTCACGATGCCGGAATCCACCACGCGCACGGAAAAGGCATAGGGGGAATCCTCCGCAGCCGCGAGGCGGCCGACAAGCGCGTCCAGCATGCCCACGCCCTCTGCCTTGTCGCATTCCGACACGTTGCCGTCCTGCTTTCTGGCCAGCAGCACGCCGACCTGATCCCGCACGTCCTCTCCCAACCGGCGCTCAACCTCCAGCGGCACCATGTTCACCACGGCCTCCGTGGCGTAGGGGAAAACCCACCACAACAGAAGCCCCAGCACCCAGATGGCCGCCCCTGCCCGCAACAACCTGCGCAGGGAAGACCTGCGGGCCGTTTTGCGGATATCCCGCAGAAACGGTTCCAGACGGGCATGTGCGGCCTTGTTCGCCACGGTGAGGCGCTCGCCGGAATCCCCGCCGCCCTGCAGATGCGTCAGGCAGTAAGGCGGATTCATGAAGTCCGGCAGAACAATGCTTTCGCGGGCCCATATGGCCATGGTCGCCCCTGAAGGCGAAAGGATGCGCAGATGCCTGGCCTCGGACTGGATATCCACCGGGTATGGCTGCGCAGAATTTCCGTCATAATACCGGAATCCGGCAGACTCCCCCTGTGCAGGGGAAGCCGCCGGAACATGGGAACGGGAAGAAGATACGAAATCCGTCATGCTGCGTCCTATACGGCAAGGTCCACGTCAAATGCTTCAAAAAACCCTTCGCCATATATGGGTGCCTCCTGCGCATCCTGCTCGAGGTGCACGTAGTCGAGGCTGCCCTCCACTTCCATCGTGTTCAGATAGTAGCGCATGGCCCGGGTCACGAGCCAGGGCGTGGCAAGACCGAGCGTGCAAATCAGCAGCAGGAGGTTGCTCAGCTGCAGCCACAGCAGGCCCCTTCCGGTCACCACGCTGCGGAGCCGGATATCCGGGAAACGGGTGTTGGCCACCTGCCAGCGGATATATACGCCGAAGAACCAGTAGGAAAACATCGATCCGAGGAAAACCATGCCGTAGAACACGAGCATGGCCTTGCCAAAAGCCTTGGCCGCATCCTCACCGGGGTTGCCGTTCAAGAGGGAAAGTGCGGCTGGCAGGTCAGATAATATGAATCCGGCCGCGCCAAAGGCCGCGACTCCCAGCACCGCCACCAAAAAGGATATGTACAGCGGTTTGGCCTTGCCAGTGAACCAGAAGCGCCGCTTGCCGTACCACATGTTGTTGACAATTCGGTTGCTGATAACCGCGCGTGACTTGGGGTACCAGAGCATGAGCGTAATCAGGTTGAGCAGAGCCTGCCCCATAGCCACGAACATGTACTTCCATGCGCTGCCGGAAAGATTGAAGCGTATGCCGCGCCAGCGGGTGCGCGTCAGGCGGTAGCGGATGGCGCGGTAGGTCGCGAAAAACCAGAAGGGCATGAGCACCAGCACCGCAAGCGCGGAAAGTCCCGGATGGATGCGCTCAAGAAGCACCTGCGCCACCATGTAGAGAATGAAAACCCCGACCACGATAAGGAAACCGAAAAACAGTTCCTTGCCCGTTCCGGTGTACTCCAGCGGTTCACCTTCCACCACGGTGTGCGCCCACAGGTATTTTCTGACCCGTACCTTGGCCCAGAAATGGTAGATGCCCAGCGTCAGAATGGTGAGCAGAAAGTTGACGATCCAGATCTTGAACAGCTCCCAACCGCTGCCCGTGAACTGCACCATTTGCCGGTAGCCTTCCTGCGTACCGCCGTTAAAGATGAATCCCCCACTTTGCACGGGCGCAGCCTGCGGCATGCCCTGACCATTTGATGCGCCCCCCGCATACAATACGTCGTCGTTCTGCAATTCCATAATTGCCCCTTGCAATGTGTTTTGCCGCTGCCTGTACTACACGGAATTACAAAATAAAAGCCCCATCCGAATACAATATCCGGACGGGGATACTTAACAACCGTTTCTCCCGTTCTACAGAGACAGGATGCTCCTGATACGTTCGCGTACGTCTTCAAGGGGCAAGTCCACCCCTGTCCAGATGCGGAACTGCTCCATGCCCTGTGCGGCAAACATGTGCAGACCGTCCAGCGTCTGCCATCCCGCAGCCTCAGCCTCGGCAAGGAAGCGGGTGCGCAGGGGATTGTACACAAGGTCATAGGCAATGCCGCTGCGTCCGGCAAAGGCGGCCTGCGGACAGGGCGTCTCTTCCACCTTGTCGCCACTCATGCCCAGCGGCGTGGAATTGATGATGAGATCAGCTTTCACAGCCGTACGCTCTTCCCACGGCACCACGGTCGCACCAAACGGCTCCGCCACGGCAACGGCACGCTCCTGCGACCGGTTGGCAATGCCGACATCCGCCACACCCAGTTCGCGCAGGCCTGCCAGAACGGCCTTGGCCGCCCCGCCCGCACCAAGCACAAGGGCGCTGCCTATCCGGTCCGCATGCTGCCGCAGGGGGGAAAGAAAACCGGTGATGTCCGTATTATCACCCATCAGTCTGCCCTTGTCCCAGAACAGCGTGTTCACGGCCCCCACGGTCTGTGCCAGCGGGGTAATGCCGTCCAGCAGGGGCATGACCGTTTCCTTGTGCGGAATGGTCACGCTGGCGCCGGACAGGGGCAAGGTGCGGAAGGCGGCGATGAAGTCCGCCAGTTTTTCCGGCGGCGTGGGAAAAGCCATATATGCGGCAGCAATGCCGCAACGTTCAAACCCCCAGTTATGCAGGGCGGGGCTCATGGTGTGGCCGAGCGGGTGCCCGATGATGCCATAGAGCTTCTCAGGAATTCGAGTCATGGTCTCTCGCCTTGTCAGGGGTTAGGTTCCTCGCGGTGCCACCATGCACCGCACCAGTGCACAGTGCCGCGAGCGGCAAGGCAGGTCAACCCCATCTGGCAGAACTGGAACTGCCATGAATCAAGACGCCTTCCGTGCCTCACGCGGCAACGGACACCAGCTCGAAGTTGATATGCTGCACGTCTTCCTGAAACTCCTCGCCGCATTCAAGCGCCGTTTCGTTTTCCTCATCATAGCGCCAACGTACGCAGACGGATTTGCCCGCCTGTGCCGCGGCATCCAGCATGTCAAAAAGGTCCATGAAGGTCTTTGAGCTGGAACTGTTAAAGTAGACGATTTCCATTTCCAGCGTCATGGGCTGGTTCTGCGATACGCTCAGGTATTCCCGCAGCCAGTCAAACACTGGGGCATAGAACCGCGAGCAGTTCTCCGGATACGACTCTCCCCGCAGGCTCAGGTTGTGTGTCTCGGGGTTGAAATCTATGGCGGGGGACGACTTGGTCGCCTCCACTTGCAAGTGCTTCAGGGAACTCATACTGCCTCTTTTAAACATGCACCTTCACGGCAAAGAAGGATGTGTCATCATCTATGGGGTCAAAACGGTATTGCAGCGGGCGGCTGGCCTTTCTTGCCATCTCGATAAAGCCGAGGCCCGCCCCGCAGGAATCCTCATCCGGCCCTTTGCGGCGCTGCTCCTTGTAATAAGCCTTCAGTTCCTCACGCGTCATACCGTTCACCGTATCAATACGCTCACGTATGCGGTCTTCGCGCTTGCGGCTGACGGGGTTTCCACAGGCCACATAAAATTGCTCACCGCTACGCCCCACCATGATCTGGCCCGTCCCCATGCAGGCTGTGGGCGTGCATATGTCCCGTGCGTAACAGATGACGTTCTGCATCTGCTCCACAAGAACGGAAAACACTTTCTGCGCTAGCAGCATGCCGTTCTCCTCAAGCACCATCTTGCGGCGCATCATGTCGCCGACTCCTTCCACCACGCCCTGCGAAATGGGGCCGTTGTAATACAACACAACCCCCTCACGGCTCATGGTTTCGTGATAGGAAAGCATATTCACATCCATGATATTACCTTGCGTTCACCATGAAGCCGAGCACGGTCACGTCGTCCCGACGGGCTTCACGGCCCATGTATTCCTTGAATTGCGCCTCCAGCAGGGCCTTTTGCCGTACAAAAGGCAACGCCCCGCAAGCACTGATGAAATGCTTGAAACGCGATTTCCCGAAGGGCAGGTGCTTCACACCGCCCACCTGATCCGTCAAACCATCCGTAAGGCAATAAAACCGACTATCCGGTTCCATCCGAAGAGAATGATTCATAAATTCATAGTCCTCCGGCGTTCTGACATAACCTGCGCCGCACCGGCAGCCCTTTATCTCCAGCACATCTCCCTGAGCAGAGCGTACAAAGAGTGAACTACGGGCTCCGGCAAAGTGCAGCATGCCTCCGGCCGTATCCACATACACCACGGCGCAGTCCATGCCGTCGTCAGAAAGCGGATTGTCGCGGTCCTGTGCCAGGGACTGCCGGATAGACCGGTTCATGGCGCTGACGACACCGGCGGGATTCCCCTCCAGAGCGTTGACTTCCAGCCGCTCGAACAGGGAGTGCACGATCAACGTCATGAACGCCCCGGGAACGCCGTGCCCGGTGCAGTCCACAACGGCAAGGAAGAAACCGTTCTGCGTGCGCTTCACCCAATAGGCATCGCCGCCCACGGCATCCCGTTGATCCCATATGAGAAAATGATCTGCGAAAAGCTCATGCAGGGTCTGCTCAGAAGGCAAAAAGGCATTCTGAATAAGTCCTGCATATTCGATTGACTCCACAAGCTGCTCCTGAGCGGTATGCAGATTTCGCATGGCGCCATTCAAAGCCCGCTGGCGGCTGTCGATGATATGACCTATCCAGAACATGTTGCAGCGCAGCGACTGCAACGGATCGCCGCCCTCCGGCTCGGCAGGCAGCTCGGCAAACGGAGTGAGATTGCCTGATTTCATCTGCTCGCACAGCCCGTTCAACTCACGGACCTGCCGAAGCACCAGCAATTCCGAGAGCCAGTGCGAAAGCGGCATAAGCAGGATGAAGCCAAGTGCGATCCACCCTGCAAGAATATTGATCATGCCGGTATGCGCCTGACCTTCCATGGCGATAAGCAAAGCCAACGGGCAGGCAATGAGGCTCAGCACCAGAATGCCCCGCATCTTGCTCACGGTACGAATACCGGCAAGCCCGCAACCCTTGTTGCATCTGCGGGGCGAACGCACGCGTTGCGCCGCTTCCTTGTTTCTGTTCATCATACTATTCCTAGTGACAGGGACGTACGGCAACCGGAGAGGAACAAACGGAACCGCATTCCGGTCCGGGATACCGTTCCACCCGGTTACGCCCGTTCTTCTTGGCGGCATACAGCGCCACATCCGCCCGTTTGAGAATCACTTCTATATCCATCTCGCTGTCCCAAGACGAGGCGGTAGTGCTGCCCACGGAAAGCGTCACCTGCACATTACGCCCGTCAACCGTAAGCAAGCGCCGCTCCACGGAGGCACGAATACGCTCGGATATAATCGCAGCCTCCCTACAACCGGTTTCCGGCAACAGCACCACGAACTCTTCCCCGCCAAAGCGGGCAGCCGTATCGTGGGCACGAATTGAGGATTTCAGCACTTCGGCTATCTCCCGAAGCACCTTGTCACCCACATCATGCCCCCAGGTATCGTTAATGGATTTAAAATGGTCCGCATCCAGCAACAGGAGCGACAGGGGCGTATCCGTCCTTCTCGCACGGGAGAATTCCTTGCGGGCCACGTCCATGAAATGGCGACGGTTATCCAGCCCTGTTAAGGCATCCGTTCTGGCCATGTGGGTCAATTCATCGTTCAGCGAACTGAGCTGCCCCTGCATACGGTCGCCCATGGTCACCAGCCTGCGCGACTGACGCAACAGCTTGCGGGCGACGTCCAGCAACGCTGCAAAGGGCGCTTCAGCTTCCGTTCCGGCAAGCTCCGAGGTCAGATATTCCTCTGCCCGTTCTATGCTTTCTTCTTCTTTCTGATACATGCGAATCCTCGAGTTCACGATTCATCACGAACCGTCGTGGACGCCATTGGTAATGAAAATGAAAATCAAAATCAATAAAAAGTTTTCATCTTCCTCCATGCTCCGTTCCGTGACTGCGAAACGAGGTTTGCAATTCTTGCGGATGACAACGCCCCTCCGGGCTTCCCTGCCCCCCCCAAGTGGTGCGCATGCCTACTATGTTGAACAAAAAAGGAGGCCCTGTGGCCTCCCTTTATGTTCGTCACCTAGGGCGTCGCATATAACCGCCCCGAGGTGACAAGTTATAATTCAGAGCCCCCCCTGCACACGATAGAAATCAGAATAGCATACCTGCCCTGCATTGTTCTCGGAGAGCCAGCCTGCATAACAACCGCGCGCAGCCTGAAACACTCTCTGCAGCAAACGAGAAGGAGGTACCCATGAATCTTAAACACATGCTTAACCCCTTGCCCATCAACCTCAAGGACGAAGCGCTCCGGCTTGCACCGGCATTTTTCGTTTTCATTCTTGCCATCCTCATGGTCTCCCTTTCTGCTTGCATGGGCTGATCCGCAACCGCCGGAAAACAGATATAGCGCTTCTATCGGTAGATTATAATCAGCATAGAATTCAGCACCACTTATCTCACTGAAAACATAAATAGGGAGGCCGTTTGGCCTCCCTTTCTTCATTATCCACCACAGGAGTATGGTACAGGGGTCGAATAGAATAACTTACAATTGATAGAATGCCAATTATCAGGCATGGCAAACATAGCACCGCAGATTTATCCCTTCGGGAAGTCCGCGTACGCCCGCTTAACCCCTGTAGCCAGTAAGAAGGAGGTACTCATGAATCAAAAACAAATGCCCCGCCCCTTACACATACAATACAGGAATGACTCTCGACGGCTCATTCCAGCATCCCTTGTTGTGGCTCTTGCCATCCTGATGATCTCCCTTGCAGGATGCGCAGTCAGGTCACCCACCACGGCCGGGGACGCACTCAAGGCTCCGTCACAGGGGTATACACCGTTGGACCCGCTGCCCCTCAATGCGTCAGGAGGCTATCTCGAGGCCTCAAATGAAAAGAAACTGAAATTGTTTCCCGATGAAACAATGCGCCTCGCCGTCGGAGAGATTCAAAGTGACGGGAGCATATCATTTGGCATGGCGCATATTGGAAACGCTAATTCATCATATAAAGTCATCCTCGACTACGCTAAATCCGACACCAAGCCTTTACACTTCATTGTGACTCCTGCCAGTAACCAGAGCCCCATGAAACTTGAATACTATTCCATTGATAACAAAGAATTACCAACACTGACTCATGGTCAGTACATGACAACTCTACCGGCTTACGTAGGAGTTGCTCTACGCATTACTGCCGACATCAAGGTACTCAAGGGCAAGGTTGATTTGGCCAACATGCTATCGCTTGGAATAGCCGCTCAAGCAGGGAACATCACGGGAACACTGACAATTCAAACACTTGGTATATCAGGAGAGCCAGTCACATCCGCGCTCCCTCTACCTAATGAGGTAAGTAAGGCCAGCATCCAAAGTGCCATTCAAGCCATGGGTACAATCAAAGCAAAGCTTTATGACAAGAATACTCATATTCAGCCAAGATTTATAGGGTATTACAACTACCTTGGCGGAGGCAAAGACACTGCGACACAGGTAATCACCGCCATACAGCAAAACTGCACCAGCGGCCCGCTTACCGTTACCCTACCTGATTAATAACAAAAAAGGGAGGCCAAACGGCCTCCCTTCTCTTTGCTTCGTCTTGGTGCAGCGAGCCGCTACACGATCTTATTCAGCGAGTATTCGATGATGCCTTCCGCGCCCGCGTCCACGAGCTGGGGAATCAGGTCACGCACGATGCGGCGGTCCACAACGATTTCCACGGCAAGCCAGTGGGAATCCTTGAGCTGTGACACCGTGGGCGAATTCAGCGAAGGCAGGAGGGAGAGAATGTCTTCCTGCTTGTCGCCGGGTACGTTCATCTTCAGGCCCACAAGGTCGTCTGCACGCAGCGCGCCCTGCAGCAGCAGGTCGATCTGCTGAATCTTCTTGCGCTTCCACGGGTCTTCCCACGTCTTCTTGTTGGCGATGAGCTGGGTGTTGGTCACCAGCACGTCGTCAATGATGCGCAGGCCGTGGGCACGGATGGTGGTGCCGGTTTCCGTCACTTCCACGATGGCGTCGGCAAGGCCTTCCACCACCTTGGCCTCGGTTGCGCCCCAGGAGTAGAATACGTCCACAGGAATGCCCAGATCGGCGAAGTATTTCTTGGTCACACCGAGCAGTTCGGTGGCAATGCGCTTACCGGCAAGGTCTTCCGGCTTCTGGTAGGGGGAGTCGCCCGCCACGGCCAGCACCCAGCGTGCGGGACGGTTGGAAACCTTGGAGTACACGAGGTCGGAGACCACATGCACGTCCGCACCGGTTTCCAGCAGCCAGTCCTTGCCGGTGAGGCCAACGTCCAGAATGCCGTCCTGAATATAGTGGGGAATCTCCTGCACGCGGCACAGGCGGCAGGTGATGTCGGGATCATTGATTTCGGGGAAATAGTTGCGGTGGTGCTGGCGCACCTTCCAGCCGCAGCGCTCGAAGAGATTGAGGGTGGAGTCCTGCAGGGAGCCCTTGGGAATGCCGAGCTTGATCTGACGCTGGTTGTTTTCGTTCTGGGACATTATTTATAGACCTCCTTGGGGTCGAATACGAGGGGTGAGCAGATGGACACGTTGCCATCCTTGCGTTCACGATAAAAACAGCTTCTATACCCTTTGTGACAGGCCGCACCGCCAATCTGGTCCACGAGCAGCAGAATGGTATCGCTGTCGCAGTCAAGGCGGACGGCCTTGATATGTTGGGTATGGCCTGACGTCCCGCCCTTATGCCACAGGGTGCCACGGCTGCGGCTCCAGTAATGGGCTTCGCCGGTTTCCAGAGTCTTGTTCCAGGATTCTTCGTTCATGTAAGCCATCATCAGCACCTCGCCGGTGGCGTGGTCCTGTGCGATGGCGGGAAGAAGTCCTCCGCCCTTAGCGAAGTCGGGGGCGAAGTCCGGGGCAATAACAGGGGAACCATCAGGATTTGTTGCTGCCATAACCTCTAATGTCCTTTGCGTTGTCTCACCGCAGCATGGTGTCAGGCACATGAATGCGCGCCCGCACAATCATGAGGGTGGAAGGGCGAAGTAGCGCGTTTATGACGTTTTTGCAAGTTACGAACCCGCATGAAACGGGAACGACGCTATTCCTTGACAAGAACGTCAAGGTGAATGCCTGCAAGATGCTCGATCTCTTCGCTGAGAGCCAGTGCCCATGCGGGGTCCGGCCCCCAGCAGGCAAGGCCGTGGCGCTCAAGATAGATGCCTTCATGATGTTTGGCCGCAAGCCCCGCGTCATTTGCCAGTTCCTGCGTTCCGGGCGCGTTGTCCGGAATGCTGGTGAACTTGGCGCGGATAAGGTCGGATTCGAAGATGGGAAGACGCAGCATATCCTGCACGGGCACACGTACGCCCAGCGCCAGCAGCTTGGGCGGATGCGTGTGCACCACGGCCTGCGCTTCCGGCTGATGGCGGTAGATTTCCAGATGCATGCCCGCCTCAGAAGAGGGCTTGCCGCCAGCCAGCACCTCGCCGGTGCTGATGCTCATGAGCGCAAGGTCGCCCGGCTTGAGATTGCCCTTGGCGGAGCCTGTGCAGGTGATAAGGCAGTTCTCGCCAATACGCATGGACACATTGCCGTTGAAGCCGGAAAGCAAACGGCGCTTCCACGCACGCAGGCAGATATCGCGCAGGATGTCCGCCTCGCGGGAAGGGATACCGCCGCCCCATGCCGTGCGTATGTCCTGCTCCCCTTTACGCTGGGCGAACTCCGATTTGATGTCGATGACGGGGGTGCCGTCTACGACTTCCAGCGGAAACACACGCAGCAGGTTGCGCTTGATCTCGAGGATACGCACTTCGTGCATGCCGACAGGATTGGGGCGGGCAGGCGAACGGGTATTGAACACGCCCCGCTTGGCACGGGTTCCGTCACCGCGCGGGTACACGGACAGCACATCGCGGTCTGCAAGGTGCATCCATGTCAGCAGGGTAACATTCTGCCCTTCCACAAGGGACTCCAGTCCGGCCACAAAGGCTTCATCAATCTCAACCCACGCTTCGGGCGCGCCCTCGTCCCCCTGCTTGGGGCATTCCTCAAGACGCTTCAGCGACGAACTGACCGTACCGATAATCTGAAATTCCCTGTCCATTCCTCTCTCCCTCATGCGGTGCAATGATTCAGGCCCCATCATTCATGCTGTATATGCCGTGCGGATAAAAGGGGCAACTGCGGGCCCATCTACCCAAAATGATCAAATCCTTTCGGCTCCCACGGCAGGCCGTTCAGCATATGCACCTCGCCCTCCGCCACCTTGCCCAACACCCGCACCCCGGGCACGGCATCGCACAGCTCATCCAGCCACGCAGCAGGGCAGCTACCGATAAGCGCATAATCTTCGCCCCCCAGCGTAGCCTGCTCCAACACATGCAGATCATTGGCAAGACAGTAGGAAGCTACCTCTTCATGCACGGCTTCTTCAGGAATCTCCAGCTCCACACTCAGACCGCTTTCCTTGTCCGCTCCGATCAGGCGCGGCAGGTCGCGGGCAAGGCCATCAGAGATATCCATGAGGCCAATACGTCCGGATTCACCCTTGGCTGCGGCAAAACGGGCAATGGCCTGCCCTTCCGCCACCCGGGGAACAGGGCGCAGATGCGCCTGCACAGCGGCCGGATACAGATTTTCCGCATCCCGCCCCATGCTTTCCAAGGCCATGAATCCCGTGCGGGCAAGGCCGAACTCGCCCACGATAAAAATGCAATCCCCCGCCTGTGCCACAGAGCGATGCAGGAAGGGAGCGGCAACACCCTCCGCCTCCGCTGGGCCGCCCCACACCGAGACGGAAACCCCGAGCATGGGCGACTTGCTCAGATCGCCACCGGTCAGGGCCACATTGTGCTCCCGCGCCAGTTCGGCCATACCCTCGAAAAAGGCATCCCAATAGGCCTCCGCCCCCATGGACGCGCTGCCTTCACCGCTTTGCGCCGAAGCAGCTGCCTGCTCCTCTCCGCCACCGGTAGGCACCATGAGACCAAGGCTGAAGCCCAGCGGCACGGCACCGGCCGCCGCGAGATCACTCAGGTTCACGGCAAGGGACTTGTAGCCGACATCCGCCGGAGAAAAGTAACTGCAACGGAAGTGCACCCCTTCAATAAACAGGTCGCTGGAAAGGCTCATGCGTTCAGGGCAGGCCAGCACGGCGCAGTCATCGCCGCGCCCGCGTATCATGTGGGGGTGCTTGTTGGGAAAATGGCGGTCGATGCAGACGAGAAAGGCGGCTTCGGAAGTGAAACGGCTCATGAGTCGAGGCTCCTTGCGGATGAATAGCGGCATCATGACGCGTTCCGGAATACAGGGCGGATACAGTGCCGCTGAACCAACCGGAGCGCATCGCAAGCGCAGACGCATGGTACACGCATGCATGAGGAATGGGAAGAATGCCTTGCGACTTCTCCAGTAGGCAGACCTAAGCGACCATTGACAAAAGACTGTCATATTGACAGATTGTTGTCATGATACCCAGACACACACCCGAAGCCGATGAATTCACCCGCCTGCTGCTTGCCACCTTCAGACTCAACGGAAGGCTGATCGCGGCAGGCGATTCGTTGACCAAGCCATTCGGCCTTACCAGCGCCCTGTGGCAGGCCATGGGGCCGCTGGCCACCAGACCGCTGCCCGTTCCACGCATAGCGGACGCCATGGGACTCACCCGCCAAAGTGTCCAGCGTTCGGTGAACGTTCTCTTTGAACGCGGGCTGGTCTCCTTTGCCGCCAATCCGGCGCACAAGCGGGCCAAGCTGGTCATGCTTACCACCAAGGGCGAAGAAACACTGGCCGCAATACACGCAAAGCAGGTAGAATGGGCCAACAGTATTGCCCACGGCCTTGATCCCGTGGGGCTGCACAACAACGCCAACCTTCTTGAATCACTGGTGGAACGGCTGGAACGCTCCACCCCCTGACACCTGCGGCATACCCATCTGCACCAAAGGAGACAGCCATGCAGCAGAACGACATCGACACAACGGTGACCGAACGCCTTCCGCAGTTTCTTGCCCGGCTGGGCATAGCCGAGATGCCCATGGGACTCGTCTATACCGATACGGAGCCGCAGGAAGGCTTTTCTCCCGAACCGCTGGAACGCCCCACGCCTGAGCGCGAACAGCGCGGAGAAGTTAACTGGCAGGCCGTATTCGGGGGATTCTCCTGCGTCATGGGCAACATCTGGCGAGCCCGCAAGAAACGCACTACCGCATGGTTCTCCGCCGACCGCTACGGCTGCCCGGGAGGTTCATTCTTTCTCGGGTTCCACTCCCCGCAGACGGAGACCATCATCCATTATGTCTCCACGGGAATTCCCAACTTCTCGGAGGGCGAACGCTATTGCGAATCCCCGGAAGCGCTTCGCCGCATTTTTGCCATTACCGATCCGCGCCCCGCACCCAAACCTTTCTGTGTCATCAAGCCGCTGGATCAGTTCGGCCCCGATGAACAACCGGAACTGGTGCTCTGCTTCTCGCGTCCGGAGCCGCTATGCGGTCTGCATCAGCTTGCAACCTTCGTCACTAATGATCCCGAGGTGGTTGCCTCGCCATGGAGCGCCGCATGCGGCGGCGCCATTACGTGGCCCCTGCGCTACATGGAACGGGGAGAACCACGGGCCGTGCTCGGCGGCTGGGACCCTTCCGCCCGCAAGTTCCTGAAGACGGACGAGCTGTTCATGTCCCTGCCCTACCCGTTGTTTCGCGGCATGGTGCTGCGTGCGCCGGAATCCTTCCTCATGACCCACACGTGGGACACCGTGCTGAAGAAGGCCGAACGAAGCACCCGCACATGGGGCGAATCTCCGGCATAACGCGAACTGTCCGATATCCTGAAGAGTGTCAGAATGCTTAACGCCCTTGCGGAGCCCCGCCCCGCAAGGGCTTTCGCCGTTTACCTGCTCAACCCGCTGCAGCAGGTGTCAACACCTATTACAGTAAGCGCTCACATACAAATTTACATCTAGAAAATAACCCGCTGTTATATTTGTAAAAACTATCGCCTGACATCTGGCACGCTCCTTGCCCTTTCCTGATCAAACGCCGCGGAACAGGAACCGCACAGGAGGAACAGCCATGCTACAGGAAGTGCAGTCAAATCAGACGGCCCCCCGCGCCGAACTGCAGGACATACCCAGTCTTCTCATCGCAGTGGGCGAACAGCCCGAACACCTGTTCGGGGTCCAGTTCATTTCCCAGTTCTTCAAGGATTTTGACAGGATGCATTTCAAGCTCATGCATCTGCTGCCGCCAAGCCACGGCGTTGTACCCGGACCCTACGGCCTGCCCGTGGAAGCAGGAAGAATGGATGAGAGCATATACAACCGCCACCGCGATCTGGGCAGGCACAGCCTGCAACTGGCTTCAGGCATGTTGCGGCAGGTCGGCATTCCCGATTCCAACATCAGCATGGTCAGCCGCCCCCAGAACCAGACCAAGGCACTGGATCTGATTCAGGAATCCGCCGCAAACAACCACCACGCGCTCGTGCTTGGCAATCGTGGCCGCTCGTGGTTCGAGTCCATGCTGGACGGCATTCCGGACATCACCCGCGAAGTCATCGACGCCTCCTGCGGCATACCGCTGTGGATTGCTCCGTCCATAGTGGAAAAGCGCCGCGACATACTGCTCTGCGTAGACGGTTCCCGTCACGCCCTGAATATGGTGCACCACGTGGGCGAAACCCTCGGCTCGCAGGGCACTCACGGCGTCACGCTGCTGCGTGTGCTGCGTGATCGCAACAACAACCCCACCCCGCCGGAAGTCATATTTGAAGAAGCCCGCAAGGTGTTGGAAGAGCAAAACGTTCCGTCTGACTCCATCCGTGTGCGGGTCGTCACGGACAATGATCCGGCAAGCGGCATTCTGACAGTTTGCGAACGCGGCAAGTTCGCCGTGGTTGCCATGGGCCGCGCAGGCTACGGTAACAGCTTCATGCGTCGCCTGCTTTTGGGTTCCGTTTCCAGAGATGTCATGCAGCAGTTGAATAACGCCTGCCTTTGGCTGACCTGTTAATCATAGCTACCCCCCTACCACGTACCCCGTGGTTGCGGCTGTGCCCCGAAAACCCCCTCCGGCGAAACGCACGCACGCCTCCTCCGCCGGAGACCACCACCCCTGAAGGGGCACAGCCGCAGTTCGTCTCCGCACAAGCCCACCCACAGAGAGAGGCCGTCTCCCAATAGACGGCCTTTCTCGTTTTCAACAAGGCAAAAGGCCGCCCTTTCGGGCGGCCTTCATATTCGACAGATCGCAATCGCGGACTAGTATGCTTCGTCGGAAGCGAGATCCTTGTCCGTAATCTTGAAGGAGAACACCTTGTACACCCATGCCTGATAGAAGATGACGACGGGTACGAAGGTGAGTGCCACGCCCAGCATGATCTTGAGGGTCAGCGGGCTGGAGGCGGCGTTGTAGATGGTGACATGGTAGAGGTCGTCCATGTTCGAGGGAATCAGCGCAGGGTACATGCCGATCACACCGAACAGGGTGCAGCTGAGAATGGTCACGGCGCTGGAAGCCCATGCAAGGATGGTGGAACCGCTGGAAATGAACAGACGGGTGGTGAACAGGGCCACCACGGCCAGAATGATCACGCCCATGAGCGGGGGAATGGCCAGATAGTTGTGGTACAGGTTGGTGTACACGGCAGTGGCGGCAAGAAACGCCACGGCAGAGGCCATGAAGTAGGGCCAGATTCTGGCTGCCATCTGCATGGCGCGCTCATGCAGCTCGCCGGAAGACTTGATGGCCAGCCACAGTGCGCCGTGCAGACAGAACATGAGCACGAACATCACGCCGCCGAGCAGCCCGTAGGGGTTGAGCAGCTTGATGAGGTTGCCGTGATAGACACCGTCGCCGTCAATGGGAATGCCCTGGAACAGGTTGGCGAAGGCCACGCCCAGCAGCAGCGCAGGAACAAAGCTGCCGAGGAACAGGAAAGTATCCCACAGCTTGCGCCATGCGTCTGATTCTATCTTGTTGCGGAACTCGAAGCTCACGGCACGGAAGATCAGGGCAAAGAGCAGCATGAGCAGCGGGGCATAGAGCGCGCTGAACATGACGGCGTATGCCTTGGGGAACGCGGCAAAGGTTACGCCGCCCGCGGTGATGAGCCACACTTCGTTGCCGTCCCAGAAGGGAGCGGCTGCGTTGTAGATGGTACGTTTTTCCTTTTCGTTCTTGGCAAGGAACGGCATCAGCGTACCCATGCCGAGATCAAACCCGTCAAGGATGAAGTAGATGGCCCAGAGAAGGCCCCACAGCATGAACCATACGGTTTCCAAAAACATATTGTAACCCTCTGGATAAAGGTTGCCTACGAGTATTCCCTAAGCCTTCTTGGGACCCTTCTGCGCGTACTTGCGCAGCAGGTAGATGTCCAGCACGCCAAGCAGCGAGTAGACCACGACAAAGGCGATGATGGAGGTCAACACCGAAGAGGCGGGCACAGGAGACACCGCGTCGTTGGTGCGCATCATGCCATAGACGATCCACGGCTGACGCCCCACTTCCGCCACGGCCCAGCCGAACATGATGGCAAGGTATGGCAGCGGAATGGTATAGATGAGCGACTTGAGCAGCCAGGGCTTTTCCTGAATCTTTTCACGCCACAGCCATGCAAGGCCGGCCAGCAGCGGGAACAGGGTGCCAAGGCCCACCATCACGCGGAAGCTGAGGAAGGTGATGAGCACGGGCGGACGGTCTTCCTTGGGGAAGTCCTTCAGGCCCTTCACTTCCGCGTTGGGGTCGTTGAAGGCGAGAATGGAGAGCACGTTGGGAATGCCCAAGGCTTCCACAGCGTTCTTTTCGTTGGCTTCATCGGGCATGACCAGCAGGTTCATGGGCGCGCCCTTCATGGTTTCCCAATGCGATTCCATGGCGGCGAGCTTGGCGGGCTGCAGCTTGGCAACCAGGTTGCCCTGATGGTGACCGGAAATGGCCACGGTCACGGCAAAGACGAGCGCAAAGGCCGCACCGTACTTGAAGGACTTCTTGAAAAAGGCCTCTTCATTCTTGCGCAGCAGATGCCATGCGGAAACGCCCATAACAAAGAAACCTGCGAGCATCCACGATGCGATGACGGTATGCGGATACTGGCCCATGGAATAGGGGTTGGTGATAACGGCGAAGAAGTCGTCCAGCTCCGCACGGCCGTTACGGATGACATAGCCCACGGGATTCTGCATGAACCCGTTGGCGATGATGATCCACAGTGCGGAAAGGTTGGAGGCAAAAGCCACCATCCAGATGGCGAAACAGTGCATTTTCTTGGAAACTTTCTCCCAGCCGAACCACCACACAGCAAGGAAGGTGGATTCGAGGAAGAACGCCGCCGTGGCCTCAATGGCCAGCAGCGAGCCGAAGATGTCGCCCACGTATTCCGAATAACGGGACCAGTTGGTGCCGAACTGGAATTCGAGGGTAATGCCGGTCACAACGCCAAGGGTGAAGTTGATGATGAACAACTTGCCCCAGAACTTGACCATGCGTTTGTACATTTCGTCGCCGGTGCGGACATACATGGTTTCCATCACGGCCAGCATGATGGAAAGGCCCAGCGTAAGCGGAACAAAGATGAAGTGGAAAAATACGGTTACAGCAAACTGCAACCTCGACAACAGAACAACATCCATACCTTTTTCCCCCTTTCAGAGAAGGATTTCACCAGCTACGCGCTGCCGGCGAGTCTCGTTAAGGATTAGCCGTGGAATATTACGGACTGACCATAGGCCAGAGCACACCATGTGCAAGATAATGGTTACTAATAGCGAATAATAAACTTTTGGCAAGCAAAAAAAGCTGTTAGCGTAATACTGCTTTTACTCGGCGAGATGACGGTTTTTCGGCTGTCTTCACCTACGCGACGCCAGAATGGAAAACTTCGTCAATTATCCGAGACGTACCACATAACTCTCTTCAGTGTCAGCATAAATTCTAAGATATTGAGTGCCATATCAAAGTAGTTACTCAACTGCACTGCATTGTCAGCACCCTAACCATTCTCCTGCGCCTTCCGTTATGGCATACTGCCCCATAATCAGTTTCCTGCACCGGCAAACTTGTGTCCGGGCACGCACCTTACAGCCTGAAACATCTGTGCAAAGACGAATTGCTTGACAACAAAGCCGTTGCCTTACAAGGTCTCGCGGAACACTCTAGCCGGTTAGGAGTTCTTCACATGAATAAAGTAGTAGTATCCTTTCTGGGACGCGACTGTCCGGGCATCGTGCATGCGGTAGCCAGCCTCATGAACGAGCTGGATTGCAATATCGACGAAGTCAGCCAGACCATCCTGCACAGCGAGTTCGCAGCCATCGTCATTGCCGATGTGCCGGACTCCCTTACGGTGGAAACCCTGCACGCCAAACTCGAAGCCGGTCTTGCGGAACGCAAGGTTGATCTCAACGTCACCACCCGCCTGCTCGACGGCTCGGGCTGGGGCGACGCCATCACCACCGAGCCCTTCGTGGTCACCGTGGACGGCCCCGACCGTCCGGGCCTCATTGCCGGCATCACCGGCGTCTTTGCCCGCCACAACGTGAATATCGAGAACCTCAAGGCACTCATGCCCGGCGGCGACAAGGACGGACACGCCCTCATCGTTTACGAAGTGGCCCTGCCCGCCTCCGTTGACCCCGCCCTTCTGCGCGCCGAACTACGCGAAGAAGCCGACCGACTCGCCGTGCGCGTAAGCATGCAGCATCGCGATATCTTTGAGGCAGTGCACCGCGTGCAGCCCGTCTAAGGCCGCCCGCCAACGGTAACTCAACATTTTCATACAAGGAACCGAACATGCTGACGGATCGTGAAGTACTCAGCACACTGGCTATGCTCCGCAACGAGCACCTTGACGTGCGCACTGTCACGCTGGGCGTGAGCCTCTTCGACTGCGCCAGCGACAACTTCGACACCTTTGCGGACAAGGTTCGCACCAAGATCGGCAAATACGCCGAAAAGCTGGTGGCCACCTGCGACGAGGTGGGCGACAAGTACGGTATTCCCGTTGTGAACAAACGCATCAGCGTCAGCCCCATGGGGGTTGTCTGCGCTTCCTTCAGCCCCGAGCAGATGGTCAAGGCCTGTCAGGTGCTGGACGAGTCAGCCAAGGCCGCAGGGGTGAACTTCCTCGGCGGTTTCGGCGCGCTGGTGGAAAAGGGCATGACGAGAGGCGACCGGGCACTTATCGATGCACTACCGGAAGCTTTGGCCGTAACTGACTGTGTTTGTTCATCCATTAACGTAGCTTCCTCGCGCAGCGGCATCAACATGGACGCCGTGGCCCTGATGGGCGAAACCATCAAGGCCATTGCCAACCGCACTGCCGACCGCGACGGTCTGGGCTGCGCCAAGCTCGTGGTTTTTGCCAACATTCCGCAGGACGTACCCTTCATGGCCGGTGCCTACCTCGGCGTCGGCGAGCCCGAAGTGGTCATCAACGTGGGCGTTTCCGGCCCCGGCGTAGTCAAGAAGGCCATCGACCGTGCCATGGAGCGCAACCCCAACCGCACCCTCAGCGACATTGCGGAAGTCATCAAGCGCACCGCCTTCAAGGTAACCCGCGTGGGTGAGATCATCGGCACGGAAGTGGCTGCCCGTCTCGGCCTGCCCTTCGGTGTGGCCGACCTCTCGCTTGCCCCGACCCCTGAAGTGGGCGATTCCGTTGGTGAGATCTTCCAGAGCATGGGGCTTTCCTCCATCGGCGCCCCCGGTTCCACCGCGGTGCTTGCCATGCTGAACGATGCGGTCAAGAAGGGCGGCGCGTTCGCCTCCTCCCATGTGGGCGGCCTTTCCGGTGCGTTCATTCCCGTATCCGAAGACTCCAGCATCGCCGCTGCCGCCGCATCCGGCGCACTGACGCTTGAAAAGCTGGAAGCCATGACCAGCGTCTGTTCCGTGGGTCTGGACATGGTCGCCATCCCCGGCGACACCTCCGCAGCTACCATCTCCGGCATCATTGCCGACGAAATGGCCATCGGCATGATCAACAGCAAGACCACCGCCGTGCGCATCATCCCCGTTCCCGGCAAGGGCGTGGGCGATCTGGTCAGCTTCGGCGGCCTGCTGGGCGAAGCACGCATCATGCCTGTTCCCGGCGGCAACGCAGAGAACTTCATCCGCCTTGGCGGACGCATCCCTGCGCCCATACATAGCCTGAAAAACTAGCGTTTATATTCTGCATACGCTTAGTAAGCAGTTCGTAAACACCCCGAAGACAAGAAAAGACGCCGGAGCAATCCGGCGTCTTTTTTCATGCTGAAACGATAATGCCCTTTGGCTGTAAAGCGCGGAAGGGTGCCAAAAGCAGGCAGCCCCCGTTCCTGATACAGGAGCGGGGGCTGCATTGCCTGACGGCTGAAACCGTTAGCGCGGGCGGAAGGTAATGCGACCGCGAGAAAGGTCGTAGGGCGAAAGCTCTACAGTCACCTTGTCGCCGGGAAGCACGCGAATGCGGAACTTGCGCATCTTGCCGGAGATGTGTGCCAGCATTTCGTGGCCGTTTTCAAGACGGACAAGGAACATCGCGTTCGGCAATGCTTCCATGACTTCGCCGGTAACCTGAATGGCTTCTTCTTTGGCCATGGGCGTCCTCCTCTGGGGAAAGGGCAGGTTCCGTGACCAGACATCATGCGGAAAGAAACTTGCCGTTACAAAAAAATGAGCCCCCTGCCCGAGTTTTGCCCGAACAGGGGGTTAAATTGGTAGCGGGGGCCGGATTTGAACCGACGGCCTTCGGGTTATGAGCCCGACGAGCTACCGAGCTGCTCCACCCCGCGTCATGTGCTTGTTCCTTACGGTCCCGGCTAAGAGCCGTTCCCGCTCAGGGACGACATATGTATACACACGGCCTTCGGCTGTCAATCAATTTTTTGAAAAAAAAGACATTTTGTCAGAGAACCTGTAATTCGGCCCGCAATCCTCTGCCGGAATTACGAATAATAGCATAGCCGCCATTGGAGAATGCCCCCGTGTTGATCACGGCTGTACGTCCTACCATATCCGTATTGCGCGACTCGTGAATATGCCCGCACAGACAGATATCCGGCTGATACTCCTCAATGAACTCGCGTACGGCGCGGCTGCCCACGTGCGTGCCGCTGGAGATGCGGTCGCAGTCGGTGTTGAAGGGCGGCGTGTGCGACACGAGAATGAGTCGTCTGAAAGGTCTGGCTGCGCGATACGCTTCGTCCAGCCACTCGGCGATGCGGGAATCCGGAAATTCGGAGGGCGTGCCGAAAGGCGTGAATGTGGAGGTGCCGACTCCCATGATGCCGATGCCGGGAGCAAGTTCCCGCGCTTTGACATGGATATTCCACCCGTTCGATTCCAGATAATCGGTCACGTCCATGCGGTCCATATTGCCTATCTGGGCAAATATGTTCGGATTGTACTGCTCAACGGCATGCAGCACCCGCTCCGCCTGCTTCACACTCCCCCCCACGGTCAGGTCGCCGGAAAGTATAACACCGGCAGCCTCCCGCAACCCGGGAATATGCTTGATACGGGCGGTATCGTCGTGAATGTCGCCAAGTCCGATCCAATATTCACCACTTTGCATGGTCCATGTTCCTTGTTAAAGTCTCGCCGTCCGGAGGCGGATGGTGCAGGCCGAGTATGTGGAGGTGGCGCATGAGCGCCCAAACCGCTCGCACTGCTCCTTCCCTGGCCGCCGGAAGGATTTGCGCTTCCGCAGTATCGGCCATCCTACAGGTTTCCCTGCTGGTCGGCAATGGGAGCGGCAGGTCTCCAACTCCTCCTTTTACTGCACATGCATCGGCTCCCGCACGGAGCTCCAGAGCGTATGAATGAATAAACCGGACCTCAGAAAACAACTGATCGCCTCGCGGACCGCATTGAGCGAAGCCGACGCGCGCGAACACTCCATAGCGGCCCAAAAACACATACTCCATCAAAATGTATGGAAACAGGCCCGCCAGATCGTACTCTACGTACCCATCCGCAACGAGGTGGACACGGCCCTTCTTCTGGAGCAGGCATGGCGGGAGCATAAATGCATCCTGCTCCCGAGGGTGAATCCTGAATGCAAGGGTGACATGTGCCTTGCCGTGTGCAAGGGGAAGCACGAACTCCTCAGAGGCACTTTCGGCGTTCGTGAGCCTGATCCGCTATGCTGTCCGCCCATGCTGCCCGACCATCCCGACTTCAAACCGGACCTTGCCATCATTCCCGGCGTGGGGTTCGACGTAAAGGGCAACCGCCTCGGGTTCGGGGCAGGTTACTATGACCGCTATCTGGCGCACCCATCCATGAAGCACACTCCGCGCATAGGACTGGCCTACTCCTTTCAGGTTCTTCCCGAGCTGCCCGCAGACCCGTGGGACATCCGCATGAACGCCTTGTGCACCGAAAAGGAACTGACATGGCTGTAGATTTCATCCCCTTCCGTTTTCCCGGCATTGCCTCTGTCCGCTGCTCGTTCCAGACCCGAAGGGGTGGCGTGAGCGAGGCAACCTTTGGCGGCTCCAACATCTCCCACGACGTGGGCGACAACGCGGAGCACGTTACGGAAAACCGCCGCCAGTTCATGCAGGGCCTCGGCATTGAAACATGGTGCGAACTACGTCAGGTGCACGGCGATGCGCTGATCTTCGACCCGCCCCATGTCGCGCCGGACACGGCAGGCAGCATAGAGGCGGACGGTTCCGCCACCGACATTGCCGGACGCGCGCTGGTCATCAAGACCGCAGACTGCCAGCCCATTCTGCTTGCCCACAGCAGCGGCAAGTACGTAGCCGCCCTGCACGCGGGCTGGCGCGGCAACCGCATAGGCTACCCCCAGACCGCCGTCAAAGCCTTCTGCGAACGCTACGACCTGAAGCCGCAGGACATCATGGCCGTTCGCGGACCAAGCCTCGGCCCGGCCATGGCCGAATTCGTCAACTTTGACATGGAATGGGGCTCCGACTGGACCCGCTGGTATGATGCCGCCACCAAGACCATGAACCTGTGGCAGCTCACCCGCGATCAGTTGCAGGAAGCGGGCATTCCCGCAGGCAGTATCTTCGGGCTGGATCTGTGCACCCACACCCACGAGGATCTGTTCTTCTCCTACCGCCGCAGCAAGGTCGAAGGCCGTCAGGCCTCCCTCATATGGATTCAGCCGGAGTAAGCCGTGCGCCTGCTGCTTGCAGACAACAACGACAGTTTCACCCGCAATCTGGAACACCTGCTTGTGGCGGCAACCGCAAGCAGACCGCAGCTTGTGCCTTATGGACGACTGGGTGAGCTTGAGCCTGCGGACTACGACTGCATCGTCATCTCTCCCGGCCCCGGACATCCGCGAGAGTACCCCTGCTATGCACGCTTTCTGGACAGCGGCGTACCGGTGCTGGGCATCTGCATGGGCATGCAGATCATCAACAGCCACTTCGGCGGCACAACCGGCAGGCTGCCCGCATCCATGGGCGGCGCACACGGCAAACAGGGAACCATCATGATGGAAGGTGAAGAACGCACAGTGGCCCGCTACCACTCGCTGCACTGCAACTCCGTGGGAAGCGGATTGCGAATAACCGCAACCCTGACAGAACCGAACCCGGAAGGTCCGGCCATCGTCATGGCCCTGCAGCACGAAAATCGGCCGCTCATGGGCTACCAGTTCCATCCGGAATCCTTTCTGACCCCAAACGGCACATGGTATATTGATCATGCCCTGCGTTTTTTCCGCAACCATCAGTAACAGCGCCCTGCCCGCGCTCCTGCACCGGCTTGCCTGCGATTACGGAGCCGACCTGCTCCTGTGCGGCAACCTTGGCGCATCGGCTGCACCTCAGGCAGACCGATGCATCATCGGCATCGGCCCCGCGCGCGAACTAGAGGTTACGGAATCCACCTCCCGTGCAGAGCTGCAGGCGTTCTGCTTTAAACGGCAGGCAGATGCCCTGCCCGGCACATTCGGCTACCTTTCCTACACCTACGGGCTGTCCCTGTACGGCATAGCCAGCGAAAAGCCTGCCGAACTGCCCCTCGGGCTGTTCCGGCGATACGCCGTGCAGCTCATCCTCACGCCGCAACGCCCCTTAAAGGGTTTCTCGGCTGACACCGAAGAAGCACCGCAAGAAGACACGATTACCGCCTATACCCTCCTATGCCATGCGGCGGACACCCCGCCGGAGAGCGTTAACGGCATGCCTTGCGCAACCCTGCTGCGATCGCTGGAAGCCCTGTGCACCGATGAGGCTTCCCCCATCCCTGCCTATGCGCCTCCGCTCTCGCCAGCGGAGCTGAACCGCAGGCTGCGCCAATCCCTGTCGGAAAAAGCGTATATAGAAGGCGTGGAGCGCGTGCTGGAACATATTCGCGACGGCGACACCTACCAGCTCAACCTGTCCACACGTTTTGACGTGGACCTTTCCGCCACGGACTTTGATCCGCTGACCTTTTTTCTGCACATGTGGCAACAGCACCCCGCCCCATTCTATGCATGGCTCAGGCACGGGAACAAGCGCATCATCTCCACATCGCCTGAACGCTTCCTGTGCGTTCGGGACGGCGAGGTGCTTTCCCAGCCCATCAAAGGCACACTGGCGTTCGAAACCTATGCTGCGGGAATGGAAAAGGCGCTGGTGCACTCTGCCAAGGAGAGCGCCGAGCTTTCCATGATCGTGGACCTCATCCGCAACGACATCGCAACCCGATGCGAATACGGCAGCGTGCAGGTGCCGGCGCACAAAGCCACGTTCATCGTGGACCGGCTTATCCAGATGTATTCGGACGTGCGTGGCCGACTGCGAAAGGATTCCACCTGTCTGGACCTGTTGCTGGACGCCTTTCCCGGCGGCTCCATCACCGGCTGCCCCAAACGGCGCACCATGCGCATCATCGAAAAGGAAGAACCCCACTGCCGGGATCTGTACTGCGGAAGCATCGTCTTCATCGAAGACGAACGCAACATGGACTCCAGCATCGCCATCCGAACCGGCTGGTATGACACTGAAAGTAAAGCCCTTTGCTTCTTTGCCGGAAGCGGTATAGTACTGGATTCAAATCCTGCGAACGAATATCACGAAACGCTTGCCAAGGCAGGCAAATTCCTACGGGCGCTGGCATCATGATCTACTACAGACAAGGCGAACTGCATGACGGTGGAGTACGGCAGAGCATAACATCACCTGCCTTCCGATTCGGCGTGGGGCTATTTGAAACCCTGCTCTACAACGGCACGGCAATCTGCCATCTTCAGGCGCACCTTACCCGCGCACGGCAAAGTCTGGACTACTTCGGCTTTCAGGCCGATGAACTCGATTACGAGAACGCCATACGCGAAGTACTGGCCGCCAACGACCTGCTTGGCGGGCATGCGCGGGTGAACATATTCTTCCCCGTCGAGGATGATGACGGAACGGTCGCGCCCGTGGTAACGGCAGCCCTCCACACCCCGCAACCGACCAAGACCTACCGGCTCACCATCGCCTCCTCTCCCGTACAGCATCCCTATTTCGTTCACAAATCAATGAACTACATGTTCCACTGGATGGAACGGCGCACCGCCACCCTGCAAGGCTACGACGATGCCGTCCTTACCCAGCCGGGAGGCATTCTGCTGGAAACGACCTCTGCGGCACTGATCTTCAGCGACGGAACCAACTTCTGCGCGCCCAACAGCCATGACAGGTTGGAATCAACGGCCCTGGCCGCAGCCAAGGAACTGCTTTCCGTGCATGGCTGCACGGTACGCATGCACACGGCCACGACCTTCCGGCATGCCTATGTTCTCAACTCTCTCATAGGCATGCGGCCCGTAAGTAACATAAACGGCACCCGCTACGAACCTGATGAAGACACCTGCAGGCGCATGACCGCGGTCATCTGCGGCTGATACAGGCATTTTGACTACAGAACATGTGACGAATCGTATTACGAAACAAATACAATAGATGAGACATCTTTTTCTTTTCGCAGGGCTGCTTTGCCTGCTGGTTGCAACCTGCGCAACAGCCCATGCTACGGGCAAACGCATGTTGCGCGTTGCCTCGCACGACTTTGTGGCCCCGCTGGTCATGCCGGACAAGCGCACCGGCCTTGAAGTGGATATCGTCCGAGAGGCCCTGCAACTGGAGGGCTACGACATGACTCTGGTGTTCCTTCCAGCACCGCGCATGCTCGATGCCCTGACAAACGGCAAGGTGGATGCGGCGTTTCCCTTGCGCGCCCATGCCGTAACCGACGCACTCTACCTCTCGGACAGCCACATCACCTTCAACAACGTGGCCGTTTCGCTTGAAGAAGCCAACGCAGTCATTAACTGTCCTTCCGACCTCGCCAAGTACAACGTGGAAGCATTTCTCGGTGCCAGCCGATGGCTGCCGGAAGAATTCCGCACCATGGCCAGAAACAACCCCTCATATGCCGAGCAGAACGACCAGCAGGCCCAGGTATGCAGCTTCTTTGCCCGAAGAGACAGGGTGATCGTGCTTGAACAGCACATCTTTGATTATTATGCGGGTAAGGGAAGCTGCAATCCGCTCAAGCAGCGCTATGTCCTTCATGACATACTGGACCCGGCATACGTTGCCGTTGCCTTTACGGAACGAGACTTACGGGACGCCTTCAACAGAGGGCTCGCCAAGCTGAAACAGAGCGGAAGGTATGAGCAAATAGTCTGGCGGTATCTTTATTCAGACAACTAACCTGCCTATTCGTCAAAATCGAACAGGCGTCCCCGCGTCACGGCCTTGCTGCCGAACTTCTCCCGCAGGCTGTCCAGAGTCCGGTCAAGGCTGCGCTGTTTTGCCGTGGCAACCATGCCGCCGGTCTGTCCCCCCGCACTGCCATCCAGAAGATTCAACTGCTCCGGCCCCTTGCCGTAGTTGGAAAGCCCCACGCCGATAAGCCGCACCTTCTGCTGCAGCTTCACACCGTCCAGCAACTCGCAGGCGATACGGAAAATGACTTCCGTGGCGTCGGTCGGTTCGGGCAGACTCCGGCTCCGCGTGATGGATGTAAAGTCCGCATACTTGAGCTTGAGCGTCACGGTACGCCCCTTCACCCCCATGCGGCGCTGGTTTCTCCCCACCCTCTCTGACTGCTTCATGAGCCACTTCTTCAGCAGGGCCATGTCGTCGGTATCTTCGGCAAAGGTATTTTCGGCACTTTCAGACTTGGCCTCATAGCCCGTTTCCACCTCGCGGGAGTCCAGCCCCTGCGCCCTGCGCCAGAGCGCCTCGCCCGATTTGCCGAAAAGCCGCGCCCAGAAACCCTGCGGATATTTAAGCACATCCCCGCAGGTCTTCACGCCGAGCGATTCCAGTTCAACGATGAACTTGTTGCCCACACCGGGAATCTTCGCCACGGGAAGTGCCTCAAGAAAGGCGGGTACATCTTCCGGTCTCAGCATGAACAGGCCGTCCGGCTTATTGTAGTCGGAGGCTATCTTGGCCAGAAATTTCACGGGAGCAATACCGATGGAACAATTGAGTCCCACCGAGGCCTTGATATCGCGTTTGATACTCTGCGCCATGGCCTCCACGGGACCGAAGAGGCGCTCAAGCCCAGTGGCGTCAAGATAGGCCTCATCGATAGAGGCAGGTTCGACAAGAGGGGAGTAGTTGCCGAGCAGCGCCATGATCTGCCGGGATATCTCTGCATAGCGTGCCATATTGCCCCGCGTGAAGATGCCGTGGGGGCACAGCTTTCTGGCCCGGGCCACGGGAATGGCCGAGCGCACGCCGTATTTGCGGGCCTCATAGGATGCGGCAGAGACCACCCCGCGCTCCTGCCCGCCCACGATAACAGGCTTGCCGCGCCACTCGGGATGATCAAGCTGTTCCACTGAGGCAAAAAAGGCATCCATATCCAGATGCATTATCCATCGCTGCATGCAGCGTGTATAGCAGAGAGAACAGCGCAGCAGAAGAGGACGCACCTCAGGTTCCGCAACAGGAAGGGCAGACGAGCACGCACAGGGTGCTGGATGGTACCATCCGACCCCCTATCACTTCGAAATCACGACCTCATGAGTATTCAGAAAACCGAAACGGAGTTTGATCTCCTCCAGTGTGCCGTCCTGTTCAATGGCTTCAAGCCCCTTGTTGAACAGGGCAAGGTTTTCTTCCCAATCAGGGTGTTTCTTCGAAAACATGGCATGAACCCCTTTGGTGTCCAGAAGCGGAGAGAGGAAGCGGACATGCTGGATACCGCCTTCAAGTGTGGGGTTGGTCTTCAGCAGGTAGATGGCGAGGTACTTGTCTATGGCTATCATATCCACACGCCCGCCGAGAACCTTGCGCAGATTAAGCAGGTCGGAGTTGGCTTCTTCCTTGGACAGCACCTCGGCCGCATCAAACTCCGGCGTATTCACATACCCCCGCACGACGCCAATGCGGTAGTGCACCAGTGACCGAATGGTTCCATCCCACGACGCCGGAGAATCGCGTTTGACACAGAAGGCAAGCGGGCTCTGCACATATGGCCGGGAAACACCGAACTCCTCTGCCCGCTCCTTGCTGTAGTAGGCGCTGTAGAGCACGTCATACTGCCCGTTGCGCACTGCCTCCACGGCCCGGTTCCACGGCATAAAGTGAAAGCTTGCCTTCAGCCCCACCCGGCTGCACGCTTCCCGGATAATAGCCGAGGTAAAGCCAAATTCCGGCAGGAATTCACTGGCATACGGTTCCCAATTGACCGTAGCGAATGAGATGGTCTTGCCCTCGTCAGCATCTGCCCGTGCACTTTTTCCAGTGGGTATGCATACTCCCCACACGGAAAGCGCCAACACTGCAAACGCAATACCGAGCCACACCTTGAGGTTACGCTTCATGTCTACCCCCTGACGGTTCCGTTTTCCCGACCACCTCGCCCGTTGCTGGATAATGCCCAGCGGGGACGGTCTATCATGCCTTCATGAACACACAGCACATGGATCAGGCAATGATATCCCGACGGGGAACCGGACTCATGTCCTTTCCGGCTTTATTTCTTGCAGATGCTCAGGTTGAACGCTACCAAGAAGTCGGCCGGAAGCCGTGACCCAGTTGAACCACCCTTCGGACGCAAATCATCGCGAAAGGTTTCGATCATGCCTGAATACGTTGTCAGCGCCTGCCTTGCGGGCTGCCATTGCCGCTACGACGGAGAAGCCACTCCTGACGAACGTGTGTTGCAACTGATCCGGGAGGGCAAGGCGCTGCCCCTCTGCCCTGAGCAACTGGGCGGCCTGCCCACGCCGCGTCCTCCCTTCGAGCTTCTTGATGGCCGTGCCGTGGATTGCAACGGCAACGATATAACCCCCGCCATGCTCAGAGGCGTGGAGGAAGCCATGCATCTTGTGCAACTTGCCGGTTGCACCAAGGCGGTGCTCAAGTCCCGTTCCCCCTCCTGCGGTTTCGGAACCATCTATGACGGCACCTTCAGCGGCACCCGCATTACCGGCAACGGCCTGTTTGCCGACCGTTTGCACAAGGCCGGTCTTATCGTACACACCGAGGATCACTGGCAAGGCGAGTAGCCTGCCACCTGCCGCCCACAGCCCTGCAAGCGCGCAGCCTGAGGCCACAACTCTCCCCCTAAAGGGTTCCCTGCCCCCTCCTGCTTCCATGGGCACCTGCCGTTACCATATAGCCTTTGCGCCCTTCCGGTATGTGCAATTGCACAAGTGCAGGTTGTCACCCGGCCTTCTTGTGCAATTTATTGCGCAACATTTTGCACATCGCAATTGCACGCATTTGCCGCCACCACACAACAATCTGATTTTATTGCTTTTCGAACTTTGGCACACCTTGTGCTTAATAGAGAACCAGCAACGGCAAGTACCCAACAGGACCTGCGAGCAACACATAAAACGGTATGCAGGTCCAGAGAATAATCGGTTGCCGGAGTGGGCTGCCTTTTGTGGCAGAAGGGCAGCACAGACTGACAATCGAATAACGCTAGGTTTGAACGTATTCCTCACACGTTGGCTCGGACCGGGGAGAGGCAAGCTCCCCAGCCAACAGCAGCAACCCTTTCCCCCTTTGAGGGTTGCTGGCTGAACCACCAGTTACGCCAGCATCTGTATCCCTACTACAGATGAAGCGGACAAGACAGGTTGACCTCTGGGTTGGACGGACCTCCTCCTCGCCGACCAACCCGCCCGATCGACAGGATCACACAGAGCGGGGCTTCAACGCGCGAAGCCCCGCCCAAGCGAAGAAGCCGCCAAGACGGCATGACATATAGACGATAACGCGAAGCAACATAACAGACACCCCATGGCTCCTTTTTCTCATGCCTGTTCACACGTTGCCGCATCGCCCACTGCGGTAACTCCCCTTTGAAAAAGAAGACCTCCTAAGCGTGCAGCCCGGTTCGAAAGAACCGGGCTGCTGCGTTTGGAAGAACCGAAATGTACAAAGAAAAGCGTCCCGCCCTGTTCAGGGCGGGACGCAGTATAGACTGTGTATCGCAGCAGAGTGCTAGGTAAGCGAATTGCCGAAGCCCTGCGCACGGGTACCGCCGCCAAGGGAAAGGCCCTGTGACTTGAGCAGCTCTTCCTGCGCCTTCTGCAACTGGGTCTGCAGCTGCATCAGCTCACTCTGTTTCATCTGAAGCTGCTTGGCCTTTTCTTCGTCTGACAGGGTCATATCATTCTGAAGCTCCTTGATTTCTTCCTGAAGCTTCTGAATCTGCTTCTTGATGCGCTCGATCATCTGTTCCTGAGATGTCTTGCCGGATTCCTCGGAACCGCCTGCCCCCGTAGCCCCTCCGGGCTTCATGGAAGCCGCAAGACTGCGCCCTTCTTCGGATATCTTCACATTGTCGCCCGCAGCACCCTGCTGCACACCGTCTTCACGTGCAGGTACACGATCTGCTGCGGCAGTGCGCGCGGCCTGCTCCGGATCATCAACGCGCATGGCGCTGCCCATCTGGCTATACTGTTTGAACATGGAACCGCTGATTTGCATATGCCCCCCTTTGATGAAGGTATACCGCTTTATCGGTAATGCTTAAGTCAGCTTTAGGTGAGCATACACTTCTTAACAATTTACACGGTGACGTTGACAGGTAGACAACCTGCCCGTACCTTCTGCCCACTACCAAGCCCAATCAAGGAGACGCGCATGGCCAAGGAAATGCCTAACTTTCTTGTTCGAGGAATACTCATAGGCGGTGCCATGGGCGCCTTTGCCAATCTGGCGGGACTGATGGACAATCTGCCGCGGGCCGTTGCCCTCGGCATGGTTGCAGGCTTCTTTGCGGGCATCACGCTGGCCCGCAGACACAAGAACAAGTAGCTCCCGCACCGGTTACACAAAACAAAACCGCAGCCTGCGCATATGCAGACTGCGGTTTTTCTGTTTTCAGGCAGGCTCATGGCGGGCCCGCACCTGAAAGGTACTATTCCGTAGGGGCTCCAGCAATGGCCTTCATCAGCCACGCCATGGTTTCGCCAAGGTTCTGCATGTTGCGCATGCCTTCCTCGTCGTCGGTGACCTGTCCGGGGGTCAGGCCGTAGCCCATGTTCCAATAGGTGGAACCGGGAATGATCATCTGACTGATCTGAAAGAAATGGTTGATGGTATCAAACACGTGGGTCGCTCCGCCTCGGCGCACGGCCACGACACCTGCGCCCACCTTTCTGCGAAGCTCGGCCCCGTTGCTCAGTGTCACGTAGCCCGCACGGTCGATCAGGGCCTTCATCTCAGCGGTCACGTCTGTGAAGTAGGTCGGTGAGCCGAGAATGATGCCATCTGCCTCACGCATTTTTTCCACATACTCGTTCAGCGCATCATTCTTGATGGCACACTTGCCGTCCTTGCGCTCCCGGCACTTCATGCAGGCAGTGCACCCACGCAGCGGCTTGCCGCCGATCCGGATCAATTCCGTCTCAATGCCCGCCGCTTCCAGCGGCACAAATACTCTGCGGATAAGGTGTTCTGTATTGCCGCCCTTGCGGGGGCTCCCGTTGAATGCAACAACTTTCATCTGATTCCTCCGAATGTGTTATTCATACGACCATGGTATTCCATGCCACGCACAAACGCACAAGTACCCACTTTTTTGTCGCGTAGGCACGGAATGCATACCAGGTTACCGGGAGCATTCTGACAGGTTGCAAAAAAAACGTATTTCCAATAGGAACCACTGCGGCACCAATCAAAAAAACGCAGTGCCAAGGGAGTTTTCATCATGAAATCGCGTTGTTGGGCAATTATCTTCGCCGTTATGGCGGTCCTGTGCACAACCATTCCCGCATTTGCGGCGGATTCCAGCCTGGGTCCCGCCAATGCGGCACGTTTCGGATTCTGGACCCTGATTCCGCCGCTGGTGGCCATTACGCTGGCCTTCATGACACGTAACGTCGTTCTTTCCCTGTTCCTCGGCGTCTTCTCCGGTGCCCTGCTGCTGGAAACCAAGGGATTCAACCTCTATGACGGTGTGATCGACTCGTTCCTGCGCGTCTCCAGAGAAGTGCTCGGTTCGCTGGCCGACCCGTGGAACGCCGGTATCGTCCTGCAGTGTCTTGCCATTGGCGGGCTCATCGCCATCGTTTCCAAGATGGGCGGTGCACGTGCCATTGCCGAGGCCCTTGCACGCAAGGCCAAGACCCCGCGCAGCTCGCAGTTCGTGACCTGGCTTATGGGCATTTTCATCTTCTTCGACGACTATGCGAACTCGCTGACCATCGGCCCCATCATGCGCCCTGTTACCGACCGCATGCGCGTTTCCCGTGAAAAGCTGGCCTTCATCATCGACGCCACTGCCGCCCCCATTGCAGGCATTGCGCTCATCTCCACCTGGGTTGCCTATGAAGTGGGCCTGATCAAGGACGGCTTCTCCGCCATCGGCCTTGAAGCCAACGCCTATACCTCCTTTGTGGAAACCATTCCGTACCGATTCTACAACATCTTCATCCTGCTCTTCGTGCTCGCCTGCATCATGTTCATGCGCGAGTTCGGCCCCATGCTCAAAGCTGAACGCCGTGCCCGCAAGGAAGGCAAGGTGCTGGATGACAACGCCAAGCCCATGGTCGCGGATGAAGCAACCGACCTTGAACCCGAGGCGCATGTTGTTCCCAGCGTGTGGAACGCAATCATCCCCATCGGCACGCTGATTGCCGCCGCGTTCCTCGGTTTCTACTTCAACGGCTACCGCGCCATCTTCGGTGGTGACGACACCGTGCTGCAGGCGCTGGTGACCGACAGCCCCCTGAGCTTTACCGCCATCCGTGAATGCTTCGGCGCATCCGACGCTTCCGTGGTTCTCTTCCAGGCTGCCCTCATCGCCGGCATCGTCGGCATGGCCATGGGCGTGCTCAAGCGCATCTTCACCGTGGAGCAGGCCATCGGCACGTGGGTACAGGGCGTAAAGTCCCTGAACATCACTGCCGTCATTCTGCTGCTGGCGTGGTCCCTCTCCGGCATGATCAAGGAACTGGGCACCGCCGCATGGCTGGTAAGCGTGCTCTCCGACTCCATGCCCGCATACCTGCTGCCTTCCATCATCTTCATCATGGGCTCCATCATCTCCTTTGCAACGGGCACGTCCTACGGCACCATGGGCATTCTCATGCCGCTGGCCATTCCGTTGGCATGGGCCATTGCTCCGGAGCATGACTACCTCATCCTGAACATCGGTGCGGTGCTGACCGGAGCCATCTTCGGCGACCACTGTTCTCCCATATCGGATACGACCATTCTCTCGTCCATGGGTGCGGCGAGCGACCATATCGACCACACCCGCACGCAGCTTCCGTATGCCGTTGTGATCGCCGCAGTTGCAGTGCTGTGCGGCTACCTTCCCGCCGGTCTCGGCCTGCCCGTTGCGCTCACCCTGCCTCTGGGTTGCGCAGCCGTCATCGGCCTGACTCTGGTCGTGGGCAAACGGGTGGAAGACTAACAGTCCCCCCTTTTCTGCAGAAAACATTCACGGGCCGCAGTCTTCCGACTGCGGCCTTTTTTCTTTATCCATCCGGCATTATAATCATTTCATGCCCGTTTCAGTATGATCAATAATGCATTGGGTCTTTTGACGATGCGTGGCATACTTGCGCGCACGCCATCATCACTCTCGGGGATTCTATGCACTCTCGTACCTGCGCCATATTAACCGGCCTTCCGGCCCTGCTGCCGTCTTCGGCATTCTCCGCCGTTGCCGACAGCACCGCCGTTTCAAGCCCGCCTGCAATCTCTTCAACGCTCCTGACCGGCATCATCATCCTGTGGGTTGTCTCCGTCCTGTTCGCATGGCGCCATGGCAGAAAACACGCCACGCCACAAAACGAACCTGAAGCTGCCCCCTCTGCTGAAGCCCTCATCACCCTGCGTGATGAGCTTGAAGCGAAGGACAAGGCGTGCCTCAAGGCATCGCTGGAAGCACAGGAACTCAGGTCTCTGATCGACCTTGCACAGGTGGCCATTTTCCGCTCCTCGCTGGATGGATCCCGTTTCCTGTTCATCAACAAATCCTGTGCGCAGCTGCTCGGATATGACTCCGCCGAAAATCTGACCAGCACCACAACGCCCATCACCCTGCATGCCGACCCGGCCATACGTGACGCCATGATGGACGTGCTGGACAAGCATGGGCGCGTGGACAATCTTGAACTGGAGTTCGTGGATAAAAGAGGAAACATCCATCAGGCCCTTGTCACTGCCACCTTGCACAAAGAGGAGGGCTACATCCAGGGCGCGGTCATGGATATAAGCGAAAGCAAGGAAGCAGAACGACTGCTGCGCAACAGCCATACCTTTTTACAGACCCTGCTCAACGCCTTGCCCACCGCGGTGTTTTTCAAGGATGCAGAAGCCCGCTACCAGCTGTTGAACAAAGCCTTTGAAGAACTGCTCGGACAGAAAGCCGAAGACCTGCTCGGCAAGAGCGTCTTTGACATAGCGCCCCGTCATCTGGCGGAGAAGTATCACGAAATGGACAAGACCCTGCTTGAGTCAAGGGGCCCCGCCATTCAGCAGTACGAATACCAGGTGCAGGGTGACGGAGGCTTACGGGATGTCATCTTCAACAAGGAATCCATGTTCGACGAGAACGGCAATCTGCTCGGTCTGGTAGGTGTCATTTTCGACATCACCGACCGGAAACGCATCGAGAACTCGCTGCGCCGCGCCGAAGAACGGTACCGCGCCCTGTACATGAACGCGGCGGAAGGAATTTTCACCGCCACCGCCGATGGACGTTTTGTGGGAGTGAACCCTGCCATGTCGCAGATGTTCGGCTACGATTCCCCTGCCAATATGACCTATAAGGTCACCGACATGGGAACGCAGGTTTTTGCCGACCCGCAACAGCTTGAAATCCTCAAGAAGCGGCTTGTCGGTGAAAAGGTGGTCAACAGGTTTGAGGCGCAGGTTATCCGGCGTGACGGCCAACAATTCTGGGTTGCCATCAGCTCCCGAGGCATTTTCGGATTAGGAGACCGTCTGGAACGCTTTGAAGGGTTGGTCATGGACATCACGGCGCAGAAACGCTCCGAGGAAGAACTGGCCATGATGGTGGTAACAGACCCGCTTACCTCCATAGCAAACCGCATAGGCATGGGCCAGCAGCTGGAAACCATGCTGCGGCAGGCGGAGCGATCGGACTGCCAGATAGGCCTGCTGTTTATCGATCTGGACGGATTCAAGCCCATTAATGACAGCTTCGGGCACCAGACAGGCGACTTTCTGCTGCAACAGGTTGCGAAACGGTTGTCACAACGCCTTCGCGGCTCAGACGTTGCCGCCCGCGTTGGCGGCGACGAATTTGCCGTGCTGCTCTGGGACGTGGCGGGCCCCGCTGCGGTGGAGCGTTTGAGCCGCGAACTGCTTGCCACCCTGCTCGATCCGTATGACTGCAAGGTAACGGTCTGTACCATCGGGGCAAGTATCGGCGGAAGCATCTATCCTCACCACGGCAGAACGGCCAACGAACTGCTCAGTGCGGCAGACAGCGCCATGTATGAGGCCAAACGCGAGGGCAGCCAGTTCAGCTTTGCCCCCCTGCCAGCCACGAAAGAATAACAGGCTCAGGCTATTATCCATAAACAAGGGCCGACGGGTAAACCCCGTCGGCCCTTTGCATTCTCAAACAACAGAAAGAACTGCGGCTAAAAATCAAAATGGAAATGCTTGCGAACACCTTCCATGGTTGCAGCAGCCTCTGCGCGTGCACGTTCGGTGCCGTGCTTGATGATATCCCACACCATGTCGGGGCGGGCTTCCAGTTCGCGACGGCGTTCCTGAATAGGGGCAAGGAAACGCTCCATGGATGCCAGCAGGATCTTCTTGCAGTCCACGCAGCCGAGGGTGGCGGTGGTACAGCCCTGACAGATTTCCGCCTGCGTGGCCTCATCGGTCATGAGAACATGGTAGGGGAAAAGGTTGCACACCTTGGGATCGCCGGCATCAGTCTTGCGCAGGCGGTTCTGGTCGGTGAGCATACCGCGAACCTTCGGAATGATGTCTTCCATGGATTCGCGCAGATAGATGGAGTTGTTGTAACTCTTGGACATCTTGCGACCGTCCAGACCGGGCAGCTTGGCTTCCGGCGTCAGACGGGCCTGCGGCTCGGGGAAGAACTCGGTGCTGTACAGGTAGTTGAAACGGCGCGCGATTTCGCGGGTCATTTCAACGTGCGGCAGCTGGTCCTGACCAACCGGCACCCACTGGGGACGGTACATGAGAATATCGGTCGCCATGAGCACGGGGTAGCCGAGGAACCCGTAGTTGCCGAGATCCTTGTTGGTGATCTGGTCACGCTGCTCCTTGTAGGTGGGGCAACGTTCCAGCCAACCGAGAGGCGTAATCATGCCGAAGAGCAAGTTCAGTTCGGCGTGTTCCTTGACGAGAGACTGCTGGAAAATGACGCACTCTTCAGGATTGAGGCCGGATGCCACCCAGTCCTTCACCAGTTCGGGAACAAATTCCTTGATGCGGGCGGGATCGGCGTAATCGCTGGTCAGGGCATGCCAGTCGGCCACGAAGAAGAAGCAATCCATCTCCTTCTGCATTTCCACCCAGTTCTTGATAACGCCGAAATAGTGGCCGAGGTGCAGGGGGCCCGTGGGCCTCATGCCGGAAACCGTGCGATGTCTAGTCATCAAAGTCCTCCAGAAAGAAATGTCGGCGTCAGCGGATGCCGATGAGAGCGGATATGAGATCTGCGGAACCGTCCACAAGGGGCCAGACAACCTTGCCCAGCAAGCCGGAAGCCAGCAGAATCATGACGACGATAAGTCCGTAGCGTTCGATTTGCAGATACTTGTACGCCACGCGGGGCGGCATGAAACCGGCTGCAATCTTGCTGCCGTCCAGCGGCGGGATGGGCATGAGATTGAACCAGCAGAGCGTCAGGTTGATCCACACGCCCGTAGCGCACATGGCCATCAGGAACTCTTCCACACCGCCGGGGAGCGCCATGCCGGAACCGGCAAGGCGGTAGCCCATGCCAAAAAGGATGGCCAGCAGGAAGTTGGCTGCGGGTCCGGCTACGGACACAAGCATCATGCCCTTGCGCGGATTCCTGAAATAGCGGGCGTTCACCGGCACGGGTCTGGCCCAGCCGATGACAAAGGGGCTGGTCAGCGCCGTAAGAATGAACACCATGGTCCCCATGGGATCAATATGCGGCAGCGGGTTCAAGGTAAGACGGCCCTGACTCTTTGCCGTGGGATCGCCATGTTTCCAGGCGACCCAGCCGTGGGCCACTTCATGGCAGACCATGCCCAAGAGCATGGGAACCAGTGCGACGGATATCTTCCTGACGCTGAGTGCGAGATCGAAATCGAACATGCTTGCGGCTACCACGAAGACACGGGCAGGGCAAGAAAAAGCCTTCGACGTCAACAGATCGCAAGCCCCCTCAGGGACTGCCGCTGTTTCAACCGGTCATTGCTCAGGGGACACGCCGAACTACGCAACGACGAGGCAGCAGCCCCCCGGCCAGGGCATCTTGACCTTTATGGAGCCTACGACTATCTGACTGTATCATGAAGCACAAAACCCTACCCCCCATACAGATCGACGAGAAAAACCGGAGAATCCTGACAATTCTTCAGGAGAATGCCCGCACTTCCAACGCTGAAATCGCCCGCCGTCTCGGCATGACCACCTCCGCGGTCTTTGAGCGCATCCGCAAGATGGAAGAACGCGGCATCATCCGCGGTTATTCCGTGCAGGTGGAACCCGCAGCACTGGGCCTGCCCCTTTCGGCCTTTGTGAGCGTGAAGATCACCCCGCACAGGCTGGCCCCGGAGGTCGGTCAGGCCATCGCTGCCATCGAAGGGGTTGAGGAAGCCTACCACATGACCGGCGAGGAATGCTTTATTGCCCGCATCCGATGCAGCGATACGGACTCGCTGGAACGCATTCTGATGCAAATCAATGACATTGAACCGGTGTTTGCCACACGCACGCTGATCATTCTGCGCAGTGCCAAGGAAATTTCCGGCGCCCTGCTCTCCTCAGTAGTGGGTGAACTGGCACCGGACGAAGGCATTTAATTACATTCCGGATAATAAATGAGCCGAAGCCCCCGCCAGAAAATTCTGACGGGGGCTTCAACATGCCTAGGAAGAAAAATATCTTAGTTGAGGATGTAGCGCATGGGGTTCACACACACCCCGCTCACCCGTACTTCATAATGCAGGTGGGGACCGGTTGAACGGCCGGAGTTCCCCATGTAACCGATCAACTCGCCCCGGGTAACGGTCTGTCCGGCCTTGACCACAAAGCGCTGCATATGGGCAAATCTGGTATCAATGCCGTCGCCATGGCTGATGACCACGGAATTGCCGTAGCCGCCGTCCACACCGGCAAAGGAAACCGTGCCCTTGGCTGCGGAGTAGATCGGGGTGCCCTTGCGGTTGGTAATGTCGATACCTTTGTGGAATTCACGACGACCGGTAAAGGGAGACCGGCGCATCCCGAAGGGAGAGGATACCCATCCCTCGGTAGGCCAGATGGAGGGCGTGGAAGCAAGCAGTTCGCGGTTCTCGCGGAAGCGCTGCATCAGTTCCTGCTGCTGCACTTCCTCCAGCCGCACTTCCGTATTCAGCTGATTGAGGAAACTGTGCATCTTGCGGGCCAGCAGCTCCTGACGATGGATGGGAAGATAGCTTTCCGAAAAATCCTTGGAACGGGAGCCGCCCATGGCGGAAGCCGTGTCGCCCTGATCCTTGTCCAGATTGATCATGACGCGCAGCTTGGAGTCGAACTGCTGAATGCGTTGCAGGTCGCTCTGCACGTTCTTCAGCTTGTTGGCCATGCTGAGAATCTGGTTGTTCTGTTCCTCGACAGTCTTCTCGGCGGCGACGAATTCCTGCTTGAGCTTCTGATAGCTGGAATAATATTGCCAGAAAACAACATTTCCTGCGGCAAAGGTAAGGAAGATGCCCAGCATCGCCACACATAGCCAGCCACGCAAGAACAGCTTCTTGCAATGGCCTTCTTTTTCTTTAAATATTACTATGTGATACTTGCTGAACAGCATTTTTCCGCGTCGCTTTTCACCAGAATTCTATCAGGAAATACAACACACTATATCAAGGGCAATCCTCAAGCAATTCTCCGCCTCTTTACTTTGATTTGCTATCCAGTGTCAAGTCCAGCTGCCAGCGAGTTAACGCATTGAATACATTCTGCCTTAGTCCCTTGTTGCGGGAAGCGAGTTCCCAGAAGTCATCCATGACCTCCTTGCGGCGGGAATCGAATGCAGAGGGACAGGGATTGCTCCACAACGGAAGCTCCCACTGCCTGACGCAGCGGTTGATGACGGACTTCTCGACCAGCATGAGCGGACGGATGACCATGAGACGACCGCCGAAGAAGGCTTCCTTCATGGACATGCCCCGCACGCTGCCGCCTTCATACAGATTCATGAAGAACGTCCCCACAAGGTCGTCCGCATTATGCCCGAAAGCAAGGTGGGTCAGATTGTAGTCGCGGCACAGCTCGAACAGACGGGTGCGGCGCAACATGGCGCAGTAAAAGCAGGGGGAGTTGTTCCTGTTCTCGGGAGAATGCCCGCGCGCACCGTGATCGGTCACTTCCACATGATAGGGAATACCGCGCTCCTGCAGCCATGGCACCATCGGGGCATGACTTTCTGGGTCGAAACCGGGATTCAGATGCAGGGCCATTATTTCAAAAGAGAACGGCACAATCCTGCGTCTGTGCAACAGCGTCTGCATGAGCACCCAGCTATCCATACCGCCGGACATGGCCACGCCCACGCGTGCGCCGGGGTAGATCATCTGCGTGGATTGCATGAGCTTGCCCGCACTGCCAATGCACTGCTTCTGGGCGTATGAAAGTTTCTCTCGTGCCATTTCCGTCCCTCTTCAAGACAACAGGATCTGCAAACGACGCCCTGCCCGGAGCATCATCAAGGATATGCCGAATCGGACGGAGCGGTCTGCCGTTGCGGTCGCATACCCTTCTTCCACATGGTACGCAACCGCTCACGCAGGAAGTAACGGCACATTTCTTGACAGCAGACCGTCACAAGAGTATGCTGCGCAGCTTGGCATATTGCGTCCTTTTATCTGTTGTTTTTTCAACCCGTTGCCTCCGGCAGTCAAGAGACACCGGAAGCGGAACCTTCTTCCCGCAGGCGTGAGGCTTTGCCGGAAGCAAAGCGAATTTCGCCCGCACAACGGTTCAGACGCATTATGATTATTGCTGCCTTGCCTATCAGGAGACGTTCCCTTCGGACCAAGGCTCTTTTTGTTTTTTTACGGCAGATGCGACACACGACCATCAGCGTACCGGCAACGGCCCCTCGCCACGTTCCGTGCCATGGCACCGGAAACGGCAGCGGTGGAAGGCCTGCATGACATATATGAAGCGACGCATTGTTATCTTTCTGGCCCTGCTGATTCTGGCAACCGGATTGGGGCTGGGAATCCATCAATGGACGCAGCGCGGAGTCATCCTGCTGGGCGACCCATCATGGCCCAATCTGGCCTTGAAATCGCTGACGCGCATTGAACTGAAATCACCCGAGAGTAACTCGCATTTCTATCGCAGCGCTGACGGCTGGTTCATCAAGCCCCCCACGGGCGGCACCGCAGTCCGTGCCAGCGAGGCAAGACTGCAGAGCCTGCTCGACACCATAGGGCACACGCCGCCCACAGCCCATGTAGGCCGCTTTACGCGACGCGAAAAGAGCATTTTCGGTCTGGACAATGACGCCACCGGCATTACCCTAGAGGGCAATGGAATATGGGGCATTGCACTTGGTGCGGACGGCCCGGCGGAAGGCACCGTGTATGCCCGCAGTTCGTTGCAAGGCGATCAGGTTGTGTTGGTGAGCAACCAGTATCGGAATCTTTTTTCCAAACCCGAATCCTTCTTTCACGATCTGCGCCTCGTAAGCACCACCGAGCCCGAGGCGATTACACGCATCAGCGCAGAAGGACCGGGCGTAGGCGTATGGGAGATAAGCCGCAAGGGTGACATGTTTGCCTTCACGGCACCGGAGCAGCTCACGCGGCACTCCGTGGCACAGGCCAAGGCGGCCCTCTACCTGCATATGCTGGTGAACGCACGGGCACGGAAAATTACTGCCGACCCGCAGACCGCGCTGCCGCCCCTGTCGCTCAAGCTTTCCGTATGGACCAAAAAGTCATCGACGCCGGAAACCATTGAGCTGTATCATGACGGATCGGACGGAAAGACATTTTTCTGCCGTCTCTCGCGGCAGACCGTTCCCGTTGAGGTGGAAGCCGAGCTTGTGGACAAGCTCACCGCTTCCGCCTTTGCACTGCGTGAAAAGCCCGTGCTGGAAGTGGACCTGAGCCAGACCGAGGAACAACGCTTCACCGTGCGCCGGAACGGCAACGTCCGCACATATGCGGCGCTGCGCACACCGGACGGCTGGCATGAAAGCGCTTCGGGCAAGGAACTGACCGGACTCGATGTGATCATGTGGCGACTTGGCTCGCTGCAGTTCATAGAGGCACCACGCAAGGAACTGCCGGACGGAGCGCGCAGTCTGCTGACCTGGGCCCTGCGGGGACAGAACAAGCAGTTACTGGCGACCGTGCATTTTTATTCGGATCCGGCTTCGGCCGGACGATGCTGGGTACAGGTAGAAGGTGAAGACATCTGGTTCCCGGCGGAAAGACTGCTGCTCGACGACCTCATGAGCAGACTGCCCACCCTGTAACGGGAAAAACGAGAACAACGGAACCTCGTTCCGTGCATTTCAATACAAGGAGTCAAACATGGCCCGTATTACCGTAGAAGATTGCCAGAAGCGTATCGGCAACCGCTTCCTGCTGGTTCAGATGGCTATCAAGCGCGTTCAGCAGTTCCGCGAAGGCTACAAGCCCCTCGTGGACAGCAAGAACAAGGAAGTTGTGACCGCTCTGCGCGAAATCGCCGCAGGCAAGGTCATGCCCGACAACATGGACTGGTACACTCACGAAGAAACCAAGACTGCCGAGTAACAGGGAACCATGAGCCAGCGTGACTACTACGAAGTGCTTGGCGTAAGCCGAAGCGCCTCGCAAGACGAGATCAAGAAAGCCTACCGCAAGAAAGCCATGGAGTTCCATCCGGACCGCAATCCGGACAACCCCGAGGCAGAAGCTTTGTTCAAGGAAGCGGCGGAAGCGTATGATGTCCTGCGCGACGCCGACAAGCGCCAACGCTACGACAAGTTCGGACACGCGGGAGTCAGCAGCAACGGCTTCGGCGGTGGCGGCTTCCATAGTGCGGAAGATATCTTCAGCCAGTTCGGCGATATCTTCGGCGACCTGTTCGGCTTTTCCATGGGTGGCGCATCCCGCGGGCCTCGCGCCCAGACGGGTGCGGACCTGCGTTACAACCTGACCATCAACTTCCGGCAGGCTGCCAAGGGCGACGAAGTCACCCTGAAGATCCCCAAGCGGGTCTCCTGCCCGGAATGTGAAGGTTCCGGCGCAGCCCCCGGCACCACTGCGGAAACCTGCTCGCGTTGTAACGGACGCGGCCAGGTGCGCCAGAGTCAGGGCCCCTTCTCCATCTCCATGCCCTGCCACGCCTGCAGCGGCACCGGCCAGATAATCTCCACCCCTTGCCCCCGCTGTCGCGGCGCGGGCATCGTGCAGGAGGTCAAGGAGCTTTCGGTGCGCATTCCTGCCGGAGTGGACTCCGGCAACAGGCTGCGCCTGCGTGGTGAAGGAGAACCCGGCATCCACGGCGGCCCTCCCGGCGACCTTTACGTGGTCATCTCCGTGGAGCAGGACAAGACCTTCCGCCGCCATGGACAGGACCTCATCGTGACCCGCGAAATCTCCTTCGTGCAGGCAGCCCTTGGCGACCGCATCGAAGTGCCCACCCTTGACGATCCCATCACCGTGGAGATCCCCAAGGGCACCCAGAACGGCGAGATATTCCGCATGCACGACTACGGCCTGCCCTCTCTGGGCTACGGCTCAAACGGCGACCTGCTCGTGGAGATCGTGGTCAAGACGCCCACCAAGCTGAGCAAGCGTCAGGAAGAACTCCTGCGCGAGTTCGCGCAGCTTGAGGAAGAAAAGCCCATGACCAAGGCAAAGAACCTGTTCAAGAAAGTCGGCAAGGCCATGGGAGTGGACTAGCATGAGCGATCAGGATTTTTCCCACATGAGTGCGGACGGCTCCATCACCATGGTGGATGTGGGCCACAAGAACGACACCCGCCGCGTGGCCATTGTGCGCACGGTAGTTGAAGTTTCTCCCAACACGCTGGACCTGCTCAAACGGCAGGCCCTGCCCAAGGGAGACGTGCTCACCACCGCAAAGGTCGCAGGCATACTTGCGGCCAAGCGCACGTGGGAACTCATCCCCCTCTGCCATCCCCTGTTCCTCAGCTATGTGGATGTGCGGTTTTCCATCGAAGATGAAACCTGCCAGATTCACATAGAGGCCGAAGCACGCACCACCGGCCAGACCGGTGTGGAAATGGAAGCGCTTGTCGCTGCCCAGACAGCCGCCATGACCATTTACGACATGTGCAAAGCCGTACAGAAAGATATTGTCATCCGCGACTGCCGCCTCGTCTACAAGGCGGGCGGCAAGAGCGGAGAATTCCGCGCGGAATAGCCATTCCGTTTCGGAACCGGACAAGGGCAAAGTGCTGAGGGCTCGCTCCGCAAGGGGCGGGCCCTTGGTATTTTTTGTCTTATTCACACTTTTGACAATTCCCGCCGGTTGGACTATGCAGTGCTGTTTCTGCGCGATGCTGCGGCGACATGCCTGACAGCACGCAACAACCGCCCGCCGGACCGCCTTCATCCCCAGCATTTCGCCGGATGAACGCGGCGGCAGACCAAGCTTCGAGATTAAGCGACATGAGCAGCGTACAAAAGATCAAAGGCTTTGCCGACATGTTCTCGCCCGACAGCGACGCCTTCACCTTCATGGAAGGCATCGGCCGCGAGGTTTTCGGCAGCTTCGGCTATACCGAACTGCGCACTCCCATTCTGGAGCGCACCGAACTCTTCAAGCGCTCCATCGGTGACGAAACCGACGTAGTGCAGAAGGAAATGTACACCTTTGACGACCGCAAGGGCCGCTCCCTGACCATGCGTCCGGAAGCCACCGCCGGCGTCATGCGCGCCTACATCGAAGCCAACGTGCATGCGCAGGAACAGGTTGCCAAGCTGTTCACCTTCGGCCCCATGTTCCGTTACGAGCGTCCCCAGAAGGGACGCATGCGCCAGTTCCACCAGATCAACTGCGAATGTCTGGGCCCCAACGAGCCCTATGCGGACGCGGAAGTCATCCTCATGCTGATGACCTTCCTCACCCGCATCGGCCTCACCGATCTTTCCCTTGAGATCAACTCCCTTGGCTGCCGCGAGTGCCGTCCCAAGTACAACGAAGCGCTCAAGCAGTTCTTCGCCAAGCTGGACACCTCCGCCCTGTGCGAAGACTGCCGCCGCCGCATGGAGACCAATCCCCTGCGCGTGCTGGACTGCAAGGTTCCGGCCTGCAAGGAGCTGACCAAGGACGCGCCCACCATTCTGGAACACAACTGCCCCGAATGCGCCGACCACCACGCCAAGGTGCTCGCCGTGCTCGACCGCGCAGGCATCAAGTATATTGAGAACGTGCGCCTCGTGCGCGGTCTGGACTATTACAACCGCACCACCTTCGAAGTGGTTTCCGGTTCCATCGGCGCTCAGGCTTCCGTTGCCGGTGGCGGCCGTTACGACGGTCTCATCAAGCAGCTCGGCGGCCCCGATGTGCCCGGTGTGGGCTTTGCCTGCGGCATGGAACGCCTCGCCCTCATGCTGGGCGAACGCTCCGCTGCACAGCCCGACTTCTTCATCGCCGTGCTGGATGAAAACGGCCTTGAAGTCGCGCTTATGCTGGCACAGGCACTGCGCGAAGCCGGCAAGGTCGGCGAACTCGCCTTTGCCGCCAAGTCCATGAAGGCCCAGATGCGTCAGGCCAGCCGCAAGAACGCCCGCAAGGTACTCATCCTCGGCGGCGACGAACTGGCGAACAACACCGTTGTCGTCAAGGACATGGCCTCCGGCGAACAGATCTCCGTGCCCATGGCCGAGATTGTTGAACATATTTAAATAATCACACCACCATAAACATCTTACAGGACAGACTGTCCGCACGTCATGAGGATATGACAATGAGCGACCAGATTTTGGATATTCAGCAGGAACACCAGCAGTACGTAGAGCCCCTTGGTAACTGGGTTCGCACCCATAATTGCTGCGAGCTGAATGCCAATAATATCGGCGCGGAAGTCTGCCTTATGGGCTGGGTGCAGTTCCGTCGCGACCACGGCGGTCTCATCTTCATCGACCTCCGCGACCGCGCCGGGCTGACGCAGGTGGTTTTCAGCCCCGATTTCAAAGCTGAAGCGCACGAAACCGCGCACATTCTGCGCACGGAATACGTGCTGGCCATCAAGGGTGTTGTGCGTCACCGCCCCGAGGGCATGACCAACCCCAACATGGTGACCGGCGAGGTTGAAGTGTATGTTTCCGAATGGAAGCTGCTGAACACCGCCAAGACCACTCCCTTCCAGATTGAAGACCGCGTGGACGCTTCCGAGAACCTGCGTCTGGAATACCGTTATCTCGACCTGCGCCGTCCCAAGCTGGCCAGAAACTTCATTCTGCGCAACCGCGCGGCCCAATCCGTTCGCCGCTACCTGGACGAACTGAACTTCCTTGAAGTGGAAACTCCCTGTCTCACCAAGTCCACCCCTGAAGGCGCGCGCGACTTCCTCGTGCCCAGCCGCGTGAATCAGGGCATGTTCTACGCGCTGCCGCAGTCTCCCCAGATCTTCAAGCAGCTGCTCATGGTGGCGGGCATGGACCGTTACTACCAGATCGTGCGCTGCTTCCGCGACGAAGACCTGCGTGCCGACCGCCAGCCGGAGTTCACCCAGATCGATATCGAAATGAGCTTCGTGGACGAACTTCAGGTGCAGACCATGGCCGAAGGCCTTGTGAGCCGCGTGTTCAAGGACTGTCTCGGCGTTGAGCTGCAGGCTCCCTTCGTACGCATGACCTACGATCAGGCCATGGATGAGTACGGCGTGGACAAGCCTGACACCCGTTTCGACCTGAAGCTGAAGGAAGTGACCTCCATCTTCCGCGACTCCGAGTTCAAGGTGTTCGCCAAGGCAGAGATGGTCAAGGCCATGCGCGTACCCGCAGGCGGCGAGCTTTCCCGCAAGGAAATCGACGTCTTCACCGACTTCGTGAAGATTTACGGCGCACAGGGTCTGGCTTGGATCAAGATCAAGGCCGACGAATGGCAGTCTCCCTTCGCCAAGTTCCTGTCCGATGCCGAAAAGCAGAACCTCACCGAGGCCCTTGGCCTTGAAGTGGGCGACATCATCTTCTTCCAGGCCGGTGCCCCCGACATGTGCAACAGCGCACTGGGCAACCTGCGTCTGGAAGTGGCCAAGCGCTTCAACCTCATCCCCGAGAACACCTTCAACTTCCTGTGGGTGACCGACTTCCCGCTGTTCGAATACGATCCGGAAGAAAAGCGCTACGTGGCCTGCCACCACCCCTTCACCGCCGTACAGGTTGGTCAGGAAGCATTGATGAAGGACGATCCCGCCAAGGTGAAAGCCCGTGCCTACGACCTCGTGCTCAACGGCAGCGAAATCGGCGGCGGCTCCATCCGCATCCACAACCGCGCCCAGCAGGAATTCATGTTCGACGCCCTCGGTTTCTCCAAGGAAGAGGCCGAAAAGCAGTTCGGATTCCTCATGGAAGCCTTTGAATTCGGCGCACCGCCCCACGGCGGCATCGCCTTCGGTATGGACCGTCTGGTCATGCTGCTCACCAACTCCCAGTCCATCCGTGACGTCATCGCCTTCCCCAAGACCCAGAAGGCGACCTGTATGCTCACCGATGCACCTTCCGAAGTCTCCGCACGCCAGCTGCGCGAACTCAGCCTGCGTCTGCGCGAAGTAAAGCAGGATTAACGCAACGCGTTATTACGAGAGAATACGAAGCCCCCGTCCGCAAGGACGGGGGCTTTTTGCATGTGGCCTCAATAGAAACAGATAGCCAGCCTATTTACCCTTGAAAGAGCGCCTCTCTTTACTCTCTCTTGCCAACAAAAAAAGCAGGACTGCTTGCGCAGCCCTGCCCTTCTATTTGTCGTGTAACAGTCCGTCCGGCTACTTCCGCTCCGCCACGGCATCCTTGATGCGGCAAACACCGCATACTTCGGCGGAGGTGGGATAGCCACAGGAGGTGCAAGGGGCGAGGGTGTCGCCGGTAAGGGCCTCCTGACGCTGGAAGGGGGCCTTACCCTTCTCGAGGAAGCCGAGGTAGAAGGCGAGCTTGCGGCCGGGCATTTCTTCTTCCAGATCGGCCCACAGCTTCTTGTAGGAGGTGAAGCTTGCGCCCTTGGAATAGGGGCACGGCGCGTAGTGGTAGGGAATGCCCTGCAGGAAGGACCAGTTGGCGGTCTCAAACTCGGAAAGACGGAACAGGGGCTTCACCTTGCGGGCAAAACCGTTTTCCGCTTCCAGCATGGGGCCCTGATCGCTCAGGTAGCCCACGTCCCAACGCAGCACGTTGGAGAACAGGCGGGCGATTTCGTCATCAAGGTTGTGGCCGGTAGCCAGCACGGTGTACTTTTCGTCCAGCGCCACCTTGTTGAAGAAATACCGCTTGATCTTGCCGCAGGCGGAACAGATGGGACGGTTCAGGCGCGCCTTCACATCGGGGATGGCAAGACCTTCCTTGGCCATTTCCTTCACGATGAGCGGAATGTCGTGCTCCTCGCAGAAGCGTTCCACGGTGCCCCGCGCAAATTCGGAGCTGTTGGGAATGCTGAGGTCGATATGCAGGCCGGTCACGTCGTAACCGAGGCGCTTGAGCACGAGAATGCAGGCCAGCGAATCCTTGCCGCCGGAAAGGGCGACGAGAATGCGGTCTTCCTTGGTGAACAGCTTTTCGGAATGAATGCCGCGTTCAACCTGACGGATGAAGAACAGATCGAAGCATTCGGCGCAGAAGCCCGTGTTATGGCTGGGCAGTGCGACGACTGCGGGCACTTTGCAGCGTTTGCATTTCATGAAAATATCCTTGGGTGTTTGATCATGCGGCTCCCGTGGTGATGGGAAGCCGATCCGGTGCGCTTCTAGCCGCTGGAAACCACAGTGCGTACGATGACCTTGTCACCGTGCTGCAGCTTCAGGTCCGGAGTGAGCAGGCCGCCGTCACGGATAACGAGTACCGTGGTGGGCCGAATCTGCAGCTGATTCAGCATCTGCAGCACGGTCTTCACCTGCATCACGCGGGTCTCGTTGGCCGGTTCGAGGGTTACGGTCACCCCGTACGGGGCTGGTTCATAGGTCTGTTCAGACATGATGCGTCCATTATCGCTAAAAGGTGATGGAACGAGCCAAACCGCATTCTGAAACGGGTTGGTGTGCCATTGCCGCGTTCGTGAGGGCAACTTACGCGAATCCCCGCAATTGGCAACCCGAAGGGCCGCAGGGCACCCCGCAGGCTGACCCGGGAGCGTTTCAGATACGCAAGAAGCGTGTTGCTGTTAAAATTATTCCCTGCTTCACACAGCTAGCGACAGCCAAAACAGCACGCCTCACCTGAAGAATGAACACGCCTCTGCTGTACCTCTGCAGGGCTGCGCAGCATATGAAAAGCGGATACAACAGACAGGCCCAATTTTTTCAAGGATTTGTTCACACCTGCTTGTCACGGACCTTATCCTGTAATACTATAAGGGTATCCAGCAAAATAATTGCCCGGATCACTCTGTGCTGTTGTTATACTCACTGCAGACGCTCATGCTGAAACGGGTTCCCATGGAGGTGTCCATGTCCAGCAAGAAGATCCTCGTTGTCGATGACGAAAAGCATATCCGCATGCTCTATCAGGAAGAGCTTGAGGCGGAAGGATATATTGTCGCCACCTCCGACGGTCAGGAAGCCATTCTTGCTGTCATCGCCCGCGAAACGCCCCGCGTTGTGATCCTCGACATCAAACTCGGACCGGACGTTTCCGGCCTTGACCTGCTGCAGCAGATTCGCAGCAAGGATCAGGACCTGCCCGTCATTCTCAGCACGGCGTACGACAGCTTCCAGCATGACCTGAAATCCATTGCGGCTGACTTTTATGTGGTGAAATCCGTGGACCTGACCGAGCTCAAGCTCCGCGTCTCGCAGGCCATGCTTAAGAATCCCCACTAAAACATATTGCTATCTCTCTACGGGGTGTCTGATGGTTGGGATCCGGGCGGCGTCGAAAAGACGCCGCTCCTGTTTTCGGCGTCCGGAACAGTGCGAGCAGAACAGAATCTTCCAAGCCGCGGTCAGGCTAAGCCGTTCAAAGCCCAGCTCCCACCACGCTTACTCTCCGGCCACCCCGGGACCGGCCCGATACGTCTCCACTGCCGCCGCAGCCCCTTTGCACCACAGCACCCGCACCTGCCCGTCAGCCGCCGTGTGATACAAAGAAATCCCTTCTTCCTTCAGGGCATCCTGCACAGCCTGAGAGGGGAATTTCCACTGATTCAAATAGCCCGTGCCGGCAAGGGCGAAACGGGGACGCACGGCATCATACAGGGCCGGAGCAAGGCTTGAACGGGCACCGTGGTGCGGCAGCACAAGAACCTCTGCGCTCAGCTCCTGCCCGGATGCCAGCAAGGTCCGAATGCCCTCCTTCTCAAGGTCTCCCATGAGCAACGCAAGCCCGTGCCCGTCACGCACAAGGCGCAGCACCAACGCAGCGTTGTTGGAAGACGCCCTCCCCTTCTCGCGCGGGGGATGCAGCACCTCAAGGCGCAGCCCGTTCTTCTCATACAGCACGTCGCCTGCTGCCAGCGTCGCCGGTTCAATCCCGGTCTCATCCCGCAGCCTGCGCAGTTGCGCGGCGTTGGAACGCGTGGCTTTATCGCCATTTCCCGCAAACGAAGCCACGGAGAAATGCCGCAACGGATACAGCAGCCCCTGCAGGTGGTCCGTATCAGGATGCGTATTGGCAACGACATCCAGACGGGGCGGCATACCGCGTGTGACCACCGGCGTGACGATGGACTTGCCGGTATCGAATCCGGAAAGGCCGAATCCGCCGCCGTCCACGAGGATGCGCTCCTCATGTGGCAAAGCCAGCAGAATGGACTGCCCCTGCCCCACATCAAGCAGGGTCAGGCTCACGTTGTCCTGCATGGCTGCAACCATGCGCCCCGCCGGAGCAAGGCACAGCAGCAGCGCCCCCACCGCCATACCGGTTCTGATACGTCGCGCTGCCTCAGCTCCCGCAGTTTGCATATGCAGCGCGCAGCCAACCAGCAACAGCCAGTACCCCGCCATACTCAACCAGTGCGGCCGCATGGCCACATGGGGCACCAGCCATCCGGCCTGCTGCAGCCAATCCAGCCCGTCAAACAACCACGTTACAGGCCACAGCGCAGCGTGAAAGCCCACCGCAGCCGCAGCACCCCAGAGGAAACTTAACAGCAAACCTGACAGGCAGAGAGGCAGCACCCACAGCCCCAGAACGGGCAACCAGATGAGATTGAGCAGGAACCATGGACTGGTCGTGTTGAAATTCCAGATAACCACGGGCAGCATGCCCAGCTGAATGCTCACGTTGGCTGCCAGCAGTCCCGCCGCTCCCATACGGAAACGGGCCATCATGCGGGTCATGCGCGGAGCCTGCGCCCCAGCATCTAATAAGTCCGCATCCACAGAACTCCGGCGGGTAAGGAGCCGGTCTGCCCACGCAGAAAAGATGGGCAACAGCAGGGGCAGAAACAACGCCAGAGAGAGCACGGCCAGCGCAGAAAGCTGCAGGCGCAGATCAAACAGGGCCAGCGGATCCCAGAGCGAGATCAGCCCCACCGCCATGAACACGCCGTCCAGCAGCACACGGGGCCGGTTGCGCCACAGAAGCACACCCCAGCAGGCAAACATCAGCGCGGCGCGCAACAAGGAAGGAGATGAGCCCCCAAGCCATACATAGCCAGCCACCAGCGGCGTTGCGCAGAGCACTGCCAGCTTGGGCCTCGGTATGCGCAGGTACAGGGCCGGGTACACAAGGCCGGCCAGCCACGCCAGACACCAGCCAATACCGCCCATGACACCGAGATGCATGCCGGAAAGGGCAAGGGAATGCGACACCGCCGCCAGCGAAAGCTGGTCCATGCGCGCATAGGTAAGATGGAACCTGTCGCCGAACAGCAGGGCCGGAATTACCGAGGCAGGGTTGCCGTTCTCGGGCACCAGCGACTGCCAGCCGTCAGCCCCGTCCGCATTGCCACGCCCCGCCTTGCCGTTAAGACTGTCTGCGCCACCTGTTTCATCGCCGTCCTGATCAGTTCCGCCAGCAGCATCCGCGTTACCGCTCCGGCCATGAACGGATTTCGACGGAGCGACCAGCTCAGCACCGGAGACGGGCATGAGCACGGACATGACCCGCGTGCGCACAGCCTCGCGCCACTGCCAGAAACGATCCGGCTCGCCGGATACCACAAGGCCCTTACCGTCGCCACGGGACCACATGCGCCAGAGAACGCCCCTGTCACGCCAGTATTGCCCGCTATCCCACGTGCCCTCATTCAGGAAACCGCGCACGGTCTTTACGCGCTGCTGCAGCGTCACCTGCTGCCCGGGTCCGATGCGTACACCCTCCGGCGCACCACCAACGGAAGCGGGCGAGTCCCATGTCCAGACCATACGGCCGGACAACGGAATGCGTTCGTTGCCGTCCTCGCACCACAGGTCATCCAGAATGACCTGCAAACGGTTCTGCAGGGCCGGTTGCACAGCCACGACTGTTCCCGTCACGATTACGGGCTTGCGCTCCTCCACAAAGACGGGCAGCACCTGCACCGCATCAGGCGTGCGGAGCGTGGCTGCACCATATCCCGCCGCTACGGCAAGCAAGGCCAGCACAGGCAGGGTAAAGCGCACGAAACGCCCCAAGACTCCGAGCCGTTGCAGCCTTTCCCGCACACCGGCGTCCGGAGCCTGAGGCGGTGTCTTCATGCCCTCCAGCACCAGAATGAGCAGCACAGCCAGAATGCCCGGCACAGCCGGTTCAGGATGCCGCGTGGCCCATATTCCGGCAAACCAGCACAGAGCCAGCCACTGCCAGGGCAATAAAAAAGCCCCCGCAACAACGGTGGTTGCGGAGGCTTTGGCGTAATCGGAAAAACGGCGCACTGCGGCTCCGTATTATTCTTCGATTTCCTGCATGCGGACGATGCTGGCACCCACGGGATTGAGCTTCTCTTCGATACGCTCATAACCGCGGTCCAGATGGTAAATGCGCTGTACATGGGTGGTGCCTTCCGCGGCAAGGCCGGCGAGCACCAGCGAGGCGCTGGCACGCAGGTCGGATGCCATGACAGGGGCTCCATTGAGATCGCGGCCGCCCTTGATACGGGCAGTGCGGCCCACGAGGCGTACGTCCGCACCCATGCGCACCAGTTCCAGCACGTGCATGAAGCGGTTTTCGAAAATGGTTTCTTCCACCATGCCGGAACCTTCCGCAACACACATCAGCGCCATGAACTGCGCCTGCATGTCGGTGGGGAAACCGGGATAAGGCTGGGTGGTGATGTCCACGGACTCAAGCTTGCCGGTGTGGCGCACACGTACGCCGCCTTCTTCCTTGGTAACTTCCACGCCCATTTCGCGCAGCTTGGAAATAACGGCGTCCAGTGCCTCGTAGGGGCAGTGTTCCAGCAGCAGATCGCCCTTGGTAATGGCCGCAGCCACCATGAACGTGCCCGCCTCGATGCGGTCCGCCATGATGGGATATTCGCAACCGTGCAGACGCGGCACGCCCTGAATACGAATCACGCTGGTACCGTGGCCTTCAATCTTGGCACCGCAGGCGATAAGGAAATTGGCAAGGTCCACCACTTCCGGTTCGCGTGCAGCGTTTTCCAGAATGGTTTCACCCTCGGCAAGTGCGGCTGCCATGAGCAGGTTTTCCGTCCCGCCAACAGTGATCTTTTCGAACACGATATGAGCACCGCGCAGCGTATCCACCTTGCCGACGATGTAACCGGAATCAAGGTCGAACTCCACGCCCATCTGCTCCAATGCGGAAAGGTGCAGGTTCACCGGACGTGCGCCGATGGCACAGCCGCCGGGATAGGCGACCTTGGCATAGCCAAGACGGGCCAGCAGCGGGCCGAGACACAGCACGGAGGCGCGCATGGTCTTCACCAGTTCATACGGCGCTTCAGGCTTCAGCTCGCAGGGACGGGTGCGTACCACACCGTTTTCGAACGATGCGGGGCAGCCGAGAATCTCCAGCAGCTTGATGGTGGTGCGAATGTCCTTGAGGTTGGGGACATTGGTAAACGTAATGGGCTCATCCAGAAGGATGGATCCCATGAGAATGGGCAGTGCGGCATTCTTGGCGCCGCTTATCCTGATCGTTCCCTTGAGCGGTTTCCCGCCTTCGATGACGAGTTTTTCCATGTTACTCCCTTTTTGGGTGTTATATGCCCGGCAGCTCGGATCCCAAGGGGGATCCTCCGTTACCGGCACACTCTTGTACGCTGCACGGAAAAAGGGGGCAAATCTTTTTTGAAGAGACAGAAAATATGCTTGACCACCACCACAGGTCCATGTATAGAGCCGTTCTTGCCTGTGGCGGATGTAGCTCAGTTGGCAGAGCACACGGTTGTGGCCCGTGTTGTCGTGGGTTCAATCCCCATCATTCGCCCCATCCAAAAAGATAGCCCCGTGTTAGCGGGGCTTTTCTTTTTTCCAAGAGTGGCAACTAGTAATTTACGCCTGGGGACCCACAACGCTGCGCATGGATGCGCAGGCCACCACCAGCGCCTCATCCATATCGTCCAGCAGTTCCGGCAGGTTTTCGCCTTCCCTGCCTGCAGCCTGTTCCACGGCCAACGCCTTCAGGCGCAGTTCATTGGCAGAGACATTCCCTGCCGCTCCTGCAATGGTGTGAGCCTTGCGAGAAAGCCCGTCCCTGTCGTTCACCGAATGCAGGGCGCGCAAATCTTCCATGACGTTGCCATACGCACCAAGAAAACCTTCCAGAATCTTCAGGTAGAGCCATGTCTTGCCGCTCACCCGCTGCACGCCCTCGGCGATATCCAGTCCGGGCAGCTCTTCAGGCAGCTTGCCTTCTTCAATATCCGGCATTTCGCTTGCGGGCATAGCCATCACCTCAGCCAACGGCTGGGAAGCTACGGGCACACCGGAACGCGGCTCTGCTGCCGCGGCAGAAACCACCTCAGCGGGCGCGACAACTTCCGACACGGCATCCGGTGCCTCCGGTGCCTGCTTGCGGCTTGGCCCCACCCACTTGCGCAACGCGCCGAAGAGCAATATGCGGTCTATTGGCTTGGTAATATAGTCGTTCATGCCTGCGCTCTGGGCCAGTGCCTTGTCTTCGGTCATGACATGGGCAGTCATGGCAAGAATGGGTACGGCATCAAACCGGGGCATGGAGCGGATGATGCGTGTCGCTTCAAACCCGTCCATGACCGGCATCTGCAGGTCCATGAAGATCACGTCATAGGACTGGGTCTCCAACATGGAAAGCGCATGCTTGCCCGTCTCGGCCACATCCACCCGCACCCCTTCGCTCTCGAGAACCTCGCGGGCCACATGCTGGTTGATGATGTTGTCCTCAACCAGAAGCGCCTTGATCCCTTTGAATTCCTTCATATCCATGCCCTCGGCAGCCGGTTCGGGCTTCTGCTCTGTGAAGCCGAAAGTTTCCAGTATGATACGATGAAGAGAAGCAATCTTCACCGGCTTGAGCAAGAAGGCGCGAATACCAAGCGTTTCTGCGCGCTCCACCTCTGACTCACGCCCGAAAGCAGTCATGAGCATGACAGGCGGCAGCTTCACTCCCTTGGCCAGCAGAGATTCCACCACCTGCAATCCGTCCATGCCGGGAAGACGCCAATCCAGCAACAACAGGCCGTAGCGGGAGGCGTCCTTTTCCAGCAGGGCCAGTGCTGATGAACCATCTTCCAGCGAATCACACTGCATGCCCATGGATGCGAACATCCGTTCAATGACGGAGCGGTTACTGAGATTGTCTTCTACCAGCAGCACCCTGTGCTTCCAGACTTCCGACGGCAGCTCGTACTGGCGCGACTCCTGACGCTCGGCAAGCTGCAGGCGCACGGAGAAGTGGAAGACGCTGCCCTTGCCCACTTCACTTTCCACGTTGATGCTCCCGCCCATGAGAGTAACCAGTTCACGGGCGATGGCCAGCCCAAGCCCCGTTCCGCCATACTTGCGTGTTGTGGAGCCATCTGCCTGCGTGAACATTTCGAACAGGTTACGCTGGCGGTCCTTGGGAATGCCGATGCCGGTGTCGCGGACAAAGAAATCCAGCACGGCGTTTCCGCGATCAAGTGAAGCAAGGGAGATGGAGACGTACACCTCACCCCTGTCCGTGAACTTGAAGGCGTTGGTCACCAGATTGATGAGCACCTGCTTGAGCCGGAGCGGGTCGCCGAGGAAGGAATTGGGCACATCGGAATCGATGTCCGCCACAAGCTCCACCCCCTTCTCGGAAACACGGTCACCGAAAAGGTCTGTCACTTCATCCAGCAGTTTGCGCAGATCAAAGGGAATCACTTCCAGTTCAAGCCGCTGGGCCTCTATTTTGGATATGTCGAGAATATCGTTGACAATACCCAGCAACGAACGGGCAGAAGCCTTGATAATCTTCAGATATTCCTGCTGCTTGGCCGTCAGCTTGGTTTTTTCGGTAATATCTATCATCCCGATGATGGCATTCATGGGCGTACGCAACTCGTGGCTCATGTTGGCCACGAATTCGCTCTTGGCCTTGCTGGCGTCTTCCGACTTGCGCCGTGCTTCCTCAAGCTCGGCAGTGCGCTCGGTGACCAGTGCCTCCAGATGCTTTCTGCGATTATTCAGCATCTGGTCGCGCGCCTCTATGCGCTCAAGCATTTCGTTGAAGCTGTCCACCAGCGAGCCTATCTCGTCGTCATGGGTCTTCTCGGCCCGCACCATGTAAATCTTGTCTTCGGCAATGCTGCGGGTGGTGTCGGAAAGACGCTGAATGGGCCGGATAACGGTCTTGCGGGCCACGTAAAGAATGAGGCAACCGAGCACGGTTACCAGAGCGATGGTACGGGCACCCGTGGCGATGACCTGATCCAGAAGCTCCTTGCGGACATGCTCCACAGTCACCATGACAAGGACGGAACCGATATATTGCCCGTCCATGCCCAGCTCTTCAGAGTAGAGCAGCATATCGCGGGTCTCGTCCACGGGAATGGAAGTAAGGCGGGTGCCATCGTTACGCACACCGAAAAAGACGGTACGCCCGTCATCTTCCAGCACGAACATGGCGTAGACGCGACGGTCGTCCAGTTCTGAAGCTATGATGGATTCTACAGCCTTGATATCGACGTTCCAGACAGGGCGCAGCAGCGTCCGTGCAGTACGCGCCGCCAGATGCTGGGTGAAATTCTCCAGCTCGACATACTTTTGATGCCGCACGGCCACATAGTCGAACGCACTGAAGAGCAGCAGCACCAATGTGGAAACCGCCACCACAAGTGTCGCCAGTCTTGCCTGCAGGCTATTGAATCCCAATCCTGTCGATCTTTTTATCATGCACCGTATCTTCCAAAATACATTACCGTCAGTAGCGGACCATTACCGCACAGCAACGTTCTTCAACAGCAGGCATTCCGAAGCTCAGCACAATACCGTCGCAGAAGGCCGCACCACTTCTTCTAGCACAGCACGCCGCCCACCGGAAGAGGACGACGGCATTTCATCGACGCAACAGCAGTTTTACATCAGGACTTCCGCACAGCATAGCACTTCCGGCGTAGAACACAATGATAACAGGTATTCCTGTAAGACTCCAAAGGCCGAAACGGGCTGCACAGAAATCCGCTCCCGCAAACACCCCCGCGCTGAGAGCAAAGTATACCACCGCCCAGCCCAACCGGAACGGATGCCCGCCTTCTCTTCTCAGGAACAGGCGGTACAACAGGATGACGTTGGTCCATGAGCCGAGCGACACCGCAAGGGCAAGCCCTGCCGCACCCATGAACTGCATGAGCACGGCTCCGCCGCCCACAGTGACCACAAGCCCGCCCACAGCCGCCGCAACAGGCGTTGCGGCATCCCTGCGGGCATGAAAGGCCGCAATCAACGGGCGCGTCGCCGCAAAGGCCGGAAGCCCCGGCGCATAGCCCCACAAGGCATACACGGTCTGCTCCACCGCCGCTGCGTCGAAGGCACCGCGTCCGAACAGGGTATCCACGATGGGCGCTGCCATACCGGCAAGTCCGGCAGCGGCAGGCAGACTGATGAACAGGGTAAGGCGCAGCGCCTCTTCAAGTGCCGCATGAAAACGCGCATGATCTCCGCGTGCAGCCAGCGTTGCCAGCGCAGGCAGTGCCGCGGTGCCGACAGCCACACCGAACACCCCCAGCGGGAACTGCACCAACCTGTCCGCATAGTACAAATGGGAGATACTGCCTTCGGGCAGCAGAGAGGCGAGCATGGTGGTCAGCACGATGCCGATCTGATACACGGCGGCCCCGAAAACGGAGGGCAGCATGAGCCGCCCCACCCTGCGGGCTGCCTCGTCCTTCAAGGAACAAAGCCCATGCCAGCGAAAGCCCGTGCGGGCCAGAAAAGGCTGCTGCAGCGCAATCTGCAACCCACCTGCCACCAGCAGGCTGACGCCCAGCGTCTCGGGCACGGGCCAGCCCGCCATCCATGCGACGGCAGCCCCGCCGATGAGCGAACAGTTGAACAGACTCGGAGCCAGAGCGGGGGCGAGAAAGTGCCCCTGCGCCTGCAAGGTGGCCCCGCACAGGGCCGTAATGCAGATAAGCAGGGCATAGGGGAAACACAGACGGACAAGCTCCGCCGTGCGGGCAAAAACCTCAGGCGTTTTCATCAGCCCGGGAGCCAGCATGGCCGTAACGGGCTCGGGCCAGTACATGGCCGCCAGACACACCGCACCCAGAATGAGCAGCAGCCAGACAAAGCAGGCTCTGACCATGGAAAAGGCGGCTTCAAGGCCAGAGGCTTGGCGGGTATGGGCAAATTCGCCGATAAGGGCGAGAGAAAGAGAGCCTTCACCAAAGAGCCTGCGCATGAGGTTGGGCAGGCGCAGGGCTACGAAAAAGGCATCGGCCAACGGCCCGGCCCCAAGCACAGATGCCACAACACAGTCACGCACAAATCCCAGCAGCCGCGACAACAACGTAGCACCGGAAACCACCGCGGCGTCACGGGCCACGGTTCTGTCCATGCCGCCGTCAGAGGCAGCCCCCAAGCCGTCATGCCCCCTCCCTTCCTTTACGGAAGGAGCCTCGGGCTGGTGGGCCGCAGAGCGGTCGCGGTCGGCTTCAGGCTTCATGTTCCAGTCGCACCGTTAATAGAGTTCCTTGGTTTTCGCAGGTTCCGGAGATTCCGCGCTGGCCATGCGCTCCTGCGCCAGCTTCTCGCGGCGACGTTCTTCCTGCCGCAACTCACGGCGACGCATGGCCTCTTCGTTCCGGCGGATATGGGTCTGGCTTTCAAAAACAAGGGGCGGAGCGGGCGTGGGCTTGCGGTTCTCATCCATGGCCACAAAGGTCAGGTAGGCAGAGGCCACATGGCGCACATCGCCGGTCAGCAGATTCTCCGACTCCACACGCACCCCAACCTCCATGGATTTGGAACTGACCATATTCACGCTGGCCTTGAGGATGAGCAGTTCGCCCACATGCGCGGGGGCCTTGAATTCCATGCGGTCGATGGAGGCCGTAACCACCGTGCAGCCACGGGCATGACGCATGGCGCACACCGCGCCCGCCAGATCGATATGCTTGAGTATGACCCCGCCGTGCACGTTGCCTGCGGGGTTGGCATCACTGGGCAATGCGCGGTGCGTTGCCACGGTTTCACTGTCACTGACCTTGCGCGCTTCCATTCCCACTCCCTGATTCATATTTCCTCCGGCAAAACGGGCGGCTGCCCATGCCGTTACATTCACCAATACATCCCTTTACGATACGCCCCTTTGTCCGCATCGGCAACATGCCTGAAACGCACGCGGAGCAACCATAGCTCCTCCCTCGGGCAAGGAGCCGTCGTCACCGGCCAAACGGCACACGACCGGACACAAGGCGTGCTAACGCCTCCGTGGGATCGGTACAATGCAAAAGGATGATCATCAGCCAGACAGCCTCTGCGTTGCAGACAGCCACGGGCTCAAGGATATTCGAGAAGAAGGACCCGCCCGGGGCGACTCACATCGCCCCTGTCCCCGGCATGCATCTAGGCAACGGCCTTCCTGTCCACGCCTTCGGAAAGTTCCGCCAGCTCCATGAGCAGTTCCATGACCAGCCGAATCTGGTCCCGCAGGATGAACACGGGGGTCACCACCGTGCGCAGGGGAATGGTATCGGGGTCCTTGCGGATACGGCTCAGATAGAGCCGTATGACATCCGCCTCGCGCCTGCCGTCGCCCAGCTTCCGGGCATACCCTTCGCGTATGGCGGGTTCCACGTCCGTGGATTCAATCTTGCGCAGCAGGTTCACTATGCGCCGCGCACGTTCCCGCTCCAGCGACATATCGTCCTGCGCCACCAGCAGATCCACCTTGGCGACGAATTTGCGCAGGCAGTCAAAATAGAAGAACACGGAAGGCGTGGACATGCCGGCCCTGTAGAACAGGCTGGGCGCAAACAGCTCTTTCAGGTCCCCCACGTGAAACGACATGGTGCGCAGTTCTGCGGAGGAGAACTTCTTCACCTTCTTGGCCATCATGCTGTTGATCGCAATCAGCAGAATGACGGCTGCAGGTTCGATAAGATCAAGGCGCTTGGTGATATTCCACAACCGCTTCAATCTTGTTTCGTCCTTTTCCATTTCCTCACGTACACGGGCGTAAAAGCTTGCCAGCGAATTGAGGAACATGCCTATGACAATCACGCCCAGAGTGGCTTCTGAAGCCACTATGCACTTGGCCAGCTGCGAGGCTGGCGTAATATCGCCATAGCCGAGCGTGGTGATGGTGATCATGGAAAAGTAGAAGGCGTCGAGCAGGCTGTGGCTCAGCTGCCTGAATTCCCGGTAGTGCAAAAAGTAGACGAGAGAATAGAAGCAGGCCGTGAACAGGTAGCAGAAGAGGATGAAATAGGGGCGCTGCCACAACCGCATGTCGGCATAGGCCTGCCGTTTAGCCTTGGCGAAGTCCATGGAAGATGCTCCCGCTCCCCTCTTTTCCCGCCCGAACAATTCGGCGGACCGGTACCGGAGAGCTGCCCTCATGGGGGCGTGAAGCGCAGGTATCCCACTTGCAGGGTTTCAGCAATCATCCCTCAGGATCTTTTCCACAACCATCCGCCTTTCCGGGACATTTTCTTCTGACCCGGACCGGAGACACTGCCTGTTATCGATAAGCGCCGGACCACTCCTGCCCGCCCCCGCATCCGCGGATATGAAAAAGCCCCCGTCTTTCAACGGGGGCCACGTATTCGGCAGGTTGCAACAATCCATGCCGCCCGACACATGCGCCTGGCAGCCTCAATGACGGAACCATGGGTTCCGCGAACAGAGGAACCCTAGGCGCCTACGGCTTTGTCGGTATCGCGGATATTACCCAGAATATGGTTGAGCGCCTCGGCGATCTCATCCGTAAGAATGGGCATGGTGCTCAACAGCTGCACCACTTCGGTCACGGTGGCATCTTCGGAAACGGGCAGGCCCGATTCGCGTGCAATGCGGATCAATTCATCTCTGTTGGCTTGGGTCATGGCAACAAACTCGCTTCTTCATGTGATCCCCGGTCCGGCATTCCTCTGCCAGACTGAAGATCCGTAATCCTTGCCGGAACTCATACGGCACGGGCATTGCCCGCCCTGCTGACTATTCCCGCAAAAATCCCCCTTACAATCGCACAACCGATACGTCAAGCCTCGGCGAAACGTCCGTAAACAGCGCTAACCGCCTGAAAAACTGATCATATAAACAGTCTCAACCGAATTGACATGATTGTGTGCATCTGACAGAACTGAAATGATTGTATGGGTTTTTCATGGTCGGGGCGTGTTTCCCGCCCGAGCTTGCCGAATGGAGACCGGCCAGCTCACGGTTCGGCGTCCCCGTCGACACAATTCGGCATTCTCCGGTCGCATATGCGCACCGCAGACGTTGCCGGATCAACGGGCAGCGGACTTTGCTCCGCGTCGCCGGGATTCCGCGATCAACCCGACACCCGCTCCTGCCTGCTGATAGAGGTATCGGCGGGGGGTAACAGGAACGGCGGGAGAATTGCATTCTCCCGTGTCAGTGGCTTTTCTGGAATCAATGAACCGAGACGGAGGATGTATCATTTTTTCTTGGCCTGCAGCGGCAATGTCTGATCGGTGGCACTCCCGCACGCAAGGTCGGTTCCGGCAGCGTTTCGCGCACGACGCCGGAATGGAAAAGCTCAATGAGGGCATCCGGTGGGGCCGGATGTTCGACGGTAACGGCGGCTTGCCGCCCGTGCCACGCACGGAGGACCGGTGCGAAAGGTCCCCGGGCTATTGTGGAGGAGTTTTCCCGACGCGTATGCGAAGGGACTGTTACTGTACATGCGGGACCGCAAGGAGTATCGGCCCGCATAAACGCGAAAGATATGCTTTTGGCATGAAAGGCCTCCCCCTGTTGGCGCTAGGGGAGGCCTTTTCTTTTATCCCACCTGCATTAACGCCTGCGCAGGCCATTCCACCGTATCCCCGAAGGGGTTTTCATGATACGAACACTCCGCAGGCGATTTATTGCGCGGACGGGCAAAATCTGTTGACCGGCCCCGCGCATTGCGCCTATCCCAAGGCAGCGGCCAGAGTGCCATGGCGCACGCACAGCCGCGATACCGGCAGAAAGAAGGTCACTGGCATGGCCTTATCATATTCAGGGATTGCAAGGAGATAGTGTATGCGTAGAACGCAGATCGTGGATGCGCTCAATGCTCAGGGCCCCATGGCGGAGATCAAGATTTGCGGCTGGGTGCGTACCCGCCGCGACTCCAAGGGCTTTTCGTTTCTGGAACTGAACGACGGTTCCTGCCTGACCAACATTCAGGTCATCGTGGATGAAACCGTGCCCACCTACCCCGTCATCAAGGACGTGAACACCGGCGCTTCCGTCGAGGTTACGGGCGAACTGGTGGAGTCCCCCGGCAAGGGACAGAAGTGGGAGGTGCGCTGCACCGAACTGAAGCTCTTCGGCGTGGCAGATGCCGAAACCTTCCCCCTGCAGAAGAAACGTCATTCCGATGAATTCCTGCGCACCATCGCGCACCTGCGTCCCCGCACCAACAAGTACGGCGCAGCCTTCCGCATCCGTTCCGAAGCGGCCTACGCCATTCACACCTTCTACCGTGAACGCGGCTTCTTCTATGTGCATACGCCCATCCTGACCGGTTCCGACTGCGAAGGCGCGGGCGAAATGTTCCGCGTGACCACCCTGCCCGTAACCGGCGCACAGAAGCCGGAAAGCGGCGACTATTTTGAAAACGACTTCTTCGGCCGCGAGAGCAACCTCACGGTTTCCGGTCAGCTGGAAGCCGAACTGCTCGCCATGGGTCTGGGCAAGGTATACACCTTCGGCCCCACCTTCCGCGCCGAGAATTCCAACACCCCCCGCCACGCTGCCGAATTCTGGATGATCGAGCCTGAAATGGCCTTTGCCGACATCCACGACGACATGGACCTTGGCGAAGAAATGACCAAGTACGTGGTACAGCACGTGCTGGACAACTGCGCCGACGACCTGAACCTGTTCGCCAGCTTTGTGGACAAGGAGCTGATGGGCCGTCTGGAAACGCTGGTGAAGGAACCCTTTGCCCGTGTGACCTACACCGAAGCCATAGACATTCTGCTCGCCGCCAAGAAGGACTGGGAATACCCCGTATCCTGGGGCTGCGACCTGCAGACCGAGCATGAGCGCTATCTGGCGGAAGAGCACTTCCGCAAGCCCGTGATCGTGCGCGACTACCCCAAGGAAATCAAGGCCTTCTACATGCGCCTCAACGACGACGGCAAGACCGTTGCCGCCATGGACGTGCTGGTGCCCCGCATCGGCGAACTCATCGGCGGATCGCAACGTGAAGAGCGTCTGGATGTGCTGGAAAGCCGCATCCGCGAGATTGGCCAGAACATCGACGATTACTGGTGGTATCTGGATACCCGCCGCTTCGGCACCGTGCCTCATGCCGGTTTCGGCATGGGCTTTGAGCGCCTGCTGATGATGCTGACCGGCATCACCAACATCCGTGACGTCATCCCCTTCCCCAGAACGCCCAGCAATATCGAGTTCTAGGGTCTGGTTAACAAGACAAATAGAGAGCCGGAAGCGGAAACGCTTCCGGCTCTCTTCACATTTAGGGGACCGTGTTCACGAATCACGCGTGAAGCAAGAAGCTTCTTCCTCCGGAACGGATAGTCAAACCGAAGCCCTTGGTGTCGCAGGTGTGGATAAGGAGGCTGCATTGCATGATGGTACCCCCAGTCGCACCCCATCACTCAAAAAACGCCGCCCCCACCGGATGCCCATTCCGGCAGGGACGGTCTCGACCGGGGCATACGCACAGCTAATTTTCCGCCCCATACGCAGTAAAGGTCGTCCCTACGCCACTTGCTTTTCGCGATACATCTCCCACTGGTGCATGAAGCAGGCTTCAAAGCTGCGGCTTTCGGTATAGGCGCGGGCAGCCTTGCGCATCTCGTCCAGCATTTCCGGGGCATCCGCAAACTGCAGCATGGCATCGGCCAATGCGATGGGATCGCCCTCCGGCACGATGAAGCCGGTCTTGCCGGGAATGAGATTCTCCTTGGGGCCGCCCATATCCGAAACAATCACCGGCAGGCCGGAAGCCTGCGCCTCCAGCACCACGTTGCCGAAGGTATCTGTGCCGGAAGGAAATACGAACACATCCGATGAGGCGTAGGCCGCCGCAAGATCTTCGCCCGTGAGGTATCCGGTAAAGGTGACGGGAAGGCCTTTCAGGTCCAGCTCCATCTCTTCGCGGTAGGGACCGTCTCCCACCACAACAAGCCGAATACCCCGCAATCTGTGGGCCATCAGCCGGAAGGCCTCCGTCAGTACATGGATGTTCTTTTCAAGCGAGATGCGGCCCACGTACACAAACTTCAGTTCACCCTGCCGTTCTCCCGCATCCTTCACTCCTTCTTCCGGCACATATCGCTTGAAAAAGCCGTTGCGGTAACGGGGATGAAACTGCTCCGTATCTATGCCACGCTGATAGAACACCACCTTTTCGCGGGGCAGGCCTCTGGCGACAAGCTCTTCGCCTGTTGCGCGCGAAGGCACGTATACCCTGTCCATCTGGTTGTAATACCAGATCATGTACCGCCACATGGCCTCTTCCAGCGCCGCATCGTCGGTAAGCATGCTCACATACTGCGGGAATGCGGTGTGGTAGGTGCCGTGAATGGGTATTTGCAGAATGCGCGAAACGGCCAGCGCCACCAGACCGATGGGGCCGGGTGTGGCGGAATGGATGTGCGTGAAATTCTGATCGTAGGCATACTGCAGCATGCGCAGTACCGGCGGATAATACAGCGCCAGTTCGGGATATTCCGGCATGGTAAAGGTGCCTATGGGGTCGAAGTTGACCACACCGGGGCGGTTGTCCGTTACGGAAGACGGCCCGCAGGTGATAACCTTGAGCCGCTTCCCCACCCTGTGGGCTATGTCCAGCTGCATTTGCAGGGTCCGCGCCACGCCGTTCACATCATGGTAGGTGTCCGAGAAGTGACCGATGTGCAGCCGCTGCCGCTCATGACTGCGCTCTATGAAATGGTCCCGGCTTTCTGCGCAGAAGGTGCGGTCCTTGGTAAACAGGGTGTAGGCCACGAAATAGGGGGCCAGCATGGCATACAGCGACCCTGCGGAGCCGATGGTGTTGAAGACGCTGAACAGGTTCGCGCCCAGTGCGTGCCCCATGAGCGAATCGGCCAGATTGCGCATTACGGTTTCCGAGGCGTGATTCACAAACCGGAACCATGCCTGTTCCGAGGCCAGTCCGCTGTTTTCCATGGTGTTGATGAGGGTGCGCAACTCATCATCGTTCCAGATGATGTCTTCTGCCTCCTTCTGCAACAGCCCCTGCACACTGCGCGGCGGTCTGGCAAACACATGCTTGGCGCGCCTGAAACCGATAAGGCTGTGCAGACGGGTCAGCAGGCCTCCTTCCGGTTCCGGCGACGAGGTCAGGGCGCGGTCTGCAAAGCGCAGCAGCAGGTCGCGGTTCACGTGGCGGTTCAGGGCAAACTTGTTCTTATAGAACTGGTAGGCAATGGAATACAGGTTGTGGGCCATGGTTTCCGGCTGCGCCGCCTCACCGCAGACCTCCGAACGGCCATCACTGATGCCGCGCAGAAAGTCTGCAATGCGTTCGCCCTCCGTGTGCCCATGCGCCACATCCTGCACAACGGTGTGCGTGCGGGCAATATTCAGGGACGAGTGGTCGTCGGACCCGCCTATCAGATACTTGCGCCATGGCTCGTGCATTCGGGGCAGCATGTTGTGTTCATCAGCCATGCGTTCGACGCGCGCCTTGTCCAGCGAGCCCAGAATCTCGCACAGGGTGCTGTTCAGCACCTCATTACGCGCGCCGTTCAACTCAAAGGTACGGAACAGCAGGATAAGGCGCTCAATATGCTGCTGGGTGAGCTTGCCGTTCAGGGAATACATGGCATGCGCCATGGCGTGCGGAATACCCTGCTGAAGAAAGTAGTCCACCAGCTCATACACGTTGGTACGCAGGCCTTGTATTTCCTCATGTTGGGCTTCAGTGATGTTGTAACAGAGCACATGCAGCTTGCAGCGGTCTTCGGGGAAATAGGCGGTGACTTCTTCGGAGATGAAGGTGTGCGGCAGGTGCGCAATCTGCAATGCCCCCTCGATGGTGTTGTGATCCGTAATGGTCACAAAATCCATGCCCTGTCGTCTGGCGGTGTGGTAGAGCGCCACTGGATCGGTGTAGCTTTCCGCGCAGCCTATCTTCTGCAGAATCCATTCGGACGGTCTGGTGGAAAAACGCGAATGCACGTGCAGGTCTGCCTTTCTGCTGCGCACAGAACCGCGCTTGCGCGTCTCCGTATCGAGCGACAGTGTGTTCTCCTGCTCCTCCGCTGCCAGTGGGTTCTGTACCGAACGCATGACGACCTCCTCCTGTTCACGGTTTCGGGTGCTGCCCGCTCCATGCCCTTTCAGTATCCCTGAGATGCTCCCCCTGCGTGAACACGACATGTCGGCTGCGTTACGGAAGCCGCAAAGTGCGGTGAAATGGCGGTGACCGACGGGCGACAACAGCGTTACACGGGTCCAATGGCTCCCGATGAAAGCATCAGGAATGGCAGAAAATGCCTGTTCTTTGTCATTGCAGACAAGACGCGATGCGCTATGCTGCATTCAAAGGGAGGCCCCGCATGAAACAAGACGTTGTCGTACTGCTCTTTGAACAGGCCCTGAGTCTGGACTTTTCCGGCCCCGTTGAGGTGCTGGAGGCAGCCACGCGCCTGCTTGACGCACAAGGCCGCGGGAACAAGGGCTATACCCTGCGCTATGCCGGTCTGCAGACCGGCCCCGTGCGCCTGAGCTGCGGTTTGCGCGTGCATGCCGACATCACGCCGGAGGACGCCGCAGGCTGCGGCATGCTGCTCATACCGGGCGGTTTCGGCGTAGACAGCTTGTGCAAGGACAAGGTGGCCCTGTCCCGTCTGACAACGCTGGCACACAGTGCAGGCAGGGTGGTCTCAGTATGCAACGGAGCCTTCATTCTTGCACAAACCGGCCTGTTGCAGGGCAGGCAGGCCACCACGCACTGGTACATGGCAGAGGACTTTGCCGCACAGCACCCTGCCGTGCGCCTGCACACGCAGGCCCTGTATGTGCAGGATGGCCACATATACACCAGCGCAGGAGTCACGGCAGGTATAGACCTCGCCCTGAGCCTTGTTGAAGCAGATTTCGGCCATGCCCTTGCCATGCAGGTTGCCCGCATGCTGGTGCTCTACCTGCGGCGCCCCGGCACGCAGCAGCAGTTCAGTGACCCGCTGGAAGCACAGGGCAATGCGGGCACACGATTCCGCCATGTATACGAATGGGCCCAGGCCCATCTGCAACACGCACTCACCGTGGAAGAACTGGCTGATGTGGCTGGCATGAGTCCGAGAAATTTCGCGCGCGTATTCACCAGAACAACCGGAAGGACTCCCGCTAAATTCGTGGAAGAACTGCGACTCATGCGGGCCCGTGAACTGCTGGAAGCCGGAGAAAGCAACCTTGATCACGTTGCGGAACGTGCCGGTTTCGGGCGGGAGGAACGGCTGCGCAGAGCCTTTGCGCGGAGCCTCGGCATCTCACCCAAACAGTATCTGTCGCATTTTGCGGCAAAGGAGCGCTCATCATGACGCTGACATACGGACTGTATATCTTTGACGACGTGGCCAAGCTGGACTTTGTTGGTCCGCACGAAGTGTTCTGCGCCTCGGCCCACCTGTTGCAATCCGGCAGGGTAATCACTGTTGCGGAATCCGCCGCCCCCGTTACCACGGCCTTCGGCATGCGGGTTATTCCCGACCACGCCTTTGACGACGCGCCCCCCGTTGACGTGCTGCTCATCCCCGGCGTGGTGACGCCGGAGGCGGCCCGCCGCAGCGAACGCGCCATGCAGTGGATACGGGATACGGCAGCCAAGGCACGCTTTACCACTGCGGTCTGCACGGGTGCCCTCATACTGCAGCGGGCCGGCCTGCTCGCAGGGAAACGGGCCACCACCCACTGGCAGTTGGTGCCTGAACTGGAAAAAGCCGCAGACGTGACCGTGCTGCCGGATATGCGCTACGTACGCGACGGCAACATCGTCACCTCGCAGGGTGTTTCCGCAGGCATAGACATGGCCCTGTGGCTGGTGGGCCAGCTGCACAGTCCCGACCATGCCCGCGAGGTGCGCAAACTGCTGCAATACGATCCTGCCCCGCCCTATACTGCGGAAGTATAGAACCAACCGCATCCCGCTCTTCACCATAGCTTTTGAAAACGCATGGGCAGTACAACCTGCGTTGCACTGCCCATGCGTTACCCACACAATGGCATGTTCTCTACCGTTACAGCAGGTTCCCCGCAGCGCCCCTGTCCCTGAGAAAGGAACGCAGAAACATGATGTGCTGCACCATGTACCGTCTGGCACCGTTGGCATCCCTGCTGACAATGGCGTCCAGAATTTTGTAATGGTGCTGCTCAATGATGAGATGGACATCCCGATCCTCATAGAGCTTGTCGTGCAGGCTGCTGATACTCTCGAACATGTAGCTGTAGAAATGACGGATCAGGTCGATGTACACGGAGTTATGCGTGGCCAGCGCTATGCCGATGTGGAACCTGATGTCGGAATCCCGTGAACGCGCGCTGTCCGGCTCCCCGTCCATGAGGTCGGCAAGGGCATCCCGCAGATAGGCTATGTCGCGCTCATCGGCCTTTTGTGCGGCAAGAGCCACACCGTGGCTCTCCAGCCCGATACGCACTTCCATAAGCTCATCCAGAGACGCGCTTGAAGGCAGCATGATATGAGGGAACGGATTGTGCGGTGCCTGCGCATGGGGAAGCGCCACAACGCAGCCTTTCCCTCTGCGGCGGTCCACGTAGCCCTGTCTTGCGAGCGTGACCACAGCCTTTTCCGCGGCGTATCTGCTGACATTCATCAACTCGGCAAGCCGTCTGACAGAGGGAAGCTGTTCACCGGGCTTCAGATCGCCACGAAAGATGCTGTCCCGCAACTGCGCAAAGACCACTTCGGCCCCGCAAGGGCTCACCCGTCCTCCGCAAGACATAACCTCACCTCCAGCTTCCCTCTTCCATATCGGAATTCCCGATGCTGCTTCTTGGCAAAGGCCAAACAGCACGGGGGCCACACAAGCCTTTCCGCTCTGCCTACACTGCCGTCACCAGATTGTACAGTCAAACAGCACTTTTTCTAACGGACTCGGGGTGTTACCCCGGAACAAGGCAACATGAAGAAAACCTTGGCAACCGCAGATCAGGACGCCAGCAGGTAATCCCGCCCAGCCACGTATCCTATGGAATGCAGAAAGGCCTCAAGGTCATCGGCGGCACCGTGACCGGCCAGATAGGCGAGGGAGAATCCGGCCTCCGGCGCGGGCAGGCAGTCGCGGCCGCACACACGCACGCCGTCCACCACGTTGCCTATCTTGCGCGGGTCCACGTCTATCCAGCGGTCGATGACAATGCCGTGGTCACGCAGCAGCATTGCCCTGCGCCGACTCATCCTGCCTGCCCCGATAACCGAGATGTGGGGGTGAAAAGGGTTGTTGGCCGCCAGCCAACGGGCGAGATAGCCCGTCTTCATGGCATAGAACACATCCGTGCCGTAGCGGGCATCCGTGCGGGAAAGGCGCGTGGGCGGATCATCCCAGCGCAACAGGGTCTGCGGCAGCTTGGCCAGCCGCACGCCCGCCTCCATCCAGCGCAGCCAGAGTTCGTAGTCTTCGGGGAAGGGGCCGTCCCTGTACGGGCCGTGCTGCTGTATGAGCGAAGCGCGAAACATGACCGAAGGGTGCGCGAAGGGCGACTCTCGGAACCGCTCCACGGCAATCCGGTCGGGATCAAGCAGCGTGTTGGTCCAATCCACATACCGGGCATAGCCGCCTGCATCCTCACCGCCGCCAAAGGCCACACGGCACCCGGCCATCCCAACACAGGGGTGGCACTCCAAAAAATCATACTGTAATTTCAGGCGCTCGGGCAAACTGTAATCATCAGCATCCATGCGCGCGATATAGTTTCCACGGGCAGCGGCAAGCCCCGCGTTCAGGGCGGAGACGATGCCGCCATGCGGCACACGCAGCACACGCACCCGGGCATCACGCGCAGCAAGGGCCTCCAGAACGACGGCCGTGTCATCCGTGGAACCATCGTCCACGGCAAGACACTCGAAGTCCGTGAAGGACTGGGCAAGGATGCTTTCTAGGGCATCGGCAACGGTGCCTGCCGCGTTATATGCGGGCATGAGAACGGAAATGCAGGGTGCGTTCATGCGGCCTTGGTAGGACATTTGAGACAGCGAGGCAAGAGGATGGCAGGGGCCCCGGAACAGCCTTGCGGAAGCAGGCTTTTCTACTGATTCAGGAATTTTCCTGCCGGACAGGAAAAACATTCTTGCCGGACAGGAAAAAAAGTGATCAATCAACCAGAAATCTGCCGGAAAGCTAGATTTTTCGGGGATCGATGAGCTTGAGACTATTTGGCACAAACTGTGCTTTCTTAGATCCGCGTCCACTGGGATTGTTGTTGCGTGAGCCCCCGGAGTAACGGACGTCTCCGGGATCACATATGGAGACTGGTTGTTTGTTGCCGTCCGGAGTCGGAGTGCCCCGAAGCCGGATTCAATCGGTTGGTCATGTTGACCCATCACCCGATATGGAGGAGTCGTTCAAATGAGTTTACACAACGTGACGCTTCATGTGCCCCCGAAGAACAAGCTTTCGGGCCAACTGGATGTCCTGATGATGGTTTCCGGCTTTCTGCTTGCCGTATTCGTCGGCATGCACATGCTGTTCGTGGGCAGCGTCATCCTCAGCCCCTCGCTGATGAACGGGCTGGCATGGTTCTTTGAAGAGCTGTACCTCGTGCAGATCGGCGGCCCGATCATCCTGCTGGTCATGGTTGCCCATTTCATCCTCGGCGCCCGCAAGATGCCCTTCCGCCAGAAGGAATTCATCGCTTTCCGCGCCCATTCCAAGATGATGCACCACACCGACACCACCCTGTGGCTGGTGCAGGTTGCCTCCGCCATCATCATTCTGGTCATGGCGAGCATCCACATCTACACCATGCTCGACACCCTGCCCATCACGGCGGCCAAGAGTGCCGCCCGCATCCAGCATGGCAGCTGGATGCCCTTCTACATCGTTCTGCTTGCCGCTGCGGCCATCCACATCGTGATCGGCCTGTACCGCATCGGTGCCAAGATCGGCTTCATCACCCGCGACAACCGCCCCGTATACCGCAAGTACATGGTCTACCTGCTCATCGCGGCTGCGGCTGTCAGCTTCCTGACCCACGTTCGCCTTTCCCTTCTGACCATCTAAGAGGAGTACCACATGCAGACCATATATACTGATCTTCTCTGCATCGGCGCCGGCCTTGCAGGTGAACGTGTGGCTGTGGAAGCAGCCATGGCAGGATTCAACGTCATATGTCTTTCCATCGTACCTCCCCGCCGCTCCCACTCCTCCGCCGCACAGGGCGGCATGCAGGCTGCCCTCGGCAACGCGGTGATGGGCAAGGGCGATAGCCCCGACGTGCACTTTGCCGACACCGTCAAGGGCTCTGACTGGGGCTGTGACCAGGAAGTGGCCCGTATCTTTGCCGACACCGCACCCATCGTCATGCGCGAAATGGCCCACTGGGGCGTTCCGTGGAACCGCGTTGTTGCCGGTACCCATACCTATTACAAGGGTGGTAAGCCGTTCGAGGCGGAGGAAGCCGCCGACAAGCACGGCCTTATCCATGCCCGCGCCTTTGGCGGCACTGCCAAATGGCGCACATGCTACACCGCGGACGGCACCGGCCGCTCCGTTCTGAATACGCTGGACACCAAGTGTCTGCAGTACGGCGTGGAAATCCATGACCGCACCCAGGCAGAAGCCCTCATTCACGACGGCGAACGCTGCCTCGGCGCCATCGTGCGCTGCCTGAAGACCGGCGAACTGCGTGCCTACCTCGCCAAGGCGACCCTTATCGCCACCGGCGGTTACGGCCGCATCTACCGCGCCACCACCAACGCCATCATCTGCGACGGCGGCGGTCAGATCATCGCACTGGATACCGGCCTCGTGCCCATGGGCAACATGGAAGCCGTTCAGTTCCACCCCACCGGCACCGTGCCCACCGACATTCTAGTGACCGAAGGCTGCCGCGGCGACGGCGGCACCCTGCTGGACGTGAACGAATACCGCTTCATGCCCGACTACGAGCCGGAAAAGGCCGAACTGGCCTCCCGCGACGTTGTGTCCCGCCGCATGATCGAACACATCCGCAAGGGCTTCGGCGTACAGAGCCCCTACGGCGAGCACCTCTGGCTGGATATCCGCCACCTCGGCGTGAAGCACATCACCACCAAGCTGCGTGAAGTATACGACATCTGCACCAACTTCCTCGGTGTTGACCCCATTCACCAGCTCATCCCCGTACGTCCCACCCATCACTACTCCATGGGCGGCGTCCGCGTGGACAAGACCGGTGCCGCATACGGCCTGAAGGGCCTGTTCTCCGCCGGCGAATCCGCCTGCTGGGACATGCACGGCTTCAACCGTCTGGGCGGCAACTCCCTTGCGGAAACCGTTGTGGCCGGTTCCTACATCGGCAAGCAGGTGGCCCAGTTCCTGAAGGGCTACGAAGTGGACTTCAAGTCTTCCGCCATCCGCGATGCCGAAGCCAAGATCGCCGAACGCATCAAGAACATCACCACCAGCGCCAAGGGCCGTGAAAACTGCTTCCAGCTGCGTAACGAGATGCAGGATGTGATGATGGAGCACGTGGGCATCTTCCGTAACGGCAAGGATCTTCAGGCCGGTGTGGACAAGCTGCAGGCCCTGTACGAACGCTCCATGAACATCGGGCTGCAGGCCCCCACCAAGGGCTTCACCCCTGAAATGTCCATGGCCCTGCGCGTTCCCGGCATGCTCAAGCTGGCCCTGTGCACCGCCTACGGCGCGCTGCAGCGTACAGAGTCCCGCGGCGCGCATACCCGCGAAGACTACCCCGAACGTAACGACCGCGACTGGCTGAACCGTACTCTCGCCTACTGGAAGGATGGAGACACCCTGCCCACCCTGAAGTACGAAGAAGCCTCCCCCTACTACGAACTGCCCCCCGGCGACCGCGGCTACGGCGGCGGCAAGATCATTCCTGCCGAACTGCCCGCAGAAAAGTTCGTGGTGCCCGGCAAGAGTGCACCTACTGAAGCGCCCTCTGAAGCACCCGCGGCCAAGCCCGCCAAATCCGAGAAGAAGAAGTAAGGGGAGGTCAACATGTCTCGCAGACTCCATATCGAAGTATTCCGCTACAATCCGCTGGATCCCGATTCCGTACCCCACATGCAGTCGTTCTACGTGAACGAGTACGACTCCATGACCCTGTTCATCGCCCTGAACATCATCCGCGAAGAACAGGACCCCAGCCTGCAGTTCGACTTCTGCTGCCGTGCAGGCATCTGCGGTTCCTGCGGCATGGTCATCAACGGCCGTCCCGGCCTTGCCTGCCATACCCAGACCCGCGACCTGCCCGAACACATCGTGCTGCACCCGCTGCCGGTGTTCAAGCTCATCGGCGACCTCTCCGTGGACACCGGCACCTGGTTCCGCGAAGTGGGCAAGAAGATCGAGGCATGGGTGCATTCCGATGACACCGCCTTCGACTCCAAGGCCGAAGAATCCCGCATGGAAAACGCCCTTGCCGAACAGATCTTCGAACTCGACCGCTGCGTGGAATGCGGCTGCTGTATCGCAGCCTGCGGCACCGCCCGCATGCGTGAGGACTTCCTCGGCGCAGCCACCATCAACCGCGTGGCCCGCTTCTACATCGACCCCCGCGACCAGCGTTCCGAAGACGACTACTACGACGTCATCGGCAACGATCAGGGCGTGTTCGGCTGCATGGGCCTGCTGGGTTGTGAAGACGTCTGCCCCAAGAAGATCCCGCTGCAGGACCAGCTCGGCATCATGCGCCGCATGCTCGCCATCAACTCCGTCAAGGGCATCCTGCCCAAGGGCATTCTGGACAAACTGAAGCACAAGGGTTGCTGCCATGAAAAGCATTAAGGCGCAGGACATACATGACGCCGTGGTCGGCATCGTCATGTCCGCCGCCCGCTATCTGCCCGAAGATGTACGCAAGGCGCTGAAGACCTCGCTGGACGGCGAGACTTCCGACTCCGCCCGCGAGATTCTCGGCCAGCTGCTGGAAAACGCCGACCTCGCCGCCGAAAGCGGCCTGCCGCTCTGTCAGGACACCGGCGTGGGCGTCTTCTTCGTGGAACTCGGCGACGAAGTGCACGTGGAAGGCAATCTGGTGGAGATCATCAATGGCGCCATGGTGGAAGGGTATCAGAAGGGACTGCTGCGCAAGTCGCTGTGCCACCCGCTGACCCGCAAGAACACCGGCGACAACAGCCCTGCCGTGATCCACGTGGACATCGTGCCCGGCGACAAGCTGAAGATCAAACACATGGCCAAGGGCGGCGGTTCCGAAAACATGTCCCGCTGCACCATGCTCACCCCCGCACAGGGCTGGGCAGGCATCAAGGAATTCGTGGTACGCCGCATGGCCGAAGCCGGTCCCAACCCCTGCCCCCCCACCATCGTGGGCGTGGGCATCGGCGGCACCTTCGACCTGGCTCCCACGCTGGCAAAGAAGGCCCTGTTCCGTCCCGTGGGCGTACGTAATCCCGATCCGGAAATCGCCACCATGGAACAGGAACTGCTCGACGCCATCAACGATCTGGGCATCGGCCCCATGGGCCTCGGCGGCAAGACTACCAGTCTGGACGTGAAGATCGAGATGCGCCCCTGCCATATCGCCAGCCTGCCGCTGGCCGTGAACGTGCAGTGTCATTCTTCCCGCATCAAGGAGGTTGTTCTGTAATGGCTACCTACAACCTGACCACCCCCCTGCGCGATGAAGACCTGCTCAAGCTGAAGGCCGGCGACGTGGTCAAACTCTCGGGCACCATCTATACCGCCCGCGACGCAGCCCACAAGCGCCTGTGCGATCAGCTGGACAAGAGCGAGAAGCTTCCCTTCGAGCTGCAGGGTGCCGTGATCTACTACGTAGGCCCGAGCCCCGCTCCCGAAGGCAGACCCATCGGTTCCGCCGGTCCCACGACCAGCTACCGCATGGATACCTACGCCCCACGTCTGCACAGCCTGGGCGTGAAGGCGAGCATAGGCAAAGGCAAGCGCAACGCGGCTGTCCGCGAGGCTCTGCAGAAATACGTGGGCGTGTATTTCGGCGCCACCGGCGGTGCGGGAGCCCTGCTCTCCCAGTGCATCACCGCGGCCGAAGTGATTGCCTACGATGATCTCGGGCCGGAAGCGGTGCGCAAACTCACCGTAAAGGACTTTCCGTTGCTGGTGGTGAATGACGCCCACGGCAACGAGCAATACGCAAAACCCAACTACGATTTGTAGAAGGGAACTCGTCACAACAGAGGAGATTCATATGGCTCTGTATACCAAGCAAGAAGCGCTCGACTATCACGAACTGCCCCGCCGCGGTAAGGTGGAAGTCGTCCCGGTCAAGCCCTGCAATACCCAGAAGGACCTTTCCGTCGCCTACTCCCCGGGTGTGGCGGAAGCCTGCATGGCCATTCACGCCGACCCCTCGATGGTTGACGTGTACACCGGTCGCGCCAACCTCGTGGCCGTTGTCTCCGACGGCACCGCGGTGCTCGGTCTCGGCAACATCGGCCCCAAGGCCGGCAAGCCGGTTATGGAAGGCAAGGGCATTCTGTTCAAGACCTTCTGCGATATCGACGTATTCGACATCAACCTTGACGTGAAGAGCGCTGACCAGCTCATCGACATCGTCAAGGCCATGGAGCCCACCTTCGGCGGTATCAACCTTGAAGACATCAAGGCCCCCGAATGCTTCTACATTGAAGAAACTCTCAAGCGTGAAATGAACATTCCCGTGTTCCACGATGACCAGCACGGAACCGCGGTCATCTCCGGCGCGGGTCTGATCAACGCCTGCGAGATCACCAACCGCAAGATCGAAGATCTGAAGGTTGTCGTTGTAGGCGCCGGCGCAGCCGGTATCGCCTGCGCCAACTTCTACGTCCAGCTCGGCGTGGACCGGAAGAACGTCTTCATGTTCGACTCCCGCGGTCTCATCCACAAGGGACGCGGCGGCATGAACAAGTACAAGGAAGCCTTCGCTCAGGACAAGGACTACGGCTCTCTCGCAGAATGCCTGAAGGGTGCCGACTGCTTCCTCGGTCTTTCCGTGAAGGATCTCCTGAACAAGGAAATGGTTCAGGCCATGGCCAAGGACCCGATCATTTACGCCATGGCCAACCCCGATCCGGAAATTCCGTATCCCCTTGCCAAGGAAGCCAGCCCCAACTGCATCATGGGTACCGGGCGCTCTGACTTCCCCAACCAGGTGAACAACGTTTCCGGCTTCCCGTACATCTTCCGCGGTGCTCTGGACGTACAGGCCACCGAGATCAACGAGGCCATGAAGGTTGCCGCCGCACGGTCCCTCGCTGCTCTCGCCAAGGAACCCGTACCGAGCGAAATCTGCGACGCCTACGGCGTGAAGGAACTGAAGTACGGTGTGGACTATGTAATTCCCAAGCCCCTGGATTCCCGAATCCTGGAATGGGAAGTACCCGCCGTTGCCAAGGCCGCCATGGAAACCGGCGTTGCCCGGGCTCCCATTGCCGACCTCGACGCATACACCAAGCAGCTTAAGGAACGTGTTGCCGCGTCCCGCAAGCGCATCAATGCATACGTCAAGAGCTACGGCTTCGAGTTCTAGTTTGTAGAAACCCCGCCCGCCGGTGCTGCACCGGCGGGCGTCCCCTCCCCCTCAACCCCTGCAACCTGTGGTCCGTGAGGGACCGTCACCCCCCGCTGGCCTGTGACCGATCAACGTGTTTAACGTGTTAAATGAGGATACAACACATGAAACGATTGATTCCGATTCTCGGTCTGGCTCTCATGCTGGTGCTTGTTGTTGCCGGAGTATGCTTCGCTGCAGATGCTCCGCCAGACCCCACCAAAGCTTATCTGACTCTCGGTATTCTCGCTGTTGCCGCAGTGCTGTTTTTCACCGAAGTCGTTCCGCTGCCCGTTACCGCCATGCTGGTACCCATTGCTCTCAGCATATTCAAGATCGTGGATGCCAAAGCCGCGTTCTCGAACTTTGGTAACGTCTGGGTAATCATCTTCATGGCCATGTTCATCGTGGGTGAAGCCACCTTCATCACCGGCTTTGCCGACAAGGTGGGCAAGGCGACCGTAAAGATGGCCGGTGGTAGCGAGAAGCGCCTGCTGGTGCTCTCCGTCGCCGTTATCGGCATCCTTTCCGCCTTCCTGTCCAACACCGGCACCACCGTTGTGGCAATTCCCATGATCATGGGCATGTGCGCCACCGCGGGCATCCGCCCCAGCAAGATCCTGATGCCCGTGGCCTTTGCCTCGTCGCTGGGCGGCACGATCACCCTGGTGGGCACCCCGCCCAACGGCATCATCAACTCCATGCTGCAGAAGATGGGCCCTGCGGGCATTCAGCCCTTCGGCTTCTTTGAATTCGGCTACTTCGGCGTTCCGCTGCTGCTCGTGGGCATTCTCTTCTACGCCACCATCGGCGCAAAGTTCCTGCCCAACACCCATGCGGAGTGCACCCTTGAGGAACAGGCCGCTCCCAAGCCGCAGCGTCCCGAAAAGATGTGGTGGGCCCTCGGCATCTTCGTCTTCGTTGTTGCCGCCATGGCCTCCAACTTCCTGCCGCTGGTCACCGCCGCCATGCTGGGCGCCTGCCTTGTGGTCATCACCGGCTGTATGACCATGAAGGAAGCCTTCAAGGCCATTGACTGGACCACCATCTTCCTGTTTGCGGGCATGCTCTCCATGAGCACCGCCATGGACAAGTCCGGCGCCGCTTCCCTGATCGCCAAGAGCGTGGTAAGCCATGTGACCGACCCGTACATGCTGCTGGCGGTTTGCTGCGCCCTGACTGCAGTCATCACCAACTTCATGTCCAACACCGCCACTGCCGCCCTCATGGCTCCGCTGGCTATTCCGATTGCCGTACAAAGCGGCATCAGCCCGCTTCCGCTCGCCATGGGTATTGCAATGTCGGCTTCGGCATGTTTCCTTACGCCCGTGGCTACCCCGCCCAACACCATCGTGCTTGGGCCCGGTAATTATAACTTCATGCATTATGTAAAGGCAGGCTGGCCTTTGCAGATCATAACCTTTATCATGTGTGTTGTATTAATCCCCATGATCTGGCCCTTCTAGGTACTTCCGGTAGGCGTCAGGTTGCGAACCTGAACAGGATACTCTCATGGCGAACACAATTCTCAAGAAAGAGCAGTTGATTCCCGGGCAGACCAGCAAGCTGGTTATTGATGCGCCGCATATCGCCGCCAAGGCGAAACCGGGGAACTTCGTTATCCTCCGCGTTTGCGAGAAGGGTGAACGAATTCCGCTGACCATTGCGGACACGGATCCTGAAAACGGCACCATCACCATCGTGTATCTGGTTCTGGGCAAGAGTACGGCTCTGCTGGAAGAACTGAACGAAGGAGACGACATCCTCGACCTGTGCGGACCTCTGGGTAAAGCTACCCATATCCACAAGGGCGGAACTGTCATCTGCGTAGGCGGCGGCACCGGCATTGCAGCCATGCATCACATCGCCAAGGGACACCATGAGGCCGGCAACCATGTTGTGGCCATCATCGGTGCACGCAACAAGGATCTGCTGCTCTTTGAAAAGGAATTGAAGAGCTTCTGTCCCGAAGTGCTGATCTCCACCGACGACGGCAGTTACGGCCGCAAGGGCCTTGTGACGGAACTGCTGAAGGAACGGCTGGAGCAGGACAAGTCCGTCATCGAAGTGGTGGCCGTTGGCCCCGTTCCGATGATGGCCGCAGTTTCCAAGACCACCGAACCCTTCGGTGTTCCCACCACGGTCAGCCTCAACTCCATCATGGTGGATGGTGTGGGCATGTGCGGCGCCTGCCGCGTGACCGTTGGCGGCAAGACCAAGTTCGCCTGCGTGGACGGCCCCGAATTCGACGGCCACCAGGTGGACTTCATGGAACTGCGGCAGAGGCTGGCGGCCTTCTCGTCCATGGAAAAGGAATCCTACGAACATCACTGCAGGTGTAAGTGCAATGACAAAAAGTAAAAAAGAAATTGCCGCCCGCGTTCCCATGCCCAACCAGCCGCCGGATGTGCGCAGGAACAACTTTGAAGAAGTTGCGTTGGGCTACACCAAGGAAATGGCAATCGAAGAGGCCAAGCGCTGCCTTCAGTGCAAGAAGCCCAAATGCGTGAAAGGCTGCCCTGTTGAGGTGCCCATTCCCGACTTCATCTCCCATCTGGCAAAAGGCGACGTGGAAAAGGCCTACGCGGTCATCAAGTCCACCAACAGCCTGCCCGCCGTATGCGGTCGCGTCTGTCCGCAGGAGATCCAGTGCGAGGGAGCGTGCATTCTCAACGCCAAGGAACAGCCCGTAGCCATCGGCCGTCTCGAACGCTACGTTGCGGACGAGTACATGTACATGGACGCGTGCGATCTCATCTCCGCTAAACCTGAATGTCCGTTCATCGACCCCGAAAGAAAGGTCGCATGTATCGGTTCCGGTCCCTCCAGCCTTACGGTAGCCGGCTATCTGGCCTCCCGCGGCTGCAAGGTGACCGTTTTTGAGGCTCTGCACGAGGTAGGCGGAGTTCTGGTATATGGCATTCCGGAATTCCGCCTGCCCAAAGAAAAAATCGTAGCCAAGGAAGTAGGCGCCCTGAAGGAACTTGAAGTGGAGTTCGTCACCAACTACGTTGGCGGCAAGACCTTCAACATCAAGGAACTGTTCGATCAGGGCTACAAGGCCGTGTTCATCGGCGTGGGCGCAGGCTTGCCCAGATTCCTGCGCATCCCCGGCGAGAACTTCATCGGCGTATTCTCCGCCAACGAGTATCTCACCCGCGTGAACCTCGGTCGTGCCTACGATTTCCCCAACTACGACACCCCGATTATACGAGGTCGCAAGGTCACCGTATACGGTGGCGGAAACGTGGCCATGGACGCGGCGCGCACAGCGCAGCGCCTTGGTGCCGAATCCGTTCACATCGTCTACCGCCGCACCGCGGACGCTATGCCTGCGCGTCATGAAGAGATCGAACATGCCGTGGAAGAAGGCATCCATCTCGAGTGTCTGGCCAACCCCATCGAGTTCCGTGGAGACGAAAAGGGTAACCTTACGTCTGTCCTCCTCCAGCGCATGGAACTCGGAGAGCCCGACGCATCCGGTCGTCGTTCCCCCAAGCCCGTGGAGGGCGACACCTACGAGCTGGAAACCGATCTCGCAGTCATTGCCGTTGGCACCAACCCCAACCCGGTGCTGCTGGAAAACGAGCCCGATCTGAAGCTCAACAAATGGGGCTACATCGAAGTGGATGAAGCCACCGGCGAGACCTCCATTCCCAATACCTATGCCGGCGGTGACATCGTCACCGGTGCGGCAACGGTCATCCTTGCCATGGGCGCGGGCCGCCGCGCCGCCAAGGAGATAGCCCGCCGTTTTGGTATTGAGGAATAACGCGACCTGTCCCTAAGGCCTTTCGGCCTGTATCCCACCGCTCGCCCGCTGCCCACGGGCGGGCGGAATGGATGCAGGACGGCTGCTCCCCCGCTCCCCTCTGCGCGCCGCACTTGCCGGCGGACTTGTGACGTCTTCCAATCCTGCGGGGAATAGCGTATTCTGGACCCGATTCTGCGTTTCCATTCAGTTTATTTATGAAAAAGCGGCCAATACGCCGCTCCGGAGAAGTCAACTATGCCCGATACCCCCGCACACGAGCCCAAGAAGCTGCCCCGGCAGTCAGGCTCAACCTTCAAGGACAAGGTAGCGGAACTCCTGCCCGAGGGCGGAAACCTTAACCTGTGCCTCACCTGTGGCGCCTGTTCCGCGGGATGCCCCGCCACGGGTCTGGAAGGCATGGACCCCAGAAAGTTCCTGCGTATGGCCGCTCTCGGCATGGATGAGGAACTGACCACCACCCCGTGGGTATGGATGTGCACCATGTGCACCCGCTGTGTGCATGTTTGCCCCATGCGCATCAACATTCCCCAACTTGTGTATCAGGCCCGCAAAAGCTGGCCCGAGGACAAGAAGCCTCGCGGCATCGTGAACTCCTGCCATCAGGCCCTGAAGACCGAAGGCTTCAGCGCCATGGGCGCAAGCTCCGAAGACTTCCGCTTCGTGGTGGAAGACATGGTGGAGGAAGTGCGCGAATCACAGCCCGGTCAGGAAAACCTTGAAGCGCCCGTGGACAAGCATGGTGCCGAGTACTTCCTGAACCAGAACTCCCGCGAGCCGGTGACCGAACCCGATGAAATGGTTCCGCTCTGGAAGATCCTGAACAAGGCCGGATGCGACTGGACCTACGGCTCCGTCGGCTGGGCGGCAGAAAACTACTGCCTCTTTGCTGCGGACGACGAAAACTGGGAACGGATTGTCCGGACCAAGATCAAGGCAGTGGAGGATCTTGGCTGCAAGTACTGGCTGAACACGGAGTGAGGCCACGAACTTTACGCAGTCCGGTTCGGATTGCAGAAATTCAACATCAAGACCGACGTCCAGATCGAATCCATCATCCGTCTCTACGCAAAGTGGGTACGCGAGGGCAAACTGCCCGTGAATTCCGACTGGAACAAGGATGGCATCAAGTTCACCGTGCAGGACCCCTGCCAGCTGGTCCGCAAGACCTATGGCGATCCTGTTGCGGATGACTTGCGATATGTGGTGAAGGCCGTTGTAGGTGAAGAAAACTTCATCGACATGTGGCCCAACAAGTCCAACAACTATTGTTGCGGCGGCGGTGGCGGTTTCCTCCAGTCCGGCTTCCCGGACGCGCGCCGGTACTACGGCAAGCGCAAGGATGAGCAGATAAAGAATACCGGTGCGCCGTATGTAATCGCACCCTGCCACAACTGCCACTCACAGATTCACGATCTCTCCGAATACTATGGCGGCGGGTACCACGTGGTGCACCTGTGGACCCTCATTGCGCTTTCGCTGGGCATGCTCGGTGAAAACGAACGCGAGTATCTCGGTGCAGATCTGTGCGACTGCGGTATGTGCAGCATGGATGACGAATAACGTTCCGCCGTCCGGAAAACGGCGGAAGGCACACCAGAGAGGAAGCTATGAACGCAGCGACCACGTCGAAACTGTCTGATGCCCCTCCCGGTACTTCCGGCCCTTCCCAAGGTGCCGTTATGGTGGTTGGTGGCGGTATTGCTGGCATGCAATCCGCCATTGACCTCGCCAATTCGGGATTCAAGGTATATCTGGTTGAAAACAAGTCCGGCATCGGCGGGGTCATGGCCCAGCTGGCCAAAACCTACCCAACAAACGACTGCGCACTCTGAATACTCTCACCCAAGTTGGTAGAGTGCGGTCGGCACTTGAACATCGAACTCCTGCCCCTCACCGAGGTGCAGAAGGTGGAAGGCGAAGAAGGCAACTTCACGGTGCACCTGCGTCAGGCTCCGCGATTCATTGATCCGGAAAAATGCATAGCCTGCGGCGAGTGTTCCAGAAAATGCCCCAAGAAGATTTCCAACCCCTTCAACGCCGGTCTGGACACACGCAAATCTGTCCACATCATCTACGACCAGACCGTCCCCCTGAAGTACGCCATTGACGAGGAAAGCTGCATCTACCTGCAAAAGGGCAAATGCGGTGCCTGCGCCAAGATCTGTCCCGCCGATGCGGTGAACTTCAATGACAAGCCCCGCGAGTTCAGCGTGAACGTGGGTTCCGTGGTGCTCGCCCCCGGCATCAAGACCTTCGACCCCACGTCCTTTGACAGCTACGCCTATTCCCGCATTCCGGACGTCATCACCAGTCTGGAATACGAACGCCTCCTTTCCGCATCCGGCCCCTGTCAGGGCCATGTGCTGCGCCCCTCAGACAGCACGGAACCCAAGCGCATAGCATGGCTGCAGTGCGTGGGTTCACGCGGCAACAACAAATGCGACAACGACTACTGTTCCAACGTCTGCTGCATGTACGCGCTCAAGCAGGCGCTGGTCACGGCGGACCACGCCCACGGCGAGGGCCACGATCAGGCCATCTTCTTCATGGACGTGCGCGCCCATAACAAGAGCTTTGAACAGTATTACAATCAGGCCATGCACAAGGGCGTGCGCATCCTGCGTGCCCGCCCCCACTCCTTCCTGCCCGGCGAGGGCAACAAGGGCGTGCGGGTGGAATACGTGGGCGAAGCGGGCGATCCGCACTCGGAACACTTCGACATGGTCGTGCTCTCCGTGGCGCTTGAAGCCCCTGCGGAGGCAAAGAAGCTCGCGGAAACCTTCTCCATTGATCTGGACAAGTGGAACTTCGCGGACACCGACCCCTTCGACCCCGTGCGCACCTCGCGCAAGGGCGTGTACGTCTGCGGCGGGTTCCAGGAACCCAAGGACATTCCCCGCTCGGTCATGGAAGCCAGCGCCGCAGCCAGCGCCGCCACGGCCTCACTCGCACCGGCGCGCGGCACCCGCACCGTGGACCGACAGGTGCCGGAAGCCATCAACGTGTTCGGCGAAGCGCCCCGCATAGGCGTGTTCGTCTGCGCCTGCGGTATCAACATCTCCAGCGTCATCGACGTGCATGGGGTTGCCGACTATGCCCGCACCCTGCCCGGCGTGGTGCATGTGGAAAACAACATGTTCTCCTGTTCGCAGGACACGCAGGTGGCCATTGCGGAAGTCATCCGCAAACACAACCTCAACCGCGTTGTGGTTGCGGCCTGCACGCCCCGCACGCACGAACCGCTGTTCCGCGAAACGCTGGAAGCGGCCGGTCTGAACAAATACCTCTTCGCCATGGCGAACATCCGCAACCACGGTTCGTGGGTACACGCCACCGATCCGGAAGGCGCCACCCGCAAGGCCAAGGATCAGGTCCGCATGGCCGTGGCCAGCGCCCGCCATCTTGCCCCGCTCAAGGAAGTGACGCTCGGCGTCACCCCCTCTGCCCTCGTGGTAGGCGGCGGCGTCTCCGGCATGACCGCCGCGCTGGGCATCGCCGAACAGGGCTTTGAGGTGCATCTGGTGGAAAAGGAAGCGGAACTCGGCGGCAACGCCCGCAAACTGCGCGTGGCGCAGGGCCGTTTCGCGGTAGCTCCCTACCTTGACGAGCTTGAAAAGAAGGTACGCGCACACGACCGCATCTCCCTGCATACGCAGACCGCCATTGAGGATGTGGACGGCTTTGTGGGCAACTTTGTCACCCGCCTGAAGGAAAACGGCGCGGAACAGGAAATCCGACATGGCGCCGTGGTGCTGGCCACCGGCGGCGTGGGCCACAAGCCTGAAGGTCGCTACGGTTTCGGCTCGCACCCCATGATCATGACGCACCAGCAGATAGACGCCGGATTCATGGATGGTTCCATCAAGCCGGAAGCCCTGCAAAGCGTGGTGTTCATCCAGTGCGTCGGCTCCCGCGAGCCGGAACGCCCGTACTGTTCGCGCGTGTGCTGCACGCACACCGTGGAAAGCGCCCTGCACATCAAGCGCGCCAATCCCGACGCCCGCGTGACCGTGCTCTACCGCGACATGCGCACCTACGGCCAGCGCGAGCTGCTCTACAAGGAAGCCCGCGCCGCAGGCGTCATCTTCTCCCGCTTCCGCCTGAGCGAACGCCCCCGGGTGAGCGTGGTTGACGGCGTAATCAACGTGACCTTCAAGGATCATGTCCTTCAGGAAGAGCTGACCGTGGAAGCCGACATGCTGGGTCTTGCCTCGGCCATTGTCGCGCCGGACGTGAACGATCTGGCGCAGATGGTCAAGGCCACCCTCAGCGACGAAGGCTGGTACGTGGAAGCCCACTCCAAGCTGCGCCCCGTGGACTTTGTCACGGACGGCGTGTTCATGGCCGGTCTGGGGCACTATCCCAAGCCGCTTGAAGAATCCGTGACACAGGCGCGTGCCGCCGTCTCGCGCGTTGCCACCGTGCTCAGCCGCACGGAGATGACGCTGGCGGGCACCGTGGCCACCATCAACAAGGCCAAGTGCGTCGGTTGCGCGGTGTGCTGGAATGTATGCCCGTACAACGCCATCAGCCCCGACGAGAAGGGGTTCGCCGAAGTGAACGAGGCACTCTGCAAGGGTTGCGGCTTATGCGCCGCGGCCTGCCGTTCCGGCGCGCCGGATCTTCGCGGCTTCACCACCAGCGACATCATGGCGCAGGTTTCCGCCATGCTCGGTTAGCCACGAGCTGACGCAAGGAGAGTTTGCATGAAAGAGTTGGAACTGTACGAACCCCGCATCGTGGCATTCTTCTGTCACTGGTGCTCCTACGGTGCAGCCGACCTCGCAGGCGTGAGCCGCATGGAGTATCCCGCAAGCTTCCGCGCCGTGCGCATTCCCTGCACGGGCCGCATGAGCCCCAAGTTCATCCTCCATGCCCTGCGCCAGGGCGCGGACGGCATATGGGTTTCCGGCTGCCACCCCGGCGACTGCCACTACGGCACCGGCAACTACCATTCCCGCCGCAGGCTTGAGCTGTTCAAGAACATGCTGGAATACATCGGCATCGAAAAGGACCGCATCCACTTCTCGTGGATATCCTCCGCAGAGGCCGAAAAATTCCAGCAGATGGCCATCAGCGTTGTGGAATCCGTGCGCAAGCTCGGCCCCAACACCAAGCTGGTCAAGGACCTGTGCAACGACTGCATACCGCCCGTTCCCACCTGCAACTACATGAACGAGTGCTACGAAGATCTTGAAGCAATCGCGGAAGCAGGGGGCCTCAACAAGCCGATCGGCGGGAGGGACGCAATATGATGCCCGCACGCACCGAAGCAATCCGCGCGGCCGCCCGCAGGCTTCTCGAAGCAGGCAGGGTGGACGCGGTTATCGGCTACACGCAGGGCACCATTCCCCTGCGCGCCCAGCCCTTCATCGCCTACACGCCGGAAGAATGCGACAAGCTCATCTGGAGCAGCTTCTGCGGCGGCAACCTCGCCTCCATCGCCTCCGGTCGCACCGACCGCGTGGCCGTGGTGGCGCAGGGCTGCGTTTCGCGCAACCTGAACGGGCTGGTGCACGAAAAGCGCATCAAGCGCGAAAACCTCTACATCATCGGCGTGCCCTGCCTCGGCATGCTGGACCAGCGCAAGGTTGAGGCCAAGCTCATGGGCCGCAACATAGAGACGCTGAAAAGCGACCCCGAGGAAGATCTGGGCGGTATCGTCATAACCGGCTGCAACTCCACGCGCGAATGCTTCGTGGAGTTCATCAAGCGCCGCGACGTTAAGCGCGACAACTGCTACACCTGCATGCACCGCAACCCAGTGGGTGCGGACGAAGTGGTGGCTGAACCCGTTTCCGAAACCGCAGGCGGCGATATAGATGCCGTGGCCGCCCCCTGGGCACGCTTTGACGCCGACCGCCGCTGGGACGAGTTCACCAAGAACTTCGAGGACTGCATCCGCTGTCACGCTTGCCGCGATGTCTGCCCGCTGTGCTACTGCACCACCTGCTTCGTGGACGAATCCAATCCCCAGTGGTGCGGCAAGACGCAGGACCCGGCAGACGTGCAGACCTTCCACATCCTGCGCGCCTTCCACTGCGCCGGACGCTGCACCGACTGCGGTGCCTGCGAAACGGCCTGCCCGCAAGGCATCAAGATGCGCCGTCTGACCAGCATGCTGGAGAAGGACGTGCGCGCCAAGTGGGGCCACGAACCGGGTATGGATTGCGACACCAAGCCGCCCCTTTCCACCTACAGGCCGGACGACCCGGAAGACCACTTCAAGTAGGAGGCCGCCGTGCAATACAAGATACTGAGCAAGGACAGCCTCGCCGGATTTGTCGAGGCGCTGAGCAAGGAATATACGGTCTACGCCCCCAAGCGGGACAAGAAGGTGCCCAACAAGATGGTCTGGAAGGTGCTGGAAGCGGACGAGACGCCCACCTTCGAGTTCGTCAACACCGAGATGTCGCCCAAGGACTTCGTGTTCCCGCAGAGCGAGTGCATGATGCGCTTCAAGGCCGAGGGCAAAGAGGCCATGGTGCTCAAGCCCGTGGAGATGGACACGGAGCGGCGGGTGCTGCTGAACGTGCGCCCCTGCGACGCCAAGGGTCTCTCCTTCATGGACATGATCTTCTGTCAGGACGAGCAGACCAACGACGTATACTGGCGCGACAAGCGCGAGCGCACCGTCATGATCGGCCTCGCCTGCAACAACCCGTGTCCCAGCTGCTTCTGCCTTGAGGCCAACTGCGGCCCGCACCATGAGGCCGGACTGGACATCCTGATGGTGGACCTTGGCGTGAATCTGCTCGTCAAGCCGCTCACCGAACGCGGCAAGAGCATTGCCGCCTCGCTGCCCGACGCCGAAGCCGGTGAACCGGAGCGCGCGGCGATCATAAAGCGCCATGCCGAAGACGCCATGAAAAAGACCTTCAGCACAGAGCGCGTGGAGCAGCGCAGCCTGATGGAGCTGTACAACCTGCCCTACTGGGAACGGGTGTGCGAGACCTGCATCAACTGCGGCACCTGCACCTTTGTCTGCCCCACCTGCCACTGCTTCGACATTCAGGACGAAATGCCCGCCAACGGGGACACCGGACGCCGCGTGCGCAACTGGGACTACTGCATGGCCCCGCTGTTCACCCTGCACACCTCGGGGCACAACCCCAGAGGCAAGAAGGTGGCCCGCGTACGCCAGCGCTTCATGCACAAGTACAAATACATCCCCATGAAGCGTGGCGGCGAGGTGGGCTGCGTGGGCTGTGGACGCTGCGTGCGCCTGTGCCCCGTGAACATCGACATCCGCGACGTGATCAACGCCATGAATGCCCCTGACGCCACGGCAGAAGGGCGGGAGGTGTAGCCATGCTGAATCCCTATCTGCCCTACCCCGTGCGCATCTCGGATGTGCGCGTGGAGACCGAGGACAAGACCCTGCGGACCTTCGAGTTCGAGTTTCTGCATGAAAAGGACGCCAAGGCCTTTGCATACCATCCCGGCCAGTTTGCGGAGCTTTCCATCCCCGGGGTTGGTGAGAGTCCCATCGGCATCGCTTCGAGCCCCACAGAGGGAAATAAGCTGCTTTTCACGGTATTCCGTGCGGGCAGCGTAACGAGCAAGCTGCACGGCATGAAGGTGGGCGACGTCATGGGCGTGCGCGGCCCCATGGGCAACTGGTATCCGCTCGACCAGAACGAGGGCAAGAACCTCGTCATCATCGCCGGCGGCTATGCCGTTACCACCCTGCGTTCGACCATGGTGTGGCTGCAGGACCCCAAGAACCGTTCCCGCTTCGGCGAGATCGACTTCATCTACGGTGCCCGCACCCCCGGCATGTTGCTGTATCGTGACGAGATGGAGGCATGGCAGAACAAGGGTGGCGTGCGTTGCCACGTTACCGTGGACCGCGAGTTCCCCGACTGGAACGGCCTTACCGGCTTTGTGCCCGCCGTGGTGGAACGCCTCGCCCCCAAGCCGGACAACGCCATAGCCCTTGTCTGCGGCCCGCCCGTGATGATCAAGTTCACCCAGCCCGTGCTGGATAAATGCGGCTGGAAGAGCGACCAGATTTTCCTGTCGCTGGAAAACCGCATGAAGTGTGGCATAGGCATCTGCGGCCGCTGCAATGTGGGGCATCAATACGTCTGCAAGGACGGCCCCGTGTTCAGCAAGGCCGAGCTGGATGAGTTGCCGGTGGAGTATTAGCGGCGAAAGCCGAAAGGCTTAACGAGATGAAATGAAAACGGGCAGGTGAAAACCTGCCCGTTTTATTATACAACAGACTACAATCAAGTTAACTTTTATTGGGAGATCAATAGCTCAAGAATTTCTTTAAGAGGCTTGGCAACCTTTTCAGAACTTTTACAAAACAGAGGAACAACATTAATCTTTAGATCCTCTATATCTCTATGCAATTGATTCGACACACCAACCTTATCGTCAACGATTATTAAAACAAGTACGTCAATCCTATTTGTTTCTATAATATGTAAATATTTTTCTAGAATATTCCGACCTAAATTAGCCGAACTTCCCTTGATTTCAATAGCTATTGACTTACTAACTCCTCTTAATTCAAAATCAAAACTATTATCCAATAACAACCCACACCCATAGTCCTCAGCAAACTTAGCAACAAGTGAATTTACCGCTTCTGACATCGATATAGCTCTTGAAATTCTAACTGTTAAATCAGATGCACTGATCTCTTTATCAACATGCAGACTGTGCTTCTTACCCTTATCATCTAGAATCAACAATTCACTTGTCTTATCATCATATGAAAATGATATAATTTTTTTTACTAACTCAACAGCGACAGGGAACAAAAGCCCTATTAACAAAATTCTGAGCAGCTCACCCATCACAACTTACCTTTTACGTAAGACATTACAAGACTAATCATATATACAACCATACCAATCACCTGATGAGCTGGAAAACTAAAAAAAGCTGGCCCTATAAGCTTTATAGACAAGTAGCAAGCCGAACTCCATGCAAACAGAGACACTAATATAAAAAACCAAACAAAAGGTATAAAATGCATATCCTTTTTTGTTGTCACAAAAACATCATTACGTCCTTCGATTGGTATCTTAAGCTCTTTTGGCTGCACAAGAGGTAACAAAAAGGTAAGCCCGGCAGCAGATAGAGTTGGCCCTATAAACCCTCCAGAATCAACATCAAGCGCACTCCGAAGCCCCCACTCGAACAGAAGCAACGTCAACGGAAACAAATAAATAAGAATTTTATACCACAAAGCAATTACTCCCCACTGCGGACATAACGAATAGCAATTATTGCATAAGCCTTTTTGCTGTTATTTTAACCAGACGCCTTTTGTCAACAGACCAATAGCAAGGAGGACTAGGTAATGATCCAAATCATCCTTTGGCTGACTTTTTCAAACTTTCTTTCCTCCCCCCTTTACAAAACAGGATTGAGCGCTCAACTTATATCCAACGACGAAGAACCAGAGCGACAACGGTTCATCAGGGGATGTAAACATCCCTACGGGAAACCTCCAGACTCCATCTGAAGCAGTCCTCCGCTCAACGCTCCGCGCTCCTCGCTGAAACGGTTACGGCTCGCACGGCAACAGCCCTGCAATCTGTCTCTCAACATTCAGACGATGAGGATGCCATCATGAACAACAACGTTCAGAACTCCCCCTCCTTTGCGTCCGCGCTGGACGCATTCGGCAACGGCCTTCACCACGCACATGCAGACAACGCACACGCTCCGCAGCCTGCCTTTGCTTCCGCACTGGATGCCTTCGGTTCCGGCTTGCACATCAGCCACTCGGCCCCGCCTTATGCGCAGCGCGCACGCAAGGCAGGCCAGCATGCCTGCGATCTGAACGGGCTCTGCTACTACTAGAATCAACCACTCTGCCCCTCGACCTCACTACTACGTAACTACGGCTGGAACATAAAAAACCGCACCGGATGCTCAGCGGCTTCCGGTGCGGTTTTCGTTTTGAAATGCAAATCAGCTGCGACGCAAGCGCCGCTAGATATCCAGATCAAGCCATACAGGACAATGGTCCGAACCCTGCTGGTCCATCTCTATCCATGCATCGCGCACAGCGCCATCCAGCTCATTGGACACGAAGAAATAGTCTATGCGCCAGCCCACGTTCTTTTCACGGGCCTTGAACCGGAACGACCACCACGAATACATGTCGGCTTCGCCGGGATGCTTGAGGCGGAAGGTATCCGTGTAGCCGTGGGCCACGAGCTTATCCATCCATGCCCGTTCAATGGGCAGAAAACCGGACGTGTTCTCGTTCTGCTTGGGGCGGGCAAGGTCTATGGGGTGATGCGCCGTATTGAAGTCGCCGCACACCACAATGGGCTTGGCCTTGCGCAGCGCCTCCGCATGCTCGAGAAAGGCGTCGTAGAAGCCGAGCTTGTATTGCAGGCGGTCTTCGCCGGACTGGCCGTTGGGGAAATAGATATTGAAGTAGTGGAAGCGTTCGAATTCCAGATGAATGACACGCCCTTCGCCGCGATAGTCCGCATGCGGCAGGTCATAGTTCACGGCCAGCGGCTCGATGCGGGAAAACACCGCCGTGCCGGAGTAGCCCTTCTTCACCTCGGCGGCATGCCAGTAGCTGTGAAATCCTTCAGGATTCCTGACGGCTTCCTCAACCTGTTCAGGCGTTGCCTTGGTTTCCTGCAGGCCTACGACATCGGCACCGCAGGTATCGAACCAGCTCCATTCGGGCTTCTTGCTCACGGCACGAACCCCGTTCACGTTCCAGGAGACCAACCGCATTCCTACACCGCTCCCTCATGAGCCTTGCAATAGACTCCGTAATCTTTGTCCAAGCGCATTATGTGCTCCGTAAGCCACGATTGCAGGAAGTGGAACATCTCCATGGGCAGCATGCCCGAGGAATGCCCCTCTTCCAGCACCAGCATGAAATCGCGGATTCGCTCCATGAAACGGATGTGTTCCTGCTGGTGTTCCGCAAGACCGGGGTACCCGCAGCTCCGCATCAACGCCTCCTCATCCTCGAAGTGAGACTGGGCGTATTCCATAAGCTCCATGCCGACCAGCGCCATGGATGCCCAGGCTCCCCCTTGGGCGACCGCGTTGAACAATTCATTGATGATTTCCAGCATCTTCTTGTGCTGGGCGTCCAATTCCTCATAGCCCACACTCAGGCTGTCGGACCATTCGATATACGACATCGCACCACCGTCGTAAGCAATTTCAGAGTGAGCCCCCGCCCATCATACCGACCCGCACGGTATCAACCTATAAAAACAAGAGATTGTACCTTACAGCACCTGTGCAGTTACTGCAACACGGGCGCTCTGGGTATGCGGAAGAGCACCTGCGTTCCCTGCCCCGGCAGGCTGTCGATCTGCAGGCCGTAATCCGGCCCGAACATCTGCGCCAGACGCTGATGGCAGTTCATCACGCCGATGCCTTCGGAAGCGGATTCCACAGCCCGCGGCGTGAACAGGTGTTGCACCTGCTCCGGCGGCATGCCCACCCCGTTGTCCTGCACGGCCACGCAGAGTTCATCACCCTCGCGCGAGATGGCCAGCTTGATCAGGCCCCCTTCCTCGCGGCGGGCAATGCCATGCTTCACGCCGTTTTCCACTATGGGTTGGATCAGAAGCGGCGGCACGGGCCAGCTTTCGCAACCGGGAGCCACGTCCATCTGCACGCGAATACGGTCGCCGAAGCGCGCCTGCTCGATGGCGAGGTACGACTGCACCTGCTCCAGTTCATCGGAAAGCGGAATGAACCCGCGGCTGGAATCAAGGTTGCGGCGCATGTAGCGCGAGAGGTCCAGCAGAAGCTCGCGCGCCTTGTCCGAGTTGGTGCGGCAGAAGGCCGCAATGGTGTTCAACGAGTTGAACAGGAAGTGCGGATTGATCTGGGCTTGCAGACGGCGGATCTCCGCATGGGCGAGCATGCGGGTCTGCAGATGCAGGTCTTCCAGCTCCAGCTGCGTGGAGAAGAGGCTTGCCAGCCCCTTGGCAAGCTCGAAGCGTATGCGGTCCAGCGGATCATCCTTGGAACCGTAGAACTTGAGCGTTCCCACAATGCGGTCGCGCTTGCGCAGCGGCACCACGATGCCGGAATACAGCGGGCATGACTTGAATTCGCAGCCGATGTCCTCCGGCCCGCTCAGAAAAAGAGGTTCGCCCGTTTCCAGAACGCGGCGCGTGCCGAGGGTGCTGATGTCGCACCCGACGGTATGATGGTCGCCGCCGATGCCGATATGGGCCAGCACGGTGGTGTCATCCGTGATGGACACGGCGGAAACGGGAATACGGTCATAGATGATGCGCGCGGTTTCGCGTGCGGAGTCCGCGTTCAGGCCGCCACGCAAATGCGCCACGGACTGGTTGGCAATGGAAAGGATCTGCTCCGCCATGTCCGAGTCGCGCTTTTCACGGTCCTTGAAGACAAGGCTGATGACCTGCACAAAGAGCACCGCGCCCAGCGAGTTGACCACAACCATGGGCATGCCGATGATCTTGACCAGATGCAGGGCGTCCTCAAAGGGACGCGAGAGCAGAAGCACCAGCCCCATATGCAGGGTTTCGCCCAGAATGCCGATTGCGGCGGCGGCGCGCCAGTCCAGACCGTCGCCCAGCTTGCGGGCCACAAGACCGGCCACAAGACCCTCTATAAAGGTGGCAAGGCCGCATGGCAGGGCCGAAAAACCGCCAAGATCGATGAGGTTTCTGTGCAGGCCCGCAATAAGCCCCGCACCGGCGCCGACAACGGGACCGCCGAACAGCCCGCCCGTAATGACGGCCATGGCGCGCAGGTTGGCAACGGACTGATGGATGTCGTTGCCGCTGTAGGTGCCCAGAATGCCGAAGATGCCGAAAAAGGCCATATAAAAGACGGTCTGCACCGATGAGGTGTGCTTGCCGCCAAAACGCTCCAACGGGCGCAGCGAAAGCAGCAGAAACGCCGCCGCCACAATAAGCCCGAACCGCTCAATGAGCACACGGAGCAAGACTTCTGTCGTCATGTTGAATCCTGATTGGTGATACGCAGAGAACGCGCTTTTGCCGCCTACAGTCCGAGGCGGTCCTTGAAATCCTTAACCCTGCTGCGGTTGACCACGATTTCCGTGCCCACGGCGTCGTCCATGATAACGGTGTACTTGCCGTTAAACCATGGAGCGAACTCCCTGACCTTGGCAAGATTCACCAGATCGGCCCTGTTGGCGCGGAAAAAGGCATGTGCGCCCAGCCGCTCTTCCAGTCTGCCGAGGTTGACCATGCCGTGGCCCAGATACTGTTCGTCGCGGGTGTGCACCCACACCTTCTTGTCGTCGGCACGGCAGAAATACACATCCTGCGGCTGCAGCAGCAGAACGCGCCCCCTGCTTTCCACGGAAATGCGGGTGAACGAATCGCGCTGCCCTATCCGTTCCAGCAGCTGCGTCAGTTCCATATGCGGCTTTTCACCGGCCTCCTGGGCCGTATCCCGCGCCAGACGCTGACGCACCTTGTCCAGTCCCTTGCGAACGCGCTGCTCTTCAAGCGGCTTCAGAATGTAGTCGATGGCGTTCTCTTCAAATGCACGAATGGCGTACTGGTCGAACGCGGTCGCAAAAATGACGAAGGGTGGGTCTTCCATATCCATGAGCTGCTCAACGACGGTAAACCCGTTGCCGCCCGGCATCTCTATATCCAGAAACACCAGATCGGGCTCATGTTCGTAAATAACCTCAAGCGCCTGCGTAGCGGAAGACGCGGTGGCAACCACCTCCACATCCTCCATGCGGGAAAGCATGTAGAGCCACTCGTCGCGTGCCGGCGGCTCGTCATCCACTATGATGCACCTGATTTTCATGCGCGGATGCTACCCTGCCATGTATGCGTTGTAAATAGGGGCTTCTTGCCAGCGCGCGCCCTTCGCGGTACAAGAACACCTCTCAGGATGCTCCACGCGCCGGACAATGCCGCTGCGGCATCACTACAACCGACAACACCATCCACCATAGGTTCGGAGGCTCCATGTTCCACAAGGCCCTGACAGCCGCATTGCTCATCTCCCTCTGCCTGTTCGCCGGAACCGCCAGCGCGGCAGACGCCACAACCACCAAGGATAACGAAGCGCTGAAACAGCAACTGGAAAGCATTCTGCGCGAAAATCCCGAAGTGCTCATGAACGTTCTGCGCGAAAACAGCGAAGAGCTGTTCATGATCATGCGCGAAGGCTCCCAGAAGGCTCAGCGCAAGGCCATTACCGCCCAGTGGAAAAACGACGTGGACGTGCCCAAGACCGTGAACCTGAAGAACCGTCTTGTACGCGGCGATGCGGACAGCCCCGTTACCATCGTGGCCTTTTCCGACTTCACCTGCCCCTACTGCGAGCAGGCCGCCTTTACCGTGAACACCATTCTCAAGCACTACGGCAAGACCGTGCGCTTCGTGTTCAAGAACTTCCCGCTTGCCAGCCACGAGCACGCCCGCACGGCTTCCGAATACTTCGTCGCCGCCGGCCTGCAGGACAAGGACAAGGCATGGAAGCTCTATGACGCCATCTTCGCCAACCGCGCCGTGCTCATCGCCGACGGTGAGCCCTTCCTCAAGGACACCGCCGCCTCCCTCGGGCTGGATGTAAAGCGTCTGGAAGCAGACGCCAAGAGCACCGCCGTGAAGGCCATCATTGATGAAGACACCAAGGAAGCACAGGACTTCGGATTCTCCGGAACCCCCTACTTCCTCGTGAACAACATCGTCATCCGCGGCGCGCTGCCCTTCGACCTTTTCAGCGAAGCCGTGGACCTTGCGCTGGATCACGCCAACAAGAAAAAATAGCACCAATCAAAAATGTAAGTCCTGCGTTTGCGGACGCAAGACAGCAGAAACGCACACGGGGCGGAAGGGTAATCCTTCCGCCCCGTTTTTGGTGTCGGGGAAATATGAACCCGCTTTGGAGTATGGCTTCAAGTGAGCCGTTTATCCGGTGCAGGTTCATCACATGAATAAGACTTCATAACATTGCAGCACAATGAATTATAACAAAAAAGCCCCCGTCCTTGCGGACAGGGGCTTTTCATTATCTCGTATTTCCTTGCGAATCGCCTAGAACTGCAGCGTTCCCTTGAAGGACTTGGCCAGCTCTTCCACATTCTCGCTGATGAGCTTGGAAGAACCGGAAGTCACGGTGAACAGGCCGCTGTCGGTGACTTCGCCGAGGCAGGCGATGTGCTGGCCCTTGAACAGGGCTTCAAAGGCATCGGCCTTGGCAGCGGGCACGGTCACGACGAGGCGGGATGCGGACTCGGAGTACAGCGCTTCGGCCTTGTTCAGGCTGCCCACGGTAACGAGCTTGTCGAGGTCCACGGAGGCACCCAGACGACCGGCCAGAGCCATTTCCGCAAGAGCCACAACCATGCCGCCGTCGGAACAGTCGTGACAGCCGTTGACCAGACCGGCGTTGATGGCCTCGTACACGGCAAGGTAGCGGGTGCGGGCGGCAAGAGCGTCCACCTGCGGCACATCGGCCGCGCTCAGCTTCAGTTCGTCAATAAGCTCGGAACCGCCCAGTTCACGCAGGGTTGCGCCCAGCATGTAGATGCGGTCACCGGCCTTCTTGAAGTCGGAAGTGGTGGTCTTGTTCACGTCCTTGATCACACCCATGACGGAGAACAGCACCGTGGGCGGAATGGAGATCTTTACGCCGCCGCCGGTGTAGTCGTTCTTCATGGAATCCTTGCCGGACACGCAGGGCACGCCGTAGGCAAGGCAGAAGTGGGCCAGCGCCTGGTTGGCGCGGACCAGCTGGGCGAGCTTGTACTGGCCGTCGGGGGTCTTTTCCGACTGCACGGGGTCGCACCAGCAGAAGTTGTCGCAGCCGCCCATGTGGCGCAGGTCAGCACCCACGGCCACGGCGTTACGCACGGCTTCGTCAATGGCGTTGGCCATCATCCAGTAGGCGTCGTAGTCGCTGTAGCGGGGGCAGATGCCGTGCGAAAGCACGATACCGGCATCGGAATCCAGACGGGGACGCACAACGCCCGCGTCGGAAGGACCGTCGCGCTTCACGCCCACCATGGGCTTGATGACGCTGCCGCCCTTCACTTCATGGTCGTACTGGCGAACAACGTATTCCTTGGAGCAGATGTTCAGGCGGCCCAGCATGGTCTTGAGCAACCCGCCCTGATCGGCGTCGGCCACTTCAATGGCCTGATCAGCATGCGCGGGACGCTTCCATTCGGCCTTCAGCTGCATCTGCGGCACGCCGTCATGCAGGAAGTCCATGCTCAGGTAGGTCACGGGCTTGTCGCCGTAGGTCACATGGAAGTAGCCGCTGTCGGTGAATTCGCCGAGCGCGGTGGCTTCCACGTCCATTTCGCGGGCAAGCTGCATGAACTCGTCAATGTGCGCGGGCGGAACCGCAAGGGTCATGCGCTCCTGCGCTTCGGAAAGCAGAATCTCCCACGGACGCAGGCCGTCGTACTTGAGCGGTGCCTTGGACAGGTCCATGCGGAAGCCGCCGGTATCTTCGGACATTTCGCCTACGGAGGAGGAAAGGCCGCCTGCACCGTTGTCGGTAATGGCGTTGTACAGGCCCTTGTCACGGGCGCGCATGATGAAGTCGTACATCTTGCGCTGGGTGATGGGGTCGCCGATCTGCACTGCAGTGGCCGGAGATTCCTCGTGCAGCTCTTCGGAAGAGAAGGTCGCGCCGTGGATGCCGTCCTTGCCGATGCGGCCGCCGGCCATGACGATGATGTCGCCAACCATGGCCTTCTTGTAGTGGCCGGGCTGACCATGCAGCTCCTTGGGCATGAGACCCACGGTACCGCAGTACACCAGCGGTTTGCCGAGGTAGCGGTCCTCGAACACGATGGAGCCGTTCACGGTGGGCACGCCGGACTTGTTGCCGCCGTGCTCCACGCCTTCACGCACGCCTTCAAGCACGCGCTGGGGATGCAGCAGACGGGGCGGCAGCTCGCCTTCATGGAAGGGAGAGGCAAAACAGAACACGTTGGTGTTGCAGACCATGTTCGCGCCCATGCCGGTACCCATGGGGTCGCGGTTCACGCCCACGATGCCGGTCAGTGCACCGCCGTAGGGGTCCAGCGCGGAAGGCGAGTTGTGGGTTTCCACCTTGATGCACACGTCATGCGTGTCGTTGAAGGCAATGACGCCTGCGTTGTCCTTGAACACGGAGCGACAGAAGTCGTCCTTGCCCATGCGCTGACGCAGGGTCTTGGTGGAACCCTGAATGAAGGTCTTGTAGATGTTGTCCACCACTTCACGCTTGCCGGTCTCGGCATTGGTGTAGTCGATGCGTGAAGAGAAGATCTTGTGCTTGCAGTGCTCGGACCAGGTCTGGGCGAGCGCTTCGATTTCCGCATCGGTGGGATCTGCGGGCAGCCCCTGCGCGGCGCGGGCCTCACGCACTGCTGCGTCGGCGTAGTAATCGCGGATGGTATGCAGCTCTTCCAGCGACAGGGCCAGTGTGTTCTCGCGGGAGAACGCCACGAGCTGATCGTCCGTCATGGTCGAGAAAGGAATGATGGCGACTTCGCTGCTTGCCTGGCCGGAAACCCGGGCGGCAAAGGGCTTGAAGCCGGGAGCGGCACGCCATGCGTCACCGCTGACATACTCGTAACGCTGGATGAGTTCGTTGGCGAGCAGGTCGCGACCAATGGAGTCTACCTGCGCCTCGGTGAGCTTGCTGTAAATATGGTACTGGTTGGAAACGAAGACGGATACACTCTCGCGCTTGGCAAGCCCGAGCACGATGGCGATGGTTTCACGCGCCGTGCGGCCTTCGTTGTCGGTAACACCGGGGCGGAACCCCACCTCAAGCACCCAGTCCGCGTCAGAGGATACGGGAGTGATCGACGCTTCCTGAAGTACCGGATCATGCAGACCGGCTGCTTCGACCAGCTGCGCAACCTGCGCATCGTCCAGCCCGTCTACCGTAAAAACCTTGACCAGACGCACATCTGCCACGTCCAGTCCCAAAGATTCCTTGATCTTATGTGCTGTCTTGCGTCCTACGGTGTCAACGACACCGGCGCGCAGCCCTACTTCAATGCGCCGCAGCATGTGCTTCTCCTGAAAATTGGGTTGCTGTGGTTATCGGTTGGGCACTCCATACTGGCATTTGCGCCGTTTGGAAAGGCCAAAATTGGCAATCAGGGAACGGGGAAAAAACTCTTGTCAATCTTCCCAGCAGGTCTGGGCGCCGCCCTGATGCTTGGCGGTGTAACTAGCCTTGTCCACGCGCTGCAGCATCTGTTCTGCGGTTTCATCAGGCCGGAGCAACGCCACGCCAATGCTGAGCGAGACAGTATCCTGACACTGCTTGCGCACCATCTCATGCAGACGGGTACACATCATCTCCAGCGTAGGTCTGTCCACTTCCGTCACCACGATGGCAAACTCATCACCACCGTACCGGCAGGGAAAATCCATCCCCTTGCGCACGCTCTGCATCACACCCTTGGCAATAAGCTTGAGCAGGCGGTCGCCGGTTTGATGCCCGTAGGTGTCGTTCACCTGCTTGAAACGGTCCAGGTCAAAGAAAATGAGCCCCATGCCACGACCGGTACGGGCACTGCGTTCCACTTCACGGGTGAGAACGGTATTGAACTGAGAGTAGTTGAACAGACCGGTAAGCCCGTCGAACATGGCCTGCTGGCGAATCTTGTGTTCCAGCCTGCGGATGAGGGTAAGATCACGCCCGACCACAAGATAGGACCGGGTCACTTCGTCCGCCTCGTGCAGGGGGGAGAAGACCAGTTCTAACTGAGAGACGTCCTGCACGCCGTCGTTGATATCCACCTCCACCGGCATGGCGGGCGCAGGGCCCGTGGCAAGAAAGGCACGGTTCCAGTCTCCCGTAAAGGTGCCGGTAGGCTTGGTAAATTCAAAAAGGTTACGCCCCACCAAATGCAGGGAGGCAGGAGCACTCCAGACAACCTCCCCTGCTATATTCACAATAAGGATGGTTTCCTGCATGGCGGCGACCAGCTTCTCAAGGAAATCCCGTTGCTTGAACGCCTGCATTTCAATGGCCGAAAGATCGGAAATATCCTCAAGAACGACAAGGTATGCAGGAGACGAGTCCACCTCATGCCTGTGGATGGAAAGATAGAGACACTGCCCTTCCCCATGCTGGCGGGCGACGCTCACGTAAAACAACTGACTGATGGAATGACGATCTTTCTCTTCACGCAGGGCTTCAAACATGGGTTCCACAGGTATTCCCAGCGTGTTCTTCAGCACTTCCGCCACGTTGTAGCCCACACCCCCCGGCGTAGAATTGCCGCCGTCAAACGACAGAAAGCGCTGGTTCACGTCCAGCACGGTCCCTTCCAGATCGGTCAGGGCAACGCCGATAGGCAGGGCCTGCAACACGCGGGCCTTGGTCGCCATGACTGCATGATCCTTGTAATAGGCTGCCAGCGTGGTCGTGATGAAATTCGAATAAACCGGCATTTCCTGCATAGAGCGTACAGGATTGGGCGGCACCGTGTACCGCAGCTCGCCATAGGGCTGCCCCTTGGGACCAAGCTGCATTTTCTCTCCCTTCACCTTCCACGGCAGTTTGGAAAGCGCAGGGGCTTCGTTCATGGCAAGCGATGCTTCTTCAGGCAGGATGGTGAACAGGACAAAGGCGTTGCCGCCGGCTGTGCGCAAGGCAAGCTGGGCGTGCTCAACTCCCCAGTTCCAGCGCAACTGACGGCAGATGGTGCGCCCCATGCCTTCCACCCCGTTAATCGAATTGCTTATCTCCATGGCGTGGAAATAAAAACTCTGCATGGACTGTAGCGACTGCGAATAGAACCGGCTGTCCGGCGAGGCATTCTGAATACCGAGGAGTTGCAGAAGCGATTCGAAACGCTGGGTGCATTCATCGCGCAGCACTTCCAGCTGCGCGTCATCCAGCTTGAGCAAGGCACGCATCTGCAGTTCAAACTGTATGATGGCCCCGTGGTCGGGCGTGGTAGCATGCTGCAATTCGGCCCAGCGGGTAGCGAGAATGACACTCTGCGACAGCGGAGAATACACCTCAAGCTGCTCCATGTCATGATGGTGCGCAATGGCTTCAAGCAATAAGGGGGGCAGGCTCCATTCGCTCAGCAGCGTACGGGTGAGCTCGGCATGGGTTTCACCCCAGCGGGCCCGTTCAGCATCCATCTGCTGTTCCTCCAACCAGAGAAAACAGGCGTGGTCTTCAGGCTTGGCGCCATCCTGCTCGAGGCAGAGATAGAGAAAGAGGGAAAGATCCTTGAGCAGCCCGGCCAGATAGGCAAGATGGGCTTCCTTGGGAATGAGGCGGGTGGCTATCTGCTCTGCCGCAATGGACGACCAGACGGAAAGACGCCAGTCTGAAAACAGACTTTTCTTGCTGCGCTTGATGGAGCGCGAAGCATTCTGCTGAAAGGAAATGGACAGCGCTATCTTGAGGATTTCCCGTGTGCCGAGCACCACGGCAGCGCGTTCCAGATTGGTGACCTTGCTGGTCATCCCGTAAAACGGGGAATTCACCAGCGTGAGCACGGTTGCGGACAGAACCGGATCACTCTGGATGATCTTGGCAATGTTGTCGAAGGCCGGTATCGGAGCCACCAGCTCCTGAACCAGTTGCACCATGGCGGGGGGAAAGGTCAGCGCAAGGCACTTGGCCAACGCTTCCGGAGTAATCGCCAGAGTGGCGGGGCTGTCCTCTCCCATTTTCCCTCCTCGGGTTAATGCTTGCGGTTCCTCACGTAGTCGATGGTCTGACCAAGCATGAGGCGTTCTGCGCATTCCGGCAGCGTATCAAGTGCTTCCTGCGCCTTGGCGAGATAGGTGTCGGCCAGTTCACGGGTGCGGACATCCAGTCCCAGTTCACGGATGGAAGCTGCTATGGACAGAACCTCCTCTTCCGTAAAAGTACCATTTTCGAAGCTGGTTACAAATGATTTCCGCGCATCTCCCTGCAAGGAATCACAATACATCAGGAGAGGAGGCGTGAGCTTGCCTTCGCGCAAGTCTCCGGCAACAGGCTTGCCGATGTCCTTGGCGGATGGCGCAAAATCAAGCGCATCGTCCACGATCTGAAAAGCGATGCCGAGATTCATGCCGAAATCACTGGCAGCCAGCACCTGCTCCGGCGCAGCCTTGGCAATCATGGCGCCCAGCTGGCAGGAAGCCTGCAGCATGAACGCGGTCTTGCCCTTGATGATATCGATGTAGGTTTCCTGCGGATGCCCGGTGCTGCGCAGATATTCAATCTCCGCAATCTCCCCGGTAGCCGTGGCCATGATGGCTTCCGCAATACAGGTGGTGAGGCGGGCATCGCCATAACGGGCGACAATGGCGTTCGCCTGCGCCAGCAGCACATCGCCCGCCAGCACGGTTCTGGTGTTGCCGAACAGGGTGTGAGCAGCAGGATTGCCGCGACGCAGGTCTGCGTCGTCGATTATGTCGTCATGCAGGAGGGTTGCGGAATGCAGCAGCTCAACGGAACATGCGAGAGGATAAATATCGTCGTTGGCATAGCCGAGCATGCGGCCGAACAACAGAGTGAGCAAAGGACGAAGTCGCTTGCCTCCAGCCTTGAGCACATGGGCTGCCACGGGCTGCACCAGTGCGTTGAGACGGCTGGTTTCCTCTTCAAGGGTGGCATTGATACGGGGCTGCTCCGCCGTCAGGTACGCAATAAGTTCTCGCATGAATCACAATATCCGTTTGTTAGAGTCAAAACAACTAGTTCCGGACCCTGCAGGCGCCGCCTTCTTCCGGGTCACTCCTGTCCGGCCTCCTCAGACCGGCCATCATCCCTACAGATCAGACGAACAACGATCGCGCAACAGCCCCCAGTGCGACAAAGGCTTCGTCCACCTTCCAGTCCTCGGCGGCACGCGAGCCGACCACGTTGGAAACCGTGCGCAGCTCCACAAAGGGAATGCCTGCCTGCCGGCAGCCCAGTGCAAGGGCAAAGCCTTCCATGTTCTCGGTAAGCGCGTTGTAACGCCCCCTGAGCATGGAGGCATATCCTGCCGTTCCGGTAACGCCCGCCACGGTCAGACTGGCGCCGGTGCAGGCATCAGGCCGGTTCAGGCCAAGGCGCTTCAGGTCCTCCACGGGAGACAGTTCCACCGTATCCCACACGGCCTGTTCAAGGGCGGCCTCTGGCTCTGTCTCCGCCGGTGCCCACTGCGGAAAGGCTATGCCGCGGCAGTCTATGCCCTGTGCCGTACGCAGGCCATATTCCGGCCAGATCTCCCTGTCTGCGAGCACGGCACTGCCCAAGGGGCAGCGCTGCGTATCAAAGGTGCCCGCAATGCCGAGATTCAACACGCCGCTTACGCCAAAACGCTCACCCATGATGCGCCCCAGAGTCAGGGCGGCATTGACGGGTCCCACTCCTGTCACGGCTAACAGGCATGCATGTTCGTTAATGGGCGACTCGCACCACTGCCCCTGTGCAGGCAACTGACAGCCGATACGGCCACGGCCGTTGAATCCCTTCAAAACGGCCTTCATTTCCTTCTGCGTGGCAGTGGCAACGATAAGTGTCATGCGCGCTTTTCCAGAACGTAGTTGACCAGGTCTTCCGCTCTGCCCGCCTCCACGTCGGCGGGCAGGAGGCACACTTCAACAACAACAGCATCCCGCACTCTGGCAATACGCTCAATGCGCTGCCGGTCAGACGGCCTCGCCTGCGCTATGATCCTTTCGCCGATTTCAGCAATACGAAGGCGCGAACTCGCCTCCATGAAGCCTATTCAGCAATCGGCCCAGCAGTTTATGACGGGAAGGGGTTCCACGTATTACAGTCTCCACAGCTCCATGCCCGCAGCGCGAACGGCTTCGGGATCGAACATGCACTTTACATCCAGCAGCAGGGCGTTCTTGGGCTCGGCAAACCAGCTGCGCAGCTGTGCAGGGGCGATGGCGCGATATTCATCATGCGCCACGGCCAGAATGACTGCATCCAGCCTGTCAAAATCCTGCAGATGGGAAAGCTCGAGACCGTACTCGTGACGGGCTTCCTCAGAATCGGCCACAGGGTCGTGCACCAGCACTTCCACGCCGTATTCACGCAGCTCATGCACCATGTCGATGACCTTGGTGTTGCGCAGGTCCGGCACGTTCTCCTTGAAGGTGAAGCCCAGCACACCCACGCGGGCACCTTGAATGAGGCGGTTGCAGCGGATGAGTCCCTTCACGCAGCTTTCCGCCACGAACTTGCTCATGGAGTCGTTGATGCGGCGACCGGCGAGAATGACCTGCGGGTGGTAGCCGAGATCTTCCGCCTTGAAGGTGAGGTAATAGGGGTCAACGCCGATGCAGTGACCGCCCACGAGACCCGGACGGAAGGGCAGGAAGTTCCACTTGGTGCCTGCAGCCTGCAGAACTTCCATCGTATCGATGCCCATGCGATCGAAGATGATGGACAGTTCGTTCATCAGGGCGATGTTCAGGTCGCGCTGGGTGTTCTCGATAACCTTGGCTGCCTCGGCCACCTTGATGGAGCTGGCGCGGTGAACGCCCGCCTTGACCACGGTGCCGTAAAGCCCTGCAAGAATGTCGAGGGTCCGGTCGTCGGAACCGGCAACCACCTTCACGATGGTTTCAAGGGTGTTCACCTTGTCGCCGGGGTTGATACGCTCGGGGGAATAGCCCACGGTAAAGTCCGTACCGAACTTCAGGCCGGAAAGACGCTCCAGCACGGGCACGCATTCCTCTTCGGTCAGGCCGGGATACACGGTGGATTCGTACACCACCATACAACCCTTGGACATGTTGCGGCCCACGGTCTCGGAGGCCTTGATCACGGGCGTGAGGTCGGGATTGCGGTGGGAATCGATGGGGGTGGGCACAGCCACGATAACGATGCCGGCCTCGCCTATGCGGGCGGGGTCGGTGGTGAACTCCACGCTGCTTGCCTTGAGGCGGTCGTTCTCCACTTCACCGGTGCGGTCAATGCCGTCGGTCAGTTCCTGCACGCGATGTTCGGAAATATCGAACCCGATGGTACGGAAATGTTCGGAAAGCGACACGGCAAGGGGCAGCCCCACATACCCAAGGCCGATAACGGCAACGGCGGTCTTTCCGGAAACAATATCTTCAAAAGTCATCATACGTTTTCATACTCCTTAAACCCCTCTTGCGGGGTGGACATGCACAGGGTGGTGTGAAACAAGACCCGCATGCACATTGATTGGAAATTATTACTCACCGCTCTGGGCCTGGCGCTCGTTCTTGAAGGGCTGCCCTACGTCATTTTCTCGGACAAACTGCCCGCCATGCTCATGGAGCTGGCGCAGCGGGGTCCTTCCGCCCTTCGTATCATGGGGCTCACGGCCATCTGCGCGGGCGTTCTGCTGGTCTGGCTCGTCCGAGGCTGATCGCCCCGGGAGCAACCGGCAGTCCTGCCCTACCTCTTTTCCGCCACGTGCAGGTAGACGATGCCGGAAGTCATGGGCTTGTAGAACGCACGGTGGAAGCCCGCGTCCATCATCTCCTGCACCAGCTCGTCAGCCGTGGGAAATGCCATGATCGTATCGGCAAGGTACTTGTATGCCCCTGCATCACCGGAAAAAACCTTACCGATGACGGGCAGCAAGCGGTTGAGATAAAAGTTGTAAAACCCTTTCCATACGGGCGTTCTGCCCGTTCCGAACTCCAGAATGCACAATCTGCCGCCGGGAACCAGCACCCTGTGCAGTTCCTTGAAGGCCTCACTGCGCGGCACGATGTTGCGGATGCCGAAAGCGATGGTGGCGCAATCCACACTGGCGTCCGGCAGAGGCAGCGAGCGGCCGTCGGCCTGCACGGGCAGGATGTAGCCGTTGCGCCCCTTGGTCAGCTTGGATTTACCCGTCGCCAGCATGGGCAGGCAGTAGTCCAGGGCGGGAACCGTCACACCGGGATGCTGGCGCAGAATCTCCAGTGAAACGTCCATAGTTCCCGCTGCCAGATCAAGCACACGGCCCGTGGGGCCGGGCAGCAACTGGCGCACAAGCTGCTGCCGCCAGTAATAATCCATGCCGCCGCTGAGCAGATGGTTCAGAAAATCATACCAGCGCGCAATACGCCCGAACATGCCGGAAACTTCATGGGCATGCTCGTCATGCTGACGCTCGCGACAGCTTTGAGAATGGTCCTGCATTCGAAACGCCTTTAGTTCCCGTCGTCAGCCGCCGAGGCATCGGAAGCGGCTTCGCCTCCAAGGGTACCCAGCACCACGTCGTAAACGGCGGGGAAAATTTCCGTGATGTTCTGAGGGGAAACGCGGCCCGTTTCGATGAACTTGACCACAATCTCCTTGGTGACCTGCAGCGCTTCCTTCTGAAGCTTATCCATGAAGAAACCCTCATATACCGTGCCGGAGAGTATCAGTGTCGCGGCACAAACCGCATCGTCCGGCGCACGATGCGTCAAAGCCTGCGACCCTGTTAATGGCAAAAAAACCGCCCGTGGGGGAATGGTTCAGACCGACACGATCAAAACCGGGCGGATACAAAAGGAAGAAACCGGTCAGACCCCTCCCTTTTATTTTCCGCGCTGTATAGCACTAAGCCAAGCGGGAGTCGAGAGCGGTTTTTCACACTTATGCCGCCGGAAGAACGGAAGAATTTCCTACAAAAAAGGTAGGCATGGAGAGTGGTTGCTCAATTATGCATTAATTATGCGTCAATTGGCGCTGCACCACGGCCTTGTCATAGGCTGCCAGCACGTCCCGTTCGCGTATGGTTCCCTGCAACCTGCCCGCATCGTCCGTCACGGGCAGCTGAGAAATGCCGCGCGCAGCCATGGTGTGCATGGCATGTTGAATGGAATCCGATGCCTGCACCGTCTGTACGCAGGTGGTGGCGATGTCCTTGGCGATGATCAGATGCTCAAGATACTCCTCCATAAGCACATTGCGCAGATCGCGGAAGGAGATGATGCCCGTGAGCACGCCCTGGCCGTCCACCACGTGCAGGTAGGAGGCATTATGGCGATGGAAGGAACCCAGCACGTCCATGAGCGGCGCGCCTTCATAAATAGTGGTGTCGTCCGAATGCATGAACTCATGCACCTTCAGGTTGCGCAGGATGTTCTGCTCCATGCCGGAACGGATATCCACCCCGCGCCGCAGCAGCTTGATGGTGTAGATGGACCCGCTGTTCAGCCCAGACGCCACCAGCGTACTGATGATGCAGGTGGTCATGAGCGGCAGAATGCACTGATAGTCACTGGTCAGTTCGAAAATGATGAGAATGGCGGTAATGGGGGCATGGGTGGTGCCCGCCACCAGACCGCCCATGGCCACCAGCGCATACGCGCCCGGACTGGCCGTTATGTCCGGAAACAAATAATGAGCAGCACACCCGAAGGCCCCGCCCGTCATGGCGCCAATGAACAGGGAAGGCGCAAACACGCCCCCGCTGCCGCCGCTGCCGATGGTGATGGTGGTAGCCAGAATCTTGATGCCCACAAGCGCCAGCATGAGCTGCCAGCCCATGTCATTCATAAGCGAAAGGTTGATGGCCCCGTAGCCCACCCCGAAGACATGCGGAAACCACAGCAGGATGCCGCCGACAAGCAGCCCTCCCAGCGCAGCCTTGAGCGGTGCAGGAATGCGCACTTCGTCGAACACGTCCTCTCCCTTGTAGAGTACCGTGACAAAGGCGAGCGCGGTAAGGCCGCACAGAATGCCGAGGAAAGGATAGATGCCGAATTCCCACAGCGTCCGCACCTCGTAGGCTGGCACCTCAAAGGCCGGGAAATCCCCGAAATAGTAGCGGGCTATGGTGGTGGCCGTAACCGAGGATATGACCACCGGCGAAAACGCGGATATGCCGAAGTCTCCCAGCAGCACTTCCAACGCGAACAGCACGCCCGCAATGGGCGCGTTAAAGGTGGCGGCTATGCCCGCAGCCGCGCCGCACCCCACAAGCGTACGCTGGTTGGGGCGGGAGACATTCATGATCTGGCCCAGCGTGGAGCCGATGCCGGAACCGATCTGCACGATGGGCCCTTCACGCCCCACGGAACCGCCGGAACCGATGGAGATGGCCGAGGCAAATATCTTCACCAGCGCCACGCGCTTTCGGATACGCCCGTCCCTGAGCGCCACCGCCTCCATCACCTCCGGCACGCCGTGCCCCTTGGCCTCCGGTGCACCGCGCGAGACAAGAAAGCCCACAATCAAGCCGCCCGCAGCAGGCAGGATCAGCTTCAGATACCACGGCACCGTGTGGGAAAACGACAGGAAGTCCTCGGCGTTCTGATAGAACGTATACTGCACGCCCTTGATAACAAAACGGAACAGCACGGCTCCGTACCCTGCCAGAACACCCACGCAGATGGCGAGCAACAGCAAGGGCAGATGTTTGTCCAGACGTGAAAGCCGTTGTTTGAACCAGTTCTCCGGCGTCATGGTGCAGGCTTCAGGCATGACCGCTCCCTCGGCTTGCAGCCTGCCGGATCAGCCCCACTGCCTGGCAGTCTGCGTCATGAAAGAAATTCCACACCACCGTAGCCCATTTGACCAGTAATGGGAACCGGATGCGGCATCCTGCCTGCCATGAATCCGGCCGCCGGTTGTGGCCCGGCCCGAAACACCGTATACCTGCCCCATCATACCGGAGGAACTCATGATCTTCAGCACCCCCGCATGGGACCGCTCTCTCTTCTTTCTCGTGAACGACGCATGGCGCAACGACATACTGGACGAGCTCATGCCCGTCGTATCCAACAGCGTCGTGATGTGGGGACTGGCCGCCGCCTGCTTTGCCATTGCCGCCCGCCGCAGCGGGCAATGGAAGCCGCTGCTGGCCGGACTGCTGCTCATCGCCATCGTGGCGGGCCTGAGCGACCTCGCCTGCCAGCCCATCAAGAAGGAATTCAAACGGGTGCGCCCCCTCAACGCCATGGCGTCCGTGCACTACGTGGATGACGGCGAATGGATGCAGCGCCCTGCCGACTTCCAGCCCACCAAGACCAAGGGCCAATCCTTTGTCTCCGCACACGCTGCCAATTCCATGGCCGCCGCAGGCATGGCCGCGCTGCTCTGGAAACGCGTGCCACTCATGCGCCTGATCCTGCTGCTGCCCCTGCTCATAGGCTATTCGCGCCTGTATCTGGGCAAGCACTATCCTTCAGACGTCATGGGCGGCTGGCTGGTGGGCTTAGCCGTACTGATGACGGCGTGGTTCTGCGTTCCCGAGCGGGTGAAACGCTATGTGCGGGCAGAAAACCCCGCCCCCTGACGTTAGGCGAAACTACGCTACCTTACGCCTCCAGCCCCATGCGCTCCAGCGCCTGACGGGCCATATCGCCCACCGTGGTGCAGACGATGGCGCGATCTTCAAAGTGTTCCACAGGGGTAGGGTCATCCAGAAGGGTGCGAATCTTGTCCGCCGCATCCCGCGCATTCAGATTGCCCAGAGCCCACGCGGCCATGCCGCGACCGGGGTGGTGCTCATCCTCAAGCCCCCACCACAGGGCGCGCACGGCGGGCTGCATGAGCTCGGGCCGAACCTGTGCCAGCCTGCCGAGCCCCCAGTAGACAGCGGCCCTGAGCGGCGGATGATCCAGATAGTTGTCGTCCTCCGTGGTCTCACGCACGTAGGAATGCAGCATGCGGTTGTAGTCATCCGCAAGCCTGCGGTGATTGCACATGACCTCCGCCATGGTCTCGGGGATACCCCAGCCCACGTTGCCGGACTCTTCGTTCATGTGCCAGAGCAGACGCCGCATGACCACACGGGCCTGTTCCATGTCTTCATCCGCCATACGGGCAACGACAAGCCCCAGCGCCGTGGCCGCACGCCACTTCATTTCACCGCCGAAGAGCAGAAAGGACATGAGCGGACCTACCGTCTCGCGTCCGGGTATTTCCAGTAATTCAGGAAGGCTGTCCTGCCACATATCAGATTGCAGCAGGCAACGCAGTTGAGTCTTGAGAGAACGGAATCGAGCCATAACGCCTCCTTCTTGGAAGATTAATAATAATCATTCTCGAAAGATGCGCAACAAGAATCATAAAAATGCGTCCGGCCTTCCCATTCGGGAAAGCCGGACGCGTATTGCTCGTGTCTTGGTCTATGCAGGCCGGAAACGTGGAGGGCTGCAGACAATGTGGCAGATCGTCGTGAGCCTGTTGCCGCCTAGATGAGCCTGTCGAAAATGAGCCGGAACATGGCCCGGATGGCAAGGGCCAGCTTGAGCCGCGCCCTGTCCTTGGCGCCCTGATCCTCCAGCATGAGGTCGGCAAGAAAGGCAGCCACTTCAGAGAAGTCCTTGTCGCGGTTCTTCTGCAGCAGGGTGACATAGACCTCAATGCTGCGCAGTTGCAGTTCCACGTCCTTGTTGCTGCCCTTGGCGGAATAGCTGTAGCGATTGACGAATTCCTCAAAGACCAGTTCGCGTTCCGTGGGAAAGGACTTTTGCAGCGCCAGGTCCCACAGGGCTATGAACAGCGCCGCGAGTTCCCGCAGCGCCTTTTTCTTCTTGATGAATTGATGTTTCCTGAAGCCGAAGATGGCGACTTCGGCCTCGAAATCGTAGGAGTCAAGCAGCGCAGTGAAGATGCGGATGAGCTCGTCGCTGGTGTACTGGGTTTGTTGCACGTACTGGGACATCCTGTAACTTGTTAATCCTGACGCGGAGCCGAAGGCTTCCTGCGTCTGCGGGAACGGCCGGTGCGTTTACGCCTGCCTTCCCCTTCCCCCTCTCCTGAGCCGGATACGGCCTTGTCCTGCCCCTCTGCAGGAGCCGCACCCGAGCCTGATGGCTGGCCATCCTGCTGATCACCGGAGTAGCCGCCTCTCTGGCCGCCCTTTCGTCCGCCCGGCTTACGACTGCGTCCTCCACGGGACGACTGCGAGCCGCCATGCGCTGCCGGAGCCTGCGGCTCGGGCATCTGCAACGGGACATGCAGAGTGGCCTGATAGAGTTCGTCCAGCAACTGGGCCACCAGCGGAAGTTCCTCTTCATCCATCAGCAGGCTCTTCAGCATGGGCGCAAAGCGCTTCATGCGTTCCCTTTCAAGGGCGGTCTTGCCGCGCAGGCGGGATTCCAGCATGGCGGTCATACGCTGCCCCACAACGGCGGCAAGGTCTTCGTCCGTGGGCGTGGCGCGATGCTCCATCTGAATCTTGTAGTGCTTGGCAATACGCTCAAGCTCCAGCTTCTGCATGATGTCCACCAGCGAGATGACTTCGCCGGAGGCACCCGCCCTGCCCGTTCTGCCGGCGCGGTGAATGTAGGATTCACGGTCTTCCGGCGGTTCGTACAGAATGACGTGCGAAAGCTGCGGAATATCGATACCGCGCGCCGCAACGTCCGTAGCCACGAGGAAGCGCACCTTGCCTTCGCGCAGCTTTTCCAGAACCTTTTCGCGCTTGCTCTGTGAAAGATCGGCGGAAAGCTCGTCCACGTCGTAGCCGAATCCCTGCAGCACGGCGGTGACGAAGTGTACGTTCGCCTTGGTGTTGCAGAAGATGATGGCCGAAGCAGGGTTGATGACTTCCAGCACCCGCACAAGCACACGGTCCTTTTCCATGGGCTTTGCGCTGTAGTAACAGTGCGGAGTATCCGCCACGTGCACCTGCTTGTGGCTCAGGCTGAGCATGCAGGGATTGTGCATGAACTCGCCTGCCAGCTGGATGATCTGGGGCGGATAGGTGGCGGAAAGCAGGAAGGTGGAGCGCCGCTTGGGCAGATAGCGCTTGATCTCGCGCATATCGGGATAAAAACCGATGGAAAGCATGCGGTCCGCTTCGTCAAAGACCAGCACGCGCACCTGATTCAGGTCCATGGTGCGACGGAGCAGGTGGTCGAGAATACGTCCGGGCGTGCCCACAACCACATGAGCACCATCGCGCAGGGCATCCACCTGCTTGCCGAAGCCCACACCGCCGTACACGGCGCAGGTACGCAGGCCGTTATCGGCAAACAGCGTCTTGGCTTCATGCTCCACCTGCAGGGCAAGTTCACGGGTGGGCACCAGCACAAGCATCTGCACATGGGGCTTGGAGGCGTCCAGCCGCTCAATGGCGGGCAGCAGGTAGGCACCGGTCTTGCCGCTGCCGGTGCGCGACTGCACCATGATGTCGCGGCCTGCGAGCTGATAGGGAATGGAGCGCGACTGCACCGGCATGATGCTGCGCCAGCCTGCCTTCTCGCAGGCGGTACGCATGGCCGGAGGCAGTTCCTCCAGCGTCACGGGCGGCAGTGCGTCTTCCGGCTCTTCTATTTCGGTAATTTCTGCGGCAATGCGCGCGGCGGGATCAAGATCGGCAGCGGGCTGTACGCCTGAAGCCACGTCGGACGCTGCCTCGGCATGCGCCTCGATTGCGGTATCTTCAACGCGAGAGTCGGAACCCTGCACGTCTTCGGGACGGTCAGTCATGAATGGTATCCTTTTTCGCCCTTGTGGACGAATATAATGCAGCCCACTTCAGGCCACCCGTCTATATAGCGCGTTATCCACAGCCCCGCAAGTATGCCACTCCTACGCCAGCTTTGTCCCCGGAGCGTTGGCACAAGGCGCGTTGACAGGGGGCGATGCGGCAATTAATTCAATGTTGAACCGTTTCATCTTTAACCGAAGGGGCGCGCCATGGATACGACCCGACTCGCGCTGGGAACATACGTGAAGCTGGCCCGCGCCGCCGAAACCATAACGGCCTGCGCGCACGCGCACCTGAACCAGCACAACCTCACCATCAGCCAGTTCGGTGTGCTGGAGGCCCTGCTGCACAAAGGCCCCCTCTGCCAACGCGCCCTTGCCGACAAGCTGCTCAAGACCGGCGGCAACATGACTACCGTGGTGGATAATCTGGAGAAACGCGGGCTTGTGCGACGCCAACGTGAAGAATCCGACCGCCGCTTCAGCACCGTTCACCTCACGGACGAAGGCCGCGAGCTTATTAAGCGCCTCTTCCCCGCCCACGCGCAGGGCATCACCGAGCTTTTTTCCACGCTGACCGCAGAGGAGCAGGAGCAACTCGGCAATCTGTGCCGCAAGCTGGGGCATGCCTGCGCAGGCATCGGCCTGGAGAAATAGACTGCTGGCGGTTCCCATGCTGCAACAGGGAACCCGAATGCATATCCCCACACGTCATCGTATGCGGACAACACTGTCTGAGGGAATTTCCGCAGCGAACGCTCCATCTGTCATACGTCAGATTGCGGTAAACAGAACCGCAACCCCCTGCGACTAGGACAGCATTGCCCTACTCCCGCAACGCATGCACCATGGCCTTCAGCCTGTGTTCGTACGTATGTTCGGCAAGGATGCGCCTGCGGGCACTGGCAACCACCTTCCCTGCTGCCTCACGGTTCTCACCGTAGTATTCCACCAGCGGGCCGATCTCTTCCGCCCGTGCGTAGGTTATCGCCTCCTCACCAATCACAAAGCATTCCGCTATCTGGTCCTTGTGGTCGGAGATGACGAAGCCGCCCGCGCAGGGAACATCGAAAATGCGCTGCGTGGTCGCCGTAGGCAGCTGCGCGCTGGAAACGTTGAGATTCACCCGCGAATGCCGGTAGAACTCGAAAAGGTCCGATGAATAGTAACCGATGGGTGGATGCAGTTGCACGCCCTTCACCCCGCCTGCATACAGCCTCCAATAGGCATCTCCGGCAATGACCGGAGAATACGGCAGCAGCGCCCGCACCATGGGCACCCTTTTCGCCGCGTTGGCGTCCCAGCAGATCAGGATGCACAGGTCCCGTAGCTGCTCTTCATCAAGTGCGGCACGGGCCGATTCCAGAAAAGCAGGCACCTCACGGGCGAGAAAACTTTGGACAGACGGCTCGGGAGAATCCGCAAAACGCGCCCCCAGCTCCCTGTACCTGCGCAGGATGAACCCCGGAAAGCGGGCATTCTTCAGGCACTTCGCCTTCTTCTCAACCCAGGTATTGCCGATGAAAGAGGCGGTTATCTCCGCATCCGGGAGAAAGCACCCGTCCGCTCCCCGCATGCGGGAGGTGTCCGCCGCAAGCGGCAGATAATGCACACGCCTGCCGCCCCAGGCCTGAAGCAAAGGCATGGCCTGCCGCTCACAGGAGAACAGCAGGAGATTGTCGTTATCCGGCACGGCACCGGAAATGAAATGCTCGGGGCTGTCTATGAACCACACGCACAGGGCCATACCCAGACGCCCCAGCACATCCGGCAGCTCCATCCATCTGCCGAGACCTCTGGCGTTGATGCTCAGAACCGCCTCCGGCCTGAAACGCATCAGGTGCTCCAGCAGCGCCGTGCCGAAATCGTGCGGGTGCTTGTGCGCGGGAAAGACTTCCATATCCACGGCAGCCATTCTCGCCGCGTTACAGAGTTCCCGCTCCAGATAATAGCCTGACCCCACAAGCAGCAGCCGTCCGTTGTGGCGCGTACGAACCTGCATTTGCCCCCCATATCTGAAGCCCGGTCCCCCGCAGAACTCGTACCGCATTCTCTGCAATAATGCCAGAGTGATACACAAGAAAACAGATGCACGACACAACAAAACGCGGGACAACGCACTGCGCGTTACCCCGCGTTCGAATGTCACAGCAATCGCCGCAACCTGACCGCAACCGATTCAGGAAGCGGACACAAGACTTGTCATCACAGCATCTGCGCCTTCACCTCGCGTCTGCGGGCATGCAGAATGGGTTCGGTATAGCCGCTGGGCTGCTGGCGTCCCTTGAACACAAGATCGCAGGCAGCCTTGAAGGCTATGCTGGCCTCGAAATCCGCAGCCATGGGCTTGTAAAGCGGGTCGTCCGCATTCTGGCGATCCACCACGGCGGCCATGCGCCGCATGGTCTCCATGACCTGTTCGGGCGTGCACACGCCATGGTGCATCCAATTGGCCAGATACTGGCTGGAGATGCGCAGAGTGGCGCGGTCTTCCATCAGCCCCACGTCGGTGATGTCCGGCACCTTGGAACAACCGATGCCCTGATCGACCCAGCGCACCACGTAGCCCAAAATGCCCTGTGCGTTGTTATCCAGCTCGCGCTGCACCTCTTCGGCAGGCAGGGTGCCGGACAGCAGAGGCATGGCGATAAGGTCATCAAGGCTTGCACGGGGCTTGCCGATGAGCGCGGCCTGCTGCGCAAACACATCCACCATATGATAGTGCATGGCATGCAGGGTGGCCGCAGTGGGCGAAGGCACCCACGCGCAGTTGGCAGCGGCTTTGGGATGGCCGATCTTGGCCACCAGCATTTCCGCCATCATGTCCGGCTTGGGCCACATGCCCTTGCCTATCTGGGCACGCTTGTGAAAGCCCACGGCGAGACCCACGTCCACATTCCAGTCTTCATAAGCCGCAATCCACGGCTGCGACTTCATGTCGTTCTTGCGCACCATGGGGCCCGCTTCCATACTGGTATGAATCTCGTCGCCGGTACGGTCGAGGAAGCCGGTGTTGATGAAAATGACGCGATCCTGCGCAGCGCGGATGCACTCCTTCAGGTTCAGGGTAGTGCGCCGCTCCTCGTCCATGATGCCGATCTTGAGCGTACGGGCGGGAAGACCTGTGGCCTTTTCCGCCGCGGCAAAAATGTCGCAGGCAAAAGCCACTTCGTCAGGGCCATGCATCTTGGGCTTTACGATATACACGCTGCCGGTTTTGCTGTTGCCGTAACGCACCGTCCCCTTATGCTCATGCAGAGTCACGTAGGCCGTGACAAAGGCATCCAGAATGCCTTCCGGAATCTGCTTGCCGTCCATGAGCACGGCATCTGTAGTCATGAGGTGACCCACGTTGCGGATAAGCAGCATGCTGCGGCCGGAAAGGGTCAGTGCGGAGCCGTCCGGCGCAATGTAGCTGCGGTCCGGGTTCAGGCAGCGCTCGACGGCCCTGTCTCCCTTGGGAAAGGAGGCGACAAGTGTGCCCTTGATAAGACCGAGCCAGTTGCCATAAGCCAGCGCCTTGTCTTCGCCGTCCACCACGGCCACGGAATCTTCGCAGTCATTGATAGTGGTTATGGCGGCTTCCAGCACCACATCCCTGAGTCCGGAAGGATTCTGAGCACCGATGGGATGCGAGCGATCCACCTGCAACTCGATATGCACCCCGTTGTTCCGCAGAAGAACGGTCAGGCGTTCGCCGTCCACGGCATAGCCGACAAACTTTTCCGGCTCTGCAAGCCCGGACACACCGCCCCCCGCAAGATGAACCGCAAGCCGCTTCCGGTCGCCGTCGTCAGCAAGGGCATACGCGGTTACGTCCGCGTGGCTGCCCATGGTCAGGGGCGCTACGGTATCGAGAAAATGCGCGGCATATTCGATGACCCGCCCACCGCGGACCGGATTATATCCCTTGCCCTTTTCCGCACCGTCGCCTTCCGGCAACACGTCCGTTCCATACAGGGCGTCGTACAGGCTTCCCCAACGGGCATTGGCCGCGTTCAGGGCATAACGGGCATTGGTAACAGGCACCACAAGCTGCGGCCCCGCAATGGTCGCAATCTCAGGGTCCACGTTCTCGACGGTAATGGAAAAGTCGCCTCCGGCAGGCCGCAGGTAACCAAGGTCGTACAGAAACTGCTTATATGCGGCCGCGTCGTGCGGCGTATTCCTGTGCTCGATATGCCACTGGTCTATGGCATCCTGCATGCGGTCGCGAATGGCAAGCAGTTCCCTGTTGCGCGGAGCAAGCTCCCGCAAGGCTGCTTCCAGATTCCGCCAGAAGTCGTCCGGCGCAAGGCCCGTCCCCGGGGCAATGTCGTTGGCGACGCAATCATGCAGAGGCCTGGAGATTTCCAGATTCCCGATAGATACCCGCTGTCCCATGCCAGTCTCCTTGTATCCGGCCGCCTCCGCCGCCATTTGCGAGGCGGAGAAAAACGGCCACAGGCTAGTGTGCTGTCCCATGTGGAAATGGCTTCGTGGTAAGACCAATCCACCCTATCACAGGCTGAAAGCAACCGACGTTATTTTTCACACAGCAAGGCACGCCGCGCCTGCCCGGGAAATATGGGACAAATATTCAGACCAAATTGGTCAGACCAGTTTGGCACATATCGAAGACCAATAGCAAGGACTAACCAAAAAGAACCTGCGCACGCTGCGCCCAATCTACACACAACCGTCACAACACCCTGCATTGACAACCAGAATGCACCATTTCATATTGCTCAACGATAGCATCCTTCTGCCCGTAAACATATTGAAGCCTTTCCCCGTCCAGTTACCCCAGCCAAGGAGCCTCCCATGCCTTTTGTCTGCATCGAAATTCGCAAGCGTTATACGCAGGAAGAGGAAATCGGCATTATCGATGCCGTGCACGCAGCCTTGCAGGAGGCGTTCCTGATCAAGCCCGATGACAAGCATCTCCGGCTGATCGTGCATGAGCCGCACCGCTTCACCTGCCCCGAAGACAAGAAAAAGCCTGAATGCTGCACCATGGTGACCATAGATGCCTTTGCGGGCCGCTCGCTGGACGCCAAGCGGAAGCTGTACAAGGCCATTGTCCGCAATCTGGAGCCCTTCGGCATTCCGGCGGACCATGTGCTGACCGTGCTCCGCGAGCATCCCAAGGAAAACTGGGGCGTACGCGGCGGGCAGGCAGCCTGCGACATCCAGCTGGGATTCAAGATCGACGTATAACCGCCCGAGATGCCTTGTAACCAGGGCAACCCGTCATAAAGCAGCTGGAGGCTCTGCAGCCAGACAGGTCCGGCAACCTCGCGAGCCATTCCCTCCCGATGACGCCGGGCAGTCTCGCAGCGTTCGGTTGACAAACCGCCCTACGGCCCATCATGGTCCCTGCGTATGCATGACGAAGCGGAAATCATAGCGGAGTACGTAGCCGCACTGAAGGCCTCAGACCGGCTGGGCGAGCAGGTGATCTATCATCGTGTCCTGCCCGAGGCGGAGGCGCAGTTCGCCCCGAACAGGCGACCATGGCCCACGGCCATCCGCGACCTGCTGGCCATGCAGGGCATCCGCGAACTCTATGCGCATCAGGCGCTGGCAACTGACTACATCCGTTCCGGCAGGCACGTGGTGGTGGCAACCCCCACGGCCAGCGGCAAGACCTTTGTCTACAACCTGCCGGTCATCGAGCGTTTCCTGCAGGACCGCGACGCCCGCGCACTCTACCTCTTTCCGCTCAAGGCACTGGCGCAGGATCAGCTCAAGACATTCCGCCAGCTCACGGCCCACTGGCCCAAGGAAGCACGGCCCGAGGCCGCCATCTACGACGGCGACACCACTCCGCACTTCCGCAAGAAGATCCGCACCAATCCGCCCACGGTACTGATGACCAATCCGGAGATGCTGCATCTTTCCATTCTGCCGCACCATGAACAGTGGGTGCAGTTTCTGGCCTCGCTCCAGTTCATCGTGGTGGACGAGGTGCACACCTACCGTGGGGTGCTCGGCTCACACATGGCCCAGCTTTTCCGGCGGCTGCTGCGTATCTGCAAGCAATACGGCATCACGCCCACCTTCATTTTCTGCTCCGCCACCGTGGGCAACCCCGGCGAGCTGTGCCAGCAGCTGACCGGCCTGCCGGAATCGGACATTCAGGTCATCACGCAGAGCGGCGCACCGCAGGGCAAACGACATTTCGTGTTTCTGGACCCGTATGAAAGCCCCTCCACCGCCGCCATCCAGCTCCTGAAATCCGCGCTGTCCCGCAACCTGCGCACCATCGTGTACACGCAGTCGCGCAAGATGACGGAACTCATCAGCCTGTGGGCGGGCCAGAAATCCGGCCCGTACAAGGAGCGCATCTCCGCATACCGGGCGGGCTTCCTCCCCGAGGAACGGCGCGAGATCGAGGCGAAGATGTCCAGCGGCGAACTGCTTGCGGTCATCTCCACCAGCGCGCTGGAACTGGGCATAGACATCGGCGCACTGGATCTGTGCATTCTGGTGGGCTACCCCGGCACGGTCATGGCGACCATGCAGCGCGGCGGTCGCGTGGGCCGCTCCACGCAGGAGAGCGCCGTGGTGCTGGTGGCGGGCGAGGATGCGCTGGATCAATATTTCATGCGCCACCCGCAGGACTTTTTCGAGCGCCCCGCCGAACACGCGGTGCTGAACCCGCACAACCCCGTGATTCTGAAGCGGCATCTGGAATGCGCGGCGGCGGAGCTGAGCCTGCGTCCGGCCGAACAGTGGCTGCAGGCGCAGGACGTGCAGAGCGCCATCCGCGAGCTGGAACTGGAAGGCCTGCTGCTGCGCGATGCGGACGACACCGCCATCTTTGCCGCACGCAAACGGCCCCAGCGGCACGTGGACCTGCGTGGTGCGGGCAACAGCTTCCACATCCAGACGACGGACGGCACGGTCATCGGCAGCGTGGACGGCATCAAGGCCCTGCGCGAAACACACCCCGGCGCGGTCTATCTGCACAAGGGCACCTCATGGACAGTGACCTCTCTGGACCTTGAGACCCGCACGGCCCGCGTGGCCGAGGAGAAAGTGGACTACTACACCCGCGTGCGCGGCAACAAGGACACCGAGATTCTGGAAGTGCTGGACCAAAAGGTGGTGTGGGGCACCCGCATCTGCCTCGGCAAGCTGCGCGTTACCGAACGTATCAGCGGCTACGAGCGGCGCAGCGTACGCGGCGGCGGCAATCTGCTCGGCATCATCCCGCTGGACCTGCCGCCCCAGATATTCGAGACCGAGGGCCTGTGGTTCGAGATTCCCATGGATGTGCAGCGCGCCATGGAGGATGCGTTCATGCACTTCATGGGCTCCATCCATGCCATTGAACACGCGGCCATCGGCATTCTGCCCCTGCTGGTCATGACGGACCGCAACGACCTTGGCGGCATTTCCACGCCCATGCACGCGCAGGTGGGCAAGCCTGCGGTATTCATTTACGACGGCATGCCCGGCGGTGCAGGACTGACCAGGCTGGCGTTCGAGCGCGCCGTGGACATGTTTGAGCGCACCCTTGCGGTTATCCGCGACTGCGGTTGCGAACTGGGGTGCCCTTCTTGCGTGCATTCGCCCAAGTGCGGGTCGGGCAACCGCCCCATAGACAAGGCCGGAGCCCTTGACCTGCTGCTGCGCCTCGCCTCGCGTGATGCTGCTTCTGACGAACACTTACGCGAACAGTTCGTATTACAACCTGTCGATCACCCCACCACGACAACCAGACCTGCGCAGTTTGAGCCCACCGCGCACTCTGCCTCTGCCAGACCAGAGACCCCAGACACGGCAACGCTTCCTAACGAGTCAGCACTCTGCCGTGGGGTGGATGGGGCCCAGCGAAGCGAGCCGGTACATCCTCCCCTCCCCGCCGGAGGCATGCCTTTGGCTGCTCAATCCCCCACGTCAAAATTTCTCCCCCCTGCCCGCTATGCGGTGCTGGACGTGGAGACCCAGCTTTCCGCGCAGGAGGTGGGCGGCTGGAACCGTGCCGAGCGCATGCGCGTGAGCATTGCGGTCCTGTACGATTCCGCAACAGACGCCTTCACCGCCTACACGGAAGACCGCATGCCGGAAATGCTGAAGCTGCTTGAGGAGTTCGACCTTGTGGTGGGCTTCAACATCCTGCGCTTCGACTACAAGGTGCTTTCTGCCTATACCACGCAGAACCTTGCCACCCTGCCCACGCTGGACATGCTGGATGTGATCCGCAAACGGCTGAGCTACCGCGTCTCGCTGGATAATCTGGGTTCGGCCACGTTCGACGCGCCCAAGTCGGCGGACGGCCTGCAGGCGCTGAAGTGGTGGAAGGAAGGCAAGGTGGACGAGATTGCCCGCTACTGCGAACAGGACGTGCGCATAACCCGCGATCTGTACCTGCACGGACGCGAGCACGGGTATGTGCTGTTCACCAACAAGGCCAAGCAGAAGGTCCGCATTGTGGTGGACTGGTAGATCTGCCCCCCCCTGTCAGCGCCCGCTGACGCCTCATTGCTGATTTCTCTTTTCCTTAACAGGAATGGTGTGCTATAAGAAGGGTTCCTGCCCTGTCCCTTGCGGTCAGAGCGGCTAACTCGATCATACTGCTGTCCCTGCAGATGTTGGAAACGGAAGGGGAACAACACCCCCAACGCCATTACGGACTGATATGGCGTGAACCGTTGTCCGGTCGTCCGCAGAGAGAGTCGGGCATTGTGCCCTACCCGTCACACCCTGTTTGCTGGAGGAATATAGCATGTTGCCGGCACCGTATGCTGATTTCTACAAGGAAGTCCTCGACGTCGTCCCCAAGCAGAATATCTACACCGACCCGCTCCGCGTGCTCGCGTACGGCACAGATGCGAGCTTTTACCGCCTCATCCCGAAGATGGTCATCGATACCAACGTAGAGGCTGAGGTTGTTCACATTCTCAAGCTTTCCAACAAGTACCGTGTTCCGGTGACCTTCCGCGCGGCCGGAACGAGCCTTTCCGGTCAGGCAGTTTCGGATTCCGTGCTGGTCCGTCTGGGCGACGGCTGGCGCAAGTTCCGCATTTTTGACGATGCCACCCGCATCACCCTGCAGCCGGGCATCATCGGCACCAACGCCAACCGGCTGCTGGCCGAGTTCGGCAAGAAGATCGGACCGGACCCCGCATCCATCGATACCGCGAAAATCGGTGGCATTGTAGCGAACAACGCATCGGGCATGTGCTGCGGCGTAGCCGAGAACAGCTACAAGACGCTGGACAAGATGCGGCTCGTGTTCTGGGACGGCACCGTGCTCGACACCTCGGACGACAAGAGCCGCGCGGAATTCTCGCGCAAGCATCCCAATATCCTTGAACGCATCCGTCTGCTGCGTCAGGAAGTGGTGGCGGATTCCGCCCTTTCCGACCAGATCGCCCGCAAGTTCAAAATCAAGAACACCACCGGTTACAGCCTGAACGCGCTGGTGGACTTTGAAGATCCCTTCGACATCATCCAGCACCTGATGGTGGGCTCGGAAGGTTCGCTGGGCTTCATTTCCGAAGTCACCTACCGCACGGTGGTGGAACACCCCAACAAGGCATCCGCCCTGATCTTCTTCCCGGACATCAAGTCCGCGTGCGAGGCCACCATCATCCTGCGCGACACGCCTGTTTCAGCCGTGGAACTGATGGACGACCGCGCACTGCGTTCCGTCTGCGGCAAGCCGGGCATGCCCGCATGCCTGTTGGGCGAAGTCGCGGACAACACCACCGCCCTGCTGGTGGAAACCCGCGCCGGAACCAAGGCGCAGCTCACCAAGCAGATCGGCAAGATCACCAAATCCATTGAACACATTGCCAAGGTTGGCGATGTGGAATTCACCGACGTGCCTGCCGAGTTCAACCAGCTGTGGGCCGTGCGCAAGGGGCTGTTCCCCGCTGTGGGTGCCGTGCGCAAGGTGGGCACCACGGTCATTATCGAAGACGTGGCCTTCCCCATCAAGGAACTGGCAAACGCCACCCTCAGACTGCAAGAACTGCTCAAGAAATACGAATACAACGAAGCCATCATCTTCGGCCATGCGCTGGAAGGGAACCTGCACTTCGTGTTCACGCAGGACTTCTCCGAGGCCAAGGAAGTCATTCGCTATCAGGGCTTCATGGACGAAGTGTGCGCCATGGTCGTGAAGGACTACGACGGCTCGCTCAAGGCCGAGCACGGCACGGGCCGCAACATGGCTCCCTTTGTGGAAATGGAATGGGGCGCAGCCGCCTATCGCCTGATGAAGGAGATCAAGAACATCTTCGACCCCTACGGCCTGCTGAACCCCGGCGTCATCATCAACGAAGACGCAGAGGCGCACATCCGCAACCTGAAGCCGCTGCCCGCCGCGCATTCCATTGTGGATACCTGTATCGAATGCGGCTTCTGCGAACCCATCTGCCCCTCACGCAACGTCACCTTCACCCCGCGCCAGCGCATTACCGCATGGCGCGAGATCAGCCGCATGAAGGCCGGCGACGAGAAGGACAAGCTGCTCAAGAAGCTCTTCTCCGACTACAGCTACTTTGGCGACAACACCTGCGCCACGGACGGCCTGTGCGCCACCCGCTGCCCGGTGAGCATCAACACCGGTTCGTTCATCAAGAAGCTGCGCGGCGAACATGTGACCCCGCGTCAGGCCAAGGCTGCGGACTGGGTGGCAAGCAACTTCGGCACCGTTGCCAAGGTCGTGGCCAACACCCTGAAGGGCGTGAACCTTGCGCACAAGCTGCTGGGCACCACGGTAATGGATACCGGCTCGCAGACCCTGCGTGTGCTCACCCTGAAGAAACTGCCGCTGTGGAACAAGGAAATGCCCTCGGGCCTGAGCCCCGTGAAGCCGGTGCCTGTGAACCAGACCAACCCGCTCAAGGTGGTCTATTTCCCCAGCTGCATCAGCCGCACCATGGGCCCCTCGGAAGGCGATACGGAAAAAACCGAACTGCCCAGAAAGACCATCGCCCTGCTGCTCAAGGCGGGGTACGAAGTCATCTTCCCCGAGCGGCTGAACGAGCTGTGCTGCGGTCAGGCATTCGAATCCAAGGGCTTTGACGCGCAGGCGGACATGAAGTCCAAGGAACTCTCCGAAGCCCTGCTGAAGGCCAGCAACAACGGCGAATATCCCATCCTCAGCGATACCAGCCCCTGTCTGTACCGCATGAAGGATACCATGGATAAGCGCCTCACCCTGTTCGAACCCATCGAGTTCGTACTGACGCACCTGAAGGACAAGCTCCGCTTCACCAAGGTGCCCAGATCCGTGGCCCTGCACGCCACCTGCACCGCCCGCAAAATGGGGCTGGACGGCAAGTTCAAGGAGCTGGCCGAACTGTGCGCCGAACAGGTTGTGATGCCGGAAAACGTGTTCTGCTGCGGCTTCGCAGGCGACCGGGGCTTCCGGTATCCGGAACTGAACAAGGCCGCGCTGGCCGAGCTGAAGGCGCAGGTGGAGCACTGCTCGGAAGGGTATTCCACCTCCCGCACCTGCGAGGTGGGTCTGGCGCTGCACGCCACCATTCCGTACCGGAACGTGATCTACCTTGTGGATGAGGCGACCAGACCGCTGTAACGGCTGGCCTGTGTTGCATGGAGACTGAAAGACAACAGCCGGAGCATTTGCTCCGGCTGTTTTTTGTATCATTCAGCAACGTATGCTGACGGTCTCACTCTTTTCTCTTTGTCACGCGCTCGATTGGCGCTCCTATCAACTCGGCAAGCGCGTCATCATGCCGCAAGTAGACAACATATGGTTCTTTTTTTGCTGTATAGATATTCCACACAGGGACATTTACTGTCGTGCTACAATAAGGAATTTCCTTAATCATCAACTCCGTCCTGATAACGGCCTGACACAAAACACGGTGCTCCCGGGACAGCAAGCCCCTCCTCATGACTATATGCACCCCGTCAGAGGCTATGAATGCCCCCAGAGATAACAACATAACCGTATACAAAAACAAGAAAATCATAATGCCTATATCATCAGTGTTTAACCAGCCCTTTAACTGAAGGTCGCTTTCTGTACCCCAAAGCACCAGTGCTGTTATAAGAATGATCGCAACCTGAGATCTGCCTTTACAACTCACAAACACTTCCCCGGCGGGCTCGCAGTTGGCTCTGAATCTGCTGAGTGCATACACCTTCCTGTAATCGCCATAGCGCAACCGCAAGAACAGAAATACGGCAAAATGAGAGGCCAGATAAACCAGAGTTCCGACCGGAAGGGGAGAGGGAGCTTTCATATCATGTTTCCCGTTAGCTAAAAGCTAAAGCAACAAACTTACAGCCGCGGCTTCTCTGAATGCAATACCGGCAATCCTTCATCGATCTAGCCATCGATCGACAGGTGCCCCAATCAGCGCGGCAAGCTCTTCGGAATGCCTGGCCGTAATGATATATTTCTCACCCCGAGAAGTATGTATGCGCCATTCGTCATATCCCGCGACCTCTCCGAGGGCACCGGGGTAAGACCTGTTTGCCATTTCAGTCAGCACCACGTCTGAGCACGGAATGCAGTATTCACGCTTTTTGATGCCCTTACGCATAACCAGACTCTTCCCATCAGAGGCGATAAAGTCGCCCCAACCGCTCTGCCAGAGGCGGTAAATGAATACAAACATGCACACAAAGCCGATCTTAGAGAGCATAGCCCCCCCTGCCGGGAGCACCACCTCGAGTATCCAGAATGAAAACGCCGCCACAAGGGACCCCAAGATCAAATAAGGCCTGCAATACGTCACAGCCACTTCCCCTGCAGGCTGGCAATTGGCACTGAATCTGTGAAGGGCATAGGCCTTTCTGTAATCGCCATAGCGCGTTCGCAGGAACAGCATTACGACCCAGTGGGCGGCCAGAAAGAGCAATGTTGCGATAGGAAAAGGGAAAGATCCTTTCATGATTCACCCCGCTTTGCAGGACGAATGAAGGAGAACCGCGTCAGAAAAGCGGCAGAGCAGGCGGAACGCGGCAGATCGGCGTCCCGAAACAAGGAAGGATTGTGCCCGCAACGGTGCCCTGCGGAAACGGAGGCATTGCAAAGGCACTGCTCTGGTGCGCAGGAAAAGCGGCCAAAAGACAGCCCAGATGGCAAGTCTGATCTCTGGGAAAACGGTAGGCCGGAAAGACGACAGTGCATTCGGGATAACTCCTCTCGGCACGCCCCGAGCACGCCGGTAACAAGTATCCCCCCTATGGGGCAGGAGTTTGCTACACAACCCCAGCTCCGTCAATTACTCATGTTAACATCCCTAATAAACTCACAATAAAAAGACAACACATCGTCACCTATTGATAAGCGTTCGGATGCACTCCGATCACTTTCAATGCTTCACCCCCTACGCATCTAGGCTTCCGGCTCGGCTACAGGTTCGCCGACAAGGGCACGTGCTCTCCACGTCTCCATGGCGGCAACCTTCCGCCTGCGCATGCCCGCCACTCTCAGCACCACAACGCCGCACAGAATGAGCGCCGCACCGGTCCATTGAATGGGGGTCATGCGCTCGCCCAGCGCCCAGTAGGCAACAACAGCCGTCAGCGCCGGTTCCAAGGTCAGGATGATGTTCGCCACCGAGGAAGGCAGATAGCACAGGGACACGTTGTACAGCCCGAATCCCAGCAGGGTCGGACCTGCAGCGAGCACGAACAGGGCCAGCCAGCCGCCCCACTGGAGGCGCTCCGGTGCCATCTCGGAAAGGGAGGTCGCGGCAAGCCCCAGTTCCGGCTTCAGATTGCCCATGATCAGGTTTAACAGGGAAAGGAACAGCACCGCAAAGGCAAAGGTGTAAAGTAGTGTCACCCATGGCTGCAATCCGCGATTTCCGGCCGTGCGGCCCATGATGCTGTAGCCCGCATACAGCAGGCCGGAGGCGATGCCCGCCCCTGCTCCGAGCGCGTTCAGCCGCCATGTCTCCGCATTCAGGGCATCGGCCACCAACACGCAGCCAGCAATGCACAGAGCCACGGCAATCAGCTTGGAGACACCAAGCGCTTCACCAAAGAACATCCTGCCCAGCACCACCGTGTAGGCCGCCGAACAGTAGACCAGCACCGTCCCTACTGCGGCCCCGTTGAGAATGACCGTGGTGGTCCACATGGAATTGAACACCGCCAGCATGCCGCCGTAACAGACAAAGAACCTCCAGTGCTCGCGCAGAGGCTCCAGCACGGCAACGCCACGCAGCGCAAGGGCGCAGACAAGCACCGCACAGACCATGCTGTTACGCCAGAAGGCCAGCACCATAGGGGCCAGGTGGTAGGTATCGCCGATATATTTGATCAGAATGCCCGTGAAGGACAGCATCACCGCGCTGGCTACGGCGATGGTGTAGCCCTTGCCCGCGGCGCTGCCCGCTGTATCTGTTACGCTCATCCGTCTTCTCCTGTCAGAACCTGCTTTCACAACGAATTGTTCTGATAAACAGATACCGGCAGGATTGACCCCTTTGAAAGGCATGGTTTATATGAAAAACAACCATGCCAATTTTACACCCTTTCCAAGGATGACAGCACAATGCGTATTCCGCTGGACAGAGAGAGCGGCAGCCCGCTCTATTCACAGATCGCCGCCTTCATCCGCGAGGGCATAGAATCGCACGCCCTGCCTGCGGGCATGCGCCTGCCCGCCATACGCAAACTTGCCCTGGAGCTGGGGGTGAACCGCATCACGGTGGAAAACGCCTATGCAGAACTGGAGGCCGCCGGACTGCTTGCGGCCCGCGTAGGCAGCGGCACCTTCATCCTTCCGCCCTTCCCTGACGTACGCAGGAGCCCAGCCGCCTCAAGACATACGGAAGCTAGTACGAAGTGTAATACGAAGTGTGACACATGGCCCGCATGGCAGCAGACCGTGGTGGAGCGCTTCAGTTCCCTGCCCGCCAAACCGCCCATTCCGCTGCTCACGCACAGCCCCGACAGAAACATCATCTCGCTGAACTGCGGCAACAGCGATCCCGCCCTCTACCCACTGGATGAGCTGCGGGCCAGCCTGCGCGACACCCTGCGCAAGGAAGGCACCGATGCCGGTGAATATGCCGACATGGCCGGTTACGCCCCCCTGCGGCGCACCATTTCGCACGTGCTGGCGGATCAGGGCATTCCTGCCGCCACGGACGACATCATCATCACCTCCGGCTCCCAGCAGGCCTTGGCACTGGTGACACAGCTGCTCACCCGCCATGGTGACACGGTCGTCACGGAAGGCCCCTCCTATGCCGACGGCATGGACCTGTTCCGCGCCCGCGGCCTGAACATCATCCAGATTCCCATGGATGCCGAGGGCATGCGCATGGACAAGCTGGAGGAAGCGCTCAGGGCACACAGCCCCAAGCTCATCTTCACCATGCCCAACTTCCAGAATCCCACAGGCATCTGCATGAGCGGACAACGCAGGCGGCAGCTGGTGCAGTTGGCCGCAGCCTATGCCGTGCCCCTTGTGGAAGATGATTTCGTGGGAGACCTGCGATACGAAGGACACGCCCAGCCCGCCCTGAAGGCGCTGGCGGCCAAGGGCGCATGCTTCTACATGGGCACCTTTTCCAAGATGCTCATGCCGGGGCTGCGCGTGGGGTACATGGTGGCGGAAGGCCCCGTGCGCGACCTGCTGGTGCGCTGCAAACGCCTGAACGACATCTCCTCTTCAGGAGTCATCCAGCGGGCCCTGTACCGCTTCGTGTCCGTGGGCAGGCATCGCACGCACCTTTCCCGCTCGTGCAGCATCTACCGCAGACGACGCGACGCCCTGCTCGCCGCCTGCGCCGAATATCTGCCGGAGGACATCACGGTCAGCCCCGTTACAGGCGGCCTCTTCGCATGGTGCACCCTGCCGCCGGACCTGACCGCCACTGCCGTAACCGAAGCCGCCCTGAACAACGGGGTGGCCGTTGCTCCGGGTACAGCCTTTTTCCTCAATCCTGCGGATGGAGAACGATTCCTGCGGCTCAATGTCACCCTGCATGACGCGGAGGTGATACGTGAGGCCATGCGCAGGCTGGGGCGGGCCTGCGAAACGCTACGGCAACAACAGGATGCTTTTGCGAAATAATAGCACTATGCATCGGGGCACCGCCTGCTTGAAGCAATTACGCCTGCACCTCCCCTTACATGACAGAAATATTCGCTTGTCAAATAACACAAAGCAATTGTATTCGAAACCAGCACTCCATCTTTTTACGGTATTGCATGTATACATTTTCCACACATCACCTGCGGTGCATCTGCATAGCATTCATCCTCTGCCTGCTACTGGCTTTTGCGGGCCATTCTGCGGCCCAGCCCGTAAGACCGGACAAACTCATAGCCTCCATCGGCCCTCAAGGCTGGCCTCCTTTTCTCATAAGGGCCGAAAAGCCCGAGGACAGCTCTGGCATCATGTTGGAAGTATTGCGGCGGATAACGCAACGAACCGGCGTACAGCTGCAGATAGTGGAGTATCCCGAAAAACGGGCCATGGCCGTGCTGGGCTCAGACAAGCTGCACGTGTACTTCAAGAGCCCCAACTGGGTACACAATCCCCAAAGATACCTGTGGAGCGACACCGTTCTGGATATTGCAGAGGTGGTCATTTCCCGACGCGCCGTCCCCTATTCTCCCGACGATATTGCCAGCGACCAGAGCCTTACATTGGGTACCGTGCTCGGCTTTCTCTATCCGGAATTCTCCGATGGTTTCATGTCCGGCAGGCTTAGCCGCTCGGATTGCTCCACCCCCTACGAGTCGTTGCGTATGTTGCAGTTGCGCAGAGTGGATGCCGTGCTCGATTGCGAATATGTCACGCGCTATTACATGCAGAACAATCCTTCCTTCCGCGACGAGTTCGTCATCAGCAAGCCCTACACGCCAAAGCATGGCTACGGCTTTGTCTTCGGCAATACGCAGGAGCTGGCTGACTATCTGCCGATCTTCAATGCCGAACTCGCCCGCATGAAAAAGAACGGCGAACTGCAGGAAATCATAGAGCGCTACATCGGCAGCACCCCGAAGTAATCAAGGCTGCGCCTTTACTCCCTGGTAAAACAGACAAAAGGGGAACACGGAAATACCGTGTTCCCCTTTGCACTTTCTACACGACAGACCTAATGCACCGGCAACAGCCGGACAGACCTGCTATTCGATGCCCGCGTCTTTGAACGCCTTGGCAATGGATTCCGCATAGGGAGCACGCAGCACACCCACTTCCGTGATGATGCCTGCGATCAACTCGTTGGGGGTGGCGTCGAAGGCAAAGTTGTATACCGGAACGCCGTCCGGGGTGATCTGGGTTTCGCCCACATGGGTCACTTCACGTGGGGTACGGTCTTCAATGGGGGTGGAATCGCCGTCGGGCATGTTGCGGTCGATGGTGGAAAGCGGCGCGGCAACATAGAAGGGAACGCCGTGTTCACGGGCCAGCAGGGCCACGGAATAGGTGCCGATCTTGTTCACGGCATCGCCGTTGGCAGCCACGCGGTCTGCGCCCACCACCACCTTCTGCACCATGCCGCGGCGCATGAGCAGGCCGCAGGCGTTGTCGCAGGCAACGGTGACGGGAATGTTGTCTTCCTTCAGTTCATAGGCGGTCAGGCGTGCGCCCTGCAGGAAGGGGCGGGTCTCATTGGCGATAACCTTGATGCCCTTCTTGCCCGCGTCAATGGCACCACGAACAACACCCAGCGCGGTACCATAACCGGCGGTTGCCAACGCACCCGCGTTGCAGTGGGTCATTACGGTGTCGCCGTCGTCAATGACGGTTGCCCCGTGTGCGCCCATGCGGGTGTTGATCTCAATATCTTCTTTATGCACAAGTTTGGCTTCGGTCAGCCACAGGGCCACCAGCGCCTCGCGGTCCAGCCCCTCGTTGGCGGCCCAGAGCGTCTTCATGCGTTCCACGCCCCAGCGCAGGTTCACGGCCGTGGGACGCGCCTCTGCGATGAGTTCCAGCTTTTCCTTCAGAGCCGTCTTCCAGTCAGCCTCACCGGCAACTTCCATGGCCGCCAGCACGCAGCCATAGGCCGCGGTCACGCCGATAGCGGGAGCGCCGCGCACCACCATGGTCTGCAGGGCGTAGATGGTGTCCTGCGTATTGCGGCAGAAAAAGTCGTCTTCACGGGAGGGCAGATAGCGCTGGTCAAGCAGGACAAGCGCGTTGTCCTTGTCGGAATAACGGATATGGCGTTCCATTCGATTCGTCCTTGCGGCTTGAAGGTTGTTTGCAGTGCAGCTAGATTATTGAATTTTGTCTCAGGCGGGCGAGAGCCATGCGGCCTCTGCCCCCCGCGAGCGCGATGGGAGCCATCACGTGTACCATGAAATCCGAACGCGCTTCGGCCCCGCGTCTGGATACCCCCTTACGCCGGTACGGGCAAGTCACGAAACAGTGCCGGCTCCTTCAAACTGCAACCGTCCGAACACCGTTTCTCCCTCCTTTACAATTTTCATGGCGCGCCACGCCTGCCTGCCGTTGCCCCTGTCGCCCCTTCGCGCTACACTCTGTACATGTTTCGACACACTCACCCTGTTTTATTGACTATCGGAGATCTTTCGGCATGACTGCCCTGTTCAGAATCTTCATTGCGCTTGTGGTGCCCGTGGCGCTGGTTATCGGAGCCTTCTTCGTGGCTGCCAAACCGGCAAGGCTTCCTTCCGCGCTGCTCCCCATGCTGCCTGCCCTTCCCTACATCTTCAGTTTGACGGGCATAGCGCTTGCGTGGCGGTTCAAGCGCAGCCGCAGCGTCTTCCTGCTGCTTCTGCTTGCTGCAGGCTGCTGGATAACCACCAGCTTTCTGCCGGAGGCCCCCGTCTCAGCACTCAACGTCAAACTCGGCTACGCCGCCACCTGCTTTCTGCTGCCGCTCAACATCGGTGTTCTTGAACTGCTGGAAGACCGTGGCGTGCTCACCGGCTGGGGGATTCTGCATTTCAGCGCCGTCCTTGCGCAAGCCGTTGCGGTCTTGCTGCTGATGACCGCAGGCACCATGCTCAGCCCTGAATCGGCACATGCCGTCATAGACATGGCCCAGCGCATCGTCTACTTCCGCCTGCTGCCGGAATGGGCGGACAGCTGGACCTATATTCCGCAGATGGCTCTGGTACTCTCCGGCATCATGATTCTGGGGCTGGTGATCCACCTTGCGGTTGCCCCCACCGCCAGAGATGCCATGCACGGCGCGCTGGTCACCACCATAGTCTGCGCCATGGCAGGGCTGCACCACGTGGAACAGCCCGATCAGGCAGCTCTCTTTTTCAGCGTGGGAGCGCTCATTGTCACCCTGACCCTGTTTCAGGAATCCTACTCCATGGCCTTTGCCGACGAACTCACGGGCCTGCCCGGACGCCGCGCCCTCATGGCCGACTGCAAGAAGCTGGGCCGCAAGTACGCCATTGCCATGTGCGACATAGACCACTTCAAGAAGTTCAACGATACCTACGGACATGACGTGGGTGACGACGTGCTACGCATGGTGGCAGGCCATCTTTCTCGCGTTACCGGGGGCGGCACCGCCTACCGCTACGGGGGTGAGGAATTTACCGTGCTGTTCCCCAAGGGCACGACCATTGAGGCGGCTCCGCACCTTGATGCTGTGCGCGAAACCATTGCCCGCGCCGAGTTCCGCATCCGCGGCCCCCTGCCCAAGAAAGCCCGAGGCAAGAGCGTGGTGACCGTGACCATCTCCATCGGCGTTGCGGAACGCACGGACGAGGCGACCACGCCGGAAGAGGTCATCAAGGTTGCTGACGGATTGCTGTATCAGGCCAAGAAGGCAGGCAGGAATAAGGTCGTGGCTGGCTAGCCCCTCCCCGCAATACGCAAAAAAGCCCGTTTCCGGCACAAAAAGGCCGGAAACGGGCTTTGTCATTCATAACCCGTAAATGGCGCTAGATACGCCCTTCCTCGACGCCGTGGCAGGCCACCACGGTGCCGCTCTCAAGCGTTCTGGCTGCGGGAACCTCGCGCTTGCAGCGATCATTGGCATGCGGACAACGGCCATGGAACACACAGCCGGTGGGCAGATTGATGGGCGTGGGCACATCGCCGGTAAGCTTGATGTGCTGGAAGCCCTTGCCGATGCGCGGAATGGCCGACAGAAGCGCCTTGGTGTAGGGGTGCTGCGGATTGTCGAACAGCTCCTTGGAGGTGGCCAGTTCGCACAGGGAACCCAGATACAGCACGGCCACACGGTCGGAGATATGCTCAACAACCGAAAGGTCATGGCTGATGAACAGGTAGGTCAGCTTGCGCTGCTCCTGCAGGTCCATCATCAGGTTGAGCACCTGCGCCTGAATGGACACGTCCAGTGCGGAAATGGGCTCGTCCGCCACGATGAATTCAGGGTCCAGCACCAGAGCGCGCGCAATGGAGATACGCTGACGCTGGCCGCCGGAGAATTCATGCGGATAGCGCTCCGCCCACTGGGGGTTGATGCCCACCTGCTCCATCACTTCCGCCACCTTCTCACGCACCTGCGCATCGCTGAGCTCGGGCTTGTGGAAGCGCACGGGCTCTTCGAGAATCTGGCGCACACGCATACGCGGGTTCAGCGAGGCATAAGGGTCCTGAAAGACCATCTGCGCCTTGGTGCGGAACGGACGACGCTTGGTGCCCTGCAGGTTGTCTATGCGCTGGTTGCGGTAGTGAATCTCGCCGCTGGTGGGAGGATACAGGCCGATGACCACGCGGGCGAGCGTGGACTTGCCGCAGCCGGATTCGCCCACCACGGAGAGGGTCTCCCCTTCCATGATGTCGAGGCTGACGTTGTTCACCGCATGCACCACGGAACGGTTGCGGACGATCTTGCCGCCGGAGAGGGACAGCTGGTCCAGCAGACCGCCGGAGATGTCAAAGTGCTTTACGACATTCTTTATGCTTACAAGAGGCGTATTACCCATGACTACTCCAGTTCGTGACAGGCGGCGTGCACGCCGGATTTCTTGAGCTCAAGCTGCGGAACCTTGGAAAGACAGATGTCCTTGCAAAGCTCGCAACGATTGTTGAAGGCACAACCATCCGGAATATCCGTCAGGCTGGGCATGCTGCCGGGAATCTGGTTCAGGCGCAGGCCGGTAGCCCCTTCGGGCAGCGCGGCGATAAGGCCCTTGGTGTAGGGATGCTGCGGGTTGCTGCACACCTGCTCCGTATCGCCCAGTTCCACGATGCTGCCCGCATACATAACGGCAACCTTCTGGGTCACCTGCGACACAACGCCGAGGTCGTGGGTGATGAGAATGAGCCCCATGTTCTCATTCTCGCAAAGCTCCAGCAGCAGGTCCATGATCTCGGCCTGAATGGTCACGTCCAGTGCGGTGGTGGGCTCGTCCGCGATGATGAGCGCGGGGTCCGTAAGCAGCGCAATGGCGATGACGATGCGCTGACGCATGCCGCCCGAGAACTCGTGCGGGTACTGCTTCAGGCGCTTTTCCGGCGAGTTGATGTACACCTTGCGCAGCTTGTCGATGGCGATGGCCTCCGCCTCCTTCTTGGTGACTTTCTTGTGGGCCATCAGGGTTTCGACCATCTGCGTTCCGATGGTGAGCACCGGATTCAGGGTCATCATGGGATCCTGGAAGATCATGCTGATGCGGTTACCGCGCACCTGACGCATTTCTTCTTCGGAAAGGGTCGCAAGGTCGCGACCGTCAAACCAGACCGAGCCGCCTGCAAGGAAGCCCGGCTTGGAGATCAGATTGATTATGGAAAAACCCGTTACCGATTTGCCCGCGCCGGACTCGCCCACAAGGCCGAGACGCTCTCCGCGCTTCAGCGAGAAGGAGACATTGTTCACAGCGGTGAGCGCATAGTCGCGCAGGGCAAACTTGACGGTCAGGTTTCGTACGTCAAGCAAAGTATCCATGTTCCCTAGTCCTTATAGAGTTTGGGATTCAGGAAATCCCGCAGCCAGTCGCCCAGCAGGTTGATGGAAAGCACCAGCAGCACCAGTACCAGACCCGGGAACAGGGTAATCCACCAGCTTCCGCTCAGCACGTAGGTAAAACCGGACTTGATGAGCGAGCCGAGAGAAGGCTGGTTGGCAGGCATGCCGAGGCCGAGGAAGGAAAGCGCCGCTTCACTCATGACCGCGTTGGCCACCTGCACGGTGGAGATGACGAGCACGGGGGTGAGCGTGTTGGGCAGAATGTGGCGCCACATGATGCGCGAGGGCTTCAGGCCGATAACGCGCGCGGCTTCCACATATTCCTTCTTTTTTTCCGCAAGCACCGAGGCGCGGACGGTACGGGCATACTGCGGCCATTCCGAAATCCCGATAACGAAGACGAGGAACGGCAGCGCGATGTTGGCGTATCCGGCAACGCCGAAGGCCGTCTGCAGGATGGCACCGAAGAAGATGGCCACCATGTAGGAGGAGAAGGACAGCTGCACGTCAGTGATTCGCATCAGGATGGAGTCGATCTTGCCCCCCTTGTAGCCGGAGACCAGCCCCACGAGGATGCCAAGGCTGGCCTGCAGCGCAACCGCGCCAAGGCCGATGAGCAGGGATACGCGTGCGCCGTACAGGATGGTGGACCAGATGTCGCGGCCCTGCGCGTCGGTACCGAAGAGGAACTTCTCGCCGGAAATCCATGCGGGCGCGATTTCTGCGTCCATGATGTCGATGGCGGAACCGTCATACGGATTCTGTGTGGCCAGCAGCGGCGCAAAAAGCGCCAGCACAACCAGCACCAGCAGAATAAGGAAGCTGCAGACCGCTACAGGGTCGCGCAGGAAGCTGTACAGAAAGTAGGATTGGCGGAATTTTTTCCACATGGTCTATTTCCTCCCCGAGATACGGACCATGGGGTTCACCAGGCCGTAGATGATATCCACCACCGTGTTCACGGTGACGAAGAGTGCGCCTACAAAGACAAGGTAGGCAACAAGCAGGGAGGTGTCGGAACGTTCAACGGCTTCAATGAACATGAAGCCCATACCCTGCCACTGGAACACGGTTTCGGTCAGAATGGTGTAGGCAATCATGATGCCTATCTGCACGCCGCCCACGGTAATAACCGGCAGCAACGTATTCTTGAACCCGTGTACCATGAGGATGCGCCACGGCTTAAGGCCCTTGGCGCGGGCGAACTTCACGTATTCCGTCTGCATCACTTCCTTCATTTCCGCACGAATGAGGCGGATGAAGAGCGGCAGCATGATGGAGGACAAGGCAATGGAAGGAAGAATGAGGTGCTTCAGGCCATCCACCGTAAGCAGGCCGGAATCCCAGAAGCCCCATAGTCGCACTGTCTCGCCGCGTCCGTACGATGGCAACCAGTGCAGTTCAACCGCAAAGAGATATATGAGCAGGATTGCGGTAAGGAAGACGGGGACTGAGACCCCTACAATACTGAATCCCATGATAAAGCGGGCCAGTCCCGACTTGGGCTTCACCGCGGCATAGATACCGGCGGGCGTGGAGACCAGCAGAATGATCATGGCGCTGCAGAACACCAGTTCCAGCGTTGCGGGCGCCTTTTTCAGAATCACTTCTGTCGCGGGTTTGCGGTAAAAGAACGAACGGCCGAGGTCGCCATGGAGCGCATTGTTCACAAAGCGGGTCCATTGCACCACGATCGGATCATTCAAGCCAAGCTTGTCCCGAAGGGCCTCGCGCTCTTCGGCAGACACGGACATGCCTACCATTTCGCGCACAGGATCCCCGAAGGAATACTTGATGCCAAAGCCGATGATGGAGATGACGAACATGACGAGGAGGGCCTGCGCCACGCGTCGTATGATGAACGCGAACATAACGGTTTAGTATCTTTATGAGTTATAAGTAATGCTGTGCAGTTGCCCAGACACGGGAGAACCGGCGCGGGGCCGGTTCCTTATTGTTGGTCCTTTCCAAAGTTGCCTAGTTGCGACGGCGGACCCCCGCCGCCGCTCAAAGTCACTTTGAAAAGGAGAAGCCGGAGCGGGGGGCCGCTCCGGCATTTCATCCATTCAAGGCTATTGCATTACCAGATCGCCAAAGTAGGGGAAGTCCATACCGTTAACGATGGCCTGGGCGTTCTTCACGTTCTTGGAAGCGGCCCAGGAAAGGTCCTGCCAGTGCAGCGGAATAAAGGCTGCGTCTTCGTACAGGATCTTTTCAACCTTCTGCAGCATGGCGGTACGCTTGGCTACGTCGGTTTCAGCGTTGGAATCAGTGATGAGCTTGTCAACTTCGGGATTGCAGTAATCGCCGGAGTTGTAAGCGCCCATACCGGTTTCCTTGTTGCGGCACATGAGCAGGTATTCGGTGAAGTTAGCGGAGTCTTCGGTATCGGAGTGCCAGCCGATCATCTGGATGTCGGCTACCTGTGCGTCGAACTCATCCCAGTACTGAGCCTTGGGCATGGTCTTCAGGTTAACCTTGATGCCGATCTTGTCCATCATGGCTACGAAGGCCTGAGCAATGGCTTCGTCCTTCACGTAGCGGTTGTTGGGGGCGATCATGGTCACTTCGAAGCCCTTTTCGAAACCGGCTTCCTTCATGAGCTGCTTGGCCTTCTCAACGTCGAAACGGGGGGTCAGTTCTTCAACGTAGCCGAGGTAACCCTTGGGGCTCTGCTGACCGGCAACGGTGGAGCGGCCCTTGAGAATCTTCTTCACGATACCGGCGTTGTTGGTAGCATATGCTACAGCCTGACGAACGCGCTTGTCGGCAAATGCGGGCACGCGCTTCTGGTTGAGCTGCAGGGTGATGATACGGGTACCGGAAAGGGTGATCAGGTCAACGTTCTTGGCTTCGTCAAGACGGTCGTAGTCCTGGGGGGGAACGGGCTGAATCCAGTCGACGTCGCCGGAAAGGATGGAAGCAACGCGGGTAGCTTCGTTGGCGATGGGCTTGAATTCGATAACGTCAAGGTTACCGCGGGGGCCCCAGTAGCCGTCGAACTTGGTGAGCAGCAGCTTAACGCCCTGTTCACGCTCGGTCACAACGAAGGGACCGGTGCCGGATTCGTTGTCGTTGGCAAAGGAAGGACCGGACTTCACGATGGCGCCCTTGTCCTGACCTGCAGCGTCCTTGCCAGTGTAGAAAGCGCTGTCCATGGGGAAGATGTAGGTAGCCATGTTCATGAGCAGGGGGTAGGCAACCTTGGTCTTCAGATCAACAGTGTAATCGTCAACAACAACGGCGGGTTCGAATACTTCGAACAGGCCCTTGAAGTCGGGGGAAACTTTCAGACGGTCAAGGGTCCAGGCAACGTCCTTGGCGGTAAAGGAGTTACCGCTATGGAACTTAACACCCTTGCGCAGGTGAAAACGCATGGTCATGGGATCAAGACGTTCCCACTTCTCGGCCAGACGGCCTTCGAACTGCATGTCCTGGGTCCAGCGAACCAGCGGATCGAAGACCATGTGGGAATACTGCAGCATGCCGCCGGAAAGCTGAACATGCGGGTCAAGGGACACCGGGTCGGCGTCCATGGCGAGACGCAGGGTCTTGCCGGCCATTGCGGGAACAGCAAACAGCGCCAGAGCAAGAGCCAGCACCATTGCGGAAACAAAACGTTTCATCCAGTACCTCCAGTACTCTTTCAAACAGGTTTACCTACCTCAACGACGGATCGTTGCCACATTCCTATAGCAAAAAAACCATGATCCGGAATACCCCCGGCATCACAGCCCATCGATCCAAAGTAAACAACAGGAAAGCGACTTATCCAACCCATGAACGGGGTTCAAGTCAAGTGATTTCTAACAGAAAAAGGTCAATGTTGTTATGTTGATACGACTAAAACGCCCCTCTCGGAAACGCGATTGTCACTCTTGGAGCAATTTTTCACAATTAGTGACGCGGGGTTGCAGCTGTCTGTGCGCACAATGGCCCAAAGGAAGCCTCAGGCAAAAAATGTTGCAAAAAAACTTCGTGGATATCCCCGAAAGCACCCCTCCCATTTGGAGAGACCTGAAAAACCGGCACGCCATTTTGCTCCATCATGCAGCACAGGTCAGACCAGCACCTGCACAAACCGCTGTAACGCCTCTGAAAGCTGGCTTTTGGCGCATGCGAAATTCAACCGCATGCAGCTCTCTCCGCCGGGGCCGAAGGTATGGCCGTGATTCAGGGCCAGACGGGCCTCCTGCTGAATACGGCGGACCACCTCCTGCATGTCGCGCCCGGTTTCCGCACAGTAGCCGCTGAAATCGAGCCACGCGAGGTAGGTGCCCTCCAGCGGCATGGTAGATACGGAAGACAGGCCCGCCACCGCCTGCGCAACAGCGTCTCGGTTTGCAGCGAGATACGGCAGCAGGGTGTCCAGCCAGTCGTCGCCCTGCGTATAGGCCGCCGTGGCCGCCGCCATGCCGAAGGCGTTCGGCAGGAACATGCCCGCACGGTGCATCTGCCGTTCAAACTGCCGGTGCAGCGCAGGGTCGGAGATGATCACATTGCCCGTAAGCGTACCTGCAAGGTTGAAAGTCTTCGTGGCCGAGGTGCAGGTAATGGTGCGCGCCGCAACTTCCGGCGACAGCGAGGCCATGACCGTATGCGGATGCCCCGCATCGCCGTACACGAGATCGTGATGAATCTCGTCGGACACGATGAGCACGTCATGACGACAGCACATCTCGGCCAGACGCTCCAGCTCCTGCCGCGTCCACACGCGCCCGCCGGGATTGTGGGGGCTGCACAGGACGATCATGCGCGTGCGCCCGTCCATCTGCGCCTCCAGCGCGTCAAAATCCATCTCGTACTTGCCCTGCCCGTTGCGGACCAGCCTGTTGGCCGTCACACGGCAACCGTTGTTCCGCACGGCCCCGAAGAAGGGATAATACACGGGCGTCTGGAGAATGACATTGTCTCCGGGACGGCAGAAGGCCTGCACGATGGTGTTCACGGCCATGACGATGCCGTGGGTGGCGAATATCCACTCTGGCTTGATGGTCCAACCGTGCCTGCCCTGCATCCATCCGGCAATGGCGGCATGATATTCCCTGTAGTCACCGGTGTAGCCCAGCACGCCTTCCAACATGGAGGCCAGCGCCTCCTTCACCGCAGGCGGCGGCAGGAATTCCATATCCGCCACCCAGAGCGGAATGCCCCCATCTGCAGGAGAAACGCCGAAATAGGCCTGCATGTCATCCCATTTTTCGCAATGGGTGTTGTTGCGGTTGATGACGGTATCAAAATCGAAGCGGGATACGGACACGGGCATTATCCTTTGAGTGTATGATTGAAGGTCATTGAAACGAGGAAATATAGGTGGTTATGCCTCCTCAGGCACGGGCCACGAACCAGCCGTTCAGCAGATCCGGCTTGCCGTAGAGGAAAGGCTCGCCCTCAAAACCGCAAAGGGAACCGCCCGCCGCCTCAAGCAAGGCCTGCCCTGCGGCGGTATCCCATTCCCACGTGGCGTGCAGGCAGGGAAAAAGCTGGGCCCGGCCTTCAGCCAGCAGGCAAAACTTGTAGGAACTGCCCACGCGCAGGCGGGTATGGGGGGCATCGCCCATGTAGGCGTCCAGTCTGGGGGTTTTATCCACATTGCTCTGCAGCACTACGGGCGCCTCCCCTTCCTCAACGCGGCTGGTGCGGATGTCCTGCACGGGAACCTCTCCGTCCCCGATGCGGTAGGCGCCCACGCCGGTCACACCAAGATAGGTGCTTCCCTTCAGAGGGACGTGGATGATGCCTGCCACGGGCCTGTGATTCTCCATGTAGGCAATATTCACGGTAAACTGGGCATTGCGACGGATAAAGCCCTTGGTGCCGTCCAGAGGGTCCACCAGAAAATAGCAGGGCCATTCCGAACGTTCCTCATACGGTGGCAGACCGCCCTCTTCCGAAATGACCGGAATCTCGGGCAGGAGGCGGGAAAGACCGGCCAGAATTAGATCATTGGCTGCCTCATCCGCAGTGGTGACGGGCGATTCGTCATCCTTGTAGGACACCTCCGCAGGCTCGCTGTAATAACGCAGAATCAGAGCACCGGCCTCTTCCGCAAGCTGCGCCACACGCCAGAACACCCCTGCAAGACGGGGTGGCAAGGTATGGAGAAGCGATTCAGGGAGCTTGCGTTCCGCAAGCAGTTGCTCAAGGCTCTGTCTGTCCATGCAATGTCCTCTTGGCGAAGTGCCCTATACTGCTGTAGTACATGCATTAGCCGAGGATGTTAAGCACTGTACGAACGTTGGATTCCGCCGCGCGAGGTTGCCATGGTCATTCACCGCCATACGCCCTTCTCTCCCTGTCTGAAGGGGCGCCCTGCCCGGACCGGCCCCATGTCCGGCCATTCCCGTGCAACACCCTGCTCCCGGGCATTTCTCGCCTCCCTTCTCCTCTGCCTGCTCCTGCCGCTGACCTTGGCGGGCTGCGGTTCCCGTAACACCGCAAGCACGCACCACGACAGCGGCCCGCCACCCACGCGGCATGAAGCCGCCATCGTGCAGAGCGCCAAAGCTGCCATTGGCACAAGCTACCATTTCGGCGGATGCAACCCCGCCGAAGGATTCGACTGCTCAGGACTGGTGTGGTGGGCCTACAACGAAAACGGCTATGCCGTGCCCCGCACCACCGACGCCCAGCGAAAGGCAGGACGCGCGACCGACTGCGCAGCCCCGCGACAGGGGGATGTAATCGTCTTCCGCATCTCCGAGAAGGGCCTGCATTCCGGCATATACTCGGGCAACGGGTATTTCGTGCACAGCCCCAAATCCGGCCATGTGGTGCGGGAAGAATCGCTGCGCAAGAACTACTGGCAGTCCAGACTGCTCACCTGCCGCCGCTACCTGCCCTGACGCAGGCAGACCGGGCCATGACCCACGCATACCGCTTCTAACGGCCCTCTCCCCGCAGCAGCCAGACGTGCTGCCAAGCCCTTTTCCGGTGCCCCACAGCCCCGCTGCCCCTTCCCGCTTTCCAACGCCCTGCCCCCCGCCCGCAAGCAACCGCAGACCATGTTGGCAACCACTGACATTTTTCATGCATTGCACCAGAAATAACTATCTGATATTCTTGTATATTATTAATATTTTCTATCTGGAGACCCCCAATGCATAGACAGATTCTATCCATCGCCCTTGCCCTTGCAGCCTGCGTGCTCCTGCTGACCGGCAGCGCCTTTGCCGGCAGCTACAATTACATCGCGCCGGAACAGGTGAAGGCCAACCTTGAGCACAAGGCCCCCATGCATGTTCTGGACATTCAGGTGGCAGACGCCTACGCCAAGCACCACCTGCCCGGGGCCATGCAGTCCTGCGCGTATCCCGTGAAATCCGCTGAAGACAAGGCCAAGCTGGATGCCTTTCTGGGCGAAATCAGCAAGGACGCAGCTCCGGTCGTCATCGTCTGCCCCCGCGGCAAGGGCGGTGCCGAGCGTACCTATGAGTACCTGAAAGAAAAGGGCATTGCCGAAAGCCGCCTGCTTATTCTGGAAGGCGGACAGGACGGCTGGCCCTATCCCGAGAGCCTTGCCAACTAGACGCATCGCTTTCCCTCTGTATTGATGCAAAACGCCCCCCTGCATACCTTGCAGGGGGGCGTTTGTTGTCACGGGCACATCACTGAACCGCGCCCGGAAATAGCTGCAGCAACACAGAACTGCCGGAACATCCCCACGAGGGTATGTAACCTGTTTCAGAAGAATGGAGCGGTAAGGAGTTGTGCGGCGCGGTTCAGCACCGGACCGATCAGTTGCAGATGAGGAGGGGTCAGCGGGCCATGTGCTGCTTCAGTTTGTCCAGCACGTCCTGCTTCTTGGCGGGCTTGGTCAGGTAGTCGCTACAGCCCGCCGCAAGGCACTTCTCGCGATCTTCCGCGTAGGCGTTTGCGGTCAGAGCGATAATCGGCACAGGCTGCCTGCCGCTTTCCACCTCGAAATCACGGATGGCCTGCGTGGCGGCATAGCCGTCCATGCCGGGCATCTGGATGTCCATGATCACCATATCGAAAATACCGGCACGGAACTTGGCAACAGCCTCGTTGCCGTCTTCGGCGTAGTCGAAGGTGAAGGGCGAATCCTTGAGATAGAAGCCCATGAGCATACGGTTTGCGCTGGAGTCCTCGGCAATCAGCACCCTGCCGGAAAGAACGGTATCTTCGATGATATCCCCTTCCTCCGGCTTCAGCTTCATGTCTGCCGCCAGAGTTTCATTCAGCAGGGCATCCACAACGCTTACCAGCCTGCCCGGAACGGCAGGCTTGGCCAGCATGGGCAACGCGTTCTGCGGCAAAGTCTTGCCGCCCTGTGCCGAATGCGAGGAATCCATATACAGCAGGGTGGGAGGCAGTTGCGCGCCGAATCGCTTCAGCATCTGCCTGTGCGCGGAAACACCGTCGAGCTCAGGCAGGTCGCTGCCCATGATGATACCGTCAAAACCGGTTGCACCTGAACCATTCTGCTGCTCCAGATGGTTCTGCGCCTCCTGTACGGAGAACGCCTCAACAACTTCTGCCCCATGGTTGGCCAGCGTCAGCACCAGATAGTGCAGGGTGACGGGGTTGTCGTCCACCAGCAGCAACCGTTTGCCTGCAAGCAAGGGCGGGCTTGTCTCCTCTGCCAGCCGGACAGCGCCTTCCGGCAGGGGTAGCACACAGGTAAAGGTGAAGGTCGCCCCATGCCCGGGACGGCTTTCCACGCTGATAGTGCCGCCGAGGTACTCCACAAGGCGTTTGGTGATGGCAAGGCCCAGACCGGTGCCGCCGTACTTGCGCGCCGTGGAACTGTCCGCCTGCGTGAAGACCTCGAAAATGCTCTGCTGCTTGATGATGGGAATGCCGATGCCCGTATCCTTGACGGAGATTTCCAGCGTCACGCTGCCGCCCGTCCTCTGGCGCACATGCACGGTGGTGATAACGTGCCCGAGCGAAGTGAACTTGAGCGAGTTGCTGAGCAGGTTCAGCAGAATCTGCTGCAGCTTGTTGGGATCGCCCACCACCTTTTCCGGCACATCCGGCGCAAAGTAGAGGATGGTTTCCAGCCCCTTCTGCGCCGCCTGCACGCCGGTCATGGAGAACACGCGCTCGAACAGGCCTTCCAGACTGAAGGGAATATGCTCAAGCTCGATATGCCCAGCCTCGATCTTGGAGAAATCCAGAATGTCGTTGATCAGATCGAGCAGCAGTTCGCCCGATCCGCGAAGCATCTCCAGATACCGGCGCTGCTCGTCGTTCAGCCCGGAGGTTTCAAGCATGTCCACAAAGCCCAGCACGGAATGCATGGGGGTGCGGATTTCATGGCTCATGGAGGCAAGGAAACCACTCTTGGCGCGGTTGGCGTCCTCGGCATCCTGCATGGCCTTGCGCAGAGCGTTTTCCGCGGCAAGACGGGTGGAAATATCGCGGATGACGCACAGGACGGCATCCTGATCCTGATACCTGAGTTTGCGGATGTGCATTTCCGCATGGAAGACATCCCCTTCCACCGGCACGATACGCATCTCGAACTGCCGTTTCGCCAATGAGTTGCCCGAAGGCGTCTTGCGCAGCATCTCAAGCATCTGCCACATCTTCTGGCCGTATTCCTGCCCTACCAGATCCTGCATGGACAATGAGAGCATACGGGCTCTGTCCGTGCCCATGAGGTCGAGAGCCTGCCCGTTGCATTCAAGAATTCTGCCGTCGAGGTCGTAGATGACAATGGCATCCATGACTTCTTCAAACAGCAGCTGATAGCGCGCCAGCTCTTCAGCCTTGCGCAGGTTGAGGAGCATGGCGTCCAGTGCGTACAGCACATCGTTTACTTCGGAAATGGGCGAAGGGCCGTCAGGCAGAGCCAGACGCGCCTCTCCGAGCGAAATGCTGCGGGCGCTCTCTGAAAGGGCCCGCAACGGCCCCGTGATGCGCATGCCGATGATGTAGGCGAGTATGGAACACAGCAGACCTGTGAACAGCAGAACAACGACGTTGTTGGCAAGGTTGGAACGCTTCAGTTCCTCTAACGGGGCGGAGGAGGCAAAATAATACATGCCCTCAAAGCCCGTGGCCGCCAGCAGCCCTTCACGCCCGTTCACTTCGCAGGGCTGCGGCACTCCCTTGTCCGTGGTGCCGGAGGTGTATCGCAGCGCAACCGGCCTGCCGGTCTGCAGATCGCGAAACGCGCCGAGATGAAGAACAAGCAGGGAGTAGTCGGTCTTGTCCAGCAGCACCCCTTCTGCAGGGGGGCGGAAGAAATACATGCCAACCGCAGTGCCTACTATCTGCGAACGGTTGCGTATCTGTCTGGTGGAGGCAACGTAGAAACGCCCTTCAGAGGTCAGGGAAAGACGGCTGGTCTGCGGAGAGGGCTGCATGGAGAACTCATGCGCCTCAATGGGAATGGATGCGTCCGATGCCGAATACAGCCGCTGCGAGTCAGTGGACCGGAGAAAGAACAGCATGTCCGGCGCTGCCGCGGCAAAGGCGGCCAGCCGTTCACGCATCTGGTACTCCACCCCCAGCTGCAGGGTCACGCGGATGGAGTTGTCTTCGCCAAGGGCGTCCAACTGGCGCTGGGCCTCGCCCACGGCACGAAAATAGTATTGGCCGAGCTGCTTGGCCTCCGCCCCGACACGGTCCTGAAACTGACGGTACATTGAGCCGGAATACGTATACTGCATCACGCCCAGCAACGCGAGGGCGCACACGAAGACCAGCCCCACGGTTGCCATGATGATGAGCGAGGTCACCGATCTCGATGTATTACGATTCAGCATACAGAATGCACATCCGAATAATTACTCAGAGTATACGTAGTCCGCAGCCAGCAGTATATCTTCAGGAATGACGATGCCCAGTTCCTTGGCACGGGCCAGATTGAAAACAAGTGCGTACCGTTCCGCCTGCTGCAGGCCAATGTCGCCTGGTTTCTCTCCGTTGAGAATGCGGGCCACGATTCTTCCTGTCTGAATGCCCATGTGCTCAAAATCAACACCCACGCCGCCCATCACGCCGAGCTTCACAAAGGAGTAGTTGATGGGAATGCTGGGCTTGCGGCACACCTTGGTGGTCCAGCGCAGCACCTCCGGCGCAGTATAGGTCTTGCCCTTGGCGTCCTTGAGCAGCAACGCCATGGGGTAGATGGTGTCGATCTCCGGATCGGTGCAGGCAGCAAGCATCAGCTGCTGATACTCTTCCCAGCTGTCCGTCACCATGTGCCGCCACAAAAAATCGTGAGGCTCGGAAGCCATTTCCTCGCGGAACTGGGTCAGAGCCGCCTCGCCGGTTGGTGAATTATCCGCAATGACATACACCATATCCAGCTTTTTCAAAATGCTGCGCTGCACCTTGAGTGCCTTGAGCGTGTGCAGCTTTTCCAACACGCCGGTAATGTTGTGGCCGGGCTGCTCACGCGTATCCAGCCACGGCACCTTCTCGGCATACTTCTCCGGACGCACGTTCAGCCCGGAAAAGACAACGGGCAGGTCCGTATTCGCATACGCGAGTCCGACCATGCGGAAGGCGTTGTCATCCAGCGTGACCAGCACGTCCGGCTTGTAGGCTGCAATGGCTTCCTGCGCCGCCTCAGCCTGCCTGCGCATGAGTTCCGGGGTGTTGTTCACCCGCTTGGTATCCATGGCAAAGGCCATCGCCACGAGGTTCACCCCTTCGGTGAACCCTCCTTCTGCAAGCCCCCGCAGCACACCCACATGCTGTGGTCCGCCGCAAACGTGCTCCAGCTCGTAACTGTGCAGAATGAAAACCCGCTTTGCATTCTGTGCATGCCCCGCAGAGGCAAATCCAAGGCACAGCACGCCGCACAGCACAACGCCAAGCATAGTCCGGAGATGCGCAATCATATTCCCGCCGGATTGTTGCTGAGTATACCCAAACGTCTCCCTTGCCGATTCCCCGTGATTATCTACCGTGCCTGACTACAAAGGTAAAGCTCTACCCTTCGGGAGTATGGCATACGCAGGTTGCGATTCCTGAGCGGAGGGACACAACGCCTCCCGCCCTTGGCAGACCGGCGCGCGCCCGTGCATGCCTGAAGTCCGCCTACGGCCCGCAGGGGGATACCCCCCCATAGCGGGCTTTCCATGGCAGCATCGCCCGTCGATGCCTGGCCGATATCTGGCCGATGTCTGGTCGATGTATACGCCTTCGTCCGTGGGCCATCCCCCCCTCATAGCACGCAAGCCCGTCATCCCGTCAATTATTGTGCGTTGTAAGGTCACGGTTTCTCAGAGTCATCCCGAGGTTGCCTCCCGTGCCGATGCGTGGCATCACAACCCACGCGGGATCAGGCGCGCTGCGTGAAGCCGCCCCGAGACCGCAATACGCACTTCAGACCAAGAGACGCACCGTGCCCCAGACCGTTACCGGAACCCACTGCCTGCTGGAACTGACCGGCTGCCCCGCCCCCCTGCTGAACAATGAGGCTTTCATCCGGCAGGCCATTACGGACGCCGCTGCCGCCGCAGGCTCCACGCTGCTCTCCCTCACCAGCCACGCCTTCTCTCCGCAGGGCGTCACCGCCCTCGGCCTGCTGGCCGAATCGCATATCTCCATCCACACCTGGCCCGAAGCCGGATACGCCGCTGCAGACATCTTTACCTGCGGCACCACCTGCCAGCCCCGCGCCGCCTGCGATCTGCTTGCGGAACGCCTGCGGGCTGAGAAGGTTGCGGTACGGGAGTTCGAGCGGGGGAATGGATAAAAAAACGCGCTCCCGACCGTATAGTCAGAAGCGCGCTCTCTCTTTTCCTGTCCGGAATGACTACTTCAGCATGGAGCTGTAGTAGACCTTCTCGGTCACGTCGGTCCACTCCTTCCACTGCGCCATGAAGGCCTTGTAGTTGTCGTGGATCTTGCGTGCCATGGGGTCCTTGTCGGCTTCTTCTTCCAGCACCTGCTTTGCCGTCTCGCGGAAGGTGTCGAGCACGGTGTCGGGGAAGGGCACGATCTGAAGGTTCTTGTCGGCCTTCAGTTCGATGAGCGCCTTGGCGTTCTCCATGTCGAACTCGGCGAGCATGATCTGAGTCATCTTGGCGGCCGCGCCGTCCAGAATGGCCTTCAGGTCTGCGGGCAGCTGGGCATAGGCAGCCTTGTTGAAGACCACTTCGGTGTAGCCGGTGGGTTCCTGCCAGCCGGGGAACATGTAGAACTTGGCAACGCGGTTCAGACCAGCGCGCTTGTCGAGGTGCGGGCCGACCCAATCGGTACCGTCGATGACGCCACGCTCAAGCGAGGTGTACACCTCGGAACCGGGCAGCAGCACAACCGATGCGCCGAGCTTGCCGTATACCTTGCCTGCCAGACCGGGGAAGCGCAGCTTCAGGCCGTGCAGGTCTTCCACCTTTTCAATCTTCTTGTTGAACCAGCCGCCCATCTGGAAGCTGGTTGCGCCGAGCGGACGGGGCACAAGATTGAACTTGTCGTAAAGCTCTTCCCACAGCTTCAGGCCGTCACCGGCATTGAACCATGCGTTGTAACCGCCGGAGTTCATGCCGAAGGGAACGGAGGTGAACCACTGGGTGGCGGGGTGCTTGCCCGCCCAGTAGTAGGAAGCGGAGTGGTAACACTGCACCATGCCCTGCGATACGGCGTCGAAGACTTCCAGCGGGGGAACCAGTTCACCACCGGCGCTGACTTCGATGGTCAGGTCGCCGTCGGACATCTCCTTCACCAGTTCGGCAAAGCGCTGTGCGCCGGTCTGCAGAATGGGCATGCCGGGAGGCCACGAGGTGACCATACGCCATACGAATTTCTTACCCGCGAGCACGGCAGGGGCCTGCGCTGCAACCGCAGCGCCTGCGGCGAGACCGAGACCGGCCTTTTTCAGAAATGCGCGTCTTTCCATGGATATCTCCTTGAACCGTATTGATTTCAGCAAGCAGCGAGTCGTCTTACTCATGAATGCTACAATTTTGTGAAAATCAATACTCGCAAAGACGCTCACATTGCAATCATTTTTCGCAGTATCAGCACAGCTTGGCCCCGAGAGGCACCTCCTTATCCGGCACGGCCAGCACGATATGTCCGTTCTCGTCCGCAAAGCCCGTTACCAGACACTCGGACATGAAGGGGCCTATCTGCTTGCGGGGAAAGTTCACCACCGCAATAACCTGCCTGCCCGCCAGTTCCTCCGGCGTATAATGCTGTGTGATCTGCGCGCTGCTCTTGCGCTCGCCGATCTCCGGTCCGAAATCTATCCACAGCTTGTAGGCAGGCTTGCGGGCTTCTGCGAATACCTCGGCCCTGATCACCACACCAACACGCAACTCTACCCGCTCGAAATCATCCCACGCTATTTCCTGCATATCCTTCCTCCGTACCGGCGCACACGCCATGACGATTCCGCTTTCATTGCCGGCTGCCCGGCCTGTCTGCCGTCTGTGCCGTATCAACCTGAAACAGCAGCACACATCATCACCGCAACACCGCTCCGATTTTTCCGCAACCCGCTCCAGTTCACCCCTCCCTACCCCCGCAATCGCCAGCCACGCTAGAACAAAATGAACCTCACACTCAGGCAACGTTGCTGCAAACCTGCGGATGGCGTATAGTCAAAGCAGCCTCATCCAGACGGCATATTACTGATAAGGACCGACCATGCACACCGGCAAGACATCATCCCTTCGCGTCATCATCTTTGTTATGTTTTTTGCCGTTGCACTCTCCATCACGACCTCCGTGGCGGGATACAACGCCTACATGGACGAGGTGGCGGCACACCAGATGGCGGACATCCAGTTGAGCAAGCAGTGCGACAAGGTCATCCTTGAATCCAGCAGGCTGCTTGATCCGGCCTACTCCACGGTCGCCATGCTTGGCACAACCAATACCCAGCTTACGGACGAACCGCCGGCAGCACTTTCCCCCCAGATGCAGGAGGTTCAGCTGCTGCTGAATATTCTCAAAAGATACCCGCAGCTCACGTCCATATATGCAGGGTATGACAGCGGAGAATTCTTCGAGGTCATCTCCTTCATTGACGGGGAGGCAGAGCTTCGCCAGGGACTGACAGCCCCGGACAACGCTCTTTTCGGCCTGCACAACATACGGACAGAACACCTGAATGACGCCACCCTGCACACGCCGGTACACGTGGAATCCTGGGTATGGCTGGCTGAAGACCATTCGGTCATCGGCAACACCGCAGAACGGGTGACCGAGTATGATCCCCGCGTCAGGCCGTGGTATACAAGAGCCCTGACCTCGCACGAAATCATTCAGACCGGCTACTACGTATTCGCTCCCGGCAGAGAGCTGGGGTTCACCGTGGCGCGTCGTTTCGGAGGAGAGCACCCCGGCGTATTCGCCGTGGACATGACGGTTCATTCCATCTCGCAGTTTCTGCAGCAACAGGAGACAAACACTAAAGGCCTCGTGTTTCTCTTCACGGAAGACGGAACCCTCACAGGCTACCCCGACCCACACAAGGTCGTGCACCGCCATCCTCCCCGGGCGGGTGTTGCCACGCACGAGGTCAGCCCCGTCATGCTGGATTCGTTTGACGATCCGGTAGCCGCGAAAGCGTATTCCCTGTTCCGCCAGCAAGGGGAATACCTGCACAACACCTTCACGGTGCAGGGCGAAGAATGGATTGCCCGCGTCACCCCGCTGCCCGACCAAACCGGACTTGCAGAACGGAAGGAATATGTTGCCGTTGCCGTACCGCTACACAACTACACCAGAATTCTTGACCAGATCCGTCTGGAAAGTCTGTTTTTCGCTACGACTGTGATGCTGTGCATCATTCCCCTGCTCCTGTATCTCTCGCGGCGCATATCAAACCCGCTGACCCTTCTTGCGGACGAAATGGACGAAATCAGGCACTTCCGGCTCGGCAGCAAAACGGTCATCCGTTCCCGCATCAAGGAGGTTGCGGAACTGACCACCGCCTTCGACACCATGCGGCACACGCTTGGTGCCTTCACCCGCTACCTGCCCAAGGCTCTTGTCCGACAGTTCGTGCTTTCCGGCATCGAGCCCGTGCTCGGGGGAGAGCGAAGGGAGCTTAGCCTGCTGTTCTCCGACGTTGCCGACTTCACGCGCCTGTCCGAACATGCGAAGGCCGAAACCCTGATGCTCAAGATGTCCCGCTACTTCCAGGTGCTGGGCACCCCTGTTCTGGAATCCGGCGGCACCATCGACAAATACATCGGTGACGGCATGATGGCCTTCTGGAACGCGCCACTGCCACAGGAAGATCATGCCCTTCGCGCCTGCGAAGCAGCCTTGCGCTGCCAGACCGCGCTGAAGGAGCAGAATGCCCAGTGGCAGGCCGAAGGAAGAAACACCATGGTCACCCGCTTCGGGCTGCACGCCGGGGAATGCATCGTGGGCAACGTGGGCACATCTGACCGCATGAACTACACAGCCATTGGCGCTGCCGTAAACATTGCCTCGCGCCTTGAAGGGCTGAACAAATTATACGGCACGGGCATTCTCGTCAGCGGCAGCATAGAGGAAAAGGCCCGCTCCGCGTTTGTGTTCCGCTCCGTAGACATCGCCAGTCCGCGGGGTACCACAGACCCCGTGCAGATATTCGAGCTTCTCGGCACCCGCATCCCGCTTGCGGACGGCACCACCTGCCCCCCGATCCAGACGGACGACGCTCTGGCCGAATGGGAAACAGCCATGGCTGAATACAGAAGCATGCAGTTCCATGCCGCGTTCCAGCGCTTTTCCATGTTGCAAAGCGTCAATACCGACGACCGTCTGGCCGCGCTCTATCTGGAACGCTGCCGTGATGCCCTGAGCAACCCGCCGGAACCCGACTGGTCGCCTGTTGTGCATCATTCCTGAGTGCACCCGCTCTTCCGCGCAAATGTAAAACAGCAAGAATGATCAAGACAGCATTCCTGTAATGTTGTAGCCGTATCCAATCACAAGGCTTCAGCAACACCGGAAACAGCATGCGAAACACAAGTTACAGGCAACGGATTCTGCGGGTGCTTCTGCATATGGAAGAATGCATCAATGCGCCTTCAGGCCATGAAGGAAGCACCGCCACGGACAATGCTCTCGCATTGGATACGCTGGCGGGCATAGCCTACCTCTCTCCATTTCACTTTCACCGCGTCTTCACCGGTATGGTGGGTGAATCGGTCAAGGCATACATCCGCAGGCTTCGGCTGGAGCGGGCTTCCACCATGCTGGCGTTCACGGAACGCCCTGTGCTGGAAGTGGCGCTGGAGTCCGGTTACGAGTCGCAGGAAGCCTTCACCCGCGCCTTCAAGGCGCGTTTCGGCAGCAGCCCCGCGCAGTACCGCAAAAGCGGTTGCCGGCTCGCCCCGTCCAACCCGTACCTGAAGGAGTATCTCATGCCCGACAACAGCGAATTCAGCCCCGAAGCGCTGGGCCTGAATGTGGAAATTCGCACAATTCCCGCCATCCGCGTAGCGGCAGTCCGCCATGTTGGCCCCTACAACGAGTGCTGCGGGGCGTGGAAAACCTTGTGCGAGTGGGCCTTCCCCAAAGGCCTGCTCACCGAGAAGACCATGTTCTTCGGCATCTGCCACGACGACCCCGCCGTGACCGAGCCTTCCAAAATCCGCTACGACGCCTGCATCGACCTGCCTGAGGGCGCCACGGTTGACGGCCCCGCAGCCGAAATCACCATCCGCTCCGGCGAATATGTCACTGCAGTGCACAAGGGACCCTACGAGAATCTCTTCAAGTCCTACGCCGCCGTCTACGGCCAGTGGATTCCTTCCTCCGGTCGTGAAATGGCCATGGAGCCGAGCGTGGAAGTATATCTGAACAATCCCGAAACCACGGCCCCCGAAGACCTGCTCACGGAGCTTCGGATTCCGCTGGCGTAACTGATGTCGCAATGCCTCCGGCGGACCACGGCCCTTCGGAGGCTCTTTCACTCACCCGGACATTGCCAACTGTCCTGAAATGACTACCTGAACGCATGGCCAACCCGCAGAATACAACGTCCGCACAGCGCACCACATCTCCTGCTCCGCAGGCAAGGGAGGAAATCCAATACCACGCCAGCCGTCGCGTGGCGGGCCTTGAGACCTTGCGTGCCCGCTACCTCACGCACAGCTTCACGCGCCATGCGCATGACGGCTACGCACTCGGGGTAATCGTGCACGGGGCGCTGGCCTTCCGCTATCTGGGCCGCGACCATGTGGCCCCCAGCGGCTCGCTGAATCTGGTTATTCCGGGAGAGGTGCATGACGGTCATGGGGCGGATGAACGCGGCTGGGCCTACCGCATGCTGTATCTGGCTCCGGAGATCATGCAACGCGCGGCCATGGAGGCCGGGCGCAGGAATGATGCCCTGCCCGCCTTCAACGCGGGCGTGCTGCAGGATCCGCTGCTGGCGGGCGGACTCTTGAGCCTGCATGCGGACATGGAGAGCGAAGGGGACTGCATGCCGTCCCTTGAGCAAGAAGAACGCCTGCTGGCCCTGCTCACGCGTTGGATACGCATGCATGGCGATGCCACGGCACGCCTGCCCCGAGCGGGAAAGGACCCGCGGAGCGTCCGCATGGCCCGCGAATATCTGGACGCCCACTACACGACCGACGTTCGCCTGGAGGCTCTTGCGGCCCATACGGGCCTCAGCCCCTTCCATCTGTCCCGCGTTTTCCAGCGCACCACGGGCCTGCCCCCGCACGCCTATCTCATGCAACGCCGTATCACAGCGGCCCGCGACCTGCTCGGCACGGACGAGCCGCTGGCAGACGTGGCGCTTTCCTGCGGCTTCAGCGATCAGAGCCACCTGACCCGCCATTTCAAGAAGGTCCTTGGCCTTCCCCCCGGGGCATACCGCAAGATTGTCCAAGAACGCTGACGCGGTAACATGCATGATGGCTGCCTCATCCAAAGGAGGTTCCCCATGCCCGTTTCCCTTCGCTGCTTCGGCAGCGCCCTGCGTCCCGGTGCCGACACCGCCGCCTCAGGCAATCATTCCGGCGACCATCCGGCCGTTTCTGCCCCGAACACGGATTCACCCCTCACATCAGGCTCCCGTTCCCGGCAACGAACCGGCGCGGAAGAGCCTGAGCCTCTCCCTTGCGCCACCGGTAGACAACAGTCCTCAGTGATGTCCCGCACAGCAATTCGCAAGAACAACGAGGTTGTCCCCCCTGAACGCACCGCAACTGCGCCTTCCGCAACCGTTTCGCGGTTTTGGCCCCGCCTTTCGCTGGCGCTGGCCATGATCATAGTCGGATCTTCCGTGGTTACGGGTAAATATGTCACTGTCACCCTGCCCGTGTATGCTTCGCTGTGGCTGCGGTTCTGCATGGCGTCCGCCGTAATGGTCACCATTCTGTACTGGAAAGAAGGCGGGCTGCCGCAATGCTCCTTGCGGGATTACGGCATCATGTTCGCGCAGGCTGCCTGCGGCGGATTCCTGTTCAACACCCTGCTTCTGGAAGGATTGCGCTACACCGATCCCGCAACCGCAGGCATCATCACCGCAACCGGCCCTGCCTGCGCCCTGCTCGTTTCCAGCATTGTGCTGCGCGAACCGTTTACCCGCAACGCCGCCCTTTCTGTATGTCTGGCTGCATCCGGCATTGCGCTCCTGCATGTGCCCACACCGCAGGCAGGTACCGCGCCAGAGCTCATGCATGCCTTTTCGTTCTCAGACCTTGCAGGCTCCTTCTCGGCACTGCTGGGCACCTTTCTGATCATTGGCGCGGTCATGGCGGAATCGCTGTTCCTGCTGCTGGGCAAGCGCATGCAGCGCCCTGTTTCACCACTTGCGGTCTCAACCATGCTCTGCGTTTTCGGCACAGTGCAGTTTGCGCCGCAGGGTATTACGGAACTGTTTTCCGGCGGACTGGGCAGCTTTACGCACACCGCGTGGCTGGTGCTGATCTGGTATGCCCTCGGCATAACCGTTGGGGCCTATCTGTTGTGGTTTTCCGGCGTGGCGCATGTCCGCGGCTCCGAGGCCGGCGTATACACTGGCATCATGCCCCTTTCCGCCATGTTCCTTGCGGGTCTGCTGCTGGATACCCCCATACGCTGGCAGCATCTGGCAGGCTGCACCGCCGTGCTGCTGGGCATTGCCGTGGCGACACGGCGAACAAGCAAGGAGCCTGAGAAAGCTTCCGGACAATCGTCGAGGCAGACATCAGAACCATCCGCGAACTGCTGATATCCGGCTAATAATCAGCTGATACCCACAGCAAATGGACCGCAATGGCGGCGTGCGCTTGCCCCTCGCATTGCCGGATATCTTCGCCCCCCCACCGCCACGCCACTACCGGCAAACAAAAAAGGGAGCCTGCAAAGGCTCCCTGATCTGTCAGTTCTCGGAAGAGCAAGACCTTGCTGAAGGGTCAGACTCTTCCGAAACCGTGGGTTAGTTACCCCGGAAACGAGGTATATCAACGGTTAGTGCGATTTGGAAATCGCCGACATAATACCCACGGCCGCTCTTTCTGCAAATGAAATCTTTTCATGTGGCTGATTAGTTTTTTTTAGGTGAGCGCACGAACAGTTCTGACGTATCGCATACACGAAACGGCTGCGTCTGACGGCAGCGGACGTCAGCAGGCATAAAAAAAGCCACGGAGAACCCCGTGGCCTTTGAGCAGCTTCGCGTAGAAAGACTACTTGTTGACGTCGTCAACCAGAGCCTTGGCGGCGGAAAACTTGATAACCTTGCGAGCGGGAATGGAGATCGGCTTGCCGGTCTGGGGGTTGCGGCCGGTACGGGCAGCACGCTCAGAAACGGAAAAAGCGCCAACGCTGGGCAGGCGTACGCCGGACTTGGAGACAACGCCATCAGCAAGAACCTTGCAGAATGCATCGTATGCCTTCTCGGCACTCACCTTGGTCTCGAACACTTCGGGCAGGGCGTCTTTCAGAGCCGTAACAAATTCAGCCTTGGTCAACATCAGGAATATCCTCCTTAAATCACAATTCGGTTTCCCCCCGGAATTACTAGCCGTGACCACATAACTATGTAATCCTATGCAGCGATCCACAATCAATGTCAATCGTTTCACGGAGCCACAACCGATTAGCACTCAATTTTCCCGAGTCCCGAGCCTTTTTGGTTACGGTATTGCTATTATCATATGAAGCGATTACGGTGTAAGGTATTACCAATTATTCAACTCACACAAACGATTGCGGAGCCTGCTGCATGAAAAACGCAACGACGCATGACAACCATGCCCTGCTGACCATTGCGGAGCTTGCCACGCGCTTCTCTTTGCCGGAATCCACAGCCCGATACTACTGCAAACGCTTTCTCGACTACCTGCCCCATGTGGGCGAAGGCAAGCGCAGACGCTACCGCGGAAACGCTGTTGCGGTTTTCGCCGTGATCCTTGAGGAGATGAAGAAAAACAAAAACGCAATGGCGGTTGAGGCAGTCCTTTCCAACAAATTTCCCAAGAATATCGACGTAGTTGTTCCAAAACCGCAAGCGCAACAACAAAACAACCACTTGGCAATATCTCCTGCGGTTTCCCCTGTTTCAGAGGCGGATGCCGGACGCTTTCTGGCCCTCATGGAACAGCAGACTTCCGCCATGCAGAGTATTGCAGGCACCCTTGAAGCCATAGCGAAACGCGATAGCGTGATACAGCATCTGGAGCAAGCACTGGAAACCAGAAATGAGGAAGTGACGCAGCTTCGCAAGGAAGTGGAGCACGTGAAGACCCTGCAGAGCGAATCCGAAAAGCTGCATCAGCAGGATCTGGATCAGATGCGCAAGTGGCTTGGCCGTATCGCCAGCGAGCAGGCCAACGGCAAATAGCGCCAAAGAAAAGCTGCGGACCCTGCGATCCGCAGCTTCAGCATGTCTTCATATCTACCGCCAGCCCACATACAGCGTGGCGGGCACACACGGGCGGCACATCACTGCCGCGTCTCTTCGCGCCAAAACCAGCACTATTCCGGAATGGCAGCCGTAGTCGGGGTTACTTGGCCTTGACCCGCTTTTCCCACAGCTTCATGTCTTTCATCTTCTTGCGACGCTCACGCTGCAGGGTCTTGCAGACCAGCGGCACACCCTTCTTGTAGCCATATTTTTCGCGGTACTCGGCCAGACTCAATCCATGCGAGGCAAGATGCTTGCGGGTAAGGATCTTGAAGGCCTTTCCGCACTCAAGGCACGTAATGGACTTTTCCTTGATCACTTTCAGGGGGTCCTGGTCCGTCTCCACCGCCGGTGCTTCAGGCTCCGCACCTTCTGCAATCTGCTTGATGGAAAGAGCTATACTCCGCATCATGGAGCTAATCTCTTCTTCATTCATGGTGCGCACCGATGCCTGAGCCTTGATGATCTCCAGCGCTTGCTTCAGATACTCATCCATACGGTACTCCTTTAGGCTTTCCGCACTTCAATCCGTTATCGGGGCCCGAGAATACTATGCCCTCCCGGATTCATGCACATACGTTGCGTACGCCCCATGCGGATGCATATTCTGTCCTTATACTCCATTTAAGCAATACAATGACCATGCGCCATTATTTTATTCAGTGTCCAAACAGCATTACACAAAACTGTGTGCTCCCTCCCACGTACCCATAACTACACGGAGCGGTGCGTCCCTGCATATAACGCAAATAAAAAAAGCGCGGGCATATATGCCCGCGCTGTAGCGTCGCATCAGATGATAGAACAGGTTACAGGCCAACAGGACTGATCAGTTCTTCTTTTCTTCCCACCAATTACGCTTGCTGTGCAGAAAATCGTGCCCCTCGCCGGGGTAGACCATGCGGTCCTCCTCAGGTGTCTGGGCACCCTCGGGCCATACTCCGGCAACAGGTTCCGGCCCTTCCATGGCTACAGGGGTGGGGGCAGAATCTGTCATGCGCGGCTGGCTGCGCACATCCACCCCCGGGACATAGCAACTGAATTCAAGGGCAATGCCGTTGGGATCGAATGTGTAGACCGAGTGGATGAAACCATGATCCACAGGTTCGGAGACCCATACGCCCGCCCCTTCCAGCCTGTCACGGATTTCCCAGAGGGCATCGTCATCCGGCACACCGATCGACACATGGTCAAAGGCGTGTTTGCCGCGCACGGGCGCGCCGTGTTCCTTCTCATCCAGAGGTTCCACGCCGGGCCACTCGAAGAAGGCGATCATGTCCGTGTCTGAAATCTCGAAAAAATACTGACGGTAGCCCGTATGGCCAAGACCGGCCACAAGGCGCATTCCCAAAAGATCACGCCAGAAGCGCACGGTGGCGTCCATGTCGCCCGTGGTCATGGCAAGATGATTCACTCCGGTATAACGGGTCATGCGGTCCATGTTCGATTGAAGGTTGCAGGGCACAACGTCCTGAATTACGGCAGCAACTCCAGCTGGTTGATGATGTTGCCGAGTTCAGGCCGCACATTGATGTCCGATACAGCCGCGTACCGGATTATTCCCTGCCTGTCGATAATGATGATGGCCCGCTCGCTCACCCCTTCGGGACGCAGCACCCCGTAAGCGGCAGCAACGGCCCCGTGAGGCCAGAAGTCGGACAGGACCGGAAACCACAGCCCTTCAGGAGCCATCTGGTGCGTCCATGCATACAGGGAAGGCAAGTTATCCGTGGTGATCCCCAGCATGATGGCATCATGCATCTCGAACAGCTCCCGGGCAATGTTGTAGCCCGGCCACTGATCAGAACAGACTGGGGTGAATGCCGCAGGCACAAACGTGATGACCACGTTCTTCTTGCCCCGATACTGCGACAGGCTCACCGGTTCGCCGGAAAGCGAAGGCAGCGTGAAGTCCGGTGCGGGCTCACCGACCGCAACCTTCAGCGTACTGTCCACCGGCTTCAGGTGGCCGGGATTGAATAACTGAGCAGGATCAACCACCGCCATGGCCTGCCCTGCGAACAGCACAAGGGCCAGCACAGACACACAGAGCATATGTACACTTAAACGCCGCATGGCTACCTCCCACTATTTCAGTCCGGCCGCCTTAAGCTGTTTCTTCAAAAAGGTTTCCGGCGTTTTCATGCGTCCTGTTTCCGAATAGGCTGTCTGCAGGACGCCGTTCTTCAAATTAACCAGATAGAAATGCGGGGTGCCGGGCTGCCCCAGAAGCGAATGCAGAGTCATATCGCCATCCTCGAAAACCGGCAGGGATACGTCATATTTCTTTCTGAAAAACTGAACCTCAAAACGTGAATTGCCTGCGCCGATGCCGATAAGCTTCATGGCTCCGGCATAGCTGGAACTATTCAGCAGCGTGAACAGTTCGTTCACTGCCGGAGCCTCAGCCTGACAGTGCGGACAGTACATGCTGAACACCTCGATCAGCACATAGTCCGCCTTCACGTCTTTCAGCGTCCAGGGCCCCTCGCCCTGCAGCCCCAGATAAGCCTTCTGGGTATCGGTCAGGTCGCCGACCAGAGCCACGTCCGGAAAGGCCTCCCCGGCCTTTATGGGTTCGGCACGGACCACAGATGCCATTACGGTCGTGAGCAACGCAGCCAGAACCATCATTATCAGCCAGCGCTTCATATCGCTACTCTCCTTTCGGGAAATTCGTTTGCCATTTCTGCCACTACAGGTAGTACAGCGGCTCACCGCTTCCTGTCCATCCCATGCGACCTGCGCACGGTTCTCCACCTCCCGCCCGCAGGCACAACTATTCCTTACCCCACAGGCAGCACCACATAAATAAATATAAAAGCAAATTTAGTTCAACAGCACAGCACGTTAGCAGCTAGTGAACACGCATCTTACTGTCACTTCTCATCATATATTTTACTGCAACACCATAGACACAACTCTGCAAGTGTCGTATGTTTTAGTAAATGATACACGTACTGAGTCGTCTTTGCGTGTCGTTTTTGCAAAGGCCAACAGAAATTTACGTAGTATCGTTGACATAATACAATGGCAAATTGAGTTGCCCTTATTCAACCCAGTGTGCACACGGCCCGAAGAGTTGGAAGGCATACCCCCCAACCGGGCACCGCCGGTCACCGGCAAGCACAGAACGTGGCTAAGGCGTATTGCGAACGTGATAAGGAGGATAGCCCTGGCAGAGATGTTTTCCCATATCGGCAAAGTGAGTTGCCCATGAGCAGGGAAGATCTTGAGGTAAACCTGCCTGTCGTGCGCGAAAAGTCCCATTGACACGGTCCTGAAAGGACATGGATGCATGGGAACGCCGGTCACCGGAACGCGCACGACTTTTTTATTCAATAACCCCACCCCCTTTGCAAACGCGCTGCCTTTATCTTCGGCAGTAAATACACACAAACCTTGCCAAACGACCGATAAGGCATTAGACCTACCTTTCGGGTAGGATTTGACTTGTCGCCCGCTGCTGCGTATTCAGGCAACTTCCTGCCCTGTAAGGGAATTCTCGTACTGTTTTCTCTTGATACCACTTATTTCCGCCGCCCTATCACATACCCCCTGCAGGCATGACGGACGGCCTTATTCATGATCGACGGCACAATCCGTCGCAAGCACGTGATTTCGGAGGATGCTCCATGTCCAAGCATGTTGTTGTCATCGGCGCGGTGGCGCTGGGTCCCAAGGCCGCCTGCCGATTCAAACGCCTCGAACCCGGCTCCAGGGTCACGCTTATCGATCAGGCCCCCCGCATATCCTACGGCGGCTGCGGCATTCCCTATTTTGTGTCCGGTGAAGTGAACAGCGTGACCGACCTGCAGTCCACGCCTTACCACATCATCCGTGACGCCGCGTTCTTCAAGACCAACAAGGATGTGGATGTTCTCACCAACACCCGCGCCACCAAGGTGAACCGGACCGACAAGACTGTTGAAATCGAAAACGTGCTTACCGGCCAGAAGGAAACCCTCAAGTACGACAAGCTCGTGCTGGCCATGGGTTCCAAGCCCAACCTGCCCCCCTTTGAGGGCATGAATCTTTCCGGCATTTCCGCCGCCACCAACCTGGACGAAGCCGAATTGCTGCGCAACGCCGTGGCCGCCGGTCAGGTGAACAGCGCGGTTATCGTGGGCGCAGGCTTCATCGGCCTTGAAATGGCCGTTGCCTTTGCCGACATGTGGGGTATTGAAACCACCGTGGTGGAACTGCAGGATCAGGTGCTGCCCAATTTCCTCTCCAAGTCCATGGCCGCCATGGCGCAGCATGACCTTGAGGAAAAGGGCGTGACTGTACTGCTCGGCGAATCCGTACAGCGCTTTGAAGGCGAAGACGGTGCCGTTGCCCGCGTGGTGACCAACAAGCGCACCATCGAGGCCGACCTTGTGGTCCTTGCCGCCGGTGTTTCTCCCAACACTGCGCTGGCGAAGGACGCGGGCATCGAGTGCGACCCGCGCGGTGCCATCATTGTTGACGAATACATGCGCACCAACGACCCCGACGTTTATTCCGGCGGCGACTGCGTCACCATTCCCAACCTCGTGACCGGCAAGCGCGGCTTCTATCCCCTCGGCTCCATGGCCAACCGTCAGGGCCGCGTCATCGGCACCAACCTTGCGGGCGGCAACGACACCTTCCCCGGCGCCGTGGGCAGCTGGGTCGTCAAACTCTTTGATCAGTCCGCATGCGGTGCAGGTCTGACCATCGAGAACGCCCTGAAGGAAGGCTTTGACGCCATCAGCGTGCATGTGGAGCAGTTCGACCGCGCCCACTTCTTCCCTGAAAAGGCGCTTATGTCCCTTGAACTGGTGGTGGACAGGCCCACCCGCCGCGTGCTCGGCATTCAGGGCATGAGTGAGCTGGGTGACGCGCTCACCGCACGCATCAACGCCGTGGTGCCGCTGCTCAAGGCTCACGACACGATTGAAGAAGTTTCCAACCTTGAAGTGGTCTACTCCCCGCCCTTCGCTTCCGCCATGGACATCGTCAATGCGCTGGGCAACGTGACCGAAAACGTGCTGGCAGGCCGCAACCACATGATGACGCCCACCGAGTTCGCCGAAAAGTGGGAAACCTGCGACACCGACGAGATGTGCTTCATCGACACCCGTCTCATCGGCAACGCCCAGCCCTATGTTGAAAAGTACCCCGGTCGCTGGAACAGCATCCCCAACGAGGAGCTCCGCGAACGCATCAGCGAAGTTCCTGCCGACAAGCCTGTTGTCGTCATCTGCAACACGGGTCTGCGCTCCTACGAAGCGATGCTGCTGCTCAACGAACTGGGTCGCACCAACGTCAAATCCGCTGCCGGCGGCATGGTGGCACAGAAAAAACTGGGTTCCGGCATCTAAGCACTCCACCCCCCTTGAAAACACACAAAACCGCCCTTCTGGGCGGTTTTTTTATTGGGCGCAAACAGCAGGTCGTTTTTTTTGTTTTACCGGCGCAAATCGCAATTACGAAGCTTGCGTTTTTGAAGTGTTTCCTGCGTTTTTCGACAGCAACACTTGTCGTTGCGGTTGCCCATCCGCAACGGCCTTGCTGAACCATGTTTACAATTGACGAACGCTTTTCGCTTCCCCTATCATCCTTTGACTACACACAATGCACGACGACCTCAAGGCGCACTGCCCTGCCGTATACGCAGGCTTCGACGCTCTTGCCCGAGTCAATCAGCTTGTCATGACCCCATCGCCCTTATCTTCATCAGGAGACTCAGCCATGCCCATTCCGCCCCTCACCCCCGACACCATCCTTCAGACACAGGACGCTCTTGTCAGGGTTATGCGGCTCGGCCCCCGCGAGTCTTCCCCGCAGCATTTTCATACCGAGATCACCGACACCATGGTCGGGCTTACCGGCACCATCGTGGTGACCATGCATGCCGTTACGACTTCGGACGCCATTGCCGCATCAGACGATCAGCCCGTCCCGCCCATGCCAAAAGAAAGGGCGACCGAAGCCGCCGTTTCCCTCGCTCCCGGAGAGCGTCATACCGTGCCCCCCTTCACCAGCCATTCAGTTTCCAATCCCGGTGATGAACCGGTGGAATACCTGCTGATTCAGGGTGTGGGCAAATACGATTTCATTCTTACTGTGTAACGGCGCCTTCTTCCATTCCTTCCAGGAACTTTGCCCGCATACGGGAAATCTCGTCGGAAAGCTCGCGGCGGTCTTCGCTGCTCAGCGCCAGCACGTCCATGCGGTGCACTTCCGGCTCCAGATACTGAATGGAAATGAGGCCTCCCTCTTCCGCAAAGATAGAGGCCAACCCGCGCACGGTGTAACCCTCGCCCACCTTGATACGCTCATAGGTTGCCTTGTCGCACTGCGGGAAGAACAGGATGATGTCGTTCTCCTCATCCTCGGCGAACAGCACCTTGCCGTATACGTCCAGTTCATGACCGCCTTCTTCCATGTGCTTTTCCACGATGAAGACGTCTGAATTCACTTCTACTACCAGAGGCATGTGTTTCTCTCTCTGTATATGGGGTTGCGCCTGACAGAGGCGTGGTACGTTTTATCTGTAGTTCATTCGCCTACGACGGGCAGGGGCCAAACGGTCCGCACCCCGAGACGATGACATTGGTTACTGTTGATTCCAGATCCGGCCTGACGGAGACGTGTTCTTCAAATCCGGGAGGAGCGTTGCAGTGCCTTTTCCTTTTCAGATATCCCTTCAGATGTCCCTTACGATATCAGGCGGAGGCCATCTCTACATGGCTCCCGTCCTGTTGACCAGCGGAAAGCGGCACCTGCCTAACGCTTACTTATCGTAATACGACTTACGACTTTATCGTAATACTCGTTTTCCATATCCACGACCATGGCGCCCTGGCCGCGCTCCTTCATCCGGAAAAAGATGGCCTGCAGCTTCTGCATCTGGCGGTAGCGGGTCTGCTCATCCACGTTGCCTTGCAACATCTCGATGATGGTGGTGGCGTCCTTCATGTCCTGCGCTTCAGGCGGCAGATACCCGGCGTTCTTCAACACCTTGTAAGCCATGCGCAGGTCGGGCGGCACCATGGAGTCGTCTTCCAGCTCCAGCGGCCTGCCCGCCCCCGGCAGTTGCTCAAAAGCCCCTTTTTCAGTGGCTTCAGCGATGCGCTGTTCGGCTATGGTGGCTATGATGTTCATGATTCCTGATTATCTCCGCGCAGGCAGTTACCTGCCCGCAAAAACCTAACGGGCCGCGGCAATGGCCTTCAAGCCTTCCGTACGCAGCCATTCGCCGATACGACTGGAAGCCGTGGCCATTCCCTTTGACGCCGCCTTTGCAATGGCCTGCGGGTTGAGCGTGGAAAGGGGTTCCGTCACCTCAATGCCGCGGGTGAGCAACAGACGCTTGCCCCGTTCCGTCCACAGAGACATGTGCAGGCTGATCTTCATCACGGAGTCCTGCTCGCGTACCTCAAAGGCTTCCACCCGTCCTGTCAGCATGGCTTCATGCTCCAGCCTGTTGCGCGAAGGCCACACCAGGGTGAATTCCGACAGGCTCTGCAGGTGTGAGGCAATGCTTGCCGAGGCTATGGCCGCCGGTGCGCCCTCCCAGTACCAGCGGGAGCTGGGGGTGAGTACGTTTCCACGGGCCAGCATCACGGCCGACCTGTCGAGAGCGGGAAAGCAGTCCAGATTCTCCATGAGAATCATCGGACCGCTGAATTGACGCGATTCGCCAGCATGCTGGCCCTTTTCCGGCTGGTCAATGCGCAGAATCTGCTCGGACGGCACCGTGCCTCCCACACACCCCGCCAACACGGAAAGACACAGGGCAGCCAGAATAATACAGACAAGAGACTTTCGGGTACGAGGCATGGCTACTCCTTCTTTCTGTCATCCGGCCGGTAAATGACCTGCCACGGACGTTCCTTGAGGGACTGGGTAAGCACTTTAAGGTTGTGGGTCAGCTCGGCCGTATTATCCAGAATCTCTTCCACCTGTCGCTGATCATAATCCAGATCCTTCTGCAGCTGGTTGCTCAGCGTGGTGATGGAACCGCCAACGGCCCCGATCTGCGAACGCAGAGCCTGCAGCGTTGCCGCAGTATCGCCGTGCACGCCGGTGATGGCACTGTTCAGATTGTTCATGGCGGCGTTCATGTTCTGGCGTGTTTCACCTATGAACTCCCGCGTTTCCCGTATACCAGCGCTGGCTTCCTGGGTCATGGTGCGGACATCGGTATTCATTGACCCCACCATTTGATGGGCTTCCTTCAACACGGCAGTCGTTTCCGACAGTATGTTCTGCACCTGCTGCCTGTTGTCGTTATTCAGCAACTCGCGCAGGCTTTCGGCTATTTCGGAAATCTTGGGTTGCAGATTGGCGGCCATGGTGGCCATGGACGCTGCAAGCTCCATGAGGTCGGGCGTCAGTTCCGGCGGAATCTCACTGCCCGGCTTCAAGGGCGGGCCCGCCTTGCGCGAAAGGTTGAGCAACACGAAGTTATCTCCCACAATCCCTTTCTGGGAAATGGAAGCCATGGTTCCTTCATACACCGTAAACCCTTCCTGCAGGCCGACCACCACACGAACAAGGCTGGGATCCTCCCCGTCCACGGCGATTTCCAGTACACGGCCCACGTTGATGCCGGCGTACTTCACCGGACGCCCCACATCCAGATTCTTCACGCCGTTGAAACGGATGACGTACGTATCCAGCTTCTCCCAGAAACGGTGCCCGCCAAAGGCAATGATGAAAAGCCCCAGTATGAACAATCCTGCGACCACCGTTATGGCGGCGCGGATAAGTTCCTTTTTTCCTGCTGCCTTATTCAGCACGTTGCTTCTCCCCGTTGGTTAGGTATCGGTCCCTTCCCGCAGCAGACAGACGGGTGCCTGCCGGATGTTGGGCTGCCTATCCAGAAACTGTCGTATATAAATGTCTTCAGTCGTCTTCAGCTCTTCAATGCCGCCTTCAAAGAGCACCATGCCCCCGTGCAGCACCACCACATGCTCGGCAATGGTGAACAAGCTATCCAGATCATGGGTGACAACCACTACGGTCATGCCCAATGCGTCATGCAGATCAAGTATAAGCTGATCCACCTCTGCCGCAGTGATGGGATCAAGCCCTGACGAAGGCTCGTCGCAAAGCAGGATACGCGGGTCCATGATCAACGCGCGTGCCAGCCCTCCCCGTTTGCGCATGCCGCCGGAAAGCTGGTTGGGGTAAAAATCCATGAACTTATCCAGCCCCACCAGAGAAAGTTTCAGGCGTACCATGGTGCGAATGGTAACTTCGTCCAGCTCAGTATGCTCAAGCAGCGGCAGGGATATATTCTCAGCCAGCGTCAGCGATCCGAGCAAGGCACCGTCCTGAAACAGCACCCCCATGGATCGCTTGTGCTCATAGAAGCGTTTCGGACTCATGCCGAAAAGATCCTCACCTTCAATGAGGATCTGCCCTTGATTGGGCACTGCCAACCCCAGAATATGCCGCAGCAACGTGGACTTGCCGCAGCCGCTTGCGCCCAGAATGACGGAAATCCTGCCGCCGGGAAGCGTAATGTTCGCATCGTGCAGGGTCACGAGTCCGGGATGCCCGACCTCAAGATTGCGGGTCACGATGGTAGGTGCTGGCGGCCGAGGCGTCATAGGCGTTCCCGTTTACATGAAGGTGTAGTTGATGGCCGTGAAAAAGAAGTCGAGCAGGATGATCAGGAAGATGGACTGCGCCACCGCACGGGTTGTGCGCCTGCCCACGTCAGCGGCTCCGTCACGCGCCATCATGCCCTGCCAGCAGGAAACGATGGTGATGGTTATGCCGAATCCCAGCGCCTTGATGAGTCCAGAGAACACATCGCCCACCGTGAGAAATTCCACACACTGGTCAAAATAGGTCTTAAGGGTCAGCCCAAGGAAAATGGCGGAGAACAGCCCACCCGCCACAATACCTACCATGTCCGCAATAAGTGTCAGAATGGGCAGCATCAGCGACATGGCTATCAGCTTGGGCCAGACGAGAAAACGGATGGGATCGATGCCGATGACCTGCAGGGCGTCGATTTCCTCCGAGATTTTCATGGTAGCCAGTTCCGCGCAGAAAGCCGCGCCGGAACGGCCTGTGAGGATGATGGCGGTAAGGAGCGGGCCAAGCTCCTTGATGATGGTGACGGACACCATGTTTGCCACGTAGCTGAGCGCACCGATCTTTTCGAGCTGACCGGCGGCCTGCAGCGCAAGGATCATGCCCGTACAGGCGGCAATGGTAGTCACAATGCCGATGGACCCTGTACCCACCGCTGTGAGATGGTTCCAGTTCTGCCACGAATAGAAGGCGCGCCTGCGCTTGAAAATGCCGCCAAGGCATTTGACCAGATCATTGATCAGGCCTGCGAGTATGGCCAACTCCTTCCACATGGCTGCGCCTTTTCAGTGCCTACATGCCGAAGAGAATGCCGACCTGCGTCAGGCTGAACAGCTTGCGCACCTGCGGAGAGGCGTCTGTGACTTCAAGTCCGCGACCGTCCATCATGAGTACCCGTCGCGCCTCGATGAGCACGGCAAGACCAGACGAATCAAGGTAGCTGACATTGCCGAGGTCCAGCTTGAGAACGCCGCTGGTCTCCTTCACTGCGTTCAGAAGGAATGCCCGAACGTCCGGCGTCACGGAATAATCAATCTCTCCGCTCAGAGAGATGAAGCCCTCGTCCTTTGTGGCTGTCCAGAGATCCTTTGCCGCCATTAAGTATCCTCCCCGCTCATGTGCGACGCTCTGCCACTGCCCGGGCTGTGTGCTCCGGCCAGCATCAGGACGGATCGCGCCACACTTCCAGAACAGTCTTGTCGTCGTTGCTTGGAACGCCTTCCTGCCAGAGATCCACCGCCGCCATGAGCGCCTCGCCGTAAGGCGGTTCACTCTTGGCATGCAGCAGCTCCATGACCCGCTCATCGCCGTACATGACATGGGCGGCATCATACGCTTCGGTTATGCCGTCGGATAACAGCAGAATAGCCTGGCCCGGCTGCAATTCCACCAAGGTGTCAATATACGGCACATCAGGTTCTATGCCAAGCGGCAAGCCTGTGGAAACAGATAATTCGCGTACCTCCCCGCCCGAAGCCACTATGGGCTGCAGATGTCCTGCGTTGGCAAGGGTTACCGTGTGGTTGCGTGAATCATACACCGCAATGCATACCGTAACAAACAGGCTGTTCTCCATGTCGTTAAGCAGCATTTCATTTAATATTTTCAATATATTGGATGGAGAAGATTCGATCTGTACATGGCTGCGGATGCGAGACCACACCGCAGTGCCCACCAGCGCCGCACCAAGCCCCTTGCCCGCCACGTCCGCGATGTAGGTCACCAGTCGACCGTCGGACAGGGAGATGCAGTCATACATGTCGCCGCCCACATGAATGGCGGGCTTGCTTGTGGCCCAGATGTGACTGCCATTCGGCATGGTCGGCAGCTTAGGAAGAAAGGCCTGCTGAATGCGGGCTGCAGCCTGCAACTGCACGGTCATGCGCTCCTGTTCAAGCAGAGCTTCAAGCAATTTGGAGCGCACAAGTGCAACGCCGGCAAGATGGGCAAAGCTTTCCAGAATCTCGAGATCTTCCGTGGTGAAATCCTCACCGCTGTGAGAATTCAGCACCTGTGCGACGCCGAGCAGTTCATCCTTGTAGAGAATGGGGACGCAGATCAGCGATCGGGTCTTAAAGCCCGTTGCCGCATCCGCCACGCGATTGATGCGGACGTCATCGCCGCTGCACATGACTGAGGTCCGGGTCACAGCCACGGTACCTGCTATGCCCTCACCCATGCGGAGCGTGAAATCCCCTTCCAGTATCTGCTGTGCAATTCCCGGGGTATCATTGCGGGCAAGCGCAAAGCGCAGCACGTGCTCCGCGCTGTCGTACAGCAGAATGGACGAGGCCACAGCCTCCGTCACGTCCTGTGCCAGTTCCAGCAGTCTGGGCAGCAGTTCCGGCAAGGACTCCGTCTGCGCAAGCATCTGATTCGCCTGAATCAGTTTACGCAAACGGCTTTCCTGTCTACTCGCCATATCCAGAAACTCCATTTGCCCCCCTCTTGTGTACTTCCCCCCCGGGAAGCTCAGGCTACACCCAGCGCTGCACGTCCGGTATGCCTGAACGCTTGATGGCCTCCACAAGCCCTTCCGGCGAGACGGTGGCAGCCCCCACATGCCCTACCACCACGCCCGCGGCATAGTTGGCCAGCATACAGGATTCAAGAAGCGGCAGTCTTGCGGCAAGCGCAAGCGCCGCCGTGGCAATGACGGTATCGCCCGCGCCGGTCACGTCAAAGACCTCCTGCGCCATAGTGGGAATATGCCAGACCGCATCGCGCCCTTCAAAAAGGGCCATGCCGCGCGGTCCCAGCGTGGTTAACAGCCTGTCGCAACCAAGCAGGTCAAATATGGCCTGCCCTGCCGCCACAATCTCTTCCTGCGTCCCCACGGGCATGTTTGCGCCTTCGCTGGTTTCCTTGGCGTTAGGCGTAAGCATGAACACGTTCTTGTACCACTTGAAGTTCGGCGTCTTGGGATCAACCAGAATCAGGGGCTTGCTTGCAGAAGCGTCCCGCAACGCCACCAGGCGTTCCATGAAGTTTTGCGTAACCAGTCCCTTGCCGTAATCGGAAACGATGCAGACTTCGTAATCATTAATGCACGCAGCAACCACGCCGAGAACTTCTTCAAGCACGGCTCCGTTGATGGGCGAAGTGTCTTCCCTGTCTATGCGCAGCATCTGCTGCCGACTGGCAATGATACGGGTCTTGCGGGTGGTCTGCCTGCCTGCGATGCGGATGAAGGTGTGATCAATGCCGTCAGTGGTCAGCAGGGAATCCAGCAGGTCTGACCCGCTGCCCGTGCCCGTGATGCAAACAAGATGCGGCACCCCGCCAAGGCTGCACAGATTGCGGGCCACGTTGCCCGCACCACCCAGCACATGCCTGTCGTTGAAAACACGTACCACGGGAACCGGCGCTTCAGGAGAGATGCGCTCCGCTTCACCGGTGAGGTATTCATCCACCATCACATCGCCGATCAGCAGCACCTTCTTGCCCGCAAGCGAAGGAACCATGGCGGCAAGCGCCTGAGTAGTCATTCTGGATTCGGTCATCTAAGCTATCCGTTTACCGTAACGCCGAGTCTGGCAAGCAATTCGTTAAGTTCATCCTGACTGGAGAAGGACAGGGTCACCTTGCCCTTCTCTTCCGTTCCGCTCACGGCAACCTTGCCGCTGAACACGGAAGAAAGCTGCGTATGAATATCCACCATACGCTCGGAAAGGCTCACGGCAGGTCTGGCTCCCTTGGCTTCCTTACCCTTTTCTGCGCCGGATGCAGGCGGCAGTTCACCATGTGCCTTCCAGTACTGCGCCATGGCTTCCGCCTCACGCACGGTCAGCATATCCTTGATGATACGATCAAGCATTTCTGCGCGGACGTCTTCACCCACGGCAAGCAGCGTGCGGGCATGCCCTGCACTGATGGTACCGTTCTGCAGCATGCCCCTCGCCGACTCGGAGAGTTGAAGCAGACGCAGCGTGTTGGCAATGGAAGAACGGCTCTTGCCCAGCTTCTGGGAAAGATCTTCCTGAGAAAGACCGAACTTTTCCTTGAGTTCCTGCATGCCAAGCGCCTCTTCCATGGGGTTGAGGTCTTCACGCTGCAGGTTTTCAATAAGCCCTACGGCAAGGGTCTCAAGGTCCGTCATCTCCTTGATGATAACCGGCACCTCGCGCAGCCCCACCATGCGGCTGGCACGCCAGCGGCGTTCACCGGCCACAATCTCGTAGAAGGATGTGTCGCCGTCCTTCAACGGACGAACCAACAGGGGCTGTAACACGCCTTGCGCCTTGATGGATGAAGCCAGCTCCTCCAGCGCTTCCTCGGTAAAGGCCTTGCGCGGCTGGTTGGGGTTCGGCTTCAGCATGCGCAGGGGAAGGGTATTCGGAGTGGTGGCACCGGCTGCAGCCGCCGGTTCTTCATTCGCCTTGAACAGGGCGTCCAGCCCTCTGCCGAGACCTCTTGGTGCTCCTGCCATGTATAACTCCTTGACAATCCGTCATTTCGCCCTAAGTCTACACCTCAACGCAAATCAGCCGAAGCGCAAACGGAGGCATTCATGTCTGAAAAAGATTCTCACGTCGTCCCGCTCTATACCAAGGACGGCTCCATGTACGGCATTCTGCTCAGCCCCGAAATTTGGGACGTGGTGAGCCGCAAGGTGGCTCCCATTCTCGAGCAGGCTCTGGATACCATGTACCCTGCCCTTGCCAATCAGAAGCCGGAACCGCTCGATGACTGGCAGCAGTTCAAGGACTACTGGGACTTCAAGTATCCGTTCAACGCCGAGGTAGAGTGCAAGCTCTGCGGTAGCAAGACCGATGATTGGGAGCATGATCCTGCAAAGCCCTTCCACCTCAAGAACGCCAGCCTGAGCGGGCTGTGTGTGTTCCACTGTAAGAAGTGCCAGGCAACCGTGCGCAAAAAACACTTCAAGGATCACATCTGCTTTGAGGCTTCAGCTACTGATTCCGGCAACACCGTGGGCAGTTGCGGAACCATCGTGAAGTAATCTCAAAACCACTACAGCGCGTATTACGGGCGCGGGGGCCTTCTCAGCACAACCTCTTTGGCCAGTGCGAGATAGGACTCCGCGCCTTTTGATTTCACATCATAATGAATGATGGAACGTCCGAAGCTGGGCGCTTCAGACAGTCGTACATTGCGCGGCACCACGGTCTCGAAGAGGTGATCGGGGAAGCACTTGCGCACTTCGTTCTTCACCTGGCGCGAAAGCCTGTTGCGCACATCGTACATGGTAAGCACCACACCCAGCAGATTCAGGCCGGGGTTGAGGCGCTTCTTAACCTGCTCAAAGGTCTGCAGCAGCTTTACAATGCCTTCCAGCGCAAAAAATTCACACTGCAGCGGCACCAGCAGCTCGCGTGCGGCGCACAGCGCGTTCAAGGTAATGAGTCCCAGCGATGGCGGGCAATCCAGCAGAATATAATCGAACCGCGATTCCAGCGCATTCAACACATCCTGCAGATAGTACTCACGCCCCATCTTATCCACCAGTTCCAGTTCAATGGCGACCAGATCCGTGGTGGATGGCAAAATGGAAAGAAAAGGTGTCTTGGTCTCATACACCGCTTCCAACGCCTCTTCAGGCTGGAAGAACGTGGTATACAGGTTGTTGGGCATGTTTTCATGATCAAGCCCAAGACCGCTGGAACAGTTCGCCTGCGGATCGCAGTCCACGACCAGAACCCTCTTTTCCATAACAGCCAGAGATGCAGCAAGGTTGATGGAGGTGGTGGTCTTCCCTACTCCGCCCTTCTGGTTGGCTACAGCGATAATCCTAGCCACGTTGACCTCATTCTAAGTTGGTTGTGTGGTCATGTTTCATGTGAAACATCAAGAATCATCCAAACGCACACGTGTACTTTCACTAGCTAGAAAAAGCAGCCTTTTGTGTCAACACGCCTCTCAGTTTACAGCGGTTACTTAATTTCTTCTCAACCTGCGCTACGTATGGGTTTGCGCCGAAATATGGTCTCAAAACTTTTTTCAGAAAATTTGCGATTTTTTCAGATCTCGAAACTGAATGTTTCACGTGAAACAATCTACACGTTAAAGTGAAGTTAAAGCGTAATACGAAGTATAGTTCAAAAGCATTGGTTGAAGGGATGTCAAATCGAGCACAGGTAAAAGCGATGCAAGGGGCAAAGACTGGTTTCAGACCCAATCATTACTCCATTTACGGAGTAGCGGACGCAAGCCACTCGCCATGCTGGAAACAAGACCAACATAGGCAGGTATTGATCAGGTAACATGCAGACATAAAAAAAGCCCGCACAAGGCGGGCTCTGAATCAGCATCAAAAGGCGTATTACACCTTGTAGTAATCGCGGTACCAGTCAACGAAATTGCTGATCCCCTCTTCCACGGTGGTGCTGGGTTTGAAGCCGGTGTCCGCGATCAGATCATCCACATTGGCAAAAGTGGCAGCAACGTCGCCGGGCTGCATGGGCAGCATGTTCTTCTGAGCCTTCATGCCCAGCTTGTCTTCAAGCACTTCGATGAAGTGGCCGAGCTCTACCACGTTGTTGTTTCCGATGTTGTAGATGCGGTAGGGAGCTGGGCTGGTGCAAGGATCGGGATTGGCACCGGACCAGTCGGGGTTGGGCACAGGAGTGCGCTTGGTTACGCGCACCACACCTTCAACGATGTCGTCAATGTAGGTGAAGTCGCGGCGCATCTTGCCATGGTTGAACACGTTGATCGGCTTGCCTTCAAGAATGGCCTTGGTGAAAAGGAAGAGCGCCATGTCGGGACGGCCCCAGGGGCCGTAAACGGTGAAGAAACGAAGACCGGTGGTGGGCAGGCGGTACAGATGGCTGTAGGTGTGCGCCATGAGCTCGTTAGCTTTCTTGCTGGCGGCGTACAGGCTGATGGGGTGGTCCACGTTGTCATGCACGCTGAAGGGCATGGTGGTGTTCAGACCATACACGGAGCTGGAGGAGGCGTAGACAAGGTGTTCAACCTTGTTGTGACGGCAGCCTTCCAGCACGTTGCAGAAGCCCACAAGGTTCGCATCCACATAGGAGTGCGGATTTTCAATGGAGTAGCGAACGCCTGCCTGCGCGGCAAGGTTCACAACGTGGGTGAACTTTTCTTCGGCAAAGAGCTTTGCCATGGCTTCACGGTCAGCAAGATCGATGTAGGCATGACGGAAATTCTTGTCTTCGAGCAGAATGCCCAGACGGGTCTTCTTCAGTTCAACACTGTAGTAGTCGTTCAGGATATCCAGACCTACAACGGTATGTCCTTCAGACAGAAATCTGCGGGAAAGGTTGAAGCCGATAAAACCGGCTGCACCGGTAACAAGAATATGCATGGTTACTTCCTTATATGAAGATTAATCAGTAGCTGACGGAAAGTGCCCGAAGCATCCATCAAAGGTATCTGCTTGAAACAGGCAGGCGCATATGTAGCACCATCATGCAGGATTCGCCAGCCTCACGTGCGGAGAAAAACTGATGGGATTCATCAATCAAAATGAAGCAGTGCCCTGATCCGGCAAACTTCAGAGAAGACTGCGGGCACATGCCTGAAAAAGAGCCGGAAAAGCCCCCAGAAGACACCGTAAAACATACCATGGATCATGAGTCGAAAATTCAGGAAAACGGGCTCAGAAGCCAAATGTGAAGGGCATGAAAAAAGGGCCCGAAGGCCCTGTTTACCGATGCAAGAGCATGTCCCCTACTCTTCTCCCTCGGACGAGAGACGGGAAGAGGAATTGTCACCGCTGGGTGCCGAAATCCCTTCTGCCTGTCCTGATAGTTTTGATCCGGAGCGATCATCAAGAATCACATTTAGGGCAAGGGGGGCAGGCGGATTTTTCAGGAACATGCGAAGCGCCTTCTCCAAGGTCTCCTCCGTCACAACAGTGTCCAGACACGGTCCGTGCGGCCGCTCGTTCAAAACACCATAGACGGGCAAAGGATAGGTGTCCTGAATGCCGGAGGTAAGATCGCGTTCGCAGGCAACCGCAATGATCATTCTGGGGCGCTTCTGCACCACAATACGGCGCGCAATGGTGCCGCCGGTGGCAATGGCGAACTGCACGCCGTAATGATCGCGCAACCGCAACAACATGCTCACCGGGCATTTGCCGCAGCGCTTGCAGTGATCAACATCGTAGGAAAGACGTATGGCACACTGGCTGGACTGCAGACAATGCGGAGTAAGAATAAGGATCTGCTTCGGTTCGAACGTATCGTTCTCTGAACGCACCAGTTCGTTGTTAACCTTGATGAAGGAATGACGGACACGTTCCTTGGAAATGCCGAGAAAACGGGCGAGAAGCACCATGAGAGGCAGAAAGAGCTTAATGGTCAGGCCACGCATACGCTGGGTGCCAAGAACGGGGCGACCCTTGAGAATATGCAGAACAAGACCGAGCGAAGCCCAGGCGATAACCGCAATAAGCCCGAAGAGAAAGGCACCGCTGAGGTACGGCAGCAGGGGGTGGATGTTGGCCAATCCGATATAGGGCACGATCCAGAAAAGCAGCAAAATTGTGCACAGCAGAATGCTCGTACCCGTGATAAGGCCGATGAACAGGCGCTTTCTGGAACCGTAGTAATCCTCAGCCCTGTGCTCGGATGATTGCGGTGTTGCTGCGGATGAATTCTTGTGGAGGGTCATTCAGTTTCTATCTGGGATAAAAGGTTATTCGTCGTGCAAAGTTGGATTAGCATACCTTATCCAGCCGTAAGTGCAAGGTATGACAAGTCAGTATCTAACTACGCAGAACCATGATGAATCCATTGAAGCATGCACAGGATATAAAAAAAGGCCTGCTGTGCAGGCCTGATGAATCCCGGAAAAAAGTCACACCTGTCACAGGCCTTCGCCCGAACAGGCGGCATCGGCGCAATTACCCAGATAGCCGCAATGGAAGGCGGCTGCGGTCATGGGCTTCTTGTTCGCCGGACGCAGCATGGCGATGTGGTATTCACGATCCCTGGTGGCAATCACCAGCTTGCCGTCCTTGAGCCCGAGCACGGTACCGGGTGCGGGCAGCGATCCATCGGCGGCCGGTTCCATGGCGGGACCGATGACGCCGGGGTCGATAGATATACGCAGATCCTTCTGCCCTGCCCTGTGCATGGCGAAATAGGCGCCGGGCCATGGCGATACGCCGCGAATGCGGGCATGCACAACCTTGGCAGGCTGATTCCAGTCCACAATGCCTTCGGACTTCTCCAGCTTGGCGGCGTGGGTGGAGAGTGCGTTATCCTGCGTCTTGGGATGCAGACCGCCTTTGGGGAGCAATTCCAGTGCTTCCACAAGCAGCTTGCCGCCCATGGCTGCGAGCTGATCGTGCATGGTGCCTGCCGTGTCGGCAATGCCTATGGCCATGGCCTTCTGGAGCAGAATTGGGCCGGTATCAAGGCCCTTTTCCATCTGCATGATGGTCACGCCGGTAACAGGGTCGCCGTTCATGATGGCGCGCTGAATGGGAGCGGCTCCGCGATATTTGGGAAGCAGCGAGGCATGCACGTTGATGGCGCCGTAGGTGGGGATATCCAGAACCTTCTGGGGAAGGATCAGCCCGTATGCGGCAACGAGAAGCACGTCAGGACGCAGATCGCGCAGAACCTGAACATCTTCTTCGTTTTTGAAATTCAGGGGCTGGTACACGGGAAGGTCAAGCTCAAACGCCAGTTCCTTCACCTCGGAAATCTTGCAGACCTGCCCGCGTCCGCAGGGTCGGTCAGGCTGGGTGTATACACCCACAATTTCACAACCACCCCACTCTGCCACCTGCCGCAGAATGGTTGCGGCAAATTCGGGAGTCCCCATGTAAACAGCGCGCATCATGCTACTTCTTCAACCATTTTTTGACTTTGTTATCGTACATGGTTCGCTTCAGCCGGCTGATTCTGTCAATGAACAGGACGCCGTTCAAGTGGTCGATCTCGTGCTGCAGGCAGATGGCCAGAAGACCATCCGCGTCCATGCAGATATCGTTGCCGTTAAGATCCTTGGCGTTCAGGCGTACCTTTTCGGCACGGGTGATCTTGGAACGATAGTTGACCACGGAAAGGCAACCCTCTTCGGAATCCACTTCGCCTTCCATGTTATCAAGGCAGGGATTGATGAGGGTCATCAATTCCTTGCGCTCTTCGGGGCCGCTCACGTCCACCACGATAAGACGGCAGGATTCGCCCACCTGAGGCGCGGCAAGACCGATGCCCTCTTCCCTGTACATGGTTTCCGCCATGTCTGCGGCAAGCTGACGAATCTCGTCGGTGATCTCGGTGATGTCCTCGCACTCAATGGCAAGGCGCTCATCAGGGTATTTCAAAACTTTTCTAATCATTAATATTACCGGACATATAGCCTGGAAGGCTACATGAAGATTTAAATTTCAGGAAAGGGCGGAAATGCAATAATCCCGCCTGACGTGCAGGAACATAAGCACTAATTGCATGGATGAAAAGAGGAAAAGTCCTACCTATATTGAGGGGGATGAATCTGCATACGAATTACAGTGCGTCAGGCACACTGTGAGAGGGGGAAATATGCAGACTAAGCCTGCGGAATGCTGGTGAAGGGAAGCCCGCACGGTATGGCAGGATAACCGATGATCCCGCAGCGACTGACGCTACAGATTCAAAATCTGCCTATTTCAGACGCTGCCGCAGATACTCCAGACGTTTCTCTATGGCCATGGGGTTGGGATAGGTCCCCAGAATGTCTTCGAGAAGGCTGATAGACTGGCGAGTTTTGCCCAGCTGATCATAAACGTCCGAAAGCAGCAGAGAAACGAGGGCGTGCAGCTCCATATCCAGATTCGGCGTCTGGATCACCTGCTCCAGCGTTTTCTCGGCTGCGTCGTAGTTCTCAAGATAGAACTGGGTCTGGGCGAGATCATAGAGGCAGCGGGCGTGCTCCAGATCATCGACCTTCAGTTCCACGCAGGCGCGCAAGGCGTCGATGGCAAGATCGTAATCACCGGTGTAGAGATAGGCTTCGCCGATGTTGCGGTAGGCACGGGCCTGATCCACAGAGGTGCTTTCAGGAAGATTCAGAAGCCGCTGCCATACTTCTATGGCCTTCTCCATGTTGCGGGTATCCATGCTCAGGTTGCCGAGACGGTAAAGAATATCCTTTGCCCGTCCGGCCTGATCGCCGAATTCCAGAAACATGGCTTCCAGAAGTTCAATGGCGTCCTGACTGTTGTTGCGAACATTGTACGCAAGCTCGTACAGCTTGTTCCACACTTCCCAGCGCTCGGGGCTCTGCTGGTGAATCTTGAGATAGCGTTCATACAGGCGCTCGGCCTCAAGGTACTGCCGTTCAACATACGCTTTACGGGCAGAAACAAGATCATCCTCGGCCTCCGGCTGCGAAGTGCAACCGGAGGCGAGGATGGTAACCAGCAATACTGCAAGCAGCGTTCGTTTCATTTATTCCTGATCTTCGGAACTGTCTTCCCGTTCCTGCACACGGTCGAATCCGACCACAAGACCGCCCTCATTCAACGAGACGAGGCGCACGCCCTGCGTAGCACGGCCAACGCTGCGAACCTCGTTGATATTCATGCGGATGATCTTGTTGTCAGACGTGAGCAGGATAAGCTCGTCTTCAAGCTCAACGGGTATCGCACCAAGCACGGGACCGGTCTTGGGCGTCACCTTGAAGTTGATGATGCCCTTGCCGCCGCGGGTCTGAACTCTGTAGAGCTCAAGACGCGTGCGCTTACCGTAGCCGTGGTCGGAAACGGTCATTATCTCGGAAGTGGTATCCTGCGCAAGCGTCACGCAGGCCACAACCTCGTCCTTGCCGCGCAGGGCAATGCCCTTTACGCCGGTAGCGCTGCGGCCCATGGCACGTACGTCGTTGCAGCTGAAGCGGATGGCAATGCCGTCCTGCGTGGTGAGCACCACGTCGCAACGGTCATTGACCTCGCGTACCATGATGAGTTCGTCGTCCTCACGCAGGCCCACGGCGATGATGCCGGTACGACGGCACTTGCTGTAGAGGTCGGCGCTGGAACGCTTCACCATGCCGCGCTTGGTGGCAAAGAGGAAGTACTTGGTCTCGTCGAAGTCACGCACGGAAAGTGCGGTGGTGACGAACTCGTTCTCCTCAAGCGGCAGCAGGTTGGCAATATGCACGCCCTTGGCGGTGCGGCTGCCTTCCGGAATCTGGTGAACCTTCAGCTGGAACATGCGGCCCTTGTTGGTGAAGAGCAGCAGGTACTGATGGTTGGTCGTAGTCAGGAAGTCCTGAACAAAGTCGCCGTCACCTGTCTGCACGCCGGCCACGCCCTTGCCGCCACGCTTCTGGGCGCGGTAGGATTCCAGCGAGGTGCGCTTGATGTAGCCACGACGGGACAGGGTGATGACCACGTCTTCGTCGGGGATGAGGTCTTCAATGTCGATGCCGTCGAGTTCGGCTTCGATGATGGTGCGGCGGGGAGAAGAGAAGGTCTCTCTGAGCTGGGTAAGCTCATCACGCACAACACCCTGAAGAACTTCACGATTTTCAAGAATGGACTTGAACCACTCAATCTGCTTGAGCAGTTCGGTGTATTCTTCGATAAGCTTTTCGTGCTCAAGGTTGGTCAGACGCTGCAGACGCATGTCCAGAATGGCCTGCGCCTGAATCTCGGTCAGCCCGAAGCGGTCCATGAGACCGGTACGTGCGTCCAGAGGCGTCTTGGAGGCGCGGATGATGCGCACCACTTCGTCGATGTTATCCAGCGCGATACGCAGACCTTCCAGAATATGGGCACGGGCTTCGGCCTTGCGCAGGTCGTAGCGGGTGCGGCGGATGATCACTTCGCGACGATGGTCAAGGAAGTAGGCAAGCGCGCTCTTCAGGGTCAGCGTCTGCGGGCGGTTGCCCACAACTGCGAGCATGTTGATGCCGAAGGAGGATTCCAGCGGTGTGAACTTGTACAGCGCGTTGATGACGATTTCAGGTATGGTGCCGCGCTTCAGGTCCATGACCACGCGGATGCCCTTACGGTCGGATTCGTCACGCAGGTCCGTGATGCCGTCGATCTTGCGGTCGTTTACCAGCGCCGCAATCTTTTCAACCAGGCTGGACTTGTTCAGGGCGTAGGGAATCTCGCGAATGACGATGGACTGGAAGCCCTTCTTGCGCTCTTCAATCTCCACCTTGCCGCGGATTTTCACGGTGCCGCGACCGGTGGTGTAGGCATCGCGCAGTCCCTGTCCGGCATAGCAGAAGCCGCCGGTGGGGAAGTCCGGACCCTTCACATACTGCATCAGTTCTTCAATGCTGCAGTCGCGGTTATCCAGCAGCACAAGCAGTGCATCCACCAATTCGCCGAGGTTGTGCGGCGGAATGTTGGTGGCCATACCTACCGCAATACCGGAAGAACCGTTCAGCAGCAGGTTGGGAACCTTGGTGGGAAGAACGGAAGGTTCCAGCAGCGTGTTATCGTAGTTGGGCTTGAAGTCGACGGTTTCCTTGTCGATGTCGGAAAGGAATTCGCCGGCAAGGCGGGACATGCGCACTTCCGTGTAACGCATGGCTGCCGCGGCGTCGCCGTCGATGGAACCGAAGTTACCCTGACCGTCCACGAGCATGTCGCGCATGGAGAAGGGCTGAGCCATACGCACGAGGGCGTCATACACCGCTGAGTCGCCGTGAGGATGGTATTTACCGATAACGTCACCGACCACGCGCGCGGACTTCTTGTGGGCACGGTTCCAACCGTTGCCCAGCTCGTGCTGCGCGAACATGATGCGGCGGTGAACAGGCTTGAGCCCGTCACGCACGTCAGGAATGGCTCGGCCTATGATAACACTCAGAGAATACTCAAGATATGACTTCTTAAGCTCTTGTTCTATGGTTACTTGATTCGACACGTTCAGGCCTCGTTTTAAATATCCAGATCATGCACGCTCAGGGCGTTGCGTTCGATGAACTCACGACGGGGCTCTACCCTGTCGCCCATCAGCTGCTCGAAGATGTCGCTGGCATCCTCGGCGTCTTCCACGGTCACCTGAAGCAGGATGCGATTCTCAGGATTCATGGTGGTCACCCAGAGCTGTTCGGGGTTCATTTCACCAAGACCTTTGTATCGCTGAATGCTGATGCCCTTGCGGGCTTCCTGCAGCACATAGTCCAGAACGGAGAAGATGTCGGGCAGTTCCGTTTCAACTTCCTTGCGCACAGCCCTGAAGGTGAGCCCGCCGAACATCTTGCGGATGTCATCAAGGGCTATGTAGGGCTGCTTGTAGAGCTTGGAGTTGAAGAACTCGGTACCTATGCGGGTGCGGTGCCCGTTTTGGTCCTCAAAGACCAGCCAGACGCGACGCTCGATCTCGTCTTCCTCGATGTCATGACGCACGGTGTAACCGCGCTCCTGCAGGAACTCGCCGAAGCCGTTCTCGCTCTCATGCACGAAGTTCTCAGGGAAGAGACGCACAGGGTAATCCAGGAAGGTAAGGAACAGTTCCTGGCTGATGTTGATGTTCTCCACCTCGGCGATCTTGCCCTGAATGGTTTCAATAACCTTGAGCAGTTCCTTGAGCTGCATGCCGGTGGAGGTAACGCCGTTGCCGCCGTGCAGCACCACGTCGTCCGCAATGCGGTTCAGCAGGAAGGCGTTGAGCTCGGCATCGTCCTTGATGAACTTCTCGAACTTGGAGGAATGGGCGCGGTACAACGGCGGTTGCGCGATGTACAGAAAGCCCTTCGTGATCAGTTCGGGATACTGACGGAAGAAGAAGGTCAGGAGCAGCGTGCGGATGTGCGCGCCGTCCACGTCGGCGTCCGTCATGATGACGATCTTGTGGTAGCGCAGCTTGTCGTAATCCGTATCCTCTTCGCCGATGCCTGCGCCCATGGCAGTGATGAGGGCCTTCACTTCCTTGTTGGCCAGCATCTTGTCGAAGCGGGTCTTCTCCACGTTCAGAATCTTGCCTCGCAGCGGAAGAATGGCCTGTGTGCCGGGGTTTCTGCCCTGCTTGGCAGAACCACCAGCGGAGTCACCTTCCACGATGAACAGTTCGGATTCGGCAGGATCCTTGGACTGGCAGTCGGCCAGCTTGCCGGGCAGGGAGTTGTCGCCAAGGGCACCCTTGCGTCGCACAAGATCCTTTGCCTTGCGGGCGGCATCGCGTGCGCGGGCGGCGTCCACGGCCTTTTCAATGACCATCTTGGCGTCCTTGGGGTTCTCGCCGAAGAAGGTCATGAGATGGTCGTAACACAGACCGGCCACCAGACCGGCCACTTCGCTGTTACCGAGCTTGGTCTTGGTCTGCCCTTCGAACTGGGGCTGGGGAATCTTCACGCTGATGACGCCGGTCAGGCCTTCACGAACATCATCGCCGGAAAGCTTGATCTTGAGCTTCTTGGGAAGATCCGATCCCTGAATATAGGTGTTTATGGCACGGGTCAGCGCGGTCTTGAAGCCCTGCAGGTGCGTGCCGCCTTCCTTGGTGCGGATGTTGTTCGCAAAGGTGAGGAAGTTTTCCTTGTACCCTGCGTTGTACTGAATGGCGTATTCGACAAAGATGTTTTCCTGATCGCCGGTACCGTTGCCGGAACCGTAGATGATGGAATGGATGCCGCCTTCGCCGGAGTTCAGGTCCTTGACGAACTGACGGATGCCGCCTTCCGCGAAGAAGGTGTCGGTATCGCCGGTGCGCTCATCAAGAAACTCGATGGTCAGGCCGGAGTTGAGATAGGCCAGTTCTTCGAAGCGCTTCTTGAGCACGTCGTAGACGAACTGGTTGGTCTCGAAGATCTCCTCGTCGGGACGGAAGCGCACAGTGGTGCCGCGCCGGTCGCTTTCGCCGATGCGTTCCACACCCTTCACGGGCACGCCGCGTTCATACCGCTGATGATGGCGGTAGCCGTCGCGGTCAATGGTCACCTCAAGGTATTCGGACAGCGCGTTAACACACGAAACACCCACGCCGTGCAGACCGCCGGAAACTTTGTAGGTGTCGCTGTCGAACTTGCCGCCTGCATGCAGCACGGTCATGACCACTTCCACCGCGGGACGTCCTTCCTTGGGATGGATGTCCACGGGAATGCCACGGCCGTTATCGCGCACGGTGACGCTGTTATCCAGATGCACCTTGACGGTGATCTTGTCGCAGAAGCCGGCCATGGCTTCGTCGATGGAGTTGTCCACCACTTCGTACACAAGGTGGTGCAGGCCGCGCACGTCCGTACTGCCGATATACATGGCGGGGCGCTTGCGGACAGCCGAAAGCCCCTCAAGAACGGTAATGCTGTTAGCAGTATACTGCTGTTTGCTTCCAGCGCTGGTCATTAAACTTCTTCCTCGCTGTAGTACGTCTCTTCCACTATCTTCATGGGCATGATGATGACCGTGTATTCGGGGTCATCATTGCCCTGCAGGCCGCAGGGGCCTTCAGAACCCGTGAGCAGGAACTTCAGGGTCTCGGACTGGTAGTGATTGAGAATTTCGATCAGGTTGCGGGTGGGAAAGGCGATACGCTTGATGTCGCCCTGATACTGGGCTTCGATGGCTTCGTTGGCCGTACCCACTTCCTGACCCTGTGAAGAAAGATCCACTTCAGCCCCGGTAAAGGTGAAGTAGGTGCAACGGTTGTTTTCCGTGTTGAAAATGAGCAGACGGTCGAGCGCCTCGATGATCTCCTTTCTGTCCACTTCAAGGGTGCCCACTTCGGGGGCATGCAGCTTGGAAAGGAAATTGTTGTAATCAGGATACTGATAGTAGGAAAGAGGCAGGCTGAAGGTCTCGCGCTTGTCTCCACGACGGAAGAACAGACGCTTGTTGTCGATGTTCAGCTCGATCTCGTCGCCACCCAGCCACTTCTTGAGTTCGCCGAGGTACTTCTTCTGCACCAGAACGCCGTCCTGCGGCAGCATGGCATGCAGTTCATCGTTCATGAAGCGCTGCATGGAGAACTGATGGCCGTTCAGGCCGCAGGCTTCGATGGTGCCGTTGGCCATGGGCTTCATGCTCATGCAGGCAATAGCCTCCATGGTGTCTTCATCGGAGATGCAGTAGGCCAGCTTGTCGATGAGTTCCTGCACGAAGTCGCCGGACCAGTAAACGGAACCGTCTTCAGGGAAGTCGGAGAAGTTCTGGAACCAGGTGGCATCGTTTACAGGCAGTTTGTACTTTCTTCTGCCCTGCTCAATCTGCAGGCTGCCTGCATCCTTGTCCAGACGAAGGGTGATTTCGCCTGCGGGAAGCTTCTTGAGCAGATCAACAAAGGCACGACCCTGCACACCGGCAAGGCCCTCTTCCATGACTTCACCGGTATACCGGCCACGGAACTCGATATTGGAATCAGTGGAGAGCACATGCAGAGCGCCTGCTTCCGCTTTGAGCCAGATGGACCGCAAATAGGCAGCGCCGGTTTTGGCAGGAATGATATTCGCGGCTTTCTGGAGACCGTCAATCACGTCTTCTTTGAATACTCTTAAATGCATTATGATCTCCTTGTAATAGTAGTAGGGGGTGTGCCTTTGTTTCTACTAGAACTATCTATCTGATTTTCATGAATTTTATCGGTAACAATGTCGGTAACATTTTATGCACCGTCATTGCGTAACCTGTGCGCTTTTTCTTAACTGTCTCTGGTTAGACACTTTTTCTTCAACTCGGTTACCAAAATTTTCGTATCTCTGTTACTATCCTGTAATTCTTTAACTTTTTTAACAGCGTACATGGCCGTGGAATGGTCCTTTCCGCCGAAGATGCGCCCGAGGGAAGGATAGGAACTGCCCAGCAGCTGACGGCATATGAACATGGCCAGCTGGCGGGCCTGCACTATCTTCTGGTGCCGCTTGGTGCCGGTGATGTCCTTGTCGTGCAGCCCGAAATGCTCGGAAATGACGGCTATGACCGTATCTGGCGTTATGGAGCTGCCCTGCTTGTCATCCGTGTGGGCAAGAATCTGCTCGAAATCCTTGTCCGTCACTTCCCTGCTCATGAGATCGCGGTAAGCCGCAAGCTTGGTCAGAATGCCCTGCAGGTTCCGGAAATCAGGAAAGCGCTGGCAGAGCATGAAGGTCTGTTCTTTGGAAATGCGCAGCCTGTCATGCTTGAGCCGCTGCTGCACGAAGCGCACGCGGATATCCAGATCCTGCGGCTTTATCTGGGCGATAAGGCCCCACTCCAGCCGCGATCTGAGCTTGGCATCCAGAAAATCATACCCCGAGACTATCCCGGTAGACGTAAAGATCATCTGCTTTCCGGCATCATGGAACATGTTGAAAATGATGACCATCTCTTCCTGCAGCAGGGGGAAATCCTTGAAGCGCTGCACATCGTCCAGCAGGAAATAGGCGAAGCGGGAAAGGTGCCTGCGTGCGCCGTAGAGATCGCCTTCATATTCCACGGCATACAGGGCGGCCAGATCTTCCACCGTACCAAGGAAGATGGATTCAGGGTCCGTGTGGCGGGCAATCTCGTTGGCCATGGCGCGCAGAAGGTGCGTTTTGCCGGAACCGCTGGGGCCGCACAGGACAAAGGGATTGTATTTCGGGGCCCCCTGCTTCACCACTTCGCGGGCGCTGGCAATGGGAAATTCGTTTTTGCGGTTGTGCAGATAGGTTTCGAAGGTGAACTGCTGTCCGAAAGGAATATCCAGATTCTTGATCCGCGCAGAAGCGGGAGAAACAGGCATTCTGCCGCCTGCTTTGGCAGAGGCGCGCGTGGAATAGTCGAGCTTGTACCCTTCGTCCAGATATTCGCGCAGGGCGTTTTCAAAGGCGCCTTGCGCATTCTGCTGAAACCAGTGCGCGAAAAAGGGATGCGGAAAATACACGGAAAGCCGCTTTTCCGTGGCACTCATCACCAGCGTCAGCGGATCGTACCACTGGCGCAGGGCCTGATCGGAAAAGGTGTGGGAAAGATGGTCTCGGAGGGCTTTCTTGAGCACGTGAATTTCTTTGCCGCAATCGGGGGTTACGAGGAAACAGGGAGTAATGAACAGCCGTGGGAATTCCAGTCTGCGGGGTGTGGAAAAAGCCACCCCGATCGGCACACAACAACCCGACATGCATAGCAGAAAACCATACTCAAGCCAAGCAGAATGGCAAATCACGCAACAGGCATAAAGAATTAGGCTTTTTTCGAGGGTTTTATTAATTGTGGAAAAGTCTAGACATTCATTAGACTGTGGAATACCGTCACACTAGGCCAAATAAGAAACAGTTTGCTCAGGGAGGATTGCATGATACATCCCACCTCAAGCGTAACCGAACACGCACTCATGCACCCCGCAATGCGCCGGACTTTAAGAGAATTGCGCATCTACATGTGGGCTACTACGGCACTGGTTTCCATTACCGCACTTTCGCTCATGTACCTCAGCCTCGTACACGGTGTGTAAATTATCACGGCATGACAAACAGATACCGTTTTACCTCCACTGATTCCAAGCGTAAAAAATACCTGGCCATAGCCGGGTGTTTCATCCTTGCCGCCTCTCTGGCGGTGTTTACAGGCATTTTCAATACGGGCTCGGATTCCCCCTCACAACAGGTCGCCACCGCGGAACAGGAGAAGCCGGTTGAGCAACCTGCTCAGGTAGTGCCTCAGGGTCCTGTGAAAGCCGTGCACCCCGGCATAGTTGGGAACGGAGACACTGCCTCCTCCATTCTTGCCCAATGGTTCAATCCCGCTGAAATCCATGAGCTGGCCCAGATATGCAAACCCGTTTTCCCGCTCCGACAGCTTCGTGCGGGCCAGCCATACCGCGTGTACACTGAAGACGGGGCAGTCTCCCGTCTTGAGTACGAAATAGATGCCGACAAGTATCTCACCGTTACCCCGCAGAAGAAGCAGGAGAGCGCTGAGTCTGCTCCTTCCTTCACTGCGGAATTGCATGACATTCCCTATGATTACAAGACGGTGTCCATTGCAGGCACCATCAATTCCAGCCTGTTCGAAGCTGTTGAGGAAGCGGGCGAAAACGCCTCTTTGGCCATCGTCATGGCAGACATCTTCGGCTGGGAAATCGACTTTATCCGCGATCTGCGCACCGGTGATTCCTTTTCCGCAGTTGTGGAAAAGCGTTACCGTGACGGTGAGTTCAAAGGCTACAAGCGCGTTCTTGCCGCCTCCTTCACCAATCAGGGAGAGTTGCACGAAGGCTTCCGCATGAAGGACGAATACGGCGTGTACCAGTTCTATAACGCCGAGGGCGGCAACCTGCGCCGCGCCTTCCTCAAGGCTCCCCTCTCCTTCCAGCGTATTTCCTCCAATTTCTCCAACAGCCGCCTGCATCCGGTACTCAAGACCTATCGTCCCCACCATGGCGTCGACTACGCTGCCCCCACGGGTACGCCAGTGCATGCCATCGGTGACGCCACGGTCATCAAGATCGCCCGCGACAATGCGGCCGGCAAGTACATCAAGCTTCGCCACAGCAATGGCTATGAAAGCGGCTACCTGCATCTTTCCGGCTACGCCAGAGGGCTCAAGACCGGCAAGCGCGTTCGTCAGGGCGATGTAATCGGCTACGTGGGCGCCACAGGCTACGCTACCGGCCCTCATCTGGACTTCCGCATCCAGAAGAACGGCACCTACATCAATCCGCGCAAGGTCATCAGCCCGCGCTCCGAACCCGTGAGCAAGAAGCAGATGGATGAATTCAAGGCGCTGGTGCAGGAAATGCGTCCCAAGCTGCAGCCAAAGACCACAGTAGGAACACTTGATGTTCCTAAGACCGTCAACTAGCTGAAATAGAAATAGAATAACGAAAGGCCTGTCCAAAATGGACAGGCCTTTTTGTTTGGTGGCTTATCGATGGGTGACGATGGTGTTTCGTCAATGAATCTAGTGTATTGATTCTGTTAGTTGAAAAGCATGTGTGGAAGCGTCAGGGCAATATCCGGCACAAGGCAGACCAGAGCCAGATTGATGATCAGCGCCAGCAGGAAGGGAAGGATGGCTCGTGTTATCGCTTCCAGTCTTGTGGAGGCGATGGAGCAGGAGACGATGAGGCAGACGCCCATGGGCGGCGTGAGCATGCCGATGGCAAGGTTCATGATCACGATGATGCCGAGATGCACCACGTCCAGCCCCAGTGCGGGCAGCAGGGGCAGCAGCACGGGTACGAACAGGATGAGGGCGGCCGTGGTTTCCAGAATGGTGCCGGCCAGCAGCAACAGGCAGTTTATCAACAGGAGCAGCAGCACGGGATGGGTGGTGATGCTCGTGAGCCATGCGGCGATGCCTGCGGGAATGTCCTGAATGGCCATGTACCACGAGAAGACAGATGCCGCGCTGATAATGAACAGAATGATGCTGGAGGTGATTCCCGCCTGCAGGAACAGTGCAGGCAATTGCCTGAAGCTGATTTCCCGGTAAATGAACAGCCCTGCGAACAGTGCGTAGAACACGGCCACGGCGGCGGATTCCGTTGCCGTGAATATGCCGCCCATGATGCCGCCGAGGATGATTACCGGTGCGCCCAGCGCCCACAGGGCCTGCCTGAATGCGCTGAACACTTCCTTCAGGGAGAATGCGTGTTCCGGCTGCCAGTCGTGTCGTTTGGCGTGCACCAAGCACACGGTGATGAGCGAAAGGCCCGCCAGCAGCCCGGGCACGATGCCTGCTGCAAAGAGCTTTCCGATTGACGCGCCCGTGAGCACGCCGAAAATGATCATGGGAATGGACGGCGGAATCACCACCCCGATGGAGCCGGCCGCGGCCTGCACTGCTCCGGCGAAGGCCGGAGAATGGCCGCGTTTCACCATGGCAGGAATGAGAATGGCTCCTACGGCCGCGGTATCAGCCGCAGCAGAGCCGGAAATGCCCGCGAAGAACATGGCGGAAAGTACGGAAACCGCAGCAAGCCCGCCCGGAAGATGCCCCACCAGCGCGTCGGCAAGACGCACAATGCGGCGGGATATGCCGCCTGCCCCCATGAGGTTGCCTGCGATCATGAACAGGGGCACGGCCATGAGCGGAAAGGAATCCGCCCCTGCGTACATGCGCTGGGTGACCAGCATCAGGTTCATGTCGCCCTGCAGCATGAAGGCTGCCACGGCACTTACCCCCACAGCCACGGCAATGGGCGTATTCAGCGCGAAAAGCAGCACCAGAAGGCCGAACAGCACCACGGTCATGCCCTGCCCTCCTCACACGTATTCTCGTCCTTGTTTCCGTAGCAGGGAGCCTTGCTCACGGGACCGAAGAGAAAGCACAGGCAGTGCAAGGCCATGATGCAGCCGCTGAACGGTACGGCCATAAAGGGAACACGCTTGGAAACGCCGAGGGTGGTGGTCATCTGCACGGACAGGAACTCCGCAAACTGAAATCCATAGATGGCCATGACCACGAAAAGGAACAGGCTTGCCAGATGCGTGCACCGCGCAGCCATGTTCCTACCAACAGGCGAAAGGCGGCAGACCACCGTATCCACCCCGATATGCGCTCCGGCTCTGTAGGCCACAGCCGCACCGAAAAAGGTGAGTTGCACGAGCAGAACCCTGCCGAGTTCCTCTGACCAGAAGAGTGATGCGTTGAGCACGTAGCGGAAGAACACCTGCGCGCCGATAACGCCCGCCATGCCGACGCAGGATGCGAACAGGATGACGCGGCAAACAGTATCCGCATAGGCGCTCAGGTGATTCAGCAGCGCCAGGGCACGTGTGCAATATGTGGAAACACTGGACATGTTCGTAGTGTTTGTAAAATTTTATCTAGTATTTTGGTGTGTTATTGCTGTTATGAACAGCTCTTGTGCGTTATTGGCAGTGGCTTGATGAAGCCTGCCGCCATGTTCCAATAGGATGTTTCGTGAACTGGTCTAGTTGGCTGACAGGGATGTGTGAAAATGGGACAACTACGCCGTTCATAAAAGAGAGGGGATGCGCAGCGACCATCAGGTAAGGGTGTTCCCTATGCCTGCGACATACCCCCCAATAAGCCGTAACTGTCTGTACCGGCACGAAAGGGCTCGCTTGCAAGGGTGCAGGGGATTATCCCCTGCCCGCCGGAGGCTGTCCCCCTGCTAAATACGACACCCAAATCATCTCTCGAAAAAAACTACAAAATTTCCAGTCCTACTTGGCGGCTTCCAGAATCCTGTCCAGCAGCGCACGGGTGGCGGGGGCTGCGTACATTTCCATATCCTTCAGGCTGCTCACACGCTCTCGGAAACTGGCCAGATCAGGCTGTTCATCCACGACCATGCCGTTGGCGCGCATTTCTTCGAGATAGGCTGCTTCCTGCGAGCGGTTGAAGGCACGCTGATACAAGGCGGCATCATGCATGGCGGTGGCGATGAGAATCTGCTGATCCTTGGGCAGCGCGTTGAACCAGGCGAGGTTGGCGATATCTATGTGCGCCGAATAGACGTGACCGGTCAGGGACAGATACTTCTGCACCTCATGGAGTTTGTACACGGAGAGCACCCAGAGCGGGTTTTCCTGCGCGTCTATGGTGTGCTGCTGCAGTTCGGAATAGATGGGCCAGCCCATGGGGGTGGGATTTGCCCCGAGTGCGCGCCAGAGTTCCTTGTGGAAGGTGGATTCCATGACGCGGATTTTCAGCCCTTCTGCCTCCTTGGCGGTATGCACGGGCTGGCGCGAGTTGGTCAGGTGGCGGAAGCCGTTTTCGGAAAAGGCAAGCCCCTTGAAGCCGGCAGACTCCAGCTTTTTGAGGATATCCTGCCCTACGGGACCGTCAAGAACGCGGTCCACGGTGTCGTGGTCCTTGAACAGGAAGGGGAAGGCCACCACCTTCACTTCCGGCACGAAGGTGTCGAAGGGCCCGAGGGTGATGATACCCATCTGCACGGCGCCGAGCTGGATCTGCTGGAGCATTTCGGTTTCTGTTCCCAGCGAGCCGGAATGGAATATCTTCACGGTGGTTGCACCGCTGGAGCGTTCTTCCACAAGCTGCGCGAATTTCTCGGCGGCGATGTACTGCGCGGAACCGGGCTTGGTCACCACGGCCAGGGAGATTTGTGCCGCAGATGCCGCAGATGCCACAGATACTGGGGATGCTGTAATCAGCAGGCAGAATGCGAACAGGCAGCTCAGGACAACGGGCATGAGACCACGACCGGCAGTTGCGGGCCGCACGGAGAATAGCTTGCAGGGCATATGTGTATCCTCGGATGTATGCGTAAGGGTGGATTACGGGCAAGTGATGAGAGTGTAACGTGCCTTGCAGGATGCTTCAAGTCTTGTAATGGGTGCGTAACCAATTCTGTTTGGTTGTGTGGTGCTTCATTTTTGTTCACTGTCGTTCACGGGGGTAACATTTACTTGCTTGACTGGGGATGCGCAAAGACTTATCGATGGGTTACGATCTAGCACAATCAAGCCGTTATGAGGGTTACGATGAGCGACAACACGCTTACCCACAGAGACCTTGGCCGCATGCTCGGCGTTTCCGAAACGACCATCAAGAGCTACCGCCGCAAATTCCCCGACTGCATTCCCGTTGCCAACGACGGCAAGCCCATCCGCTTCACCAGAGAAGCGGGCAAGGTCTGCCTGCGCATCCGCGAGCTTTTCAGCAGGGGCATGTCTGTGCCGGAGGTCCGCACGAGGCTTGAAAAGGAATATTCATGGATCCCTCCCCTGCCGGAAGAAATGCAGGATGAGGAGATCAGGGCAGCCGAACCGGTAATGCCCGCAGGCCCCGTAGAGGTGGAGCTGCCGGAAGACTACACGCAGGCCCTGAGCAATCTTGCCAAGAGCATGGTGAACCTGACCATGAAGCAGGACGCCATAGCCCGCAGGCTGGAGAGCATGGATGCCCGTCTGCAGAAGCTGGACCCGCAGGGTGCCGGTGCAGGCAGCGTTGCCGGGGGCATGGGCTCTGAGATGGAAGCATGGCTGGAGCGCGCTACCGGCCTGCTTGAACGCCTTGAGCAGATGGCTGCCGCACCCGTGCAGGCCTCAGAACAGGGTGTCCATCAGGGCAAGGTTATCCGTATTCGCAATGCCTATGGAGATGTGAGCGAATACACCATGGAAACCGCCGCCGCGCCGACGGGCTCCGGAGAAGCAGGTGAGGAACCTGATCAGCAGGATCTGGAGGCTGGTGAAGCGACAGCCGGGGCAGCGGAAAGAGCTGTGGACGCAACTGCGGCAGAAGCGGAGGCCGACGCCGGATTCATCTTTGATGCGGAAGAACCTGCGCAGGAAGAGATTTCGTCCATGGTGCAGGAACCTCCTCGCACCCTGCTGACCATGCCACTGGTGATCCAGTCGCCGGAAGGTGAATTTCTGGGAGTGGCGGGCAGAACTCGCGGCCGCTTCAACATCAATGACCTGAAGGCCATGCTCATGAGCCATTACGAGGGGAACCAGCGTTTCACCATGCAGTGGCAGTTGACCGACAACGGCTGGCTCATGCTGCTGGAACAGAAGGAACTGTCAGACCCCTATTCACTGGCTGTGCTGGTGGAACAGACCACTACGCCACGCGGGAATAATGTGGCGCTTATCGAACACTTGACGATTAACGGCAAGGACGAGAATCCTGTAGAAATGTATAACTTCATCAACAGGATATACGAGGCATAGGCAGCCCTGACGACATTCCCATCTCTGATGGGCAAACAGGTATCATGTCCATGCCGGGTAAGACCGTATGTCCGGAGAAGCATATCGAATCTGAGTGGGAGAACTGTTCATAGCGTTTGCGGGAGAACACTATGCCGAACATCGTGTGGTCTGATGAACTGAGTCTGGGAATTGACATGATCGACAGGCAGCACAAGATGTTGATCCGTCTGTGCAATCATCTCCTCATAGCCATCCGGCGCGGCAAGTCGCATAGCGAGCTGCAGGCTCTTTTTCATGAACTTTCCGAGTACACGGTGTATCACTTCAGTGCGGAAGAAAAGTTCATGGAGGAACTCAAGTATCCCAAGCTCAAGGAGCACAGGGAGAGCCATGTCATCTTGAAGCGTGAGGTGCGGGCCTATCAGAACCGCCTCTTCCATCAGGAGGAAATCAATCCCGATGAGGTGCTTGCGTTCATGCGCAAATGGCTTATCGAGCATATCCTGGGTGAGGACAGGGCCATAGGGCGTTATCATCATCGCGATGACCATCTGAAAAAGAATGATGACATGGTTCACTAAGCCATAAGGGATGTGGAATCTTCCTGTATGTAACAGAGGAGCGGTTTCATGCCGAATATTGTCTGGTCAGATGAACTGAGTCTGGGAATTGAGATGATCGACAGTCAGCACAAGATGCTGATCCGTCTGTGCAACCAACTGCTCATAGCCATCCGGCACGGCAAGTCGCATAGCGAATTGCAGAAGCTTTTTCACGAGCTTTCGGAATACACCGTGGTTCACTTCAACGATGAAGAGGCGTTTCTGCATGGCATGGGGTATCCCAGACTGAAGGAACACAGGGTGTTCCACGCCAAGCTGAAGAGGGATGTGCGTGAGTATCAACGGCGTCTGTTCCATCATCAGGAGATAGAGGCCAACGAGGTGCTCGCCTTTCTGAAGAGTTGGCTCATAGACCACATTCTCGCGGAAGATACACGCTATGCCAGATTCCATCACAGGGAGGAGCATCTGGCCAAGCAGGCTGCCGACCAAAACGGTAACTCGGATACCTCCTCCCCATCAGCATGACATCTGGAGGGACATTTCATGAAAGTGAGCGTCATTCTCGCGCATCCATATGCGAAGAGCTTCAATCACGCGATTTACAACACCATCTGTGAGACCCTTGCATCCCTGAATACCCCCTTCTTTGCGCACGATCTTTATGCCGAACGCTTTGATCCCGTGCTCACCGTGGAGGAGTTGGGTAAAAAGCCCACGCAGGATGCGCTGGTGCGGCAGTATGCCATGGAGCTCATGGAGTCCGACGTGCTGTTCTTTGTGCATCCCAACTGGTGGGGCCAGCCGCCCGCTATTCTCAAGGGCTACGTGGACAGGGTCATCCGTCCGCCCTACGCCTACGATTTTCCGCCGGATGACAGCGGTGGCGGTCTGCCCATCGGCAAGCTGGCAGGCAAGACCGGTGTGGTCTTCAACACCTCCAACACCGAAGATACCCGCGAGAAGGAATACTTCGGCGATCCGCTGGAGAACATCTGGATTCAGTGCGTGTTCGGCTTCTGCGGTATTGAGAAGAGCCACCGCCGTATGTTCAGTATCATCGCAGACAGCACCCCCGAAGAGCGTGCCGCATGGCTGCAGGAAGTGGCCGAAACCACGCGGAAGATGGTCGGGCGCTAGGCCGTATTGATTGGCACTTGGCGTGCTCTCCGGAGTTTATTACGTCACGGCGTAAGGCATGTTGCTTGTTAGTTTGCGCTATGTATGTGTTTGCGTAATACGAACAGTACACGGCTTTATCGATTTATAGCCATTGAAAAACAAAACCCCCGTCGGAATATCCGACGGGGGTTTTTCATTCTTTATCAGCAGGATAGCCTACTTGTACACAGCACCGTTGGCGGCGCTGCTGATCATGCGGCTGTAGCGGCGCAGCAGGGGCGAAGTGATCTCCTTCTGCACGGGCTTCCAGTCCTTCTTGCGCTCGGCAAGGGTGGCTTCGTCCACAAGGAGGTTCAGCTTGCGCTCAGGGATGTTGATCTCGATTTGGTCGCCTTCCTGTACGAAGGCGATGGGCCCGCCGTCCGCAGCTTCCGGGGAAACGTGGCCGATGGCCGCGCCACGGGTGCCGCCGGAGAAACGGCCGTCCGTGATGAGGGCCACGTCCGCGCCAAGGCCGATACCCGCGATGGCGGCCGTGGGCGAGAGCATCTCACGCATGCCGGGGCCGCCCTTGGGGCCTTCGTAGCGGATGATGATGGCGTCGCCCTTGTTAATCTTCTGGCCCATGATGGCCTCGAAGGCGGCTTCTTCAGACTCGAACACGCGCGCGGTGGCGGTGCGAACCATCATTTCGGGAGCCACGGCGGACTGCTTTACCACGGCACCGTCGGGGGCAAGGCTGCCGCGCAGAATGGCGATGCCGCCTTCCTGCGAATAGGGGGCGTCGATGGGCTTGATGACGGTGGGGTCGAGGTTCTCGGCCTTCAGATCTTCAAGGTTCTCACCCAGCGTCTTGCCGGTAACGGTCATGACGTCGAGGTTGATGCGGTCCTTCTTGCGCAGTTCCGTCATCACGGCGGGAATGCCGCCGGCGCGGTGCAGGTCCTGAATATGCTGTTCGCCTGCGGGAGAGAGCTTGCACAGGTTGGGAGTGCGCTTGGAAACCTCGTTGAACATGTCGAGGTTGATATCAAGCCCAGCTTCGCGGAACACGGCGGGCAGGTGAAGCACTGTATTGGTGGAGCAGCCCAGCGCCATATCCACGGCCATGGCGTTGGCTACGGCCTTTTCGGTGACGATGTCGCGCGGCTTGATGTTGCGTTCCAGCAGTTCCATGACCTTCATGCCCGCTTTCTTGGCAAGGCGGATGCGCGCAGCCGTGGTGGCAGGCGTGGTGCCGTTGCCGGGCAGCGCAAGGCCTATGGTCTCGGAAAGGCAGTTCATGGAGTTGGCCGTGAACATGCCCGCGCAGGAGCCGCAGCCGGGGCAGGCGCATTCGGAAAGGTCTTCCAGTTCGGCCTCGGTCATCTTGCCCTGCTTCACGCGGCCCACACCTTCGAACACGGTGATAAGGTCGGAACGCACGCCGGACTTTTCGCCCGCAAGCATGGGACCGCCGCTGACCATGACGGAAGGCACGTTCATGCGCAGCATGGCCATGAGCATGCCGGGCACGGACTTGTCGCAGTTGGGAATGAACACCAGCGCGTCAAAGGGATGCGCGGTGGCCATGATCTCAATGGAATCGGCGATGATCTCGCGGCTGGGCAGCGAGAAACGCATGCCCTCATGGTTCATGGCAAGGCCGTCGCAAACGCCGATGGCCGGAAATTCAATGGGCGTGCCGCCTGCATGGCGCACACCGGCCTTCACCGCTTCCGCAATGGTGTCTAGGTGGATGTGGCCGGGAACAATCTCGTTGGCGGCGTTCACCACGCCCACGAGGGGGCGGGCAATCTCTTCGCGGGTAAGCCCGAGGGCATAGAGCAACGAACGATGGGGCGCTTTTTCAAGCCCGTGGGTCATCTTCTTGCTACGCATGTGCGGTGTCCTTTCGGTACTCTTGCGGTACCCGAATCTTGCGGTGTTGCAGGCGGATCAGGATGAATGTTGCCTCCGGCGGGCAGGGAGATGATCCCGCTCGGCTCTCTTCATTCATTAGCCTCAAAGATTCGGCTGACGACTGAAGGCCTGCACCCTCGAATAGCGTCGGAATTTCTGTGCTTCAAAGACTATTCCGGCTTGGCGGGGTGCTGTGGGAGGAACAGTTCAAACTGATTGCTGCGGCTATGACACCTAGTTTCTTACAGCGATCCAGCTGCTGACAAAGCCCATAAGGGCCGGTAGAGCCACCAACAATACACTCTGTTCAAGGGGCAGGAAATGCAGCTCCATGAACAGCGGAGAAAAGTTGAGTACATCTTTCAGGTGGTACCATGCAAGCCAAAGCAGGCCCACGGCGCAGATGCCGCCGATGGCTCCCTGCAGGGCGCCGGTCACGAGCAGGGGCAGGCGGATAAACCAGTTGCGCGCGCCCACCAGTTGCAGAATTTCGATCTCGTCGCTGCGGTGCACGAGAGAAAGCTTGATGGTGTTGCCCACCATGAGCGCCAGCACCAGCGCCAGAAAGCCGATGATGGGCCACATGACGGAGTTGGCGAAGGTCTTCCATGCCTTGGTGAGATCGTCCTTGAGCGGATTGGCGCGCACGGTCTCCACGCCGGGGAGCTTTTCAAGGTACTGGCGTGTGGCCTTGCTCCATGCCTCAAGATCGGCCTCGTGCGGCGAGAAATGCAGCATGGCCGTGGGCGGCAACGGGTTGCGGTCTTTAAGCCACCCTGCGTGCGCAGAGAGCGTTTTTCCGCCGCGATCGTTACCGGAGTTCTTGAGCAGCGCCTCCAGTGCCTCGGCAGGGGTAAAGGTCTTCATTTCGGTCAGCCACGGCAGATGGCGCATTTCATCCCAGCGGGATTGAACCAGCTCCATGCTCGTGTCGGGCTTCCAGAATACCTGATAGACCACCTCGCCGCGCGTGATGTTCAGTTCTTCATTCAGGTTGGCGAAGCACAGCAGAAAGAAGCCGGAGAGAAAGGTCACCAGCGTCACGGCGGCCAGCGTGAGCATCTGTGCCCACGGATGCAGGCCGAAATCCCGGATGCCTCGGGCGAACAGTTTGCAGAAGACTCCGAACATGGCGATTCCTATGAGCGAAGGCGCAGGCCGTTGGAGCGGCCAACAGCGCAGGTTTCATCGTCGTCCGTACAGTTTTCAATGACGGCCCCGGGCCAGTTGGCTTCGGTGATCTTGCCGTCGTCCAGCCGCAGCAGCTTGGCCTTGGGGTGCTGGGCAATCAGTTCGGGACTGTGCGTTGCCAGCACAAGCGTGGTTCCATATGTGTGGAATTGCTTGAAAATATCCATCATGCGGCGGGAAAGCTCGGGATCCAGATTGCCCGTGGGCTCGTCCGCCAGCAGAATCTGCGGGTTCACCACAATGGAACGCGCCACGGCCACACGCTGCTGCTCACCGCCGGAAAGCTCGCCGCACAACAGGCCGATGCGGTTTTCAAGGCCCAACCCGCGCACCACGGCGCGCACACGGCGATCTATATGCTGGGGGGGCAGGCAGCGTACCTCAAGGGCAATGGCCACGTTGTCGTAGACCGTGCGGTGCGGAAGAATCTTGAAGTCCTGAAAGACCACGCTCACCTGCCGCCGGAGCAACGGCACCTGACTGCTGCGCAGCTTCTTCAGGTCGAAGCCCGCAACCTCTACGCTGCCGCGCTGTACGGGCAGTGAGGCATACAGCAGCCTGAGCAGGGTTGTCTTGCCCGCGCCGGAAGGGCCGGAAAGGAACAGAAAATCGCCCTTCTCCAGATGGAAGGAGCAGTTCTTGAGCGCCCAGTGCGTACCGAAGTTGTGCGAGAGGTGCTGTACCTTGAGCATATGATCCAGATGAACGTGTTGGGATCGGGTTTTCAGGGCCGTTTGTTTCTTACCCTTTTTTTCTGCGTTTGTAAAAATACTCCGTTTCCGGCGGGTGAAGGCAGGCATGGGGCAGCCTTGAGCAAAGTCGAAAGCACAAGGCCGGGCATCCAGGGTATGGATTTTAGGCTGATAGATTTTTTGAATAACTTTGGGAACTCCCAGCGTTTCCCTGCCCGGCATGTGGGAAGGTCAATGCAATGCCGCTCCTGTGCAACCCGCCATCCAATCCGGTTCGTCCGTGCTGTATGTTGTGTTGCAGCGCGACACCCAAGGCCGCATCGTCCGCAAGGTGGAAGGCGTCGGCAGCGGATCGCTGGAATACCGCTATGCTTATGATGCACAGGGGCACCTTACCAAGGCATGGCTGAACGGTCAGCTTGTGGAGCAATATGTCTACAATGAGCATGGTCAGCGCGTGGCGGATGCGACCATGTGCCGCGGCAAGCGTGAACTGGTCTATGACGTTGCGGGCAGGCTGGTGCAGGCGGGCGACACCATCTATGAATACACGCCTGAAGGCTCCCTCTGTCGCCGCATCCGTAGCACGGGACAGGGTGCGGAGATCACCACCTTCAGCTACGGCGCGGACACCCGTCTGGACAGCGTGATCCTGCCCGACGGCACACAGATTACCTATTACTATGGTTCAGCGCTCGGCCCTGTGGAGAAGCACGTGAACGGCGTGCTGGCGGAGTCCTACATCTGGAAGGATTCCCTGCGCCTCGGCGCATGGATTGACCACACCCGCGGCACCCGTTGTCTGTTCCATTATGAAGAAGGCCAAAGCGCTGTCGCTGTTACCATGGAGCACCCGCGCGGTGCCGCCAACTACCGTCTCGGCTTCGACCAGATCGGCTCGCTCAAGCTGGTGGTGTTGGCGGATGCCTGTGGCGGCAAGTTGATAAAGGATATGGCATATGATAGCTTCGGCACCATGCTGAGCGACTCCAATCCCGAACTATTCCTGCCTGTTGGCTTTGCCTCCGGCCTTGTGGACCGCCACACGGGCCTTATCCGCTTCGGCTACCGTGACTACTCCCCCGAACTGGGCCGTTTCACCGCCGCCCTTATCTGCATTGGCCTGCCCGCGATATGCGCGGCGATGGCGACCTGTGAGATTACTGCGTTGATGATCCGGTGAACAGCGTGGACCCGTGGGGTGAGACTGAAGCCACCTATTTTGAGCCGATCATGAAAAAGGAGCCTGTAACTACTTACAGGCTCCTTTCTTGTTTGCGTCAGACGGGTGAAGCTGTTCGGGCTAGCCGCACTTGGTGTAGCCGCAAGAATAGCACTTGTTGCAGCCTTCCTCGAACACGAGTTCCTGTCCGCATTCGGGGCAACTCTGGCGTGCGAGGCCGTTTGCGCCGTGCACGGCCAGTTTGGACTTCATGTAGCGGTTTTCGAGAATCCAGGAGATGGCGTCCGGAATGGAGAGCAGCAGGCCTTTCTTCTGGAAGACCGGATGCTCGCCGCCGATGCCCTTGAGCTGCTTCACGATATCTTCGGGTTCCACACCCACACGGAAGCACAGGGAGACGAGGCGGCCGATGGCTTCCGCCTTGGCGGTGATGGAACGGCCGGACTTGCCGATGGTGGTGAACAGTTCGAAGGGTTTCCCTTCCACTTCGTTGATGGTCACGTACAGCACACCGAGACCGGTCTGCACCTTCTGGGTGAAGCCGTAAACGATGTCGGGGCGTTCGCGTTTGGGGCAGACGAAGGGAACGGCGGCGGAGCTGTCCTTGGGTTCATCGTCCTTCTTGCTCGAATCGCCCGTGCAGAGCACCTGCGAGGTGAGGCAGCCGTCGCGGTAGACGGTAACGCCCTTGCAGCCCTGTTCGTAGGCCATCCAGTAGATGTTGCGGATGTCGTCCACAGTGGCATCGTGAGGCAAGTTCACGGTCTTGGAAACGGCGTTGTCGGTGAAGTGCTGGAAGGCGGCCTGCATCTTGAGGTGGTATACAGGCTCAATATCCATGGCGGTGACGAACACCTTGCGCAGGGATTCCGGGAGAATGTCTTCCATCTTCTGGACGGAGCCCTTGGCCACCACGCTTTCCATGAGCTTGGAAGACCAGCAGCCTTCTTCGCGCAGTGCGGTTTCGAAATAGGGGTTGGTTTCCACCAGACGCTGGCCGTCCATGACGTTGCGCGCGAAGGAGAGCGCAAACAGCGGCTCAATGCCGGAGGAACAGCCTGCAATGATGGAGAGCGTGCCCGTGGGGGCAATGGTGGTTACGGTGGCGTTGCGGAACGGCCCGAGATCGCGGGCAGCGAAGATGGAGTCCGGATAGGCGGGGAAGGCGCCGCGTTCCTTGGCAAGCTGCTTGGAGGCTGCGCGGCCTTCGTTGCGAATGAACTCCATGACGCGTTCGGCAAGGTGCACGGCTTCCTGGCTGTTGTAGGGAATCTTCAGCTGGAACAGCAGGTCCGCCCAGCCCATGATGCCGAGGCCGATCTTGCGGTTGGTGTGCACCATCTCGGTGATGCGTTCCAGCGGGAAGCGGGAGGCGTCGATGACGTTGTCGAGGAAGCGCACGGCAAGGTGGATAACGCGCTTGAGCTCGTCCCAGTCCACACCGGCATCCTTCTCGGCATTGAACACCGTGGCAAGGTTGATGGAGCCGAGGTTGCAGGCTTCGTACGGCAGCAGGGGCTGCTCGCCGCAGGGGTTGGTGGATTCGATCTCGCCGAGCTTGGGCGTGGGGTTGTCACGGTTGATGCGGTCGAGGAACACGATGCCGGGGTCGCCGCTTTCCCATGCCTTGCGCACCAGCAGCTCAAACACTTCACGCGCGTTCAGGCGACCGCGCTCCTTCTGGGTGTGCGGGGCGATAAGGGGATATTCCTCGCCCTTTTCTACGGCCTTCATGAAGTCTTCGGTCAGCGCCACGGAGAAGTTGAAGTTGTTGAACTCCCCTTCTCTTTCCTTGGCCTTGATGAATTCCAGAATGTCGGGATGATCCACGCGCAGAATGCCCATGTTCGCGCCACGGCGGGTGCCGCCCTGCTTTACCTGCTCGGTGGCGGTGTTGAAGATGCGCAGGAAGGATACGGGACCGGAGGCCACGCCGCCCGTAGAGCCCACGCGGGCATCCTTGGGACGCAGGCGCGAGAAGGAGAAACCCGTGCCGCCGCCGGACTTGTGGATCATGGCCGCGTATTTCACGGCATCGAAAATCTCTTCGATGGAGTCGCCCACGGGCAGAACGAAACAGGCGGAAAGCTGGCCCAGATCAGTACCCGCGTTCATCAGCGTGGGCGAGTTGGGCAGGAACTTCCAGCTGGTCATCAGGTCGTAAAAGTCCCTCGAAAGAGCATCGGGCTTGACCGTGCTCTTCTTGTACTTCTTCTCTTCGCCGGCAATGGCGGAAGCCACGCGCCAGAACATCTGCGTGGCATTCTCTGTGGGTTTGCCGTCGGGGCCCTTGCGGTAGTACCGCTTGGAGAGCACGATCTCGGCGTTGGCATTGATTTCCGCGGGTTTTACGTCTGCTGGTACCTTCAGTGCTGCCATGGGAGTTCGATTCCTAACTATGTGAAATTATTAATTAAGCATTTCAATGACTCTGAAACTAACTAGGAAGTATTCTTAACTGAATCCAGATAAAAAATCCACACTCTTTTGAAAAAATCTAGATATCCATTGCCACCGCACGGTTATGGCAATCGGCTCATATTCCGGCAAAAAACCAGTTTTAATTCTCCGTTTGTTTGACGCCTCGGTGCCCGCATACTATGCTAACCCGGTATATCCATTGAGTTCCGGTCAGCATTCTGCGGGTCGGCATGGCTATTAACAAGGTCGGTACGACGTGCTGTCTGCAACGGGCGCAGGTGCACTGTCTCCGGCCGCTAGCTTCAGGAACGGAACACCATGTTCATTCGCATTCTTCTGGCTTTGGCGGCAGCGGCGATGCTCACGCAGGGCGTTGCGCTGTATGGTCTGGCAAGCGCTCATGCTCTTGCCTATCTGTTCGGTCTGGCGTTCATGATCTTTCTGTTTGTCTCGCAGCGCACCGGATTCAGCATTGTGGGCTCGTTCTTTGTGGTGACGTTGCTTATCTGGGGCAGCATCACCATGCTGGGGCTGCTCGGCAAGAACGGGCAAGCGCCCGAACGCATTCTTGCAGCGTATGACATGGAACTGGATACCCTGAAGTTCAGGCCGGACATGGATGTTGCCACGACGCAGGTTTCCGGCGATCTCGGCAGCATCACCGCCGACCCGATGGTGCCCCGCACTCCGCGCGAGGTGGAGTTCCGCACGGACAGTCTCGGCTTCCGCAACAACCGGCCTCTTGCGGCTGATGACGTGATACTGGTGGGCGATGGCTTTATCGCAGGCAGCGGCAATACGCAGGCCGATACGCTTGCTGTGGTTCTCGGCAGGGAGCACGGCATTTCCGCCTATTCTCTGGGGGCACCCGGCGATCTGTATGATTATGCTGTCCGTGTGCAGGCGTATGCGAAGGAACACACGGGGGCCGTGTATCTCTTCCTGTTCGAAGGGGATGATTTCGGCCGCTACAAGGATTCGCTGCGCCCTGTTCTGCAACGCTATGCGCGGTTTATGCAGACTACGGACATGGGCAAGTTCTGCAACCTGCAGATGGAAAAACTCAGGGCGGCCGAGATGTCCAGAGAGGTGAGCATTCTGCCGCTCGAGAATATCAGCATGGCCTTTTACGCCCCCCATGTGCAGGAAAGCCGTCGCACAGAGTGCGCCGCCGGTCCGGTGTTTCCTGTGCTGATCAGAGCCCTGAAGGACAGTGTGGACGGCATATTCTTCATCCCCACCAAGTACCGAGTATACGCCCCGCTGCTCATGACCAACGATGCAACCACCCTGCCCGATGCGGACTGGAATGCTCTGAAGGCTGCCTGCGCCGAGGCGCAGATTCCCTGCTACAATCTTACGGATGCCCTGCGCACCGAGGCAGAAGCCCTGTGGAACAGTGGCCGGGAGCTGCTCTGGTGGCCAGATGACACCCACTGGAATCGGAACGGTATTGCCGTTGCCGCCCGCGCCATTGCTGAACTGCAAAAGCCCGCCGAGCTGCCGGAGCCTGCCGGACAGCAGGAGTCTGAAGGGGTGAAGGCTGAGTAATCGATTCTCGGGAAGATCCACGAGGCGTATGGGCAGTGCGGAAGGGGCGGTTGCCCGACCGGAGAACCCCATACAGACGGAAGCGCCTGTTTCCGGGGCATTCACGGTTGGCTTACGATGTAAAAAACGCGGGGTAACGCAAAGCTCGGTGGCATGGTCACCAAGTTATGCGTTACCCCGCGTTTTGCTTGTATTGGGGCTGTAACCCTGCCCTACTCGTCCCGGACCTTGCCGCGCATCTGTTTGACGCTGCCCCGCTGTTTCTTTGCGGTGATTCTGCGGTTCTTTGAGCCGAGCGTGGGGCGTGTGGCCTTGCGTGGAGGCAGCTTCTTCAAGGCCTTCTGGACAAGCTGAATGAATCTGTCCAGGACTTCCTTGCGGTTTGCATGCTGGCTGCGTTGCGATTCACAGGAAATCGCAAGAACCCCTTCCTTGTCTATGTAACCAGCGAGCTTTTCGAGAATTTTCGCCCGTTGCCAGTCGCTGAGCGAAGGCGAGTTCTGCACATCGAACCGCAAGGTAATGCGCGAACTGGTGGTGTTCACATGCTGGCCGCCGGGTCCTGAGGAGCGCGAGGCCGTGTAGCTGAATTCTTCTTCGGGAATGGTCAGATCCGGCTGAACGGTGATGATAACCATGATGATAACCTGTTCTTGTCGTGGAATAAACCAGACGGTGCAGGTGTTCTGCCTTGTTCCGCCCTTGTGCCGCCTGTTACACCGGACGGGCCGGAAACCACAAGCAATAGTCGAGCCCCGTAGCGGTTGAGGGGCAACCGCCTGTGCGGGCAGTGCCTGCGGTCAACGCCAACGGAGCGTGATGAAAATCGTTAAACTCTATTTCCGCTCGCCGGAAGGCGTCAGCCACAGGAGGCTAGCTTTCCAGAACGGCCTTGTCGATAAGGCGTTTCAGCGCTTGCTGGGTGTCCCAGTCAATGTCCACGAAACGGATGCCCACAAGATATTTTCCGTAGGAATGTTCCACCCACGCCACCTCGGCAATGGCGTTCAGGTACTGGTCTATGTCGTTTTCGTGGTGCTTGTAGAAGCCGCCGGAATACCTGTTGAGGGTGGGAATGTTCACACGCACCTGCACCTTGGCACCCTGATCGAATCGTTGGGATGATTCAAGGCACAGGCCGCCGCTGCTTATATCCACGCACGTTGTTTCAACGCGCGGCTGGGAAGCCATGGGAAACTTGAATTCAAACGCTTGAACGGAAAATGGTTTGGGAAGGCGGACAAATTCGCGACGTTCATCAGTGGTTAAGCGCGTCATGTTCTCTCCTGAACCTGATGTTCGGCCCCTGCCGCAAAGGGGGAGATGGGCGGGGGGCAATGGATGAATGATCCTGTTTGCCACAACCTATCATTTGTCTTCCGGCTCTGACAACCGCATTGGGAAATATATCAAAACATCCTGCGATTACGGTGGTTATGGTGCCGTTTGTAAAAGTGACGTCCACTATGTAAGTGACCATTGACTTATTGTCTGCAGGCACTATATCTCGAACGTTCATCTCAACATATCATGGAGAACCATCATGAAAATTGCCATTCCTTCCCGTCAGGGACTTGTCGACGAACATTTCGGACACTGCGAAGCCTTCACCATTCTCACGCTGGACGAAACCAGAAAAATCGTGAAAGAAGAACTTCTCACGCCGCCTCCCGGTTGCGGCTGCAAGTCCAACATCGTGCCCACCCTTGCGGATATGGGCGTGAAGGTGCTGCTTGCGGGCAACATGGGACAGGGGGCTGTAAACAAGCTTGAGGAAGCAGGCATTGCCGTTATCCGCGGCGCCAGCGGTTCTGTCGGTGCCGTTGCCGCGCAGTGGATTGCAGGCACCCTGCAGACCACCAACACGATTTGCACCGCGCATCATGGCCACGATGGCCACGGAGGCTGCGGAAACCACTAATAGGATGCACGAATGAGCACTTGCCCTTGCGGCTCCGGCCTTACTCTGGAAAACTGCTGCGGCCCCATCATCCATGACGGAAAGCCCGCCCCCACTGCGGAAGCCCTGATGCGTTCGCGCTACACCGCGCACGTACTCGGCATTTACGAATACCTGAACTCCTCCATGCATCCCTCCGTGCGTGGCGAGGACACTGTGGACGATATCGAACAGTGGTCCTCCAAGATCGAATGGCAGGGACTGGAGATTCTCTCCACTGCTGGCGGCGCCGAAGGCGACGTTGATGGCGAAGTGGAATTCGTTGCCCGCTACACCCTTGCGGGTGTGCCCCAGCAGCTGAACGAACTGGCTGAATTCCGCAAGGAAGGCGACTACTGGTTCTACGTGGACGGCAAGGTGCGCGGCCACGAGACCGTTCGCCGCGAGACCCCCAAGGTGGGCCGCAACGAGCCCTGCCCCTGCGGGTCCGGCAAGAAGTTTAAGAAGTGCTGCGGCTAACAGCCTGCGGCGCAGCGTCTGCGTCGCCCCGCTGATTGCGGGTTGCGCGGAACAGCAAAAAACAAAGCGTGGGGTAACGCGCAATGCGGTGACATGAGCACCGTATTCCGCGTTACCCCACGTTTGTTGCGTTTCGGCCCCCAGTGCCCAAAGAGCCCGCATATGACAGGCAGGACGTGCAATACGGGGTGCAAAGCTCCCTGCCCTGCCTTGTGCTTTCTGTGTAGCGACAAAGGCAGGCGGCTGCATTGGCATACGATTTTATCAGCCTAGGTGACAGAAGTCCGCAGTTCGGATACAGCATCGATCATGACGAAAGGTTCCACACAAAAGGCGATCCGCCGTTTCTGCATGGCCTGTCAGGGCGCTTCTTCAAAGCAGGTTGCGGCCTGCGAGGATACGGAATGCGCACTGCACCCCCACCGCTCCGGTGAAGAGGTCGCGGACGCCCCCTGCCCATCGCACCGCGCCATCCGTCGCTTCTGCATGGCCTGTTGCGCCAACCTGCGCGCCGAGGTGCGCGGCTGCGCCGCTCGTGAAGATTGCGCCCTGTGGTCCTTCCGTTTCGGCTGCACGCCGGAAACGTGGCGGCGCGTGAAGAACCGCCGCTCCTCTCCCCGCCCCCTGCTGCTGCCGGGGTTCAGCAAGAAATAAACCTCTGTTTCCATACGGCATGGCGTGACTGCGGTAGACGCATGTGCCCGCCCTGTGGCCCGCCTTCGTATCTGCCGTGAGAACTCGCTAGTATTGTTCGAGTTTCGGAGAGCCGTTTTTGCATTTGAATCATATCGCAATTCGGATTACTAAGCTTGCCGGAGGCACGGCCTCCGCGATCAATACGCAAACCCCGCAAGCCGCTGCATGAGGCGGCAAAGGAGAAGGATATGCGCGGAATGAATGACATGCTGCGTCAGGCGCAGATGATGCAGAGAAAGATGACCGCCCTGCAGGATGACCTGGGCAACCGTACCCTCGAAGTTACCAGCGGCGGCGGCATGGTTACCGTTACCTGCACCGGCAAGCAGGAAATCACCTCCATCAAGATCGATCCCTCCGTGGTTGACCCCAACGACGTGGACATGCTTCAGGACCTCGTGATGACCGCCGTGAACGAAGCCGTGCGCCAGACCAAGGCCATGGTTGAGAAGGAAATGAGCGTCATTACCGGCGGCCTGCGCGTTCCCGGTCTGTTCTAAGCCGGAAGCAAGTCCGTGCAACGACTCCCCGAACCGCTCAAGGTGCTTGTGGAGCAGCTTTCCCGGCTGCCCGGTCTCGGCCCCAAATCGGCGCTGCGTCTTGCCATGACGCTGCTGAAATGGCCCGAGAACAACACCCGCAGCCTCGGTAAGGCCATTCACGACCTGCGCGACAATCTGCATTTGTGCTCGCGGTGCGGTTCGCTGACCGATACCGACCCGTGCGCCGTCTGTACGGACGGTTCCCGCAGCCGCGAGACCCTGTGTCTCGTCTCGGAATGGGATTCGCTGCTCGCGCTGGAGGATGGCGGTTTCTACCGCGGCCAGTACATGATCCTTGGCGGGCTTATTGCCCCGCTGGATAACGTGACGCCCGAACATCTTGAATTGAACAGGCTGCAGCACCGGCTTGCGGAAGGCGAGATCACCGAACTCATCTTCGCGCTGGGCACCACCATGGAGGCGGAAAACACCGCCACCTACGTGAAGCAGCTTGTGGCCTCGCGTTTCCCGCACATCCGCGTTACCCGCCTCGCGCAGGGCATTCCGCTCGGCTCAGAGGTCAAGTTCGTGGACAAGGAGACCCTGCGGCAGTCGCTGAACTACCGGCAGGAATTGTAGCAGCGTTTGAGCGCGCTGGCGCGGCGTGTAAGCGCATGAAATGAAGAAAGGGAGCATCCGTGAGGGTGCTCCCTTTTTGTGTTCCATGTTTGAAAATAATTAGATTGCCGCCAGCTGTTGCATCTGCTCGAAACTCAGCTCAAGGGGGCAGGGCTCGGTAACGGCCTGCTGCAGGAACTTGTTGATCTGCGGCACCATGTGGATGGCCTTGTCGATGTCGGGGTTGGAGCCCTGTGCGTAGGCACCGATGTTGATCATGTCTTCCACGCGCTTGAACGTGGCGAGATGCTTGGTCAGCACACGGCCCGCCAGCACCACTTCCGGCGAGCAGATGTCGCTACGCAGACGTGAAACGGACTTGAGCACGTCGATGGAGGGATAATGGCCCTGGTCGGCAAGCTCGCGGGTGAGCACGATGTGCCCGTCCAGAATGGAGCGCGTGGCGTCCGCAATGGGCTCGTTGAAGTCATCGCCGTCCACGAGCACCGTGTAGATACCGGTGATGGTGCCCTTCTCGCTGCGTCCTGCACGTTCCAGCAGCTTGGGCAACTGGGCGAAAACGGTGGGGGTGTAGCCCTTGGTGGTGGGCGGTTCGCCCACGGCAAGGCCGATCTCGCGTGCGGCCATGGCGAAACGGGTGATGGAGTCCATCATCAGGAGCACGTCCTTGCCCTGATCGCGGAAATATTCGGCCACGGCAGTGGCGGCATAGGCGGCGCGCATGCGCACCAGCGGCGACTGGTCGGAGGTGGCGATGATCAGCACGGAGCGGGCCATGCCTTCCGGCCCAAGGTCCTTCTCCATGAATTCCACAACCTCGCGGCCGCGTTCGCCGATAAGGCCGATGACGTTCACGTCCGCCTTGGTGTAGCGGGCCATCATGCCCATGAGGGTGGATTTGCCCACGCCGGAACCGGCCATGATGCCCACACGCTGGCCCTTGCCGAGGGTGAGCAGGCTGTTGATGGCGCGCACGCCCACGTCCAGCGGTTCATCAATGCGTGGACGCAGCAGGGGGTTGGGCGGGTCGGCGTAGAGCGGATTATAGCCGCCGGTGGCGATGGGGTGTGAGGCTCCGGCCTTGAGTTCTGCGCCGAAGGCGTCAAACGCCTTGCCGAGCAGGCCGTCGCCCACGGGAAATACGGGGGGCAGACTGGAGTTGCGGATGAGAGAACCGGGGCTTATGCCGCGCATATCGCCATAGGGCATGAACAGCAGGTTGCCGTCGCGAAAGCCCACCACTTCGGCGGGCACGGGCTCACTTTCGTCGTTGGGGATGATCTGGCACACGGAACCCAGCGGCGCTTTTATGCCGCATCCTTCCGCCACCAGACCTACGACCTTGTTGACCTTGCCGTAGGCCTGCGCCGGTCTCAGGCTCTGCAGCATGGACAGCGCGCCACGGGGGTCGATCATATGCCGTCTCCGGGCAGTTCCAGTTGTTCGAGAATCTGGTCCACCAGCGCGTAGCGGCTTTCTATGGTGTTATCCACCATGCCGTCGCGGCTTTCCACCACCAGCCCGCCGGGATTGATGGAGGGATCGCCCTTCACGGACCATGCCTCCAGACCGGGATGACGCTGCTGGGTGGCTACCAGAATGTCCTGCACGGCGGCTTCGTCTTCGGGATTCACGCGCACGATGAGCTTGCGCTGGCTGTCCAGCGTTTCCACGGCCTTGACCAGCAGGCTTTCCAGAATGGCGGCACGGTTCTCGGCAATTTCTATTCCCACGGCGCGGTGCACGGCAACGCGGAGCAGGGTGACAAGATCTTGACGCCAGCGGTAGAAGATACCTGAACACTGGCCCTGAATGGCTCCGAGCACGCCGGAAACGGAGTCGCCCATGGTCTGCTGGAATTCCTCCAGCTCCTGCTGGGCCTGCTGCAGACCGGCATTGTAGCCATCCTGCATGGCCTGCTGCTTGAGCTGTTCGGCTTCCAGCTGGGCCTGCGCAAGAATCTCGGAAGCACGCTGGGCCGCACGGGCGCGTACGCGTTCCATGTAGGCGGTCTCTGTGGCCTCGTCCCACTGCATGGTGCGTGAGCCTTCCACCTGATGCAGCGAGCGCTCATCGGTGCGGGCCGGTCCCATGAAGATGGTGCCCCACTTGGAGGATTCCGAGGGCGTGTTAGATGAAGACATCTCCACCTCCGCGGCCGATGACTATGCGGCCTTCCACTTCCAGTCTGCGTACAACCTTGACCACGTTCTGCTGGGCGCCTTCCACGTCGGCGAGACGCGTGGGTCCCATGATTTCCAGGTCTTCGCGGATCATGGTGGCCGCACGTTCGGACATGTTCTTGAAGAAGCGTTCCTTCAGGTCGTCCGATGCGCCGCGCAGCGCCATGGTCATGTCCTCGTTGGAGATTTCCTTCAGCAGTTCGCGAATGGCGCGGTCGTCCAGACCGGTGACATCTTCGAACACGAACATGAGGTTGCGGATATCTTCGGCCATCTGTGCGGATTCTTCTTCGATTTCGGAGAGAACCTCTTCTTCGGTGGCACGGTCCACGGCGTTGAGGATTTCGGCAACCGCGCTGACACCGCCCACCTTCTTGCCTTCCTTGCCGCCCATGGCGATGAGCTGGCTCTGCAGCACCTTGTCCACTTCCATGAGCATGTCTTCGGGCACGGCTTCCAGTCTGGCAAGGCGCATGAGGATTTCCGGGCGCACGCCTGCGGGCAGGTTGGTGAGCAGCTCCGCGGCCTGATCGGGGTGCAGATGGCCCAGAATGAGGGCCAGCGTCTGCGGATGTTCGTTGCGCAGAATCTGCGAAAGAATACGCGGGCTCACGTTTTCCAGTTCGCGGAAGGGAGCGGGGCCGGTATCCAGGTTCAGCGAATCCATGATGTACTTGGCGGTTTCGCTGTCCAGGTTCTTCATGAGCAGACGCTTTACGGTGTCCGCGCCGCCGGAGATCATTTCCTGTCCGGTCACGAGGGCGTGGTGGAATTCACGCAGCACGTCCTCGACCAATTCCTTGGGAATGGAATCCAGGTCGACCATGGCCTTGGATATCTGGGCGATTTCGGTACGGTCCATGCGCTTGAACGCTTCGGACGTGAACTTGTCGCCCATGGCCAGTAACAGGATGGCGGTCTTGGACGCGCCGCTCATCTTCTCTGCCACTACTTTGCTCCTTCAGGCTGCTTGAGCCACATCTTCAGAATGCCCACTGCCTGCTCCATGTTCTGTTCGGCAAGCTGCATAGCATGTGCCTTGATGTCTTCGATCTTCTTCAGGGCGTCAAGGGCGTCGAGCTCGTCGCCGCTTTCAATGAGCGCCAGCCGTTCCTCGCCTGCGGGCAGGCCTTCCAGACCTTCGACCACGTCACCGGCATGCACCTTGGGACGGATCATGGCCATGATGACCGGGCGAACGATCATGATGAGGAACAGGAAGATCAGCAGGGCGTTCAGCAGGGGCTTGCCGAGGCGCAGGGCATAATCCATGACCACGTCGGTCAGGCTGGGCTCAAGCGCGACATCGGGGCCGCCGAAGGAAATGCTGGAAACCTCAATCGTATCGCCGCGTGCGGAGTCGAAGCCCACAGCATTGGCAACGAGCTGGCGGATGCGGCTCAGCTCTTCCTCGCTGCGGGGGGTGAAAACATATTCTCCGGTATCCGCGTTCTTTTCATACGTGCCGTCAACGATAACCGCAACAGAAAGGCGGCTGATTTCGCCCACGGGCGCGACGATATTATGTTCTTCCTTGTTGATTTCAAAGTTGGTGGTTCGGGTTTCGCGGGTGGACTCCTGAGAGCTCAGGCCGCCGGTAACGCCGTCACCGCGGAAGTTGGGGTCGGGGGTGCCGGCCTCAAGGTTGGACTGGCCGCGGGTGTTTTCTTCGCTGCGCTGCTCGGAACGCACAACCGCGCTTTCGGGGTCGAACAGTTCCTTGCGGATGGTTCGCTGGGAGAAGTCGAGGTCGGCGTTGACCTTGGAAATAACCTTGCCGGGTCCGATGACGGGGTAGAGCATTTCCTGAATGCGGCGTTCAATGTCGCGCTGCAGGGTCAGCTTGTTGTCCATCTGCGAGGAGCTGAGCCCCTGCAGGGTTTCTTCGTCGCTGGGGTAGTAGAGAATGTTGCCCTTGGTGTCGTTTACGGAGATGCGGCTCTTGTCCATGCCTTCAACAGCCATGGTCACAAGATTGACGATGGCCATTACGTCCTTCTGGTCCATCTTCTTGCCTTCGGCCAGCGTCAGCACGACGGATGCGGAAGGCTTCTGCTCTTCTTCAATGAACAGGCTGCGGTGGGGCACCACAAGGTGGATGCGGGCGCTTTCTACATCGGGGAATTCCGAAATGGTGCGGGAAAGTTCGCCCTGCAGGGCGCGCTGGTAGTTGATCTTCTGCACGAATTCGGTTTGGCCGACCTTCACTTCGTCAAAGATTTCAAAGCCGATGCCCTGTCCCACAAGGCTGCCTTCACCGGCCACACGGATGCGCTGGTCATAGACGCGGTCTGCGGGAACAAGAATGGTGGTGCCGTCGTGCTGCAGCTGGTAGGGGACCTTGTCGGCGTCCAGCAGCTTGACGACGCGGTTGGCATCCTCAAGGCTCAGGTTGGAGTAGAGTACCTTGTAGTCCGGCTGGTTGATCCAGAAAATAAGGGCGAAGAATATGCCGATAACGGCCAGAGCCAAACCGCCGATGAAAACGCGCTGGGAAAGGCTGATCTGGCCCCAGAAGGCTTTGGACTTGTCTACGGCATCATTGAGCAGAAGGGACATGGGCTACTCCGTGTGGTGTCAGTTTCAGGGCGCCAACCGCCATGAGATCAGAATTGCAGGTTAGAAGCTGGTGCGGCTCAGTTCCTTGTAGGCCTCCATGACCTTGTTGCGCACCGCGCTGGTCATGGACATGGCGAGACTTGCCTTTTGCAGGGTGATCATCAGTTCATGCACATTCTGGGTTTCGCCGGAAGCGAATGACTTGATCTGGCGTTCCTTCTCGCCCTGCATCTCGTTGGTCTTCTGAACAGAGTCCTTCACGGTCTCCACGAACGAGGTTTTGGGGGCCTTGGGCAAGGTGAAGGATTCACCGGTGGTGGCCTTCTGCGCCTTGCTGAAGTTGTGCATGGCGCTGGAGTACGCCTTCATGCCGATATTCTGAATGCTCATGGCCTGTCTCCTTCAGCCCGCTTATTTGGCGAGTTCAAGTGCCTTGTTGTACATGGCCTTCACGGCGTCCATGGTGGACACGTTGGCTTCATAACCGCGCTGCACGGTCATGAGGTGGGCCATTTCTTCCACCACGTTGATGTCGGGGTAGAAGACGTAGCCTTCCGCGTTGGCGTCGGGGTGGCCGGGTTCGTACACCTGCTTGAGCGGACGCTTGTCCTGCGCCACGTGCATGACGCGGACGCCGCGGAGTTCCCTGTCCAGTGCGGACTGCATCTGCTTGCTGAACGGATGATCCACTTCCGTTGCCGCCATGAGCACCGTCTTGCGGCGGTAGGGGCCGCCTTCCGGAGTGCGGGTGGTCTTGGCGTTGGCAAGGTTCATGGAAATGATGTTCATATGGGTCCGTTCCGCGCTGAGCGCAGAGGCGCCGATATCGAGTGCTGTCATGAAATCCATTACTTCTGCCCTTCCGTTATGATTTTGTTCAGGCCTTCAAAGTTACCCTTCAAAACAGTGGCAAGCGCGTTGTAACGCATATTGTTCTTGGCCATTTTTGCCATTTCCTTGTCGATGTCGACCTGGTCTTCGCCGTGAACGACGCGCGGCTTGAAGACCTTGCCCCATTCGGGGCCGAAATTGTCCGGGTTGAAAACCGCGGGCATGTGCGAACCGGAGGTGCGGGTCATCTTGCCCTGTGCGTCCAGATTGAGCGCCTTTTGCAGATCCTCTTCGAATTCGAGGGTGCGCTCCTTGTATCCGGGCGTTTTCAGGTTCGCCAGGTTGCTCATGACGACATTCTGACGCTTGAGCTGCATGTCCAGAACCTTTTCAGTAATGGACATATGCGAGCTGAACAGGCTTTTCATGCAAGTATCCTCCGTAGTTACGACAAATCGGGCGTTCTTGTCGGGTGCCCGTCCGGTATGATCTGCAAACTAAATAGCAAGAGCTGTTCCATAGCTGTAACACTTTGTTTTTAATGTATAAAAAAGTTAAAAAAGGAAGGCTTGGGGCGTTGCTCGCACTTTCGCAAGCACACAGTGTCAGGGAGTCGGCAGGGGAAGGTGGAAGAGGCAGGAAAGTCCGAAAAGAAATAATTCCTGAAAGGTACAGTTCTTGGATTCGTCAGCCGATAAGCAACTCGGCTCTTGCGTTGTGCCTATATATTGATGTAAATGGCCGCGCCTTCATGCATGATTGCATGGGCGTGAGTGGAACACACTCTTTGGCGATAGTTTTGGCACACGTGTTGCATTTGTTTTCGCAACCGGCGTCTCTCAAGGCAGAAAGGATAAAATTTGCCTGGTTCGTCGGCTCGCATTTCATCCGACCGGATGCCCGGTCGGGGGCGCGAGGGGAAACTTTGTCCTACATGGAGGGGACCATGAGCAACCATCTCGATTACGAAATCAACAAGGAACTCGGCGAATGCTACCTGTTTATGGGTGAGCTGGACAAGGCGGAAGAGTATTACAAGAAGGCCGCCAACTCCAACGGTGTGCACCCCGACCCCTATCTGGGTCTTGCCACCATCGCCGTGCAGCGCGGAAAACTTGACGAAGCCCTTGTGCTGTACAAGAAGGCTGACTCCATAGAGAGTAACGACAAGGCGCTCGCCGGTATGGGCCTGATCCATATGGATCGCGGCAACAACAAGGAAGCATTGGAATTTTTCGTCCGTGCATTGGAGCACAATCCGGACAACATGATCGCCATGAGCGGGATGATTCAGGAAGGCTACGCCCTGAACTGCGTGGCAGATATCGTCCCCGTGCTGATCAGCAGCCTTGAACATGATCCCAACAAGGACGCCGTGCGATTCTCGCTGGCTGGCTGCCTGATCTGGCTTGGCAAGAATGCGGAAGCCATGGAACATCTCGAGCTTCTGTTGAAGAAGGATCCGGAAAACGAAGGTGCCCGCCAGCTTTACGAAAAGGCAAGCGGCGCCCTGTAATCCATAGACGGCAAAATCTCCCCTCCCCATACGATTTTCCGGCCCTGACGCTGGCGCTTACGGGCCGGGAAATCCCTTTTTCAAAAACCGCCTGCGGCAATTTATGCCGTGGGCGGTTTTGCGTTTGTCTGCGGGGGCGGAGAGAAGAAATACCCCTCGCCGCTCCGGCTGGCTGCCGGTGCGGGCCTCAAGGCCGGAACATGGCGGAGCTGGGTGTCCGGGGACACGGTCAGGGGATGGATTCGTAATACTCGATGATGGGTTTCAGAATCTCCCGCAGCTTGCCTGAGGCGCGAACTTTATCCACCAGCCGGACCAGAATGGAATCCAGCGCATCGCCTCTGCTGTCAGGGGGCAGAACAAAGGAGGCTTTGAAGGTCTCAAAGGGGATGGCGACGATATTCTTGCGGCCCGTCCATCCTTCAGCCTCCATTTCCTTGAATGTCTTCTCCATGCTCAGGGCGGCGAAGATGAACCCGTCAAGCCGCCGGTGCTCCAGCTTGCGAATGCTGCTTTTGAGACCCGTCGTTCCCGACTGTGCAAAGGGGAACAGGTCAACGTGCGCGATGTCTGTTTCAAGGATGTATTTGCCGCTACGCGCCTGCTCAGGCGTAAGCAGCATATCCTTGTGGCAGTAGAGGTAGAATTTCGCTTCATAGATGAAGGCGCTGGAATACTGGAAAGACATGGTGCGCTTGGGAAGCCTATCATTCCACGCGTAAGGAAAGAGCACGTCAGCTTTCTTGCCTACAGAGTCCTTGGCACGCATGAAGGGTAGAATGAGGGGTATGATGCGTCCTTCCGGATACGCATCATCCATGGCGGTAATAAGGTCGATGAATCTGCCTTGGAGTTTGCCGTCGTCACCAAGGTCCACCAGCGAAGGAAGCAGGGGCATGGCTATGGTGATGTCACGGGCATGTGTCCATGCGGGGTGGCCAACTCCCACTGTAATTGTGAGCAGCAGTAGCGACAGGATCCGGTATACCTGGCGGCAGAAACTGTAGTTCATAGGTGCTCCACGCTTTAGGGGGGAATGGTTGCAGTCAGAGTAGCAGGACTTGGCAGATAAAACCATCCGAAACCCTCCATAGGCTGCCGGTTGCGTCGGTTATTTTCGCAGCAGTCTATTTGTGGCGGTTCATCCTATTGAAATAACAGATGCTTGTTATTGTTATAATGATGTATTAAAGGGGGGAGTCGTGGGGTGAGCTCCGGGGTGGCCCTGCCGGTGATGTGCCGCAGGGTGGAGCGATTGAGAGAGGCTGCTTCAGAAGAGGCTGTACGGGTGTATTCCCCAACGGGTGAACAGGAGGGAACGGGCCATGGCAGGATCAACGCCTGACGGAAGCCTTAGTGCCTGCGAGTCGGGGGAAGCGGTTGCAGGAAATAATGCGTGCGGCGACTTGCGCCGTGCGCTGTTTGAGTGCCGGCAACGGTTTGCCGTGCTGGCAGAAAACCTTTTCAACTGGGAAGTCTGGCAAGGCCCTGACGGGCGCATGGAATTTATTTCCGATGCGTGTGAACGCATATGCGGATACAGTGCCGAGAGCTTCTACAGGAACCCCGACTTTTTTTCCGCCATCATGCATGAGGCGGACATTCCCATCTGGCGTAAATTGCAGGCCATGATGCAGGGCGGTGCGCGTGCCGGAGAGGCCGAATTCCGCCTGCGTACTCCTGATGGCCGCGAGCGCTGGATTCACTACCTTGTTCGCCGTGTGGAAAACGACGGCGGCGAGTTCATGGGCTACCGCGCCATCTGTCGCGACATTAGCGAACGAAAGCTCATGGCCATGCAGCTGAAGCATCAGGCATGGCACGACCCCCTGACAGACCTGCCCAACCGCACCCTGTGCATGGACCGCCTCGGGCGTACCCTTGAGCGCGTCAAGCGCAAGGGGGGCTCGGACTTTGTTCTGGCCTTCGTCGACCTGGACCGCTTCAAGGTCATTAACGACTCGCTCGGCCACGGCATCGGCGACCAGATCCTGCGCGAGACGGCCTTGCGCCTAATGCGCGAGGTGCGTGCTATGGACACGGTTTCCCGCATCGGCGGTGACGAGTTCGTCATTCTGCTGGAAGAGGTGGATTCTCTGGATGAGGCGCAGGGCGTCATCCGCCGTATCATGGATGCCGTTGAAGAGCCCATCACCATAGGGCCGCGCATTGTTCGCGTTACCGCCAGCTTCGGCGTTATCATGGGCGGCTCCGGGTACGGAACCGCCGACGAGGTGCTCCGTAACGCCCATATCGCCATGCATCACGCCCGGGAGGAAGGGTGGGGCAATATGGTCGTTTTCAACGACAACATGCTCGAGCGCGCCATGAATCTCATGCATATAGAGATGGACCTCTACCGCGCGTTGGACATGGAAGAGTTTTTTCTCGTGTACCAGCCTATTGTGAATCTGGGCTGCCGCAGCATTACCGGGTTCGAAGCGCTTGTGCGCTGGAACCATCCCGAACGGGGCACGGTTTCTCCTGCCGAGTTCATACCGGTATCGGAAGGTACGGGCCAGATACTCAACATCGGCAAATGGGTTCTGTATGAAGCCTGCCGGGCCATGGCCCGGTGGCGTGAAGAGTTTCCCGAATTCGAGGATATGCTGGTCAGCGTCAATCTTTCCGCCAGACAGCTTTCCCAGCCCGGTATGGTTGATCAGGTTGCCGACGTGCTGCGTGCGACCGGACTGCCCCCCCGTTGCCTGAAGCTCGAGGTGACGGAAACCATGCTCATGGGCAATCCCGAATTCGCCAACATGGCCCTGCGCCGTCTCAAGGAGATCGGCGTGAAGCTGTGTATCGACGACTTCGGCACCGGCTATTCCTCGCTGACCTACCTGCAGGCCTTCCCCATCGACACCCTGAAGGTGGATAGAAGCTTTGTGGCCAAGATGAGCCGCGATCCGGGCAACTTCAAGATAGTGCAGGCCGTTGTGGCGCTGGCCCATTCACTGGGGCTTGAGGTGGTTGCGGAAGGCGTGGAGGAGGAAGAACAGCGCATCATGCTTTCCGAACTGCGCTGTGAAGGCGGGCAGGGGTATCTGTTCTCCCGGCCTGTACGCGCCGAGGAGGTGCCTACGCTGGTGTTCGGCGTTTCCGTTAATACGGAGCCGATGAAGGGCGTGGCCTAGCTTTTCCCGCTTCCTTTTGAACAACATGAAACAGGGCACGGAGCATATTGCTCCGTGCCCTGATTGCGTTTATGCGGCAGTGCGGCAGGTTATGCCTTTTCCCCTTTCCTTTTATGGGGGGAAGCGGACACCCATTTATTGATGATGCCCCAGAACTCCTCATGGGAGAAGGGCTTGGAGATATAGCCGTTGGCTCCTGCTTCCAGGAAACGTTCTTTGTCACCCTTCATGGCGTAGGCGGTGAGTACCACGACAGGGGTAGCTGCGATTCGCTGATACTGTTTGTCGTTGCGCAGCTTCTGTAGCATTTCAACGCCATTCATGACGGGGAGCTGGATGTCGAGCAGGACAAGGTCAAAGGGCTTTTCAAGCAGGGTGTCCAGCGCCTCTTGTCCGTTGTTTACAGCCTGTGTGACCCACTCCCGTTCCGTGAGCAGGGTTTTCACAACATGCTGCGTGACAGGGTCGTCCTCCACGATCAGTACGCTTCGTTTGCCCTTGACCGGAGTCACCGGCTTGCTTGCTCGCAACTGAGCCTCATCGGAGGAGGAAAAGGCCAGCGGAATGGTAAATGAGACCTTGGTACCCAACCCGGTTTTGCTTTCAATGGTAAATACCCCGCCCATCTCGGCAACAAGGGTCTTGCAGATGGCCAGTCCAAGACCGGCTCCCTGATGCTTTCTCGTGAAGCTCTGATCGGCCTGTGAAAACGGTTCGAGCAGAAAGGGCAGTGTTTCCGGTTCAATGCCGCAGCCCGTATCTTCGACGGTGAAGATCACCTTGGCCTTGGTGCCGTTCTGCACTGAAAGTAGGCGGGCCGTCAGTGCGATGGTGCCTGCGTCTGTATACTTGCAGGCATTGCTCATGAGGTTTGCCAGCACCTGATGCAGGCGTTCAGCATCACCTTCCACGCATCGGGGGATGGCTTCGTCAATGTCTGAACGAAAGGTCACTGCATTGTTCTTGTATCGCTGGGCAAAATGGCCTGCCACATCATCCAGCAGGTCACGCAGGATGAAGGGGCGGGAAATGATGTCGATTTTGCCCGCTTCTATTTTCGCAAGGTCGAGCAGATCAGAAATGAGCCGCGAAAGACGCTCGCTGGATTGAATGGCCATGGAGAGCAGTTCCTTCTGGCCGGGATGCGTGATCTGGGTCTGAAGCATCTGCAGAACGCCGGCAATGCCGTTGAGCGGGGTTCTGAACTCGTGACTCATGTTGGCTAGGAAGAGGGATTTGGCCTGCGTTGCTGCCTCTGCCGCCTCCTTGGCGCGGATGAGTTCGCCGTTGATGTTAGTCAGCTCCTGCACGAAACGCTTGACGGATCGGTGATAGAGCGCCTGAAGCGGCAGTGAGGCGAGAATGAGGGCTGCGGTAATGATGGCAGCAATGAAGAAGTTGCGGACCCTGAGAGCGGTGATGTGCGAAATGTCGTAGTCTGCGCAGGCAAGATAGGTGCGCCCTCCGGGAGAAGTTTCCGGAATTACCACCGACCGGAAGGTTCCCCATTGGTCGGTATAGGAGGCAAAGACCGCCCTGCCGGTACGAAGTGCGGAAACAAAACTGTCCGGCACGTCTTCGTAGGGGTAGTAATACCAGCGCTTCCGGCTTGCAGCCTCTTCTTCACTGACGGTGGGGGCGGCGAAGAAATATTTTCCGTGGTTGCCAACTACCGTATAGGCGTAGGTGAGACCTGAAAAGAGCGTGAGGTCGTTGACGCGTTTGCGATTTTCCATTTCCTCTTCGTAGGAGATGGAATCCGGTCCCGTTGCGCGGTCATGGAAGTCCTCGGCGAGCATGTGCTTGATGGAGAGGGCTGCGGTTTTCAGGCGCGAGTCTATGTAGTCCATCTGACGCTGCTCTTCATAGATGGTCCATGTCACGGCCATGAGCAGTACGACAAACAGGAATACTCCATACAGGAAGGGGTATCTTCGGAAGGTACGGTCAGTCGTCATGTCCTGCATAGGTCTTCAGCAAACCTCCATTCGGCGGGTGCGCCAGACAGTTCTGGTGCTGGTAGGGATTCTGCAGCGCGCCGCGCATATGCGTGGCGGAAAGTATGCCATGAGATAATACCTGCTGCAACAGCTTACAGAAAAATGAAATGATTGGGTTTGAAACGATTCGGATCCGCTACGTGCCATCAGCGCCCCATCGTATCCTCGGAAGGGGGGGCGTTGTTCTGCACGAGATGCACGTTGGCATCACCGAAGCGAACAAGCACCATGCCTGAGAATTTATTTTCACGATAGACTTCAACACGATACACGGTTCCCGCTTTATCAATGGAATAGGCATCCATGATGTCGTTCTTGCTGATTGAGATGCCGCATTCGTTCTCCACGCCGGATCGTGTGAAGCCGATGACATTGACGCGATACCCTTCTTCCGGCGTCACTTCGAATGCTTCGCCCACCTGCACCATGCTGCCTATGGGGGCTGCTGTCTGTTTGCCGTCAACCATGAGACGCAGCGTCTTGAGGCTGTCGTCATAATCAAAATACTGCGGCATGAGCTGGGTGATACGGTTGTTTCCGTAATAGACCCTGTAGCCGTTGCCTTCGTCCACCACGGTGAGCAGGGGTTTTGAAGGGATGAAGTCATTGCCTGCATTGCGGCTGAGCGGCATATAGCGCAGTGTGCTGCGGATGTTGTCCATATCCAGCTTCAGCCTGCCGTCATGAAAGGCCAGATGCAGGTTGCGGTTCATCGCCGCTTCCAGCCCCTCGGGCGTGAGGGTGAAGTCGCGCTCGAACCGGATTCCGGCCTGCCGCATGAAGGATTCTAGAATGCGCACGTGGTAGTAGGCGCGCGTGGCCGTATTGAACGACTTGCTGGCCTCCACGCCGAAGGCGGGTTTGCCGTGGTTTATGGCAAAATAGGTGAGGGTCTTTTCCATCTCCACATCGCCGTCGCGCGTGCGGGTGTTCTTGAGATGGTACAGGTGTTCCGGCACCAGCAGGGCGTTGTTTGCGTCTGCAACGGCAACCGTGGCCATGGCCGCCAGATTGCCGAAGCGGGAGTCTTCAAGCGATTCTTGGTCAATAATCACGCTCTGTCCCCAGCGGTCGGGGTTGCGGACGGAATTCTCCCACTTCGGTCTGTAGAATCCGCTGCCGTCGTGCAGGTTCAGAATGAGGTCTACCTGCGGATGCAGGATGATGGACTTGATTTTCTCGACAGTGTTGTATTCGGGATCTTCCTTGCCCAGCCGCGCGAACTTGCGGTTCATGTCTCCGTGCAGGCCGCGTGACCGGTTGATGATGCTCGGGAAGTTCAGGTTGGGCACCACCCAGACGTTGCCCTTGGTAATGGCGTAGTGGCTGGCCAGCACCCCTGCGGCGTTGAAGCCCCCGGGCTCGTCGCCCTGAATGCCGCCTATGACCAGCAGTGTGGGGCCGGCAGGATCGTTGCCCAGTTTGAGCAGGGTGAAGTCCAGCGGGTTGCGGGCATGCGCCGCAAGCGTTGTGCAGAGTACGAGAAGGAGTCCGAGTATGTATTTCATGCCTGATTCACTTTCACATGCCATGGTTCGAAACGCACGCCCAGCCGGTTGCCGCGTGGGTAGCGCAGGGTAAGATAGCCCAGTTCCGCAAGCCGTGCGAACACATCCGTCTCGGTGAAGCGATCCGTGAAATTGTATTCGCCGAAGTCCCGCTGTCCCACGTCAAAGTCGCTCACTCCGTGGAAGGAGTAGCCTGGAGGCGCAAGGGAACGGGAAGCGAGCGAAAGGTTCGCATCGTTCTGGACGGCCTTGTTCAGGAACAGGTGAAATTGCTTCATCACGCCGCGTACGCCAGAGGTGAGCACCACCGTGTTGCCAAGCGTTTTCTGAATGGCAAGCCACGTGTCGTGCGGTTCTCCTTTGAACAGGTAGTTGCCGCTGTAGGGAACCTTGATCACATTCTTCTGGCTGATCCGCTCCGTCAGCCGCGTGATGACCTTGACCCCGTAAAAACCGTATATGGCCGCATCTGCGTAAAACTGGCACTCCATGAATTCCAGCTCGTTCTTCGTGAAGGTGCCGATTTTGGGATAGTTGCGGCCCAGCCGGACGGCATCGTCAAAGCCGAGCAGGGAGAAATTGGCGTAGCCAACGGTATCCACCATGCGCTGGATTCGCTGGAGCGTCCGGTACAGAATGTCGCGGTGTTCGCCCTGCAGGATGATGTCACCTTCGAAGGGCGAGTCGAAGTGGCGCATCTTGTCGTAATAGTCGCGGATATGCAGGTCGTAGGCGCCCGCCTGCGGTGCCAGATGCAATGCCGTGCCGTCCAGCGTGGAACTGGAAATGGCCGCGGCTGCCCGGACTGGTGCAGGCAGCAGCGACTGAACGGCAAGAGCGGCCGTGCAGCCGCAGATGTGTTGTAGGAAGTGTCGCCGGTTCAGCATCAGACCCCTCTGGCTGATAGTGCGTGTGTCTCGTGAAGGAGTGTATCTCAGAATGATGCGGGACGCAAAAACGTTATAGCGGCGTTTTGCTTTTGTCCCTTGAGGGAGGGGGGCTGCTGCGGCGCGCAAACTTGAAGCACTAGCCCGATGCGTCGGCTTGCCTCTTGGCCGGATTTTCTTTAGCCTGTCCCATTGTCCGGAATGGCAGAGTCCCCTTCCGGCGCGGCGTGGCGACGGTGCGGTATCGCAACCTGAATCGTAGCGATACCGCAGCCGGTCCGCATGATCTGCCGCCAGTTTCGTAATGTCATCTCCATAACGCAGGGAACCATGAGCACAGCATCTCTGACTACAGCATACCGTCCGCAGACCTTTGCCGATGTGGCAGGACAGGAGACCATCAAGGCCATCCTCTCCCGCGCGGCACGGGAAGACCGCATAGCGCCCGCCTATCTCTTCAGCGGCACGCGGGGCGTGGGCAAGACCACCATTGCCCGCATTTTCGCCAAGTCGCTCAACTGTGTGAACGCGCCCGCGGCCGAACCCTGCAACGTATGCGAGCACTGCCGCAAGATCACGCAGGGCATGCACGTGGACGTGGTGGAGATCGACGGTGCATCCAACCGCGGCATCGATGATGCCCGCCGCCTGCGCGAATCCATCGGCTATGCTCCCATGGAAGGCCGTTACAAGGTCTTCATCATCGACGAAGCGCACATGCTGACCCGCGAATCCTTTAACGCGCTGCTCAAGACGCTGGAAGAACCGCCCAAGGGCGTGACCTTCATCATGGCCACCACGGAGCCGCACAAATTTCCCATCACCATCATCAGCCGCTGCCAGCATTACATTTTCAAGCGTCTCGGCGAGCATGAGCTGGAAGCGCACCTGACCAACATTCTGGGCAGGGAGCAACGCGCCTTCGAACCGCAGGCGGTCAAGCTCATCGCCCGCCGTGCGGCCGGTTCCGTGCGCGATTCCATGTCGCTCATGGGACAGGTTCTGGCGCTGGGGCATGAAACGCTGCTGGAAAGCTCCGTGCGCTCCATTCTCGGTCTTGCGGGGCAGGAACTGTTTTTCAAGGTCATGGAGGCCATGAAGGCGCAGGATGTGGTGGCGGTGTCTTCCGTCATCCGCGAGATTCTGGATCAGGGCGTGGATATCGGCTACTTCCTGCGTGAACTCGCCACCACGTGGCGCAACCTGTTCATGCTCAAGCAGGCCGGAGAGCAGGCGCTGCCGCTGCTGGACCTGCCAGAGGCGGAAGCCCGCCAGTGGCTGGCATGGGTGCCCGAATTCGAACTGTCGCACGTGCATGCCTGCTGGCAGCTCACGCTGGAAGGCCAGCGCCGCGTGCTGACAAGCCTTGAGCCCGCCATGGCGCTGGAGCTTCTGCTGCTGAACCTGACCTTCCTGCCCAAGCTTCTGAACATGGAGCAGCTGTCTCGCGGCGGCGCGCGTCCCGCTGGCCAGCAGCCCGCACAAGGCGGTGCGCCACGGCCTTCAGCGCCAACAGCGCCGCAGGGCAGGGGGCCGACAAACCCTTTTGATGCCGCAGCCGGTGCCGCGAACCAGTCGGGCAACATGCCTGATGCACCGTCTGCCGCAACCGGAACCGCTTCCTCTTTCTCCGGCACTCAGGCCGGTGCCATGCCCCCCGCCGGTGCCGGGCTCGCGCCCCATGCCCGACGGCCTGAGCCTCCGCACAGACGTGCCGCGCAGGCTGCGGCAGGCCGTGATGTGCCTCCATCCGCCGGAATGCCTGGCCCCATGGACAACGACGGCCCGCCTGTCGGATATCTGGATGGCCCCCCGGCGGACCTGCCGCCCGAGTTCGGCGGTGCCGCAGGTATGGACGGGCCTCCGCCCGCCCCGCCTGCAACCTATGACGAGGCTATGTCTTCTCAGGAAAGCGCTGCCGACGGAGGTCAGGGCTCCTCTCCGTTCATGGGGCATTCGGGACTGAATGGTGATCAGGCTCAGGATGCTGAAGTTGCCGAAGCCCCCGTGCTGGACCCAGCCACGTATGCAGGGCCGCGCAACTGGGAGAATTTTCTGGAGTTCTGCAAGCAGCAGAATGGTGAAGGCGGCCGCAGCGTGAATATCCTGTATTCCGCCAAGGGCGAGTTCTCAGGGAATGAACTGCGCATTCTTACGCAGTCCGGCATTCAGTATGACCGCCTGAACGAAGCGGGGCTTCTTGCCATCCTGAACGAGCGCGTCCGTCAGTGGTTCGGGCCGGAAACCAGCCTTGCCGTGCTGGAACCCACCAGCCGTGTGCGCCCCTATGCCGAGCTGCGCAAGGAGGTGGAAGAACACCCCCTTTCCCGCATGCTGGAGGAAGAGCTGGGTGCCTCGCTCATCCACTTCCGCCACAAGGACGAGCCCGGCAAATAAGGGCTGCCTCAGGCAAAACACGACATGTATGAAGTCCCCGCTGTTTTCATTGAACAGCGGGGACTTTTTCTTGTCATGGCGGCTGGGGCAGGAAGACGTGCGGTGGCTTCAACGGACAAGCCGCCGCACAAGGAATACGGGTCAGGCTGCATCAGCAGCGCTTAAAATGTTGTATTTTTCTCAGCTGTTACATCTCCAGCAACAACCCTGTTTCTTCCTGCGTTTTTGGCTTTGTAAAGTGCCTTATCTGCATAGTACATGACATCAGAAATGTTCTGACCATCCTCTCGCTCAACCACACCAATGGATACTGTGAATGAAATGCTGCCATTATAGCCTTCAACCCGCAGTAGGGCCAAGGTTTGTCTGAGGCGTTCGGCTACGCTGGTAGCAACATCTATGGGTGTCTCCGGCAGGATAACCGCAAATTCTTCGCCACCGACTCTTCCAAAAATATCAATCTGCCGGAACATTCTGCGACAGGCTGTGGAAAGAGCTCTGAGAACATCGTCTCCGGCTGCGTGGCCGAATGTGTCATTGATGTTCTTGAAATAATCAATATCAAGCATCAGAAGCGATAGCGGCCTGTTATAGCGGCTGGAACGAACGAATTCTTCTTCAGCCCTCTCCAGAAAACGATGGCGATTGTTTGCACCGGTGAGAGCGTCCGTTGTGGCTAAGTGGCTTAATTCGATCTCCAGTTTCTTTCTTTGCGTAATGTCGTCGAGAATTATCAGAATGCCTGAATATTTATCTGATACATCCAGCATTCTGGCAAAAAACACATCAAAGTATTGGTTTGCGCCGGATGATTCGTATTTGACCTCCGTTCTGTGGAAAAGAAGATCTCCTTCAGAAAACAGGTTTGCCTCTTCTTTCAGCCACGGCAGATAGTCCGTAAAGGGCTTGCGAAGCCTTTTCATATTTCCATTTGCGGTGCTATGCCCCCCTGAATAGTATGTCTCGCCAGATATCTTTTCCAACCCCAGCAAGTTTGATGCGGCAAGATTCAACGTGTCCAGCAGTCCATCCTTATCTATCAGGAGTGCTGGTCTGGGGGTGCTTTCGAACACGGTAAGATACTTGTTTTTTTCATTGGAGAGTCGGCGGTTTGCTTCTTCAAGCGTAGAAATCTGCTCCTGGCTTTCCGTGGCCACCCACTCAGCACACAAAGCGATTTCAAATCGGTCGAAGCTTCTTAGGACAAAGCGCATAGATGCTGCTTTTATCTCTTCAGGGCACTTCTCTTCCACAAGGTCAATATATGTGTCCCTGTAGTACTTAAGGAGCCCGAGAAACATGCTTATAGTAATGCCGCGTTCCCGGTGGCGCTTGGCTTCCAGCCTCCCGAACTCTGTAACAGGGTCGGAAGTATAATCTTCATCAGGGTTGAATTGCGGCTCTTCCCCCCCATGCTTATGAAGGCTCGTGCACAGGGCATTTGTCAGGCCGGATATGGACAAGCGCCAGGCATCGAGTAACGTCGAAGTATATTTGGTGAAATTATGCAGCTTGGCGTACGAAAGTATGCGCACCATAAGCCATGATTCATTGTCTCGTAATAGTTGTGAAAGTTGTTCCATCGGACTTCCTCAGTTATGGATTACGAATGACAATCTTCAAAAGACGTTCGGGCGAGCCGCGTTAAACAACGCTGTCGGATGCTGTCGCATGGTCACATCAGCCATCGCCATATCCCCCCGGTCTTCAGTCCGGACACCTCTCGATCTTGCAACGTAGCATGGCCCGTGCTCTTCTTGTAATGATATGTGGGGATCGGTGCCTTCGTACGCCATATTGTTCAGGCTTTACTATTCTGACTGATCTGGGGTTTTCATATCGCAATACCCATCAGATCACACAAAAAGGCCCCCGTCCGCACGGACGGGGGCTTTTTCAGGGTGATCCTTTCAATCGGCTATTCCTGCGGACAGCGCACATGGCAAACCCCGCTCGGAGTCGCCTTGGCGTGCGGGAAGTACCGCTTCTTGAAGTGCAGGGCCACGTTCACCAGTGCGATGAGAACGGGTACTTCCACCAGCGGGCCGATGACGGCGGCAAAGGCTTCGCCGGAATCGATGCCGAACACGGCAATGGCCACGGCAATGGCCAGCTCGAAGTTGTTTGACGCGGCGGTGAAGCTGAGCGTGGTCGCCTGTTCATACGTGGCGTCTGCCTTGTAGGAAAGGAAGAAGGACACAAGGAACATGACCAGAAAGTAGATGGTCAGCGGCAGGGCAATGGTCAGCACGTCCAGCGGCAGTTCCACAACCTTGTCGCCCTTGAGGGAGAACATGACCAGAATGGTGAAGAGCAGAAAGATCAGCGTGAGCGGGCTTATCTTGGGAATGAACACCTGCTCGTACCAGTCGCGGCCTTTCAGGCGAAGGCCCGCAAAGCGAGTGACCATGCCGCCGAGGAAGGGAATGCCCAGATAGATGAACACACTTTCGGCGATCTGGCCGATAGAGATGTCCACCACGGCACCCTCAAGCCCGAACCACGCGGGCAGCACGGTGATGAATACATAGGCGTAAACGGAGAAGAACAGCACCTGAAACACGGAGTTGAAGGCGACCAGCCCGGCGCAGTATTCGCGGTCGCCTTTGGCCAGATCGTTCCATACGATGACCATGGCGATGCAGCGGGCAAGGCCGATGAGAATGAGTCCCACCATGTATTCATGCTGTCCGGAAAGGAAGGAAATGGCCAGCCCGAACATGAGCACGGGGCCGATGATCCAGTTCTGCACCAGCGAGAGCAGCAGCACGCGGCCGTTGCGGAAGACCTGACCGAGCTGCTCATACCGCACCTTGGCCAGCGGCGGATACATCATGAGCACAAGGCCGATGGCGATGGGAATGTTGGTGGTGCCCACCTGCACGCTGTTGATCACATCCTTTACGGCCGGATACAGGTAGCCGATGCCTACACCGGCAAACATGGCGAGAAATATCCATAGAGTGAGGTAGCGGTCCAGAAAGGACAGCTTTTTCATGAGGGATTCGGTCATTGCTGGCTCCGTTATCCGTTGCAGGGTTTCTGTGCGGTATCGGCACAGGCGGCGGTGGTTTTGGCGGCAAGATGTTGCTGCAGGCGCGCATCATCCTCTTTTGCTTCCGGCCGGGGCGGCAGAAGTTCCTTCAGTGTGGCAAGCAGGGTGGCGTGCGCGGGGTCGCGGGCAATGGCGAGGCTGTAATAGACCCACTTGGTGCTTCGCCTGCCGTTCACCCATCCTGCGCGCTTCAGAAAGGACATGTGGCGCGAGATGGTGGACTGGGGCAGGTCCAGCGCTGCCATGAGGTCACAGATGCACAGTTCTCCGTGCATCAGCAGCCGGACAATGCGCAGTCTGGTCGGTTCCGACAGGGTTTTGAGCTGATCTGCGAGTTGTTGCATGGGGAGATCATATCCGCCCATGCGGATATGTCAATGCGAGCGGGAAGTCTTTTGCGTGACGTTTTTGTGTCGGGAGGCGGGGAGTGGGGCGAACCGCGGCATTGAGGTACCGTGAGATGGGGGCGCTGGGTGCGTCAGGCGGAGGGGCGTGGAATAGCGCCACGGTCTGATACAGGACAAAAAAGAAGCGCTCCCGTTGTTGCCTCGGGAGCGCTTTTCCATGTGGTCGTAGTGGCTGTGGAGTTTTTCGGCACTTCGAGCCGTGCATGGGGTTCCGGTTGTTGGGCCCGGAGGAGGATGAGGCCCATGCACTGTTGCCGTGGCTTTTGTGCCCGTGTGCGGTTGCCGCCACACACGTTGTTGCAACTACGGCCTATGGTAACGGCGGAGTGTTGCCGGCTCCGCCGTCAGGGGTGTTAATTTTACAGGGTTACCGGAGCAGCTGCGGGCTGGTTGCCGCCGGTGATCTCGTACTGACGCACGTCGATGACTGCTTCGGACTGGTTCACCAGCTTGACCATACCCTTGATGATCACTTCGGCGCCGTTCATGGAGTAGTCGTGAATGCCGTCGAGCTTGTAGTACACTTCCTGACCGGGAAGCTGCAGGAAGTATTCGTCGTTCTGTTCGGCAATGGTGCCGGAGAAGACAACATCGTGACCAACGGTGATCTTGGCGGCCTTTGCGGTTTCGGGGGTGTAAGCCTTCTGAGCTGCCTGAGGAGCGGAGGCGATGAAGGCTGCGAATACGGCGCAAAGTACCAGTACGGCGGCGAAACGGGCAAACATGGACTGCTTGGTGGACATGGCGATCTTCCTTTTATGCGGCCTTTGCCTACTGCCTTGGCTCGGGCCTTTTGGATATATGCTGTTCTGCGGTGTTGCCGTATGGCCTCCCCTTGAAGCCTTCGGCGGTTGTTCCGGATGGGCCGGTTTGCCGCAGAGCATTTTTGCATGTGCTTTGATTCTCCATAAAGCATGGCCTGTGCCAAAGTGGTATCATGCTGGTTTTATTTACTTTATGGTTTGTGGCTGTCTATGTGTCGGAACTGGGAGTTCTTATGTGACTGAGTGCACATATAGCAAAAAGTGGCGGTTTGGCGACGTAGATTGTCTAACTCGCTGAAAAGCTGGGGGAAAGGCGTTTGTAATGCCATAACAAGAACCCGCAGTTCCGAATATGCATACAGGAACTGCGGGTTCTTATTTTTGGTCGCCCCGGAGTGTGCGGACAAAGATTATTTGAAAATTTCTTTACGCAAGCCGTGTCGGGTCATCAATTTATGCAGCTGACGGGTGGTTATGCCTGCTTTTTCCGCAGTTTGCGAAATGCTGCCGCGTGTGACGGTGAGCAGCTGCGCAAGATACATGCGTTCAAAGCGGTCAACGGCCTGCTGGCGGGCCTCGGCGAGGGGAAGGTCGGTATCCGTCTGGAAGGAGACGGGGCAGCGGTCTTCGCCGAACAGGTCCTGCGGTACGCTCTCCGGCGAAAGGACGAATCCTGTCTCCAGAATGCAGGCCCGCTCCACAAGGTTTTCCAGTTCGCGCACGTTGCCGGGCCAGTCGTAGCGCAGGAAGGCGTCCAGCACCTTGGGGTGGATGGAGTGGATCTCCTTGCCGATGGGCTTGGAGCGCTGGATGAACTGGGTGGCGAGTTGCGGAATGTCCTCGCGGCGTTCGCGCAGCGGGGGCACCTCGATGGGAAAGACGTTCAGCCGATAGAAGAGGTCGCGGCGGAACTGACCCTTGCGCACCAGCGTTTCCAGATCTTCGTTGGTGGCGGCAATGACGCGCACGTTGCAGGGAATGGTTTCTTCACCGCCCACGCGCTGGAATTCCCTGTCCTGCAGCACGCTGAGCAGTTTGACCTGTGTGGCGTGGCTGATGGTGCCTATTTCATCCAGAAAGATGGTGCCGCCTTCGGCCAGTTCAAATTTCCCGGCCTTGCGCTTGATGGCTCCGGTGAACGCGCCTTTTTCATGGCCGAAGAGTTCGCTCTCGGTCAGCGGCTCCGGAATGGCGCCGCAGTGCACGCTGATGAACTGGCGTCCGCGACGTTTGCTGTTCTGGTGGATGAGACGCGCAAGAAAACTTTTACCCGTGCCGGTTTCGCCCGTGATCAGCACCGTGCTGCGGGTGCCCGCCACGCGTTCCACCTTTTCGTACAGCGCCTGCATATGGGGGCTTTGGGTCTGCAGGCTGCCCAGCGCCTTTTCCTGCCACTGGTCGTCTGTCTGTGCGCCGATCTCGCTTTTAAGCTCCAGCGAGCGGAACAGATGACTCATGACCAGATGCAGTTCTTCCGGTTGCACGGGGCTGGTCAGGTAGTCCGCGGCTCCGTCGCGCACGGCATCCACGGCAAGGCGTACGGATTCCGGCGGGGTGAGCACGGCCACTTCGCAGGAGGGGCGGCGTTTCCAGATTTCCTTCATGCCCTTGTGGGCGGAACCGAAGGGGCCGGAAAGGGCTTCCAGATCAATGAACACGGCGTCAAAGAAGAGGCGTGAAAGCACGTCCAGCGCGTCATCCAGCGTGGGGAACACGCGGACGTCGTGGTTGGCGAGTTCTGTGAGCAGGGTGTAGCGGTCCGTCTCGTCCCTGCAGATGATCATGATGGATTTCACGCTTGCTCTCCCTGCGGGCGTTGGCCGTTTGGCCGCCGACGCCGCAGACTTGTCTCATGAAAAACAGCAGGCGGCACGGGTCCGGCCCGCGCCGCCTGTCTTTTCTATTGTTCCTGCGGTTCCGTTCTCTGTTTGTGTACCTGACGGCTCATGGAGTGGATGAAGCCGTTGGTTGCGTCAATAGCTGTCTGGGCGTGATCGAGCAGGGCCTGAAGGTCGGTCTGCGAACGGTCCAGTTCGGCGATGACGTTTTCAGAAGCCTGCGGGCTCTGGTTCAGCTTCAGATGCATGACATGCTGTTCCAGTGCGCTCAGTACGGGGGGCACCCTGTCAGAGGCGGACCGCACGGGGCGCATCATGGTGCGGAAGGCTTCGCGGGTTTCATCCAGACGTTTCTGGCTGGCCGCACGCATGCTTCCCTCGGGATGCTGGGTCGTCTGTTCGATCCAGTCCTCGAACAGCGCGTTGGCTACGTCTTCCGTCTTTTCAATGCCTTTGCGCAGCTCATCATACCGGTCTTCACAGCTGTCATACAGAACCTGAGCCTGTTCATACTGCTGATCGGGGGCCAGCGCGTCGGGCTGGACGATGGTGCCCAGTCTGCTGAAGGCCACGCCGAATTCGGTTTTCACCAGATGAAGCGTGTCACGCAGCTCTTCCGAGCGGTCCACAAGCATTTCGCGCTTTTCAAAGCCCACGGCTTCCAAGGCGTCGTAGTATGCCTTCTGGCAGCCGGTAACAGCACCGAGCACCAGAATGCACATGAGAGATACCAGAACACACACAACACTACGCGTTACGCGCATACTGCACTCATCCTGTTGATTGTTAGGAGTCGAGAAGGGAATCGGGCCGTTCCACCACGGTCTTGCCGATGGGCGCAAGACAGATGGCCGCCAGCTTGAGATGCTGGAAGCCGAAGGGAATGCCGATGATGGTGATGAAGTTCAGCAGGGCCGCAAACAGGTGACCTATGGCCAGCCAGATTCCGCCGAAGATGAACCAGACCACGTTGCCGAGCAGCCCGAGTGCGCCGGTGCCGATGTCGTCACGGCCGGTAATGTACTCGCGCCGCACCACTTCCTTGCCGAAAGGCCAGAAGGCGAAGGTGCCGATGACAAAGCAGGCCTTGGCCCACGGAATGCCTATGATGCTGATCAGCATGATCAGACCGGCAAAGTACCAGCCTATGCCCATCCACAGGCCGCCAAGAATGAACCAGAGAATATTCAGTAATAACCGTATCATGTATTCGCTCGTGAAAAAGGTTTGCTGCGGAGGGCCAGGTTCTGACGGTCTGCCATGGATTGATGGCCGGACAGATCGCCGCATGACCGGAAGAGGCGCTGTTGCCCCGCAGTGCGTTGTGTAAAAAGTATCGGTCCTTACCGGCTATGGCAAGAGAAACGCTATGGTCCGGTATAGGGGTGGTGCTGCGTTGCTCTTCAAAGTCGGGGTGGGTGTCTGAAGAGATGTGGCAGCGGAGCAGGTTTCACGTTACAAGAAGTGGAGAAAACGGGACAGCGTTGTGATACTGTCGGGAGTAGCCCGTTATTATGCCGTGAGTACCTCAGGCAGCGTGTGTATCCCGTTCATTGAGGTGCATGCAGGGGAAGCCCTTCAGCGCTTGTCCGTGCCTCTGATCCGTACGGATAATGAGAGCAGCGAGGCAGGGGGGCACCTGCGCAAGCGTATCTGAATAAACAATACTGCGTCCATATGACGCAATGACAGGAAAATCGTGATGTGGGGAAAATCCGTATTCGCCCAGCGTTGGGATGAGCGTCTGCGCAAGGTGCAGACCAATGTTGATCTGCCGAGCATGGAAGGCGTTCTCCGTCGTGCGGCGGACGAAGGCCGCTCTGCCCTGTTCGAGCACGAGGTCTACCAGTTCCTGAAGCATCTGGGGTCTGAAACGCCCCCGCGCACCCTGCTGCTGCCCGTCACGGCCATGCCGGACGACGAGGAGCTGATGAGCATGCCCGGCGACAAGGTGGTGCTGAAGATCGTTTCGCCCACCATCGTGCACAAGACCGAGGTGGTCGGCGTGCGCATTGTGCCCAAGGAGCCGGACAAGATCCGCGCCACCTGCCGCAGAATGCTCTATGAGGTGTCCGAGAAGTACGCGACGCTCATCGAGCGGCATCCGGCCAGCGCGCCGGAAAAGTACCGCGGTCTTTCCGGCGATGCCCTGCTCACCGCCATTTCCCTTGATATCGTGGGTGTGCTGCTGGTGCAGTTCATGCCGCCGGACAGCGACGCCTTTGGCAACGAGCTTATCGTGGGCCTGCGCAATACCCGGGAGTTCGGTATGGTGCTTACCGCTGGCTTGGGCGGCACGGATACCGAGCTCTATGCCGAACATTTCCGCAAGGATCGTGCGCTGGTTTCCGCAGCCACGGCCAATCTGGACGGCATCACGTTTTTCGAACTGTTCTCGCGCACCGTTTCCTACAAGAAGCTGGCGGGACTCACCCGCAGCCAGCCCCGCATGGTCACGGACGAGCAGCTGGTGGAGTGCTTTTCCGCACTGATCAAGGTGGCCAACCACTTCTCGCCGCATAATCCTGATGCGCCCTTTGTCATCGACGAGCTGGAAGTGAACCCCTTCGCCTTCAGCGACTACCGCATGGTGCCGCTGGACGGCCTGTGCGCCTTCTCCGAGCCCAAGGCGGCGGGCGTGCCGCGTCCCATCGCAAAGATAGACGCCCTGCTGCACCCCAAGAGCATCGGCATTATCGGCGTATCACCCACGCGCATGAACTTCGGGCGTATCATCCTCAATAATATCCTCAAGGCGGGATTCCCAGCCGAAAACATGTGCTGCATCCATCCCTCTGCGGAGAGCGTGGACGGCGTGCGCTGCGTTTCCGGTCTGGACAGGCTGGAGAAGCCGCTGGACTTCTTCGTGGTGGCTGTGGGCGCGGATATGGTGCCCGATCTGGTGGACCAGATCGTGGAGCGCAATGCCGCGCAGTCTGTGCTGCTCATCCCCGGCGGGCTGGGCGAGACCGAAGAGAGCCGCGAACGCGCCGAGGAGATCATTGCCAAGATCGCTGCGGCGCACACCACGGAATCCGGCGGTCCCGTGTTCTGCGGCGGCAACTCCATGGGCATCATTTCGCATCCCGGCAAGTATGACACGTGGTTCCTGTCGGAAGAGAAGCTGCCCAAGCAGCGCGGCACCTATCATCGCAACATGGCCTTCATCAGCCAGAGCGGCGCGTTCATGGGCACCCGCGTGAGCCAGTGGCCCTCGCTGGACCCTGCGTATCTTGTCTCCGTGGGCAACCAGACGGACCTGACGCTGGGCGATTTCATGGCCTATTTCAAGGACAGGCCGGACGTGGACGTCATCGGCGTGTATGCCGAGGGCTTCAACGATCTGGACGGTCTTGCCTTTGCGCGGTCTGTGCGCGCTGCCGTGGACGCGGGCAAGGAGGTTGTCTTTTACAAGGCCGGACGCACGCCCGAAGGACGCCTTGCGACCTCGGGGCATACGGCATCGCTGGCCGGAGACTACACCGTGTGCGAAGCCTGCCTGACGCAGGCGGGTGCCATGGTTGCCAAGAATATCGGACAGTTTGAAGACTTGTTGCGGCTGGCCTCGCGCCTGCACGGCAAGCCCATTGCGGGCAACCGCATTGCGGGCTTCTCCAGCGCGGGGTTTGAGGCCGTGGGCATTGCGGACTATGTGCAGACCGACGATTACCAGATGCAACTGGCGGAGTTCTCTCCCGCCACGCAGGAGCAGCTGACCGAGCTGGTGCGCCGCAAGCGTCTGGAAAGCCTCGTGACCGTGAAGAATCCTCTGGATATCAATCCCGGAGCCGATGACGAGGTGTTTGCCTCGGTCATCCGTCTGCTGGACAAGGACTCCCGCGTAGATGCGGTGGTGGCCGGTCTTGTGCCCATTACGCCCGCCATGCATTCGCTTATCGCGCCTGCGGCCTGCGGCGTGAAGCCGGACGGCGACCTGCCGGACTCCTCCTGCGATTGCAACACGCCGGATAAGGCCCGTATCGTGGACGAGCTTGCCGCAATGTGCTCAAGCCTCAAGAAGCCGCTGGTGCTGGTGGTGGACGGCGGTCGTATCTTCGATCCCTTCAAGGATGCGCTGGAAGCCCTTGGCTACCCCGTGTTCCGCTGCGTGGACAGGGCCATGGAGTCTCTCTCGCTGTACATCAAGGCGCGGCTGACCACGGCGCTGGGGAGACGGTAGGCAGCTTCTCACACGTCTCGGGCTGATTGATCTTGCGCCCCGCCGGAAAATGTCCGGCGGGGCTTTTTTTCTGCGATTCTCAGTACATAATTGTCGAGGGTGATTGTGCGAACCTGTTCTTGCTGCTAATTGTTACGGTATCTGTGTGCAGGTATTGGCAGTTTTCTGCCCATCATATCACCCAAGGAGCTTCAGATGCTGTTGCACCGCTTTGTATCCGTTGTCGTCGTCGCGTTGTTGCTTGCGGTTATTGTTCCGAATCTTGCGCACGCCACAAAGGCGGAAGACAAGACCATGACCAAGGAAGTGCTGAACGAGGCCGAGGCAAAGTTTGATGCCTTTGAGGCCATAGCCAAGGAATGGAAGAAGGCTCCGCAGGGCAGCGCCGAGGCTGACGTGCTTGTGCAGAAGGGCTCGGACGCCCTGGCTGTGCTGGAAAGCTATGTTCAGGAAAAGCTGGCCGTGTTCGAGTCCCGCGAGGCGTGGTACGCCCAGCAGGGCAAGGACTACAAGCAGGGGCTGGACTTCATGAAGAACAACATCAAAAAGCTCAAGGGCTACCTTGATGCTGCCAAGGATACGGAGTTCTATCAGAACCTGAATCCGTAGCAGGCAGGCATGGCGCAAACCACAGGGGGCGCGGAGGTTCTCTCCGCGCCCTTTCTGCGTATTGATGGCCAGGGGTGACGTTGTGCTGTAGTGCGGAACAATGGTTCCGTTTTCTGAACACACCGGCTCTGCGTAATGTCCGTGGAGCCTATGGCCTCTTGTCTGCGGCTAGGTTTGAACTGCCCGCAGGCCTCGGTGCGTAGCTGCGAAAGGTACTACAAACTGTGACAGCAATGCTAAATTCGGATAGAGTGTGTAGTGGTGCGCTCCGCCGTTTTGCACAAATTTAGTAATAACGCTTAAATTCCTGAACTTTTCATCAGTCCCTATTCCATAACTTTCAAAAATGGGGCAGGGTGAGGGCTACATATTTTTTGAACGCACAGTACGACCCCGTTGCCGATCGTATTGCCGCAATCTGTCTGTGTCTACTGCAAGGAGCTATATTGTATGGAGATTCTTGAACTCATCAAGGCGAGGGACCCGCAGGAACGGGAGTTTCATCAGGCCGTGAGCGAGGTGGTGGAATCCATCAAGCCCGTGCTTGACCGCAATCCCGAATACCGCAGCGCCAACATTGTGGAGCGCATTGTGGAACCCGAGCGGGTCATCATGTTCCGCGTGCCGTGGGTGGATGATCAGGGGCAGGTGCACGTGAACCGCGGTTTCCGTGTGGAAATGAACAGCGCCATCGGTCCCTACAAGGGCGGGCTGCGTTTTCACCCTTCGGTGAACCTCGGCATTCTGAAGTTCCTCGCGTTCGAACAGATTTTCAAGAACGCCCTCACCACGCTGCCCATGGGCGGCGGCAAGGGTGGGTCGGACTTTGATCCCAAGGGCAAGACGCCCATGGAGATCCAGCGTTTCTGTCAGAGTTTCATGATCGAACTTTCCCGCCATATCGGCCCGAACACCGACGTTCCCGCCGGTGACATCGGCGTGGGCGCGCGTGAAATTGGCTATATGTTCGGCATGTACAAGAAGCTGCGCAACGAGTTTACCGGCGTGCTTACCGGTAAGCGCCTGAACTGGGGTGGCAGCCTTATCCGTCCGGAAGCCACCGGCTATGGCGCGGTCTACTTTGCGGCGGAAATGCTCAACGTGGACGGCAAGACGCTGGAAGGCACCACCAGCCTTGTTTCCGGCTCCGGCAACGTGGCCCAGTTCACCATGGAAAAGCTGCTTGAGCTTGGCAGCAAGCCCGTGACCTTCTCCGATTCTTCCGGCTACATCTACGACGAAAAGGGCGTGGATCGCGAGAAGCTGGAATTCATCATGCATCTGAAGAACGTGCGTTTCGGCCGTGTGAAGGAGTACGCGGAGCGGTACCCCGAAGCCGTGTATACGCCTCTGGATCCCTCGCTGGATTACAATCCCCTGTGGAACCACAAGGCCGACTGTGCCTTCCCAAGTGCCACCCAGAACGAGATCAACGGCAAGGACGCCGCCAACCTTGTGAAGAACGGTGTGCGCGTGGTTTCCGAAGGCGCGAACATGCCTACCACCCCCGATGGCGTGGATATCTTCCTCGACTCCCATCTGCTTTATGGCCCCGGCAAGGCGGCCAACGCGGGCGGCGTGTCCGTTTCTGGTCTGGAAATGACCCAGAACTCCATGCGTATGGCATGGACCCGTGAGGAAGTGGACCAGCGTCTGCAGATCATCATGCACACCATCCACAAGATGTGCCTTGATACCGCAGAGCAGTACGGCACTCCGCGCAACTACGTGAACGGCGCGAACATCGCCGGTTTCGTGAAGGTGGCGGACGCCATGCTCGATCATGGCGTTGTCGGCTAACATGTTCATGCACCAGACTGTCAGGCCCCGCCGGAAACGGCGGGGCTTTTTATTTAAGGCCGAGGCCTGTGACAGGGTGATGCCCTGTGCAGCCCCATGGTTCGTGGTGTCCGCCCCGCAACAGGCTGGTTCTGTTGCACGTTTGTTCAGTTAAAGCTCGTGTTATGCCGTATTGTGCGGATTGATCCCCTGCGCTGGCCCCGTATCCGTGATCGTGCCGCGCCACTAAAAAGAAAAAACATGCATGTTTTGATTTTTTCCTGTTGACATCGGAGGGCCTCTTCGCTAGTTACCTCTTCCACAGCGTGGGGCTGTAGCTCAGTTGGGAGAGCGCTTGAATGGCATTCAAGAGGTCATCGGTTCAATCCCGTTCAGCTCCACCACGCAAGCAAAAGCGGTTAGGTTTAACACCTAACCGCTTTTTTCGTTGTGGGTAACAGGGATGGTTAGCCGACTCCAGTTGTTACATGCCAAAAGAAAAGCGGGGCCGGGCCCCGCTTTTCATGTGCTGCAGCAGTAAGCGCATTATGCGCAGTCGTGCTTATCCCACGGTTCACGGTTGTCGCGAGCCAGAGCACCTTCCATGCGTATGAGCGCTTCTTTCAGCTTGGTGGTTTCGTCCAGCTTCATGTTGGGGCTTTTCAGTGCCTGGTACAGAATGGCACCGCAGCATTCGGTAGTGATGGGGAAGTCGGTGATGTAAGCCAGTGTGGGAACGATGTCCTTGGCGCAGGCGGCGCGTGCAACAGCGCCGGCCTTGGTGTTGATGCCGGAACCCTGCAGAACCAGAGCACCCTTGGCGACAACGGCGATGACGGTCTTGCGGTCTGCGGCGTCAACGATGGTTGCCAGCGCTGCGTCCAGAGCTGCAGTGTCTGCATTACCAAGGTCGATAAGACCCAGCGCCACGCCGCCTTCAATGGCAGCTGCAACGTCCTGAGGCTGCAGGGCGGTAACGGTCTCAGGAGCAACAGCAGCGTCGATTACGTCGCCAGCTGCGAAGTTTGCGAACTGTGCGCCCTTCTTGAGCAGCTTTTCAATGGAGGAGCCTGCGCCCAGTTCGGCGGCAGGTGCAAGTACGATAAGAGCTTTCTTCTCGGCCATGATGATATCCTTGCAGGTATGTGCAGATGTGCCCCGTGCGGCAGCAATGTGAGTGCCGCACGGAGCGCGGTGATGTTTACTTTACCAGGTTGGGATCTTCCATGATCTGGTACATGATGCCGCCTTCGGCATCGTCCGGAATGGGGTTGCCCGTGGCGTAGCAGATGGTAGGTACGATATCGGCCAGCCAGCGGGGACGTTCGTACTTGAAGTTCTTCTTGATGTTGGGGCCCTTGAACAGAAGGATGTTCTTGAGGCTGCCACACCCGGATTCGCCGGTGGGGAATCCATAGCCGTGTTCTGCCATGTATTCGGGCTTCAGTGCGTAGACAACGTCGCCAGCCTGAGCGCCGCCCATGCCGAAGACAGTGGCATCTTCTCTGCGTACCGCCAGCAGCACAGGACGTTCGCCGGTTTCAGGATGCTTGAAGTCGAGCAGGGCGTCGATGATCTGATCGCGCACCTTTTCATAATCTTCAGCTTCTACAATGCCGCCGGGATACTTGTCCTTCAGGTTTACGTACACGAACATGTAGCGCTGGGGCACAGCCACGGACTTGGAAACGTCCAGCACGTAGTTGTAGCCTTCGGACTCTTCGTAGATTTCCCAGTAATTGTCAGAATTCTTGGGTTCGTAGTGGCACAGACCCTTGGCCTTCAAGGCTTCGGCCGTATTCAGGATGGGGCCGATGGGGGTGGCGCCGTGGTCGGAGCACAGGCACACGAGAGTCTCGTCGCCGAAGATTTCCATCATCTTGCCGAGCATGCGGTCTTCGATCTGGTAGATCTTGCGTTCCATGTCGTAGGCACGATTGCGAACTTCTTCGTCCTTGCTGTCCATGTCGCCCAGCCAACCGTGGTAGAACCAGTCGATGGGGTGGGAGTGCATGTAGAAAAGATCCCAGTCGGCATTGGCCTTGAGCAGGCTGGAGGCGACGCGCACAAGCCAGTCGGAATGGAACTGGGCCAGTTCAACAACGCTGTCCATGTCGAGGATGCCGTGCATGAAGCCCACAAGGCCGATGTCGTTGGCGATGACGTCTTCGGAGAAGTCGATGTCGGCAGCGGCTTCGGCAGGAGCGATGAATCCACGGTGGCCGGAAATGCCGGTAACATACAGCTTGAACTCTTCAGCATCATCGGAAAGGTTGATGAGCTTGCAACGGAAGGTGCCCTTTTCGTTGCGGCCGTCTTCCTTGACCGTGAAGTCATGAACCACGGGGCCGCTCCACTGCCCTGCAGTGATGGTGAAGAAGGCCTTGGAGTAGTCCTTTTCGGGGCACAGGGCGAAGGTGTCAAAACCGTCGTCGCCGCTTTCCCAGCACAGGCCGTACCAGGTTTGGTTTTCCAACGGGAACATGGATTCCTTGAAGGGCATGTCCACGACGAATTCCAGCGGCTCATCGCATTCGGGCAGGTTTTGCCAGCCGCGGGCCTTGTCGAAGCTTGCCTGCACGCCCATGGGGAAGAAGTCGTTGGAGATGACGCTTTCGGAAGCAAGGAACTCGCGGTGCGCGTTGCCTTCTTCCATCCAGCGGGTTTCCGCAGGAGAAATGCCTTCGCCCATCACCATGACGCCATTCTTCATTTTGCTGGGCCATGCCATGGGGTAGTTCACCACGATGCACTTCTTGCCATCCTTGTCCCAGCGATCCCAGATGGTCTGCGCGGTCAGGATTTCAGAACCGAATGCCTGTACGGTTTGCTTGTGCTCGAGGCTTCTGCCTTCAACGTAGTAATAATAGTCTTCCACACCGTGGGTGCGGGGATAGGCACCGGTGCAGATGGTTGCCCAAGAAGGCGGGGTTACCGTAGGGAGGTTGTAACCCTCAGTCATATAGCTGCCCGTTTCCATGAACTTCTTGAAGTTGGGCAGAGCACCTTCGGCAACGAGTGCCTCAAGGCGCTTGGGAATGGCGCAGTCAAAGCCCAGAAGGGCCGCGCGCTTAGCTTTGACAGTCATGAATTGACTCCTGTGTGATTATGAGAAGCGTCTGAGCGCAGGTCCAGCTGGCTGCATAATTACAAAAACAGTGCCACACTTGTTTCTTCAATGTTTTCGATGGAATGAGTGTGTTTGGCGGAAGGGTGGCAAGCTATGGCGACAACCCTGTCCCCATATGTCTGAGCGGTATTTCACAAGGCAGGCAGTCTTCTGTTAATATGATACGGTCACTGTTGTGGCTGCCATGGAGAGACTATGCGTATGCGACACAGGGGCGACAGTTATGACGCCTTTGCGCTCCGTGGGCTGGGCGCGGGACTGGTTGCGGGGGGATAAGGGATGAAGGGAGGCGCTGGAATGGATGGAGCAGGAGGCGGCAATCCGGATTTCTGTGTCCGAAAGATCGGACACAGCGACAGCGCTGACGTGCGACAGTTCCCGCAAGCGAAGGGATTGAGGTTCCTGTTCAGGGAAAACTATTGCAGGATAGTGGGTTACGTGTTTTTTGTGAAAAACGGCACAAATTCTGCTTATTGCCAGCTCATGGATAGTCTGATGCGCTCGTCCAGCTGAGCAAAACGGAGTACTATGCAGCCGAAACACACGGTACCGGCAGGGTTTTTGCCCTGTCGTAGCCTGAAACGGACAGCCCCCCTGAACATCCCAATTTGAGGAGCTGACACGTATGTCTACGAATCATAACGGTGAAGAAGCGAATCTTCGTCCGGATAAATACATTCTCATTCCCGCTACCGCGGTACTTATTGCAATTATCGCCTGCTCCATTCTGTTCACGGAAGCTTGTGAACAGTTTTTGAAGACTACTTATGCCGCTTTTACGCACACCACCGGCACTTGGTACCTTTGGGTGACTTTGCTGATGATACTGCTTTCCGGCTACTTCATTTTCAGTAGGTACGGCGAAATCAAGTTCGGTGAAGCGGATGAAAAACCTGAGTTCAACAACTATTCATGGATCGCAATGATGTTCTGTTCCGGCGTTGCCGGTGCAGTCATGTTCTGGTCCATTGCCGAACCGCTCTACAATCTGGCTTATCCTCCCATGTTTGCAGAGCCCCTTTCTCGCCAGTCCTATGAATGGGCCATGTCCTATGTGCTGTTACACTGGGGACCTGTTACCTGGCCCTGGTACATGGTGACTGCACTGCCCATCTGCTACATGTTCTACAAGCGCAAGAAGCCGGTTCTGCGCATCAGCTCTGCTGCTGAGCCTGTTCTTGGCGAGAAGACCAACGGCGGCATCGGCAAGGCAATTGAAGTGTTCTTCATTATCGGTCTCATGTTTTCCAACGCCGCGGTCATGGGCGTTTCCGTGCCGATTGTGAACCATGCTCTTGCAGTTACGTTGGGTATTGAACCGTCCTTCACGCTGGAACTGATTATCCTGGGTATCAGCGCTGTTATCTTCACTGCCTCGGTTTCTCTCGGCCTGAAGAAGGGCATCAAGCTGCTTTCCGATGCCAACGTGATCATCGCGCTGCTGATGGTTGCATTCTGCTTCGTAACCGGCCCGACGGTTTTCATTGTCGATAACTTCACCAGTTCTTTCGGACATATGCTGAATAATTTCTTCGGCATGATTTTCTGGACTGATCCCTACACCTCCGGTTCCTTTCCGCAGGACTGGACCATTTTCTACGCTCTGTGGATGGCTTCCTACGGTCCCTTCATGGGCCTGTTCATTGCGCGAATCTCCCGTGGACGTACTGTTCGTCAGGTTGTTGCCATGGGCCTTGCAGGCGGCATTGCCGGCTCGTACATGATTCACGCTGTGTTCGGTGGCTACACCCTCTTTGCACAGCTGAACGGCATTGTTGATGCCGTGGGTGTGCTCAACGCCAGCGGCGGCCCTGCTGCGTTGGTTTCCGTGCTGCAGTCTCTGCCCGCCGGTGCCGTTGTGCTCGTCGGCTACTGCGTATTTTCCACCATCTTTCTTGCAACCAGTGTAGACTCATGCGCCTATGTCATCTCCTGTGCGGCAACTACCAAGCTGACCCTTGGTGCTGAACCCACCCGCGGTCACCGCTTCTACTGGGCGGCTGTTCAGGCCGGTCTTGCTCTTGCTGCCATTACCATGGGCGGTTTGGGGCCGGTTCGCGTGTTTGCAAACTTCTCCGGTGCGTTGATGCTTATTCCCATCGCGCTTGTGGTTGTCTCGTGGTTCAAGATGGTCCGCGAGGACAAGGCGCTTGAGAATATTTGCAAAGAAAGCAAATAGCAGAAGTTTGACGAGTCGATAGAGAACTGTTCCGGCTGCGGAGCTGTTCCCTGCCGCCGGAAATTCCGTATGGTTGGAGCCTGTCTGTTATCAGATCGGTGGTGTGACCCGGAACGCTGAACAGGAATCAGCTTTCTGTACAGTGTGGATGAAGGTGCAGAAAGCGTTTCTTAGCATACCCCGCATGGGCGCGGTGCCCGCTGGCCATGAGGGAGAATGTGTACAGCTGTTTCGACATGCTAATGTGATTCGCTGCTGAAAATAGGCCGGCATGGCGCATAGTGCGTCATGCCGGCCTTGTTCATTTTGAGTGAGGGGTAAACCGTTCCTGTTCCGGTTGGCATGCAGGTCGGGTTGGAGCTGATCAGTTCGCGTTATGTCGGCCGATGTTGTATTTTTTTAGTTTGCGCTGAAGAGTGCGAATGGTAACGCCGAGCATGTCTGCAGTTTTCCCCTTTTTCCAGTTGTTTTGCTCGAGGGCAAAGAGGATTCGCTGCATTTCAATCTTGCTCTTGGCATCAGAAAGGGAGCCGTCAGCCGGCGGTGCAGGGGTATAGACTTGACCCGGTGTATCTGCAGAGCTGGTTTGCACAGCATCATTGGTCTTCGTAGGGGTTGAAGCGCTGTGCTCTTCCTGCGGGGTAAGCGGCGCAAAGTCGAAGATGTCGGGACAGGGGGTTTCCGATGCGAGAACCAGTTCGCCAAAGGCCCAGTAGTTTTCCAGCGTGTTTTGCAATTCACGCACGTTGCCGGGCCAGCTGTATTTTACAAGGCGCTGCATGACGTTTCTGGGGACGGGCTTGGTAATTCCCTTCTTGCGGGCATAGTCGGCCACAAGCAGGGGGATGTCTGAACGGCGCTCCCGCAAGGGCGGCAGGACAATGGGCAACACGTGAATGCGGTAGTAGAAGTCGGCCCGCATGGCCTTTTTCTTCACCAGTTCGCTTAAATTCTGGTTTGTTGCTGAAACAAGACGGAAATTGGATGTCCTGACATCGTTCGAGCCGACCGGCGTATAGGATTTGCCCTCAAGCGCACGGAGCAGTTTAACCTGCAGGTTCAAGGGCAAGTCGGCTATTTCGTCGAGAAAGAGGGTGCCGTCATCTGCAGCAGCCAGATATCCTGGGCGATTGGTGGTGGCGCCGGAGAAGGCCCCTTTGACATGGCCGAAGAACTCGCTTTCCAGCAACTGTTCCGGAATGGCCGCACAGTTAACCGGAATATATCTGCCCTTTACGCTGGCCATCTCATGGATGGTCTGTGCGGCAAGGTCTTTGCCTACGCCTGTTTCGCCATACAGAATGACACTCATGTTGGTTTTGGCAGCCTTGAGCAGCAGGCTGTATACTTTCTGCATGGCCTCACTGGTGCCGACTATGCGATTGAGTCCCCCTGTGCTGGTAACAGACGTACGTAGCAGCGTGTTTTCCTGTCTCAGTTTATGTTCGCGAGCTTTCTGTGCGGTGACGTCCATCATGATCCCTTCAAGGTAGATGCACTTTCCAGCCTCATCAAACACCCCTTCGCCTTGGTCCCATATCCAGCGAATCTCATCAGAGGGTAGGCGAACCCTGTAGTAGGTTTCGTAACTCTTCCGTTCCTTGATGGCTTCATGGATGATTGTGCGCATCAGGGCCAGATCTTCCTCATGCGTCATGCGTTCAACCGTATTGGTCGGGTTGCTCATCACCTCTTCAACGGTCATATCCAGGATCTTCTTGCACCCTTTGCTGGTAAAGATCATCCGGTATTCGTAGCTGCGCTCGACAACGCAGCGATAGGCCATGCCCGGAAGATGGTTGAGCAGTCTCGTGTGACTGGCTTCAATCTCGTTCAGGCGCTGTTGTAGAATCTCGTATGCTTTTCTTTCCATGCCTACTTCTCTGTTCTTTGGTCTGACCAGAAGGATGCATATAGCGCGCCGTTTTGCGGACATTTCTGTCCTGTTATGTAACGGCTTGAAATTGTGCAGTTTGGTGTTGAGCAGAGGCGTGGGAGTGTGCGCAGGAAGGAATTGGGATCGAAAAAAGGCGACATGGGTGTCGCGGCACTGCTCGGTGCGACGCATGCATGACTGTCTGATTCCGTCTCCAATCCTGCATGCGACATGCGTGTCGCTCTCTATGGAGATTCAATAAGTGCAAGTCAAGAAGAATAATCACTTCTCCTATTAACATGCTGTTTTTATTGAATCTGAATTGCTTGGTATGGACTATGCTTTTAAGGCCCGAATGGACGGCTTGTCCAAATAATTACGAGGGAGAGCTCAAATGGCCCAAGTCATTGTTTCATACGACCGCGAAGGCGAAAAGCAGACTATTCACACCGGCTCCAAGATTCTTGGTGATCTGGATATCAAATACGATGGCGTGCCGGAAGACGAACGCGGCGGTACTGCAAAGCAGCTGCTGGCTTCTTCCGCCCTGTATTGTTTCTGCGGTGCGCTGGGCAAGGCGCTGGAAACCCGCGGGGCAAAGTACGAGCGCATCACCGGTACCGCTACGCTTGAGACCGGCGTGGATGATAAAAAGCGTGCCCGTGTGGTGGGTATAGCTCTGGCCGTGACCGTGTACATGGACGAAGAGTTCGAGTTCATCTTTGACCGTGTGGAAAAGATTATGCAGCAGGGATGTCTGGTTACTGCCTCTCTGCATGAGGCCTTTCCCATCACCTACAAGCTATATCACGAATTTTAACCGGCTCGCCGCCTCAGCAAACAGGAGAAGCAATGCCATCTATTACGATCATTGGTGCGGGCCCGGGCGGCCACATCGCCGCGTTTGACGCTGCCCGTCGGGGGGCAGCTGTCACGCTGGTCGAGAAAGGCGAAGTGGGGGGAACCTGTCTGAACACAGGCTGCATTCCCACCAAGACCATCAAGGCTTCGGCAGAAGCGCTTGAGACTGCCGGGCGTCTTGCCGAGTTTGGCATCCGTACAGGTGTGGAATCCGTTGGATATCAGGCAGATATGCCGGCCATTGTTGCGCGCAAGGAGCGGGTACGCAAAATTCTGTGTGGTGGTCTGGAAAAGACTTGTGCCGCCCTTAAAATCCGGCTTGTGCGTGGTGCCGCAGAATTGGGGGCCAACCGCAGCGTGCTGGTGCACACGGAAGAAGGAACTGAACAGATACATAGTGATGCCGTCATCATCGCTACGGGGTCCAAAATCCTCGATCTGCCTTCACTTCCTGTGGACCACAAACATATCATCAACAGCGACGATGCGCTGAATCTGGACCACGTTCCCGCCCGTATGATCATCGTGGGCGGCGGGGTTATCGGTTGCGAGCTGGCCTTCATCTACCGCGCTTTCGGTGCGGAGGTAACCATAATTGAAGGTCTGAATCGTCTGTTGCCCATTCCCTCCGTGGATGAAGAGATGAGCCGCCTGCTGCTGCGGGAGGCCAAGAAGCATGGCATTCGCGTGGAACTGGCACGCACTGTGAAGCAGGCAACGGTTGAGAATGGTGTCGTGCAGTGTGTTCTCAGTCCTTCTCCCTTCGTGGAAGGCGTTACCGGTCCTGATGCTACGGTTGAGACGGATATGGTGCTTGTGGCCGTGGGGCGTTCTCCCAATACTGAAGGACTCAAGCTGGCAGAAGCTGGTGTGGAAACTGACAACCGCGGCTGGATCAAGGCTGACTTGAGAATGCGCACCTCCGTGGAAGGGGTTTACGCCATTGGTGACGCGCTCGGACCTGCGCGTATCATGCTGGCGCATGTGGCTTCCGCAGAAGGTCTTTGTGCCGTTGCAAACTGCTTTGGCGAAGAAAGAGAGCTGGACTACAATGTGATTCCGGCCGGTATCTTCACTTCTCCCGAAATGGGGACTGTGGGGCTTTCTGAAACGGAAGCTGCACAGGCCGGCATCGAGTTTCGCTCTCAGGTTTTCCAGTTCCGGGAACTGGGCAAGGCGCAGGCCATGGGCGAACTGCCGGGGTTATTCAAGCTGATCTGCGAAAAGGAAAGCGGCAAGATCATCGGTGCCCACATTGCAGGGGCGCACGCAACCGACCTTATAGCGGAAGCGGCGCTTGCCATGGAAAAAGGCCTCACTGCAGCCGATCTGGCCCACACCATCCATGCGCACCCCACGTTGGCCGAAGGGCTCTACGAGGCCGCAGAAGGATGGCTGAGAGGCCGTTAATCCATTCCCCCTATTGAGTACAGCAAAGGAACCATCATGAGCGAACTTACCTATCCTGAAGATATTCTCTATCACGCCGAGCACACCTGGGTGCGTATTGCGGATGACAATACCGCCGTTGTGGGTATTACCGATTTTGCCCAGGACCAGTTGGGAGAAGTGGCCTTTGTGGACCTGCCTTCCGTTGGTTCTGCTTTTGCCGCAGGCGATGAATTCGGCACAGTTGAGTCAATCAAGGCTGTCAGCAGTCTCCATATGCCTGTTTCCGGCACGGTTACTGCTGTGAATGAAGCCCTTGGCAGTGATCCGTCGCATGTGAATACCTCCCCTTATGGTGAAGGCTGGATGCTGCGCATTACTGTTGCGGCAGATGCCGACCGTTCCCACTTGATGAATGATCAGGATTATGCCGGGCAGCTCAAGTAGCTGGGCGGTTTCCGAACGATACTCCCAAGACTGAGGTCCCCCGTCCCTCCGGGTGGGACGGCCTTGCGCCAGAGCGGCTTCCTGTGCAGGAAGCCGCTTTCGTTTTGTCAGCTTCTGGGAACGGTCCGCGGTGTCGTGTTTTGCTGGGGGCAAACGTAACTCGCTTGAATAGTGATCTCTCTTTGGCTGTCGCTGCGACAATGGTGTCGCCTTTTGAATCGCCCCAGAGATTTTTTCAGGCATAATTCCATTAATAACAGATAGATGCGTGTTTGGCGCGACATGTGCTCTATGCCGGTTGGCCCGCAGGGACGTGCGCTTGTGCAGAAGTGCAGCGCGGACCGTAGAGGGCCGGAGCAGGTAGGAGTGTGCACTGTGCGCATTCCCTGTGGTGGTCTGCTTCATTGTTCACTACCCCCGCATGGGGCCAAGCCGGTATTCTGCCGGAACGGGCAGCGCCTGACGTCGGAAAGTCACGTAGACCCGTAGGATTAGTTTATGCACTGGAATACATTTAAGACGACGCAGTTTGCAGGCTACCTTTTTATCATTCTCAGTATCATTAACTGGAGCGGCAATTTTGTTGCTTCGCGGGGTATGGCCGACATGGGTAGCCCGGGGGCGCTCAACTTGTTGCGGTGGGGGCTTGCCACAGTGCTTTTTGCTCCTTTCGGCATTCGCGCCCTGTGGCGGGAGCGGGCCGAGGTTTTGCGACTTTTCATGCCGCTTTCAGTGATTGCGCTTTCAGGTATTTCTCTCTTTGATACCTTGATCTTCTTGGCCGGCCATACCTCTGAAGCCTTGAATATGTCCCTGATTTCGACGCTGTCTCCATTGTTGACGGCTCTGACGGCACAATGCTTTCTGCGGCAGCGGTTTCACGGCAGGATGTATGTGGGGATAGCCGTAAGCTTTCTGGGGGTCTGTCTGCTGGTAACCAATGGCAATCTTCTGCGGCTGGGATCAATGGAATTCGCAGCGGGAGATATCATCATTCTGGCTACGGCTTTGATGAGCGCCATTTATAATCACACCATCAAACTGGTTGCCGACAGGATAAGTCAGGCTACGCTGCTGATGGCTAGTTGTTTGCTGGGAACAATCTATTTGGTGCCGGTGGTGTTATGGGAAGGCGGTGGCAGTTTCAACTTGCCCGATATGACTTCCACACTTATCTGGTCACTGTTATATCTGGCGATATTTGCATCCCTTCTCTGTTACCTGCTGTGGAACATGGCTGTGCAGGTGCTGGGGGCAACCAAGACCGCCATGTTTTACTATACCCTGCCGCCCGTCAGTGGATTTGCGGCATGGGTGGTGCTTGGCGAACCGGTGGGTATGGACCAGCTTCTCAGCGGTGCAATTATTCTTGCTGGCATACTCATCGCGCTTTATGCTGAAAAGCCCAAATGGTTGAAGGTAAGGTTGGCAACTCATGAGCAGCTTGCTGAGAACGCTGAGTAATTCTTTGGTGTGGAACATGTTTTTGCTGATGCTTGGAGCCTTTGTCTTCATCGTCGGCTACAATGGCATTGCCGCGCACTATAATTTTGTTCCGGGTGCGCTTTACGGTCTTGCCGTGGTGGCAAACGATGCTGTGTCCGCAGTGTCGCTTGCCAAGTGGTATCTCATGTTTAACGTACCGTTGTTTGCGGCGGCGTGGACTGGGGTGAGTAAGCGTTTTTTCTTCCTCAACCTTTTGACCATGGGTGCCATTGCATTGATGACATCTCATGTGCAGCTTGATCTGGGTATACGGGACGGTATGAACGCGGCAATTGCCGCAGGTGCACTCATGGGAGCAGGTAGCGGAATTATCCTTCGGTCATATGGCGGGGGAGGTGGCCTTGATGTGCTTGCCGTCATCCTGAACCGCAAATACGGCGTTCGCTTTGGGGTGTTCTACTTTGCTGTTAATGGTGCCGTGATGCTGTTTGCCCTCTCCCGCTACTCTTCTGATACGATAGTTTCCTCCCTTGTCATGCTGTTCATCAGTTCCATTGTCACTGAATACGTATTGTCGTTGTTCAACCAGCGTAAGGCGGTGCGCGTAATTACCCGAAAGGGAGACGCCATGGTCCGGCAACTGACGGAAACGAGCAAGTTTCACGCTACGGTTATTCCGGCACGGGGCGGGTACTCTGGTGCGCCCATGGACATGGTGTATTCCATAACGGACAACTTGCGGCTGCGGGCTTTGGAAGAAATAATCTTTGCCGTGGACCCCGAGGCCGTGCTGGTGGTGGAGAATACCTTCAGCGTGCTTGGGGGGAGCATTGCCTCCAGAAAGACCTACTGATCAGGTTGAGCAGCAAGAATCTTGAAAGGAAAAGCGGGAGCCGGACTATTTCCGGCTCCCGCTATTTTTTGGGCTATTCCCGTTTTTACCGTTCGACCTTGATAAGGACTTCCGTGACGAACTGTTCGCTATTTCTCGTGGACCAATAGTCGGCTACGTAGCGTTCATAGGACTCATCCGCGAAGGCATATGAGTAGTGTTCCGCCCACTTGAACATCTTTTTGTAGGTTTCCCCGATGTTTTCATGGGGGCCTATGTGATAGCAGCTGGCCATCATGCATTCTCCGAAACTGGTCAGGGATTCGACCGGAGCCGAGTGCAGGGGTTTTTGCAGAATGCGAACATGCTTGGGGTGTTCATCCAGCCTTTTCTTGAGCGATAGGAAATTGATGACAACCGGACCCGTTACTTCAATGTTCAGGCTGTCAATGTAGTTGGTCCACTCAATGTTTATAATGCTACCCTTGAAGTCGTTATTAAATACCTGTTTCTGCTGAACATATTCTGTGGTTTCAATATATTTTATCGAAACCTCCCTGCTGTTGTTGGCCATTACGATCTCTGCTTCGGTAATAAGATCATGCCAGTCTTTTATGGAAATATACTGCTTTTGAATTTCATTTTTAAGTCTCTTAAGTTCTTTTATTTTACTTATAAATGAATGTTTTAATGTGTTGTATGAAGAGTTGGATTCAATTCCTTCGATAAAGAAACGCATTTCATCGAGAGTGAATCCCATCTGTTTGTAATATTTGATGATGGGAACTGTGAGTATGGCGTCGCGCGTGTAGTATCGGTAGTTGTTATGGTCGTGTCGAATTGGAGTTATGAGGTTGATATCATCATAATAACGTAGCGTTTTTTTTGAGACATTGCAGATGCGGCTGACGTCTCCTATGGAATATTTCGCTTTGCAGGTCATGATGTTCCTCTGCTGTGTCAGTAGATGTAGTATGGATAACTGTGCGTACTGATGACATGTGTATGTGATGGAATATTTGCTTGCCTGTTGAGAGGGGGCTGCGTAGCGTCTCTCCCGCTCATAATGTCGCGTTTGTGTATTTGCATAACGTGTTCCAAAAAGTTTTATCAGGGGGAGCGCCACTTGTGAGCATGGCTGCGCCAGCCGTTGGAAATTGTGGCGACAAGATTGCGCGTGAGGCGTCATGGCTTGCCTCTTCTTTCAACAGGTAAGCAGGCATGCAGTGTTTTGTGCTTCGGGCTGCACACGTTCAAGTGCCGTCATGGGAGATGATGAAAAGAGGCTTGCGATAAGAATGATCGCAAGCCTTGTTGTTTGAGAGAGCTGCCAGCCCGTTGGTTATGCGTTTCCTTTGTTTTGCTGTATGGCTGTGGTTGTCGTGGTGTCGAATATTCACAGAATGCTGGTATGCTGCTGACGTCTCGCATGTGTCCGATAAGTTCTTGGTATATATGGGGAGTGGCTGTGCTCTGTCTTAGAAGATGAACAATTAATGGCTGAGTTTGAAAGCTCCCGGTGAGAGTCCAAACAGAGCGCGGAAGCATCTGAATTATTTTTTGGGGGTAGCGTTGCGTGACAATAGAAAGGCCCTGCTTTTTGTGAAGCAGGGCCTGTGACGTTGACGGTTTCGTAAAGCGTGCCGCCTTACAGGAGGCCGTGGATCCTGCTACAATGGGTAATTATTTCGAGTCACTTGCCAGTTTTTGAAAGTGGGCAAGCTGTTTTCAAATCGGTAGTAGAATTTTACATCGTTCCCCAGCGAATTGCCGTATGACGCTCTGGACTGGCTGGCAAAACCTGTGGACCGGTAGTGACAGCAGGTAACCTGCCCAACATAGCGGACTTTGTATCCCAGGAGGCGCAGATCAAGGTGGAAAGCCACATCGTCCAGTTGGCTGGGGGAGAAGCGGATATCGAATTCCGGCAATTTCTCGAGGCATTCCCTGCGGATCAGGTGGCAACAACCCATGATGGAATCAACATCCTTGCGCACATTGTACAATCCGTTGTCCAGGGTGTGCAGTGGAGTGCTCAGGCTTAGTCGGAATAGGCCGGGGCGTGCTATGGAAACGTCGCGATACAGATACTGCAGCGTGTTGTTGCCGGGGTTGGTTACTTTGCACCCTACGGCCCCAATTTGAGGGTCTTCGTCAATTGCTGTCACCAGCGCCGCCAGCCACTCTTTATCAATGGTCACATCGTCATCAAGGAAGGCAACCAGCTCAGTCTTTTCGTCACTCAGGGCGTGCTGGACAATGTAGTTGCGGGCAGCCGGAGCACCGACATTTACAGGGAGTACGATGGACTCCAGCTGAGTTGTCATGAAAAGTGATTTTGCCTCTTCAACAACTTGCTGGCTGTGGTCTGTGCATCCATTAAGCAGCACAATGCAACGAGCCGAACCAATGTTCGAGGCACGCAGGCTGTCGAGTGTTTGTTTCAGCAGGTCTGCTTTGTTGTACGAGTAAATGGCAATGACAATATTTCGCCCGGCAAAGGCATTTGGAATAACTGCAAAGGGCTTGGCAAGTTCGTCTCGAAGAAGCCGGATCGGCTTTTGCGACGGAGCGATTTGTAACGAGGTTTCCAGCAGGGCGCTGGCTGTATCGGTGTCCTTTAATGAAAGGCTGCTTATGGCTAGGGCATTAAGTAGAAATTCATTGTTGCAGTCAGGTACCGGCAGTGTGGGAAGGTAGGTTAGCGCTTCTTCGGCCCTGCCGGCTCTTGCTGCCAAATAGGCGAGGCGTTGCGACCATAGCGGTTTCAGTTCCGCGTGCGGGGTAAAGGATGGGAGCCAGTCATGCGAGCTGTTGCCCTGCTCCAGATCCATTTCATAGAGGGCGATGCCAAGATAAACGTTTCCTGCGTTGGCAGAAAGTTCCCGCAGAAGTCTGGCGCGTGCCTTGTCAGGATTTCCGGCGCTGACAAGCCGTTCCACAGATTGCATAAAGCTGGCGTTGGGGGTCAAATGCGACAAAATTTTAAGGCGCATTTTCAAAGCGGGAGACGGGGCAATCTGCTGCATAACGTTCCCTACGGAAGCGTTGAACGGGTCAATTTTATGCAGGCATTTTACCAGATGGACAAAGCAGGTAATTGCCTCGGAGTGCTTAGCCAGTTTTTCATCGGCAGCAAACCGGTTGAAGAAATACGCGCCCAAAAATTCGTCTAATTCAAAGCAGGAATAATGGGTTTTGTAGTGCTGACAGACCTCATCCAGTGTCAGTGCATTTAGCTCTGGAGAAAGCCCTGGCGGAATATACTGAAAGTCTGTCGTCATACTTGTTTCCTTGACGTGGGGGTTGGCGGGATTGCGTACTGTCTATTTCGTCTGACCCTATCTATTTTTGGGCTGGTTGGCAAAAGGGCGACTTGGCGTAGCAAATATTGATACAAAGGTGTAACTCCCTGCTCAAACTGAACAGGGTGTCGTTTTGTTTCTTAAGCGATTGAAGATAGGGGGGGCACCACTTTTGAGCATAGCTGCGCCAGTCGTTGGAAATGGTGGCGACAAGAGTGCGCTTGAGGGTTGTGGTTTGCCTATTCTTTCAACAGGTAAGCAGGCATGCAGTGTTTTGTGCTTCGGGCTGCACACGTTCAAGTTCCGTCATGGGAGAAAATGAAAAGAGGCTTACGATAAGAATGATCTCAAGCCTTGTTGTTTGAGAGGACTGCCAGCCCGTTGGTTGTGCGTTCCTTCGCAGTTTCTCATAGGAATACCGAAACAAGTCTTTTTGTAGGGTTGCATGGCATTCAAGAGGTCATCGGTTCGATCCCGTTCAGCTCCGCCACGCAAGCAAAAGCGGTTAGGTTTAACACCTAACCGCTTTTTTCGTGTTGTCGAATGTTCACTGAATGTCAGTGCCTACTGGCGAGTCGTGTTTTTCATGTATGTGCTTGGGATCTGTGGGAGCTGGCGATACACCACCACTGAAGGCTGGACATGTATGGATTCCTCCATTGACAGGGGCGACATCCCGGACGCCCTGCGTCTTTTCAGACCGATGTCGGGAGAGGCCGCCATAGTCATCTTTCCGATTATCGTATTCTTTTTCGCATGCAGTGCCGAGATCATTTACGTTCTCATTTCCTAAAGCTACAGCGAGGGGACGCTGCCTTTCAGGATATACCTGCTCCTCCTCCTCCTCCTCCTCCTTCTTCTTCAGTGGCATTATGGTGTCGCTCGGAAAATAAAGACTCATCATGATCCAGACCATCGTTTGTCTGGCTTGTAACGGTACAATCGGCATTGACCTCGTCAAGGCGCTCGGTTACTCGGGTGTAGCCGCAGCAACGGTTCTTACCGTACTGCCCATCGCCATCCCCTGACACTGCGTGATGGTAAAAAAGATAACTGGCACCAAGTTCAAGGACGTCATCCCCCTCACTCGTCTGATTAAGCACTTCCTAGTGTCGTCTTTGCTAGCGATTCCCCTTCTCTCGGTGGGGTACTTCATGCAGGCGCAGCCCCTTACCCGGCTCATCATCTATTCGGCGATCAGTGCACCGTCCGCCTTGCTCTGTTGGAGCAAGCGGGTATAGGACGCATCAAACGCCATAAACAGAATCAGGCAACTCGCGGGAGCAAGATAAACGCCCCGGCTTTGCAGAGAGATAAACAGTACCGACATGTCATCCTTGAAATACAGACCAGAAATTGACGGGCTGCGCGCCATAGCGGTCATGCTTGTCGTCATCTACCACGCAGGAATCACCTTGGGTGGGGTGGATATCTTTCCCGGCGGCTTTCTCGGGGTGGACGTCTTCTTTGTCATTTCGGGCTACCTGATCACAAAGATCATCAACCGCGAACTCGACGCTGGCAACTTCTCGATAATCCGCTTTTATGAACGCCGCGCACGCCGCATCATTCCGGCGCTGACGGCCGTTCTCTTTGTAACAGGCATCCTGTGCTGGCACTTCCTGCCTCCGGAGCCCTTTGTCGAATACGGAAAGAGCCTGCTCTCCACAGTTTCCTTTGTGGCGAACATTTTCTTCTACCTTCAGGACAGCTACTCTGCCGAAGCAAGCAACCTTAAACCGCTGCTACACATGTGGAGTCTGGGTGTTGAAGAGCAGTTCTACCTCTTTTACCCCCTGCTGTTGATGCTCATTGCCAAAATGAAAAAAGGCAACAGGGGCGTATTCATACTCTTCGCCCTCTCTCTTGCCGCCTGCGAATACCTCAGTCATGTCGACAACGATTTCAATTTCTTCATGCTCCCCACGCGTGCGTGGGAACTACTTGCAGGCGGAATGGCGGCCATATATGAAAACGAACTCAAAAGGATGGTCGCCTCGAGGAGTATACGGCACTGGCTGCTGATAGGAGCGCTGCTGACTATAACGCTTTCTTCCATTTTTCTGTCGGAATCGTCGCGTCTGCCCTCCCTGCAAGCCGTATTTTTGGTTGGTTTCACTGCCTGCCTCATCATTTTTGCAGACTCCGCCACCATTGCCGGCAGGATCATAGCCAACCCCGTTGCCGTATTCATAGGTTTACGGTCGTATTCTCTCTATCTGTGGCACCAGCCTCTCTTTGCGGTTAGCAGAACCGCACTGGGCAGAAACCTGCATAACAGCGAATCGCTCGCCCTGATCGGACTCTGCCTGCTCCTTTCCGACCTGAGTTACAGGTTTGTGGAAACGCCGTTCAGAAGTCCAAAGGGGTATTCGCGGAAAAGCATTTTCGTCATCACAGCTGCAAGCTGTCTCGCATCCGTACTGTTCGGAACGGTCATTATCGCCAACAAAGGGCTGGATATGCGCTTCCCCGCCGTGAAGAATTTTCTGGCGGACTATGACTTCGGCTACGATGCCTACAAAAGAGACGGATACCTTTCCCTTGCCAAACAAAGCGGCATAGATACCTCCAAAGCTCCCGCACTGTTCTCCTTCAACAATGCTGAAGGATACACGCTGGTCACCCTGGGCGATTCCCATATACGCACCCTGAACGCCCCCATCATTACGGGGCGAGACAACTTGCCCTATATATCAGCTTTAGCGCCAATGGATGTCAGCAGCGGCCTCTTTGTACTGGGGTTGGATGTTGCACGGGATATAAACGTTCCGCAGCAGACCCTTGGCATTGAGAAGAAGAACGTGGAGCGCCTTGAGCGCATACGCGGCCTGCACAATCCCATAGTCATCATCGGCAGCCGCCTGCCCCTGTATCTTTCCGCAATGCGTTTCGATAACAAGGAAGGGGGAATCGAGGAGGGAGACGATCACTTCGGCATCACCATAGACACGCCATCAGGCAAACGAAGAGCAACCACGGCGGAAGTGGTTGCTGCCATGCGGCAGACCGTGGATCAGCTTCTGAACATGAACTGCAAGGTCATACTGCTCTATCCCATTCCTGAAGCAGGATGGAATGTTCCGGCTAAGATCATGCTGGAAACCCGCAGTCTTTCGGCGGATGCAACCAGAGCCTACCTTTCCGACAAAACAAGAGTGGCAACGCGCTACAGTGTTTTCAAAGATAGAACCCACGAAGCATACGAGGTTCTGAACGCCGTCGGAGATAACGAAAACCTTCTGAGGGTCTTTCCGGAAGACGTATTCTGCGACGGGCAACTCTGCTACAGCTATGGAGAAACAACGTACTACAGAGACGATGACCATCTCTCCTATCAGGGCGCTCAACGTCTGCTTGATCATATCGCCATGAAGATGCAGGGCCAGTGGCCCCGTCTGCAGAGCTATGCCGCAAAAGAATAACTTCCGTCGAATGGTCCGAAGAACCGAGGTCACCTCTTTGGTGGCTCTTGAATACGGGGTGCTTCAGTGGCGTTTATGCGACTAATGCGATCATAATGATAGCTAGATCGAGGGGGTAACGAATGAAAATGAGAACGTGTTTTGCGTTGGTTCTGATAGTGTTGTTGGCAGCATGCGCAGGCCTTAACCCTAATCCCGGAGAGCGTTCAGTTGATATGGCCTGGGTGACGGGAGAATTTGAAAGGGCTTATGCGGAAACGAAACCCAGAGCCGAAGCCGGAGAGCCTTGGGCGCAGCTGCGTCTTGGGATTTTTTATGAAAATGGATGGGGTGTGCCTATTGACGCCAAGATGGCGGAATATTGGTATAAAAAGGCTGCCGCGCAAAAAGCGACGGGCGACTGGGCGGATGGTAATTTAGCTGCAGCCCATGGGCAGGCGGGGTATTTTAATCAGAATAGCGATGCAGTCATCGCCGAGTATAATTTGGCGAATCTCTACTATCGTGGAGAAGGTGGTGTAAAACAGGATCTTGTGACGGCATATGTTCTTATTAAAAATGTATTGTCGCAGAGCAAGGGGGAGTCTGTATTCTTTTGTTGTGAGTTTGACGGAGGGAGATATTTTATTCAGGAACAGTTTCTTAAATTAGATAATGCAATACATATTCAGTTAACTGAAGAGCAGCTAGTGCAGGCAGAGAAGAAAATTAAGGAAATCGAAAAATAGCCTTTCTTTTTCAGATGCTGGAAGATTCCTTCGGGCTTTATGTGCCATCCATTGTCTTAAGCTGCGATCCTTTTATTTGGGATGAACACTCAGGGCACATAGTCTCCGCTGTTCGGTAAAAAAGCATTCACTCAAAAATCATCGATGATTTCAGCGAATACGCAATCCCCACCTTAAATGGCATTCAAGAGGTCATCGGTTCAATCCCGTTCAGCTCCACAACACAAAAAGCGGTCATGTCGAAAGGCATGACCGCTTTTTTGTGTTGTCGAATGCTCGCTGGTATCAGCGGGAGGAGCTGTATGTCAGAGGGGCTGGCGCTTCTGCGGCATTATTGTGGTGTTTTCGTTGTTCAGTGCATTTCTACTGATCTTCAATAAGCCTGAATCGCGCCTGTAGATATGGAGGGGTGATCGGGCAGAACTCGATGGACTCATCTTTGAAAAGGTGTTCCACATCCATAAAGGCCGCTACCACAACCGGATCAAAGTGTTTCCCGGTTTCAGCTTTAATCAGCTCGATTGTTCTCTCGTGAGTCCAGGGTGTCTTGTAGGGTCTTTTGCTGCGCAGAGCATCGTATACATCGGCAAGGGCGACGATTCGTGCGGAAAGCGGGATATTTTCACCGCTTGTGCCGTGGGGGTAGCCGGTACCGTCCCACTTTTCATGATGATAAAGGGCAATGTCTGCAGCTAGAGCCAGATAAGAGTCTTTGCCAAACTCCTTGATAAAGGTTTCGTTACCGAGGTTCAGAATATTTCCGGCAACGGTAGTATGTTGTTTGACAGTTTCAAACTCCTCTTCTGTCAACTTGGCGGGTTTTGACAGAATTTCCACGGGGATGGATGTTTTTCCAATGTCATGAAGAATGGAGGCCAGAGCGATTTCGTTAACGTAGTTTTCTTTGGTGGCTAAGTATGACGCATATGGCCCTTTTTCTTTAAGTCTGGAAGCGATTATGTGTGTTAAATTTTGGATGCGTTTGAGGTGTAAGCCGGTATCTGGATCATAACTTTCTGCGAGAATTGCAAGAGATTGAATGGAAACTTCCTGTGTAACACGAATTTCATGTGTTTTCTTGTCAACCAATTTTTCAAGATTCATATTGATCAATCTGATTTTTTCTTCAGTTAGATCGTTTTTATAACTAATATTCCAAGCTTTTATGAGAACAGAAAAAACAATTGTAAAAATTAATAATGATATCAAAGCGCCAATCAGCGCTTCTTTTATCAAAAGGTTGTCAAGTTCATCTTTTCTAGCTGTAAGATCGTAATAGAGTTCGAATGCACCAATAAATTTTCCTTCGTTGAGTATGGGGATATAAATTTCTGCTACGTCTCTTGAGACTGTTCTACCTTCAAGTGTTTGCTTATCCTTTGTTACAATTTTGGAAAAATTATTTCCATTCGCAACTATAAGATGAAAGTAGTCGTGGGTATTGATCTCGTTAATGTCTTCAGCGTCTGTTGAATATAGTATCTTTCCTTTTTTGTCGAAGATTTTTACTTTTTCCAATCCAAATTCGACTGCAAGGTTTTTGACCATGTTGTCAACACCATGGCGCAGTTCGATTGTATTTTCAGAAGATATTGTAACAAACTTTGAAGCCCAGTAATTAGCTGTCTTTTCTGCTTCTTCTTCAGAGTAGTTTAAGAGTTTTTCGCTGAAGAATGGCAGAACGACGTAGAAACTACGCAAGGGATAGGCAATTGTTGTAATAATGCCAATGAATAAGAGGAGAATGATCTCCGGATGCCTTTTCAGAGTCTTTAGGATGTCTGTGCGTTTATTCTTCATGTGATTATCTTGAACCTAACAGCTGGCAGGTAGGAACGATTCAGTAAAGAGCATTGTTCATGTGTTATAACGTGCATGAATCGTTAGGTCTATGCGCTCATTATGAGTAGGATTCTCTTAGTACCTATTCCCTGTTGCAATCCTTCATGATTTCAGTTTGTTGCGCTGTTTTGATAACGGTTCCGTCAGGATTGTGTTCAGTAAGCAGCATCAATACGTCGGGATTTGTCAAATCAGGCTTATGCTGAGCTCGGTTGTGGATGCGTCGCCTTCCTGCTGTTTTTGCAGGCGCTTTTCTTCCCATGCGATGACCCTGTTGGTCAGCCCTTTCAGGAATTGCGTGGCAATTTCGGGCTTCTGTATAAGGTCGGTCAGAATCTTCTTTCGCGGCAGCACAAGACAGATCGTCGGGGTGGCCGCCCTTGCCGTAAAGAGCCGCCGGACATCGGCAACAAGGGCCATGGCGCCGAAGAACTGCCCTGCCTCTATGCTGCCGCAAGGCACCTTGCCTTCGGGGTCGGCTGCCGTCTTCCTGTAAAGGTGCAGCGTGCCGGAGATGATGATGTAGGCCTTGTCATCCACCTCTTCTTGTCTGAAGAGAGGGTCGTTCGTCTGGTAGCGGATGCGTTTGCACAGATAGGCATAGGCCCGCTGCGACTCCAGCGGCAAAGCGGAGAAGAGCGGAATGTCGCGCAGCAGCTCGAGATTCTTGTCGAATTCGCATTCTACGCAAACGTTATCCTGATTTGTGGATAAGCTCATACAGCGCTCCTCTCTTGTTCAGCAGCTCTTCATAGCCGCCTTGTTCGATGATCTTGCCAGCCTTCAGAACGGCCACCTTGTCATACCCCTTCAGTGTGTCGAGGCGGTGAATAACGGAAATGACGCTCGCCTTGCCCTTCCACTTCTGCTCCAGCAGGTTCTGAATCCGTGCCTGCGATGCGTTGTCCAGGGCTGATGTGGCTTCATCCAGAATGAGTATGGGCGGTTCCTTGAGAAAGGCCCTTGCAAGTGCCACCTTTTGCCGCTGCCCGCCGGAGAGCCTGTCCCCCATGCTGCCGACATCGAACTGCAGCCCTTTCTCCAGCACTTTTTCCAGCGCGTTTTCCAGAATCAGCAGCTGATTGAGCCTCTGCTGCACGCGTTCCTGCGCCCCTGCGCTGTCGGATTTGATGTGACCGTAAATGATGTTGTCCCCCAGCGACAGGGAACCGAGGTAACTGGCACGGCAATAGAAGGTGAAGGCCTCCGGTGCATGGGCTTCCGCATAGCTGCGGAAGGCTTTGCGTACCTCCGGTATGCGCGAGGGCAGGGTGGAGGGCATGGGCACCAGCGTGTGCTCGCTGGGGGTGAAGCGCAATGCCAGCTTGAGCAGCTGGTTGCTTTCTGCTTCCGTAAGCGCAATGGAGGGGGCTTCACCCCGCTGCTTTTCGCGCAGCACCATCTCGTCGACCAGTGAGGCATAGAGTTCAAATTCTTCCTTGCGGATGATGCTGTTCTCGAAGATTTCATCGTTCTCGCCGGACATCTCAATGAGTTCGACGTTGCGTTCCGCCGCATCCCGTCCGATGTTTACCAGCAGATCGAACAGGCTGTATTCGTAGAGGAAGCGCAGAAAGAGCTTGTTTTCAGGCAGGGATTCGAAGGTGAAATCAGGATCGTCCGGAGCGCCGAAAACTATGTTCTCGGCCAGCGAGCTGTAGCGAAGGAATGTGTTTTCCTCAATGAACTCAATGTCATGATCAAGGTCCTCGCCGTGGATCAGCTGGAACTGCTCACGGGCACTGATGATGCTTTGTACCAGTTCCGGCTCATGCTTTGCGTCAACATGTGAGCGCAGGCCGAAACTGAGCACATCGACGAACAGCCCGACCTGCTGCACAACTTCGATGACCCGGTCAAGGCTCGGGCGTTTGGTTTCATCCCATTCTCCGCTTTGCAGCAGTTTGGCATCGCAGGAATAGAGCAGGTTGTCATACAGCGTGCCGTTGAAAATGAACGGATGCTGCGCCACCACGCCCATGTTGCAGGCGATATCCTGCTTGGAAAGAGTGCCCACCTCGTGACCATCCAGTGCGATATGGCCGCTGGTGTACTGTTGCAACTGGGCAATGACCTTTGCCAGCGTGGACTTGCCGCTGCCCGAAAAGCCAACCAGCGCCATATGCTCGCCCGGTCTCACCTGAACGTTCATGTGGTCCAGAAGCCGAATGTTGCCTGCAACCACAAAGGAGACATCCTGCACGTCTATGTTTCCTGCCAGTTTCAGCGGGGGGCGTTCGTGCACGTGGGGTTCGAACTCAGGCTCAATGTCGAAATAATCCATGACCTGCGCGTAGCGCACCTTGCTGTCCTGATAGAGCTGGTAGAACTCCATGAGCTCCTTCCACGGGTCGTAGACCTTTTCGTATGCGGAAAGGAAGGCAACCAGTGCACCAAGGTCGAAGCGGCCCTTGATGGCCATGATGCCGCCCACGATGAAGAGAATGAACGGCCCGAGAGACTGAAAGAAGTTGTTCACAAACTTGATGCCGAATTTCAGAACGTGCAGGCGCATCCCCTGCGTATACAGACGGGAAATGTTGCCGCCGAACTTGCGTCCTTCCAGCAGGAATGAGCCGTTGCCGTGCACCTCGTGAATACCGGATATGGATTCACCCACTGTGCCGCTGGCTTCGCGCAGGGTATTGGTGCGTTGGCGATTGGTTATGTTGTATTTTTTTTGAAGGAAGGGAATGACCACCATCTCCAGCGGGTAGATGCTGATGGAAAGGGCGGCCAGCAGGGGGTTGAGCCAGAACATGTAGCCCGCGAAGGCGATAAAGGTAAGGATGTTGACCAGCGGGGCCGACAAGGCGCTGCCGGTGAAGATGGCCATGGGCTCCAGCTCGGACATGAGGCTGGAAATGACCTGACCCGGAGATGAGCGCCGGAAAAAGTGCAGGGGAAGCGAAAGGACATGCTGAAAGAGCTGCTCGCGTATGGCCAGCAGGGTTTTTTGTCCGATGTAGCCTTGCAGGATGTTGATAACGTATTTGAGGCTGCCAGCCAGAAATACGGCTCCCATGTAAAGCAGACAGTAGAGAACCAACGCTTCCATGTCCTTGAGACCGATGGCCTGGTTGATTATCCTTTTTTGCATTTCCAAAGGGAAAACACGCGCGGCCACGGTAACAAGAATTATGGCTACCAGCAGGATCTGAAGTCTGGTATTCTTGTACCATACCCAGTAATATAAGGACCGTTTTGTGACCATGGTTTATCCTGTCCTTATGAAGAAGATATGCTGTAGTGTAACAGACAGCACTTGCAGGTAAAGAGGAATTCCGTCTCAGAGAGGTCAGGAATGCAGAGTGACAACAGTTCTCCCCGACAGGAAACCATCCACATGGCAGCCAAGAGGGTTCCCTTGCGATGGAAATTCTTTTTTGGGCTTCTTTCGTGTTGTCTGATCCCCATGCTTACAGTCATGCTGCTCGTAGGCAATTTGACCCGGGACGTGAAGTTCAACCTGTTCACGCAAACCCGGGATACCTTGACCGGCCAGGCCAGTCTTGAACTGGTGTACCTCGCCAGCAATTACGCAACGATGCTCAAGCAGGAAGAACTTTCCTGCAGAATTGCCCTGCAGGCTCTTGCGGATGCCGCCGTCAGACATCTGCAGGGCAGCGGAGCAGCCGGCGCGGCACCCGGAAAATGGGACGTCATTTTTGATACCCAGTATGCATCTGAAAAGCCCTTTCCAGCCGGTCTTGCCTTTAATGAGCAATACCTTCCCGCTGTTAATAAAGATGAAAACAGAGATGCCAACGGCATGATGGCTGATGACGTGCAGGGGCATGCCATGGGCATGGACATGCGGCCGGATATGGGAACCGCCTCGGGGTGGGTTTCGTTTTCCGACCTGGCCTTTCACAAGGCCCCGGGTGCCAACGCGGACGCACTGGCGCGCCAGGCCCGCTTGCTGGCTCCTGTTCTGGATAATATCCTCCAGTTATACTCATTATATGGCGGCAAGCTGTTCAGGGTTTATGCCGGCTTTGAAAGTGGCCTGCACATGACTTTTCCCGGACATGGTGATCTGGCTGCCGCGTATGATCCCAGAAAGCGCAACTGGTATACAAAGGCCGTACAGGCTGGCCGCATGGTATGGTCCCTGCCTCTCCGCGACGCCTCCTCGGGGCGTATAACCATAACCGGCTCTGAACCGTTGTATGCTGAGGATGGCACGCTGCTGGGAGTGATGGGAATCGATTTTCTGTGGGAGCAGCTTTTGGGCAGCGGCACGGTTCTGTCCAGCTGGTCGCATGATACGACCCTGCTCATAGCTGTACCCGTGCCGGCTCGGAACGGAACAGACAGTTATTTGGAGATCATTGCCGAGTCCTCCATGGAAGAGAAGGGCATTATGCAAATGGCGGGGAGGCACAGGCGCATGCGATTCTCCGTCAACGCGGAAGAGGATATGCTGCGTGAGGCCATGCAAAAACAGGGGTCAGGTACCCTTGCCATGCCGTGGGAGGGGGTGAATTCACTCTGGGCATGGGCCATGCTGCCTGACAAGAGCGGCTATATCATAGCCATTGTGCCTTCAGACTCAGTCATGCGGGTGCCTAATTCCATCACGGCTGCCCTTGAGCAGGCCTCCGTTACCCAACGGGGTATAGCCAGTGCCTCTGTCCTCTTGACTGCCCTGTTGGCTTTTTTTGCAGCGTTGTTCGCCAGCAATGTCATAACCAGGCCCATGTACCAAATGATCGCTACGGCGCGACGTCTTGCCGCCGGCGACTTTGAAGCAAGGATGGGGCTTCGTACGGGAGATGAGCGCGATACGGTCATAGAGGCATTCAATGATATCGGTCCGCAACTGGCAGAGCTCGTCTCCACGCGACAGGCATTGGGTATTGCTCGTGAGGTGCAGGAGAATCTGTTGCCGCGGGTGAACCCCTTGTTCCCGGGATGGGAGATCGTGGGGGTGAGCCAGTATTGCGATGAAACCGGCGGTGATTTTTTCGATTTCTTCCCGCTTGTCCGCGACGGAGAGAGCGTTCTGACCATCTCCGTGGGCGATGTCTCCGGCCATGGCATCCCTTCGGCGTTGCTCATGACAACGGCACGCGCCCTGATCCGCGGTCAGGCTGAATGCGGCAGCATCTCCCTTGCTGACAGGATAGAGCGGGTGAACCGTATGCTAGCCAAGGATGTGTATGGCTCCGGACGCTTCATGACTTTTTTCGGAATGGAGCTGGTCAAGCGGGCGGATACGGTCTCCTGGGTCAGGGCGGGGCATGATCCGGCAATTGTCTACCATGCTTCGGAGGATGCGTTTTCTTCTCTGGCAGGCAGTGGCCTGCCTTTGGGAGTGCTTGATGACTCGGAGTACGAGGAGCTGGTATCCCACCCCTTGATAAAGGGTGATATCATTCTTATCGGTACTGATGGGATATGGGAAGCACGTCAGCCATCCAGCGGCGAGATGTTCGGCAAGGAACGCGTGCAGCAACTCATGCGGGATTGTGCGGATGCTTCGGCGCAGGAATTGTGCGATGCGCTGCTCAAAGCCCTGCAGGACTGGCGTCAGGGGCATTCATGGAAGGATGACGTAACGCTTGTGGTTGTCAAGAAGACCCGCTAGCGGCGTGAGGATGTGTGAGCTGATGAGCATGGACACCAGAGTTATTACCACGCGGGAAGAGATTGTCTCCGTTCTGACAGAGGTGGAGTCCGTTCTGCGCAATGCCGGAGCATGCGCTGCCGAGGTCTATTCCATAACGCTGGCGCTGGATGAACTGCTGACCAACATGTTCGACCACGGTTTTGATGTGGGAACGGAACATCGCATAGCCATTTCCTATGTACTGAAGGGGCGGTTCTTCGAGTTTTCCACCGTTGATAACGGGCGCAAGTTCAATTGCACAAAGGCAAGGCCGCCTGAGCTTGATGTTCCGTTCAGCGAACGGAAGAAGAAGGTTGGCGGCATTGGAATTCATTTGGTAAAAGAGATGATGGATGTCTTCACCTATCACAGGGAAGGCGACATGAATCATATTGTCGTGGGTAAGCATCTGAAGGAGGAGGCGATATGCAGCTGAATACCATAGCGCTCGGCAACGTAACCGTGCTTGAGATGCGGGAACGGCTGGACGGGCCTAATACGCAGGTGCTTGAAGAGACCGTGCAGTCCCTGATTGCCAACGGCACCAGCAATCTGGTTTTCGATTTCATGGAGCTTGATTATATCAACAGCTCCGGGCTGCGCATTCTGGTTATGGCCTATCAGCGGCTGCGTTCCTCAGGCGGATCCGTGGCGGTCTGCTGTGCGCGTGATTATATTCAGGAAGTGTTTGAGATCTCCGGATATGACAAACTGTTCGGCATGTATCCCACGCGGGAGGACGCAGTTTCAGCCGTGTAGCCCAGTTCCGCACATCTGCCGTCGCGCAGGTGTCGTGATGTGAAAAACCCGCCGTATGGCGGGTTTTTTTATGGATTCAGCCTAGTAGGCCAGACGTCCCAGCGATTTCAGAATGAGCGTGCAGCCCATGGCGAACATGCCGGTCAGCCCCATGCCGCAGGAGAAACCCGCCAGAAGTACGGGCGCATACTGCCGCCAGCGGGGGCCGTATCTCTTGAGGAAGTAGAACCTGCCCAGCAGCGCACCGACAACTTCCAGAATCATACCGTGCGGCGTGGACTGGCCCAGTCCGCGTACAACGCCGTAGACCAGCAGCACTGGCAGCCCCAGGGTGATGAGCACGCTGTACATGGCTACGCCGAGTGCGAGTCCTGCAAAGACTATGGTGCCGTTCAGCGCCTCGTAGAAGAGGGAGGAACCGTCCAGCGTGGCGGTTTGCATGAGCAGCGAGTTCAGGGCCTGCAGGTGCCACAGCTCCTGCGCATAGGGGAAGTTGGAAGACGGCAGCGGTGCGAGCTGCCACAGGAACTGAGAGAAGAAGAGCGAGGCGATCATGACCACGGGGAAGACCACGAATTCGGCCTTGATGATGCCCCTCAGACTGGTGCCCGTCAGTTCGATCTGCCGGAAATGCACGGTGGCCTCCCCGTAGTTGTGAACCGGAATGGGGGCGTACCAGATTTCGATGCCATGGTAGCCGAAGTACTTTGCGCCTGCGATGAAGCCGGCTTCCCGCACCAGCGGCAGCGAGACGAACTGCCCTGCAATGCCTTCCATGCGGGCCGTGATGTAGGAAATGAAGGGCGTGTACACAAAGCCGTAGAGCAGGAAGAATATCCACGGAAAAGACGGCACAAGCCATATGCACAGCCCCACATAGGCCAGCGTGGAGAAAATGTAGATGGCGATGGACAGCCAGAAGTTTATGTCCCCGCGACCGGGGGGCGGATTGAACAGGGCCGAGAAGTCCACGCCCCCGTTGGATTTGACGAAGGAGCGCGCAACGTTCCAGATGCCTATCATGCCGATGGCAAGGCCGAGCCCGATACCGAAGGACATGTAGAAGTCGAAGTTGTTGGCAAACACCGTTTCCACGGTTTCCATGCCCTGATGCCAGCGGTGCAGAACGCCGTGTTCGTACAGAACTGGGTTCAGGATAATGGTGATAATGAGGCCGATAAGCCCGCCCATGACAGCCCAGAAGGGCAGCACCATGCCGATGAAAACCAGCCCGAGGTCAAGCATGATGCCCGTGGCCACGGCAGGAAGAATGACCTCTGTATGTCTGGTCAGTTCCACCCACGGAATGGGAATAAGCCGTATGGGCTGTTCGAAAATCAACCCGGAAACAGCGGGCAGCAGAACATAGATGGCACCGAATGTAAGGCCGATCATGCCGCCGATGGAGAACACGCGCCATTTCCAGCCGGTTTTGCGGTCTTCCGTTGATTCGGCGAGGGCCATGGTGCCCAGCGCGCCTACCGAGGCCATGGGAAAGGGCAGCTTCTCCACGTCGGATGTGATGCGGTACAGGGCATAGCCCAGTCCGAAGTGGTCAATGCGCTGGATGATCTGCGAGCCCACGAGTAGCAGAATGGGGATAAGCCAGTCGCGGTGCAGGAATGTGCGTTCCAGCAGGGATTCCGATCCCGGCTGGGGCGCGACCCATGTGGGGATGAATTCCGTCAGCCCCAGCACCTTGGCCGCATCCGATTGCACAAGGTACTGGTTCCATAGCAGCCCTGAAAAAGGCGATGCGAGCGCGGCACCCGCCATGTAGTAGAGCAGGAAGATTTCCTGCTGCTTGAGCTCGGTGTAGGAACGTTTGGCGACCTCGGCAAAGAGGATGATCGTCACCCAGCGTGCGGCGGGACCGATGCCCTGTCCGATGACCAGTTGCAGATACATGCTGCCGGGCATCATCAGAAAGCCGATGAAAATGGCACCGACAATGGCCTTCCAGTCGAACCCTTCCTCGAAGGTCGTGGGAGGCTTCATCAGGTCCCGATATTCCTGCAGTTCCTTATCCATATACATAACAGGCTCCAGCTCTTGCGTATGGGCGTCCGGTTCTATGGCAGCGGGAAGACGTTGTAGTGTATCGAGCTCAGGTAGCCCGTCACGGCCCAGATGCCGCCCATCAGAATATCTCCGACGATAAGTCCCATGAAGAAGAAGCGTACTTTCCGGTAAAGCGGGGTGCCGCCGTAGTGCAGCACCAGATAGTTGCATAGCCAGCCGATGAGGAAACAGAACCACAGCACGCGCATGCTTTTACTGTAGGCGGCCAGAAAGCCCAGCGGATGCAGCGGCCACCAGTGAAAACGGTAATAGCCCAGCACCAGCAGCAGCATGATGACAGCCCCCAGACCCGCAAAGATGCTGATCCAAAGGTTGGGCCCCACGGGACTGGATATGAGCCGTGCGGCGCTGTCATATACCGAGGCCGTGGACGAAGCCGCCCAGTCTAGCTTGAGGTCGCGTATGCCAACCTTGTGGCAGAGCACCAGCATGGAGGCGAAGGCCGTGCACACGCAGAGCACCAGCAAGATGCCCAGCGCAATGATGAAGCGCCTGCGGTTGTGAATGCCTTCTGCCACCTTGGCACCGTGCACCAGCGTTGGCATGAGTGATTCCTGAATGTCGAGGAACAGCACTTTCTGCATGACAACGCCGGTGACCAGACCGGCTGGCCCCAGAAGACGCGAGCCGAACAGCCCTGTGATGCTGTCCACGGGGCTGGCCGAGAGCATGAACTGCGGCAGGCCGCCCTGTGCAATGAGGCGTGAGGTAACGAGCAGCACTACAAAGAAGGTTGCGGGCAGCAGCACCGATCCTGCCACGGACATGCCGAAGGACAGACACCAGATGCACATTGCGGCCGTCCCGGTCAGAGCCCCCCAGAAGGAGAGACCGGCGGACATGAACTCGCCTGAACGGATGGGGGCAAGGGGGTTGGTCAGTGCGGAACGGGCCACGGAGGCGATATGCGCCCGTGCCAGCCAGAGCATGAAGCAGAAGAAGATGAAATAGGCGCCGATGACCTGCGCTTCCGCAGGGCGGGCAAGGTTGGGACCGAAGGTGATGCCCATGGCGGCTTCCGGTACCTCAAGGCCGAAGACATACAGTACGCCCATGAACAGGGCCCCGAGCAGGTAGAACACCCAGAAGCTGAAGGCGATCTGCCGCGTGGTCAGGAATGCGAAGCCGATGAAGGCGGGAACAATGTAGAGCTTCAGCTTGTGAAAGCCGGAAAAGAGCCCGAATTTGGGGAAGTATTTCCCTGCCAGCATGAGCAGCGGCACTTCCGGTACGGAAGGCAGCTGCTGGTGCAGCCCGTTCAGGCCGTGCAGCATTACGGGAATGGCCACACCCCAGAGCAGGTAGCGGTTGGTGAAAAAGTCGCCCAGTTTGCCGTTGTCGAGCATCTCAGCCATGAGTTGTGGCACTCGCAGCAGGGGGAAGTTGACGCGTTCGTTTTCCACCCACTGCCTGCCGAACAGGTTCACGATACACAGCATGGTGGCATAGGCCAGCAGAATGAAGGCGCTCCACAGGAACAATACCGGCAGCCAAGCGCCCCACGGCACCCGGGTGGCCACCTCGGCCAGCGGCATGCCGCGTCCGTTCGCCACACCGTTGTACAGGGTTTTCACGGCGGCCGGGTCATGCAGGTACCATGCATCCGGCAGATAGGGGGCAAGGGCCTTCACCCAGTTCAGCTCGTCTTTGGCATAGTGCACGGGGGCGGTGATGTTCAGGAAAAAGGTTTCCACAAGCCCTGCGTAGCCTATGCCCGTTCCCACCACCATGAATAGCCAGATGACCAGTTGTTCAAGGCCGTTGATGGCGGGTTTGACCTTGCGCAGGCGCGCATCGATCATGGTGGCGGCAAAAAGGATGAGCGAGAGGGCAAAGGGAGCAAGGGGGAAGTGTCCGCCGCCCAGAGGCGTCCCGGCAAGCCATGCGGTATTGAAGGGGCCTGCGGCGCACAGGCCAAGGGCCAGCACCATGCCCAGCAGCAGAGAGTGGATGCGCAGCCCGTTCATGCGACATCCTCCTTGTGGTCAGGCCCGTCGGCATCGTTGTTCTGTGCCCTGAGCGTATGTTCATGCAGACCATCGGCTGCTGGCACATCGGTCATGACCGAGGCGTTTACGGCATCGCCGATGATCGTCGCCAGCTCGGCTTCATACAGTTGCCGTGCCTCGTCATCCAATGAACGCCATACGAGCAGTTGCTTGCGCAGTCCGTCCAGAAAACGTTTGTTGAGGTTGCGCCAGATCATTTTTTCACCGGCTTCGCGGGTGAGGATGACTTGTATCTGCTTGAATCCCGCATAGGTATCCGAGGGGCAGAAGACCAGTTTGACGGTCTGGCGTACGCCGAAGTCGAAGGGAGCCAGCCACGCCTTCAGGTCCATGAGGAAGCAGACGTCTTCATGAATGAGTTCCTGACCGGATTTGGCGTGAATGCCGTGACCGGGGAGGTCTTCGGGCGGAATGAATGTGCAGGCAAGATTTTCAGTGGAAAAGTCGCCGTGCGAGATGTCCGCGTGGGCGTTGTAGTAATCCATGAGGTAGCCGCCCGCGCAGGCCTGCTCGGCTGTCTTGATGAGGAAGGGCAGGGCCAGAATGATCTTGTCCCCTTCCGGTTCGGGCAGCTTCCATGATCGGGAGACATCCGGAATGGCGATGCGCGATGCGATCTTGGAGGGATAGATGACCGAGATGAGCACCACGGAGATGACGATGAGCATGGCTGCAACACCGGCCGTGGAGGAGTAGTTGGCGGTCATGCCTTCCCAGAGCGGGGTGCCCGCGAAGAGGGCGGCAGCTCCCTGCGCCACAAGGTAGCCGAACACCACGCTGATGACCGCAAAGGCCAGCGCTTCCGCCACGAAGAGGAAGGAGACGTGCGAAGGCGCAAGGCCGATGGAGGTGTATACACCGATTTCGCCCCTGCGTTCATGCACGGAACCGATCATGGTGTTCAACACGATGAGTACGGAAATGGCCAGCGGGATGAGAATGTTGGATATACCCGCATAGCTTGTGGCGTTGCTGGCAAAAAACAGGGCCGTGCCGCGTCCGTCGCCGCGGAAGAGCATGGTGCCCAGCCGGTCGCCCAGTTCCCCGGCAACATGCATCATGCCGCTTGTCATGTCGGGTGTGCCTGCCATGCTTTCTGCCCCGTTTTCCACCATGGGGGATGGTGTTCTGCCGTTGACCGGCGCATGCATTCTCGGGGTGTGCAAGGTGTGCGAAGGATGACCGGCCATGGGACCATGGGGCACGATCCCGCCTTCACCGAGACGGAAGGCCACGCTCTTCAGCGAGCCGCCCGCGGCCAGCAGGGAGGGGGCGGGAACGATGATGGTGTCCTTACTGTTCACATGGACATACCGTGAGTCGTAGCGGAGGATGTCCTCCCCTTCGGCAATGGCTTCGGCCTCCACCTCGCTGAGGCGGGATGCGGATTCGTTGGGGTAGAAAATGGGGGTGATCATCTCGCCGTCGAGATCCGGATGCTCTTCAAGGGCCGCATCGCGGATGATGCCGCGCACGGTGAACTGCTGGCCCCATATGGTCACCGCAGGGGGGGCAGCATCGGGAGATTCCGGCATGCGCACGTCCAGTCTGGCGGCAATGGTTTCCGGAAGGATCACCGCAAAACGGTCTTCGGGGCGCAGCCATTCTCCGGCCATAAGGCCTTGCGGTATGCGCGTTATTGTTCCTTCATGCGGAGGCAGGCCTATCATGGCACGGGCCACGGTGTCCTTGCCGCCGCTATGCAGGGGAATGACCGGTGGGCTGGTCTGTTCGCTGGTTTCATACCAGACCCTCGGGGCGGCCTGTTCAGGGGAGCCGAGCATGTCTTCCATGACCTGCATGGTTTCCGGCGGTAGGGTGGCCCAGCGCAGCTTCTTGATCATGAGGCCGTGGTAGGAGGCGTCGTTCCTGAAGGAAACCCAGCCTTCCTTCCGGATGCTTTTGGCTGCAGTGAAGTTCATGATCGTGAAGGTGAGAATAACCAGCGTGGCGATGGTCAGGGCTGTCCGCACGGGGCGTCTGCGCAGGTTGGAAACGCCGATGACCATGGCCGCCGCAAAGGCCGCCCACTTGCTAATTTCTGAGGATTTCAGATGCAGTGAGCGACGTTGCAGTTCCACCATTTCCCGTTCGAAGCGGAAGAAGATGATCAGCGACACAAGGGTGGAAAGGCCCATGATGAAGAAGGCCAGAATGACCACGCCGGGGCTGTAGGTCAGTTGAAATGCGGGATGCACGGCGTAGATGACGCCAATGGTCGCCAGCAGTACGCCGCAGAAGCCGATGATACGCCGGTGTATGGTCACTGCGCCGATGAGCAGGCGTTCAAGGCAGTAGGCAAAAGGCACGAAGAGGGCAATGTAGAAGAGCACGCCCGTCAGTACGTCGCGCTGGGTGGTATCCACATCGTTGTAAACCAGTGAGGCATAGGCGAGTGCGGAACGGGAGGCTTCGAACATGTCGTCCCAGCGCTTGTCCCGCAGCGCTTCGTCGGCCTTGCGCATGGCTGCTTCGCCCTTGCTGTGCAGGGAGCGGATGCGGTCGTTGATGATGCCGTGTTCCTCAAGGTTGCCGATGCGCGGGGTAAGCAGGTTCCACATGTCCGTGGCGGCGCGGAACTCCGTAAGCGGCACGGTGGGCCATTTGCTGACGGGAAAGCCTTTGCCCATGGGGGACGTGGTGCTGGTGTTCAGCAGAAGCATCTTCTTGCCCAGCACCGTATCGGAGAGGGTGAGCTTGAAGGGTACGTCCGGTTCCAGAAACAGCGTTGCCAGCGTTGAGGAACGGGTATCCATGCGGCTGTACCAGTAGCGAAGCGGCTGGGACTCCGAACGGGCATCTATGATTTCGGAGCGGTACAGGTAGTCCAGCGTTCGCGGTTCCAGCATGTTGAACAGCGTTGTCTGGGTGCAGCCGAACAGCACTAGGTCGGTCTTAGTGATCCGGCGGCCGAGTTTGACGCGGTAGTTGTCCTTGCCGACCTTGGGCTTGTCCACGGCCCAGACGGCAAGCCCCGTGTCCTGATCGAAGCGGAAGGCCTCGATGATGGCTTTATGCACGGTGAAGTTGCGGTTTGCGAGGCCGACAGTCCTGAACGTGCCTGCCGTGTCGACCATGCTGTAAAACGGCTGTTTGCCGAGGAAGGTGAGAACGACCGTGCCCTGTGCAGGCTGATCGGGAAACAGTTCGCCCTGACGCTGCAGGTTGGCCCTGCCCTCCAGAATGGCGAAGCCGGATTGCGGGGCATTGGCGGGCGGAAGGGGCACGGTATCCAGATGGCGTATCATGGCGACGACGCTTTCCGCCTGTCTGCGTGCGTAGGCGAAATTGACACGGGCGGGAATGTCGTTGGGGGTACCCCAGTCTGCGCGCAGGTCGTTCAGGGTGGCCAGACTCGCCATGGGCAACCCTGCAAGAGCCAGCGGTTCGCTGGCAAGGGCCGGTTTATCCGGCAGATAGGATTGCCACGGATGATTTCTGTCGGGACGCAGCGTTGCCTGCCACAGGCTGCCGTTTTTGCCGAGTTGCTTAGCGCCTGCGGCGATGGCGTCGCCTATGGGCGCAAAGAAGCGGGTGCGGTTCACGCTGTCGTTCAGGTCATAGAGCCAGCCGCGTTCAAAGGCTCCGATGCCGTCGCCATGGCTGGAAAGATGCAGGCTGAATCCCGCACGCATGGTCATGCCATCCAGCGTCTGCCGCAGGGTGATGTTTGATTCCGCCACACCAAGCTGCTGGATGGCGTCTTCAAGAATGGCGGCCTGCGTCCGGCGGGTCTGCCCCAGCATGGGCTGCAGAGTTGCCCGCTCCGTGGCGTCCATGGTTGACGGATTGTGTTGCGGTGTCGCCACCCAGACAAGGTTTCTGAGTGTGAGGCGCCGTTTGCTAAGCTCGGCTATACGGGCACTGTCACGCTCAGACTGGGCGGCAAGGCGCAGGCGCATGAGTTCTGTGGTTAGTTGGTCCATGACCGTTTTGACTGTGGCATGGAGGGCGGTGCGCAGGCGTTCGGCATCACCCGAGTTCACGGCTTCCTGCGACTCGCTGACGGCGAGAGGATCAGGCAGATCCAGCACGGCAAGAGTGCGTTGGGCATCATCCCTGCGCTCGATGAACCGCTGCTGCAATTGTTTGAATTCCTTGTCGCTGCCCGTCAGGGTCCACGTCAGGGCCCGGGAACCGGCAACGGACTGCGCATGGCCGGAAGAGGCCAGCAGCAGGACGGAGCGCTTGGGCGGTGTGGCCGCAAGGGACTGTGCCAGATGCAGCAGGCTGGCTACGGAGACGGCCTCGTCCGCGCCGGGAGAACGGCCCGGTACAAAGGCCGTTGAGTCGTAGAAGGCCTGCACCAGCATGTATTCACCATACGAGGTGGGGTCCGTGCCCGGAATGAAGGCCCAGACGTTCTGCGCCGTGGTGTTGGTCCAGGTGGTCCGGGAATGCAGTTCCACCAGCGGCCTGCGATCGTTGAGAATTTCCAGCGGCCCGAAGATCTCTTCGGCCTGCGCGACCGACATCCAGAATCGCGGAAAGGCGATGGGAGTCTGCTCGGACTTGTTGTTGAAAAGATAGCGTTGCGGAGCATCGTTCTCATTGCTGCCGTCAATGAAGATGACGGCTCCGGCCCCCAGCATGGCCGCGTTTATCCAGTTCTTTCCGGAAGCAAGATCCATGAGGACCACGGCTCCGGCCACGTCCATGCCGTTGAATTCTCGCAAGGCGCCGCTACCGGCATAGAGAGCCCTGCCGGTGAGTCCCTCCGGTCTGATGGTGCCTGTGGCAAGGGCATTCATGCGCAGCGGGTGCAGGGCATGCGGAACGGCCAGTGGTTCTTCCGGAAGGAGTATGCTGCTGCCTTCGTGCAACTGCACGGGAACGGTGAAGCTCTGGCGGCCTGTCTGCACCTTCTCATGATGCGCCATGCCACCGGAAAAAGCCGTTTCGAGGGCCCGCTCGATAAGCTCCGCGGCAAGCTCCGCGCCTGCCGTACCGGTGGACCGGTCTTCCAGAAAGGCCAGTGCCCGCACGGTCTGCTCCACATCAAGCCGCTCCACAGCCTGCGCAGGCGCTGCGCAGAGGCTGCCCAGACACATCAGACAGAGCAGAGCGGTCAGAACCGTTCTGCCAAGCGCGGGGTGCGGGGCATATGTGAAGCGGCCTCTGGTCATGACGGGGTACCGCCTGTGCTGTCCGGAGGTTGCTGTTCCTGTTCCGGCTCCTTTTCGCCGATGGCGCCGATGGAGATATTCAGTTCGTCGCGGTGTTCAATACGGTCCACGCGTCCGTCCTGCACCCAGACCACGCGGTCGGAGACATTGAGCATCTTGTAGTCGTGGGTCGCGGAAATGACGGTTACTCCGCGCTGCTTGCTCAACTGCTTGAGCAGGTAGATCACTTCTTCGCCGGTGCTGAGGTCAAGGTTGCCCGTGGGTTCATCCGCAAGGATGATGGCCGGATCGTTGGCAAGGGCGCGGGCAATGGCCACACGTTGTTGCTGCCCGCCGGAGAGTTCCAGCGGCTTGTGCTGGTGGCGTTTTTCCAGCCCCACGAGCTTGAGCAGTTCCAGCCCCTTCTGGGTGGCGTCCTCGCTGTTCATACCGGCAAAGGTCATGGGCAGGGTCACGTTTTCCAGCGCGGTCATGACCGGAATGATGTTGAAGGTCTGGAAGATGTAGCCGATCTTGCGGTTGCGCAGCCACGCCAGTTCGTAGGCATCCAGCTGCGAGATATCCACTTCGTCGATGAAGACCTTGCCTTCAGTGGGTTTATCCAGTCCGCCGATCATGTTGAAGAGGGTGGACTTGCCGGAACCGGATGGGCCCATGATGGAGATATACTCACCCGCGTAGACCTCAAGGTCTACGCCCTTGAGCGCTTCCACATCGATCTTGCCCATGCGGAAGGTTTTCCGCACGCCTACGACCCGTACTATGGTGCGTCCGTGTTCCATTACTTGCTCTCTTTGCTGTACGTTGTTAACCGGCAGGCGGCAGCCTGCGCCCGCGGAGGCTGACTTCGAAGGATGATTGCGGCGTCATGGCAAACGATCTGTGCTGCGTGTTCAGGGGCTCCCGTGTGAACAGGGCGCACAACGTGTTGGAAACATGGCAAAGGTTGCCGCGCAGTTCCTCGGGACATCCGTCCAGTATGCCCGCATACACGGGCCAGCGCACCCGTTCCGGTGACTCGGCATAATCGTGCCAGACAATGACGGAGCGTTCGTCGCGCAGCAGCTTGAACACATTCCGCGTGTCCTGCCTGACCGCGGCCGAATGGTGATCGCCGTCCACGAAAATGAGGTCGAACTTTCGGTCAAGCGAGGCGAAATCAAAGGTCTGCGTGTCGCAGTCGATGCATTCGATGTTGGGGGTAGCTGCCATTCTGTTTATGAAAAAGCCGTCCTGCCCGATCATGGTCCGGTCAAAACCGGTTTGGTGCATCTGTTCCGGCGAAAGGCTGAGCGATACGGCCGAGCGTGAGACTGAGGCCACGTTGACCAGAGACTCGGCCCGCCATCTGCCGATTTCCAGATAGTCGCAATGCTCGAAGCGCTGTGCCAGCTGTTTGAGCAGGGCCACATCCATGGGGGTGGCCGATGCCTCCAGCATGGCGAAGGGGGTCACGGTTTCCTCGAACTCCGGAAACAGGTCCAGTATATCCACTTGCGGCAGGCCTTTTGCGAGAGCAGGGGAGGCCGCATATCGTTCCGCCACGTAGGTTTCCCAGTAGCGGGCAGCAAACCTGTCCCGATGAATGGCCTTGAGCGCCTTGACCGGCTTGCGCAACAGGTAGCCCAGCGCAGCAAGAAGGCGTTGGTTTTGTGTGTGCATGGCAGGCTCCGTATGGCACTCCGCAGTGGCGGAGATGGAATCGTCAGTTTATGGTATCGTTGGTCGTCACGCCTGTTGGAAGTCCCTAGTGTTCTGCCTTGATGGCGATAATGGGCCGCATGCGCGCGGCCAGAAGCGCCGGATAAAAAACACCGATCAGGCTGAGCGTGACGCCTGCACCAACGGATTGGGCCAGTGACAGAAGCACAGCCTGCCACTGCAGTCCCGCAAAGGCCGTAAACCCGAAACTGAAAGCACCTCCGGCAAGGGCAAAAACGAGTCCCAGCAGGGCGCCTGCAAGAGCGCCCGCAAACCCCATCATGCCTGCCTCCAGCAGAAAAAGGCGTAGAATCATGCCGTCCAGTGCCCCAAGGCATTTGTAGACGCCGATTTCACGGAAGCGCTCTGTCACGGACATGAACTGGGCATTGAGTATGCCCACCGTGCAGACCAGCATGGAAAGAATGACAATCCAGCGTTCCTTGGCCCCGGCGGATACGGTGCCCGCTTCCTCGTTCACCACATAGCCCGCTTTGACCAACTGGCGGACCATGGGGTTCATGCTGGAAATCATGCCGCTTCTGTGCCCCTGCGCATGGGCGGCCTGCGTGTAGATGCCGGTGGCGATATCCAGATTGACGAGCACGTAGGCCAGAAACGAGACCGCAAGCATGAGGCTGCCCACCGTGATGAGCGAGCGGAAGAAGCGCACCTTCAGGCTCTTGAAAGCTATTTCAAGGGATTTGGAGAAGGGCAGCACGATCTGCCGCCGTATTTCGCCGCGCCGTATCTGTGCGTCGCTGTTCATGTTCTGCATGGCATTCGCTTCCTGTTCTGCTGTATGCAGCCCCGGTGCAATGAAGACTCCGGCATTTTTCCGGTATGGGGATATGGGGCAATTATGCCATATCCTCATGCATATGAACAAGGCTAAGGCTGTTGTTTTGTGCGAGCTGAGACAGCAGGGTGTCCAGAAAGGCAACTGCATTGGCGTTCATGCGTTGATGATGGAGCATGATGCCGCAGGAGCCGCTTGCAAGTGCCCGCGTTAGTTCATCAAGAAAGGCTTTCCAACCTTCTGCCGGGGTTTCTTCCCGTCTGGTGTGCAGGTCCACGTTGACGCCGACATCCGTAAATCCTGCGGGCGCAGGGGGGCGGGCTCCGGTGGTTCGGGAAATGCCGCAGTATCCCTGCTCCTTCAGGATATGCAGAGTGTCGGCGTCCACCCTGTTCCACGGCGGGGTAAACAGGGGAACGAGCTCTTCTCCCATGATGGAGGCGAGGCGCTGTCTGCCCCGTATGATGTCCTGTTTCTTGGCGGCGTGGGGGCGGGAGGGGCCGAACTCATATTTGCGGCCCTCCGGCTCGTGGTTGCAGTGCCGCCAGCCGTGCTGGTGCCAGCACCACAAATCCTGTCTGCCGCCGAGTTGTTCTTGCATGGCGGTCCATCGGGACGCCGTCAGCCATACGGGCACGGTGGCAAGTCCCAGCGGAACGCCATGGCGCATGAAGGCATCGGTCATGGCAAAAAAGAGAGCCGAGGGAACGCCTATGTCGTCGGCACGGAAAAACATCGCAGGGGTGCCGTCGCAGGCTTGGATGCCGCTGGCGATGGCTTGCTCCAGCCTGTGGGGCAGATCACCAGGCTGTTGCGTCCAGAGTGCGGAGACATAGGGGCGAGTGGCAATCATGCACGCCCTCCGGCATGCCTCTGCGCATTGCGGGGTTCGGCCGGTGCAAAAAGCTGCTCGATAAACGCGGCTGTGCGTTGTGCCCCGTTCAGGTCAACCTGCACGGGGGCAGGCCTGTCTTTTCTTTGCAAGGCATCACGCATGCGGGCGGCCAGAGTGGACGGGGCAAGGTCTTCCTGCTCCAGTACGCTCAGCGCTCCCCGCGCTGCAAGGCGTTCCGAGCGCATGCGCTGTTCCCTGTTCTGGTCAAAGGGTTGCACCAGTCCGTATGTGCCGGCTGCCAGCAGATTCATGGTGGTGTTGTAGCCTGCCATGCTGACGGAAAGGTCCGCTGCGCACAGGTACTGCATGAAGTTGTCGGTAAATTCGTCCAGCGCTATGTGCGACACGTCTTTTGCCGCCTGTTTCAGCAGGTTCTTCTGGAGCTGGTCCATGAAGGGGCCGGTGAAGACCTGCAGTCTGTGGGGCAGACTGGATGCCAGCTCGCATGAGGCGAGTATGGTTGCCTTGAGCAGGTCGTATCCCACACTGCCGCTTCCTGCGCTGGCCACGATGTAGGGCATGTCGCCGGACAGGTTCTGCGTGTTACGGAAGGCGGCACCATATTCTTTTTCCTTTTCGGGCAGCGGGGTTACATAGCCTGTGTCCAGCACCGGCACGGCGATATCTGCCGTGCGGGCAAAGGTCTCTTCCAGCCGCACCACGTGCGGGTCCGTATGGACAAGCACTCCGTGGAAAAGCGGGTTGAGTATGGAAAGTACCCGGTTTTCGTAGGCCTCCTGATTGTCTTTTTCCACCAGAATGTCCCTGAGGCTGCACAGGCACTTCATGGCCCCGAATTCACCGTTGCGTGCCCGCTCCAACACGGGAAGCAGTTCGAAACCGAACTGTTTGCGGCCGAAAGGAAACAGCTCCACCAGAAAAATATGCGGTCGGACCTGCTCAACAATCGTCAGCAGGCGGTTCGCACGGTTGGTGCGGATGCGGTCCAGTTCCTTTTCCGGATCTATCTCGCCGGGTTCGTAGCCGCCCATGCAGACAAAACGGGAAAAGTCCTTGTCCATCATGAGCGGGGGCAGTTCCTCGTGCCGGACATGGGGGGGCAGGGAAGCCCCGACAGGCATGCCGCCGGTAACGAGCGTGACCTCATGGTCGCGGAGGGCCTTGTCTATCTCCAGACTGCGGAAGAAGTGGCCCATGCCGAGAACATGCTGGCAGTAGTGGAGAATGCGCATTACAGGGCTCCGTTGAGTTCGATGATGGAGAAGCGGCCTTCGGCGCAACGGATGCGATGTAGGCCGTACTTGCCCGGAAGTTGGGGCTGTTCCGGCGATTCCGCCCGCCCTGCCTGTGACTCGGCGAGAAAGGCGGCGATGGCTTTGATGCAGCCAAGGTGCGTGACAACGAGAATGCGCTCATCAGGGTGTTGCGCTGCGCAATCGCGTAACGCATCCATGGTCCGTTGCAGCAGGGCAAGGCGGCTTTCCCCTCCGGTGGGGGTGAAGTGCCAGCCTGCGGCTTCCTGACGCTCCACTTCTCCCCGTTCGTCCGCACGCAGTTGTTTGACGGTACGGCCCACCCAACTGCCCCAGTCCTGTTCGCGCAGACGCGGATCTGCGCTTATGGGCAGCGTGCCGAGGCGGTTGTTTATGATGGCGGCGGTATCCATGGAGCGTTTCAGGTCGCTGCACAGAATGCGGGTCCAGCCGTGCTGCGCAAGCGATGCGGCCCATGCTTCAGCCTGCCTGATGCCGGCTGCCGAGAGGGCCGTGTCTGTCTGGCCCTGTATGCGCTTTTCTGCGTTCCATGTGGTTTGGCCGTGTCGTATCAGGCCGAAATCAGTAACGTACGTCATCGGGTGTTTTCCCGTGTTGCAGGCGAAGAAGTGTTCAGCATGTCGAACATGCGCTTTTCAACCATGCCGTAGTTGGCGTTCAGGTCATGGTGAGCGAGTACATGTTTGCGGGCCGCCTCCCCCATGGTCGTGCGGGTCTGTCTATTGTCTGCCAGCAGGCCGATGGCACGGGCAAAGGCTTCGCCATCGTATGAGGGGGTGATGAAACCGGTTTTTCCGTGTTCCACCATCTGGGGCGCGCCGTCATGGTCCCATGCCACGACGGGCAGGCCGCAGCACTGTGCTTCCAGATAGACCATGCCGAGCCCTTCATTGATGCCGGGAAAGGCAAACAGGTCAGCGGCGCTGTAGGCACCGTACAGGTTCCACCTGTCGACCATGCCGAGGAAAAGGCTGCGGGAGGGCAGAAGCTCCCCGGCCATTGCTTCGAGCCGTTCCCGTTCCGTTCCGTCTCCGGCCACAACGAGCATGATGTCCCTGCCCTGACGGGCGAGTGCTGCGCAGGCGGTAATGACGTGTTCCACACCTTCCGCCTTCACGCCGGGTCTGAGCATGGCGGCGGTCATGACTATCGTTCGGCCTTGCGCCTGCCATTCGGCCCGCAGGGTTTCTCGTTGCTCAGCGTTGAAACTGAACCGCTCGGTCCGTATCCCCGGCGGCACAAAGGTGATGCGGTTCTCCGGCAGCAGGGAGAGCAGGGGCGTCAGATCGCGTTGCTTGTTGGTGAAAACGTGATCGGCCGTTTTCAGCGCATGCACGTTCAGGCAATAGCCGGGGCGGGTGTTCCACGTTTCCCTGCGTCCGGGACTGTGGGCACCGGCAAAGATGACATAGGGAATGCCCATGCGGCGGGCCATGGGGCCGAACAGGTCCGGCGCCCTGTAATAACTGTGGTAGGTGAACCACAGGTCGGGGCGCAGGCCGTTGCCGCTGTCGCACAATCTGCGGACGGCGCTGCGGGCGCGCAGATAGGCGGGCCATCTGGCGGGCTGCTTCCATATCCAGTCCGTTGAGAGGTGCGGCACCGTTGCCGGACTATGGCCATGTCCGGCGAAGTAGTCGAAAAGATCCTGCGCAATGGTCACGTCCCCGGAGGTGCGGGGATGATTCAGCGGTTTGAAGGGAGTGCAGAATGCCATGCGCATGATCGTGTTCCTCGGAGCGGAGAGCCGGAGCCTCAGTTGGCGGAGCGGGGTACGTCGTTGTCGGCGAAAATGTCGCCCAGCCTGCCGATGAGTACGCTGTTGTCAAAGACCTCGTGCACTTTGTCGCGGGCGGCCGGAATGACACGCCGACGCAGTTCCGCGTCCGTCAGTATGCTGCGGATGCCTTCGGCAATGGCCTCAACGTCGCGGCTGGGAACAAGCATGCCGGTCACCCTGTCCTCCACAAGTTCGGGGACGCCGGAAACGTTGGTGGACACGACGGGAACGCCCATGGCCATGGATTCCGCAATAACGTTGGGAATGCCGTCGCGATCACCGTCCTTTGCTTCCATGCAGGCCAGCACGAAAGCCTGGGCCGTGCGGAAATATTCCAGTACCTGGTCATGCGCAATTGTGCCGGTGAACTCCACCTCATTGTCCAGTCCCAGCTTGTCGACCAGCTGTTTGAGCTGTTTGCGGTCTGCGCCGTCGCCTATGAGGGCGTAGCGGAAATCCAGCCCCTCCTTTTTCAGCAGTGCGAGGGCGTGCAGAATGTCCGGCAACCCCTTTTTTTCCACAAAGCGGGCCACCGTCATGATGCGGTAGGGCGGCTCGGCGGGCTGTTGTTCCCGCAGGGCGGCTGCGCCATTGAAAAGCGAAAGGTCAATGCCGTGGTAGATTTTATGAATATGTTCCGGACGTTCGGTCAGGGTGTCGAGAAATAGCTTGTTGTATCCCGTGCAGGTCACTGCGAAGCGGGCAAGTGCCAGTTTTTCGCGGATGCGTTCGGGTGCCTGTGTGTAGATGTCCTTGGCGTGGGCTGTAAAACTGAACGGAATGTCCAGAAATAGTGCGCCATACAGTGCGACCGTGGTTGGCGTGTGGGCAAAGTGGGCATGCAGGTGCGCCACCTCCAGTCCTTGCGCCTTGTTGGCCAGAAAACAACCTTGCATGAAATGTTTTAGCCACGTGTGCTTTTTGGGCGCTCCGGCGAAGCGCGAGCCCAGCATGCGCAGTCCCCTGGTGAAGCGTCTGGGGTGCGAGCAGGCGTAGGCCAGAGTGTTCCAGACAAGCGCGGGCAGTCCCCAGAGCATGGATTCCGGAAGATAGGTGACCCTGGCCTGTATGTCCCTGACGGATTCATGGGTGAAATTCTCGCGCGGCTTGCGCATGGAGAAAATGTGCACGGCAAAACCGTTTTTCTCCAAGCCTCGTATCTCATTGGATATGAACGTCTCGGAGATGCGGGGGTAGCCTTTGAGCACCATACCGAGACGTTTGGTCTGTTCGGGCATTCGTTATTCCTTGCGAAACGCTGAGAGTCGGGAGCGCATGACGTCGAGTCCGGTCATGGGGAAGTCCTTGATGGCCTCGGAATAGGATTGGGGAGCCTCAAGCAGGGCATCGATTTTTCTTCTGAGCGCTGCAGGTTCCAGCATATCCCACTTGAGATAATCGGCCAGTCCGGCTTTCTTGAGCACTTTGGCGCGGATGAGCTGCTCCTGTCTTGGGCTTTCCCGTGGTATGATGAGCGAAACCTTCTTGAGGGACAGGATCTCGCACACCGTGTTGTAGCCGCCCATGCTGACGATGACGTCTGCCGTGGCGATGATCTTTTCCATGCGTTTCTGGAAGGTGGAAAAGGCCACGCCGCATTTGCGTGCCCGCGCAGCGAGTTCGTCCTGCTGGGCCGAAGGAGCGAAGGGGCCGGAAATCAGGAGCGAGCGGAACGGTACGGAGCCGTTCTCTTCAATCATCCGCAGATAGCAGTCCAGCATCTGGTAGCCGTCGCCGCCGCCTCCGGCGGTTACGACCACAAGCTTGGCGGTGTCCGGCTTGCCGTTGCCTCCAAGCTGCTTCACGTTGAACTTGCCGGTGGGAATGCTGCGGGGAATGTAGCCGGTGAAGATGCATTTTTCGGCGATATTGTCCGGAAATCCGTATTCCTTGATGGGGTCGTAGAAGGACTGGTTGCCGTATATCCAGACTTCGGAATACAGCTCATCCAGCACGTTGAAGTAGTTTTTTTGAACCCATTCCTCGTTGGTGGATTTCGCATCATCCAGAATATCCCTGAGGCCCAGAATGACCTTGGTCCTTGGGCGGGATGTGCGGAACCATTCCAGTATGGGGCGCACCTCTCCCTTCAGGCCCACAGGCACCTTATCCACAATGAACATGCTGGGGTCGAAGGCTTTGGCAGTGGCGGTGATGATTTCCTGCCGGATGTCCAACGCGTGCTGGGGGTTAACCTTGATGGAATGTGGCGTGTAAATCGTGTTGGACTGCTTGATCATGCCGGGAATCCGCACGAAATCTATGCCCGTGGGGAAGGCGAACCGGCCTACAATGGGGGAACCCGTCAGGATGAGTATGTTGACGTCCGTATCCAGCAGATGGCGGGCTATGGCCATGGTTCTGCGGATGTGACCCAGTCCGTATGTGTCGTGCGAGTACATCAGGATATTGAAAGTGTCTGGCATGGGGGAATCCTCTGGGTATCATGGCCGCAATGCAGACGTTTGCGAGCAGAAGGTGGGGGCCACGAAATAATACTGCTTACGTGTTCTGTAACACAGTCTGATAGAAAAAACATAACGAATATCGTTATAATGTAGGGGCTTTGAGTGAATGCGTTACTGCAAGCAAAACAGGATGCGGCAGGTGGATGCATTGGCAACAGACGTGCTGTGAATCTGCTTCAGCCAGCTGTCTTGTCCGGCGCGACAATGTCGCAGTATTCGAGAGCATCGGCTGTGCAGGTTGCCGATGACAGACAGTCCGTGTTGCGGCCATAGAGGGCGATGTGCGGATGTTGCGCGCGGGCTTTGGCGAAAAGCTCTCTGGCGCGTTCTGTATCTCCCGCGATTGCGGCGAGTACCCCGAGATTGTTCAGCGCCGCAGAATGTGTGGGATCATGATCTGTGGCATGTGAGAAAGCTTGGCGTGCGGCATTCAGGTTGCCGGTCACGACATTGCGCATTCCTTCGACAAACTGTTCCTGCGCTTCAGTCATCTGTACGTAATGCACACCCTGACAGGGACACCGGTCCACCTTGCAGGGTGTCAGCCCTTTTTCGAGCTGCACATTTCCGCCTACCGAGCCCATGTCCGTCCGGTCTCCAGGGCAGCGGAAAACAGTGCCGTCCGGCTCGAGGCGCAGAAAGGTGTAGCCCCCGTGGCACGGCACTCCCCTGAAATTGAAGACCATTTTGGTTCCGGCCTCCGTGTATTCCGAGAAGATGGCCTTGGCTTCGTCATTGTAGGCTTCGGGATATTTGCGCCCGTCTATGCGTCCCTTGAAAGGGCGCGGCACGATGGTCACGCCTTGCGCGGCGAGGAATTCCCTGTCTTCAAGGAATTGCTTTGTCAGTGACGGGTGCACCACGTAATTGACGATGATGGGGAAGCCCCTCTCCTTCAGGGTGTGATAGTTGCGTATGAAGGCGTCTACGCCTTTGCGTTTGCGGCGCTCTTCAATGTGCAGCGAGGCGTAGATGTCATGCACCCGTTTGGGGTCAATGGTCTGCGCAAATTCTGCGATTCTGGAGCTGACGCTCAGATTGGTGTCCACACCGATGATGTGACGTTCTGTTAATCTTGCGCAGATATTGACGAAGTCAGGGTAGATGAACGGTTCGCCTCCGGTCAGTCCCACCAGCCACTCCCCGCCTTGGGCGTCCATGAAATTCAGCAGCTTCTCGATGGGGAGCGTTTCTGTGACCGGGGAATTGTCATGGGGGAAATAGCAATAGTGGCAACTGAAGTTGCACTTTCTGGTCATGTTCCAGATGATGTGGCGTGTGGGCGCTGTCATATGCATTCCTGATGATGGAGAGGTGTCATTTCGGAAAGCGGCGTGAACAAATTCCGGACGAATGACCAGAGTATCACAGGCTGCGTAACAACGGCAATGCTCTTGATAATTGCTGACTCGGTTAAGGAAAGATTACATAAACTTGAGGAGTACGAGAGTGATGTCGTCCAGTTGTTGCGCCTTGCCGCGAAAGTGCGAGAGTGCGTTGGTGACGGCGTCTGCGATCTCCTGCGCGGGGTCTCCGGCATGCTTCCGTATGATGGCTTTGACCCGCTCCTTACCGAAAAGCGCCCCATGATCGTTCATGGTTTCCCATATTCCGTCGGTGCCGATGAAGATGATGTCACCCGTCAGAAAAGTCCGGCAGCACTGTTCTTCATACTCCGTATCTTCCAGAACGCCCAAGGGCAGGCCTGCTGAGTGCAAGTCCGAGATTTCGCCTGACTCCGCATTGTAGACGAGCGCAGGGTCGTGCCCTGCGGATGCCCAGTGTATTTCCTTGCTCACTTCATCGAGCTGCAGGGCATACAGCGTGACAAAGCGCCCCGTGCCATAGTTGTCCTTGGCCAGCAGCCTGTTCGCTCCTGTCAGGAGGGAGGCTGGCGTTGCCGCTGCTTCCGCCTGCATTCTCAAATAGGCCCGGGCTGAAGCCATGAGCAGGGCGGCTCCGATGCCATGCCCTGTGACGTCGCCTACCACGATGCTGATCTGGCTGGGGCGTTGGGCTCCTCCCTTCAGAAAATCGAAGAAGTCTCCGCCGGTTTCATCGCTGAACAGGCTCTGAAAGGCGATGTCCACATCGGCTATCTCTGGCTTTGCCACAGGGATGAGAGTCTGTTGTATCTGCTGGGCAATCTGCATGCCTTCCATGAGTCTGAGTCTGTCACGCAGGGCATCAATCATGAGGTTGGTATGGCCGGCAATGAAGCCGAATTCGTCCCGCGTGGAAACGGGAACATATCTGTTCATATCGCCGTCGCTTACGTGCTTCAGCACGGAAGTCTGGGTTTTGAAGAGCAGCCGCAAGTTGCGGGCGTAAGAATAGATGAGGTTTATGACATAGAGGAGCAGCACGCCCATGACGAACGAAATCTCCATGAAGATGCTGCGTTTGAGCGTGCCGATGTTGGCGGCGGTGGCCCCTGCGGTGTTCAGCCAGTATATGTCGCGGTAAATGATCAGGATGACGATGGCGCTTACAGTCAGGGTGACAAGTGAGGCGAGCATGAAGAATTTGTGCGTAAGCGGGGAGAACCGTTGCGGGGGTGTCAGGAGGGCATCGCCTGAATGCAGGGCGGCAATGATGCCCGCATGTTCCGTCTCCAGCGCAAGATCCAAGGCGGTGAACAGGCCGAGCGTGATGGCGCCCAGCACCAGCTTCAGGCCGCTTTGTGCAAAGGGAAAACCAAAGGCGATGTAGTTGTAGAGGGCCATGACTATTCCGGCCGCAACGAACAGTCCGAAATCGAGCCGGACCTGTCTGCGGGAACGGTCCATGGGGAGCGATGAGGCAAGGATGTGCGAAAAGATGGCGGCACGGATGCCGTAGGCTGCGGCCAGCGGTATGGCTATGATGACGGCAAGCTGCCAGACTGGCAGCGAATCCATGAGCGGTCAGACTCTTCCGCCGTAAACCGAGAGTACCGCAGCGGCAATGAAATAAAGCAGTATGGCACGCATGGAAAGGCCTCGTTTCAGGTGAAAGTACTGCAATAGTGTACATTCCCAGTAACAGGTATTATACCAGTATAGCCATCAACTCAAAAGAAACAGGGTGAGATTATCATGAAGTTGTTCCCCCTTGTTGCGCATGCGGTTCCATATAGGAGCCTGTTCATTGCTGTTGCGGCTATTTTGGTGCTGCTTGGCGGTACTGTTGCGGCCGAAGCCGGACTTCCCAAAACATTGGCGAATATTACGTTGGGCGATCCTGTCACGAAATATGAGCCCATGATCATCGCGGGTTCCAAGGCACAGAACCGGGATATACAGTTCCTGAACGAAATGGATCTTGAACCTGCCGTCATTCCCGGAGTGCGGGGGGTGAGCATTGCCACGGGTAACAGCAGTCCCGAAGAGCGTGTGATCGTGGTGAAGTTGAAGTTCATAGACAGGAGTAAGGCTCTGTTTGATGCTCTGGAAGAGGAGTATCGCAACGCCTTTGGCGAGCCGCAGACGTGGCTTGGCGATGCTTTTCATAACGTCATTGCGTGGCAGTGGACGTTGACTGAAGGGGATGAAGAGGTTGAAATTGTTCTGACCTATAGTAAGGATCCTGAATTGCGTCCGGGGGTTTCCGTCAAATTCGTGCTGCGCTCAGAGTGGAAGAGGGAACTTGATCGATATGCAAAGAAAAGCCAGACGCATGTGAAAGTGCCGTACATGAAGGGAAGATATACCAGGGAAAATCTGGCCCCCTTCGTTCCCCGCTGAAGATCTTCGCAGACATTTCTCGCTCTTGTAACTTTTGAACCGCTTAAACGACCAGCCAGGTGAACCTGATTGCCCATGAAAAACGGCTTTCCCGACACTGAACAGCTGCCCACCATGCACGAGGCTCTCTCGTGCATCCCCGTCCGCAATAGCGTTGTGGAGGAGTCTGTTGATGACAACGGACTGGTTCTGTTGCGCTACCCGCTCGCCTACAAGCCGTGGTTCGGCAAGCTGGCTGGCTTGTTCGGGTCATCACCGCAGGCTTTGGAAAAGCGTCTGCAGCTGGATGAACTGGGGAGCTTCTGCTGGCGGCTTATGAACGATACCCGTTCTGTCAGGGAGATAATAGCCTGTTTCAGGGAGCATTATTCCCTGCAGGAAAGCGAGGCGCGTGATTCCGTCAGCGCCTTTGTCCGCGAATTGGGACGGCGGGGGATCATTATTGTTACGGCTCCGGAGGATGTTCGTTGATGTTGAGCTATGATGCTTCGAATACCTTTGATTATGAGCTGCTTGCCCGGCAGCTCGGCCCGGATTTCCGTGAACGCGATGTTGTGATCGGAGCCTATTTTTCCGGCAGGGAGCATCCCCAGCATAAGGTGCGTGTGCAGGTGGAATCGTTCGACTATGTCGCCGGATGGCTGATGAGTGCGGCCCGTCTCGGGTTGCATGTCCTGCTGCTGCACGACGGGCTGAGCGACAAGTTCATGCAGCGCTGCCATTTCTTTTTTGATGAACAGCGTCGAGGCAAGGGGAGCCTGCTGTTTGTCCGTTGTTCTCTGGGGCCTTTCACCGTTGCGGATGAACGTTTTCTGGTGGCCTGCGCTCTGCTGGAGCGCTTTCCCTGCCGCAGCGTGTTTATTGTGGATGTGTCTGATGCCTGGTTCGGCATGAACCCTGCCAAGCTGTTGCGGAAGAGATGCCTCTGGCAATATCTGGATACTTCCCGATTGCTGGCTGTCCGTAGCCTTTCGGACCTGCTGGCGTGGATTCGGACGCAGAAGCGTCACTGGGAACAGCGCAAGGAATACAATTTGTTCATGGGCGGGGAAGTCCGCAACATCGGGGAGAATCCGTGGATGCTTAAACACATCCGCAAGGTCTATGGCGCTCCCTTGCCCGAGCTTGGCGACAAGCCTTTGCTCAACTGCGGCATTGTGGGCGGGACGTGCGACACTGTGCTTGCCCTGCTGCAGGCCGTGCGGCGGGAAATGCTGGCCAACGGGGTGCTGGATACATTGAACGACATGGCCGTGTTTAACCGCTGCGTGTATGCTGATCCGCAACTTATTCCCTACACTAACGGCGTGCTCAACAGTCCGTGGAAAACGTGGGCCAAGTCCGGCAGGCACGTTGTCTTTCATAAGTAGCTGAGTCGCTAGATAAATGTAAAAGGGGACGCGCGCTGTTGGGTGTGCGTCCCTTGGTTTTGTTGTATGGGTGTGAGTGCGGTGTTGCAATGAGAATCGGAGCTGAAGACCCCCTGCCGGCAAAAGTCGCCCCTTTTCCGTACGCATATCTTATTGGAATGCCGGGACAGGTATTTCCATGGGGCTGCATGGCACTGAAGAGAGCGTCGGTTCAATCCCGTTCAGTTCCATAGAGGTGGTCTCGGCTCTTCGGACCATCTGGTGGTGAAACCAAAGTGGACGGTTGCGCAAATCACGCCGTCCGGTGGGTTCAAGCTGCCGAAGGGAGCCCACCGGACTGTGCTTAAGGCGTTGGAGACAGCTCGGACTAAAGAACAGGAAATGGCCCTGAAGAAACTGGAAGAACGAAGTCTGGTCACAGTTACGGCATTCCGGGTCAAGGAACTGTTGGCCCATTGAGAAGTCCACATCAAACCTCTAAGAACCAAAAAAGAATGGCTATGCGATTCTTTTTGTTTGTGTCAGCCCTCCCGTATCCGCGTGAGTGTAGCTCTTGGCGCAAGCGGGACAGGCTAGTGAATCCCCAAGCTTTTCACCGCATTCGCACACCCAGCCTCGTACTCTGGCTGGATTTCCAAAAACCAGTGCATAAGCTGGAATATCTTTCGTAACAACAGAGCCTGCACCGACCATGGCATATGCACCGATGGTAACACCGCAAACGATGGTGCAATTTGCGCCAAGCGATGCTCCTTCGCAGACCCGGGTGTTACGGGCTTCGTCCATACGGTAAACGTGTGCTCTAGGATTAAAAACGTTGGTGAATACCATTGATGGTCCACAAAAAACGTTGTCTTCCAATGTAACACCTTTGTAGATGCTAACATTGTTTTGTATCTTGCAGCCATTGCCAACCGTTACATCCGGGCCGAGGACAACGTTTTGACCAATGTTGCATTTTTTTCCGATGGAGGTTCCGGAAAGAACATGGCTGAAATGCCAAATCTTTGTGCCTTCACCGATGCTGGTACCTTCATCGACGTAAGAAGACTCATGTACAAAGTAGTTTTGTTCGAGGTCACTCATATTGCACCTAGTATTCGAGGGGCAGCGAAACGGTACGGCCGTCTCTGGCAGAAAGGTACGCTGCAATAAGTACTTCAAGAGACTTCAGGCCTTCCCTGCCGTCTGTTTCCGGTTCAGCATCGCCACGGAAAACATCAACTACATTTTTGTAGTATAGAGGATGTCCGAAACCATACACAGAGGTGGTTTCGTAACTCGCTGACTGCACATTGTCGTCGTAGGGCTGCTTGTCAGCAAAATCCCAAGTGAGTATCTCATTGGCAGCAACCCCGCCTACACGCACGGTGCCCTTCTCGCCGATAATGGTAATGGATCCTTCATAGTTTTTGGGGTACGTACACATGGTGACCGCCATCGAGCCCAGTGCACCGTTCCGCCAGCGTACGTTCATGACACCGGTATCTTCCACTTCTATATTGCGGTTGGTGGAGGTCATAGCTTGGATATCTGCTACGGGACCGATCAGCCATTCAATCAGGTCTACGTAATGGCTCGCCTGGTTCATAAAAGCCCCGCCGTCCAGTTCCCATGTCCCACGCCACTTCGCTTGGTCATAGTAGGCTTGAGGACGAGTCCAGAAAACGTTCAGGTGTACCATGTGCAGCCGTCCGAAACGGTTTTCATCCATAGCGCGTTTTAATAACTGCAGCGTTGCGTTCCTTCGGTTCTGTTTTACCACGAAGAGGCGAACCCGAGCTTCGTCGCAAGCTTTGACCATGCGTACTCCATCTGCCCAGCGGGTTGCCATAGGCTTTTCCGTAATAACACTAATCCCTGCGCTGGCAGCTTCCACGGCTTGCTGGGGGTGCAGCCCGCTAGGGGTACACAGAGCCACAACGTCAGGCTTCAGCTTCGTCAAAAGGTCAGTATAGGAACGATAGCATGGAACATTATAAGTCTTCTCGACTTGTTCAGCTGCGTCTTTGGAAATATCGCAAGCTCCAATGAGTTCCAGATCGTCAGGAAACTTGCGGATGGATTCAAAATGATTTTTGGAAATGCGTCCGCAGCCGATGACCGCAACTTTTATTTTACGATTCTTGATAATTGGTAACATGTTCATTCCTTCAATTTTGCTAATCCGCAGAATGGCGTAAATTACAAGTGTGCAGAGCTTAAATCTCTATAGAGGTCAACGTGTCCGCAATGAACGCAACGCTATCCTCTGAAAGATAGGGATGGAAGGGCACGCTGAATATTTCTTCCGATAACCTTGAAGCAACAGGGAAATCGTCGGGGTGATAGTTGTAAGACTTATAGGCGGTAAGGAATGGGAGCGGAGTCGGGTAGTATATAGCAGTAGGAATACCGCGCTCCTTTAAGGCTTCCAAAACAGACTCTCTGTTGCTAGATAGTAAGGAGTATTGCGCCCAAGCACTTTTTCGGCCAATGGGGACACTCGGAAGAGTCAGATTTGAACAGGCAGCCAGGCGTGATTGATAAAGATCAGCAACCTGCTGCCGTCTTTCAAGTTCATCCTCAAAGACTTCAAGCTTCGCCAGCAAAATAGCCGCTTGAATAGTATCTAAGCGCCCATTCATGCCAATACGGATGTTGTCATACTTGTGCGCTCCTTTGCCGTGAACACGCAAAGACTTCATGACCTCCGCCAGTTCAGGGTCTTCTGTGAATACGGCTCCGCCGTCTCCGTAGCAGCCAAGAGGTTTGGCTGGGAAGAAGCTGGTAGCGGCAGCATCACACCCCATGGCGCACGCCCTGCGTCCATCCCATTCACATCCAAAAGATTGGGCAGCGTCCTGCAGGACATACAATCCTGCACTTTTTGCAACGGGGATAATCTTTTCATAATGGGCTGCTATGCCGAACAAATCTACGGGGATGACCGCTCGAGGCACAAGGCGATGGCTGGTGGATAACTGAGGCAATGGGTGCAATGAGGCGTTTCCCGTCTCAACGGCTGCTATTGCATCTTGTAGCTTGTCGGGATCCATGCAGAAGGTCACGGGATCGACATCCACAAATATTGGCGTAGCGCCAAGCAGGGATACAACCTCTGCAGTAGCAAAGAAGGTAAAGTTGGGTACAAATACTGCGTCACCGGGGCCGATTCCCCATGCCATGAGTGGAAGCAGAAGCGCGTCCGTTCCAGAAGCACAGCTGAGGGCATGGGAAGCTCCGCAAAAAGAGGCCAATTCCTTCTCCAGTTGGTTTACTTCAGGCCCCATTATATATTTACCATGCTTAAGCACGGCATCAATTCGGTTACGAACTTCTTGTTCGATGCGTTCAAATTGAGCATTTAAATCAACAAATTGCATAATGATTCCCTTGAAGAGACAGGTTGTTCAACCAGAAAAGCAGCTGCACAGGAAAGCGTAAAAGGGATACCGCCAATCATCCAAATAAACAAGCTTGACGGGCAACGTTGAGGCACAGTAGGCTTCAGCGCTATCATTAATATCAGTAAGCCTGTCTTGCGGGGTGTCCCCTCGCCGCTCGCCATCAGGATAAGGGCTTGGAGTCTCTTTTAGGTCGAATTGCCTGTCTTGTGGTCGTGAGTTTGAGCAATAGATAATTGGGCATCAAGCGGAGTCTGATCACTTCCTCTATGAAAACTCTGTCTGCTTTTGATGACAGGCTCTGGCTTTGCTCCCGTGAGGTCTATTTGGGCTCGCCGTTACCGACCTGTGTTGGGGCGAAAGGTTTGTTGGTGGCCTGAGTGTGCATCTGTGAAAAAACAGCTTGAAAATATTGAGATGGCTTTGAACTGAAAAGGGCAAGGCATGTCAATCTTTTTGGTGTCCCTGCTCAGTATATAAGCGTTCTGCCTTTCGCGGAAAAGCATGGATTGAAAGTGCTTGAGGGATAATCCTCAGAGCGTTGAAGGCGAGGGTAGATGCATACACGCTGGGCCATCCTGCTTCTGCTGCAAGCCTTTTGACGGTTATGGCGATGGTGGCGTTGTACATATGTGAAGCTGGGGAGTTTGCCCCCCCCTCCTTGATTTGAACGAGACAGAGGTCTGTTTTGGAATTAATGGATGGAAGCATTGCAGGATGCTTTTTTGTTGCCTAACTTATCCATTTTATTTTCATTTTAGTTTGAGATCGTGTTGCTAGAGGCGTGTAGCTACTATTGGAAAATTAGCTCGTATGCATCATAAAAACGTAATTTATTAAGAAGAGTGCTGTTATGATTCGTTTTGGAATAATTGGAGCAGGTAGAGTTGTTTCGCCAAGGTACGTTGATGTCTTTACACAGGAGCTTAAAGACACTTCTGTTGTTGCGGTGTGCGATTTGGTAAGAGAAAAGGCTGTGGATGTTTCGGCCAGGTTGGGAGCTGAGGTCGCTGTAGATAAAGAAGCGCTTTTGAAGCGCAGTGATATTGATGCAGTTATTATTGCCAGCGAGTCCGGCAAGCATTTTGAGCATGCCAAGCAGGCTTTGTTGGCGGGCAAGCATGTTGTTGTAGAAAAGCCGCCGTGCATGTTGCCAGCACAACTCGATGAGCTTGTTGCTTTAGCGCGTACGCAACAGCGTATGTTTGCACCCATTTTCCAGAACAGGTACAACCCCGCTATGCGTGCCGTTAAGCAGGCTGCGCAAGCCGGTCGTTTTGGAAAGATCGTACTTGCCACTTTCAGGCTGCGGTGGTGCCGTTACCAAGACTACTACGAGGATGGTTGGCATGGTACTTGGGCTATGGACGGCGGCGTGATTAACCAGCAGGCGATTCACCATGTGGATGCTCTCCAGTGGGTTTGCGGGCCAGTCAGCGAAGTGACGGCTTTTAAGGCCAACGCGTTGAACAAGCTTGAAGCTGAGGATACCATGATTGCGAGTCTTCGGTTTGCCAATGGTGCGCTTGGTTCCATGGAAGCCACAACCGCTGCGCGGCCTAAAGATTTTGAAGCATCTCTTTCAATTGTTGGTGAAAAGGGACTCGTGGTGATCGGGGGCATCGCCCTGAACAAGATTGAAACATGGGACTTTATTGAGCGTCTTCCTGAGGATGACACAATTTCTCTGACCCATTCCCAAGAAGTTCCTACCGGCTATGGGCTGTCTCACGGGCCATTGTTGCAAGATATAGTAAGCAGATTGAACGATGGTTCACTTGAGCCGCCTATCACTCCAGAAAGCTGCCGCCCGACTATTGAGCTTGTTCATGCGGTGTACCGCAGCATTGAAGACAGAATGCCTGTGCAGCTTAAAGATTCCCCGCTTTCTGTGCGGCTTGGAAGAGGCTAGTTGTCATGACCTCTCCTTTGGATTGTATTTCTAACGTTGTAGACACTACGCGCGTTCAGTTTTACGCAGCTATTTTAGGTGCAAATCCTTCACAAGGGGCCCGTTCTCCCAAGCTTTGGAATGCAGCTTTTGCCAAGCTCGGTATCTCTGGGGAAATGGTGCCAATGGATGTAGCACCTGAGAAGCTAGGGGCGCTGGTGGATGCGTTGCGTGAGGATGCTCGGTTTATCGGCGGAGCAGTTGCAATGCCGTATAAGACCGCCATTATCCCGTATCTCGACAGAGTTGATAAACAAGCGCAAGCTATCGGTGCTATAAATTGTATCTATAGGTCGGCGGAAGGCCTTGTGGGATGTAATACCGATGGAGCTGGCGCCTTGTGGAGCTTGGAACAATCCGTTGGAAGTATAAAAGGTAAAAGCGTGTTGGCTATTGGCTGCGGCGGTGCCGGAGTTGCTGTCGCAACGCATATAGCTTATGCGTTGGGTGCTAGCGGAACGTTATTGCTTGCCAACCGTGATCCACAAAAGGCAGCCTATCTACAGAAAAAGTTGGAAGGTGTATGTGCGGTGCGAGTTGTTCCCACGCCGCCTTCTGAGGCTGATTTGAAAGATGCCCAGATTGTTGTTAATTGCACGAGCTTGGGTTTTGGCCCTATCCTCGAGGCTGATGGCCGTGCTCAAAGTCAGCGTTTTTATACCCCACTGGCATTAGCAGATATCAACCCTTCCGTGCCTGCCGGGCCCAATGCTGAAGCTCGTTATTGTGCGGCCGCCAGTGCGGAGATAGGGGCGAATATGGCTGCATCCTTGCGGCTCCTTTCGGTGGCCTGTCCCGAAGTTGTTATGGATATTGTGTACCAACCCCAGATAACCGCGTTGTTGGCGCTGGCTTCAATGTTCGGAGCTAAAACCGTGAATGGCTTGGGAATGAATTTAGAGCAAGCTGTTATTGCCTTTGATAAGGCAACTGCGGGAGTTGGGCTGCGTTCAAGTGACGTTAATGTTGTTCGTCAGGCTATGCAGGAACTTTAAAGATAGTAAGGATAGAATTATGAAGGATATTACCAAAAACGATATTCTTAACAATATTCCGCTTGTTTGCCGCCCCGATGTTCCCAGAGAAGTAAAGGCCGGGAACGTGAAGATCGGTGGGGAAGGGCTTGTTATTATGGCAGGCCCATGCACCGTTGAAGGGCGTGAGCAAATTCATGAGATTGCACACGCTGTAAAAGAATCCGGCGCTAATATGCTTAGAGGCGGCGTGTTTAAGCCCCTTACATTTCCCTACGGTGATCCTCTTGCCCAGCCGGATGCTGATTTGGGGCTTCCTGCTGTTGACAGAACCATAGTTCTTTCCCCTGAAGAGGCGTGGGTTGCTGCTGAGCGTCGGTATGGCTTTCTTCGCGATGCAGGCGATAAGTATGGTCTTGCTGTTGTTTCCGAAATTTTGCGTGCTGATCATGTGAAAAAAATGGAACCCTACGTAGACATGTTCCAGGTGGGGTATCGCCATATGTTTAATATGGATTTGATTCTTGCGCTGTGCGAAACGGAGAAACCCGTATTGTTGAAGCGTCACTATGGCGAGAGTCTGCGTTCCTTGTTGGGTGTTTGTGAGCATTTTGAAGTGCGCGGAAAAAGAAATTTTGCGGTATGTGAGCGCGGCGTAAGCGTTCCTCACACTCATAATGTTGATTCCCGAGCAGTGTTGGATATTCAGGCCATTCCTGCAATGCGAGAATATGCGCCCACTGTTCCGGTTATTATTGATCCTAGCCACGCGACATTTAAGCGTTCCTATGTTGCTGCCATGTCTCGCGCTGCTATTGCCGCTGGTGGAGATGGCCTTCTGATCGAGGTGCATGCCGATCCTGAAAATGCATGGGTGGACCCGCTTCAGGCGCTTGGGTTTGCCGCATTTGGCGAGCTTATGGGCGAAATGCGTGCTATTGGTAAGGTGCTTGGCAGGACTTTGTAGCTTTGGGGTAAGCGTGGAATAATAATGACGTATGATGGTGTGGAGATGCCTATACGTTTTACAGAGTATCCATGGCTATCTGAAGACACTGGCTTTATTTATCGTGTTTGTAAGTTTAGAGAAGCAACCTTGATGCTTCCGTTCTTTAAAAAAGCCAAAAGGCTGCAAGTGGACTATGGAGGTCAAGCTTTGCTGTCGTCGGTGGGGAATGTATGATGCGTAAAGTTCTGGCAGTAATCCCAGCTCGAGGGGGTTCAAAAGGAATTCCTCGAAAGAACATTATTGATATTGATGGGAAGCCTCTTGTGGCCTATAGCATAGAGGCCGCATTAAATGCAAAGAACATTGATAAGGTAATAGTTTCGACAGACGATGAAGAAATTGCGGCAATTGCGAAAAGCTATGGAGCAGAAGTTCCCTTTTTGCGCCCGCCGGAACTCTCTGGAGACAACATTACTTTGGCGTACGTTGTGCTGCATGCGCTGCAATGGTATGACGAACGTGGCGAGGTGTTTGATGCAGTAATGTCTTTGCAGCCGACTGCACCGCTTATTTCATCCCAAACACTTACCGATGTTGTAAGTCTTTTTCACGCTAAAAATGCGAAAGCTGTTACAACAGTCTGCAAAGCTCCAACGCATCCTTATTTGGCAAAACGGCTATTAGAAGATCAAGAAATAGAAGCATTTGTTGCGCCTCCGCCCGGAGCAGTCTTATTTCCCCGCCAGAAAAGAGAGCCAGCTTACGTAATCAACGGAGCAGTTTATCTTCGCGATAGAGAGCTGTTGGAAAATCTTGAAGCCAATAGCTATAATTTAGGTTCCAAACCGTATGCTGTCGTCATGAGCAGTGAAGAGTCTGTTGATGTGAATGAACCGTTTGACCTGAATATTGCAGCCTTTTTTCTTCAAAAACGACGTTCCGGAGATGCAGGTGAATCCTAAGCGCTCATTTAGCGTAGCACTTGGCAAAGATGTGCAAATTCCATTTGACTCCGTTCTTAAGTGTCCGGAGATTTCAATTGGTGACAATACGCGAATTAATGGTGCAATTAACATTCGCGGGAATGCTAATTGCTCTATAGGAAATTACTGTGCATTTGGTTATGGAATTACAATTGTTACAACAAATCACCTAACCAGTTTTGCTAACCTTCAGGTTGCAATGAACCGAAAATTTGGCTTTTTGCCTCTTGAGCAGGCCGACTCGCCAGTTCGCATTGGTCATAATGTGTGGCTTGGTGACAATGTGACGGTATTGTCTGGAGTGACTATTGGAAATGGCGCAATCGTCGGTGCCGGTAGTGTTGTAACTAAAGATGTGCCCGCTTACAGCATAAATTATGGTGTGCCCGCAAAGTTTGGGCGGTTTAGATTTGCACCTGAAATTCAGCAAGTTCTTGAAGAAGTTGAATGGTGGTCTTGGTCTGACGACAAGATTGCCAGAAATGCAGTTTTTTTTAATTCCAACCTTGAACTTGTCAATGAGAAAACATTGCGCGAGCTCATTATTTCTTAGTATATGCCAAATATATCAGTAATTGTACGTAGCCGTAATGAGGAACGGTGGATAAGCGCATGTCTCGAAGGCATACGTTCACAAACTATCGAGTCCGAAATTATCGTTGTTGATAATGCAAGTACAGATAGGACTATTGAAAAGGCAAAATGTTTTTCACCAAAGATTATTCAGCTGGGAGGAGGTGCCTTCCGGCCTGGATTTGCTATTAATGAAGGGATTAGGGCTAGCAGTGGTGAATTCATTGCCATAATATCTTCTCACTGCATTCCTGTTAACGAGTATTGGCTTGAGAATTTGTTGAGGAATTTTGAGACGCCGGAAGTTCTCGGAGTATATGGAAGGCAGGAACCTCTTCCATTTACGAACGATCTAGATAAGCGCGATCTGATAAACGTTTTTGGGCTGGATAAAAAGATCCAATATAAAGATCCATTCTTCCATAATGCCAATAGTATGATCAAGCGATCTACTTGGGAAGAGCACCCTTTTTGCGAAAATACCCTTCATATTGAAGATAGAATTTGGACACAGCAGCTCTTGAACGGTAAAAATTGTATCGTGTACGAGCCTGAAGCCAGTGTGTACCACTATCATGGTATTAATCAGGGAAGAAATATAGCACGTGCTAGTAGGATTGTTCGTATTCTTGAGAGCATTCAACAGCCGCAGCGCCCAGATTTTATTCCTGGAGTTGATGTTGTTGCATTGATTCCTTCTCGCGGCGAGTTGCGGATGATGAATGGAAAGCCGCTTATCGACAGAACCATCGCTGCGGCTAAACAGTCGTCAACAGTCAAGCGTATTGTTGTAACAACGGATAATGAAGTCACCGCAGAGCATGTGGTTTCTTTAGGGGCTTTGCCAATACTTAGACCTAAGGCCCTATCAAGGTCACATGTTGGCCTTGGGCTGGTGTACAAGCATGCTTTGGAAGAGCTCGCAAGGTCTGGTATTTATTCTGATTTGTTTGTGCTAATGGAAGAAAAGTATGCTTTTCGTCCGGTTGATCTTGTGGACAATCTGGTTGAGGGGTTATTGCATGGCGGCTATTCGACAACAACAGCCGTCTGCTCTGAGTATGGTTCTATTTGGAAACAAGCCGATGATGAGTTGCAACGAGTTGATGATGGCTTTAAGCCTTCTGTCGTTAAAGATCCTTTGTTCCTTGGGGTGAGCGGGCTTGGCGCCGTTACCAGTAGCGAATGGCTGCTTCAAGGAGAAAAATTTGGTCCTAAAGTCGGCTTGGTTCGTGTTGATGCTCAGTATTCTCGGTATGCGATTGATGATGATCGTGATTTAGCTATTGCTGCCTTCATTGAGCAAAACAATATGATTTAGCAGGGGGGGTAGTCTCCTTCTCTCCTCTTTTTTCTGTCTTACCCAATTGGTGCTACTCAGCCCTCCCGATCAAAAGTGCATCTAAAGTTAGATATTGTTGCCTAAGGTGTTTGGTTTGTGGATGTATGCTGTGCAGGCGTTTATCATTTTTATATCAATGAGGAACACATGGGCAACGAAAGACCAAGTAGTTTTTATGACGAAGTGTATAAAAGAGGAGGTACTGGTAAGGCGTTTTTTAAGCATTACTCAGAATCTCTCTATTATGAATCATGGAATCTTGTCATATCTCTGTTAAAGGAAGATCAGCCTAAGCATGTTCTTGATATCGGGTGCGGTGTCGGGCAGTTTGCGCAAATGGCTCACGACTTGCTGCCTTCGCTTGAGGGATATGTAGGAGTGGATTTTAGTGAAACGGCGCTAGAAATGGCCGCTAAAAACTGTCCTCAAGCAACTTTTTTACGCAAGAACATTGTAGAAGAGTCTTTGGATGATTTGCTTTGCGACTTTATTGTTTGCCTTGAAGTTCTAGAGCATATAGAAGATGATCTGCCTCTTTTATATAATCTTCCAAAAAATGTAGATATTATTTTCAGTGTTCCTAACTATGATTCTCTAGGTCATGTCAGGCATTTTTCCAATGAAAAAGAGGTGCTTGATCGTTACGCAAGAGCAATAGACATTGTTAAAATATTTACCATAAGAATCAATGATGAAAAGGTGTTATATGTTGGAAGGGGGACGGTGAAATCTGGTGCGTCGACTTGTACCCCATAGTTTTATTGAATTTCGATCTTGTGAGCTGTTATCCTATTAAAAGGATGAGAGCTGTGAAGGTTCACCGCTGTTAACGGTATGGAGTATTTGATTGATGTGTTTTAACTCCAGGCTCTAGTCGTGATAAAGCTGTCGCCCCCAACATTAAACGAAACAATATGGTATGAATTGGTGATACTATGAATTTTTTAGATATTACAGCAAAGATACATGGCAATGTTGTTCCTGTTCCGGCCCAGTTTAATGATGATTTGAGTCTAAACGTTGGTGGTATGCAGGAGCATGTTTCATTCTTGTTGGATCAGGGGGTTAAGGTTTTTTATCTTGCTCTTTCAGCATCTCAATTTGAATATATGACTAGCAAAGAGCGTCTCCAGGTAGTGAGAGGCGTTTGCAATGTTGTCGGTAGTAAAGGAACAGTTTTGGCTCAGCCTGTTACCAATGGCTGGATCGACGGTCAAATTGAAGAAGCCAAGGCTATGATGGATGCTGGGGCAGATGTTTTGGTCGTCAAGCCTGTCGGCATCAAGGAAGGCGGGAAGTTTTTTAGCTGCACCTACAAGCGCGGTAAATATTCCCCGGAAAGGCATGATGATTTCTTCATAAGCTATATGGAGCGAATGGCGATTGAAACTCAAGCTCCTCTTGCTTATCACGATGCTCCTTTCAAAGGCGGGCAGGGGCTCTCTTTGGACGCCCTTTTGAAGATTGCTGAGATTGATAACACCGTATGCGTAAAGGTGCACGTGCCCGAGCCCAGTTCTATGCAGAAAGTATATGGCGCCTTAAAGGGGAAAGTGGCTGCATATGATGGTTTTGGGAAAACTCTACAGCTTTGGTCTCTGACATGGGGGGCAACGGGACGTCACACATGCTGGTCCTGGTTTGATCCTCAAGGAGACATGGAGTTCACCAAGCTGGTTATGACTGGAGATATCGCCGGTGCAGTCGAGCAGGTTAATCGCGAATGGCCCATCGCTCATGCAATTATCGAGACGGGCTTTCAAGGGTATATGGAGCTTATGAGCCTTGCTGGCCTTCCCTCTGGCCCGATTCGTATCCCCGGCGAAAGCTTGAGCAGCGCTCAAAAGGGAATGCTAAAAAAAGCTGCACAACAGGTTGGAATCATCTAGCCGTAGTCTATCCTTGGTTTGCTGTTGAAGGCATTGTGGCCAGCTGCAAGTATGAGTTGCGTTATTCTGCACGTGTCTGGACTCTTTTCTGGACTTTTTATCCCGCTTCTCCGTGTACAGTGCGCTGGTCAGTATTTATGGGGCTTTTCATTTCTTTAGTTGGCAAAATGTTTGGCTTTTTCTCATTATGAAAATAGTATTTCTTTCCCATCATTACTACTTTTCGAATGCACGGGCTGGTTTTCACCATCTTGCAGAAGCCCTTCATGCTTCGGGGCACACTGTTGTGTTTGCCACTACCGGAATAAGCTGGCTGTCGTATTTACGCAGAGATCCAAGGGTCTGTAATCGCAGCTTCTTTCAAGATAGGAATACGATTCGTGAAGTTAAAGATGGCTTCTTGAGCTACGTGCACTTTACTGCACTTCATCCACACTCCCTTGTATTTCCTTTTCTTAATCGGATTACTCACAGGTTTTTCGATGCATATGCATATGCTGATTTGGGATTGTTGTTGCCTCACATAGAAGAGGCTGACTGTATTATTTATGAAAGCAGTCCTTCGCTGTTTTTATTTGAAAAATGCAAGCAAATTGCTCCTAGTGCCAAGCATGTGTATCGAGTTTCAGATGATATCCGTGTCTTACGTTCAACACATCCGCGCTTGATAGAAATTGAATCCACAATTTCTCCGATGTTTGATTTGGTCAGTGTTCCTTGTCAGTGCTTGGCTGACAAGTTCCCACACAAATCGAATGTTAAGTTGCAAAAGCATGGAATTGTGGAGGAGCTGTTTTCAGGTGCAACATCTTCTCCTTACACGACTGATAAAAACTGTGTTTTTGTGGGAAACGCTTACCTTGACGAAGTGTTTGTAGAAGCTGCCTCTGCTGAGTGTTCTGATGTCAATTTTCACATTATAGGTAACTTCCGTCCCAGAGTTTCTTCCGCCAATGTACACTACCATGGGGAAATGCCTTTTGCGAAAACCATCCCGTGGATAAAGTTTGCAGATGTTGGTTTGCAAACTCTTGCAATTTCACATGGTCGAGATATCTCATCCTTTACTGATACTAACAAAGTTCGACAGTATTCGTATTGCGGGCTCCCGATCGTGGCTCCTCAGGAGCTTCAGATTCAGCGGGAGGGCGTGTTTTATTATGATCGGCATGCTCCGGCGTCGTGTTCTGCCGCTGTTCGTAGTGCGCTTTCTGTGTCCAGAACGCCAGCTTTTGGGGGGGATGTCCAGACATGGAGGGAGGTTGCTCTGGAGATGATTGCGGCAGAGTAGGTCGAATAGTGATTTTATTTCGTATGTAACATGCTTTGGTTGCCTGGTCTGTTGTGGGGGTGGGTTGGTGAGCCTAAAGCTTGTGGGGCATAGGAGCAATTTGTTCAGACCGCGTCTTCCAAATAACAGTCTTATGGATTAAATATCTGGCTGCCATATTTTTAATTAATTTAGGGAAGTTATGATAAACGTTTTAGCTATTATTCCGGCTCGGGGTGGCTCTAAGGGGGTGCCGAGAAAGAACTTGCGTCCTTTGGCAGGGAAGCCATTAATTTACTACGCAATAACAAGCTGCTTAGCCGCTCGGAATATTGCAAAGGTGGTTGTTTCTACCGATGACGAAGAGATAGCCCTTTTTGCTCAACGGTTTGGTGCAGAAGTGTTGATGCGTCCCGCTGAACTGGCTGGAGATGACATTCCTTTAGATCCCGTAATTGTCCATGCGGCACAGCAGTTCTCTGTTGATGAGGCGTATAGTGCCGTTGTCACAGTACAGCCGACATCTCCCCTGATTTCAGCAGCCGACATTGATTCCGCTCTGACGGTAATGCATGAGCTGCAGGCTGACACATTGTTGTCAGTTGTTGAGGATGCTCATCTGGAATGGACCATTGTGGCAGATGGAATGCCGAAGCCTCTTTATAAGGAGCGGGTGAACCGCCAGTTTTTACCGCCAAAATACAAAGAGACCGGTGCCGTTATTGCCTGTAATTGGCAACAGCTTATGACGGGAACGCGTATAGGAAAGAATGTTGCCCTATATAAAATGCCCCCTGAGCGTGCCATTGATATCGATTCTGTTCTGGATTTTTATATTTGCGAGAGCCTGTTGCGTCAGAAACGCATAGTTTTTGTGGTGGCCGGGGATAAAAAAATTGGGTTGGGCCATGCATACCGAGCAACTTTGCTGGCGCATGAGCTTGTTCATCATCAAATCTGTTTTGTGTGTGAAGAGGATCAGCGAGAAGCTATTCAGGTTATCGAAAAATCAAATTATACCGTTTTCTCTGTGGCCAAGGGGCATATCCTCGACAAGATTGCAGAGTTGTCTCCGGAATTGGTGGTGAATGATATTCTTGATACCGATGTTTCGTATATCAAGGCGCTGAAGGCTTTAGGTGCAAAGGTTATTTGTTTTGAAGACCTCGGAAGTGGGGCTGGGGAAGCAGATTTGGTTGTGAATGCCCTGTATCCTACTGTGCTGCCAGCAAATAACGTGCTTTCCGGTTCAAAGTGGTTTTGTTTGCGTGATGAGTTTATCTATTCTCCTCACAAGTCAGGAGCTTGTGAAGGTGGCAAGCGATTCTTGTTGACCTTTGGGGGAGTGGATGAAGGGAATATTGCCTGTCGAGTGCTTACCTTGCTCGCAGATGAAATTCTATCTAGAGAATACGATATCGACGTAGTGCTTGGTCCTGGGTTTGGCCATCGTGATGAAGTCGACCGTATTGTCCGACATAATTCTGCAAGAATAAATGTGGTGCAAGGGACTACGCAAATCTCTGAATTTATGTTTAACGCCACTGCCGCGATTACGTCTGGCGGCAGGACTGTTTATGAACTTATCAGCACAAAAACCCCGACCATAGTTATCTGTCAAAATGCGCGAGAAGTGACGCATACGGCAGCATCCAGCGAAAATGGAATTATTAATTTAGGGCACAATGTGTTGGTCTCTGATCAAATGATTCGTGATGCCGTGCTGACTGTTTTGGATAGTGATGAGATTCGACAGACGATGAGGCAGAAAATGGCCAAGTTGGATCTTAAAAATGGGAAGCAGGCGGTATTAAATGAATTTGAAAGACTTTTAAGGGGATAATCATGAATACGGCATCACATTTCAATAAGAAACAATTTTTAATGCCCTATGTGATAGCAGAAATTGGTGTAAATCATGAGTGTTGCATGGACACTGCGAAGCGGCTTATTGAGGAGGCTGCTGAGGGTGGCGCGCATGCTGCAAAGTTCCAGGTTTATACAGCTGAGCGCATAGCATCAAAGCATAGTCCAGCCTATTGGGATCAAACTAAGGAAAGTGCAAGTTCGCAGTTTGAACTCTTTAAACGTTATGATTTGTTTGGTGAGAAGGAATATGAAGAGCTTGCGCGCCATTGCCAAAAAAACAATATTGATTTTTTGGCTACTCCTTTTGATATCTATGCAGTCGAATTTTTAGACCATTTAATGGATGTATATAAAATAGCCTCTGCTGATATTGCCAATATTCAGTTGTTGAGAGCTGTTGCCTCTAAGAATAAGCCTGTATTGCTTTCGACTGGAGCCGCTTTGTTGTCAGAAATTGCTTTTGCTGTTGAAACACTCCAGGCGGCTGGAGCTGGCGAGATTACATTGCTTCATTGTGTGTTGCAATATCCAACACCTGAAGATCATGCACAGTTACAGCAAATTGCAGTATTAAAAAAACGCTTCCCAGAATTTTCTATTGGCTACTCTGATCATGTGCCTCCTGGAACGAATGGTATGCCCGCCTTAGACATGGCTACGTTACTAGGGGCTGTGGTTATTGAAAAACATTTCACGCATGACAAGACTCTTCCTGGCAATGATCATTATCATGCCATGAATAAGGAAGATCTTGCTGTTTTCATGCAGGCTAACAAGCAGCGATTGGCAATGTACGGTAGCGAGATTAAGCAGCTTGATCTTGAAAGTGCTGCACGGAAACATGCTCGTAGAAGCATTGTAGCAGCTACGAATATTGCCAAGGGAGAGCGGTTTACGGAGAAAAATTTAACGGTCAAGAGACCCGGCCATGGGATTAGTCCTATTCATTGGGATGAGCTCTTGCAATGCAAGGCTCAGAATGACATCAGCGGGGACGCCTTGATCTCGTGGAAGGATTGTGCCGAGGTCGTTGGTAATGAGTAACAGTCTTGATTCGTACGTTTTGTTGACGGGAAGTGTCAATAATTCAGGTGATTACCTGATTAAATATCGCGGTAAAGATTTGCTTAGGAGTCTGCGGCCCGACCGTGAATTTATAGATATGGATCGTACCCGTCGCCTCACGGATGAACAGCTGGAAGTTATTAATCAATGTAAGGCGCTAATATTGCTTGGTGGGCCGGCCCTCCAGAAAGATGTCTATCCAAACGTCTATCCGCTACGCGAGAGCCTTCAGGATATTAAGGTTCCAATCGTGACAATGGGGGTAGGCTGGAAGCATAAAGATGGTGACTGGCGGTCTGTGCAAGACGATTATTTCATTCCTTCTTCAAGACAGCTTCTCGAGCGGCTTGCAGATAACGGTGGCATTGCTTCGAGCGTTAGAGATTACCGATCTCTTCATATTCTAATGCGTGCTGGTGTCGAGAATGTCATCATGACTGGTTGTCCAGCGTTATATGTTAAAGAGTGTTTTGATAAGCCTATCTGCTTTTCAAAACAGCCCGAAACGATCATTTTGTCTGTTGGCGTTTCATTTGTTCATTCCTACAAAATGGAAGAACAAATGAAGCGTGTTTTTTCAACAGTGCGCGGCTTATATCCTAAAGCTAAGGTTTACGCTGCTTTCCATCATGCTTTCCAGCAGAAGGAACGTCAGGTTCCAAAGAGTTGGGAGAAAAAGCATCAGGATTTTTGGACGTGGTGTGAAGATGGGGGCATTGTTCCTGTGGATGTTTCTGGCTGTGCAGAAACAATGATCGATTTGTATGGTAGCGGTGATTTGCATGTCGGGTATCGCGTGCATGGTCACATTATGTCTTGCAGTGCGTCAATTCCATCTGTTTTGATTGCAGAGGATGGCAGGGGGAAAGGGCTTTATGAAGTTGTAGGGGGCGTTGTATTTGACGGATATCGTAATGTGGAGTCTAGCCTTGAGGCAAAGATTAAACAGCGATTGATATCTGTGGATCCGTATAATGTGCTTGAAGGGTTGCATAAGGATGTTTCCATCGCGTTGCAGTACGAGTCAGCTCATCAAAGTCCACGCATGAGCTTGGTGCGGAATAATATTAATAGTCATTACAATGCAATGAGACGTTTTATTCTGCAACTTCCATAATGATTGGATCTTTCAGATGAGTTGGGGGCGATTGTAGATGGTTGCAGAAAAACTGAGGTTGCTGGAAGGTAGTCGGGATATTCTGGATTTTGCCACCGCTACGGGCATGTCCTTTTGGCCGCTTGTCAGAACTAAATTCTTCAAGATGGTTCGACAGCAGCTTGTCAGCGGGACTGCAGATGTCAGTTCGCCTCAATACAACGGCACAAGCCGGATGGTGAAATTGCGGCAAGTGCTTTGGGAACTTCCCGGAGCGATGATGTCTGCCTATCCTTCCAGGGAGATAGCATTTGTTCCTTATCCGTTATGGGTGAAGACTGCCTCTGGAAGTCCTGTTGAAGCCGCACTGACCGAGCAGATACATTACTTCGCGGAGCGGGCGCTGGTTGTTGAAGAGCACGAGGCTAATATCGCTCTGTCTGACCCTGCGATCAAAACGGTTAATGTTTATTCCCTCCTTAAGATGTTGCGCTTGTCTTCGCTGTTTACCCCCAACTCTTTCTTAGAAAAAATTGAGACGTTTTGTGATTTTATGGTTGACCGTGCGCAGCGGGAGCTGTCTGTGGTCATACCTCCTGAACACGTAAGCCATTTTAAAAAGTTTGCGCGTTGTGAAATAACTAATGCCGACAATAAGCGTCGTTTGTTTCGTAGGCTTTGGAAGAAAGTTTCTCCTAAGGTCATTTTTTACAGCAATGGGATGTACGGAGCGGAAAGCCCCAGTATCATCGCTGCGCGAGAGCTGGGTATTGTCACTGTTGAGTGTCAGCATGGCATGGTCTACAATAATCACTATGCCTACCAGTGCTCAGACGTGATGTTGCAAGATCGTCGTTTTACAGATCTTTATCCTGAGTATTGTTTGACGTTTGGTCCATGGTGGAGTGAAAAAATTCAAATTCCGGCCAAAAAGCGCACGGTGGGGTATCCTTACCTTGACCGGAAGGTTGCCGAGCATCGCGCCACTGAAAAGAAGGTTATCTTTTTTGTTCCTACCGGAAAAACCTATCAGGCGTTTTTTGATCTGGCATGCACGGTGGCAAAGGCGTTTCCAAATGAACATTGTGTTATTCGGCCGCACCCCGTGGAGCGTGAACTTGCGGCCCGCTTAGCGCCTGGTGTGCAGGATATTCTGGAAACGGACTTGTCGCCCTCTGAGTATACAATGCTTGCTCGCGCGCATACGGTTGTGGGTGATATGTCTACTGTTCTTTTTACTGCTATTCCATTTGTTGATAATATTTTCTCTTGGCTGTCGCCAGCTACCGAGGCGTTTCTTGGTGGCGATAATCCCTTTACTACATTCAAAAGTGTTGATGAGTTGTTTCAATTGCTTGAGAAGCGTTCTTCATCCTCTTCATGTGCAGAGCTTCAGAGTAAGTTGTTCGTTGATGGTTGGAAAAATAATTACAACAAGTTTCTTTTGGAAGATGTTGGCCTTAGTGAATAAGGCCGGCATCAGTTGTTTTCATTTTGTAGCAGAAAACGGTGTGCAAGGTTAGATGCAGTATAGAAATAATTATTATATATGTAGAGAGGTTTTATCTCGATTTTCCAGTAAAAGAAAAATCCAAGCTCTGGGTGTGTTAGTTCTTGTTTTCGCAACTGCTGGAGTAGAGATGGTTGTAGCTGGTGCTGTGTCTGCATTTGGACTTGCACTCTCTAGTCCTGAAAAGCTGTATAGTAACAAGATTGTAGCGACTTTGTTCGATTTTTTTAAATTTGACAATGTTGAGCTTTCTAACGCCTCTGTGCTTGGTGGGGTGTTGTTCGTTGTTTTTCTGGCTGTGATAATTAAAAATATTTTTTTAGCGGTGCTTACATACTGTCAGGCGAGGTTTTCATATTCTTTTTCATATTCCATGGGGGCGGAGCTTCTAAAGTCATACCTCAGAATGCCTTATGTCTGGCATTTAAATCAGAATACAGGTGAATTGGTTGCTGTTGTTCAGTATCGAAATACGATGAGTCGTTTTATTAACAATATGCTGCTTGCCATAACACAAGTCGTCAGTGCTGTTGTGCTTGTTGTAGGCGGGCTTCTTATTACACCAGAGCCGATGCTGATAATGCTTGGAATGATGGGGGTACTTGGACTGCTGGGCTATTCTTGTGCTCGGAAACAGGTTCACAACCATTCAAAAATTTTGGAAAAGACAAACAGGCGCATTAGCATGACAGTGCTAACTACGTTGCAAGGCGTTAGAGAGATTTTTATTTACAACCAGCGCTCTAAGTCTATCGATAATTTTTGTAAGTTGGCGGCAGTGCAAAATCAAAGTCAGGCACCTGTGTTGGTGTTTTCTTCATTTACCTTTTGGGTGCTTGAAGCTGGTGGAATGTTAACGCTTTTTGTCGTTTTTTGTTATATGTACCTGTCGGGCATGCCCTATGCCCAGATATTGAGTTCGCTTGCCCTGATGGCAGGGATTGCATGGCGTCTTTTGCCGTGTACTAACAAGCTCTCAACCGCCATGGTAAAAATGAATAATTTGGCACCCTATTCCTCGGCCTTTCTCGAAAAGCTGTCGCTTCATGCCGATCATGCGAGAGATCGCGAAGAAGCAATGAGAGAGGGGGAGGCCCTTGTTTCTGACTCCCCGTTTGAGGAATTGTCGTTGTCCCACGTCGGTTTTACCTATCCGAACCAAAGTGTTGAATCGCTTTCAGATGTTTCGCTTTCTATCTCTCGGGGGCAGAAGGTTGGGATAATTGGGGCTTCCGGGGCAGGAAAGAGTACCTTGATCGGCCTTTTGACAGGGCTTTTGGTTCCGTCATCGGGGGATGTGTTTTTCAATGGAGCGGTTTGCACAAAGTCTTTGGCCAAGGGCCATGCAGTTTTTGGGTATGTTCCACAAACTCCATATCTTTTAGATGCCAGTCTGGCCGAAAATATCGCCTTTTCTAATTGGCAAGGGGTGATAAGCACCGAACGGGTCCGCGAGTGCTGCAAGCTTGCGGCGATAGACTTTGTTGACGCTCTTCCAGAGAAGCTTGAGACAAAGCTTGGTGAGCGTGGGGCGCGACTTTCCGGGGGCCAAATTCAGCGAGTTGCCATAGCTCGGGCGTTGTATAGTCGGCCAGATATAGTGTTTTTTGACGAGGCAACAAGTGCTCTGGATGTAAAATCAGAGTCGTCAATCCTTAAAACCATTGATGACCTAGGCCGCTCCATGACGGTGGTTATCGTTGCGCATAGGCTTTCAACAGTCCAGGAATGTGATGTCCTGTACTGGTTGGACAACGGAAAAATTGTTGCTTCAGGCTCTCCGGATGAAGTTATAAATACATATAAACAGCACTGCGAGCGAGAAATCATTTAGTTGAAATGCTGGCTTCTTACTATGCTCGTCGTTTAGCTGGGTGTGGATTATGAATATCGCATATGTCTCAATTGTACCACCAAACCGGCTTGGTGCATTTTATAAGGTTAATAATCAGATGGATACCTGGCGTAAGCTTGGTCATCTGTGCACTCCTTTTTTTATTACTGAGACGAAGGGGCCAAATTGCTACAGATTGTGGAAGCGTGGGAAGGCGTTAAATCCACAATTACGTTTGCTGTTTGCATTATATAGGCAGAATCCCGATGTTATCTATATGCGAGAAAATCATGTGAGCATTTTCTTTCAATTGCTACTGCTGTTCTTTGCGAAGCGCATTGTGCTAGAAATTAATGGTAATAGTGTTATTGAAACAGCCTTGGATGCTAGTGTATCTATCAAAAAGCGCTTTTACCATTTGCTCATGAGGGTATTGCAGCCACGTTCCATAAGTAGGGTTTTGGGTTGCGTATGCGTGACTCGTGAGTTGCACCAAGGAGTTGTAGTAGCTAGTCAGCAGAATAGTATTATCTCTCCGAACAGTGTTCCTTTGAAAAAGGATCGTGTACAAAAGAGTGGAAGGAGTGGTCATCCGTGCCGGCTGCTTTTTCTGGGAAGCCCTAAGCACAGCTGGCATGGGGTTGATAAGTTAGTTGCATTGGCAAAAGGATTAGGGGGCTTGTTTCATATCCATGTAGTAGGACCATCCCTTCATGAGGCCCGCCTCGATGCTGATATTTGTCCAACCAACATGACGTTTCATGGATATCTTGAAAAAGAACAGATTGAGCAGCTTGTGCCGCAGATGGATATCGGTATTGGTTCCTGTGCCTTGCATCGTAAAGATATGTACGAGGCTTGCCCTCTTAAAGTGCGCGATTATTTAGCGTACGGCCTGCCGCTTCTTCTTCCCTATCTTGATACTGCATTTGTCGAATCTGCTCCTGACTGGGTGCTTACGCTTCCAAATGTGGAGGACGTGTTTAACAGCAGCGCTAATGTTGAATCGGTGCGCCGTTTTTGTGAAAATTTCCAGGGAATTGTTTTGAGCGATGATGATATTGCAGAGTATGTTGATTCCCATCTGTTGGAGGAGAGCAAACTTAAAGTAATCTCTTCTTGGGTGAATGATGCAAAACAAGCGTAAATCCCTTCCCGTGTGGTTTATTACGTATAAATTTCCGTACGATCATCGTCTTGCGCCTTCTCTTATCCCGGAGATTCGCGCTATGCGCGAGGCAGGGCTTGAGCTTGTCCTTTTGCCGTACGAAGCTGGTGACCAGTCTCTGTATCCACTTCCGCAAGGGGTGGCCTGTAATATGACTCTTAACGAGCATCCTGAGTCACATATCGTGTTTCGAGCGCTAAAAGGGCTGGTAAGCAAGTGGACGTGGAAAGAGTTTGTCGCCAAAGACAGGTTTAAGGCTTTAAAAACCTTAAATCATTTGATTAACCGTAGTTCCAGAGTAAGGCATTATGTGCCAATTCTTAAAAGAATGCTGGAAAAGGAAGTTAGAGAAAACGGGCAAGTTCCGGTTATTTATACCGACAGATTTGATGCCCTTACGTACGCTGCTTGTTATTTGAAGCGATTTTTCCCGGAACTGCGTGTTGTTACTCGTGCTATAGGGTATGATATCTATCGGGAGAGATATCAGAATTGTTATCCTCCTTTACGTTTGCAGTTTGCAAATATGCCGGACATGATTTGCCCCGTCACTGAAGTCGGAACACAATATCTTATTAAAGAGTATGGCATACCTTCCTGCTGTGTTCGCACTTATTTTCGGGGGGTTGCCGTCTCTGCGCAGCGATCGGGACCCGGGAGGCAGGGCGAGTTGCGACTTGTTTCTTGTTCGTTTTGCACCCCCATAAAGCGCCTTCCTCTTCTCGTCCGCAGTGTGGCAGCGTACGCCGAAGCTCGTCCCAACCTTGTTGTTTACTGGACGCATATTGGGGATGGCGAGTTGTATGAGGAACTGCTGCTTTTGGCTCATGAATTGCTCGACGGTATCCCTAACGTTCGATGGGAAATGCCAGGACGTTTTAATCTTGATGAAATTAAGCAGTACTATAAAACCCATGCTGTAGATTCTCATATATTGATCAGTGAGCTTGAGGGGTTACCTAAATCCATAATGGAAGCGCAGGCTTTGGGGGTGCCTTCTGTTGCAACCAAGGTGGGTGGGGTTGCTGATATTGTTAATGAGAATACTGGGATAATGATCCCGCGAGATTTTTCGCAGCATGAGTTTGCTGCAGCTCTTGATGGTATCGTGTCTTTTCGTGATGATGCTGTGCGCGAGAAAATTCAGAAATACTGCGAAGAGTACTTCAGTGAAAATAATTCGCGAAAGTTTATCGATGAAATTTTTTGGCGATTCTGCAATCACTTTCCTGTATAGTTTTTACATTTTTCTAGTGTGTGTAAATCAATGAAAAGTAGGGTTGTAATTGTTGTCGGAGAGTATACTCATCTGCACAAAGCGATGTATTTAGCAGGTTTTTTGGTAAATAAGGCTAAATGCGATGTCACAGTTGTTGCTGAAGAGTTGCCAAAGGATTCTAATTACTCATTTACCATCGTTGACGGTGTCGACTTTGTAGATGCAACAGGGTGGTGCGGTCCTGAGAAGGGAAAAATAGGAAAGTTGCTTGCAGATTTTTCTTCCATTGTCAAAAATTTCAATTATTTTAGGCTGTTTTACAGGTTGTGGAAAGCTTCTTCTGCTGATCAGAATATAGTAAAGACGGTCATGCGGTGGGCTCAGAAAATTGAGAATGTTAAAAAGCAAGCTGATACACTGTATCGAAAGAAGCAATTTGATGTCATTGTGATTGCTAAATGGCATTCCGCCTACAGTCCTGTATGGGCGGTGTTGGGGGAGCGATACAAGGCTCCTGTGGTTGCTTTTTTGCAAGCGGCAACTACATACGAGCGTTTGCGGCTGGTAACAGAAAAAGATAATACCCCCTCCTCTCTAGTGCCTCTAGCTAGTCATTATTTGCCTAATTTTGTTGGGAAAAAATATTTTTCTGAAAGAAGAAGGCTTCCCCTCTATTTTGCTCATCTGATTACAGGGCTTTCACAGGCGACTCAATGGAGGCATTGCTCGTCTTCTTTGGTTTCAGCGTTTTTTTTGGAAAGCCAGTATGCGTTTGAGCATTTCAAAGCTTATTTTGAGAAAACACCGGTGGTGGTCACGGGTGATCCGCAATACGATATGATTGCCGAATCGGACATACCGCTAGCCGTAAGAAGAGAGCGATATTTTGCACGATTTGGATTCTTGGAAGAGCTTAAGCTACTTGTTGCCTCTCCTCCCAAGGATTATATCAGCGTTGCCAACTCTGATGAGTTCAAAACATATGAGGAGCTACTTGATTGCTGGCTGTCCTCCCTAAAAAAGTTACGAAATTATAATGTCTTAATATCTCTTCATCCTCGGCTTTCAGAACAAGTCAAATCGCGATTTGTTCGCGCTGGTTTTGCTGTTGTATATATGGAAAGTGATCAATGGCTGCCAGTTTGTGATGCTTTACTTGTTGATAGTGGTACAGTGGTTAAGCTTGCACGCGCGTTAGGCAAAATAGTTGTTTGCTACTCAATATGCGGTACGCCGCATATTGATGATGGCGTGTTGTTGGCCCAGACAGGTGCTGAGCTTGCTGAGTGTCTTGATAAAATTGATCGTCCGGAATTGTTAAATGAATTGAGCAAGAAAGCGTATTCTGGGAAAAATTATTGGGGTGAGAGCGGGCAAAGCAATGCGAATATTTGGCACGAGCTATCTTTGCTTCTTCGAAGATAGTTGGCGTGCAAGGTGGAATCCGCATCTCCCGTATGCAACAGGGTGTTTTCTAACCAGTTGATATGGTAAATGTTCACACCCAGTTCACCGCAAAAGAAGGGGCCCGATTGTCTTGATGGATAACTGGGCCCTTTCGTTAGGAAAATTTTTGTGGAGTCGGGGGTAGTTACTCCCCCCTTCCGCCAAACGCACAATAAAAGCCCCCGTCCATACCATATGGACGGGGGCTATCATTACTCATCAGGACCGGTAAGCCCTGTCGTGAGGGTTTGCGTGTTATTTGGTAGCAGTCTGGGGCTGTGCCACACCCTGCGGATCCTGATCCTTGAAGAATACCGGAATGTCGCGGCTGCCAAGAATGCTTTCGCGCAGCGTGGTTTCAGGCAGCTTCGCCCACTCGGAACGGTTGGAGTAGTAGAAGAAAACGCCCATGACAACCCAGGTGAACATGCACCAGCGGGATGCTTCGCTGATGTATGCGGGGGAGCCGGGAACGAGCAGCAGCACGATGGACAGCACGGAAGCCAGCGTGCCCATGGCGCAGCAGAAGAGACGGGTGTTCAGTCCGCTCACGGCGTTACTGCCCAGCAGAACGCGGCGTGCGGCAAGACAGGTGAAGAGGTAGCCGATACCGGTACCCACGGAGCTCATGTCCACGATCCACACGACAACGGAGCGGCCAGCAAAGGGAGTCAGCAGCACGATGGCGATGGTGAACAGGATGGCCTTGTAGGGCGAGCGGTAGGTGGGATGGATGGCGCCGAACCAGGAGGGCAGAATGCGGCCACGGGCCATGCTGAGCAGCAGTCGGGAGGTGGCGATATAGAAGCCGTTGATACCGGTACACACCGCGCCCAGAACTGCGCAGGCCAGCACGACAGCGCCCATCTTGCCGAAGGCCATGGAGGCGACTTCGCCGGTGGCCCATGCGGTGCCGCCGGAAGCGCGCAGAGCGTCCATCTTGGCCAGCATTTCAGGATAGGGAATCGCGATGGCCACTGCCAGCGTCACGAGGGAGTAGAGCGCCACACCGCACAGGATGGCGACGATCATGATGTTGCGTGCGCGGGCAGGGTCGAAGGTGAACTCTTCGGCTGCCTGTGGCACGGTATCGAACCCGACGAAAAGGAAGGGGGAGATGGCGAAGATGATCAGTACGCAGGAAAGGGCGGAGCGGTGCTCAGCGAACAGGGGCAGCAGGTTGCCCATATGCGCGGTTTCAAGCGATACGGCTCCCGTAAACAGGGCCAGAATGCCGATGGTGAGCATGAAGGTGAGGACAACCTGGAATTGTCCGGCAAAGCTGGTGCCTCTGTAGTTGAGCCAGCCGAAGATGAGGGTGCCTGCGGTCATCAGCAGGACTTCGCCCATGTATACGTCCCAACCGGCAATGGTGTACAGCGCCCCGAATTCGAATACGCCGGGGAAAAGGAAGCGGAAGATCAGAGCGAGGGCGGCTACGTCAATGCCGATGATGGCGACGTATCCGAGCACGAGCGCCCAGCCGCATACGAAGGCCGCAGTAGGGCCGAAGCCGACGTAGGCATAGGCGAATGCACCGCCGGCAACGGGGGCGTATTTGATCATGTAGCTGTAGCAGACAGCTACAAAGCAAATAAGGAATGCCCCGACTGCAAAGCCGATCAGGGTGCCGAGAATGCCGGCCTGGGGCAGAAACATGTCGCCGGGTAAAACAAAACAGCCCCAACCTACGATGGCGCCAAGGGCCAGCGCCCATATCTGGGCGGGCGAAAACGATTTGTTCAGTTCCAATTGTTCTTGTGACATATCAGATTGTCTCTTCACGGTAATGAGTTCGCAGCTGGCATTCCCCGTATATTCAGCGGCAGCTTTTCGATGCAGATACTCCTCAGAAAATGCATCCATGAAACCTGCTGAACAGTGTCAGCACGATATACGTGTGACTACGTGAACGCCTTGCTGATTCCGGTTCCCCTATGACGGCAGAGGGCGAACAAAACCTCTGCACCCTTAATCCTGTTGTTTCAGCAACGAACGAGTAATTGGGAGCTCGGAGAGCAATTAGGGTGCCAATACGTGAAATTCTTCACCAGCTATAGAACTCATTAATAATGATGGATATAATCTATCTGCAGACTTGGTCTCCTGTCTGAATCGCAAAGAATTTTTTCTTTTTAAGAAAAATTTTTTCATTTCCAAAAGTTTCTTTCTCCGCCTCTTCCCGGCCACAACCGCACGTGAATATCAGCTCAAGGTCTGATTGCATTCCTGCGTCCTTGGGTGCCGAGACAATCCCCCTCGCCTTATGGACAATGCGCTGAAAGCGGCACCGGCCTTGCACAGGCGCAGGCTTATTGTTTTCGTGCGCATCAAGGCCCGCACGGGCGGGGAGAGGATGCAGCACCGCATGACCTGCGATCAGTACCGGAGGGCTATATGACGCAATCAAGCCGCGAGGCACTCATTTCGACCATCATCGACCGTGAACTGGGCATGTTTCTGGCCGTCAGAAACCGCGACGGCGTATCCCTGTGTCAGGAGCGCCCGGAATCGTTCCGCATCATGCGGGAAATCACCCATGGGGTGCTGTCCGAGGCCTTTCTCGCCTCTTACTTGTGCGACTTGGAACAAGCCGGGAACAATGGCCGCAACCTCATGACGGAAAAGTACGCCCTGATGGAAGGGCTCATTCCGCCTCTCTCCGACGCTCCGTCCATCAGGGAAATCGTGCGTGCGGAAAGCGAATGGCGCAAGGAGGTTGCGACGCAGTTTCCGAGAAGCGTGCAGCCGGATGGCCATGAAAGCTTCTGTCGCTACCTCGGCAGCGAGTTGCAGACCTATTCTGCGAGGACTCTTGCCGCCTACGCCGAGTGCGTGGAGGAAGCGCACCGCGAGCACCGGAACCTCGTGCGCGAGCGTTATGAACTGCTGATGCGGAAATTGGGGTATGAATCGCTGGCCAAATGTGAAGCCGTGTTGCAGGCCGGTCGGCAGCACGGGGCAACAGGGGCAGCCGATGCCTGATTTCGTAAACCTCCTTGTCTTCTGCATGTGGCTTGTGGGCGGCTTTGTTTCCGGCGTCAGCGGCATAGGCGGAGCCATGGTTGCGGTTCCTGTCGCCGCCATGTTCATTCCCATGCATGAACTGGTTCCCCTCAGCTGCATTCTGAACGTTGTCATGGACTGCTGCATTGCCCTTATGCATTTCCGCCACTGCAGGGTGTCTGCAATGTGGCCCATGCTGGCAGGTTCCCTGCCCGGCGCGTTTGCCGGTCTGTATGTCCTGCAACTCGTCTCCGGGGCCGTGCTGCAGGGGGCCGTGGGGGCGCTGCTCCTGTACTATGTCTATTGGCAGCACTCCGTCCGCGTCAGGCAGGTGCAGGGCGAATCGTGGATGCGCGGCGGTGCGGCGGGATTCGGCGCGGGCCTGCTGGGAACGGCAATATCCTTCGACGGTCCGCCTGTCGGTGCATACGGCCTCTACGCGGGCTGGAACCCCAGAGTCTTTCTGGGCACGCTGGGTGTTTTCTTCGTCATCCGGGGGACGATGACCTGCGTCCTGCAGGCCGGTGCCGACATGTACACACCGGCGGTGCTTGAATATGCGCAGTACGGCATACCGGCTACCATGCTCGGGACGCTGTGTGCGTTTCCCGTCACCAAGCATATCAACCAGAACGCATTCCGGCGTGTACTGCTCGGCGTCATCGTGGCCGCCGGAGTCGTCTGTCTGGTGCGTTCCATGCTGTAGTCAGTCGCCAGCGCCCTAAGGTGCCGACAGCGGCATCCGGACAGTAAAAACCGACCGGCTTGCACCCTTCGTGCTCCGGTCGGTTTTTTGTGTATCCTGTAGTGGCTATTCGTCCTCGATGCCGAGCTGCTTCATCTTGTACCGCAGTCCGGCTCCGGTAATCTGCATGATGCGCGCGGCCTTGGCCACATTGCCGCCCGTGACCCGCAGTACGTTGCGGATGCATTCGGTCTCGTATTCCTGCAAGCAGCTCTTCAGCGGCACCACGCTGTTTCTCCTGACCTCGCGGTAGTCAAAAAAGCCTCGTGCGGAGCGTGGCGTATCGCCTGCTTCCTGCGGTGCCGCCGCCGAAACCGGCTCCCGCTTCGGAGCGCCAACAGCGCAGGCCTCGCGGAAGTGGCGCGGCAGGCAATCCCTGTCGATAACCGTACGGCCGCCGAGCAGGGCAAGGCTGCCCTCTATGACGTGGAGCAACTCGCGAACGTTCCCCGGCCAGTCGTAGTCCAGGAACATCTGACGCACTTCCGGCGTCACGCCGATGGCGGCGGCCTGCGGATTTTGATCGGAGCGTTCGATGAACAGGCGCGCCAGCACGGGAATATCTTTTGTGCGTTCACGCAGGGGCGGCACGGCAAGACCGACCACGGCAAGGCGGTAGAAGAGGTCGCTTCTGAGAATGCCATGTCCCACGGCATTGAGCGGCGCTTCGTTCAGGATGCTGATGACCCGGACATCCACAGGAATCTCCGTGCGGGAGCCGAGGCGGCGCACCCGTTTTTCCTGCAGCACGCGCAGCAGCTTGGCTTGAAGTCCCAGAGGCATGGAGTTCAGCTCGTCCAGAATCAGCGTGCCGCCGTTTGCTTCTTCGAACAGGCCGGGTTTGTCGGTTGCGTCCGTGTATGCGCCCTTTTCCGTGCCGAAGAGGATGGCTTCCAGCAGGTTTTCGGGAATGGCGGCGCAGTTCTCGGCAATCAGAGGGTTGTTGCGCCGTTCGCTGGCAGAGTGAATGGCCTGCGCGAAGACTTCCTTACCTGTGCCGCTTTCTCCCCAGATCATCACGTGCGAAGGCGACTGTGCCGCAGCGCGTGCTTCGGCAAGTACGTCAAGCAGCGCAACGTCGTCTCCGGCAATGCTGTCGAAGGTATAGTGCGCGGCGGGTTGTCTGAGCGGAGCGGGGGCTCCCGTACGACGTTTGCGTTCCACCAGCGGGGCAGAGCCGGTCCAGATGGTGAAGGCGATCACGCCGTCTTTCCGGCCATTGTCGTAGAGCGGGAAGAAGTCCGTCACCGTGCCGGCGAGGTAGTTGTTCGTCGTCTTGTAGAAGTAGGACTTCTTGAGGATCGGCTCGCCCTTCCGGAGGCATTCGATGGTCGGAATGCATTCCAGTTCATGCGGCACGTACAGCTCGGTGATGTGCCGTCCCTGCACATTGATGCGGCTGAAGCCGTCCACCCGCCGCTGGATGGGGTTCATGTATTCGCACATGCCGTCGGCATCCACCACGGCGACGCCAAGCCCCATGTCGTCCCATATGGCGGTCATGGCCGGAGTCAGCACGCTTTTGCGGTTGATGTCGAAGAATCTGTTCTTGGTAAAATACAAATTTCACAACCTCGGTCGTATGGCGTCATTCACGGGGTAAGCACCTACTCTGCCGTTGCAGGGGGATGTAGAGCGAAAAGAAATTTTTCGCAAATGAAAAATTTCTTTCCAAAACGACTATTTTTTTCGCCTGCGTCTGTTCAGCTGTCGTGTCTGAAAGTCCTGTTAATTAGCGCTGTTGCTGCTGTTTTGGCGGAGTATGTGCAAACTGGCACACCCCCTGCTAGTGCCCAAAAGAACAAGCGAACGAAAACTCCTCTTAATCCTTAATTCAGCAACATATTCTCGCAAGATCAGGAGATATTCATGTCCACTCTTTCCACAGTACAGGAAACCGAACCCCGGGCCGATGCCCCCAAGGGCTACGGCATCAACTGGGATACCGCGGAATCGCGGGTTAAGGAGCTCAAGGACTATCTGATGTCCGCCCCGCAGGTGATGGATCCCGAACGCCTGCAGTTCCTGAATGAAGTATACGATGAATTCCGTGGCGAATCCGTTTTCTATATCCGCGCCAAGCTGTTTGAGCGCGTACTGACCAAGAAGAAGATCTTCCTTGACGGCAACCCCATCGTCGGCACCCTGACCGGTGTGCGCGCAGGCGTTTACGCCTACCCCGAATGGAACGTGTCCTGGATCAAGGAAGAAATGCAGATGGCCAAGATGGCCTCCCTCGGTGAGATGAAGATTCCCACCGAGACGCAGGAACTTCTGGAAAAGACCTACAAGCTTTGGAAGGGTCGTACCTGCATCGACCTGAACAACGCGCTGTACAAGGAAAAGTACGGCGAGAATCCCAAGCAGTACGCAAAGGCGGGCATGTACTATGAGAACGTGTCCGTTGCCAGCGGCTCCGGTATTGCCGACTACGGTCTGGTACTGACCAAGGGCCTGCGTCACCTTATCAATGACGTGAGAAAGCGCTTCGAAGAGTGCCCCACCACCTTGGAAAACAAGGAAAAGCACGATCTGTATCGTGCCATGCTGGTTACCTTTGATGCGGTTATCGCCCACTCCCACCGCTATGCCGAACTGGCTGAAAAGGCCGCCCTTGAGGAAGCCGATCCCAAGACCAAGGCCGAGCTGCTGGAAATCGCCGAAATCTGCCGCCGCGTTCCCGAACATCCGGCCCGCAACTTCCGCGAAGCCGTTCAGTCCTTCTGGTTCATCCACCTCGCCATTGAAGTGGAACAGATGGCCTGCGCCTGCTCTCCCGGACGCTACGGCCAGTACATGTACCCCTTCTTCAAGAAGGACATCGAGGAAGGCAACCTCACCCACGAACAGGTGCTCACGCTGCTCAAGTTCCAGTGGATCAAGCACCTCGAACTGGGCGAATACCAGGGCAACTCCTACGCGCTGACCCTCTCCGGCCACACCGGCCAGAGCATCACCCTCGGCGGCGTTGACGCCGACGGCAACGATGCCAGCACCGAGCTGGAAGAGCTGCTGCTCGAGACCCAGATCCAGATGAAGAACATTCAGCCCACGCTGACCCTGCTCTATCATCCGAAGCTGAAGGACTCCTACATGCAGAAGGTGGTTGAGTGCATCCGCGGCGGTTCCGGCCAGCCCCAGATCCTCAACAACAATGCTGTCATCCAGCGTACTCTGGCCCGCTTTGCCCAGTACAAGGACGGCATCACGCTGGAAGACGCGCGTAACTGCGGCAACTATGGCTGCGTGTCCACCGGTGTTTGCGGCAAGGGCAGCTTCATCACGCAGGAAGATCAGCCCTGTCTCGCCAAGGTCGTGGAACTGATGCTCCACAACGGCAAGTGCCCCGTGACCAAGAAGAAGGTCGGTGCCGAAAGCGGCGATCCGCTGCAGTTCGCAACCTTCGAGGACGCGTACGAAGCCGTGAAGAAGCAGCTCGACCACCTCTTCAACATCTCCCGCAAGCACTCCGACCTGAGCCAGATGGCCCGCGTGCATGTGGTGCCCAGCGTCTTCCGCTCCGCCATGTATGACGGCTGCATCGAGAAGGGGATGTGCGAAGAGGCCGGCGGCACCCGCTACCCGCAGGTGAACCCCATCATGACTGCTGGCATCGACGCGGCAAACTCCCTGCTTGCCATCAGGCATCTGGTCTTCGACACCAAGAAGATCACCATGGAGCAGCTGCTTGAAGCCATCAAGGCCAACTTCGAAGGCTACGAAGACATTCGCAAGATGTGCTTCGAGGCGCCCAAGCACGGTAACGACAACCCCGAAGATCAGGCTCTGGTGCAGCGGTTCTACCGCGACGTGGACGCTATCCACCACGCTCAGGGCCCCGACTGTTTCGGCTATCGTACTCCGCTGGACGCCTACTCCCTGTCCTACCACAACTACTTCGGCGCACTGATGGGTGCCCTGCCCAACGGTCGCAAGGCCGGTGTGGCCCTGACCGACGGCAGCGTATCCGCAATGCCCGGTACCGACCATGAAGGCGTTACCGCCCTCATCAAATCCGGTGCGGAAGCCATCGACACCGTCCGTTACGGAGCGAACCACTTCAACGTGAAGTTCTCCCCCTCCGTGCTGGAAGGTCCGCAGGGCGCACGTACCTTGATCTCTCTGATCAAGACCTATTGCGACTTCGGTGGTTCCCACATCCAGTTCAACTGCGTCAGTTCCGAGACGCTGAAGGAAGCGCAGGCGAAACCGTGTCAGTACTCTGATCTGATCGTCCGCGTGGCCGGCTTCAGTGCCTACTTCACCCGTCTGGACAAAGGTGTGCAGAACGAAATCATCAAGCGCACCGAATACGATTCCGGAAGGATGTAGCGTTCCACTGCGAAGGAGGGGGCCCGCCCCGCCCCCTTCTTCGCCCCTTTTCTCCGTGAGCGGAAAACCCCGTCGCCCACGGAAATGACTCCACAAGACCAAATGCGGAAGTGTTTATGAATCAGGGAATGATTTACAATATCCAGCGTATGTCCGTTCACGACGGCCCGGGACTGCGTACCACGGTGTTTTTGAAGGGCTGTCCGTTGAGCTGTCTCTGGTGCAGTAACCCTGAATCGCAGAAGACCACGCCGCAGATGTTGTTCTTTGAGAACCTGTGCACAGGCTGTGGCGCTTGTGCACAGGCTTGCTCCAACGGGGCTGTGACCATGTTTGGCGGCAAGTCCGGCCGGGATGTCGGCAAGTGCATCGACTGCGGTCAATGCGCACAGGCCTGCCCGAACAAGGCCCGCGAGATGTCCGGTAAGCTGATGACCGTTGAAGAGGTCATGGCCGTCGTACGGAAGGACGCTCTGTTTTATGACAACTCCGGCGGCGGTGTGACCTTCGGCGGCGGAGAACCCACCTCCGGCGGGCAATTCTTCCTGAATCTGGCGCAGGCGGCGCGGGATGAAGGCTATCATGTCACGGTGGACACCTGCGGCTATTGTCCGGAGGAACGCTTCGATAAAACCATCGGGCTGACGAACCTTTTCCTGTTCGACTGCAAACACATGCATTCGGGGCAGCACAAGGCGCTGACGGGCGTGGATAACGCAGTCATTCTGCGGAATCTTCGTGCGGCCTTGAGCTCCGGCACAGAAGTCCGCATCCGCATGCCGCTGATGCCGGACATGAACGACTCCGACGACAATCTTGCCGCCATGGCGGATTTTCTTGGTGAATTCAACCGGAGCGAGATCGAGATCATGCCGTGCCACGCCTTTGGTAAAAGCAAGTATGTCGCACTGGGCAAGTCTCTTCCCGAGGTTTCCCAGTATGCGCCGGAACAGCTGCATGCCGTTCTGGAGCGATTTGCCAAGCACGGGCTCAAGCCCGTCATGATATAATAAATAGTAGAATAAAGAGGACTTACATATGTTTGAGCTGACCGTCCCGGAGGAGATGCTTGATAAGCTCCGGAACATGCTGGAAGACGAGGATGAGGAAAGCTGTGTTCGACTGCGCGAGTATCAGGTTGGCGGTGGCTGACACGCCAAGATCGTGCTCGGTCTGGGCATAGACGAAGCGGATGAGGATGAAGATTTGCGGATTGACGTGAACGACGTTCCCTTCATCGCGGAAAAGGATTTTGTTTCCAAGTACGGCAAGAAATATTCGCTGACGTACAGCGAAAGCAAGGAGGTCGTGCTGACCCCCTTGGAGGCTGAGCCGTTACAGCTGTAATACATATACGTATGCATGAGCCCCTTGCCGGACACGGCAAGGGGCTTTTTTTTCGTCATCCGTTTCCGGAACGCTGTGTTGGCATTGCCCGTATGCACCCTGGTTATCATGTTCCGAACAGTGCATGTATGGAACAGTTTACAGGCAGGCACGAGGCTGCCGGTCTGGGCGGAGGTCTGTCGTGACGGAGGGGCAATGCACTGTGCTGCGCTGTGTCTTCAGAATAATTTCGGATCAGGTGAATGCCATGAAGATTGTGCGATGTATGCTTGTTTTCTTGCTGGTTCTCTCTTTGTCCGGGAGCTGTTTTGCGAAGGAATACTTTGTTGCACCGGATGGAGACGATGGCAACGATGGCTCGATAACGAGTCCGCTCAGGGACATTGAAAAGGCATTTTCGAAGCTCTCTGCCGGAGACACGTTAACCCTGTTGCCGGGAACGCATACTGTCGCCAGAACAATACGCTTGAATTTTCAGGGGACGCAGGAAGCCCCTGTTGTGCTGCAGGGCAGGCCAGGTGCAAAAATCCAAGGCGTCTTCGATAAACGCACGAACAAAAAACAGTTTGAGCCGGATGTCTATTGTACCGTGAACATGAAAGGAAAGTGGGGAATCGTACGGGATATCGAATTTGAAAAAATGGGCGGTTCCGGAATCAGCGGGCAAGTCATCAATTTTGTGTTCGAGAATCTGTATATCCATGATTACAGCAATTACGGGATGTTGTTCGGTGACGGAGCTGGCAATGTGCGCATAGTGAACTGCGCAATTACGGGCTCTGCGATTGAGCATGGTGTGTACCTGACAAAGAACTGTAAAAATTTTGTTTTTTCAGGATGCAGTTTTTCGGATACGGCGATCAACGGCATACATATGAACGGGAAATATGTCCGCGATGTTGTTATCGAAAAATGCTTCTTCTATGGCAACAGCAGAGACTGGGGTGCCTGTGTAACAATGATAAACGGCGCTACCAATGTGGTTGTGCGTAATAATGTTTTTTACAACAATCTTGGTCACCATTTCACGTTCGGGGCCGGCAGGGCTGTTGTTGAGCATAATACCCTGTACAACGATGGGGACAGAAAGGGGCAGATGTTTGTTGTTGTCGGCAGTATGCAGGACTGGGTGGTGCGCAACAATGTTGTTGCCCTCAATACCTACCCCGTCGACCTCAAGAACAAGGGGTTTGTCGCCCGAAAGCCGGTGTTCGACTACAATGCCTATTCCCGTGCGGCCTCTGATGTCGCGTTTTTCTCCGGGAACGGTCTGGAGCAGCATGGGGTGTTCAAAGCCGGGTTCGACTTTGCGGATGTCGGCCTCCTGCCCAGGTCTCCGCAGGGGCTTCAGCTTGAGAGCGGCAGCGACGGCGCTTCAGGGGCCCCCTTGCTTCCGTCGGTTGTTCATGACTTTGCGGGTAACAGGCGGGTCGAAGGCGGCTCGTACGGGGCATTTGCCTCGGCTGTCGAGTAAGTCGCAGCAGGTGTAGGATCTTCTGCCGCAGCGGATGCCCGAAAGGTGTCATCCCTCTGTTGAACATATGAAAAAGCCAGCCGAATGGGGATTCAATTCCCCATCCGGCTGGTTTCATAATTGCCGCAGCCCCGCATAGGGGCTCTTTGTTTATCGTCCGAGATCTGCCAGCAGCCGTTCGGCCTCGGCATAATAGTCGGTGAAGACGCCGTCCACGCCCATGTCGGCCATGACGCGCAGTTCGGCAGGATCATTCACGGTGTAGACGAGCACGACCAGTCCTCGTGCATGGGCTTTGTCCACGAATGCCTTCGAGATGGTGCGGTACCAGAGATTCAGAGAGACGGCGTTCATGGTCCGGGCCGCATCAAGCAGTTCATCCGCATAGTAGGCTCCGCCAAGGCAGGCCTCTACCTCTTCGATGAGAAGGGAACGGATGCGTGCATCGCTGCATGTTGTCTCGATGAGCGCAATGTTGTCGGCAAGCGAGGGAAAACGCGGGAGCATGTAGTCTTCATTGCCGTACGCGAACACCTTGGCGAAATACGGTTCCGCCTCTGTCCCCGTCTTCTCCACAAGGCGGTTGCGGCGTATGGCACCGTCCAGCAGGGCTATCTTCGCCTCCGGGCATACCTCGCGCAGCGCGGCAAGCTCCTGCCAGTTGAAGGAGCTGACCAGCAGGTCGGCGGTTACAAGTTTGCCGTCAGCGACATAGGCGTTGAAAAGCTCACCGGCCGGTCTGCCGGTGTTGTTTCCCTTCAGTTCCATATGAATGACGGGCCGCGTTTCCTGCGGCTGCGCAGCGAAGAAGTCGAAGACGTCGGCGAGGAAGGGGATACGGTCCTCACCCTGTGCGGGATCGCCGGCAAAGAGGCTTCTCAGCGTTGCGGCATCGGTCATGGAGACTTCGCCCTTGCCTGTGGAAACCTCTTCCAGCGCGAGGTTGTGCACCACCACAAGCTCTCCGTCCGCACAGAGCTGTACGTCGAACTCGATGGCCGGAACGCCTTCAGCCGTGACCCTTTCAAAGGAGCGTATGGTGTTCTGATTATATCCTGCGTACTTGCAGCCACGATGGCCTATCAGCAGCATTGGAGTCTCCGTTAGATGAGGTTGGGAAGGAACATGACCAGGCCGGGCACATAGGTCACCACCAGAAGGATCAGCACCAGCGCCACGATGAAGGGCCACACCTCGCGCACAAACTGCCCAACGGTCACCCCGGTGATGGCGCAGGTGGTGAACATCATGGAGCCGAACGGCGGTGTTATGCCGCCGATCATGATGTTGACGATCATGACCAGGCCGAAGTGGATCAGGTCGATGTTCATGCTCTTGACCAGCGGCACCAGAAGCGGCGCCACGATGATCAGCAGGGCTCCGCCTTCCAGAAACATGCCGAGGACAAGCAGCAGCGCATTGATCACGAGCAGGATAAGCCACGGAGAATCGGAGAGGGCCAGAATGCCCTTGGTCAGCTCGTGCGGGATGCGTTCCCAGCTCATGTACTGCCCGAACACGGAAGCCGCGATGATGATGAGCATGACCGAGCTGGTGGAAAGCAGCGTACTCTTCATGATGATGGGAAAATGTTCCCATTTCAGCTTCTTGTAGATGAACGCTCCGATGATGATGCAGAACAGAACCGCCATGGCCCCTGCTTCCGTGGGGGTGAATACACCGAAGCGAATCCCCACGATAATGCCGAGAGGCAGCAGCAGGCCCCAGATGGACTCTCTCAGCTGCTTGATGATCTCATCGGCCGAGGCTCTCTTTTCGCGCGAGGGTTTGTAGTCCCGCTTTTTGGCGATCATGTGCACGGTCAGCATGAGGCCGAAACACATGAGCAGGCCCGGCGTATAGCCGCCGATGAACATCTTGGCCACGGAGACCTGTGCGATGAGGGCGTAGATGATGAGGTTGATGCCGGGGGGAATGACCGGCGCAATGGCGGAAGAAGCGGCGGTAATGGCCGTTGCAAAGGGGGCACTGTAGCCGCGCTTGGTCATCTGCGGCACAAGGATCTTGGACTGCATGGCGGCATCGGCATTGGCCGAACCGGAGATGCCCCCCATGAGCGTGGAGAGCATGACGTTGACCTGAGCCAGCCCGCCGCGCATATGGCCGGTAAGCACCTCGGCCATTTTCATGAGGCTTGAGGTGATCCCGGAATAGTTCATGATTTCACCGGCCATGATGAAGAAGGGAATGGCCAGCAGCGGGAAGGACTGGGTGGCGGTGATGAACTTCTGCAGAATCAGGTCCGGCGGCGTACCCACATCACCGAAGGTGAAATAGGCCAGCCCCGCGGCCAGCAGGGCGAAAGAAATTGGGATGCTGGTGAAATAGAGCACCATTACGATGAGCAGAGGGAACGTGATCATGGCTTTTCTCCCGTTATCCTTCCTGTGCGCCGAACAGCTTGCGGATGTCGCGGAGCAGGAAGGACAGGGCGTATATGGTCATCAGGGCAAATCCGACCGTCAGCGCAGTGTTCACATAGATCGCTGGAACATCGAGAACGGGCGTGCGCTTCAGCTGGTTTGCCTGAATGAAAAGGGTGCTGAGGTAGACGATGTAGCCGTTGATGACGACCATCAGGCCATCGATGATCACGGCAAGAAGGGCTCGCCACGGTCGGGGTCCGAGTTTCGTCACGAAGTCGATGCCGATATGCATCTTGTAGCGGTAGGCCGCGGCCGCACCGACGAAGACGCTCCAGATGAAGGCGGTTGTGGCCACTTCCTCGGCCCAGAAAAGGCCGCCTTGAAAGAGGTAGCGGAGCAAGACGTTCACGATGACGACCAGAACGGTAATGCAGAGGAAGAAACCGCTGATGATCAGGTCGAAATTTTTGAAAAGCGTTTTGGGTGTGATAGACATTGTTCACCAGAAAAGGCGCATGGGAGGCAGGCCTCCCATGCGCCGGATAGTCGGGTTTAGCGCATTGCGTCCAGTTCAGAGAAGATGGCCTTGAACACGCCGGGGGTCATGCCGGGCTGTTCGGCATACAGGGGAGCCAGAGCCTTGCGGAAGGCGTCGCCGTCAACTTCGTTGAACTTCACGCCGTAGGATTCCAGTTCCTTCACAACGCCGCCGTGCTGGGACTTCAGGGTTTCAACCATGTGGTTTGCGCCCTTGGTGAACTCTTCCTGAATGATTGCCTGATACTTGGCAGGAATTTCGTTCCAGACCTTGGTGGAGATGTATACGCCGCAGGTGCCGAGAATGTGGCGGGTGTTGGCCACGTTCTTGGTGGGACCTTCGTATACCTTGGTGCCGATGTTGGTGAACTCGGAACCTTCAAGGCCGTCAACCACGCCCTGCTGAACGGCGGAAAGGGTTTCGCCCCAGGGCAGGGGGGTGGCAACGGCGCCCATGGCGGTCAGGGTGTCGATGTAGGACTTGGAGCCGGGGGTTCTGATCTTCATGCCCTTGAGGTCTTCAGGCTTGGTGATGACCTTCTGGGTGATCAGGTTTCTGAAACCGTAAATGTAGTCGAGGGCGAGAATCTTGATGCCCTGCGCTTCAGCCTTGGCCTGCATGTCTGCCACCAGCTTGCTCCGGGTCAGCTTCACGTACTCGTCAAAGCTGCGATAGAGCATGGGGGCGTACAGTGCCTTGAAGTCGGGCACGTAGTCGCCGATGAAGGAAGGATCTTCCACGGAGATGAAATTCGCACCGCGAACCACCTGCTCCACGCCTTCCTTGTAAGCGGGCAGCTGTGCCTGCGGGAAGGTCTGGATTCTGATGGCGCCGTCGGTCTTTTCGAGAATGGACTCGGCCACTGCATCCATGGATTTGGTCAGCTGCTCTGCGGGGCTGAATACGTGGCTCAGCTTCAGGGTCAGCTTGTAGTCGTCAGCCATGGCCTGCGAGCCGATGGACAGGATGATGCCTGCACAAAGGACAGAAAGAATCTTCTTGAAGCTCATACTCTTCTCCTATTGGTGATGAATTGCCTGGAGGTAGTTGGTTGCCGCACCAATTTCAGCAGCCTGTTGCACACACCCCTTCACACTAGTCCCCCTTGCCTCGCAGGTGAGGTGCGGAGGTTGTTGATTCACGGATGACCAGATCGATGTCCATCATGTCCTGTACCGGCTTTGTGGGCTTTTCCATGAGCTGCAGCAGCAGTTCGCAGGCGCGCTGCCCCATCTGATAGGCAGGCTGGCGGACGGTTGTCAGGGCCGGTACCATGTAGGAAGCCGTCGGCATGTCGTCAAAACCGACGATTGAAAGATCTTCAGGCAGGGCAAGGCCTGCCTCCCTCGCGCCCTTGATGGCGCCGAGGGCGATATAGTCGTTGGAACAGAACACGGCAGTGGGTGGAGAGGGCAGGGCAAGCAGCCTCTTTATGGAATCCCGCCCGCCGGAAAGGGAGTATTCCGTCTGGACAAGCAGCTCTTTGTCGTACGGAATGCCGTGGTCTTTGAGGCACCGCTTGTAGCCGTGCCAGCGATGAAAGCTTCTGTCCGTGGTGGAGAAATTGCCCGCCACAATGCCGATGCGTCTGTGACCGAGGGAGACAAGGTGTTCCGTGGCAATATAGCCGCCGCGGAAGTTGTCTACGCCCACGGCGGAAATGGGGCCGCCCTTTATGGTGCTGAAGAGAAGGACAAAGGGAAACCCTTCGTCCACAAGGGATTTCAGGACTTCACCCTTGGGATTGGTGGTGGTGATGATGAGGCCGTCCACCTGACTTTCCCTGAGGACCTTGATCAGGTTTTCTTCCTGCGAGTAGTTGTAGGAGGTGTTGCCGAGAATGATCTTGATCTTGTTCCGGTCGGCATATTCCTGCACTCCGAGAGTGGAGTCGGAGAATACGGGGTTGTTGATGTTCGGAATAATAAGGCCGATGGTGTTGGAACGCTTGGTGGCAAAGCCGCGTGCAAGGGCGTTGTATTTGTAATTGCACTTCTCCATGGCAAGAAGAACCTTTACGCGGGTCGCTTCGCGCACTGTGTCCGGAAAGTTGATAACCCGTGACACCGTGGCGGTTGATACCCCGGCAAGTCGTGCGACATCGAGAATGGTACTCACAGCAAACCCCTTCATGTAAACGCTTACATTTTACTATCAGCCGCCTGTAAAGCGTGTCAACAGGCTTGTTTTTTCAGTTGCTGCTTTCTGCGCTTTATTGCCTGTTTTTATTGGCTTTGCGTGTCTGTTTGGGGCGAGAAGAGGCTTTTCTTCAGTTGAAAGCTCATGTAATGTAAGCGTGTACATTTCGATAAAGGATGTGTGAATGAGCGGCAGTCGTTTGAGCCAGCTGACAGGACAGGTGCAGCGCATCGACCATGGCGGGTTGCATGTGGACCTTGTGCGTACGTCTAAGGGAACGGTGCGTATCGGCAGCATGCCGGACATCGCGAAGTTCCTGAAGGAGCATGGATTTCGTGAGGAAACGGTCGTCGTTCCGGACTGGGAGGTATCCCTTGCCGGAGACAACCGCACCGGCGAGGAGTTCATTCTCTGGCACGCGCAGGTAAGGGGCGGGCTGCGGAAGGAGTATGTCGGCCTGCCGGAGAACATGGAGCAGGTTCAGCACCATCTCGGGCGCATCTTTCCGTATTTCTTCGATGAGAAGCGGCTTTCCATCGTCCGCAAGAAATGGCTCGGCAACTGGTTTCATCCCAATGCGGCCGATCCGCTCTATCGCAATGGTGATCTGGAAATCCGTTGCGGCGCGGGCAACATCGTCCTCGCGGATGGCGGGCGGGTTGTGTATGATCGGACCGATCTTGCGCCGGCAGGCAATGCCGACGACGCAATAGAAGCTCTGCTGGCGACCGTTCCGCGCGACGGGGCGGAGCGTGATTGTCTGGAGGTCATTCCCGTCGGCTGCGGCAACGGGTTTCACGGTACGGTGGCGAACACCGTTGTCCGGTACGGCCGTCATGTCATCTGGATTGATCCCTGCGGTTATCCGGCACATGCCCTTGCGCGTCACAACATCCATTGGGACGACATCACCCACTTCCTGTTCACGCATAGTCACGAAGATCATGTGCAGGGCTTTACCGTCTGTGTACAGCGGGCCCGCAAGTACGGGCGAAAGCTGAATTTGCTGGTGACCGACAGCATGTTCCGCCTGCTGCTGGATTTTTATACGCCGCTCTTTCCCGACCTGAAGGAGCATGTGAACGTGCTGCCGCTGCATCCCGCGACACCGTTGCAGCTCGGGCCTGTGAAGATCGAGAGCCGCTGGAATCATCACATCCTGCCCTACGGCACCCTTGGCCTGAAGATATCAGCCGGTGGCAGAACCTTCGGCTATTCGGGCGACACCAAGTACGATGAGGCGATCAACCGCATTCTGAACCGGAAGGAGCTGACTGCCGAATGGTTTGCCGCCTGCGATCTGGTGTTCCACGAGATTGATTTTGATAATCCCCACAGTGTGCATACCCACTGGAAGCAGGTGGAATCGCTACAGCGCGCCATTTCCGGCAGGGTTCTGGGCTACCACACGCCTTATCTGGCCAACAGCCCCTTCCCTCTTGCCGAAGAGGGGCGGCGGTATGTGCTGGATGGGGGAGCGTAGGGGGGGCGTTACTCCCTTACGCGGCAACACGATTCGTAGAAAGCGGTCAGGCTTGTTTAGCCTGACCGCTTTTTTGTTTGTGACGCGGAAGACGACCTGACCGCTTTTTCTTTTGCAAATAATGGTCTGACCTGTGCGGGGCTGGTAATTTTGGAAAGAGTCAGAAGAGGATGAGTTGTTTGTAATGGCTACAGCCCTTGACCTGATCAGGGGTAAAACCGTTTATCCGCGCCGCAAGCGGCGGGCATATCTGGCCGAAGGCGCATATTTCACGGAGGCAAGGCATGGCTGAGCATGGCGGGTGTCCTGTTACAGGGCGCAACAGACAGGTGGCTGGCGGCGGCACTACCAACCGCGATTGGTGGCCGAACCAACTGAATCTCAACATCCTGCACCAGCATTCGTGCAAGTCCAACCCCATGGGGAAGGAATACGACTACGCCAAGGAGTTCAAAACGCTTGATCTTGAGGCCCTGAAAAAGGACCTGATGGCGCTCATGACCTCCTCGCAGGACTGGTGGCCGGCAGACTACGGGCATTACGGCCCGTTGTTCATCCGCATGGCGTGGCACAGTGCGGGCACATACCGCGTAGGTGACGGACGCGGGGGAGCGGGTACCGGCAGCCAGCGTCTGGCACCGCTCAACAGCTGGCCGGATAACGTCAATCTCGACAAGGCCCGCAGACTGCTCTGGCCCATCAAACAGAAATACGGGAAGAAAATATCCTGGGCAGACCTGCTGGTGTTTGCTGGCACCTGCGCCATTGAATCCATGGGCCTCAAGCCCTTCGGCTTTGCAGGCGGGCGAGTGGATGTGTGGGAGCCGGAGCAGGATATCTACTGGGGCGCGGAAGATACGTGGCTGGGCGACAGCCGCTACAAGGGCGAACGGCAGTTGGATAACCCCCTTGCCGCCGTGCAGATGGGGCTGATCTATGTGAACCCCGAGGGCCCCAACGGTAATCCCGACCCCGTGGCCTCCGGCCGTGATGTGCGCGAAACCTTCGCACGTATGGCCATGAACGATGAAGAGACCGTGGCGCTGGTTGCGGGAGGGCATACCTTCGGCAAATGTCACGGTGCCGGCAGTCCCTCGCATGTCGGGCCGGAGCCCGAAGGCGCTCCCCTTGAACAGCAGGGGCTCGGCTGGAAGAGCTCGTTCGGCAGCGGCAAGGGCATTCATACCATATCCAGCGGCATCGAGGGGGCGTGGAAGCCCCGTCCGACCCGGTGGGACATGGGGTACCTCAAGGTGCTGTTCAAATACGAATGGGAGCTGGTGAAGAGTCCGGCGGGCGCACACCAGTGGCTGGCAAAGGACGTGGAAGACGAGGATATGGTGGTGGATGCCCACGATCCCTCGAAGAAACACCGCCCCATGATGACCACGGCGGACCTCTCCCTGCGTTTCGATCCCGTCTACGAACCCATTGCGCGCCGCTATCTGCAAAATCCGGAGGAATTTGCCAACGCCTTTGCCCGTGCGTGGTTCAAGCTGACCCATCGCGATATGGGCCCGCGTTCGCGCTATCTCGGTGGTATGGTCCCCAAGGAAGCCCTTCTCTGGCAGGACCCCATTCCCGCTATTGATCACCCCCTGATAGACGGCAAGGATGCGACCGACCTCAAGGCCCGCATTCTGGCTTCGGGGTTGTCCGTATCCCGTCTGGTCGCCACGGCGTGGGCCTCTGCCTCCACATTCCGCGGCTCGGATATGCGCGGCGGCGCCAACGGTGCACGCATTCGTCTTGCACCGCAAAAGGACTGGCAGGTGAATGAACCTGCGCAACTGAAGACGGCGCTTACGGTCCTTGAGGGGATACGGAAGGAGTTCAACAGCTCCCGTACTGACGGAAAGAAAGTCTCCATGGCCGACCTGATTGTTCTGGGCGGTTGTGCAGCGGTGGAAAAAGCGGCGAAGGACGCTGGCTATCCTGTGACGGTTCCGTTCAGGCCGGGGCGAATGGATGCCCTGCAGGAACAGACGGATACGGCGTCGTTTGCCGTGCTTGAACCGGCCGCAGACGGCTTCCGCAACTATCAGAAGGCGAAATATTCGGTAACGGCGGAAGAGCTGCTGGTGGACAAGGCGCAGCTGCTGACCCTGACCGCACCGGAGATGACCGTGCTCATCGGCGGTATGCGTGTTCTTGGTGCCAACGTCGGGCAATCCCGTAACGGGGTGTTTACCCGTCGACCGGAAGTGCTGAGCAACGACTTCTTCGTGAACCTGCTGGACATGCGCATGAAGTGGGCACCTTCCGCCGCAGATGCGGAGGTCTTTGAAGGGCGAGACCGTGCCACTGGAGAACTAAGGTGGACCGCCAGCCGCGTAGACCTTGTGTTCGGTGCCAACTCGCAGCTGCGTGCCATAGCGGAAGTCTATGGCTGCGGGGATTCCGGCGAGAAATTCGTGACTGATTTCGTGGCGGCATGGACCAAGGTCATGGAGCTCGATCGCTTCGACCTTGCCGGATAACCGGCCCCCTCGTTTGTGCATTACTGCAATACACTTCGCCGGATGGTGCCTGCGCTCCATCCGGCGTTTGTGTGTATCGGCCTTCCTCGAACGCCTGCCCGTTTCAGGGGGGACAGGGGGGGGACGTGGGCAATCCCGTACATCCGGTTTCATCGGGCTTCCGCACGTGGGGGGGCAGGCCGGAATGTCCCTCTTCCGGCTCTTCTCCGGTTGGGCTTAGCGCAGTTCCCGAATAACCTCGGCGGGGCTTTGTCCGAAGTAGCGCTTGAACTCGCGGCTGAACTGTGAAGGGCTTTCGTAGCCCACTTCATCGGCAGCGAGGTAGGCCTTCAGCTTTCGCTGCACGATCAGGTCCTTGGCGCGGGCCAGTCTGATCTTCTTGAGATATTGCAGGGGAGAGTCGGCCGTAATCTCCTTGAATGCCTTGTGGAAGGCGGAAACACTCATATGGGCGGAGTCTGCCAGTTGCTGCACGTCAAGCTTTGCAGAGTAGTTGCCCTCCATCATGCTGATCACACGGGCCACCTGCGAGAAGTTGCCGCTGCCCTTGGCAAGGGAATACAGCAGCGGGGCCTGCGTGCCGCAGAGCACTCTGTAGTAGATTTCCCGTATCAGCCCCGGGGCCAGAATCCGGGTTTCCTGTTCCGAGCGTAGTGCCTTGAGCAGCTTGACCGTGGCGTCCCGCATGTCTTCGTCCATCACGGAGGGGCCGAGGGCAAGCGGATAGCTGCCGCTCTCCGGCAGGACAAGATTGTCCGGCAGGTCCATCTGGCTGATCAGGTCGTTCAGCTGCAGCATGTCTATGTCTATGAACACGCCCAGCAGCGGTTCTTCTTCGCTGGGATGCGATTCGCACTCAAAGGGCATGGTCACGGACGTGACCAGATAGTTGTTCGCATCATAGCGGAAGGACTGCTCGCCCAGATGTGCGATCTTGTGGCCTGAAACCACAATGCAGATTCCAGGATTGTACAAGATCGGTCTGCGGCGGACATGCTTGGTGTCCTTGAAAAAATACACTCCGGCCAGCGGTGACTCCACGGCACCGCCGTCCACCGTCGCCATATCCCTAACCAGTTCCACAAGAGCGGACATATGCATAGCCTCCGTTCGTTACGGAATAGTATGGACACCATTCTCCGTTATTATTCAACAGAAGATCGAACTGCGTGGAGGATTGGGCAAGGTTTAGAGAGAAATGGGTGTTCAAGGGGGCGCACGAACTCCTTACAAACGAGGGTACGTCAGAAGACACGAAAGGAGAACATCATGAACTTTGAATTTCAGAATCCTACCCGGATACTATTTGGTGCAGGCGTGCTTGCACGTCTTGGCGAGGCAGCAGGCGAATATGGCAAGAAGGCCCTGCTTGTCACCGGCGGCGGCAGCGTCAAGCGAGGCGGCGTGTTCGACAGGGCCGTGGAAAGCCTGAAGGCTGCGGGCGTTTCCTATGTGGAATGCACGGGCATAGAGCCCAATCCGCGCATTTCTTCCGTTGTCCGTGGAGCGGACATTGCCCGCAAGGAAGGCTGCGATATGGTTATCGCCCTTGGCGGCGGCAGCGTTATGGACGCCTCCAAGGTTATTGCCGCAGCGGCACTGTATGATGGCGACCCGTGGGATATGATTATGCATGGGCAGGAACATGTGCATGTGCCCACACAGGCTCTGCCTGTCATTACGGTTCCCACGCTGGCGGCCACCGGTTCGGAAGCCAACTGCGGCGCGGTTATCACCAATGAGAAGACCACGGTGAAATCCTTTGTCATGGCTCCGGCACTCTATCCGAAAGTTGCGGTGGTGGACCCTGAACTGACCGTGAGCGTGCCCGTAGACCAGACCGCATACGGCGTATGTGATCTTATCACCCATGTGACCGAGGCATATTTCAATGGCAGCGGTACCACGCCCCTTCAGGACCGTTTCGCAGAGGGCGTTATCCTCACGGCGCTTGAGTGGGGTCCCAAGGCCGTGGCTGACGGGAACGATCTTGAGGCACGCACCCAGATTCAGTGGGCCGCGCTTGTGGCGCTTGTGGGCTGGGTCAACGTGGGCACCAACGGCGCGTATCCCGTGCATATGATGGAACACACGGTTTCCGCGTATCACGACATCACGCATGCGGCGGGGCTTTCGATCATCAATCCGGCATGGATGCGCTTTGCCGCCAAGGCGGAACCGGCCAAGTTTGTGCAGTTTGCCGAACGCGTGTTCGGGCTGAAGGCCCGCTCCGCCGATGATCTTGATTGCGCGCTGCAGGGCATTGATCTCTTTGAGACCTTTCTGCGTTCCATCGGATGCCCGACCCGCTTCTCCGAACTGGGTATCGGCGACGAACTGTTCGAGACTTATGCCAAGGATACCGTTGCAATCATGAATGACGGCAACGGCAGGCTGCCTGCCCGTCCGCCCATGAGCATTGATGATATGGTCAGCGTGTTCAAGGCCGCCCTGTAGCTGGCGGCGAAGTACGGAGGAAATGTCTATGTCCCGGATACCTGAAGCGCCTCTCTTCCCGATGGGCGAAGAGTTCATTAACGATAACTTCAGCGGGGCCGTCTGGCTCAATATGCTGATTCCCCTCGGGTCCGATCTGCCCGTAGCCAATGTGACCTTTGAGCCCGGCTGCCGGAACAGTTGGCACGAGCATATGGGCGGGCAGGTGTTGCTTGTGACGAACGGTCGCGGGTATTATCAGGAGTGGGGCCAGCCTGCCCGTGAACTGCGGCCCGGCGATGTGGTGCAGATTCCGGCCCACGCCAAGCACTGGCACGGCGCAGCCAAGGATAGCTGGTTTTCCCATATCGCCATCGAAATCCACCCTGAAAAAGGTCCGGCAACGTGGCTTGAGCCGGTGTCCGACGACATATATGACGCACTTGCCTGAACGCCAAACCTGATGTGACAGGCCCTGCGTCCGGAGCCGCCGGTCTTGCCGGGGCTTCCCAGAGCATATGAAAAGGCCGGATGGATCATGCGATCCATCCGGCCTTTGGCATGCATGTGAGAGTGGCTTAGGCCTTTACGGCAGCCAGCAGGGCTTCCTTGCCCAGTCGGGCCACGGTTGCGGCGGTGCGCTCACGTTTCTTGCCGTTCTCGCGGTAGAAGATCAGGGCTTTTTCCAGCAGCTTGAGCGCCTCGTCGGCACTGACGCTTTCGCCGATAAGCACGCCGGGGGCGGCGTTGCGGGTTGCGCAGCCGCCAAAGAGTACGTCCCAGCCCTTTGCCGTGGCAACAAGGCCGATGTCGCGGACGTAGCTCAGGCCGCAGCTCATCTTGCAGCCGGAAACGCCGCTCTTGATCTTGAACGGATAGGGGCCGTTCTTCTTGACCAGAGCAACGATCGCGTTGCCCAGATCGGCGGTTTCCTGAATGCCGTATTTACAGATGCCTTTGCCCGGGCAGACCGTGGCGCCGGGGGCGCACTTTTCAACACGGGTGCCGAGGGCGTCGCAGATTTCATCCAGCTTGTCGGTGGGAATGCCTTCCAGATTCATGCGCTGACCGGTGGTGGCGCGCAGGGAGGGCAGGTTGTACTTCTCAATGACCTCTAAAACGCGGCGAAGCATGCCCGGGGTCATGAGCCCCTGATTGAGGCAGAGGCGCAGGGCATAGGTGTCGTCCTTGCGCTCAACAGGCATGACAATGACAGATTCGGTTGTGGTATTGTGCATGATGTCTCCTGGAAATGAAGTCGATGCAGGCGCACCGGCTGAGGGGGCAAAATAGGACTATGCCGAGGTGAAGACCAGCACTTTTTACTTCAGGGTGTCATGACCGGATGCGTACCGGGAATCTCGGCAGGTAGGCGCGGGGGAAGGCAGCCAAGGGGCGGAGGCGTCAGGTCTTGTTCCCTTCGATTATGTTGGTTGACGATAATCGGAATGGTTAATAGCATGTAGTATGAGCACCTCACACAACGTATTTTCTTTGCTATTCCCGGCAGCTATCTGTGTGGGCATAGTGATACTGCTTGTGAGTATCTTTCGATATTCCGGTCTGTTGAAGTCTGTACGCGGAATACAGCACGCAATCTATCAGGCTGCGACGAAGAGAATACGTTCCCTCATAGCGCTTATCGCGTTCTTTCTTTTGGGGTACTCGACGTTTGTCGTGACGGTGTTTCTTGAAATCGATGTTTCATACGACCTGATCATTGTTCCCATTCTGTTCTTCGGGGCGTGTTTTGTTCTGGCAACTGCCGATATTACCGTACGAATTTTCAGGGAACTGCTGTCCGCCAATGTGCAGCTGGAAAAGATGGCCCTGAAGGATGTGCTTACGCAGTTGCCAAACAGAAGACAGCTGGAATCGCGTTTGAACATTGCGATTGATGATGCAAAACAATCCGGAAGCATCGTCGGCCTGATGATGCTGGATATAGACAGGTTCAAGCGGGTCAACGACAGCTATGGCCACAGGTTCGGCGACGAGCTTCTGGTGGCCGCATCAGGCAAGATAATCCGATCAATACGGGAAAGCGCCTTTGTCGCACGCTTCGGCGGTGATGAATTTGCCGTTATCATCGACGATGCCAAGTCGTTTGATGAGGTGGTTGAAGAGGCCAGAAACGCAATACGCGCATTCACAAAGCCTGTTGTTGTGCGAGATCAGGAGATACGTCTGGGGCTTACTGTAGGTGTCTCCTTTTGTCCCAGAGACGGCGCGAGCGTTGATGAGCTTATCAAGAATGCCGATTTGGCAATGTATAATGCCAAGGATCGCGGCAAGAACACCTGTGCGGTTTTTTCCGGGGAAATGGTCGGGGCGGCCCAGCAGAAGCTGCAGCTGGAGTCCGAGCTGCGGGAAGCGCTGGTTCATAATGAGTTTGTTCTGCATTTTCAGCCGCAGATGGACATTTCCAGAGAAAAGGCCTTTGGCGTTGAGGCGCTTGTGCGGTGGCAGAAGAAGGATGGCAGACTGTGCCCGCCCATGGAGTTCATTCCCCTTGCTGAAGAGACCGGGCTGATCGTTCAGATGGACCTGTGGGCACTGAAGCAGGCATGCCGGACAGGTGCGGACTGGCATGCTCGCGGCATGCAGGTCAGAATGTCCGTGAACGCTTCTGCCATGCTTCTGGGGCGTGAGAATATCGTGAAGCAGGTGCTGCAGACTCTCGAAGAAACCTCTTTTCCGGCATCGTATCTGACCATGGAGATTACCGAAACGGCCCTGCTCCAGAACATCGACAGCGCGGTGGAAGTGATACGGCAGTTGAAAAACAAGGGTGTGGAGTTCTCTCTGGATGACTTCGGCACAGGATACTCTTCACTCAGCTACCTGCGCATGTTGCCGATTCGCGCGCTGAAGATCGATCGCAGTTTTATCAAGGATCTCTCCGTGTCCGGTCAGGGCGCGGAAACGCTTGTGCAATCCATTATCGGTCTTGCCGGCAGTCTGGGGATCGGGGTCGTTGCGGAGGGGGTTGAAACCGAGGAGCAGAGGGATTTTCTGAAGCGCCACGGGTGCTACCGGATTCAGGGCTACCTTTATTCGCCTCCATTGTGTCAGCAGGACGCCGAAGAATGGCTTGGCAATCACATGGATAAGACGTTGCATTCCTAGCTTTTCTGTCCATCCCGTTTGCCTGTAACAGGATGTTCGGGTCTCTCCCCACCTTTCCTCGACATGGGCAGTTTCTTCTGTCCCTTCTCTATGCACCGGTTGCAATCAGTCCGGCTGCCAGCTCTTTTCCGCATGTGCGGTCTTCATTCGTTCAGGACTGCATCATCGGGATTCGGGCTTCTGTTTTCCCCATACCGTTCCACCGCATTGTGCGTTGCTCCTTTGGCGTTCAGTACGCTGCTGAAGAGTATGAACCCCGTCACCGTGAATGCGGGGGCGGTCCACGTTGCGTGCCTGGCGGCAAAGGCCTTCAGTTCGGCTTTTTCCGCATGCTTCATGCGGCCCAGGGTGATGTGGGGGACAAAGTATTCGGTCGTTACTGTCAACGCGGCCTGTCGCAAGGCGTCGTCTATGTCATTCTTCAAGTTCTGCAAGGGGTCGGATGCTTCCATGCCAGCCCAGAGTACGGCCTGCGGCTTTCTGAAGAAGTACCCGACCTTGTGCATCCGGAGCGGAAATGGCTTGAAGCGAACGCTTCGCAGCTGCCGGCGAATCCCTTCAGCCTGGTCCAATGTCACTTCTCCGATGAAGCGCAGGGTCAGGTGGAGGTTGTCAGGCGTTGCCCAGCGCGCGCGGGGCGGCTCCTCCTGCAGGGTCTTCAGGCTGGTCTTGACGACCTCGGGCAGTTCAATCGCCACGAACAGGCGGAGCGTGGTCCTCGGCATTGATTGCGACATCGTTTCTTCCTTTTCTTCCGATATCGATACTAACACACGGCAAGAGTGGTGCCGTGCCAGCATAATACCCTCTATGGCTTTGCTAAGGAACTCTGCGGCATCAATCGTAACCGAATGCTACGGCAGGCAGTGATGCATCGCTTTGAAACCGTCTGTTATAATTGCCTTGCTCTTTCGCGATGGTACGCTACTATCTCAGCAAAATTTCCTTCATGCTACACAAAGAGCGGAATATGGTACGACGACAGCTACTCAAGCCTCTGGCAATGTCTCTTGTGCTGATTGCGACATTGTTCGCGACCACAGCTGCAGAGTGTTCTGCACCTGCGGTTGCAGGCTTGCAGGAAGCGCCTCCCCGCCATGTATTGCTCATCAACTCCTATGACCAGCTTATGTCATGGGTTGCCAATCTTACCAATGCGGCGAACGAAACGCTTGCTCCGGAAGAGAATAACCTCGTTCTGCACATCGAAAACATGGACACCAAGCGGTATCATTCCGAGGAGTATTACACCGCCTTCAGGGAAACGCTCCGAGCCAAATACCGCAGCACGCAGATCAGCCTCATTCTCTGTTCGGACAATAACGCCTTCGACTTTCTGCGCGCATACAGAAACGAATTGTTCCCCGGGGTGCCTGTGGTGTTCTGCGGCGTGAACGACTTCTCTCCTGAAATGCTCAAAGGGCTTTCAGGTTTCACGGGAGTAGCCGAGGTGATTTCTCCGGGCGAAACCGTAAAGCTCATTCTGCGCCTGCATCCGGACACCAAGGAAATCTTCATCATCAACGACTATCTCAAGACCGGGCGCGCCTGGGAACAGAGCATCCGCAAGGAGCTTGAGCCGTTGCACCTTCCGGTCAAGTTCACCTACAACCGGAACCTGAGTCTGGCTGAACTGAAAGCGCAGCTCATGTCGCTGCCGCAGGAGACCGTGGTGCTGCTCGGCGTCTATTTTTCCGACCGGGACGGGCTTTCCCTGACGTATGAAACCGTTGGAGAGGCGCTTGCCGGAGCGGCCAGGGTGCCGGTCTATTGTCTGCTGGATTTCAACATCCGCGGCGGGATCATCGGCGGCAAGGTCATCAGCGGCTATCATCAGGGACAACTGATGGCCCAATACGCCATGCGAGTTCTCAAGGGCGAAAGGCCGGACAGCATTCCCCCCATGCAGAGTCCCGAAGCGAACCGATTCATCTTCGATTACAAAGGGCTCGTGCGTCACGGTATTCCCGAAGCCCATCTGCCGGAGGGGGCTGTAGTTCTCAATAAGCCCTTCTCCCTGTACGAGACGTACAGGTATCAGACCTGGCTTGTGCTGTGCCTTATCATCACTCTTTGCATCACCATTATCGCCTTGCTGTCGAGCATGCGTCTGCGGGAGCAGGCAGAGCGTATGCAGCAGCGCTTCCGCCATGCCCTCGACCATGCCGGTGACAGCATTGTACTCTTTGATGCCGAAACCAGAAGCATTGTGGATGTCAATGTCACGGCCTGTGCCTCTCTCGGCTATACGCGGGAGGAACTGCTCACCAAGAAGCCTGAGGATCTCAATACCGTCTACAATACTCAGGAACTGCTGGATGATATGCAGAGACACATTGCCGCGTCCATGGAAGCCGTTGTGATACAGACCCGCAACATAAGAAAGGACGGCAGCACATTTCCTGTGGAAGTGTCTTTGCGCACACTGCCGTCTTATCAGGGGCAAGCCCCGCTCCTCATTGCTTCGGTTCGTGACATTTCGGAGCGCATGGAGGCGCAGGATCGTCTTGAAGGCCTGCAACGCATGCTGCAATTGATCATAGATTCCATGCCTTCCATACTTGTGGCGGTGACGCGGGAGGGGTTCGTGCTGCAGTGGAACAAGTGGACGGAACAACAGACGGGACGTTCCTCGGACAAGGCTCAGGGTAAGCACTTGAGTGACGTGTTTCCACGACTGGCTAAAGAAATGGGCAATATCCGCAAGGTCATTGATAGCGGCCAACCGGCAGAACGGCTGAAGGTGAAACGCTTTGATGCGGGGCGGACCCTGTGGGAGAACATTACCATATTTCCGCTGGCGGGACAGTCTGCGCAGGCTGCGGTCTTACGGGTGGACGACGTGACGGAGCGCGTCCGCATAGAAGACATGATGATCCAGACGGAAAAAATGATGTCCGTTGGCGGCCTTGCCGCAGGCATGGCCCATGAGATCAACAATCCTCTTGGCGGCATTATTCAGGGGTTGCAGAATGTGCAGCGGCGGTTTTCTCCTGATCTGCCGGCCAACCGTGAGGTCGCCGAACGGCTGGATTGCAGTCTGGAAACCATGCATCGTTACATGGAAGAGCGCATGATCACGCGTATGCTGGAAGGCGCCTGGGAATCGGCCACCCGCGCTGCCCGCATTGTCGCTAACATGCTGGATTTCTCGCGTAGGACGGGAACCCATTTTGAACCCCATGAGATAAACGGGTTGCTGGAAGACTGTGTTGAACTGGTTTCATCTGATTATGACCTGCGCAAGGGTATCGATTTCCGCAAGATCAGCATCGTCAGGGAGTTTGACAGCTCGTTGCCGCTGGTGAACTGCTGCCGTACCGAAATCGAGCAGGTGTTCCTCAATCTGATGAAGAATGCTGCCGAGGCCATGGCCATGGAGTCGGCGGATAGAAAACCTGAAATCATCCTGCGAACCAGAAGTCTTGGCGATAGTGTGCTCATTGAAATCTGTGACAACGGTCCCGGCATGGATGAAGAAACAAGCAAGCGCGTGTTTGAGCCGTTCTTCACCACCAAGCCTACCAATATGGGAACCGGCCTCGGGCTTTCCGTTTCCTACTTCATTGTCACGGAGAACCATCACGGCAGCATTCAGGTTCTTTCCACAAAAGGGGAAGGAGCTACCTTCCGCATCACGCTGCCTGTGTCGCATGCGGCGCAGAGTTTACAGGGGGCAGGCGAATAGGCTTCATCTCTGTCGCAGTGGGGTTCACTTCCTCAATGTCTTCTTTGTGCTGCGCACAAGCTTGCCGAACGCCCTGTCCTTTTTTCGTTTCTCCAGTCCTGACATGGCATGAAATTCCGACTCACTCCTCAGCTTGAGGTAGTTTTCATATCTCTCTGTAGACAATTCTCCCCGCTCCAACGCAGCCCTGACGGCACAGTCCGGCTCCTGTCCGTGCCTGCAGTCAGCATAACGACATTTCTGCGCGAGGGCCTGAATGGATGTAAAGCCGGAACCGCCTTCGCCGGTTACATCCATCGAGTTCTGCGCGCCAAGCATGCCCAACTCCCGCATGCCCGGGGAATCTATGATCATGGCACCGGCATCCAGCACCACCAGATGCCTGCGGGTTGTGGTGTGCGTTCCCTCTCCGGTACCGCTTACCGTCCGGACGGCAAAGGCCTCCTTGCCCAGCAGGCGGTTCACAAGGCTCGTCTTGCCCACACCGGAGGACCCCAGAAGACAATAGGTTCTGCCTGCCGACAGCAGGCTCGTAAGGTCATGCATCCCCTCGCCTGTCAGGACGCTTATGCCGACAGCGTCCACGCCGGTGATCGAGCGCACAAGGGAAAACTGCCGTTCAAGCTCCGCGCGCGTGACCAGATCCGTTTTCGTCAGAACGATGACCGCTTCAACGCCTCCTTCCGCCACCATGGAGAGATAGCGCTCAAGCCGGTTGGGATTGAAATCCGCATGACATGATTGCACGATGAACGCGGTATCCACATTGGCCGCAATCATCTGCTCACTGTGCCCGGCTCCGGCTGCTTTACGCCGCAGCCATGTCTTTCTCGGCAGCACGTCATGGATAATGGCTGAGGTGCCGTTGTCATAGTACCCCGCCATCACCCAGTCCCCCACGCAGGGCAGGTCGGAAGCGCATTCTGCACGGTAGGCAAATCGTCCTGCCAATTCCGCCAGCACCTCTCCGGCCCTGTTGCGGATGCGGCATGCGCCGCGGTCCACAGCGGTTACGCGGGCCGCTTCCCAGTCCGCAATGGCCTCTTGCGGCTCTCTGGCTGCAAACCATGCATCATATCCCAAGTAATCAAGCATAGTATTCTCTTCCTATCGTCACGACATATTGTTCGTCGGCTTTCCGCAACGGTCAGCAACGTATGTCACACCATATGCCATACGCTGCTGACTGTTGTTTTCAGCGACTGCACCTGCTGCATCGTGAACAACGTCATCAGCAGTCCAGTAATGACATCAGGCCTTCTGGCCGGTAATCTGAACCAGCGCGAAGAACTTTCCGCCTTCTGCTTCCATCATGGGAATATCCCGCTGTGCATAAGGATTGGGGCTCTGCAGCCATTCGCTCCAGCTTTGCTGTAGGCAATCCATTTCACGGCAATGCTGCAGGCACAGATTGGGCTCCTGCGACCACAACTGGCGCCACCATGACAAGGGATGGAAGTTCATGTCCGGTTGTACATAAGGCTGCATGTCCTTCGGAATCCTGTCGCAGGAATAGCCTTCCTTCACGCCGCATACGGCAACGGCCATGTGCCCGCCCTTCTTCAGGAACTGCATCAGGTACGGCAGCATGGTGTCATTGCAGCCGAAGTAGTTGTAGGAATCCACCGAGATGATCATGTCAAAGTAGCCGTGCGCAAACGGCAGACCCTTGGTGGCATCGACAGAAACCGGAATGATGTTCTGCGAAAGTCCCAGCGCCTCAAACCGGCCATGGTTGTCGGACGGCGAGACCCACAGGTCAGCGGCAAAGACCGTTGCGCCGAATTTCTCTGCCAGCAGGATGGATGATATCCCCATGCCGCATCCCAGATCCAGAATGCGCATCCCCTCCCTGATGGGGAGGTATGCGGTCAGTTCTTCCGCCACGCGCATGGCGTTGGGGCCCATCATGGTTTCAAGCAGGAACGCCTTGTTGTAGTTGTCTGTAAAAGGTGTGTGCATTGTGTTGCCTCCTTGGTGTTTCAGCACACATACAGGGGATAGCCGCCGGAGGCATTCCACTCTTCGTGTATGAAACGAAAAAGCGCCCCGGCAGTTCCGGGGCGCTTCAGCGTTAGTCATTGTTCATGACAGAGAGTATTTTGTACACGGCCTTGGCGGATAAGAAGTATTCCTCCGCCAGTGCGGACACAGGGCATCCCGCCTTGCGTCTGGCCGCAATCTCGCGGTTTCTTTCCAGAAGCCGCTGCCTGCTTCGGGTGCATTCTCCCCACTGCTTTCTGTGTTCTTCCTTGCGGGGGATGTAGAGGCATTCGCCGTCGATATATTGCTGTATGGCGGCCAGCAAATGCTGCGGTAGCACCGAATGTGCATTTCTGTAGCCCATTATGCTCCTCCTAATGTGAAATCAGGATCGAGCAAGGGCTATTGCCGTAATGTTCTACGTGGTTATGCAATAGCCCTTGCTATGCATAACGAACAGAATCCAGAGAACTACGCATCCAATATCCTTGTTGAAGTTGATCAATATGCTTTTGCGGTTACACGGGATGCGGGGGGAGTGTCAATGAGTGCTTACGGCGAGGCGGATCCGGGTGGCATTGGCTGCGGGATGGCGGTCTCCAAATGATAGATGGTGCGATGTAAAATATAGCTGATATATATTAATAAGCTGTTGGGGTCTGTTTCGGTTGCGCATGAAGCACGTATTCTCTTTGTCAAAGCCGTCAGGCGACTTGTGCCGGACATATCGATGAGTGTGCTTGTCTGTTTTATAATCAATAATGAAAGGTTGTTGTATGGTTGTGGTACGTGTGTCTGGTGTGGTTGTAATCAAGTACTTGTCTGATTACGTTTTGAGAGCCGTTGTCATATCTGGACAGGTTATTATTATGGGTGTAGACCCGAGCCCGAAATAATGCCTGCAGGACGTATCAAGCTGGGTTGGGTTCGACATCAATACGTAGCGACCAAGACTCCGCCTCCCGCCGTTCAAGCTGCTGACAAGCTTTTTTCATTTTTTCGACGAGGTCTCCCATATCATTCGCACGCCTTTCCTGAGCGAAATGGCATCGCAGAAAAATGCGTAATTCCGGCATGTTGCCGACTTGGGTTATGAGATCACTATGCCGTATTTGTATCGGCCATTGTCCTCGTGCGGGGGCTGTGTGGCTACTGGCTGTATCCGTTCCGAATATTCAGGGTGGGGCAGTGTTAGGTCATGCGTAAATTCCTGACCATCTTTCTGCTTGGCGGAGTTGTGGGAAAGCTGCTGGGGCTTGTCCGCGAACTCCTCATGGCGTCCATGTTCGGTACCGGCGTTGTTGCGACCGCATGCCGTCTCAGTCTTTCCTGCATCATCATGCCGAGCAAGTTGCTTTCCGCCGAGATGCAGACCGGCGGATTCATGCCCCTCTTTTCCAAGGCTAAGGCCCGGGGGGATGAAGAAGAGGCCGCCTGCCTTTTCTGGATATTTCTGGGAGCAAGCCTTGTTCTTTCCATTGGTATTGCGGGCCTTCTGGCCTATAGTGCGCCATTCTGGATATCCAAACTGGCCCCCGGATTGAACGAGGAAGAACACCTTGCAGCAGTAAGCTTTCTGCATATTCTTTCTTTGGGGCTTCCCGCTGTTGTGACCTCCGTGGTGCTTTCCAGTCTGGCTATGGCCAACGGGCGTTCTGGCATTGCAGCATCGCAAGCCTCCATGCAAAGTCTCGGGCTTATAGGCGGGATAGGTGGAGCTTATTTCTCGGGTAATATTCTGCTGCTGCCAATAGGAATACTCATCGGTTGGTATGCGTATCTCATTTTTGCCCTGACAGGTGTCAGATCCTATTTGCCTTCCATATCTACCAACGCGCTTCGTGCCCGTGCGCGTAACACTGCGTCGGTAATAATCAGGACCGTTCTTCCCATGCTGCCGGTTCCTCTGTTGGAACAAGGGAATCTGGTTGTTGAGCGGATCGTCGCTTCGTACATGGGCGGACGAGTCATACCGGCTCTGGATTATTCGCGTTTCATTTGCGATACAGCGATGGCTCTTGTCGCCATGCCGTTGGGCTATGCCATTCTCGGCCATCTCGGCCACTATGACCTGCAGCGCCTGCGGGTAAGGTTGGTCGAACTGGTGGCTCCCATTATCCTGTTCGGCAGTCTCGGATCCTTCTGGTTGTTCAGTTCAGGCGAGTTCATCGTCAAATTGTTGTACGAACGCGGCCAGTTCGGGGCACAGGACGTTATCCTTACCTCTTCCATCCTGTCCTGGTCCATGATCGGCATGTGGGCATATACAGCGGGCTATGTTCTCCTTAGGGGGTTGAACATATCCCTGCAGGGCAAGCGGTATTTTCTCAGCCTGCTGATTGCTGTCAGTGTCAGCATGATTTCCAAATGGTTCCTCTGGCCTTATCTGGGGCCGGCGGCGCTGGGCGTTTCCTATGCCCTTTACTCGGGCACGCTGCTTCTTGCGACGCTGACACACATGAAGATCAAACGGCTGTTTTTGAAGGAGTGCGGGCCGTTGCTCATTCCGTTCGCAGCTCTCTGTCTCATGTATGTTTTTGATGTCGCCGGTATGAGGAACAGTCTGATTCTATGCACGTCCTCTGTGGCGGCATGCACTGTCCTCTCTCTCTGCATTCCCAAGGTTAGACGACAGACTCTCTCCCTGTTTATCAGGAAGAAAGGAGCGTAGCCGCGTAGTTCGCCATTGGTTCAGGTGTGCTCCACGATGGCGAAAGAGCTTTCCGGGCACGGCATTGTGCTGCAATACAAGCAGGCGGTCGGATAGTTCATCCGGCCGCCTGTTCTATTATCAATCACTTGCTTCGGAGCGCGGCTTTGCTTTTTAGAACTTGCCGTTGGCGTTTTTCCATTCCGCCTTGGGAGGAATGGTTTCGATCGTATCCCAGTGTTCCACGATCTTGCCGTTTTCGACCCTGAACAGGTCGTAGAAGGCTGAGTGGTTGCCGAGGAATTGCCCTTCGGACACGCTCAGCACGAAATTACCTTCACCCAGCACCATGTGATTGGCGGTGTACATCATGGGGGTGCCGGCATCGGCCATGGACTTCAGGGCAACCATCAGTGCGTCAAGACCGTCGGCCACGGCAGGGTTGTGCTGCGCGTAGTTGTCCGGCTGGATGTATTCAGTGATCTTGTCGGGGTTTCCGCCCATGAGCACGTCGTTTACAAAGCCCTTGACCAGCGACTTGTTGGCCTCTGTCTTTTCCCTTTGCGTGACAACTGCGGGGCCGCTCGTCTGCGTTCTGCCGGACGCGGTCTTGAGGGCTACTTCCTGCAGGTTGTCCCAGTGTTCCACTATTCTGCCCTGTTCGAACCGGAAAATGTCGAAGCCGATCTTCGGTCCGAAGAAGTCATATTCCGTATGCGCCACAACGTAGTCGCCGTCCCTGAAAATGCGCACCGTGCCTACCCGTGCGGAGCCTTCAGGCAGGGCCTTGAGCAGTGCGCCAAAACCGGCAATGCCGTCTGCAACCCCAAGATTGTGCTGAATGTACTTTTCGGGATTGATGGTCGAAGCGGGCTCAGCGGCACCAGTTTCAATAGACTTCAGCAGTTCGGCAACATGCTGGTTGGGGTCGGCGGTCTTCTGACCCGCTATGGCAGGGGAGGCCATGGCAAGCATGGGAACGATAAGGGCCGCAAGTGCGGTATGGAGGGCGGTGTGCAGAAAGCGTTTGGTCATGAGTGTGCTCCTTGAATTAAAAGCTGAATGTCTTTGGCGGATTGCCGCTGAAGTCGAACATGATGGCCGTGCCGTGGTCCACGCTGAACACGATAAATTCAGGGTTATCCGCAGACCCGTATATGGAGCGGACAAGTCCGTTTTCCTCAATAATCCTGCGCTTGATCGCCATGTCGTCATCAAGGTTGGCTTCACCCTTGACCCGCAGTGTTGCCATGTTTTTGGCCGTGCAGGTGAATTCAAGACGCGGGTCACGCTGCAGTTGCGCATACACAGCCTTGTGTCTCGAGCTGCAGAGCCAGAGCCTGCCTTCCTGTTCAAACTGGAACTGGAAGGGACGTACCCGGGCCTGCCCCTGCTCGGTTGTCGCCAGATAGATGGTTGAATTTTCATTCAGAAATTCGATCAGCTCCTGCATGGTATCTCCTTGTTTTAAGTTCGATGTCGAACTATTTGTGTAAAAAAATTAGCTCAGGTTTCTGGCGAGGCGTTCAAGCCCGGCCACCAAAACCTCACGCTCTGCGACTTCCATATCTCCCCACACGGCAGACAGCAGCTTGTCGGAAACAGCCAGAAAATCAGAACGGAAAGCTTCGCCCTTGGCGGTCAGCGAAATCAGGGAAACACGAGAGTCGGCAAGCGACGGGGTGCGCTTCACATACCCTTCCTCTTCCAACTTCTTGATCAGCGTTGTGACGGTATTCTTCTTCCTGCCGATGGACTCGGCCAGAACGCCCATGGGAAGCGAGCCCTGCTCGTAGAGCCGGACAAGAATGGCGCCGTGCGAGGGCACAAGCCCGGGATGCCCTCGCTCCTCTAGCGCGGCAGCAATAAGGCCATTGGCTTTTTCCAGCACCTTGCCCAGAAGAGACACAACATGATCAGTCTTCATGGAGAGAGAGATAGTTCGACGAAGAACTATTGTCAAGCGTATGTTTGAATATTGCGTGCTGTGGAAAAATGTAAGTGTCTAACTTGCTGTTAGTAATGGAGTTGTTTGATTGTAGGGAAGCCGCGAAGGCAAGGCTGCGATTTGTATGCGCTTCTCAGTTTTCCGCAGCACCAGTATAAGAAATGAAGGCGGCCGGATCATACGATCCGGCCGCCTTGATGTTCGTTATTTGGGTGCTTCTGGTTTATTCCGTTGCCAGTGCCGGCTCGCCGATCTGGGCACGGGCCGCGAAATAGGCCTTGGTTTCGGCTATGACCACGCCGGAAAGCCCCAGCAGGCCGACAAGGTTGGGGATTGCCATCAGGCCGTTCACGATATCGGCCAGCAGCCAGATGGTTTCCAGCTTGATGAAGGCACCGCCCGCTACCAGCAGGATGTAAACAGTCTTGAACGGCAGAATGCCCTTCACGCCCACGAGGTACTCCGTGCAACGCTCGCCGTAGTAGTTCCAGCCGAGGATGGTGGTAAAGGCGAAGAAGATCAGGCCGATGGTTACGGCATACTGTCCCAGCTGGGTGCCAAGGCCGATGTTGAAGGCTTCGTTGGTCATGGCTGCCCCGGCAAGGTCGGGGTTGTTCCATACGCCGGTCATGACCAGCACAAGCCCCGTCATGGTGCAGATGACGATGGTGTCGAAGAAGGTGCCGGTCATGGCGATGAGGCCCTGACGCACGCAGGAATCAGTGCGCGCGGCCGCTGCGGCAATTGGAGCGCTGCCGAGGCCGGATTCGTTGGAGAACACGCCGCGGGCGACGCCGTTGCGCATGGCCAGCATCATGGTAATGCCAAGCGTGCCGCCGAACGCCGCTTCAGGGGAAAAGGCCGCCTGAATGATCAGGGTGACGGTTTCCGGAATGCGGCTCGCATTCAGTGCCAGCACAAGCAGTGACGCCAGCACATAGAAGACGGCCGCAAACGGGATCACAAGCTTGGCGGTCTCGGAAATGCGCTTGATGCCGCCAAGGGTCACGGCAGCTACCAGCAGGGTCAGGACGGAGGCCGTCGCAAGCTTGGGAATGCCGAAGGAGCCGGCAGTGGCATCCACAATGGCGTTCACCTGCGGGAAGGTGCCGATGCCCAGAAAGGCCACGCCAATGCCGAACACGGCAAACATGCGGGCGAGGAAGCGGTTGTTCAGGCCGCGTTCAAGGTAGTACATGGGCCCGCCGGACATTTGTCCGTTGGCGTCCACTGTGCGGTATTTTACTGCCAGCAGGGCTTCTGCATACTTGGTGGCCATGCCGAAGAAGGCTGCCACCCACATCCAGAAGAGTGCGCCGGGGCCGCCTGCCTTGATGGCGGTGGCAACGCCCACAATGTTCCCTGTGCCGATGGTGGCGGAAAGGGCGGTGCATAATGCGGCAAATGGTGAAACGTCGCCCTGCGCATCCTTGCCGTCATTCCTGTCTGGGCGGAAGACGTATTTCAGCGCAAGGGGCAGTCTCACCACCTGCAGCAGGCCAAGGCGCAGGGTAAGGTATACGCCGGTGCCTACAAGCAATGTCAGCAGCGGCGGTCCCCATACAAAAGAGTCAATGCGGTCGAGTAATTGCAGCAAGTCCATTTCTGATGTTCCTCATAATGAATGGTTAAACAATCAAAAACGGATGATGCGAACAATGGAGGCAGGAAAATTACGAGAGTCGTACCCGGGTAATAGAGGTGCGGCTAAGGAATTTTCACTCTGTCCTTTTGCCTGAGAGGTTCGCCCATGCCTGGCGGCAGGGTTTGCTCCTTCGGCGCTTCCACGGGGGAAGTCTCTCCAGAGGTTCGTCAAACAGCAGTCCTTTTGCCTGAAAGATTTACTTCTTCGGCGGCATCCACACGCATGCGCGGGAATGCTCTCTCCTGCTGTCGTCATCCGAGTTCCAAAAGCGGAAGAGCGGTATACTCCCGTACATGGCGCTTTGCAAGTCCCCTTGTTGCGATACTGTTGGTCTGCATAGAATGTTGCGTCTTTCCTGACCGTTTCGACAAATGTTTTCGATATGTTGACCATGCGGGCAGTTTCTTTGGAGAGCCAGCACGAAAAAAGCGGCCAGAAGTGTATCTCTGACCGCTTGGTGGTATTGATTGGGATGAGAAAGAAATCGGGCCGTAGCGCTCTTGTAGGTAACGGAAGGTGCCGTGCGACAATGATTCGGTTCAGATCATGACAGGTGAGAAGGCAGGAAGAGCTGCCAATGTCTGCCTAGAACGCCCCATGTCCGGTCAGCACCACCGGTATCGTCTTGGCGAGAATGTAGATGTCGAACCAGATGGACCAGTTGCGGACATAGTAGGAGTCCAGATCGATCCGTCTGTCGTATGAGGTGAGGTTGCGGCCGGATATCTGCCACAGGCCGGTGATGCCCGGACGAATGCGGGAATACAGTGTGTAGGAGTCCTTGTAGCGGTCCTTTTCTTCCTCGACTATGGGGCGGGGGCCAACGAGGCTCAGGTCACCTCTCAAAACGTTCCAGAGTTGCGGCAGTTCATCAAGGCTGGTCTTGCGCAGGAATTTGCCTGCCTTGGTCACACGGGGGTCGTTGCGCAGCTTCTGATTCTCTTCCCACTCCTTCCGGCAGTCTTCGTCCTCTTCCAGCAGGCGGGCCAGAACTTCGGCACCGTTGGTGACCATGGTGCGGAATTTCCAAACCTTGATGGGTTTGCCGTCCATGCCAATGCGGGTGTGCCCGAAGAACACGGGGCCCTTGCTGTCAGTCTTGATCCAGACGGCCATGATCAGGAAAAACGGGGAGAGGGCAAGCAGGCCGCCCAACGCGGCACAAAAGTCGAGCGCGCGTTTGGCCAGCAGACGATTGTTGTCCAGCAGGTTCTGGCGCATTTCCAGGCCGACCATGCCGCCGATATCCCGTGCCGTTGCCCAGCGCTTGCTCAGGGCATCCGCATTGGGCAGCATGATGATGCGGGCGAACAGGCGGTCCAGATGGGCGACAAGGTTGTTGTGGCCGCATTGGTCAGGATCTTCGGGAACTATGGCATAGCTGCCGGGATAGGACGCGGCAATGCGTTCCACATCCGCAAGCGTACCGAGCACGGGCACGCCTTCAAATTCAGTAAGCTCCGTTGTGGATTCCGTGACGACTCCAACAATTTTAAGACCGATGCGCGGGCGCAGGCGGGCGTTCTGGATCATGATGCTGGATGCCGAACCGGTGCCGAAGAGGATGGCCGGAATTCCCCACCGTCCGCGGCAAACGAGGCGGCCGCGCATCCATGCGCGCGTTGCGGGAATAATCGCCATGGAGAGAAGCCAGGAGAAGAAGAAGACCATACGGGAATAGGCTTCAGCTTCGCGGGAGAAGAACGTGAGGGTGCCCAGAACCAGAAAACAGGCGGTTACCGTAAGGCAGAAACGTTTCAGTTCTTCATGCGGCGGCATCAGGGTGCCGGGATACAGGTCGGCCATGGCGAATACCGCGGGGAAAAGTGCAACGACCGGGAGCAGTGCCGCGTATGTGATCAGAGAGAAGTCTCCACCCAAAATGAACCTGAACAGGGTCACGATGGTTATGACGGCAAAGAGTGTTATAAGGTCGGTAAGGGCCATGCGCAGGCCCATGAGTCTGCGGGTGCGTGTTGCGTCTTCAATTATTCCGTTCATTGCGTGCTCGTGTATTCGTCTGTCGGTTTTGCCGACCGCATGTAGTGGTCTGATGGTTTACGTGGTGTGTTGGTTGTAGCAGGCGGTTGTCAGAGCGCCTAATCCGGATTCCGGGGGGCGGATTGCATCAGGCAGGCCCCAATTGTCGCTCCGAGCATGGCCATGCCCATGGAGAGCCACCATGTGCGGTAGAAATTGTGTCCGAACAGGGCGGAGCCGAGGTAGCAGGAATAGCCGCCCCAGAGAAAGGCGGTCATGCGCCACTGAATTGCGTTCGCGCTTTGAAGCATGCCGCGGATGATACGCATTGCACACCAGCCCCAAAGTCCGAGGAGAAAGCTGCAGGCGATAGTGAAGCCTACAATGCCGCCATCAGCGAGGAACTGTATGAAGACGCCGTGCGGATGCGGAATGCGCTCCGAGTTTCTGACCAGTGTCAGGCCCAGTTCTTGGTAGGCCGGTTTGAAGGTGCTGGCGCCCGCTCCCCAGATGGGGTGATGTTTGAATATCTCCCATGCATGCCCCCAGAGTTCCCAGCGGGCGTCCCGCATGGCGGTTTCGAGCGAAATGCGGCTGGGGCCGAAGAGTATGGCGATGCCGAAAAGCGCCATGGCAACAGGCAGGATATACCACCGCTTGCACTGGTGTACGGCCAGAATCAGCGCGGCGCCTGCGACAATGCCCAGCATGCCGCTGCGGGTTTGTGAACCGATGAGCAGAAATGCAGCCGGTACAAGCAGGCATGCAAGGAGACTTAGTCGTCGGGTCTTTGACCAGCGTTCAGGCAGGGCGAAATAGGCAAGACAGGCGGGCAGCATGGCAATGGCGATATAGTTGCCCACCCTGTAAGAGCCCAAAGATCCTGTGAGTCTGCCAGCCATGATCGGGTCCCCGTTGATGGGGTCAAAGCCGGTGATGTACTGCCAGATGCCGACAATACCTTCGCCGAAGGCTGCGGCAAGGAAGGCTATGCCCGTGAGCTCCATATCCCTGCGCGATCTGATGACCTCCAGACCGGCAAAGAGCAAGGGCCAGCTTTCGTTCAGCGTGGGCCGAAGGTAGGAAAAGCTGTGTGCGGGCCAGCCGGAGAGAGCCGTGTTCAGGAAAATGAAGAGAAAGAAGATGGCAAAAAGCCACTTCCCTTGAAATTTCTTCAGGTTGGAGCCTGCATAGTCGTTGAGGTAGTAGAAGGGAAGAAGGATCAGGCAGATGGTGCCCCCGGCAACCTGAAAGGCCTTGCCGAAGGGAAAGAGCAGCCAGCAGGCAATAAAGACGATGCGCATTGCGGCGAGGATGAATGCGCCTCGCTGCTGCGGTGTGTGGCTGGTGTACAGTGAGGTGAGTTTGTTGAGCATGCCTGTGATGTTGTTGACGTCTTCCCGAAAAACTGGGTGGGTTCGTATGCCTTGTTGCGGGTGGGCTCGGCTAAATATCTTGCTTCAGCTCGGCGCTGATATGGCGTTTCATGTTCTCCAGGAACTCTTTTTTGGAGAACCGTTGAACCTGCCGTGCTATTTCTTCTGCGGTCCACTCAACCCCGGCGGCCTCAAATCGATTGATGGCCGCTTCAAGGCTGTGTGCGGTCTGCTGTTCAAAGAAGATTGCCGTCTTCGCATCTATGGCGGAATCGAGAATGCCCCCTTTGCCGTAGGCTATGACGGGCGCGCCGGAAGCCATGGCCTCCACAGGGAGTATGCCGAAGTCTTCCATGCCGGGGAACAGCAGGGCCTTGCAGCGGGCAAGGTTGTCCCGGAGCACCTGAAAGGGCTGCCTTCCGAGTACCTGTACCGTCGGGCCGGCCATTTCGCGGATGCGTTCTTCCATGGGGCCTCCGCCGATCACGACTAGCTTCTTGCCCAGGGCGTTGCAGGCGGCAACGGCCAGTTCCGGCTTTTTGTAGGGAACAAGCTCGCCTGCGAGCAGATAAAAATCGTCGCGTGGCTGCGTCGGGTCGAAGTCGTCCACGTCCACGGGAGGGTGGATGACCGTTGCCTCGCGCCGGTAGCAAAGCTCGATACGGCGTTGGATGCACGTGGAGTTTGCCACGAACGAGTCCACCCTGTTGGCCGTGGAGGCGTCCCACATCCGGAGGTAGTGCAGCAGCGGGGCGGCGAGGATTTTCTTGATGATGGAGGCGTCGGCAAAATACTCGGGCTGCATGTCCCATACGTAGCGCATGGGGGAGTGGCAGTAGCAGATATGCCTCGCAGTGGGAGCAACCAGAACGCCCTTGGCCGGTCCGGATTCGCTTGAAAGAATGAGGTCGTATTCCCTGAGGTCAAGCTGTTCCAGAGCCAGCGGCATGAGCGGCAGGTACCACTGATATTTGGTTTTTGCGAACGGCAGCTTGTCTATGAAGGTTGTGTAGACGTTGTGTCGTCTGATGACAGGCGAGTCCAACGTTTGCGGGTCGTGGACATGGGTGAAGATGTCCGCTTGCGGAAAGAGTTCGCACAATGCTTCCAGAACACGTTCGCCGCCTCTGCGGTTGCAGAGCCAATAGTGGATGATCGCTGTCTTCATAAACCGGGTATGCCGCCGTTTCGAAAAATGCTTGTCGAGTGTGGCAGGGTCTTCTCCGTGCGTTGCAGCAGGGCATTGCCGGAGTACCTCGTGGTGGGGCCGGATTCCACAATGTGATGTCGTGCTATGCAGGCGCGGACTGCAGGTGCGCTTCAAACCTGATCGCAATCGGATCGTTCACAGCCGCAAGAGCCCAAATCAGGCATGCCGAGCACTTTTTCTGGAACCGCCGGAACCGCCAGAACCGCCAGCCATTCATGCCTGCACGTCTTGTCGGGAAAACAGAAAAAACTGCTGCCCGCACACGGTTATCAAAGGGGAATAATCGTGACGACACATAGCAGGGAACAGATAAACTGTAAACCGGACCGGATGGAGCCAAGATCCCGTGCAACGCAGGACCGGCCTACATGTCCTGTTCACCGAGACTGCGAATACAGGCATACCGGAAGCAGCTCACCAGATGGTCGTTGACCAGTCCGGCAGCCTGCAGATGCGCATACACTGTGGTGGTGCCTACGAACTTGAAGCCGCGTTTCTTCAGGTCTTTGGCGAAAGCATCGGAAAGGGGGGTGGATGCGGGAAGCTGCTCCATGCGTTTCCATTCATTCTGCACGGCACGGCCGTCCACGAAACCCCAAATGTATTCCGTAAAGGAACCGCAGGCGGCTTGCACTTCCTGAAAGCGCAGGGCGTTGTTAATGGTTGCGGTTATCTTGAGCCGGTTGCGGATGATGCGTGCATCCATCATGAGCCGCTCCACATCGTCTTGCGTGAGATTGCCGACCGCAACGGGATCGAAGTCCAGAAAGGCTGCGCGGTACCCTTCGCGACGTTGCAGAATGGTGTTCCAGCTCAGCCCCGCCTGTGCGCTTTCCAGTGTGAGAAAGGCAAAATGGGTGTTGTCGTCACGAACGGGAACGCCCCATTCCTCGTCATGATAGCGGGTCATCAGTTCGTTGCTTTCAGCCCATGGGCAGCGTGGTTGCCTGATCATTGCATTCTCCTGTTTGCCTGTAAGGTGGGAAGGATTATTGCCCATGCAGGCGATTATGTGAAGAAGGCTCCTCCTGACTCTGTTGCAGGAAAAGGAAACGGGGTGCGCCCGAATGATGCACCCCGCTGCCTGTTTCAGCCTGAGGAGGATGAGGCTATTTGCCGCCTTCGCGCTTCAGTTCCTTGATGAGTTTGACGAGCTGCTCGGTCTGGCCGGAGAGCTCGCGCAGGGCATCCGTCGCCTCTTCAACGCTGGAGGCCGTATCCATGGCGATGCTGTTGATCTCTTCAATGGCATGGGTGATCTCTTCCGAAGCCGCCGACTGTTCTTCGGCTGCCGTGGCAATGGACTGGATCTGGCCTGCGGATTCTTCGGTACCCATTACGATCTGCGAAAGTGTGGAGCCGGAGGAGTTGGCCAGCGTGGTTGCATGCTCCAGATCCTTCACGGCCGCCTTCATGGCGGAAACGTTGTTGGCCGCAACGCGCTGGATGGACTGGATGGACGAGCCCACTTCCTGCGTGGCGTGCATGGTCTTTTCCGCCAGTTTGCGCACTTCGTCCGCAACAACGGCAAAGCCGCGGCCTGCTTCACCGGCACGGGCGGCCTCGATGGCGGCGTTCAGGGCCAGCAGGTTGGTCTGATCGGCGATGTCGGAGATAACCGTCATGATGTTGCCGATTGCCTTGGCCTGTTCGTCCAGCTGCGCCATGTCGGCGTTCAGGGCTTCGGCCTGCTGCTGCGTGGAGTTCATGGCCTTGATGGACTGGTCCACGATCTTGGCGCCTTCCTGTGCCCTGTCGCGCACCGTGGAGCCCTTGTCCGCGGCGTTGCTTGCGTTCTGTGCCACTTCAAGAACGGTGGCGTTCATTTCTTCCATGGCCGTGGCCGTGGTCTGCAGGCGGTCACGCTGGGTTTCGGTGCCCCTGCGGATGCCGCCGGTCTTGTCGGAGATTTCCATGGTGGCGTGGGAAATGGCGGCCACTACCGCTTCCAGCTGGGTTGCCGCGTGCAGCATGCCTTCGGCACGGGCCTTCTGAGCCTTTTCAAGTGCTTCGTGTGCCTGCTGCGTGGCTGCTTCTGCCGCGCGGGCCTTGTCTTCCGCATCCTCGGTCTTGCGGGTGATTTCGCTCATGTTTTCCGAGAGGCGTTTTGCCATGCTGTTCAATGAAGCGAAAATCTTGCCCATTTCGTCCATGGTGCGTGTTTCGAGCTGTCTGTTGTACCTTCCTTCGGAAATGTCATTGAGGAAGCCCACAACTGTTGTCAGCGGGCGTACCGTGGTGAACTCGATGAAGAACCAGATGAACAGGCCGATGACCAGCAGACAGATGATGAAAACAAACGTCAGGTCACCGATAACGTTATAGACGTTGGCCATGACCTCGGACTTTTCCACGAGGCCGAAGAATTTCCAGCCGAGAGCGGGCGAGGTGAAAACGCTGCCCACATAGTCCACGCCGTTCAGGGAAACAGAGACTTCGCCGCTTTGAACGCTGAACATGTAGGCGTAGGCAGGCTCCTTGAGTTCAGAGACGTTCTTGAAGTTGGTTTCCTTGTCCAGTGGGTTGGCGATGACGACGCCGTCATCCTGTACCATCATGACGAAACCGGTCTTGCCCAGCTTGATGGCCTGCACCATGTCGGTCAGTACGCCAAGGCCGATGTCCATGGCTACGACTGCGTGCGGCTGGCCCTTGAGCAGAACGGCTCTGGCAACACTGATGGTGGCCTCGCCGTTGGTGGACATGTACGCCTTGGAAACGATGGGCTTGTTGGGAGAAGATGCGGCTTCCTTGTACCACGGGCGCTTGGTGGGATTGTAGCCGGCGGGCATGTCGACCGGATAGGATTCGATAAAGCCGCCGAACTTGGTGCCGAGATAGACCTCCATATAGCTGTCATGGCTGTCCTTGACGATCTTGAGGAACTCGCGCAGCTGCTTGCCAAGTTCGTCGTCGTCACGGATCTCCGCCTTGATGTCTTCTTTGGTGTCCTTGTAGGTGGTCAGAGTGTCATCAATCTGCAGGATGAGAGGATGCATGGCCATCATGTTGGCATTCAATTTCGACTGATCAAGGAACAGGGTGACGGCGTTGTCCACTTGTTCCAGTTCCTTGGCTGCGAAGTCAACGAAACTCTCTCGCGACTGTTTGTTGATGTCATATGCCGTGATGGCGAACATGAGCCCCACAGACAGCACGATGACAAGCAGCAACCCTACTACAACCTTGGCTTTGATCGAATTACGCATTAGGCCCTCCTCAGGCTACGGATGCAATTTGGGATTCGCCCCCACTCTATTGCTAGCACAGTATGCCGAATGATTAAAGAGTGTTTTAATCTTATCGCACATTATTGCCTCAACATTATAATGCATTGCTGAAAAAAATGAAGGACGGCACTTTCGTGCCGTCCTTTTGCGTTGTTTGACCTTTCCAAGCCCGTTTAAGGGTACGAGACAATACTGGTTGCCTGCTCATCCCGTTGCACTGTGCGGTAATACCTGATGTCCGGAGTGCCGAACATCATGACATAGCCGTCCGTGTGGTTTTCCGGCACCCCAAGTTTGGCCTTCATGTGCGGGAGCACTTTTGTGAACACCCATTTGCCGAAGCCGCACCAGACCGTGCCGAGTCCCAGCGCGGCGGCCATGAGCTCGAAATAGCTCAGGGCAATGTGCGGGTCGGCTTCCGGAGAGGGGGAGTTTTTGGGGGCGGTCACCCACAGCATGTGGGGAGCGCCGCGGAAGACCAGGTCCACGCCCCGGCCCCACAGCTTGGCGGCAGTGCCGAAGAACTCCATGCCTTCCGGCAGGCCTTCGCCCGCCATGCGTTCACGTATGCCATCATATACATCGGTACGGATGGCCTGCATCACGTCCTTGTCGTCGACCAGCAGGAAATGCAGGTTGAGGCTGTTTTTGCCGGTGGGCGCCGTTCTGGCGACGGTCAGCAGCCGGTCGAGCACGGCCTTGTCCACGTTTTCCTGTTTGTAATGGCGCACGGAGCGCCTGCCGCGGAGCAAGGTTTCCATCTGATCCGCTGTGGGCATGTTGCCCTTGAGGGGCAGGCTGTCCTCAGGGTTTTTTCCGAGAATGGACAGGGCTGCAGTGGGGCATACCGCCAGACAGTGCTGACACCGGATGCACATGGACTCCTTGTCCGGCGCGACGGAGGGTATCTCGTCCCGCATGGCGATAACGCCCATGGGGCAGTCCCTGACACATTCCCCGCAACGTACGCATGCTTCTTCGTTAACAGTGAATTGGATCATGATTCCTCGCTTATTCTATGGCGGGCATTGCCCTCTGGTTTTGGTATTAAATGGCAAGGTGTGCCGTATGAGCGGCGTGAATATAGCACGTACTGTCATTTTAGAAAGAAGGCACAAAAAAGTGCCTTGGTGGTGTGCAGGTATCCTTATGCAGCCGCAGGGCAGAACGTGGCGGAAATCATGCTTCCTGAAATTGCGCATTGGAGGAAATGGCGACCGGAAATGAAAAGAGCAGGCCCGCCCCGTTCTTGGGGCGGGCCTCATTGTGTATGTCGTGATGCAGGGGGCTAACGTTGCTTCTGGTGGAAGTAGTCGCTTCCGGGATTTCGCTCCAGATGGCGGAACCGTTTTACAGCATACTGGGCAAAGTACCCGACAATGCTGGGCAGGTCGGATTGCGTCCATGTCTGATAAAAGGAATCTCTCCCCATGAGAGAGTCCGCCAGCATGAAACCGTGTTCGGATTCCGGTTCCAGCGTGATTTCTTCGTACTCTACCGGAATATCACTTTCCAGTGCCCTGGAGAACAGGTCCTGCATGGAATGTACAAAGAATTTCTTGATGTCTTCTGTGGACTCTGCATGGTCCATGCGCTGCCGGAACGCGGGAGTGATCTCCTGCTGGATCTTGGTGAACGACATCTGTCTCGTCATATCGCCTCCTGTGTGACAGTGGAGTTACCTGATGTAAAGGTAAGGCATCCTGCACAGTGTACAATGATATTGCGGCGGATATGTCCGCTCCACGTCGCGGGGGAGCCGTATACGGAAAAGCCCCTGCCGCGCGTAAGGCGGAGGGGCTTTGGGAGACAAGACGCTAGCGAATGACAGGAATGCGGCCTGCTCATGACCAACGGGCAGACAGGGGCAGTCTGCCTGCGCAAATGGGCCGGGCGTCACTCCTGCTCAGGTGGAAGGGGCAGGCGTTCGAACAGGGCCTGCTCCAGCGAGCGGTTGCCATGGTCTTCATGGGTATACCGGACGCGTACGTGCGGCTTGTTGATGGAGATGAGCCGCTCAAGGCGTATGGGGGTGCCCAGCAGCACACTGTCGCAGTCTGTGCCGTTGATGCTCTTTTCAAGGTCGGCAAGCTGCTTGCCTGAATAGCCTATGGCGGGCAGGGCGTTGCCTATGTGTGGGTGTGCGGCAAGGCTTTCTGCTATGCTGCCAACCGCTGCGGGGCGCGGGTCGGCAATGCCGGATGCGCCGTAGAGTTCGGCGGCAACCTGCGCGGCTCCGTAGCCCATTTCCCCGTGCGTGAGTGTGGGGCCGTCTTCCACCAGCAGAACGCGTTTGCCCGCCACCAGTTCAGGGGCTTCAACGGTCACGGTGGATTTTGCCAGCAGAATTTCCGCAAGCGGGGCGTACTGGCGCACGGACTCGGTGACCTGCGCTATGGCGGGCAGGGGGGCGGAGTTCACCTTGTTGATGATGGCGATATCCGCAAGCCGCAGGTTGGTTTCACCCGGATGATAGGCGTGTTCGTGCCCCGGACGCAGCGGATCCAGTACGGTCACGTGCACGGTGGGCTTGATGAAGGGGGTGTCGTTGTTGCCGCCGTCCCAGACGATGACGTCGGCTTCCGCCTCGGCGGCGGCAAGAATGCGGGCGTAGTCGACACCGGCAAAAACGGTGAAGCCCTGTTCCACGTGGTGTTCGTATTCCTCGCGTTCCTCAATGGTGCATTGGGCCTCGTCCATGTCTTCAAGAGAGGCAAAACGTTGCACGGCCTGCCGTTCCAGATCGCCGTAGGGCATGGGGTGCCGTATGATGGCGGCCCTGAGTCCCCGGTTGCGCAGCAGTGCGCAGATGTGACGGGTGACGGGCGACTTGCCGCAGCCCGTGCGGACGGCGCAGACCGCAATCACCGGCTTGGAGGAAAACAGCATGGTCTGTTCCGGTGCCAGCATCATGAAGTTGGCCCCATGGGCATTCACCAGCGAGGCTCGGTGCATGACGGTTTCATGCGAAATGTCGCTGTAGGAGAATACTGCCGTGTCCACCCTGAACTTGCGCAGCAGTCCGGGAAGCCTGTCTTCGGCGATAACCGGTATGCCCTCGGGGTAGCCTTCGCCCGCAAGGGAGGCGGGGTAGCAGCGGCCGTCTATGTCGGGAATCTGCGTGGCTGTGAAGGCTGCGACCTTGTATGCCGGATTGTTCCTGAACAGCACGTTGAAGTTGTGGAAGTCTCTTCCTGCCGCGCCCATGATGATGATTGTTCGCATTGCAGCACTCCTGAACGGGAAAACCGTGTGCGAGGTTATGCCGGAGAGGACGTCGTGACGACCCTCCTGCCGGAATAGGCTGTATCATTGGTTATGGTGCCGTCCGCCACGGTGTAGAGAGCGGCGGAGGGTGCCTTGGACAGCAGTGTTTCCGCAGTCTGAGGATGACAGGTGAAGAACAGTATCTGATTGTGTTCCGCCAGATGCGACAGGGCTTCGGCCGTGCGCGCGGCTCTGCCGGGATCGAAGTTCACGAGGATGTCGTCCATGATCACGGGCAACGCTTCCCCTCCGGCTGAGTGGCTGAGGATGAACCCGAGTCGCAGGGCAAGAAAGAGCTGTTCCCGCGTGCCCCGGCTGAGCTGTTCCGGCAGGCGGCTTTCGCCGCCTTCGCGGATGGCGCGGATGGAATCGTCATCAAGGCTGGTATGCAGGCCGCTGTATGTCCCGCCCGTTATGGTGCGGAAGAAGCTGCTGGCATGCTGGATAACTGCGGGTTGGCGCTGCTGTTCAAATGTCCGCTTTGCGGTGAGCACGAGCTGGCGCGCCATGGCGTGGCGTGCCCACTGACGGCTCAGGATGCGCAGGTCTTCCCTGATGGCGGCTTCGCGGTTGCGCAGGTCCGAAACCTGTTCTGCCGAGGCAAGGCCTTTGAGAGCGGTGTTGCTGTCGCTGATTTGCTGGCGCAGTTCATCCTCCCGCTTCCGGTCCTCGGCAACGGTTGTGAGCAGCGTCTGCAGACGGGCGGCGAGTTGGGCTTTGGCATCGTCCGAAAGCGGTTCTGCAAGGAAGAGTTCCAGTTGGCGGCTGGGAACGGTTTGGTCTCCGGCTTCCTCCGGGTCTCTTGCGCCGCTGGCGAGAGCCGCTTCAAGCGAGACCTGCAGGGGCGTCAACTCATTCAACACGCCCACGCGTGCGGCATGGGCCATGCCGCGCTGGCGGAACAGTTCCTCGGCTGTGGGGAGGACGGAGACGGCTTCATCGGCCTGCTCAACAGCCTGATTCGGTTCCAGTGCACCGCCATGTTCCAGCAGGGCGCGGTACTCTGCGTTGAGGGAACGTATGCGTTCCTGACAGGCGTGCAGGCGGTCTTGCAGTTCGGGCAGTTCGCGTTCCAGTGCGGCATGTTCGGCTGCGGCCTCGCGGGACGCTGCAAGGGCCTGCGAAAGAAGATCCGTGGCGGCAAGCCGGTCCACGATGCCTTCGGACGTCAGCGGGGGCTGCAGTTGCAGTGCCTGTTGCGCCGCGGCAAGCAGGGTGTCCTGCATGTCGGCGTAGGCGTTCATGGCGGTCTGCAGGGCTGTGCGGGTATGCTGTAGCTGATCCTGCGAGTCGAGCAGGGCGACGCCGTCGTTTACAAGGCGCAGGGCGCCAAGGGCCGTTGCGGGGCTGAGCGTGCGGGCAAGACCGCGGGAATCCAGCCATGTCTGCCATGCTTCGGTCTGTGTGGCGAGTGTGGCGGTGACGGCAGCTTCTTGGGCGGCGGCGTTCTGCACTCTCTCTTCACAACATGCGACCTGTGCATGGCGCTCCGCAAGCACCTGTGCCGCACGGGCACGCTCCGTGGCGGATTCGCGCAGTTGCCGTGCGTTTTCAATGGCCGTGTCGGCCTGAGCGAGGAGTTCCTCTTCGTTCAGGGGAGTGTCAGCTTCAGGCGTGCCGGCAGGCAGCCTGCGGGCAAGGGCCAGATAGCTTTCAACGGTCTGGCGCATGGCCGAGGTTTCGTGTGCTGCGCCGTCAAGCGCCTGCATGCGGGCATGTATGCCTTCTGCTCTGTCGAAGACGGAAAGGGCCACTTCCGGCGTGGTGGTGGCGGGGAGCTGCAACTCGCGGGTGCGTACGTTCCATGCCTGTCTGGCAAGATCGCGCTCGTTGCGGGCCTTGTCGATAGTGCGGGCGGCATCCGCTGCCTGACGGAGCAGGCGTTCCCGCTCCTGTCGCAACTCCTCCATGGAGCGGAGCAGGCGGGCGCGGTTCTCAGCCGCATCGCGCATGGCGTCAGCGGCAAGTTCTGCGCGCTCAAGTTCTTCGTTAGAAATGGAGACTGCGCCGGAACTGATACCGGCGCCGGGGCACAGAGCCTGTATCTTTTCGGCAAGTTCCTGCAGTTCTGTCTCGACTATAGCCAGTTGCACTTCTGTTTCCGCCCCGCGGGCAGAGGAGCGTGAGCGCAGACTGAGCAGAGCTGCGCCAAGCAGTGAAGAGGCAACCAAGGCAGCGCCAAGGTAGGAAAGGGGGAAGGCGACATCGGCGAGCAGCGCAGGAATAGGCAGCTTGTCCAGCGCCACGAGCCCCAGATAACAACCTGCGAGGAACAGGGTGGACAGGACGGCATAACCAACAAACGCGGCTCCGCCTGCGTTGGCATGTCCGGCGCGGGCCGCGTGCAGGTCGTTCAGCCTGCGTTCCGCTTCGTCATGGTGTCGCAGCACGCCGCGCAAGGTGCGCAGGGCCGAGCGGCGGGCGCCCGCCTCCTCCCGGGTCGGCGCGCTGCTGTGCTGCAGTTCGGCCTGCCGCTCCCTGAGGCGTCCGTCCAGAGGTTCCAGTTGCGCCGTCACTGCCTGATGCAGGACCGTGGCATCGTGCAGGCTGCGTTCCGTATCGGCAAGGGCACGCCCCGCCGCGGCAACGCTTTCCCGCGCCGTGAAAGATGTGTCGAGGTGGCTGATGCGTTCGCGGGTCCAGTCCGGAACCAGTTTGGCAATGTCGTTGTCCAGCTCCTGCGAGGCAAGGGTGTATGCCTGCCGTTTGCGGGGCAGTTCTTCCAGCAGCCTTCGCACGTGCTCCCTGCGGGAGGCCAGTTCCTCGATCAAGGCCGGATCGCCCTGCATGTCCTGTGAGGCAAAGCGTTCCATGATGGCCTGAGCATCTTTGCGCCCCGCGAGGGCTTCCTGCAGTTCCCGTTTCCGGATCTCATGCTGTTCGCGGGCGTGCAGGAGTTCGGCCTCGGCCTGCTGCATGGCGCGGGCGAACTGTTCAATACGTTCCTGTGTGAACAGGGAGCGGTCAAAGTTGCGCAGCCTGCCGGTATCCCATTCGTTACCCAGCGCTTCCAGAATGCGGTTCAGGTCGCTTTGCGTGTGGTCAAGCGCAGTCTCTGCGGTTCGCAACTGATCGATACGTGACCGGTACTGGGCCTTTTCTTCCGCAAGACCGGTAATGCCGTGCTGCAGCTTCAGAATGGCCAGATGGGCGGGCAGATTCAGGTGCCGCTGGCGTTCCTGCAGCCGCTGAAGCTTGGCGGAAATACCCTGCAGGTCCTCGTGGCGTTCTGCCAATGCATCACGCAGGCGGTCCAGGCGGGCAATGCCCTCGGTCGGAAAGTTGTCGATAGCTGGCGAGATGGAGGCGAGGCGCATCCGCAATTGCTGCAGGCGTTCGGCCTGCTCCCAGAGGGACAAGCGGCGTTCAAGTGCCGCGCGCTCGGCAAGGCGCTCCGTCTGCTGGCTCTGCAATGCCTCCAGTTCGGCTGTCATGGCTTCGCGTTGCGCAGTGGTCTGCTCGTATGCCAGCACGGCATTGTCGCTTTCCTTGAGCTGGCGCAGGACATCATCCAGTTCCGCAAGCTTGCGGTTCAACAGGGGCTTTTGCCCGCTGGATTTGTAGAGGGCGTCCATGGCGGCATCAAGGGATTTGAGCACCTGTCCTACAGGTTTCGTGGCCGCACCGAAGCTCGCGCCATAGAGGGCGTGGCGCACTTTTTCGCCGTTCAGGGAGGCCAGCTCCTGCAGTTCAGAAAGGGAAAAACCGTAGACGGCTTCGTAAACTTCCTTGGTGACGCCGCCAAGCAGGGTTTCCAGTATGGCTGCCTCAAGCGGAGTGCCGGATTCGGTCTGCAGGGAAACGGGACCGCCCCGTACGCCGGGTCTGCGTTCCATGCGCAGCAGGCCGTGCGCACCGGTGTGCAGCAGCAGGCTGCCGCCCGGTGTGCCCCCTCGCAGCGCAGGAGTGAATTCCTTGTGGCTGGGGGTGGGAAACCCGAACAGGATGTGGCGGAAGAAACGCAGGCAGGTTGTCTTGCCTGCCTCATTGTTGCCGAGGAAGATGGAGATACCGTCCGGCAGGCCGTTAACGCTCTGTTCCGCGAAAATGCCGAAGCCGTCCATGGTGAAATTGCGGATGATCATTGGTCGGCCTCCAGCAGGTCCATGCACAGCAGCTCTGCCTCATCGAGCAGGCGGGCAAGCTCGTCTGCGTCCGGCGGATCAATGGCCTTGCGCAGCCTCGGCTTGTCGAACATGGCGGAGAGGGCTTCGGTAAAATGGGTCGCAAGGGCGGAGTCACCTCCCTGTCCGCGCAGGGACTGGGCTGTGCGCAGGGCTTCGCCCAGCAGGTCGGGGCGACGCCGCTGGGCATCCATGTCCACGTCAGGCCGACAGGCGAGTTCGATATCCTTGACCCAGATGAAGGGCGTCTGCACGGCGAGCGTGTCGCGGAGCCGTTCCAGCAGATCGGCAAGCGTTCCCTGTGCGCGCAGCAGGTGGTCGAGTGGGCCGCGTCCGGTGAGGGTGATGCGCAGAATGAGGCCTTCGGGAGCATCGGGCGTGATGCCCCAGACGCTTCCGCCAGCCTCGCAGGCTTCCAGTTCTTCCGCCAGACTTTGGTCTGCGGCCGAGAACAGGGCGTCATCCAGCTGTTCCGCCGTTTCGTGGCCGGAGATATCCACCTCCACCTTTTTCCAGAGTACAGGAGACAGGGGGAACAGGCGCACGTTCAGACTGTGGTCCCGGTCTGAAAGCGATGCCTCCGCGATCATGCAGCCGTGCAGGCCCTGCTCGTTGATATGCAGTCCCTGCGGGCTGCCGGGGTATACTGCATGCGGGTTTTGGCTGACGACCTGCGGTTCGTGGATGTGTCCGAGAGCCCAGTAATCCAGACCGGTTGCAGAAAGATCGCTGAGGGTCGCGGGTGCGTAAATATCTGATGCCGCCACTGTGTCGAGGGTGCAGTGCAGCACACCTATCTGTACGGCGTCGTGCAGGGAGCGTTTGAACTTGCGGGCGAGGGATTTGCGTTCGCGCGGCGAGGCATGGCTGATGCCATGCACCACTGCCAGCAGTTCCCCGTTGCGGGTGAGTTCAACGAGGTCCGGAGCCTCGGTGCCGAATACGGAGACGTTGTCCGGCAGGGTGATGGAGGCGGCGCGGGTGGGGTAGGGATCATGGTTGCCGTGGGCGATGAACACCCGCACTCCGGCATCCTGCAGACGCAGGCAGCCGTCTCTGAGCGCCAGCTGTGCCTTGAGGCTACCGTCTTCATGGTTGTAGATGTCGCCTGCCAGTATGATGGCGTCAGGCTTGAGTCTGCAGCCGAGTGTCACAAGTCTTTGAAAGGCGGTAAACGTGGCTCGCTGCAGAGCAGTGCGCACCGAAGCGGGGGCATCGGAAGCGATACCCTTGAAGGCGGCGTCGAGATGCAGGTCAGCCGCATGAATGAAGCGCAGCGGGCGGTCTGAAGGCGTTGAGGTCATGTATGGGCCGAAGGGCTACAGGGTTCGGAAGAAAACAGGGAGAGCATGCGCCGGAGCCAACGGTGATTCACCACGCGTGGAACTGCCTCATTCTATCATAAAGCGCGCGCGACATGAATGGGCAATTGGGCTCTTCCGCCCGAAAAGAGATGGGAAAATGGCATCGGGGCCGGACATGGTCTGCGGCAGCGGGTTGCCGCAGTTGCGATCAGTTCTTGGAGAAGATCAGCGAGTTGTCCTTTGCATCGTCAGCGCGATCGGTGCAGGGCTCTGCCTGTTTTGCACTGCTGACAGCCGTGCAGGGGAGAGGCGGGGGAATGACCAGACCGGCCTGAAGGTTGCGGTCTATGATGTCGTGGATGGCGTCTGCAACAGCGGTTGCCGTAGCCTGATCCTGCTGGAAGATGTTCTTGCCGGCGTCTATGCGTACCTTGGTGACGCTGTCCGTGACGTGGGACACTTCGATGCTAACGGGATATTCCGCGGTTTTGCCCTGAATGGTATCGCCTTTTTCGTCCTGTTCAACCTTTTCTATGTGTATGGCCAGTTCCTGCATTGCCGCATGGGTCGCCTTGTATACGCACCAGTACGGCTGTGGATAGGAGCGTTCCACCACGTCCTCCATGGACTGTTTGGCAGTGGCGACACCGGCGGCAGCGAGCCCGACGGCGGTGACAACGCAGCCGGACTGCAGAGGCAGCAGGCATAGTATCAGAAGAAGCAGGCAATGACGGAAACTGGGCATGGGACGATCTAAATCCTTGCAAAAAAAGGCAACAGTACAGGGCTTACTATAGTGGAAGGTAGCAACACTTGCCAAGCAGGTCAACAATACTGTGAAGATCGTTCGCCATGGGGCGAGGGCGGGGGGTGAAGGGCGGGAGGGCTGCCGCGTTTGGCAGGGAGGCGGGGATCAGAGATCGGATGGCGCGAGGGGGGCAGGCGGAACGTCGAACGGCGACTTCCAGTCCGGCAGGCAGGTAAAGGTCAGCGTCTCGTTCCCCGAAGCAGGCGAGTCCGCGGGGGCAGGCAGCACAATGCGCCATGCGTGCAGCAGCATGCCTTGGGCACAGGCCGGACCGCCGTACTTGCGGTCGCCCAGAATGGGAAAGCCCCGGCCTGCAAGCTGGACGCGAATCTGATGGGTTCTGCCCGTGTGCAGGCGGACAGCAAGCAGGGTGGCGTTGCCTCTGCGCAGGACGGGTGTGACCGTGCAGGAAGCCTGTGCGGAAGGGCCATCGTCTCCCCCCGTAGTATTCCCTTGATCCGGGGACAGGCGGAGCACCCGTTCGCCCTTGGCGGTGTCGCGTTTGCCGAGGGTGTCCTTCAGTGTGACAGGGGTTTTTTCAGGCCAATCTCCCTGTACCCATGCAAGATAGAACTTCCCGATGGCGTGTTCGTTGCGGAACAGGGCATGCAACGATTGCAGGCGTGCATAGCTGGTGGCAACCAGCAGCAGGCCCGAGGTGTCCTTGTCCAGGCGGTGGGCCGGTGTCGGCATGAAGGGCGCGTCGGCAAAGCAGCGGGCAAGGCGCGAGGTGACGGCATCGGCATGTCCGGTGCCCGGCTGCACGGGAAGACCGGCAGGCTTGTGGAGTACCAGCAGACCTTCCGCCTGCGCGGCGACAGACAGTCCTGCCTGCTCCAGCCGCGCTGCATGGTCCGGAGACGGCGTTCCGGGCGCGGATGTCGGGCCTGGTCTCATGTCTGAATGCGGGTCTGCGTTTGTAACGGGGGCAGCTTCGGGCTCTTCGGAATGGAAGGGGGGAACGCGCACCACATCCCCCTCGGCGATTCTGTCGAAAGGCTTTGCGCGCCCTTTGTTTACACGTACCTGCCCTGTGCGGATCCAACGCATGACGGCAGCCTTGGGAACGTCTTTGCCCAGCCTGCGCTGCAGAAACTGCAGAAGCTTCTGGCCGGATTCTTCAGGGGTTACCGTAATGTGCTGCACTCCGCTCATGCGTTTCTCCGTATCGGGCGTAGCGGGTAAAAAAAGCCCGGTGAAACATGTCCACCGGGCTTGAAAGGACACTATGCGTGACGACTATTCCTGCTTGAAGTCCTTGTGGGTTTCGGCGGAGGGGTCGTTCTGGCTCATGTCGAGCGGGTAGGCGAGCAGCATGGTCTTGCGATCTCCCATACCGGTATTGCCGGGGTGGGTGTTGATGCAGACCACAAGGTCGCGGATGCCGTCGTTGTTCACGTCCTTGACGTCAAAGGCGACAACGCTGCCCTTGATGCGGCGGGTCTTCCATTGCAGGCCGAGGCCGACGCCGTCCCAGTACAGGGAGTGGATTTCGCCCTGCGGGAAGAAGCGGTAGCGGTCAAAGAACTGGGCAGCTACAGATACGGGCTTGTTGACCAGCAGTTCCCAGCGGCCGTCGTTGTCGAAGTCGGCGGGAATCATGGGCAGGGGAATGAAGTACTTGGACGGAATGAGCAGGGTATCCTTGCCCATGTTTCGCATGGACTGGTTCTGTTCCAGACCGATGGACGCGCCGGAGTAGCCGTCATCGGTTTCCGCAAGACGGGCGAACTTTTCGGAGTAGACGCGCAGGTGTTCGCTGTCGGCCTCAAGCAGGATGAACTTGGGGTCTTCGGTATTGCTTGCGGGCAACCAGACAAAGTTGAACAGGTTGGCGCCGTCCGGCAGGTCGATCTTGCGACCCTTGTCCCAGCCGCCGCCGGTTTTCACCATTTCATAGATCGGTTCGCGCCACATGTTGTTGCCGTTGGAAAGGCGCTGGCCGAGCAGCACGGGCATGAAGTCCGGCGGGAACTTGGCGATGGAGAGCAGGTATCTGATCTTATCGCTTTGAACGGAGAATTTGCCGTTCTGGTAGTTCAGAATCATGGACTGCGGAGCCTGTTGGGTGTCCACGGCGCTGATGACGATTTCCATGATGCCGTCGCGGTTCAGGTCGGCAGCGCGCATGGAGATAAGCGTCAGGCGTGCGGCCGATTCAAACGTGGCGAGGGGGGTCAGGCGCGCGCCGTCAAAGCTGTAGGCACCCACTTCGCGTTCGGTAAGCAACAGCACTTCGTTCTTGCCGTCGCCATCCAGATCCTCGATCACCATGGCGTGCGCGGCAATTTTCAGGGCATTGGAGCGCAGGCGGCTGCCTTCCTCGGTTTCACCGGCGTAGCGGAACTGCGGGTTCAGGTATACCTGCTGGTTGGCGGTAAGCTGGTTCTGCTGGATGGCGGGGTTCATCTGGTTCACCATCTTGGGCTGAGCCGCATCGGCAACCGGAGCTTCTTCGCGCTTGAACACTTCGCTGTTGATGGCTTCGGCAAGGTTCTTCAGCGTGGGGATCATCTGATCCACCTTGCTGGTGGCGGAACGGGGCCAGTTGGAGCCGTCTTTGCCCACAACCTGTACGTCGATGGAGCTTTCATCGCCGATGATGGTGGTGGAGCCGTATACAAGGTAATCAACGCCGATCTTCTGCAGCGCGGCTTGTGCCTGAGACTGGGAAGAGGGCGTGGCAACGCCGGCGTAGGCGGACTTGTCCACGGCCACGAAATTATCCTTCCAGTACAGACGGGAAGTCAGCATCTGGGGAATGGCCTGTTCAAGATGCTTGTAGGCAACGGGGCCGTTCACCTGAAAGGGGAGAACCGCAAAGGTTTTCGCGGTCTCCGCAAAGGCGGAAAGAGCACCTGCTACGAGCAGCAGGCAGGTCAGGAATGCCGTACGCACGGAAAGACGCATACTGTCTCCTTGAAAAAAATTCATAAAACGGCTTTGATAGCCGGGGTGATCGCTTACAGTCGCTCATCCATAATACCTCTTGCCCGTTCAGGCAACCATGAGGTAGAGCCGCGAGGCCGTTGGGAACATTTTTTTACAAGTTTTTATGACCGGAGTCCGCTTCGTGACCAGAAAGAATGCCGCATCACCCGTCCGGAGCCGTAAGCGGACCGACAATGCCGAGCAGGCTGCCCCGCAGTCTTCCGCCCGATCCTTCAGGCTTGTGTGCAAGCCGGAACACCGTCCGCTCGTTGAGGAACTGCTCAGGGCGCAGGGCTATGACTTTGAACCCGAACCTTTTTCGGAATGGTGCCGTAGGCTCACGATAGAGCCGCGCCCGCTCGGTTCCAGTCTTGCCGCCTTTTTCGGGCTTATCTACATTCAGGACCGCTCTTCCATGTTGCCGCCGTTGGCGCTTAACCCTGCCGCAGGCAGCTCCGTGCTGGACATGTGCGCCAGCCCCGGCAGCAAGACCGGCTTTCTGGGCCAGCTTGTGGGGCCGGATGGCTTTGTCATGGGCAACGAGCCCAACCATTCCCGTCTTGCCACCCTGCGCCAGAACCTGTTCACCCTGAACCTGCTGCACTCCGCCACCTGTTCTTACGGCGGCGAAGCCCTGCCTCTGCCTTCCTGCATGTGGCAGCAGATTCAGCTGGACCCCCCGTGCAGCGGCTGGGGCACCGTGGAACGTCACCCCGACGTGCTCAAGCTGTGGCAGGGCGACAAGGTGAAACCCCTTGTGGGCATTCAGCGCAAGTTGCTGGAAGAGGCGGAACGCCTGTTGGTCCCCGGTGGCCGTGTGGTCTTTTCCACCTGCACCACCAACGTGCAGGAAAACGAGGAGCAGGTGCTGTGGGCAAAGGAAACCTTGGGCCTGGAAGTGGACCCCATTACCCCCTTTGCGGGCTTCACCTTTGAGGAGCCCTATCTTGCGGGCTGCGAAGGCACCCTGCGTGTGGACCCCGAAGCATCCGGCGCACAAGGCTTCTACATCGCGGCCTTCCGCAAGCCTCTGGATGCCCCCGTGCCCGATGATAACCCGCACTGCGATGTCGGCCTTGCCGCCGACATTCTGCCCCGCCATCATCTGACCATGACCGGCGTGGACCCCGACCTGCTGCCAGAAGGCGAGATTGCCGTGGTGAACGAGCAGGCCATCTTCCTGCAACAGTTCGCGCTGGACCATTTCCCCAAGCAGTTCCGCTGGCGCGGTTTCCCCCTCGGCAAGGTGGCTGCGGGTGAAGTGCGCCCCTCTCCCCGCCTGCGCACCCTCATGCCGGAATATGATCAGACCAACGGCATAAACATGGACGAACCCGCCCCCATTCTGGCCCTGCTCACCGGCCAGAGCCTGAACGTGGAGACCACCGAAAAGGAACTGGGCCTCTACTTCCGCGGCCTGCCGCTGGGCAGATTGCGAGTGAAGGGGAAGAGGGCATTGTGGTCGGAGAAGTAGGGTTGTTGGTTTTGGGTTGAATTGAGAAAGATAAGAAGAAAAGCCTCGCCAGTCGGCGAGGCTTTTTTAGTGTACGTGGCTTGAAAAGCTATTGGTCGAGGCGGGCAAGGTTGTTCTGCACTATCTCTACATTTGTTGCAAATCGGGCAGGGCTCTTCCTTTTGAACTCTTGGAAAATTTTCAGAGCTTCTTCATAGCAGGAACGTGCATCTGTTTTGCGGCCCTCAACTTGGTTCAGGTACCCAATGTTGTTAAGTGTCGTGGCCACATCAGGCAGAAAGACCTCCGGATTTCTGCTAGCGAGAGTGCGTCTGATTTGCAGCGCTTCCTCGTATGCGTCTCTTGCCTCCTGAATGCGTTTTTCGTTCCAGTGCAGTACGCCCAGATTGTTGAGTGTCAGGGCTACGTCAGGCAGGAATGTCTCCGGATTTTTGCTAGCGAGAGTGCGTCTGATTTGTAGTGCTTCCTCGTATGCGTCTCTTGCCTCCTGCATGCGTTTTTCGTTCCAGTGCAGTACGCCAAGATTGTTGAGCGTCAGGGCCACGTCAGGCAGGAATGCCTCGGGATTTTTGCTAGCGAGAGTGCGTCTGATTTGTAGTGCTTCCTCGTATGCGTCTCTTGCCTCCTGCATACGGTTTTCGTTGCGGTGCAGTATGCCAAGATTGTTGAGTGTCAGGGCCACGTCAGGCAGGAATGCCTCGGGATTTTTGCTAGCGAGAGTGCGTCTGATTTGCAGTGCTTCCTCGTATGCGTCTCTTGCCTCCTGCATGCGGTTTTCGTTGCGATGCAGTACGCCCAGATTGTTGAGTGTCATGGCTACGTCAGGCAGGAATGTCTCCGGATTTTTGCTAGCTAGCGAGCGATGTGCTTGCAGCGCTTCCTCGTATACTTCTCTTGCCTCCTGCATGCGGTTTTCGTCAGAGTGCAAGTTGCCAAGATTATTGAGCGTCCTAGCTACGTCAGGCAAGAAGGCCTCCGGATTATTGCTAGCGAGGGTATGGTATTTTTGCAGAGCTTCGTTATATGCGTCTCTTGCTTCCTGCATGCGGTTTTCTCTGTGGTGCAGTTCTCCCAGGTTGTTGATCGTAGCAGCCACATCAGGCAGGAAGGCCTCCGGATTATTGCTAGCGAGAGTGCGGTAGTTTTGCAGAGCTTCGTTGTAATGCAAGGTCGCAGGGGCGAATTGGTTGTGTTTCTGAAGGAAGTAAGCGTAGTTGAAATGCCGATTAGCGGCTTTCTCCGGTAGAACGGAGCTTCGCAACGCATTCTCAAAGGCTTCCATTGCTAGCTGAATGCGTTGAGTTCCCAAGTCGAAATCAATGGCGGTGAGCGCAGCCTTCAGCATGAATTCTTCGGCATTGTTCTCAATCTGCTCTGTTAGCTGCTGCCTTTGTTTGTCCAGTGCCCCTATGCGTTCCAGCATGGCAGCCTGTTCTGCCTTCATGCCTGCATCGTCCAGCGCCTTTCTGGCCGCATCGAAGTCGCCATTCTCGAAGTAGGCTTTTGCCTTACGGTAGCGCTCCGTATCTATGTTGATACGCTCAATCTCTTTGGCGAGATTGCAGACGCCGCGCTCAAACTCTTTAATCTCTTGTTCTGCTTCCTGTAATTGTTTTAGAGAGGTGGATACATCATCCAGAAAGCTAGGATCCTCAGGGTACTGCTTAGCACGGGCTACGGCCTTGTCATAAGGGATGTGAGCTTCCTCAACCCGCCTGCGCAACTCTGCATGCTCAGCTGATTTATCAATGATGTTGGTGATGTATATGTTGTTGGCGAGGTTTATGTCACCACTTCCCGAATGGTTGACGCTCGGGTTGTCTATAGGCAGAGAACTCATTTCTTCACCGTAATCGTATTGGCAACGTTTATGTTGCCAGAGCCGTTATGGGTGATGTTCCCCGTGGTTATGTTGACGGTTGGGGTTCCCGCCTGCAGCGCTTCCAACTGCTGTCTGATTGTGTCGTTGCTTTCCAGAACGGCGAGCAGGGAGTCTTCAAAGCGGGTTTTCTCGTCATCTCGCACAAAGGCGATCAGGCGCTCCGCTGTTTTGCCAAGGCAGGCTTTCACGGCATCGTAGGCAATGCCTCCTGCAAGGGCGCTCCAGACAAACGGTACTATATCCATACGGCTCTCCCTCCTGTTGGCCGGTATGCGGCATCGCAGAAAATAAGCGGGTATCGGCTGCTATTCGTGAGTAGGCACTTTATTCATCAAGAGGGTATTCGTGTGGGTCTGTATCTGTCAACGAATTCAAGGTGAACTATCTACAATCCCAAACAAAAACGGCCCGCAGTATTTGCTGCGGGCCGTTTGTCATCTTACCAATCGCCGTAGTCCGGCATCCACTCCAACTAATCATCCACATACTGCGCCAGCACGTCGATGACCTTCTCGATGGGGTCTTTGCGACCTTCGGATGCATCGCGCAGGGCGTCTATATGGCAGCGCAGAATGTAGCGGCGCAGAATCAGCTTGCTGGCGGACTGCAGCGCAGAACGGGCGGCACGGACCTGCACGAGGATGTCCTCGCACTCCTTGCCATCTTCGATCATGCGCTGAATGCCGCGAATCTGACCTTCTATGCGTTTAAGCCGCTTCTGGACGTTCTGTTTAACGGCTTCCTGTTCTTTGTTCATTTCGGCTTCGTTCATGGGCTCTCCTTGCAATGCCTGCCGTCCGATTTATCCACACGGGAAGACAGACGCGACACATTGCAACTTTTTACGGAAAGCTGCAACTCATACCCCGGAAACAGGAATTCCCTGTTGGCGGGATGATGGCCGGATGATGCTCCGCCCTTGCGGAGCCTGCCGCTTATGCCGGAATACGCCGATTACAGAGCCGGAACCGTTATTTTGTTTTCTGGTTCGTACGCTTCATGTGGTGCTGCATCATGCTCCTGCGGGGACCCTTCGTCTTTGCGCCGTTCAGGTAGGGCATGACCTGCTCGTATATGCGGTCGCGGTTGTCCGGCACGTACAGGTTGGGGTAGTTGGTGCCCCCCGTCGAGGTCATGGCTGCGAACACGCGCTGGTAATACACGTCGTTCTTCAAGTCCGGCAGCGAGAATATGTTCAGGCGTGCAGGGGCCAGATAGCGCGGTACCTTCTGGCCGGGCTGGCCGCCGGAGAAGATGATGGCCTGATACGTGGCATCCTCCATCATGTAGCTGTAGAATTTCTCGGCAGCCGTGGCGGTGGCGGGGTCCAGATCCTTACGGGCGATGTAGGCGTCGCCCAGAATCACATTGCGGGTGGTGTCGCCAATGGGCAGGGGCGATATGTGCCATTCCTCCGGCTTGGCCCCGTACTGCATCATGTACCACATGCTTTCGGAAAAGCCCTGCAGGGCTGCGTAATCGCCCTTTACCGTGCGCTCGAAAATGGGCGTGAAGTCGTTGTAATAGGTGCCGTCCACGCAGGGGTTCTTGCCGTCTTCAATGCACAGGTTGGAGGCAGCGGCCACGTTGCGGGCGGAGGACGGGACAACAGAGCCGGTAATGGCGGGCAGCAGGTCGTTGTAGCGGGGACGGTCTTCGCCCCACGCCTGCGTGTAGTACAGCACCAGATAGGAGGTGCCCGCATAGTTGCCCGCAAGCCACGGGCCCTTGGGCTTGATGGTGCGGATGCGGTTGTTCAGGTCCTTCACGCCCTGCGACTGGGTGAGAAACTGGTCGCGGGAGATGAGAAAGTTGCCGCACAGCCAGTGGGGCACACCGTAGCGCACGCCATTGACCGTGGTGCCCTTCACGATGAGCGGATGCCAGTCTTCACTGGTGAAGGTCTGGGGACGGATAATGCCCTCCAGCGCGAGGTCGCCCATCATGATGGTGTCCGTTTCCACGATGTGCGCGCCGCCCTGCTCGGTGGAATTGGTCAGCACCTCCCGCAGGAAGGGCAGCTCATACACGTTGTGCACCGATGCGGGCACGAGCACGAGGTCTATGTCCGGATTCTTCTTCTCAAAGCCCTTTTCCACGATGGCGAGCATGCTGTCGAAGCTGCCGGGAATGTCGGGATAGGGCACCACCTTCAGCACCGTGCGCTGGGGGCTGCCTGCCATGGCGCAGGCGGCCATAAGAACAAGGCACAGGACCGATGCGATGCCGGCCGTAATGCGGGTAACTGTCTGTCTGAACTGCATGTGTCTCTCCTTGCGAGGCTGAACTAAGATGTTATCACATAGTCTATATTACAGTTTTTTGGCAAGGCCGGGGTGAGCTGAATGCAGGTGAGTTCCGTTGTGCGATGACCGGAAGAGGTGGGGAACCGGATTTGACGGGCCGGAAGGAATAGGCGGAATGGGGCTGGAATACAAAACCGCCGCGGTGCATTGCGCCGCGGCGGTTAATTGTCAGGATGGTGCCGGATCCGGCGGGGGCTATTCTTCGCCGCTCTCGTCGCCGGAATCGCCGCCTTCGAGCGAGCGGGTGTAACGGCAGCTCTTTTCAGGGCAGGCAATGTGCTTGCCGCGCGCCTTGGTGGTCTTGATGGTCAGCACCTTGGAATCGCACTGCGGGCAGGGTTCGGCCACGGGCCAGTCCCAGAGGGCGTAGTCGCACTTGGGGTACTGGTTGCAGGAGTAGAACACCTTGCCGCGCTTGGAGCTTTTTTCCACCAGCATGCCGGTTTCGCAGCGGGGGCATTTCACGCCCGTGGAGAACGGCTCGGTGTGCTTGCAGTCCGGATAGCCGGAGCAGGCAATGAACCGGCTGCCGGTGCGGGCCTTCTTCACAACCAGGTCTTTGCCGCACTCGGGGCAGGTGCCCGCCTTTTCGGGCTCTTCCTGCGGGCGTTCCACAATCTGGATGTTGCCGTCTTCATCGCGGGTGAAGTTCGTGGTGTTCTTGCACTCGGGGTAGCCGGAACAGGCAAGGAAGGTACCCGCCTTGCCGAACTTGATGATCATGGGCTTACCGCACTCGGAGCAGTTCACTTCGGTGGTCAGACCCTGTTTCACGGCTTCCATCTCAGAAGACGCCTTTTCAAGCGTGGGGTCGAAGTCCTGCACGAAGTCCTTGAGCAGGTCCACCCAGTTCTGTTCGCCTTCCGCCACCTTGTCGAGGGCGTCTTCCATCTGCGCGGTGAAGCCCACGTCCATGAGGGTGACAAAGTGCCTGCTGAGCTTTTCGCAGACCACGCGGCCAAGGTCGGTGGGCACGAAGTGCTTGTCCACCAGCGAGGTGTAGTCGCGGTCGATGAGCGTGGAGATGATGGACGCGTAGGTGGAAGGACGGCCGATGCCTTTTTCTTCCAGCTCACGCACTAGCGAGGCTTCCGTGTAGCGCGGAGGCGGCTGGGTGAACTTCTGTTCCTTCTCGAAATTGGTCAGGGTGACGACTTGCCCTTCTTCCAGCTTGGGCAGCTCTTCGCTTTCCGTACCCTTCTGCGGGGAAACCGCAAGGAAGCCGGGGAAGAGCATGCGCTCGCCCTTGGCGCGCCAGTGGGTGTTGGCGGCAGTCACGGTCACGGTGGTGTCGTGGAATTCGGCAGAGGCCATCTGCGAGGCCACAAAGCGTTGCCAGATGAGCCGGTACAGGCTGTGCTGCTCGCGGGGGAGCAGGTTCTGCACCATATCCGGCGTCAGGGTCACATCGACGGGGCGGATGGCTTCATGCGCGTCCTGTGCGGCGGACTTGGTTTTGTAGAAGCGGGGCTTTTCCGGCAGGTATTCCTTGCCGTACATGTCGCCGATGAGGGAAAGCGCGGCCTGCTGCGCCTCGTCCGCAATGCGTACGGAGTCGGTACGCATATAGGTGATGAGCGCCACGGTGCCCTGCTCGCCCAGTTCCACGCCTTCATAGAGGCGTTGGGCAATGGACATGGTGCGCTTGGCGGAATAGCCCAGCCGCTGGCTGGCGAGCTGCTGCAGGGTGGAGGTGATGAAGGGCGGCAGCGGCTGGCGCTGGCGCTTTTTCTCTTCCACCTTTTCCACGGTGAACTGCGCTTCCTTGACGGCGGTCTCAATGGCGGCGGCGGTGTCGCCGTCACCCACCACGGGCTTCTTGCCGTCCACCTTGTGCAGCTCTGCACGGAAGGGGGGCGGGGTGGCGCCGGACAGCTCCACGCGCAGGGTCCAGTACTCTTCGGGAGTGAAGGCGTGGCGCTCGGCCTCGCGGTCCACGATAAGGCGCAGGGCCACGGACTGCACGCGTCCGGCGGAGATGCCGCGCTTTACCTTCTTCCAGAGCAGGGGGGAAAGCTTGTAGCCCACAAGGCGGTCCAGAATGCGTCGGGCCTGCTGGGCGTCGAAGAGATTCTCGTTCAGCGGGCGCGGGTGTTCCAGCGCTTCGCGCACGGCGCGGGCGGTAATTTCGTTGAACTGGATGCGGCTGATGTTCTGGTTTTCCTTCTTGATCAGCTCGGCCACGTGCCATGCAATGGCCTCTCCCTCGCGGTCGGGGTCGGGTGCGAGATAGACATTGTCCGCACCGGCTGCGGCATCGCGCAGGGCGTTCACGACCTTCTGCTTGCCCTGTATGACCTGATACTTGGGCTTGAAGTCCTTTGCTTCATCCACGCCAAGGTCCTTGGTGGGCAGATCGCGTACGTGGCCCACGCTTGCGTGCACCATATAGTTGCGCCCGAGGAATTTCTTGATGGTTTTCACCTTGGCCGGTGATTCCACGATAATCAGGTCTTTGCCCATGAAAAATCCTATCGTCCGTTGATGTTTCCCGGAGGCTCGCATACAGTCGCGCCGGAATGATTGGGTATCGTTCCGGGAGGCGAGTGTTGCTTTCCGGGCCGGAGTGGTCATTATAATATGAAGCCTTGCGGAAGCAGGCTCCGCGTGCCGTTCCGTTTCAGGTAGGGGAAAATACGACAAATGCCAATGGCGTCAAGTGAGGTTTTCCCTGGTCCCGAACGGTTTTCCTCTACGCGGTCGTTAGCTATAACAGGAAAATATGCAATGAGAAAAGTAGTAATTCTCTGTGGTTGCCTTGCCTGTGCGTTGTTTCTTTCCGCATGCGCCAAAGCACCCTATACGGGCCGAAACCAGCTGATGATTATTTCACAGCAGGAAGAACTGGCCTTGGGAAAGAAAACCGCCAATGACGTGCTGAAAACCGAAAAGCGCGACACGACAAGCGAGAACTCCAAGGCCGTGACCCGCGTGGGCAAGAACATTGCTGCGAGTGCAGGGCGTGATGATTTTCAGTGGGAGTTCAACACCATCCTCAAGGATGATATGCCCAATGCCTTCTGTCTGCCCGGAGGCAAGGTCTTCGTGTATACCGGCATTTTCAAGTACATTAAGAATGATGCCGAGCTCGCCGCTGTTATGGGGCACGAGATCGGGCATGCCATCGCCCGCCACGGGGCGGAGCGAGTCTCCACGGCGCTGGCGGCCCAGACGGGCGCTGCCGTGGGCATGATTGCGCTTTCCGGCCAGGACCTGTCGCCCGCCACCAGAGCCGCCATGGGCGCAGCCTTCGGCGTGGGCGTGAATGTGGGCGTCATTCTGCCCTTCTCGCGCGTTCAGGAATATGAGGCTGACCGGGTGGGCCTTATACTCATGGCCAAGGCCGGATATGACCCCCACGCCGCGCTGGAATTCTGGAGGGCCTTTGCCCAGCAGCCGGGGAACAAGCCGCCGGAGTTTCTTTCTACCCACCCCGCTTCGGAAAATCGCATAGAGGCCATCAAGGAGCTTATTCCGGAGGCCATGCAGTATTACAAGAAGCCTCAGTAGTATTGCCTGCCATTAACGGCACGGAATTGATACGAGCTGTTCAGGGCCGCCCTTCGGGGCGGCCTTTTCTTGTTCTGCAAACAAAAGAGGCAACGTGCCGGTTATGCGCGCTGCCCCCAGAAACGACTAAGCGGTCCAAGGAGCCACCCTTGAACCGCTGAAATTTTTAGTCGCAAAAGAAAGAAGGTAATTTGTTTATAGCAGGAGGTGTGCCAAAAATTCTTTGTCGACTGTTGTTTGTGCTATATTGAATGATAACAGTGCGTTGTGCGTTGCTGCGGGAGGAGTGGACGTCCTGTGTAAAGTACAAAATCTTTGCCCACAGGGCGGGAAAAGCGCAGGTAGCAAGACGTGAGTTTAGATTTTTGTATTTCTCGGTGGAAGAATAATATATTGAAATAGCAGTGTTTATTTGTCTTGGTTTCCTGTGTTCGAGGATGCAGAGGCTGGCCTGACTGCACATGGCGCGACAAACGGACTTTGATTAAAAAATTTATACTGGGGATGGAACTCATCCTGATGAGGCGGTTTAAACGGCAAAGTGCCGGACTGCATATGCAGTCCGGCACTTTGCCGTTGGCGGGATTGTCGGAGTGTGGAAGAAGCGCTCGGGTGAGCGTTGCCCGTGCTCTACTGAGCGCAGAGGGTGAGAAGAGCCTTCCTGTTCATCCCCGCCATGGAGAGTTTAGTCATTTCTGCTATCGGTCGTATCGTCTGATTCGCGGGAGTCCGCATGGAGGGCGTCTCCCGGCATGTCATTCATTTCCTGTGCGTTGTTCTCTGTATCCATTTCATTTGACGATTCGCCGCTATGCTTTTTCATGAGCTTTTTCTGGAGCTTTTCTTCTTTCTTTTTACTTTTTGCCAGATCCTTCTGACGTTTTTCAAACTTGTAGTTGCGAGGCGGCACTGAAGGGCTCCTATTCGGTGTGGGTTCGGGGAAAAGAAAAGCGCCCGCCTCGCAAAAGAGACGGGCGCCCGTAACCGATGCGGATTCCGCGAGGGAAAACTACCAGCGGCTGCGCTGTTCGCGGGGCTTGGCTTCGTTAACCTTAAGGTTACGTCCGCCGAACTCGCGGCCATCAAGATTGTGGATGGCTTCAGCTGCGCCGGCGTCATCCATTTCTACGAAGCCGAAGCCACGTGCGCGGCCGGTTTCGCGGTCTTCTACCAGATTTACGGAAGTGACGTTGCCGTAAGCTTCAAAAGCTGCACGAACGTCGTTTTCGGTAGCGGACCAGGGGAGATTGCCGACATAAAGTTTCTTAGACATGAGAGTTCCTTGAGAGAAAAAAAATATATTTGGTATGGTGCCCGTGCGCCAAAAAAAAGGGCAGCTCTATCAGTGCGTAGGCTGCTCCTTGATATTCCTGTTGATTCAAACCAGCGCTGGTCAACATTCGGACCGCGCCTCCACGGGTGCCGCTGGTATGTGAGCCGTGAAGCTCTCCTGTCGGCTGAGATAAGTCAAGGGATATTTTTCAGAAGATGTGTTTCGAGTCTCTGATGTTGAGGTGTTGCTGCAGTATTGCGATTGGTTACGTCGTAAAAAAATAATTAGGACATATTTTGAGACGTAAAGGGCAGATGCTATCTGTCTGCTGTGTACGTTTTATGGAAGAATGATTTTCCCCCATAAACGACTAAGCGGTCCAAGGAGCCACCCTTGAACCGCTGAAATTTTTAGTCGCAAAAGTAAGAAGGTAATCTGTTTATAGCAGGAGGCGTGCCAAAATTGGTGTGAAAATGTGCTATTTCATTTTTATTAATTAATACATTTAGTTGCAGTGATGTCTTTGGGTTTGCCAACTTTCGTCGCAGTAAGAGAATTTTTACCAGGAGAACGCCTGATACCCTGTTCTGGGGGGGCGTGGTTCAGAATTTTGTACCTTTTGTGTGTCATGCAACTAGATAATATTATTGTGTATTAATTGTTTTGATGCGGTGCGGTGCAGGCTTCAGGAAAGGAGTTTTCCGGTTTGAAGGGGGCTGGGGCGCATTAATTCAAAAATTTATACTCCACACCTTGGGGCCTGATGATAGGCTGAAAAGCAGGAGTTATTGTCAGAGGCATTATTCCACCGGCGGGTATCAATATGCGAATTGTCGTCATGTTATTGGGCCTTGTTCTCTTTTGCTCTCCTGTCAAAGCGGAGACCTATCGAATCGCCACGTTGGATGGAATTACCTACGCGGACATTTCCGCTATGGTGATCAAGGCGTACGCGCGGCTGGGGCATAACGCGACGGTTATCAATTATCCGGGAGAGCGCGCCCTCTTTCAGTCCAGCCAAGGCATTGCAGATGCCGAACTTGTACGCACGGCCATCGTGGGGAGGCTATATCCCACACTGGTCAGGATTCCCGTACCGATTGACACTGCCAGAATTACGGCGTTCATGCGTAAGGGGTTGCCTCCTGTCCGCAATTGGGAAGACCTTTTGCAATACCGGATAGGTGTGGAGATAGGGTTCAAGAGCGCAGAGTTTTACACCCGCGATATGAACGTAACCGCGTTCAGTGACCGCGAGCGCATGTTCAGGGTGTTGGATGCCGGAAGGCTGGACGTGGTGGTGGTTCTAAGGAGGATTGGCGACCAAGTGATCAACCGACTTAATTTACAGAATGTTTACGCCTCAGATCCTCCGTTGTCTGTGGAACCGCTTTATCATTATGTTCACAAGAAGCATGAAACATTGGTGCCGGAACTGGCCAGAGTGTTTACGGAATTGCTGGCGAACGGCACTTTTGAGAAAAGTAAGCAGGCTCAACAGCTTACGCCGTGAAAAGAGCGTTTGGAGGGGGGCGGCTTGAATGCGCCTGGTGACCAGCTTCAGGGTAAGCCCTGTTTGTGGAGCTTGGGCAGAATATGCCCCGTACGCAGGTAGAATGTGGATCGGGCAGGCGCAGAAAGCGGCGGGTGAGAAAAGTGAAAGTAAAAGAATTGTAGTGGCCAGATGCGTCATTTGCCGGAGCTTTGCATCTGGGGGATGTCTTGTGTTATGGTGTCGGTTCCATAGTATCAAATGGGTTCAGGCGCGGTTTCTTTCGTTGGGGCCTGAATGCCGAACATGTAGTGGCGTCGATCCGGGGGATCGGAGGGTTCAGAATGCGGTTGTTCATGACTCTGCTGGTTCTGTTGGTCTGTTTTCCTGCCATGGCCGGGCAGGTCTATCGTATTTCTGCCTTTGACATGGAGACGGCGCAATCGCTTGTCCCTATCGTCGTTGAGGCTTACCGGCGTATAGGGATAACCGTGGAGATTGTGCCTTTGCCCGGAGAAAGGTCGCTGGTCATGGCCAACCGGGGCGAAGTGGACGGAGAACTGGCGCGCATTCCGTTGATCGGCGAGTTGTATCCGAATCTTATTCAGGTTCCCGTCTCCATCGGATCATATGATGGTGTCGCTTTTTCCAAGAGCAGTGTCCCCCCTGTGCAGGATTGGGATGATCTGCGCAAGTACAGGGTTGGTGTGGAAATCGGCGTGAAGTTTGCCGAGACCGGAACCAGAGGCATGGACGTGGTCAGTTTTGATGACCGCCGCAAGATGTTCGAGATGCTGGGCGTGGGCAAGATAGACGTAGCCGTGCACCTGCGCGAGACGGGGCAGGCGGAACTGCGTGCCTTGGGCATTACGGATGTCTATGCCCACGAAAAGCCGTTAACCTTGCTGGTCATGTATCACTATGTCCACCGCAAACACGCGATGCTCGTGCCCCAGCTTGCCAAGGCGCTGGAGGAGATGGAGAAGGACGGCACCATGGCGAGGCTGCGTGGCAAAGAGAATTGACCGGTATGATACGTAATGCAATACAAAGGCCGGACAGCTTTTCGCTGTCCGGCCTTTTTCATATCCGTGCCTCGTGAGGGTGAGGCTTAGGCGATCCAGTCGTCGTCTTCCTCGATGGGAGCGAAGCCGCGGCGCATGGTGTTTTCCGTTACGCAGCGGGGATCCATGAACTGCAGCAGGTAGTCGGGGCCGCCGGTCTTGGAGCCCACGCCGGACATCTTGAAGCCGCCGAAGGGCTGGCGTTCCACAAGCGCGCCGGTGTTGTTGCGGTTCAGGTACAGGTTACCCACGCGGAAGTCCTTGCGGGCCTTTTCCAGATGCTCGGGGCTTCTGGAGAATACGCCGCCGGTCAGGGCAAAGCGGGTTCCGTTTGCGATATCAAGCGCCTCGTCGAAGGTCTTGGCCTTCATTACCGCAAGCACGGGGCCGAAGATTTCTTCCTGCGCGATGCGGTGGTGCGGCTTGATGTCGCCCACGATGGTCATGGGCACATACGCGCCTTCGGAAGGAATGTCGGTGCGCTTGACCAGAATCGTGCCTTCCTGCTCGGCGATCTTGATGTATTCGTTCACGTTGCGCTGCAGGCTAACGTCTGCCAGCGGGCCCATGTAGTTGGCCGGATTTTCGGAAGGACCGATCTTCACGTCGCCGGCAGCCTGTACAAGGCGGTTCACGAAGCGGTCGTAGATGGGTTCCACCACGATGACGCGGGAGCAGGCGGAGCACTTCTGGCCCTGGAAGCCGAAGGCGGAGTAGAGCACGTGCAACACTGCTTCATCAAGGTCGGCATCGTCGTCGATGATGATGGCGTTCTTGCCGCCCATTTCTGCGATAACGCGCTTGCACTGCATCTGGCCGGGCTTGACCACGCTGGCCTTGTTCTGGATGTGCAGACCCACTTCCATGGAGCCGGTGAAGCAGATCATGCTTACCTTGGGATGCTCGATGAGGTAGTCGCCCATCACGGAGCTGCGGCCGGGGCAGAAGTTGAATACGCCTGCGGGCAGACCGGCTTCGCGGAACACCTCGGTCAGGTTGTAGCCCACGCGGGCGCTGATGGAGGATGGCTTGAACACCACGGGGTTACCCGTGACGATGGCGGCAGAGGCCATGCCGATGGAAATGGCGAAGGGGAAGTTCCACGGCGAGATGACCGCGGCGATGCCCTTGGGCTGGTAGAACAGCTGGTTGTGTTCGCCGGGTGCGCGGCCCATGCGGCGCGGGCGGCCGAGGCGCAGCATCTCGCGGGCATAGTATTCGAGGAAGTCGATGCCTTCGCCCACGTCGTGGAATGCCTGATCCCACTGCTTGCCCACTTCCAGAATCTGCCATGCGGAAAGCTCGTAGGCCTTCTTGCGGGCCACTTCAGCAGCCTTCATCAGGTAGTTGGCGCGGTCTTCGGGAGACACGTCGCGCCACGTGTAGAAAGCGCGTTCGGCAGCGTCCAGCGCGGCATCGATTTCAGCCACGCCTGCCTGACACATGTCCGCCAGTTTTTCGGAGTAGTTGGCCGGGTTGGTGGTGGGGATGACGTCGTCGGTCATCACGTCCTTGCCGTCGATATACAGCGGAATCTTGCCGCCCATGCGGGAGCGGATGTCCTTGATGGCTGCGGGGAAGGCGGAGCGTGCCTCCGGCACGGTGAAGTCGATCATGGAATCGTTCACGAAGAGCGGAATGCCCTGTATGCCTTCGTGGAATCCGGCAGGCTTGGGCGCGGGCTTGGCGGCCAGTTCGCGGTCCAGCGTCTTCTGCGGGTTTTCAAGCAGGCGTTCCATTTCCGCGCCGTCTGCAAAACTCTGGCGCAGGAAGGATTCGTTGGCGGTGTTTTCCAGCAGGCGGCGTACAAGGTAGGCCATGCCGGGAATGAGATCGCCGTAGGGGCAGTACAGACGCACGCGACCGGCAACGTTCAGCAGGCCTTTGCGTACGGGTTCTGCCATGCCGTAGAGCACCTGGAACTCGTAGCGGCTTTCAGGCACGTTCAGTTCACGGGCTGTTTCCATGACCGAGGAAATGGAGCGGATGTTGTGCGAAGCGCAGGCGAAGTAGCAGATGTCGCTGTTTTCCAGAATCACGCGGGCCTGACGTTCAAAGGCGATGTCGGACTCGGGCTTGTGGGTCCACACTGGAACTTCCCAGCCGTTCTGCTTGGCCACAACGGTTTCCATATCCCAGTAGGCGCCCTTTACCAGACGGATGGCGATGGGCAGGCGTTCGGTGCGGGCCCACTTGATGAGTTCGGCGAGGTCATGGTCGGTGCAGCGCAGGTAAGCCTGCAACACGATGGAAAGATGCGGGTAGTCGCGGAACTCGGGCATGGTGCGCAGGCGGCGGTAGAGTTCCAGCGTGATTTCGCGGTACTTGAGGGATTCCATGTCGATGCACAGGAAGCCCTTCATCTCCATCACCTTGCGGTAGATGGGGATAAGGCGGTTAATGATGCCCTGCACGGAGCCTTCAACATCCACGGACTTGGCCTGTGAGTAGAGGGCGGAGGGCTTGATGGAAACGTTCACCTTGGGGGTGTAGCCCCAGTCAAGGGAGGCGTCGCCGCCCTTGCCGGGAAGGGCCTTCCACTTGTCCTGTTCCTTGGCAATGGCGTCCAGCACCTCAAGGTAGCCGTCACGGTAGGCATCGGCTTCTTCTTCGCTCACGGTTGCTTCGCCGAGCAGGTCAACGGTGAAGGCGAATCCGTCCTTGCGCAGCTTGGCAAGGCCTTTGACCGCTTCCTTGGTTTCCTGTCCCACGATGAACTGGCGGCCCATGCCTTCAATGTTGGTGCGGATGGTTTTTTCCATCAGGCCGGAGGTGAGCTTGCCCAGCAGGCCGTCTGCCTTGCCTGCGCCCCACTTGAGCACGGCGGGAACGTCCTGGTCTTCACCGGAGAAATATTCGCGGATATGGCGGGAAAGGGATTCGGAGGTGTTCAGATAGGGGAACACGTCCACGAAACGGAAGAGCTGAACCTTGAAGTCTTCATTCTTCATGGCCCAGTCCATAACTTTGCCGGTCCACCAGCCTTTGTTGAATATGGACGGCGCCTCGCCGCTGATGCTCTTGAAGAATTCCTTACCGCGCCCGACTATGCGCGTATCAAGACCTGTATCCATCACGTCTCCTCCTTCGTTATCTCCTGCCGGCGTTGCGCTTGAGGCACGCCAGCCGAGCTGACTGTTCGCGTAGGGAAACCGTTTCCTGCCACAATGCCAGAGATTGCGTCCGGAAGCCATGGCGCAGGAAAGCCCTGAAGGGGAAGCGTGATGTCTATGCGGCAACACGCTTGGGACAGGTGTTTTCGTGCGGCAGACAACAATTCGGGCCAGCAGGCATGAAAATGCCGACTGTCGACATTTTGTGTATCGAATAAAATGGCGACTGTCGACATTTTCTGTGTGAAATAATAAAAGTAAGTTATTGCGTGGCTTTGCAGTTGCGATTAAAGCGTCGCTTCAGGCTGTTGCGGTAAGTCGCGGAGGGGGGGGCGGAGAGGGCGGGTAGCGCGGAGGGGGGAAGGCCGATTACAGGAAACACGAAAAGCCGTCGATCTGAGACCTGCATTCATCGGAATACCCCGATGTTCTCTGAGGCGTCAGGCAAGACGGCTTTGCGTCAGCCCATGGGCTGTACGGCCAAAAGCCAATTATTTCATGCGATAGGTGATGCGTCCGCGCGTAAGATCGTACGGGGAGAGTTCCACCTTCACAGAATCACCAGGAAGAATGCGGATGTAAAACTTACGCATCTTTCCGGAAATGTGGGCAAGTACATCCAACCCGTTTTCGAGGGTCACCCGAAACATCGCGTTGGGCAGGGCTTCCTGCACTACACCTGCCACCTCAATGGCGTCTTCCTTGGCCATGCTACCTCCATGCAGCAAACAAAATGGGAGACGAAGGTATAACGGTCATTGGGCCAGTATCGGCCAAGATCTTTACGATCAACCGGTACACCGCTGGTTGTCTAACGCAAACGCCTTTCCACAAAAAAAATCACCTGTCAATACAGCGTAGCGGCAAACAGCACAGTTGCGCATGATAATTCGCTACAAGTATTCATTTCTCCGTTTGCCCTGAATACAGAGGAACAGGCCGTAGGCGATCATGGGCAGGCAGAGCAGCATGCCCATGGTGAGCCAGCTGAAGGCGATGAAGCCGAGTTGGGCGTCCGGTTCTCTGAAGAATTCCACGATGAAGCGGAAAGAGCCGTACAGGATGAGGAACAGGCCGGAAACGCAGCGGCGGGGCGGGCGTCTGCCGGAGAAGACCCACAGCAGCACGAACATGATCACGCCTTCAAGGGCGGCTTCGTACAGCTGCGAGGGGTGGCGCGGAAAAGGACCGCCGCCGGGGAAGATCATGCCTACTTCCGCCGTGGTGTGGCGTCCCCATAGCTCGCCGTTGATGAAGTTTCCGATACGACCGAAGAACAGTCCGGGCGGAACCAGCGGGGCGGCAAAATCGCCGATGTCGAAGATGCTGATCCTGTTCTTTCTCGCAAAGAGCCAGAAGCAGATGATAACGCCCAGCAGACCGCCATGGAAGGACATGCCGCCGTTCCATACGTGCAGCATCTGAATGGGGTTCTGAAGATAATATGTCAGGTCGTAGAAGAGGATGTAGCCGATTCTGCCCCCCAGCACCACGCCCAAGATGCAGGAGGTGAGCATGTCGTCCACCATGCCTGCGTTCCACCCGGAACCGGGTTGTGCTGCTCGGTATCTGCCGAGCAGCCATGCGGCAAGAAAGCCGAAAAGGTACATCAGGCCGTACCAGTGCACGGACAATGGGCCTATGGAAAAGGCTACCGGATCAAGCATGGGGTAGGTGAGCATTAAACGCCTCTCAGGTATTGAACTCTTGCCATAGGTACCCCGTTGTTGCGCCTTCCGTCAACGAACCTGCGGAAGGGATGAAAATAAATGGCCAATACATTGCCGTAATTCTGTAGAAGAGCTACAATGGTAGTATGAAAGATATATGATCTCTTGCGGGCATGCATTGCAACACAAGTAAGGGGGTCCATATGGATATCGCCAAAATTCTTCTTCCGGTTGACGGCTCCGAGCATTCCGTGCGCGCCGCGCGCGAGGCGGCCGAATGGGCCAAGCATTTCAAGGCGGACATTATTCTGCTGCATTGCAGCGTGGTGTTCCCCAACCTGAAACTCAAGGGCGACTATGCCCGCGAAGCGGCCGAAAGCGCCAACAAGGCGCTGGGAGCCGCAAGAGACGTTCTGCAGGATCACGGCATTCGCTACATGGAGCGTGTGATTGACGGCTCGCCCACTGACGTGATCAGCGACCTTGCAGAGCGCGAGAAGGTGGACATGATCGTCATGGCCCCCCGCGGCGTGAACCCCTTGCAGGGGTTGCTCCTCGGCAGCGTGACCGAGCGGGTGCTTAAAACCGCACCGTGCCGCGTGTTGATCGTTCGCTAACTCACCACAGCTACAGAAAAGCCGCCGAAAGGCGGCTTTTTTGCGTCAGGGATGCCGGATGCCTCCGGTCAGGAGTGCCCTGCCCAAGGCCTGCACCGCCTCTTCCCCGTCGTGCATAAAATCGGTCAGCGGCGGAACCACGCAGAGAACCGGAACGCCTGAAATTCGTTCAACAGCCTCAATGTTCTCCACCACCATGGCCTCGGGGGTCACGGCCTGCGGCGATTGCACCATGACCACGCCCGCAACGTCCAAGTTGCGGCGGGAAAGGGACTCCAGCGTGAGCAGGGTGTGGTTGATGGTGCCAAGTCCTGCCCGGGCCGCCACGATGGTGCGGGCATCTGTTGCGGCCATCAGGTCCGTCATGAACATGTGTTCCGTTATCGGAACCAGCGCACCTCCGGCCCCTTCGAAAACCACGTGTTCATGGGCGTTGCTGATGTCGTGCAGCATGGCGCAGAGCGCTTCTGTATCCACTGTGGTGCCAGCATCCCGTGCCGCAAAGAGCGGCGCCTTGGGTGCCTGATACAGTAATCCCACGGAACGTGCCGGATCGCAGTCCGCAAGCTGCGCACAGTGGCCGTATACGAACAGGGCGTCGCTGTCTGCATCATGCACGGTGCGGCAGCCTGTCTGCACGGGCTTGAAGTAGAACGGGGTATGCCCTGACGCGAACAGGGCGCGCATGAGCAGTAGAGACACAACGGTCTTGCCCACGCCGGTGTCGGTGCCGGTGACGAAGAAATGGTTGCGGTTCATGAAAGGGCAATCTCCCTTGCGGTTATCCGTAACGCCTGTGCCAGGCGCGTTATGTCGTCATCGCCGTGGGCCGCTGTGAGGCTGATGCGCAGTATGGCCCTGCCTGCGGGCACAGTGGGGTGGCGGGCTGCGAACACCAGCAGGCCCTGCTCCCGCAGAGCCGCAGCCATGCGGGTGGCTCGGTTTTCATCGCCCACTTCCAGAGCAAGAATGTGGGCATCGCCGCGAAGGGGAAACGGGCCGTCTGCAAGCTGATCGCGAAACAGAAGGCCGAGGCGGGCAAGGCTGGCCCGTTCCGCATCCATGCCGGCAACCCTGTCGAGGGCTGCAAGGGCGCATGCGGCAAAGGCGGGCGGCATGGCTGTGGAATAGATGACCGGCGCTGCAATGTTGGAAAGGTATTCCTTGAACCCCGCAGGCATCAGCACGAATGCACCGAACAGCCCGAGAGCCTTGCCCAGTGTGCCCACCACGATGTCTGCCCCTTGCCTCCGGCTTGTGTCTTTCTGCACCGCATGGCTTGCCAAGCCCAGCCCGCACGGTCCCAGTGCGCCCATGGCGTGGGCTTCATCCACGATGGTGAAGGCCTTGTGGGCCTTCGCTGCGGCGTGCAGGGCGGGCATGCAAAGGGTGTCGCCGTCCATGCTGAACAGGGACTCCGTCAGTATGGCAATGGCGGGCTCGCCGAGGTGTGCGCCCGGACGATCCAGATGCCGTCTCAGTTTCTGTTCCAATCGGGAAATATCGCCATGGGCGTAGCCGGACAGGGCCGGTCCGTCTTCCCGCGCGCCGAGAGCGGCAAGCGCATGCGCCATGCTGGCGTGGATGCGCCTGTCGAAGCAGATGGCGTCGGCATCCGCCAGCAGTCCCGTGATGACGGCAAGGTTCGCCTGATAGCCGCTGGGAAAGAACAGGCACTCCTCGTAGCCGAAACGGGCGGCAAAGGCCGATTCCAGTTGCTCCGTTTCCGCAAGGTGCCCCGTCACCAGCCGCGACGACGAAGCCGAAGGCGCATGGGCGGCAAAGCAGGACTGTACGGTCCGCTGCCACTCAGGACAGGTGCCGAGTCCCAGATAGTCGTTGGAGCCGAAATTGACGCAACGTCTGCCGTCCGTCACAAGATGCGCACCGTGGCGGGCGTCGATACGTGGCGGATTGCGATGCAGGCCTGCCGTGCGCATGGACTCGAGCCGCAGGGCCAGCCTGTTTGCAAGCGAAGAGCGGTTGCCGGTCATGGGCGTACCTCACGGCAGGCAGGTGAAAGCAAAGAGCCGGATATCAGGTCGTTGAAAAGGGCCTCATAACGGGGGCGCAGCACCTGTTCGGGAAAGCGTTCGGAATACGGCACGCTGGAAAGCAGCATTTCGCCGCTTGCAAGATGGATTGCGGGTGTGCCTGAGGCCGTCAGGAGACGGCAGGCGACAAGGTAGGCGGCTCCAGATTCCGTTTCGCCCGTGCGTGTGGCCGTGCAGGCAACGGTGCCTGTGAGCAGGCCGCATCCGTCTTCGGGCGCAGGTGCAGGGCATTCGGCAAACTGCACTTCGCGCATGCCCAGCAAAAAGACGTGGCGTTCAAAGCGAAGCGCGGCCCGCAGGTGCAGGGCGGCGCACTGGGCCATGCATTCCGTTGCCAGATAGGCGGGGGCGTCACGCAGGGCCGTGTGCGTGGTCATGCTGTTGCCGGTGCGGGCGGTAATGCGGTCCAGCATCACGAAGCGCGAGATGCCGCCCGTGATGATTGTCGTGGCACCGTGGCTGCCTGTCTGGGTTTTCATCGTCCTTCTCCTGCCAGCCTGATCAGCAGGGCGGCGTTCTGTCCGCCGAAACCGAAGTTCTGGAGAAGCAGGGTTTCGGGGTACCTTTTTTCTCGGCAGGCAGTTTGCCGAGACGCATGGCCCGCGAAACGCAACGGAGAATCGGTGGTTGCAAGGTTGCGAACCGGCGGCACCATGCCATGCGGCAGCGTGGCAAGGCAGAAGGCCAGCTCCAACGCCCCGCAGGCCGCAGCGCCGTGTCCGAGCCATGACTTGGGAGCCAGAATGAGCGGGCCCTGTGCGGTGTCCCGTTCTGCAGTTCCATGCGCATTCTGTCCGAATATCCGCTCCAGCAGACGGGCTTCCGCCGCATCATTGAGCGGCGTGGAGGTGCCGTGGGCAGATACCGCATCCACGTCTTCCGGATTCAGCGCGGCTTCGCGCAGGGCCGTGCGTACTGCCAGTTCCGCAAAGCGTCCGTCAGGTTCCGGTGCGGTCATGGCGTGGCCGTCCAGTGAATTCCCGTAACCCAGCACCTCGCCAAGGATACGTGCGCCGCGTCGTTCGGCATGCTCGCGTTCTTCCAGCGCGAACATGGCTCCGCCTTCCGCAGGCACAAAGCCGCAGCGGGCCGCGTCAAAAGGACGGCTGGCCGCATTCGCAGACAGGTCGGGGTTGTCGCAGAGCGCAGAAGCCTTGCGATACCCCAGCAGTCCGCCGGAACTGAGGCGCGAGTCGCCGCCGCCTGCCAGAGCCACGTCCTGATAACCGTTGCGGATGGCGCGAAAGGCTGTGCCCAGCGCCATGAGCGAGGCGGCGCAGGCTGTGCCCAGCGTGGTATTTTCGCCATGCAGACCCAGCCGCTGGGCAATGGCCGAGGCGGCGGTGTTGGGCAGGTAGCGCAGCAGCCACAGGGCGGAGAGGCCTTCATGGTCAAGGCCGTTGGTCTGCCCTTTGTCGGGCATTCCGACAGCGCGGGGAAAGTCGGCGGCAATGTCCAGATTGGGACCGGTGCCGAGATACAGTCCGGCACTTACCGGAAGCTTGTTTGCGGAATCCGGCCCAAAGGCGTCATCCAGCGCGTGCACGGCGGCGGCAAGGGCGAACTGGGCCCCGCGTGAGAGGTATTTGGCGTGTTTCCAACGGCCCGCATGGTCGGCGCAATGGAAGTCCGGCACGGGAGATTCCGTCACGTCGGGCATGATGGCCGAGCGCCGGAACGCCGTACGGCCTGCCTCCACATTCTGCCGGATGGCATCGGCCGAATCACCCAACGGGGTGACACAGCCCATGCCGGTTATGACGACGCGGCGGGCCATGTCAGGCGGCTGCAGGCTTCTGCGCGTTCAGGGTGTGGCGCACGTAGTCGGCAATGTCGCTGATGCGGAGCACGGGGCGGGCGTTGGTGCTGGCGGCAAGGTCGTCCAGCATGGCGGCAAGCCGTTCTTCGGCAAGGTGCGGGTAGACCGTGCGAAGATGAGCGATGCGCTGTGCTTGTGTTGCCGTGCTGCCATTCTGTACCGCGTCTGCGTGAGCCAGATGCACGCGCAGATCCTTCAGAAAGGCCGTGCTGTCCTGCATGCGGATGCCGAAATGCCTGCCCATGCCGATGCCGTATTCCAGCAGATCGATGGATTCGGTGTCGAGATCGCGGAACACATAGGTGTCTGCAGAAAGGTCCTGCTCGTCCAGTTCCAGTACTTCGGCGATGACGGCGCAGACGCCGTACAATATGGGGTCGTGTGTCATGATATGTCCTTTGGGGCCCTATTTGCAGGCCGTCATGCCGCCGTCCATGGTGATGACGGTGGCGTTGATGCCTGTTGCCGCTTCGCTCAGCAGCCAGTGCAGGGTGGCGGCCACTTCTTCCGGCGCAAGAGCGCGTCCGAGAGGGACGGCGCGCAATGCCTCGGGATGCTCGGTCAGATAGCGTGCGCCGCGTCCCGCATCCACATAGCCGGCACGCAGCGTGGTCGTGGTGATGCCGCGCGGGGCCAGCTCCACGCCTATGCTGCGGAACAGGGCTTCCGCCGCGCTCTTGGCCGCCGCGTAGAATCCTTGTCCCGCATTAGGCATGGCTGCGGCGGTGGACGAAAGATAGACAAGGCGGCCTGTCACGCGACGTCCGAGATTGCCTGCGGCATTGTCCTGCCGTCCGGCGGAACGGCGTCCCTTCGCGCCTGTAAGCATGGCGCGGGTCAGGCCGTGCATGATGCGATGACGGGCGCTGACGGCGGCGGCAAAATAGGCAGCCGCGTCATCCGGTTCCACGGCGGCGATCAGGCCTTCCAGATGAGGATGCATGCAGTCCGCCACGCGGTTTGGGGTGCCGTTGGCAAGGATCTGCGTCATCGCACTGTCCACGGATTCCTGAATTTCCAGTTGCAGGGGGATGACACGCAGGCGGCAGCCCTGTTCCTCTGGCAGTGCGAGAGCGGCCCGCAATTCTGCCACGCGGCGTTTCGAACTGACCGTGATGGTGACATGGCGACCTTCGTTCAGCAGCAGGCGGGCAAGGTGCTGCCCGATGGTACAGCCGCCCAGAATCAGGGCATGATCAGGCATGGGTAGTCGCCTTCTGTTGTTTTTCCGCTCCTCGCAACGTGCATATGGCTGCCAGTTCGCCAGTCGCCAGCGGCTTGCCCCCAGCATGGTATTCTGCGTGCGGCAGCAGCGCGCAACGCAGACCGCTTTCCGTCACCGTGACGGAAAAGGCATAGGAGCCGGGAACGGCGAAGTGCCGGAAGCGGAAGGAACGGACGGCCGTGACCTGCCAGCCCCTGCGTTCAGCCTCCTGCCGGAAGGCATGGATGATCAGGGTGCCGGGCACAACGGGGGCGTGCGGAAAGTGGTCCGCATAGATGGGATCGTCCGCCGGAAAGGTGAAGTTGCCGTTCCAAGAGGTGAGGGAGGATGGCTGTTGCGTTCTCAAGACTGCTGCTCCGTCACCTCGGCGATGGCCTGCCCGACGGCGTTGCAGAGCAGGGTGATTTCTTCGTGCGTGACGGACAGCGGCGGCATGAGCACGATCACGTCCCCCAGATTGCGGATGATCACACCGTGTTTGCGTGCGGCCATGCATACGCGGTGCCCCACTCGATCGGCTATGCCGAAGGCGGCCTTGTCAGTGCGGTCCGCGACCAGTTCGATGCCGATCATGATGCCGCGCTGGCGGATGTCGCCTACATGCGGGTGTCCGGCAAGGGGGGCGAGGCAGTCGGTCAGATGGGCGGCGATGCTGCGTACGTGTTCCAGCAGATTGTCTTCCGTGAAGAGGTCGAGACTGCGGATGGCCACGGAGCAGGCCAGCGGGTTGCCCGTGAAGGTGTGTCCGTGGAAGAAGGTGCGGAAATCCTCGTGCCTGCCGAAGAAGCCTTCATAGAGGCGCTCCGTGGTCAGCGTGGCGGCAAGGGGCAGGTAGCCTGCGCTGATGCCCTTGGCGAGACAGAGGAGGTCGGGCGAAACGTCTTCCTGCTCGCATGCGAACATGGTGCCTGTCTTGCCGAAACCCACGGCGACTTCGTCTGCGATGAGCAGCACGCCGTGGCGGTCGCAAAGCTCGCGCACGTGCTGCAGATATCCTGACGGGTGTGTGATCTGGCCCGCCGCACCCTGCACCAGCGGTTCGATGACAAAGGCGGCCAGCTCGTGGCCGTGGTGTTCCATCACGCCGGTCACGTGGTCGAAGCACTGGTTGTCGCAATGGCCCTGTTCCTGCCCGAAGGGGCAGCGGTAGCAATAGGGGGATTCCACCTTCACGCTCTCAAAGAGCATGGCGCGGTAGGTGGCGTGAAAGAGATCCATGCCGCCCACGGAAACGCTGCCGATGGTGTCGCCGTGATAAGCGTTGCGCATTGAGGCGAATTTGCTGCGCTCTGCCGCGCCGTTCTGCAGGCAGAACTGGAAGGCCAGCTTGAGCGCTATTTCCACGGCGGTGGAGCCGGAATCGGAATAGAACACCCTGGTCAGCCCCTGCGGGGCGATGTTGATGAGCCGTGCGGCCAGTTCGATGGACGGCACGCTGCCCAGTCCCAGCAGTGTGGAATGGGCGATCTTGCCGAGTTGTTCGGCGAGGGCGGCATCCAGTTCCGGTCTGCGATGCCCATGCACGTTGGTCCAGAGGGAGGATACGCCGTCCAGATAGCGGTTGCCGTCCGTATCCATGAGCCAGTTGCCTTCGCCGCGTTCAATGATCAGCGGGTCGGTCTGCGTCCAGTCGGCCTGCTGGGTGAAGGGATGCCAGAGGTGGTGCTTGTCCTGTTCGCGGAGCGCGGCGGTGCGCGGTGATTCCTGCATGGTCATTGTGCTTCTTCCTGAGAGGATGAGGGGGCGAGGCCCAGATCGCGCAGCATGGTCATGTCGTCCGTCATGTTGCGGCCCGAGGTGGTGAGATAGTTGCCGATCATCATGCCGTTGGCACCGGCCATGAATATCCACGACTGATACTGGCCCAGCGTGTGTTCGCGTCCGCCGGCGACAAGGATGTCCTTGCGCGGCATGATGAGGCGGAACAGCGCCAGCGAACGCAGGGCGGCCATGGGGTGCAGCGGTGCGCGGTCCGCAAGGCGGGTGCCTGCGATGGGGTTGAGAAAGTTCACGGGTACGGAATGCACGTCCAGCTCCCGCAGGGTCATGGCCAGCTCCACGCGCTGCGCAGGGCTTTCGCCAAGGCCAAGGATGCCGCCGGAACAGACGCGGAATCCGGCAGCCAGCGCGTGGCGTACCGTGGCGATGTCGTCTGCGTAGGGGTGCGTCGTGCAGATGTGCGGGAAAAAGCTTTCCGCTGTTTCCAGATTATGATGGTAGCTGGAAAACCCCGCCTGCCGGAGTTGCAGGGCGCGTTCCGGGGTGAGCTGCCCCAGCGAGGCGCAGAGCTTGAGGGATGTGCGGGCGGTGATCTGCAGCGCGGCTTCGCACAGGCGGTCCAGCTCCTGTCCGTTCACGGTGTTGCCGCTGGTGACAATGCCGTAGCGGTCTGCGCCAGCCTCCGCCAGTTCCAGCGCGCGATCAAGCAGCGTGTCGGTTTCCAGCAGGGGGTAGACCGCCACGCCCGTATCATGATGGCGGGACTGGGCGCAGAAGGCGCAGTTCTCGGAACAGCGTCCGGACTTGCCGTTTACGATGCCGCATGTAAAAGTGTCTTCCGTCTTGAACGCCGTGGTCACGCGGCGCGCAGCGGCAAGAATGTCCATGGTGAAGGCGGCAGGCAACTCTGAGAGCGCCAACGCCTGGTCTGCGAAGATGCCGTTGCCGGAGAGCGCCTGCTGTGCGCAGGCGTCGATAAGGGCTGCGGGCTTGGTGATACCGGTGGTATCGCTTGCCGCATGGGCTGCAATATGCGTCATGATCTGGTCGGTCCCTCGTTGTGGAATGCGATAGGGCTAGCCAACGGAAGGCGCATTGTCAACCAGTCTTGTTTTTTGGGTTTACAATTAGATCTGCAATTGGTGTTCAACTATGCCGAATAACGGGCAGAACGATTTACAGGATATTCGCGGCATCATCCGCGAAGTGCTGCGCGCTGCCGCAGGCGGGTGGGTTTCCGGCGAGGAGCTGAGCCGCAGGCTGGGTATTTCGCGCGCTGCCGTGTCCAAGCATATGCGCGTGTTGCGTGAAGAAGGGCACGGTATCGAATCCGTAACTCGCAAAGGCTACCGCCTGCTCTGCGAACCGGATTCGCTGCAGCCGGAGGTGGTGCGTGCGGGCCTGCAGACTTCGGTCTTCGGGCGCGGAGAATTTCTGTATCTGCCCAGCACGGCCTCCACGAACATGGAAGCCATGGCCCTTGCCCTGCGCGGCGCGCCGGAAGGCACGGTGGTGGTGGCGGATGAGCAGACTCAGGGGCGCGGCAGAAAGGGCCGCGAATGGCGTTCGCCTGCGGGTGGCGGTCTGTACGTCTCGCTGGTGCTGCGGCCCGACATTGCGCCGGAAGCTGCACCCGTGGTCACGCTGCTGACCAACGTGGTCATTGCCGAGACCGTTGCCGAACTGACCGGCGTAACGCCCGTGTGCAAGTGGCCCAATGATGTGCTCGTCCACGGGCGCAAGGTGGCGGGTAATCTTACGGAAGTCTTCATGGTGGCAGACAGTGTGGCGCACATTGTGACCGGCGCGGGCATCAACGTACGTCCGTTGCCGGAATCCGTGCGCAGTGGCCTGCGTACCCCGCCTATCTCTCTAGCCGAGGCGCTGGGCTCGGTTCCTGCTGCTGAAGCGCCCGCCGTTGCTGTTACCGGCGGAGACTGCTCCATATCCCGTCTTGCCGTGCTGCGCGTCTTTCTGGCGCAGTATGAACGCTGGTACCGCCGCATGCAGGCGGAGGGGATTACGCCTGTCATTGCCCGTTGGAAAGAACTGACCGACGTGGTGGGCCGCACCCTGCGAGTCGAGGCCCGTCACGGGCTTGTGGAAGGCGTTGTCACCGATGTGACCGACGACGGCATGCTCGTGCTGCGCACTGCGGACGGGCGCGAAGAGTTGTTGTTCTCCGGCGATATCGTGGACGGGTAGGCGGGATTTCCGCCCCTCCCTATCCCAGCTTTCTTCATCTTCAGCGTTCGGGCGTTCGTGAATAGCCGGAGGTCCGGAGGCAACGGGTATACGAAGGATTCTTCATGCAACAGAAGGCCGGAAGCATATTGCTTCCGGCCTTTTTGTTATGGTCATTGGATATGACGTTGCTATCCCAAGCCGTTGGCGGGGGGCAGACGGCGAAGCGCTATGTAGCCCCAGATGCCTGCCACCGTGGAGGCGAACAGGATGGCGACCTTGGAGAGCTCCACCAGTTGTTGCTGGTCGGGATAGGCAAGGGTGGCGATGAAGATGGACATGGTGAAGCCTACACCGGCAAGGCAGCTTGCGCCGTAGATATGCGCCAGTGTTGTCTTGTCGGGGTATTGGGCGATGCCCAGCTTGTGCAGCAGCCAGCAGGCGCCGGTAACGCCGATCTGCTTGCCCAGCACCAGACCGAGGAACACGCCGATGGAAACGGGCGTGAAGAGGTTCTGCATCAGTTCTGCCTGGAAGGTCACGCCTGCGTTGGCGAGCGCGAATACAGGCATGATGAAGAAGGCTACCCACGGGTGCAGGGCGTGTTCAATGTTCTGCAGGGGCGTGGTTGCCTCGCTGTAGGCATGCGAGATGGAGTGCATGGCAAGCTGCTGTTCCTGACATGTGAGTATAGTCCTGTCTGAACGCACGGCGTTTTCAAAAAGACCAACTGCGTGGCGCAGTTCCTTTACGAACAGGGCACCGTCCATGCGGGTGCTGGCGGGGATGGTCATGGCTGCAAGCACGCCCGCGATGGTGGCGTGAATGCCGGACTTGAGGAAGGCGAACCAGACAATGACGCCGATCACCAGATAGGGAATGGAGTGGCGAATGCCCCAGCGCATGTTCATCACTGCCATGACGGCAAGGCCCGCAATCCCGATGCCGAGAGCCATGAGATTCAGGGACGAGGTGTAGAAAATGGCGATGACGAGAATGGCGCCCATGTCGTCCACAATGGCAAGGGCGGTAAGGAATACCTTCAGACCGATGGGAACCCTGTTGCCCAGCAGTGAAAGTATGCCGAGCGCAAAGGCGATGTCCGTGGCCATGGGAATACCCCAGCCAGCGATGGAGGGGGAGCCCAGGTTGAAGGCGGTGAAGACGAGCGCGGGCACCACCATGCCGCCAATGGCAGCGGCAATGGGAATGAGCGCCTGCCTGGGCGTCGAGAGGTCGCCCACCAGAATTTCGCGCTTAATCTCAAGGCCAACCACGAAAAAGAATATGGCCATGAGTCCGTCATTGATCCAGAGCAGTGCGGGCTTGGACAACATCCATTCGCCAGCCCCGACGGTGAGCTTGGTCTGCCAGACGGCGTGATAGGTTTCGGCCCAGGGGGAGTTGGCCCACAGCATGGCAATGACGGTACAGAGCATAAGGGCAATGCCGCCGGATGCCTCCATCTTGAAGAACGCGTTGAACGAGTCCAGCAAGTAGTGGATGGGCAGCTTGTTGTCCGGAGTCCTGCTCATTCGTATTGTCTCCTAGGGTCAGCGAGGGTCGTGAATATGATTGCAACCAACCGGCAAAGCGGATCAATCCGCATCAGGGGGGGCCGGAGAGGCTGCGTCGGCACAGGCCGAGGGTCAAGGGTTTGGGCGGACCATAGCACAACTTGCGCCTCGGACCAAAGGAAATCGGGAGCCGCCGCTCTTATTAAATAGGATAGGAAGAAAGGGGCTGGGCAAAATTTTTACATCTGTACAATTTTGATGCAGGCGCGCAACGCAAAAAGCCCCTGACGGATGTCAGGGGCTTTTTGCATTTGTTTGATATATTGAACTATTGTATTGCGGCCTGTTCTTTTCGCCTACCGGACACGGGCCGGAACGCCCGTTGCGGTGGCCCCTGTTGGAATATCGCGGATAACGGCAGCGCCTGCGCCGATGACGCAATGTTCACCGATGCGTATGCCCTGAATGACGGAGGCTCCGGTGCCGATGAGCGAGCCATCGCCCACGGTTACGGTGCCGGAGAGCGTGGTGCCGGGGGCAAGGTGGCAGTGAGCGCCAATGAGGCAGTCGTGATCCACCGAGGCGCGGGTGTTGACGATGGTGTTGGCGCCGATGCGGGAGCCCGTGATGATCATGGCTCCGGCCATGACCTGCACGCCTTCTTCAAGCAGTACGTCTTCGGCCACGAAGGCCGCAGGATGCACCAGTGTGGCGAAGCGGTAGCCAAGCTTCCTGAACCGCTCGAAAACGTTCTGGCGCGGCGTCATGTCTTTCACGCCGCCCACGCTGTTGACGAGCAGGGTGGTCCGGGCGGGAAAACGGGCTGCAAGCTCGGATTCGGCAATGATGGGTACCCCGCCGAGCGTCTGTCCCACCCGTTCGGGATTGGCGTCCGAACAGGCGGCGACCGGCAGGCCGAGGCAGCGCAGGGTGTCCAGCAGTACCCGCGCGTGACCGCCGGAGCCTATGATGAGATAGTCCATGGTCATGGGGAGTCTGTCCTTGGCTTAACGCGGCAGGCGGGCCATGTAGCGTTCAAGGCTTTCATGCCAGTGGGGCATCGGGGCAATGCCCGCATACTCCAGCGCATAGCTGACGATCCACTCGCAGTCCGGCACGCTGGCAGAGCGGGGAAAGCCGGATGAGTCCGTGCGCTTCACGGTCGCGTCAAGACCGGCCAGTGTGCAGATGGCGGAAACATAATCGGCGCGGGCACAGGGCTCGTCAGTCGTGTTGGCGCAGTGGAACAGGCCGTAGACATGTTCATCCAGCAGGCTGCGCATGACGTGTGCGACATCGTCGGCATTGGTCGGGCAGCCGAACTTGTCTCCTGCGGAGGGCAGGGTACCGGCTTCGCGGGCCTCTGAAAGGCGGGCGGTTACAAAATCCCTTCTGCCGTCCAGTCCGCCGCCATAGAGCCAGCCAAGCCGCATGATGATGTACTTCTCGCACCACTCGCGCGCAAAGCATTCTCCGGCGTACTTGGAGGCCGCATACCTGGTCTTGTTCACCACGGGGGTGAACTCGTCGTAGGGGCGCACCTCGTCACCGAAAAGGCCGCTGGTGGAAATCTGCACCAGTTGCGTGCCCAGCCTGTCGCAGGCGCGGGCAAGGTTGCGCACGCCCCATGCGTTGACGCGGAAGGCCTCCTTGGGCTCCGCCTCGCAGGCCTCCACAAGCATGGCCGCCGTGTTCACCACCGCTGTGGGCCGCAGGGCGCGAATGCACTCGAACACCTCATGTTCGTTCGTGATATCAAGCTCGCTGTGGCCAAGAGGATGAACATCCCAGCCTGCTTCGGCAAAGTTTATGGCCAGTCTGCCCGCAAGCATGCCGTTGCCGCCTGTGATGAGCAGTGATTTTTCGTGCATGGGTGCTCCTAGTCCGTTCCGATATTCGGTTCAGGTACGTTCCGCTTCGGCCCAGCGGTAGGGAATCTCGTCGCTGTCAGGTGCGATGCGTTCCGATTCATCCGGGCGGTGCGTCATGTCTGCGCAGTTGCAGATGATGCCGACGGCATCGTCCGCTGCTGTAAAGCCGTACCACAGCATGGGCGGAATGCGAAGCAGGGCGTAGTGATCCGGCCTGCCGAGCAGATATTCGGCCACGGTACCCCGTGTTGGCGAGCCTTCGCGGTCGTCATAGATGACCACGCGGATGCGGCCCACGGGCACGGCAAAGTTCTGGGTCATCTCCTTGTGCCGCTTCCATGCCTTCACGGCACCGGGCAGACACTCGGAGAAATAGACTTCGCCGAAGCGCGAGAAGTGCGGCGCATCCGCCCGCAGCATGTGCAGCACGGAACCGCCTTCTGTGGGAATTTCCCGCAGGGGCCAATACTCCATCCCCTGAATGAAGGCAGGGGCCTTGCTTACTTCGTCCATGCAATGCCCTGTGCGCGTGCCTTTTCGGTGTATTCCGCGATTTGGTCCATGGTGAAGGCGAACATGTCCTTCCCTTCCTTGTAGAAGGCGCGGTACCACTCGGCGGTAAAGCGGATGGTCTCTTCAAAGGGCATGGCCGCATGCCACTGCAGGTGCGCCAGCGCCTTGTCGCAGCACAGCTTGAGCAGGGTGCATTCCTTCATGCCTGCGCAGCCGTCGCGGTCCATTTCGCTGGTAAAGCCCTGCCAGTGTGTTGCAAGGGCATCCACCACCTCGGCCACGGGGTTGTTCACGTCTGCTGCCGGACCGAAGTTGAAAGCCTGCTTGTCCAGCGGGAAGGGACCTTCCTTGCCTTCAAGCAGCTTCGCACCCAGCCACAGATAGCCGGAAAGGGGTTCCAGCACATGCTGCCACGGGCGTGTGGCCCACGGACTGCGGATGGAAACGGGTTCGCCCTTGGCCCATGCGCGGGCGCAGTCCGGCACGATGCGGTCCGTTGCCCAGTCGCCGCCGCCGATGACGTTGCCTGCGCGGGTGGTCGCGGCACGCGGGCCGTTCTTGAAAAATGAATGGATGTAGGAATGCGCGATGATCTCCGCACAGCCCTTGGATGCGGAATACGGGTCCTCGCCGCCCAGATGGTCGGTCTCGCGGTAGCCCCATACCCACTCGTCGTTGCGGTAGGCCTTGTCCGAGGTGATGAGCACCACGGCCTGTACCGAAGGCGTTACGCGCACGGCTTCCATCACGTTCAGGGTGCCCATGGCGTTGGCCTCGATGGTGTAGGCCGGCTCGCGGTAGGACTCGCGCACCAGCGCCTGCGCCGCAAGATGGAAGATGGCGTCCGGCGCGAAGTCCTGCACCGCCTTTGTCAGGGCGGCACGGTCGCGGATGTCGCCGCAGATGTGGGTAATGCGCTTCTCAAGCCCCAGCACCTCGAAATTGGCGGGGGAGGAAGGAACATCCACCGAATAGCCCGCTACCTCGGCACCAAGGGACAAGAGCCACGCCGTAAGCCATGAACCCTTGAAGCCAGTGTGGCCGGTGACGAAGACTTTTTTACCGGCATAGATATCGCCGAAAACCGTCATGGGAACTCCTGAGGAGAAATGAGGTTATTTGATGTTTGTTTCGAACGTTTTTGCCTCAGGCGGGCAGGGGGATAATCCCCCTGCACCCTTGGAGGTTGGTATCAAAGTCGTTCGGGAGTTTCAGATTTGCGGGGTATCCCATTTCTTTTCAGGAAGAACATGGGAAACGTTCAATCTGTTTTCAAGCAGGCCTTCGGTAAGCCGCAACGTGGAGGTATGGGTAAAACCACCTCGCTGTTACGGGGTGCAGGGGGATTATCCCCCTGTCGGGTGGAGGGCAGCGCCCTCCTGGCCGGAGGCCAAAAACAACGCAAACCTTTTAAAAAAATTCTTACTGCAAAAATGCCTACTTGGTCCACGGCGCGTTGCCGTTGTTCCAGAGTGCGTTCAGGTTCTGGTAGTCGCGCAGGGTATCCATGCACTGCCAGAAGCCCTGATGCGGGTACATGGAAAGCTGGCCTTCCGCGGCGAGGCGCATCAGCGGTTCCTTTTCCAGATCGCATTCGGGGTCTTCGTCCAGATAGTCGAGGAACTCGCGTTTGAACACGAAGAAGCCGCAGTTGATGTACTCGTCCAGCACGGGCTTTTCCTGCCACGAGGTGATGTTGCCTTCATCGTCGGTCTTTACGGTACCGAAACGGGAGGGCATGCGTACGCCGGTGAAGGTGCCGATCTTGCCGGATTTCTTGTGGAACTCCACAAGGGCGTCGATGTCGATGTCCGACACGCCGTCACCGTAGGTGACCATGAAGCGGTCGGTGTCGATGTATTTGGCCACCTGCTTGATGCGCGCACCCTTGAGGGTGTCTTCGCCGGTGTCGCACAGGGTCACCTTCCAGTCGGTGCGGTGAGTGTTGTGCGTCTTCACCTCGCCGGTTGCCAGATCCACCGTGAAGTCGGAATTGCGGATCTTGTACTCCCAGAAGTACTGCTTGATATATTCGCCCTTGTAGCCCAGCGGCAGAACGAAATCCTTGTGCCCGAAACGGGCATAGCGGTTCATGATGTGCCACATGACGGGGCGGCCGCCGATTTCCACCATGGGCTTCGGCTTGTATTCGGTTTCTTCGCGCATGCGGGTGCCTTTGCCCCCGCACAGAATGATGGTTTTCATATTGTGCACTCTCTGCGCAGTATATGATTCTACACGTTCAATAAGGCTCCCCACTTGGGGAGGGTGCTTTCCAGATTCCAGTAAGCGCGGATGAACGCCTCGCTTGCGCGGGCGGCATCCTGCCGCTGTTCGGGCGTCATGCGCGTTTGCATGCCTGCGAGCAGTTCCTGCCCGCTTGACGCCGTTGTGTATTTTTCAGGGAAATCTATCACCGGATTCATGAGAATGCCATCCGGTACGAGCGGCAGCACGACCTTGCAGCCGAAGGCGAGAGCCTCGATGGATGCCGTGCTGGTGGGAACGAACACGAAAACAGCCCGTTGCAGCGCATCCGGCAGCGTGCCGGTGCACTCTTCCGTTTCCGGCATGGGGGCGCCGCCGGTGAAGCGGCTCAGGATATCCTTGAACGGACAGAGTGGATGCCCCTTGAGCAGAAGCTTCATGGTGCCGTAAGCCCGGGCCGCCTCAAGGGCGATGCCGAGCATGGTGGTGTTTTCCTTCCTGTCTATGGAGCCTGCCAGCAGAATGGCATTTGCCTCGCCTGCGCCAAGCCCTTCGGTCTTGGAGAACAGCCCGTTCACATAGAGGGTGCGGATGGATTCCACTTCTTCCACCCGCGGATATCCGCAGCTTCGGAATTCGGTGGCGCTGTGGCTGCCCGATGCGGCAATGATGTCCGGCAGGGGAAGTTGCAGCGGCAGACGGGCCGCATGGACGGATTCCTCGGCATGGTAGAAGTGGAAGTAGTTGTGCGAGAACGCGGCGTGCTGGAAGCCGATGACGCCGGAAACACCGTTGTCTTGCGCGGCACTGCACAGGGCCTTTTCCCATGCATGCATCTCAAGGCAATAGATGGTGTGCTCCGGTGCCGGAATGCTGCCGAACAGCGCGTTGTAAGCCGCATGGAAGAGAATGCCTTCTGCGCCGGTCTTGCCTGCGGTGGAGGCAATCCAGTCGCGTCGCAGATAGGCGCGGCATGCGGGGCTGAAGGGAGCCGTGGCTGCGGCATCGCAGACCTGTCCCGACAGCCTGATGCCCTTGCAGGCCAACAGGAACCAGCGGCCCAGCACGGAAAGCAGCGTCAGCGGCGACAGATGCTCCTGCAGCAGAGTGATGCGCGTGCCGTTGGCAAGCTGACTGGCCGCTTCGTCCATAGACTGGCTGAAGCGCTTGCCGCCCAGATTCACGTGCATGCAGAGCCACGCGAGGGATCTGCCCTTTTCGGTGAGCAGTCCCTGCAGGGGGCCGTAGAAGCGGTTCTTGTAGGTATTCGCGTCACCGGCGTTGGCGGGCGAATAGCTCACCATGAGGGTGTCGCCCGTGCGGGGCAGACGTTCCGCCATGGCGGGAAGCTTGCGGCGGGCAATGCAGCCCTGTACGAAAAAGCGCAGAATCACGGCCAGCGCCATGAGCATCTGCCCTGCGACGCTGTTCATGATGAAGGTGGGCAGGGCCCGTGCCCTATCAAGGAGATTGCGTTTCCGCACATGGGCGAACACACCGCATTCCGCCGCCACCTGCCGGATGGCGATATTCAGTTCGTGGTCCGCACAGCAGGCATGGCAGGCACCGTATTCGCCGGATGCGAGCAGACTGCGTATGACAGCAAGCTGGGCCGCGCGCAGTATCAGGTCGCTCTTGAAGGGGTTGCGTTCCGCCAGCAGGGAGAACCACCATGCGCTGGCATCGGTATCGCCGATGCGCAGCCATGCCCGGACGGAGCGCGAACCGATGCGTGCCTCGCCGAGGTTGTGGCACCAGTCCGCCAGCGCAGGACGCAAGGCGTCCACCTGCTCGTTCACCAGCCGGGCGGAAGCGAGCAGGGTGGCCTCGTCGCACTTGTGCGTGAAGACCTCGGCACAGTCCGCTGCGACGACGGGATCGCCCGAAAGGCAGAACCCGTGAGCGGTGCCACTGAGTGCGGGCAGCAGGGCCAGAGGCTGCCTGCTGTCGAATATGACCAGAGCGGGTTTTGTCATGGCTACATGTAACGCTGTCTGATGGTGTCTGCCTTCATGTATTCCCGAATGATATCAAGATCTTCAGGGGTGTCCACGCTGATCTTGGCGGAAGACAGGTGCACGGCGCGGATGCGCTCGCCGTGTTCGAGAATTCTGAGATATTCGTTGTACTCGATGGTTTCCAGCGGGGTGGGGGCCCAGGCCGCGTACTGGCGCAGGAATTCCGTGCGGAAGGCCACGAGGAACACCATTTTGAACATGGTGTCCACTGTGGTGCGGGCTTCGCTGGGCAGGTCGGTGCGCGAGCAGTACATGACGTTGTTGTTCAGGTCGAGCACGGCCTTGATGTCCGAGCCGCGATTCTTTTCCTTGTAGGGGGTGACGCCAAGGGCGCACTTGACCGTGGTGTCGCCCTTGATCTCGTCCACGATGCGTTCGAGGTGTTCGGGGTTCAGCAGCGGTTCGTCGCCCTGCACGTTCACCACGATGTCGGACTCCACCTTGTTGATGGCTTCGGCGATTCTGTCGGAGCCGGTCGGGTGCGCGGTGCTGGTCATGATGACCTGAATGCCGTGCTTTTCCGCCTCTTCCCTGATCTTTTCGCTGTCGGTGGCAAGATAGACAGCGTCGATATTGCGGGCGAGCATGGCGCGCTTGCAGGTATGGATGACCATGGGCAGGCCTTCGATGTCGATGAGTGCCTTGCCGGGCAGGCGGCTGGATTCGAGGCGTGCGGGGATCATGGCAATGACTTTCATGGGAGATTCCTCGTGTGTTCCGTTATTCACCGATGACGTTCTTGAAGGTACCCACCGCGCCGGTGAATGCCTGATGGATGGCGGCGCAATCGGGCAGGTAGGTGATGAACTGCATGCCGATATCCACCATCCAGCGCATGTCGGCCTCGGTTCTGGCCACATAGCCGCCTGCGGCGACGCCTGCGTCGCGGATCTTGCGAATGCAGGATTCCATGTAGGCGCGCACTTCGGGGTGGTTCACCTGCCCCGGCATGCCCAGCGCCTGCGACAGGTCGTACGCGCCGATGTAGATGAGATCGAGGTGCTCGGTCTGCAGCACGTCATCAAGGGCCTCAATGCCCTTCTTGCCTTCCAGAATGACGCCCACGAGGGTCTTATCGTTCTGGATTTCGGCATGGCGTGCGATCTCGCCGCCGGAGTAGTTGCCCGCCCGCGTGAAGGGGGAGAAGCCACGGGTGCCGAGGGGATGGTACTTGCAGCAGCGCACGGCGTTGCAAGCGTCTGCGCCGGATTCCACATGGGCGGTGATCACGCCTTCCACGCCGATGTCCAGCGACTTGAGGATGCTTTCCTCATGCACGCTGCCGAGACGAATGATGGGGTGGCAGCCTGCGGAAGCCGCGGCGCGGGCCATGTCTTCTGCGGTCTGGAAGCTGGTGGGACCGTGTTCCAGATCGATGATGGCGAAGTCGAATCCGGCGGCGGCGGTGACGTTCATGACCGCTGCGGAGGGGATGACGCACCAGGGGCCGAAGACCACTTTACCGGCGCGGAGTTTTTCCTTGAGGGTACCGTTGAGCATAATTCTTACCTCACATGCATATGTGAAATGTCGTCGATGACGTAGGGGGTCAGCCCTGCGAGTGTTTCCGTTGTGGTCAGGCCGCTGCCCACGCCGATGGAAGCGGCGCAGCGGGCCGCAAGCCCTGCCTGCACGTCCGATCTGGCGTCGCCCACCATGATGCTGCGGGATTCGGGAACGCCCAGCTCCCTGCAGCACAGAAGGATGGTGTCCGGTGCGGGTTTGGCTTCCGCCACGGAATCCGCACCCGCGATGTAGCTCACGTGGTCGCCGAGGCCGAGATGGCGCATGCACAGCCACGCGCGTTCGGTCTTGTCCGTGGTGGCCAGCGCAATGGCCACGCCGTGTTCGCGCAGGGCGTCGAACAGGGCAAAGAGGCCGGGCAGCGGACGGATGAAGGTATCCAGCAGATCCAGCGACACTCTGTCCACCTCGGCGAACACGTCCACGAACAGCTGGTGCGTGTCCGTGATGCCTTTGGCGGCGAGGTAGTCCACGCCGGCCTGGAGGACGATTTCCCGCTTTTTCAGGCCCACGGGGCCTTCGGGCTTGATGCGCATGGCGCGGACATCCACGCCCATGGCTTCCATGATGCCGGTGGCGTCCTCGGCGGACAGGCCGAGAGCGGCCCGCACGCGTTCGGCGCGCAGCTTGACCATGTTGGCCCAGTACGTGTGGATGTCGATGAGCGTGCCGTCCTTGTCAAAGACGGCCAGCCCCACATCGGGGATTTCGCTCTGCGGCAGAATGATGGTCGCGGCCATGGCTACCTTGCGATGTACTTGAGGTTGTCCTGCACCAGCTTGACGCCCTTGGCCACACTGGAGCGGATGGCGTCGAGATTGGTGTCGAAGTCGTCCAGCGCCAGTTCTTCGCGCACAAGGTTGCGGGCGAAGGTGCCGATGGAAACGCCGTGCACGGTCAGGCCGCACATGGCGGAGAGTTCGCCGGTCTTGCTGTTGGTGCCGCCGGAGAGCAGAATCTTGCAGGGGATGCCGGTCTTCTCGGTCAGTTCCGCGCAGGCCACGGCCTGCAGGGTGGTGCGGAAGGTGTCCGGTCCGCCGCTCATGGGCGCACCGTCGGCCTGAATCATCAGGCGATCGCCCGCCACTTCCTTTGCCTGCCGCATGCGGTTGGTGAAATGCTTGTTGGAAAGCTCGGATCTGTCGATACACATGCTGATGAACTGGTCGGGCACGAGGGCGGCAATGGTCTTCCAGTCACGCATCACGGCCTCGTCATCGGGGATGATGGCGTGCAGTTCCACGTTCTCCGCGCCTGCGGCGAGGCAGCGGGGAATGATGTCGTTGAAGTCCACCTTGCGGGTGAAGAACTCGATGGCCTCGTTGGGGCATACGTCTGCACAGTTGCCGCAGCCGATGCAGCGCGCGGTGATGACGGAATAGGGTTCGCCCTCCTGAATGGCCAGCTGGTCGCACACGGGCAGGCAGTTGCCGCAGGCGATGCAGTCGTCGGCGCGGATGAGCGCCTTGCGCACGTGCGGGTCGCCTTTCAGGCCCACGCTCACATTGATGAAGGGGCGCACGGTCAGCTCGATGCCCAGTTCCGGAGCCAGTTCGAAGGCGCGGTCGATGCCGCGCATGCCTGCGCGGACCACTTCCTCGTTGGCGGAAAGGTCAATGCCGTGGGCACCGGCAAGGGTGTAAATGATGCACAGCTTGTAGACCTCTACGGGGTCTTCGTTGCCTGCGCCGCACACGACCTTGAAGTAGCGGCCGCTGTCGAGAATGGATTTGAGTTCTTCGTATCTGTTCATGGTCTTACATGTACTCGCTTATGGGGGTGTAGAATGCAGAATGGCCCGTGGGAGTGATGATGTGCAGTCCCTCGTGCCCCCTTCTGGTAAGCCACGCGTCAATCTGATGCAGGAACCGTTCGTTCCAGCGGTGGCGTTCCAGATTGAGCGCGTGCTCGTGGGGATCAAATTTTTCGTCGTAGTGCAACGTTCTGTGGCTGTTCAGGTAACCGTCCATGCCCGCGATGAAGACGCGCTTGGCACCCATGACGATGGCAATGCCCGCCAGCAGCACGGAGATCGTGCGGCAGTTGCAGGTGACCATGCCGTTGGCGATGTCAAAGTCGGCATCGAGAATGTCGTTGAACACGAGCGGCTCGTAGGGGCGGTCGAGGTAATCGTCGATCAGGTCGCCGGGCAGGTTGATGCCGAGCAGCAGGTTCGCATCCTGATGCACGGACTCGATGTGCGAGACAAAGCGCTTGGCGTTGTTGAACGCATGGTAGTCCGGCACGAACAGGCCGCCGAGGTTGTTTGCGCCGAGCACGATGGGCTTGTGGCGCTTGATGAACTGGCGGATTTCGTCCTGCTTCTCCTTCAGGCTGGGGCCGTTGGCGAGAATGAGGAAGTCCTTGCCTGCATGGCGGTTCTGATAGGGCGGATGCGGTGCGGGGATGCAGGATTCCTTCTCTTCACCGGGCACGCAGAAATGCTTGGCGCCCATGTAGCCCACAACGCCCTGCCCGATGAGTTCGTCCACCAGACGCGGATTGAAGCCCGTGGGATTCAGCTTGCGGATGTACGACATGGCGTTCCAGATCTCGTCCATGCGGTATTCCTGACGCTTCATGAGCTCCTTGGGATAATTGGGGTGCACGTTGAAGATGCCGGAGATCATGTACGGCAGCTGGTAGCCCCACGGCGTCTTGCGCATGATGTCGAGGAAGTAACGCTCAATCACGTTCAGTACGGGCGAGGGATTGTAGCGGTCCATGCCCTGCACCTTCAGGTAGCCGAGCAGGATTTCCGTGGGCAGGTTGCCTGCGCCGCGGCCGATGCCGAAGATGGTGGAATCCACAATGTCCACGCCTGCGGCCAGCGCCTCGATGGTGCTTGCAAAGGCCATCTGGGTGTTGTTGTGGGGATGGAAGCCGATCTTCAGGTGCTTCAGCTCCAGCAGCGGCTCGAATATGGGCCGGACATGGAAGGGGAAGATGGAGCCGTAGCTGTCGCCCACATAGGCATAGTCGATGTCGGCATCGGCAAGGCGCGTGATCAGTTCCTTGCGCTCGCTTTCGGTAAAGCATATGTAGCCCATGCACTGCAGGGAGGAGATGTAGCCCTTCTGCTTGACCTTCTCGCAGAACGCCAGCGCACCGGGAATGTCGCCCTTGTTCGCGGCAATGCGGATCATGCGCGCCACGGATTCTTCGGCGGGCGGCAGGTCTTCAAGGTCTATCTTGCCGTAGTCGCCCATGAGGGCGATGGGCGGCCCCTGAATGTTGCCCACGGTTTCGCGGAGCAGCTCTTCGGGCGTGATGCGCCAGATGCCGGTGTTGGCCTTGGAAAAATACTTCTCCGAGCTGCGGAAGCCGAGCTCGACGAAATCCACGCCGGTTTTGGACAGGGCCTTGTAGGACTCGCGCACCAAGAGCTGCGAGAAGTCCCAGTTGTTTACGTAGCCGCCGTCCCGGATGGAGCAATCCAATATTTCAAAAGGCTTTTGAATCGTCATGGGAACCTCGTTCCGCAAGGATACCGCTCAGATGACTGCCGGGATGTGCCGGCGGGCAGATGTCTGTCGGGCTGATCAGTGAACTTTCCAGTGGGGGCGCTTTTCCAGAAGGTCGCTTTGCTCGAATTCGCGGAGGGACATGACCATGGTCCGAATCTTGCGCCCGAGTTTCTTTTCAATGGGCAGGGCAACGTTTTGCAGTTTCACGGGGTCCACGTTGCCGATGACCAGAACGTCTATGAGGCCTGAATCCACGCCTCTGGCGTAATCATCGAGAATGAATACCTGCTGTACGTCGCCGAGGTGGGTGAGAATCTGATCGATAACTCTGTCTATTCCCAGATGCTTGCGCACGATGGAGCTGATTTCGGGGAAGAAAGGGTGCTTGGCGTTGGCCTTGTAGAAGATGTTTCTCCCTTTCTTTTCCTTGTCCAGATAGCCGGCCTGGCTCAGACCGTCGAGTTCCTCCTTCAGCGCGTTGGGCGAAAGTTCGAACTCGGCGGAAAGCTCTCTAAGGTACGAAGATACCTCAGGATTGAGAAAGAGCTTCAGCAGCAGCTTGATGCGTGTCTTGGATGTGAAGAGTTTGTCGAGCATGGTTTTATGTTAAGGAAAACTGTACAAAATGTCAAAGGGCGGGGCTGTTCCCCTTTGCGCAGGAGACAGTTGCCTCCGGCGGCCTTCATCGCTTTTCCGCAGTGGAAAGTGCCCGTTCATGCGGTGTTACTCCCCGTCGTTCCTGTGCAGGTCGTTGTAGATGAGTTCGACGAGATGGAAGTCCCACGGGGTATCAATGTCAAAGGCCCGTTCCACCGGAACCTCCACGGCTTTGACCACGCCTCCGAAGAGCGTCTCATGACGCAGCACGGCGTCCGGTCTTGAGGCATAGCACACGGGGGTGATGTCAAAGCAGGCGGGGGCATCCTGCCGTCTGGTGAAGACGGATTCCACGGGCACCACGATGCGTGCGTTGGCTTCCGCATCAAGGGTCACCATGTTGAAGAAGGGGCTGCGCGTGGTCTTGGCAACGGTGAATACGGTGTCCGCATCGGTGCTGATGAGCTTTTCCACGCAGGCGTCAATGTCTTCCGGCTTGCGCAGGGGGGCCACGGTGGGCACGGAAACGAAGACGTCAAAGTCGCTGTCCCTGTCATTGGCGCGCACGTATTCGATGGCGTGCCGCCATGCCAGACGTTCAGGCGCGGTGTCCGAGGCCAGTTCCGCAGGACGCATGAAGGGAACTTCCGCTCCGTGCTTCTGTGCGATGCGGGCAATGACCTCGCAGTCCGTGGATACGATGACGCGCTTGATGTAGCTGCTCGCAAGCGCCTGTTCAATGGCGTGGACGATGAGCGGCTTTCCGCCGAGCAGTTTGACGCTCTTGCGAGGCAGGCCCTTGGAACCGCCCCGTGCAAAGATGAACCCTATGGCTTTCATGTTTGTTTCTCTTGCTGTGCTGCGCTGTAACGCTTTGGCTGTCTGCGTGTTCCGCCTTGTGAGCTGTGCGGGGCAACGCTTCCTTCCGGTTGTCTCATTTTTACGGACACTGTCGCATGATTTTGTATGCTATGCCATCAGCCTATTGCCGTCGGGCAAGGGCTTCACGGATGGCGGGGTGCGCGGTCAGCAGGTCCGCCGCCGCATCCCAGAAAGGTTTTTCCGCAGTGCCCGGCACCTTGATGTAGTCCTCGATGAATTCGCGGTACCGGACATCGGGCGTGGTGACGAAGTCGGCAAAGCTGTCCGGTGCATGTACATCCATGTTCAGGGCTCTGGCCCTGAATGCGTCGAGCAGCTTGTGGAAATATCTGATGCCCACGTATCCGTTCTCAAGCTGGCTGGTGGTGGCAAAGAGCATGGGTTTGCCGAACAACGCCGCAAAGGAGACGGACGTGGAGTTGTGCAGAATGACCAGCTTGCAGCGGCTGATCATCTCCGCACTCATGCCCTTGATGATTTCGCGGTCGCCAAACACGCCGGGATGCTTTTCGTATTCCGAGCGCGGATGCGCGGCGATGGTGACCCGCAGGCCGGTCTGCTTTTCCACGGCATCGAACAGGCGGCACATCTTGGGGTAGTAGTCGTCAGGAGTTGCCCCCATCTTCGAGCCGTGAGTCATGGCCTCGGGATGGTAGGGAAAATACTGGTCGAGGAAAACGGCGGTTTTTGTCTCCGGCTGCGGTGCGGCCATGCATTTCAGGTACTGGTCGTAGTCCAGCGCGTGAATGAAGGCGATGCGCGCATTGGGGCCGAACCATGTCTGGGTGAATTTGCCTGCGCCCAGAATCAGCACCGGCCTGTCGATCTCCGGCTTGGGATAGAAGGGGAGGCGCTGGATTGCCTGAACCGCCTTTTTCCATGTGAACGATTTGAGCGAACGCAGAATGCGCTCGCGCAGCGTGAAGTTCGGAACAGGAATGGCCATGAGGCCTGCCGTGACATAGGGCAGGCGGTGTTCCTTCAGGATGCCCAGCACCTTGCGGTCCGTGGGAGTGGCTCCCAGATAGCTGATGGCGACGGATTCCTTCGGGGCGGTGGCAATGGCGGCGCGCACATCCCCCATGGTCTGCGCCTTGATGAAGGACGCGGCTCCCTCGGGGACGAAGTCCGTATGGGCCACGTTCCGGCTGTAGAACAGACGGGACATGACCAGCACATGTACGCGGAATCCCTTGCGGATCATCGCGTCGATGCCGAAGCGCTCACAGTCCCGCTGCGAAATGTTGAAGGGGAAGAGGTAGTATATGTCCATGGTCTGCCGGATTGTTCCTGTTTGTTCCCTGTGCCGGTCAGCCTAGCTGTCCAGTTCTATGAGCGAATCTGCGGCGAAGTCGGCGCAGGCCGCCGTGCCGAGCAGTTCCCAGTAGCGCATGGGCGAGATGCCCGTTCCGGGACGCTTTACGGTCATGTTCCGCTCCGTGAGCAGCTCGCCTTTCCTGATGTCGCAGGCGGCGACAAGGCTCTTGCGGGCTATGGCCATGTTGCCCAGTTCGCTCGGCTGGGGCTTCTTTTCACCGCTGCCGAGGGCCGGCTCGACACTGCGGATGGCGCGTACCATCTCCGCCAGTTCCTGCGGTTCAAGGGATGCCTTGTGGTCGGGGCCGGGAAGGTTTCTGTCCAGCGTGAAATGCTTTTCTATCATCACCGCGCCGCGCGCCACGGCGGCAACGGGTATGGTGATGCCCTCGGTGTGGTCGGAATAGCCCACGGGCAGCTTGAACAGGCTGGACAGCGTGTCCATGCCCCGCAGGTTCACGTCCTCGTAGGGGGTGGGATACTGCGTGGTGCAGTGCAGCAGGGTCAGGCGTTCTGCCAGCAGCGCTCCCGCCTTTTCCGTGGCGGCTTGCAGTTCTCCGGGGGTGGGGGTGCGTTCCGGTTCCGTCATGCCGAAGGCCAGCACGGTGATGGCATTGCGGATTTCCTCCGGCGTGGACATGCCCGTGGAAAGGATGAGGGGCAGCCCTGTGCGCGCAATGGCGAGCAGCAGGGGGCCGTTGGTCAGTTCGCCGGACGGGATTTTCATTCTCTGCACGCCAAGGTCCATGAGCAGTTGCAGGCTCTCCAGATCAAAGGGCGTGGACATGAATTCAATGCCCAGTTCGCAGCAGCGGGCCTTGAGTATCTCGTGGTCCTCTGCGCTGAGTTCCAGCTTCTTGAGCATCTCCAGCTGGGATTCGTTCGCGCCGGTGGTCTTTTTCTGATACTCGGCCTTGCCTGCCTTGGCAGAGGCGATGCTGGACGCCTTGAAAGTCTGGAACTTCACGGCATCCGCACCGGCGGCATGGGCCGCTTCGACGAGTTGCAGGGCCATGTCGAGAGAACCGTTGTGATTCACGCCTGCTTCGGCAATGACATATACGTGCTGCATGATCAGGCTCCTGCCACCATGTGAAAGGGCTTTCGGATAAGGGCGGAAAAGTCCGGAATGGAGGCCAGCGATTCCACGATGAGCCGTGCCGTGTTTCCGCTGCCGTACGGGTTGACGACACTGGAGCAGTCCATGCTCAGGGCCTTGCGGATGGCCGTCAGAATGGCGTCGCCGGATGCCTCGCAGTCGATGACGGATGCCGCACGCAGTCTGCCCTTCTGGCGGTCCCCGATGTTGACCGAGGGTACGCGCAGGCTCGGCGCTTCATAGAGGCCGCTGGAGGAATTCCCCACCACGACGGCGGCGGCTTTCATGGCGCTGACATAGAGCCTGTGGTCCAGCGAGGTGTGCGCGCTGACGTGGTCACGCTCCATGGCATATTCCCCGATAAGGCGCATGAGCTGGCGGCCGCCGGTGTCGGCATTGGGCATGGAGAACAGGATGCTGCAGTCGGCGTCGGTAGCGTAGTAGGCGTCCAGTGCTGCAAGCAGTTCGGCAAGCTGGTCCGCGCAGGAAATGTGTCCAAGCGTCTCAGGATGGTAGGTGGCAAGAATCAGGCGTTTGCGCAGCACCATGCCGAGTTGCTCTTCCAGTTCGTTGCGGGTGTAGAAAGGTTTTTCGAACATGGCGTCGATTCCGGAACTGCCCACGTTGAATATCCGCTCCGGGTTTTCGCCCATCTGGCGTACCCGCGCTGCGGCTTCCGCATTGCTGACGAAGTGAATGTGCGACATCTTGGTGATGGCATGGCGGATGGATTCGTCAAACGCGCCTTCCGTGATGTCGCCGCCGCACAGGTGTGCCACGGGAATGCGGGCGATGAGCGCGGCCTGCGTTGCGGCAAGAATCTCGAAACGGTCGCCGAGAAGGATGATCAGGTCCGGCGCAAGACGGGCAAAGGCGTCCGCGAATCCGATGACCCCAAGACCCATGGACTTGGTGATACCCACGGCGGTGTCGCTGGAAAGCAGCATCTCCACCCGCTCGTCAATGCGGAACCCGTCATCAAGGATGCGCTGGGCCGTGTTGCCGAACTCGTGAGACAGGTGCATGCCGGTGGCAATGATCTGCAGCGAGAAGGCCCCGTGCTCCTCCACGTGTCGCATGACAGGGCGCAGCAGACCGTAATCGGCTCGTGTTCCGGTAACAATGCATATCTTTCGCATCGATTTATACCATCAGTCCATGTGTGTTCGGGATAGACATCAACCCTTCCTCAGTCTGTGCGCGTGCCCTCATTGTTGTTCTCCGGCGGCCTCAAGGCTGGCGCGGTAATGGGGGAGCACCTCGTCCGGCGTGCCGTCCATGATGATTTTTCCGTCCTCAAGCCAGACAATGCGGTCGCAGTGCTCCACCGTGGTCAGGCGGTGAGCGATGATGAGCATGGTGAGCGAGCCGGCCAGATTGCGCACGGTCCGCTGAATGGCGTTTTCGCTCTGCTGGTCCAGTGCGCTGGTGGCTTCGTCAAGCACCAGCAGTCTGGGAGAGCGGTACAGGGCACGGGCAATGGCGATGCGCTGACGCTGGCCGCCGGAAAGCTTGGCGGCGCGTTCGCCGAGAGGCTGGTCGTAGCCTTCCGGCAATTGGGCGATAAGCGTCTCCAGTGCTGCCATGGTGCAGCAGCGGGCCACCTTGTCGCGGTCAACCTCGGCTTCAGGAATGCCGAAGGCCACGTTTTCCGTGATAGTGCCGTCCGTGAAGAAGGGAGCCTGCCCCACATAGCCGACATTGGCCCGCCAGCGGTGCAGGTGGGCTGCGTCAAGCGGGCTGTCGTCGATGGCGATGTCGCCTCCGGTCGGGGTGAGCAGGCCGATGATCAGGTCGGCAAGGGTGCTTTTGCCGGAGCCGGAACGCCCCACCAGGCCGACGGTTTCTCCGGTTCTGATCGTCATGGAGACGTCCGACAGGGCCTTCTTCTCCGCATCGGCGTAGTTGAAGGTGACGTTGCGCACGGCAATGCCCTGCTCAAAGGCCAGAGGCTGGACGGCACTCTTGTCCTGCGGCTGGGCGGGCATGTCGTTGATGGCGTTGATGACGGCTTCTGCGCGGGGCAGATAATCGCGAACAGAGGAAAGGCTGTTCACAATGCGGTTGAATGCCGGAATGGAACGCCATGCCACCACAGCCAGCAGGGCCACGGGGCCGGTTATGGCGGCGGGGGATGATTCGTTCGAGAAGGTGATGGAAACCAGTATGACGCCGCACAGGGTGATGAAACCTGCAGTCTCGAACGCCCACGAAGGGATGCGCGAGAGTAGGTGCACCTTGGACTGCGAACGGGAGGCGCACTCCACATCTTTCTGGTAAAGATCGAAAAAGTACGGCTGGTTGGATGAGATGATGATTTCCTTGATGCCCTGCGCAATGTTGGAGATGCGCTTGTTGATCTCCATTTCGAAGCGGGCGCAGGTTTTCGCATGCCGGTCGATGCGGGGGCGCAGGGCTCTGTATATGAACATGCCGATGAGCCCCAGCGGGATGATCGAACCGATGGAAACAAGGGGAGCGGTGATCAGCAGAACCAGCCCCATCATGCTGACGAGCACGATGTCATTGAGGGCGAGCATGCCCATGTACCACACCATGATCACGTTCTTGCGCCACGAACCGGCGGTGACAAGGTCTGCGGAATGCCTGCCCACGTGCCATTCGTAATCGTGCCCGAGATAATTCTGCAGAAGCAGCCCGCCGAAGTGGGCGTCTATCTTGGCGGCAAGACGGGAATAGGCATAGGTGACGCTGCCCGCAACGCCGTTCTTGGCGAGCATGAGGAACGAGGCGAAGAGTCCCAGCGCGATGATGAAGTTCTTGTCAGAGGCCAGAATCTGCGGCGGGATGAAGTCCCGTATCGCATTGAAGTAAGGGGAGCCAAGGACAATGGCAGGATCGTTGATGGAGGAGATGAACAGCGCGATGACGGCCACCGCACCTGTTTCCACTATGGAGGAAAGGAGGATGCCCAGAGTGATGAGCACCAGTCGTCTCCGCCATGCTGCCGGTATGATGGAGATGGTTTTGACGAAGAAGTTGTTTGATGCCAGAGACATGTGTCTGTTTGCCTCGTATATTGTTCTAGTGTTTATTGTTAAGAAAAACTGAACAAAAGTCAAGAGGCGCTCTGTCTGGTGCAGCGTGCAACAGGAAACATGAATCAATTCTGTTTACAAGAATTTCCAAGAAAATCGAGAGACTGCTGTTGAGGAATATGGAGCTTGCTATCTTTATGAAAAATGATTACTGATAACAAGTAGGATCAACTCTGGCATATTAATGAGGTGGATATGGCTCCCCAGACTCGCATGACGAAACAGCGTAAAGTAATTTTGGAAGAGTTGCGCAAAGTGACTTCGCATCCCACGGCGGATGAGGTCTATGATATGGTGCGGCAGCGTCTGCCGCGTATCAGCCTTGGAACGATCTATCGCAATCTCGACGTTCTTGCCGAGAGCGGCGAAATTCTCAAGCTGGAGAGTGCGGGCAGCCAGAAGCGTTTTGACGGCAACCCCATGCCCCATGCGCATATCCGTTGCACCCGTTGCGGCAGAGTGGGAGATGTCATGCATCTCGACGTGCAGGTGTCCATTGACGGCATGGACGTCAACGGGTTCACCGTGACCGCTGCCCGTGTGGAGTTTGACGGCGTTTGTGACGCCTGCCAGAGTACGAACTGATTTTTGCCTCTGTCATCGACTATCTGCTGAATACATAAAGGCCGGATCATGTGATCCGGCCTTTTGCATGTCTGGCGGTTGGGGCATGGCTTTCTGACATCCTGAAAGGCCACGCCCCATGTCCCCCCTCTGTCCGGATGCCTATTCAGGCTCCTTGGCCATAAACGTATGGTCGCCTTGCGGTCTGCCGCTCCACTGCCGGGAAGGTAGTGGTGCATGAAAGCAGACCTTTTCCCTGCCGCGCAGAAAGTCGTCCGCGCGGTACAGCCGGAATCTGGCTACGCAAAACAGAAAGATTACCGCCAGCAGGCTCAGGATTCCAAGATACCAGGACACATGGCGCTCCTTGCGCTGCCTCTGCATTTTCTGCCGCTCCGCTCGGACGCATGGTTCGGGCGCATGGTTCGGGAGGATGGGCGATGCTTCGAATTTGAATCGTCTTGCCACAGGATCTCTCACTTTTTTCTTACCCGTGACGCAGGTTCCGGATAACCAGTAGAAATCTTACAGGAACAAGAAGAGGAGGGCACAGGGTTTCATTGACGCCCGCGAGGGATTCCTATTAGTCAACGAGGAGGGGGGGAATCCCTCCTTGTCGTGAACGGGACACGAAGAACTGTAGAAGGGGACAGATAGTGAGCGCTTTAGTCGGGTTTCATGCGAAGACTGTTCAGCCAGCCGTGGACATGGAGTTGTTGCTTCCGCGTCACGCGTTGCTGGAAAGCGTCATGCCCACAAGGGGCAAGGGCGGACGCCTGCTTGTGGAAGCCAGGGCGGGACAGGGTAAAACCACGTTCGCCCTCCAGTACCTGCAGGCAGTTGGCGGTCGCTCTCTGTGGTATCAATGCGGAACGGAGGATGCTGACCTTGTCTGCATGGTTGCCGCCTTGGTTGAGGGCCTGCGGCGTACTCTGCCGGGATTTGCCTGTCCTGACGTGGAGGGTGGGCTCAAGGAAGGCGGCGCGGGATTTGACGATCTGTCCTGGGTAGCTCGGGCGCTGGTTGCCGGGGTAGAGCGGACTCGCGCCGGTCTGCTGCATTTCGTGTTCGACGATGTGCATCTGCTTGAGGGAGCGCCTCAGGCGCTCGTCTTGCTGAGGGAGCTGCTTTTCGCCGCAGGGCAGTCCATCGGTATCGTATTTCTTTCCAGACGCCCTTGCATGCTTGATGGAGTTCCTCTGTTTCCGCAGGGGGTTGTGGAGCATGTGCGCAATGCCAGACTGGCGTTCACCCTGCCGGAAACGGCGGAATTGCTGACCGGTATTCTTGCCGCCCCCGCAACCGCAAGCACCCTGAGCCGGCTGCATGCCATGACGGAAGGTTGGCCCATGGGCATTGTCATGTCCCGGGAAATGCTGTCAGCAGGTGGAGAACTGGCTGAAGATATTCCCCACGGCATGGAGGATGATCTGGCATGCCATCTTCATGAGGCGTACCTCGAATCCCTTTCCGTTCAGGAACGCGAGGTGTTGCTGCGCCTAGCCCTGCTGAACAGCGTTACGGAAGGAAAGGCGGACATAGCGGCCCCGGGAATGCATGCCATGCAGACATTGGGGAAATTGACGCAGTTTGGCGGCTTCGTCCGCAAATCCGGTGACAGGTACGGTTTTCATCACCTCTTCAGAAGTTGTCTTTCCTCCATGGCATGGAATGTCTTGGGCGAGAATGTCTGCAAGGGGGTATTGGTTCGCGTTGCCGAGTGGTGTGCAGCCAACGGTGAAGAGGAAGAGGCCTTCGAGTACCTCGTTGAGGCGGGAGATGTTCGCGGGGCTGCGAAGCTGCTGGGCCGATACGGCCTTTCCCTCGTGGAGAACAACCGGCTGGCTACGCTTGGCAAGGCGCTGGAACGGCTCTCGCCCGACGTGGTGGAGGCGGATCCGTGGCTGTCATGCTATCAGGGAATCACTCTGCTCAATGTCGCGCCGGACACGGCCATGGAGATTCTCGGCAGGGCGCTCGCCATGTTTGAAGCCCGCAATGACCATGTCGGCGAGTTACATGTCATTGTCCACCAGATCCTCTATCAGCTGGTCGTAAGCGGCTACGACTCCAGAGCGCCGGAATACGTCAGGCACGCCGAAGAGATTCTCGCTTCAATGTCTGATTTGCCCGCGCACTTCGTGTTTCATATCGAAAAGGCGCTTGTTACATGGCGTATCTTCTATCTGGAGGAGCAGGAATCCGTTCGGGAGAAGCTGGATCATATATTCCAATATGCCCGGATGAACGATTTGCATAACGCTATCACGGAAACGGCCATGATGAACTGCATCAGGCTGTCTCTGTGCTCTAAGTTCAGCACTGCCTGCGATGTTCTGGAAACCGCTTATGACATGCTGCCCAGTCCTCGGCTTTCCGTGTTCCTCCGTGCAGCTGTCCATCTGACACTGATCAATCTGCATGCCATGACGGGCGACCGTTTCAACTATGCCAGAACCCGCTGCTATCTGGATGCCCCGGGTATCAGGGAAGTAGCGGAAAAAACATCGCTCGGGGCTTTCAGGGAGCTGTTTGACATTGATTCCGCCCTTGCCGAAGGCAACCTCTCTTTGGCAGCGGAGCGTGTTTCCAGACTGGAAGGGGGGCTCGCCAATGGCAACGCGCATCTTTTGAGTCAGTGCCTGCACTACAAGGCGTTGGTGCTGTCTCTGGCCGGGGATCGGGAGGGCGTTGCAACCGCTGCGGAAGCCTGCCTGCTGCAGCGTTCGCTCGTGCCGCGTCCCTATTTCGTCAGGCTGTCGAGGATGTTCCTTGGTGGCGCGTTTGCGCAGGTCGGGGATGTGCAACAGGCGGAAGAGCTGCTTTGCGGGGTGATAGAGGAATATGTCCGTATCGGGGAGACCCATTGCCGTTCCGCCGCCTTGTTCCATCTGGCTGCTCTGCGTTTGCGGATCGGGAGCGGGGACGCTCTGGAAACTGTGAGGCAGGCTGTCGTCTGTCTCAAGGACGCGGGACACGAACATTTCTTCAGTTGGTTGCCGCAGGTGGACGAGGCGGTTCTGTCAGCTGCCGTGGTAAATGGCATAGAGCCCGACTTCTGCTACAAATTGGGGGTGCGTAGGCTGGATAAGGCTCTGCTGGCGGACGGAAGGGTGTTGCCTGTCCTCTGTGTGCAGAGTTTTGGCGGCTTCCGTATCCGTTGCGGAGAGAAGGTGCTGGAAGATGGCGATTTCACGTCGGCGCAACGGGAACTGCTTGCCCTGCTTGTTGTGTCGGGCGGTTCCGTTTCGCAGGAGCGGGTACAGGAATTTCTTTGGCCGGACCGCTCCAGAGAGATGGCGCGAAGCGCGTTCGATACCCTTCTGTCGCGGACGAGAAAGGCGCTTGCCGATGGCTTTGGCAAGGATCTGAGCAGAGAATATCTTGTGTTGCAAAAAGGCGTGCTGGCATTGCGGCATGCCCGTCTCGACACGGTTGCCTATGATGAGGCCCTGTTGCAGGGGGATCGCCTGTATGTGGAAGGGCGGCGTTGGCAGGCGGGTTGCGCTTACGCGCTGGCTGAGCATCTGTGGGCGGGAGAGCTTTTTCCTGCGGTGCAGGGGCCGGATGTGCTGCACGAGCAGCGGGAGCTTGGCACGGCACGGTTTGTGGCCATGGCGCCGCGCCTTTCTGAGCTGTTGGTGCACGAAGGGGCGCATGTCGAGGGGGTGCGGGTGTTGGAAAAGGCCCGCAGGAGCGATATGACCAATACTGCCGTGGTCCGTTCGCTGCACGATCTGTATTGCAAGGCGGCCGAGCCGGTTCGGGCGGCAAGGGTCGTCCGGGAGATGCGGCAGGCCCTGACCGACGAGGGGTACTCCAGAACCGAGATAGACGAAATCATGGATGCGTTCTGGAGCGTTCAAAAGCCCTAGGTAGCGGGGCGTCCGCCCCGAATTTCCAGAGTCAGCCGAAAGCTCTGTGCTCCCCGGAATCGGGGCGGGAGCTGCTTGTGGGCGTAATGCATCCGTCATGCCCCCGTTGAGCACGTCGACGGCGGGCAGCTGACATGGAGCCCAAGGCAATGTGGGCGAACTCATGCCCCCAGTATGCCCTCCGGAGTGTCTCCATATTTCCACAGCCAGTTCTCTATCTTCACTAGGTGCTGGTCGGCCATTGGCGGGACCATTTTTTGGAAACGCCAGTGGTTCCTGATGTATGCAGGCAAAATGCGTTCGCCGCCTGCGTGCATGATGCATCTTGCGTTCGCCTGTCTCAGCCATTTTCCGGAGTAGATTTCCCTCTTGGCAGCCCTGCCGGATCGCAGGCTTTCTTTGAGCATGCCCGTCCAGAAGGGCGTGCGCGCTGCCTGATAATCGGTCCCCATCCCCGCTTTTACCGGCGGTGTCGAGAGCTGCTGTGTGACCTCGGGAGGGAAGGGGGCTGAGGTGAAGGGTAATGAGAACATGCGAGGGTCGAGCAGCTCCATGACCTTGAGAAAGAGCAGGCCGCCGCGTCGGTACCGGGCCGGAATGCGCAGGAGCTGCCTGTGCAGGGAGGCAACTCCAAAGGGCGCTCGAAGCGGTTGCCAGAAGAATGTTATGGGGTTCAGCCATTTCCCGCCGCCAAGGTGGTCGTGGTTCAAGAAGCAGCGGATGTTGTTGAGCAGGTAGTATTTGAGTGCCCTGTTCTCGTCCTCGCCATAGTCCCTGTTGTCGGTGATGGCGGAAAAGCTGCTTGCCGCACGTTCGCATATGTCAGGCGAGAAGAATGTGCGGAATGTGGATAGCCTGTCCCTTTCAATGGCCGCGAAGTCGGGGAGCAGCCCCCTGAGATAGCCGGAGAAGTGGCCGTGGATGCCGTACTCCAGGCGGAGTGGCCGCAAGGATTCGTAGAGGTCCGTCTGTTCTTCGGGCAGGGTCTTCAGTGCAGAGGGGGACTGCGGTACCGAGTGCTTCAGGCCGAAGGTGTCGGCGATCTGCGTTGCTATGAGGACGTCACGATCCTTATTTGCCGTAAGGTGTGGACTGCATATGGTCACCCAATCCATGGATTGCCTGACGGAGTCCGGCAGGCACGCCATGATGAGGCGGCTGTCGTACCCCCCGGTAATGGGCATGGCTGGCACCTTATTGTCCAGCAGAAACGCGGCCAGCGTCTTCTGCATCAGCGAGCCGACAGCCTCTGCGGCGGCCTCAAGAGACAGGGAATGGTCAATGGCATAATTCCAGTCGTCATAGCAGGCGTATGAAATCTCCGGGGCATCGTTTCCGGCGTAGATTGTCACATCGGCGGCAGGCGGCAGACTCCTGAGGTCAAGCAAGGGGGTTCGGCCCTCGCAACCGAATCCGTACAGGGCCCACTCCGCAAGGAACTGGATGTCGAGCGTGCGGGGAAACCCGAGCTCAAGGAGTACCTGATACTCTGTGGCAAAGGCTGTCCACCCGGGGGCCTTCATCATGTAGAGCGGGTATAGTCCGAGAGCATCATTGATAATGCGCATGGTGCGGGATTGGTGGCAGTAGCGAACTATGCAGAAGTGCCCGTCCAGAGAACGTAGCCGCACATTGCCGTCGTCAGCAAACAGGCTGTGCAGAAAATTCTTTCCCCGTGCTGAGTCCAGACGGTCAGGAACCGGCTCTGAGAAGGGGGCAGCAAAGAATTCTCCGCCAACAAGATAGGTGTATCCGTTCTGCTCATCCGTTATCAGGCAGCGAACGTCTTCCGGAGAAAAGCCCCCCAGAAGGGCGTGGTGTGGCGTGCATATCTGCAGCTCCCGCGCGCCGTTCAGGGAGGCTGCGCGGAGCATGTCCGGGATAGGGGGGCGAGACGCTGTTTCCCTTTCTTGCTGCCCGGTAAAGAGTATGCCGAAAATCATGGTCATCGCGTTCCGTACCTGTCTGCACTTGTCTGTCGGGCAAGACTCGAAAGCACTTAGCGTATTCCTTTCACACGGATGAACAGCAGGGCTGCGGGGAACATGCAGGCTGTCGTGAACGCGGCGAGAATGTAGACCGTATACAAGGGAAAGAAGCCCTCAGGCGTTGTCGATAGAAACGGCATGGCAGAGAATACGGAAGGGTACCAGTTGATGGCATTCCTCAACAGTTGCAGGAAGATGAGGTGAGCCATGTAAATGACAAGGGGAGCTTTGCCGAGGCAGGTAAAAAGCCGGAGTGCCGTGTCGGCTGCACTGCCGCTGTGTTCATGTATCCGTTCAACAGTGATGTACAGAAGGAGATTCATGCCGGTTGTGAGAAGCAGAAAATCCGGATGCGGGGGGTACTTGTGAACATTGAGAAAGCCCATCCATGAATTATCGGCTGCCGATGCCCAGCGAATTGCGGCGAACAGGATAAGGAAAAGCAGTCCGGTCGTCCCCATGATCTTTTTCCGGAAACCGGGAGGGGCGTTGAGAAGCGCAGGGGCCGCAATATAGCCTGTCCACATGATCCCGAACCACGGCAGGATGGGGTAGGTGGTGTGAAATTGCATGCCGTTGGGCAAACTGAAGGTGCCGGGGGTGCACAGAAGGGCGTTCAGCAGTTCGATAGGGGTGTCCACCATTCCCGTTATGGGAGGGAGAGCGTAGGGGGAAAGGATGCAGCACAAGGCCGCCGGGAGCGCAATCCTTCGCGGAACGGCAAGACAGCCGGCGAGCAGTATCATGGACCACCCGATAGCCCAGATGACCTGCAGATACGTCATGGAAAAGTCCATGTGGTAGTTCCAGCAGAACTTCACCAGTGTCAGTTCCAGAAGGGCGATCATGATTCCCCGGCGCAGCAGGAAGGGCCGGGTCCGCTGTTCTCCATGGCGCTGCCCGTACAGGTGGATGCTGACACCGGCCAGAAGGATAAAGGCCACTGCCGCAATATGGGTAATCCAGCGCGTGGCGAACAGGGCGGGCGTAGTATGCTGCAGGTCGGTTGGAGAGAACGCCGAGGTGCTGAAAAAGAAACGCGTATGATCCAGAATCATCAGGGTGATGGCGATGCCTCTGACGGTATCAATGGCTGGAAGACGTTTCATGGTTGTTTCGTGGGGTTTGCGGTTTTGCTTTTGTGTAACGGGTTGCGGGCGATATCGGTATTACCGGGGGCAGTCCTGCGGGTGGGCGTAAGATCTGGAAGATTTGCACCCGGAATCGGTACAGGCGGTAGGTGAGCTGTCCTTAGTTTTTTATTGCATCTGCACCGGCAGGACTTGTCTTGGCGATTTCTGGTGCTACTATTTTATAGATAGGATTCAGGATGATTTTACAACAGCAGTGTCATCCTCATGTAGTGTGTCGAATGAAAAAACCTTTTGATATTGGTGTGTTTCGTTTTTGAGCATGTGGCGCGTAATGTACAGGCGGTTGTACTTCGGTCCGGTACCAGCATTTCATCCTCGTTCTGCGTTCACCCTATTGGAATATGGCAGGAAGCAACGTGCCATTATAATTCCCTCCCGGGCGTATCCTTACCTTGGGGAGTGTAGTACTCTCATGGTGTCAATGTATGCGGTGAGGGGGGGACCACAGGAGGTCGCGCCATGGAAGAAAGAAGATCGTATCCGCGTTATGATCTCGGGCAGCAATACTATTGTGAGCTGATAAATGCTCAGGGCGATAGTTATTACGGGCGGTTGGACGACATAAGCCAGTACGGAGCCCGAATCGTATTCTCAAAGGATTTCTATCCGAATGAGGTGAAGGCCGGCGACAAGGTTTACATCTACGGGTACAAATCCGACGCCTCGCCGGATGGAGGCAAAATGGCTGCTACAGCAGTATGGACCGACAAGCAGTGTTATGGCATTCAGTTCTACACCTCGGTGTATGGTTCTGCAGAAAGCTTGATGTCCATGTATCCCGATGCCGTTCCCCAATTCTATTCCTAGATGAGACTGGCTACACGCCCCCTGCCGCAAGGCCAGGGGCGTTTTGTTTTGGTTCACTGCAGGGGTGCTTAACCTTGCATGCGGGCCGTGGATAGCCTTGCTGCTTGCGTTGCAGGTGGTGTAGGCTCGGGCCTGAACAGGATGTGTTACGGGCTGTTGCGGTGCCATGAAAGGAGGTTGCAATGCATGTGTTGAACTCACAGACAAGCCACAGGGTGCTCTACCTTTCACACGGTGCGGGCCCCATGCCCCTGCTCGGCGATGAAGGGCATGCCGGTATGATAGATACCCTGCAGGGCATCGCCCGTTCCATGCCGCGTCCGGAAGCTATTGTGCTGATAAGTGCCCACTGGGAAGAGGCTCGGCCCACGGTCACGTCCGGCGTGGACCTGCCGCTTATCTACGATTATTACGGGTTTCCTGAAGAAGCCTACAATATCGCCTACCCCGCCCCTGCGGCCCCGGATGTGGCGCAGGAGGCGTTTGACTGCCTGCATGCAGAGGGCGTCGCGCCTGTGTCGGATGCGGAGCGCGGCTACGACCACGGCATGTTTGTGCCGTTGAAGATCATGTATCCCGAGGCGGATATTCCCTGCATCCAGATTTCGCTGGTGAAGGGGCTGAACCCCGACGTGCATCTCCGCATGGGCAAGGCTCTGGCGGGGATGAAGCGGCCGGGGCTGCTGTTTATCGGTTCCGGCTTTTCCTTCCATAACATGCGTGCCTTCTTCATGCCGGATACGCCGGAAAGGCGGGGCATGAACGAAGGCTTTGATAGCTGGCTGGCCGAAACCTGCTCGGGAGAGGTTCTGACGGCGGAAGAGCGCCTCGGCTGTCTGTCCGCATGGGAAACAGCGCCTCATGCCCGCTACTGTCATCCCAGAGAGGAGCACCTGCTGCCTTTGCATGTCTGCTGCGGCATTGCACAGGGGGCCTGCGCCAAGTCATTCAGTCTGGAGCTGCTGGGTAAGAAGACCAGCATGTTCTTGTGGTGATTGCATGAGCGCATTGATGCAGAGCGGAGGACCACCATCCCGGCGTTTGAAGCAGGCGTATCTGGCATCGCTGGAGGAGACGCAGGAGCTGCTGCTGGAGGAACTGGGGCGGGGTGGTCAGGTCTGGACCATGGGGGACTGGGCCTACGCGGTCGTCAGCGGTGGGACGTTGGTAGAATTCTACGTGTCCGATGAAAGGCAGCAGGATGCCGGATTGTTCTTCCGCAGGGTTATTGAGGCTGGTGGCGTCACAGAGGTGCTGTGTAAATCGTTCAACGCTCTTTTGCTGCAGACCTTGGGGAGCGCTGTTGCCCGGGCAGAAACCGTTGGCCTGCTGTTCCGACGCATTGCCGACGCGGCCTTTGTGTCCATGCGGAATCATGCCTTCCGGCAGGGGGCCGCGGCGGATGTTGATGCCATTTTCGTCTTCAACGACGGCTTTTTCGCCGGATGTGAAGAAATAGCCAGATATGTCGAAGCGGGGCGTCTGTATGTGCTGGAGTCGCCGGAAGGAATGCTGGGGTGCGGCATCGTGACCCCTGTGCTGCCGGACAGTCTCTGCATGGATATTGGCATGGTTGTGGCTCCGGTGCATCGCCGCAAGGGCTACGGAACACATATCGTTTCCTACCTCAAGGCCATGCTGCTGGAGCAGGGCTATCGTCCCCAGTGCGGATGCGATGCGGCCAATACGGCCTCGGCGCGGACGCTTGCCCGCGCCGGATTCGTCTGCGAGCATAGCTTGCTGCGCATTGCCTTGTAGCCCGTCTTGCCTGCATGAAACGTTGAAGGCTGTCCGGTTCTTCCCTGTTGCGGGAGAACCGGACAGCCTTTCTTGTCCCATGGGCGGAACGTTCTATTTCATGACTTCTTCGAGCAGCTCGGCAAAGAGCGAGGCGCCGGTCAGAATGACCTGATCGTTGAAGTCATACTTGCTGTTGTGGATTACCGGAGAGTCAACCCCGTTGCCTATCCAGACAAAACATCCCTTGGTGTTCTGCATGAAGAAGGCGTAATCCTCGCTGCCCATGGCAGGCAGCTCTTCTGTCAGCACGTTTTCGCGGCCTACGACGCGGGTAGCCGCAGCCACGGCCAGTTCCGGCATGGAATTGACCAGCGGGGGGTGCTTGCGATGGTAGGCGAACGTTGCCGTTACGCCGTAGATGGCCTCCAGTCCCGCGGCCAGCTGGCCGAGGGATTCTTCTATGCGGTCCTGCACGGCGGCGCAGGTGGTACGCACGTTGCCGCGTACAACCACTTCATCGGGGATGATGTTGTAGGCGCTGCCGCCGTGCACCTGCGTGATGCTGATAACCGCCTTGTCGTGGGCGGAAATCCTGCGGGCGATGACGGACTGGGCCCCCTTGATGAAGTCGGCCACGGCGGCAAAGGGTTCCACGCAGGCGTGGGGAACGGACGCGTGTCCGCTTCTGCCGCGAATGACCAGATCAAAGCGGTCTTCGGAAGCCATGGCGGTTCCGTGGTGCACCACGATCTGGTTCTCTGCGTATCCGGGCCAGTTGTGCATGCCGAACATGCAGTCGATGCGGTACTTATCGAACAGTCCGTCCTTGACCACTTCCAGCGCGCCGCCGAAGCCTTCTTCGCCGGACTGGAACAGCAGCAGAACGGTGCCGTCAAGGTCCCTGTGATCCGCAAGATAGCGGGCAAATGCCAGCATGGTGGCGGTGTGTCCGTCGTGTCCGCAGGCGTGCATGCGCCCCTTGGTGGCGGACTGGTAGGGCAGGCCGGTTTCTTCCGTGGTCTCCAGCGCGTCCATGTCGGCGCGGAAGGCCACTGTCTTACCGGGGCCACGCCCTTCCACCTTCGCCAGCAGGGAGTTCACCCCTATATCTTCATAACCGATGCCGTAGCGGTCGAGCTGTTCTTTCACGAAGGCAACGGTTCTTACGGTCTCAAGGCCTATTTCGGGACAGGAATGAAGGTGCTGACGCATACTCTTCAGTTCGTCGAAGCAGGCCGCAATCTCTGGCTTAACGGGCATCTAGATCTCTCCGAGGGACTTCAGCACCACATGGGCGATGGCGGCGGAACCTACATAGGTGCCCGCCATGACGAACAGGCTGACCACCACGATGCGCCAGCCGGTCTGCTTCAGCGCGGGCAGGTCCTTGCCGATGCCGACACCGGCGTAGGCCAGAATGGGGGTGGTGAGCGCAAGGAAGTTCACCTTGGAGACCCATGCGGCAAAGGTTTCACTGCCGGGAACGCCGGGCATGGTCACGACCATGCCGAAGGTGATGACATACAGAACGGTGGGCAGCTTGTAGACATAGGTGTTGGCAAGGATGCCCAGAATGCAGATGCCGAGCAGCACGGCCATGCCGGGCAGGGCCTCGGCGATGCCGAATCCCCAGCCGATGCGGTTGCCCACGAGGGTGATGGCGGCCACGATGAGAAGAACGATGGTGGATTCCAGTATCTTGTTCATGTGTTACGCCTCCACGGGCTTGCCGAACTTGAGTCGGTACAGGAAGTTGTAGAGCTTGTTGGACAGGGGCAGGGCGATGAGCATGGACATGTACACGCCGTCCAGACCGGAAAGGGTGTTGCTGGCCACGCCGAAGGCCTGAATCTTGTCGGCCATCTCAGGATAAATGGCGGAAAGGCTGCCCACGGTGGCGGTCATCATGCTGGCGGAACCCACGCCGGAAGCCATGGCCAGCGCATAGGGGTGGAACACGTTCAGGATGCTCAGGAAAGAGGCAGCCAGACCGAAGAAAATGGTGCCGAACACGGTGCCGCAGATGTACACGCCCATGACCCCGCGACCTTCAGCGGAATCAAGGCCGTAGATGTCGCCGATGAGGGCCACGTTGGGCTCGCGGGCAATGGAATGCGCCGCGCCCACGGCTTCACGCTTGAGGCCGAGGAACATGGCAATGGGAATGCCTATGAGCAGGGTGCCGAGGTTGCCGAATTCCTGCAGCACGAGGGCGGGACCCGCCTTGAGGATTTCAAAGAACTTGGGGCCCACAAGGGTGCCGTAACGGGCCATGAGCAGCATCAGGGTCAGACTGACCAGCGCGCTGGCGTGGCCCATGTCCTTGTCCTTGACGACCTTAAGAAACTTGGGACCGAGAAAGGTGCCGATGAATACGGCGTAGAGCATGGGCAGCAGTACCAGCATGCCCGGGCCGACCTTGAATTTGAGAATGCCGATCGCTTCGGATGCGGCCACCAGAATCAGAACGATAAGGTGGATCTTCACATTCTTGATTGCGTCTAACATGATAAAATCCTGTTGTTTCGAATTGTGGCTGTTATTCTGCCCCGGCAGCGTTGCCTTTCGTCGCCCACGAAAGACAGGCTTCCTCGTACCGAAGCATCCTCCTCATAATAACGCTCACACATGGGATGTTCTTTCCCCTTTGTTGGTTTCCGCCCCCTCCTTGTTTAAAGGATTTCGTCTCGGTTTTCGGTCTTGTCAAAAATATGTCCGAAATTGACCAAAAAATATTGTGTACTAAATTTCGATCTTTATGAGCATTTTTGGCCTGCCGACCTGATGTGCGGTTTCCTTTCCGGCCAGTGAAGCGTAGCCGCTGTCCAGAAAGCGCTTCAGAATCCTGCGGGCGCTGCGTTCACTTATGCCGAGGCAGGCGGCAAGGTCTGTGGAGTCGAAAACGCTCTTGCCGGTCTTGTCCATGACCGCGCGTATGCGGTCCACATGGCTGGGGCTGATGCCTATCTCCTCGGCTATGCGCAACTGGGCGGGGTCTTCAACGCGGGTCCGGTAGCGCAGTTCGTCTTCTTCGGCCAGCGGGCCGCGGATGAAGTCGCCGTGTACGAGAAAGAAGCCACCCTGCGGCAAGCGGCGGCCGCGTCCCAGCGCTTGGCGTGCGGATTTTTCTGCCTCGAAGGCTGTGGAGCCTATGCCGATGCCGGAGGAGAGCACGATGCCGTTGTCGCGTCCCCACGACATGAGGTGTGAGAACATGTCCAGATGCACGGGGCTTTCCATGACGCCGCGGGTGGAGAAAATGGCAAACTCCCCTTTGCCTACGTTGAACAGGCTGCCCTGCACTGCGCGCACGTAGTTGAGCAGTTCGGGGAATATGCGCCCTTCATCCCGCATGTATTCATACTCGTTTTTGTTCTGTTCATCGCTGCGGTGCAGGCTGACGATCTGGATGGCAATGCCTGCGGAACGCAGGTCGCGGGCGGCGATGTCAGCAAGGAGGCGCTCCATGGTTTCCCGTACCTGCAGGGCGCTGGGCAGCATGCGGAACGCAGGCAGGCCGAGGGCCGACAGTTCGCTGTATACGGAGCCGAAACCGGAGATGGCCAGATCGGCCTGTCCGGATTCCAGCAGTTCACGGTGTCGCTGCAGATACGCTTCTTCCCTGTGCTGCACGGCAAAGGGCATGGAGTGCACCTTGTGGAAGGAGATGCCGTACTCGCGAATAACCTCGCGAAGAATGGCGTTGGTTACCACGTCTATGCTGATGCGTTCAAAGGGAATGCCGCTGCGCTGGATTTCGGAAAAGACGCGCAGCAGGGAATATGCGCCTCGTTCGATCTGGGCATAAGGCTTGGTCACCACGCCGCGGGCCTTGGCCGCCTCCTGCACGCCGATGCCGGAAAAGAGCAGGCCGTCACATTCGCGCTGACTTTGCTCCAGCACTTCATAGGTGTCTTCTATGTGCTCGCGAATGTAGCTCCGGAAGTTCAGGTCGGGAAAGAAGCGCGTGGCAGCTTCAAGCATGACCTGTACGGAGTCTGATGGACCTATGAGGGCGATTGTTTCACTCATCTCTTGCAAGGGAGTCCGGTTGCCGGTGGTTCGCATGTATTCGGTGCGCATGTCTGATGTCATGGCCGGAATAGGACCGTAATTCTCGGTACAGTGCCGCGAAATGACAATGATGTCAAGAATGTGGCGGGTGATACCTTGCAAATTGTGAGTGTTTGCTTTATCTTTACGTCAAGATAATTCACGTGAAGAATAATTGACGGCAAGCAAGGAGACTGCACATGGATATGATAGACCGCCTGCAGGAGCAGTGGGCAGCGGAGCGGCCCGACCTGGATGCCTCGTTCATGGGGGTGTGCGGGCGTCTCATGTTGGTGAACAAGCTGCTGGATCAGCGCGCGGAGAGTTTTCTCAAGCCCTATTGTCTGACCCAGCCGGAGTTTGATGTGCTGGCGGTGCTGCGGCGGTTCGGAGAACCCTACAGGCTTTCTGCCGGGGAGCTGTGCGAGCATGCCCTGCTTTCTAGCGGTGCCATGACCAACCGTATAGACAGGTTGGAATCGAAAGGGCTTGTGCGGCGCGAGCCAAATCCTCAGGACCGGCGGGGCGTGTTCGTCTCGCTTACCGCGAGCGGACTGGCGCTTATTGACGGTCTGATGCCGGAACGGCTGGAAAGCCTGCGCGATGCAGTGTCCGTGTTGTCCGATGACGACAGGAACCAGTTGGATGCCATTCTCAAACGGTTGGTGACGGCGCTTGCCTGAGCGCGTCTGAACAGGAGGAAAAGCAGTGCAGTCCATTTGCATTTTTCTGGGGGCCAGCTGCGGCAATGACCCTATTTATATGGATGCGGCGTCCGCCATGGGGCGCGAGCTTGCCGCACGTGGCATAACCTGTGTGTATGGCGGTTCCTGCACGGGACTCATGAACCGTCTTGCAGACAGCGCGCTGGAGGCAGGGGGCCGGGTCGTGGGAGTGACCGTGCAGGCCCTCAAGGATAAGGAAGAGTTCCACAGGGGGCTCAGCGAACTGCATGTGATGCCGACCATGCACGCACGCAAGAAGCTCATGTTTGATCTTTCCGAAGCGTTCATTGCCCTGCCGGGCGGCATAGGAACCTATGAAGAGTTCTTCGAGGTCTACACGCACAGGCAGATGGGGCTTCATTCCAAGCCCTGCGCCCTGCTGAACGTGAACGGATTCTATTCTCCCATGGAGCTCATGATGCGCAAGGCCGCGCAGGAAGGCTTCATGAAGACGCCGCACGAAGAGTCCATCCTCATTGCCGAGACTCCCGCAGAGATGTTGGACAGGCTGCTGGGGTTGCCGCGCGGTTGATAGGGCACAACACGTCTGCAGCCCTGAAACAAGAAGCGGGAGGCCGGATCTGATCCGGTCTCCCGCTTTTCATGCATGGAATGGCGGTTAGGCCACTGCGCCCTGACGGGTTGCCTTGATGAGGATTTCCGTCACGAACTGGCTGTCGTTGCGCGTGGTCCAGTAGTCAGTGACATAGCGCTCGTAAGTCTCTTCGCCGAGAGCGTATCCGAACTTGTTGGCCCAGCGGCATATCTTGCTGTAGGTCTCGTGAAGGGTGTCGTGCGTGCCGATGTGGTAGCACGATGCCATCAGGTATCCTCCCAGCTTGACGCGGGTTGTTTCAGGCGCAGGCATCAGCGTTTTCTGCAGAATGCGGATATGCTGCGGTTTGTTCTGCATTCTGCTCTTGAGAGAGGAAAAGTTCAGGATGACGGGGCCGGTAATTTCGTTGTTCTGGCTTTCGACATAGTTGGTCCATTCAATATTGATGATGGCCCCCTTGATGTCGTTGTCGAATTCCTGCTCCTGAAACATGTATTCGCTGGACTCGACGAACTTGATGGAAACTTCGCGGATATCGTTCTCGAGCACCATCTCCGCTTCGGAGATGAGGTCGTACCAATCCTTGACGGAGACATACTGCCTGCGAATGTCTTCTTGCAGCTTCTCGAGTTCTTCGATCTTGGATGTGAAGGAACTTTTGATGGCTTTGTACACGTTGGATGTCGTCTTCCCTTCGATGAAGTCGCGCATCTCTTCGAGCTTGAAGCCCATCTGCTTGTAATATTTGATAACCGGAACAGCCAGCAGGGATTCGTAGGTGTAGTATCGGTAGTTGTTATAGTCCTGCCGCTGTGAGGTGATAAGATCTATGTTGTCGTAATATCGCAACGCCTTTTTGGATATGTTGCAGATTCGACTCACATCTCCGATGGAGTATTTGATCTTACTCTTCATGGTGTCTACCTCGTCTTGTTGCGCTCGCCTGATTTCGCCCGCCCGCTTCCCTCGCCGGAATTCTTGCCGCTAACGTTTGTGCCGCTGCAAAAAAAGTCCGATGCGGTGTCATGAACGAAAATCAGCTGCAATAACCCTTGGCGTCCCTCAAGAAATAATGATGCCGCACTGTTAAGGGACGTCTTGCCCTGACACGCAATGCCCAATTTAATAAAAAAGAGGGCCCCCCTGCAGCAGGACAGCCCTCTTATACAGTCATTCAACCTTACAATCAATCCTTGATGTAGCGGTTGATGGTGGCGGCACCTTCGTCGTGTGCCCGGTAGTAGACCCGCAGTTCGTTGGCGTGGTCCATGTCGAAGCGGGCCTCTTCAAGCAGGCCGTTGGCTTCGGCGGTCATCAGTGCGTTGATGACAGCGGGCTTCTTGAAGGCCTGGAAGTGACCGTAGCTGTCCTTCAGGGCAGCCATCACGTCGTCTGCGCAGGCTTCTTCAACCTTGGTGAAATGCTTCAGAATTGCATAGTTAAGCGGTTGCATGTGTCCTCCTACTTCTTCTTGAGCAGATCAAAGGGGTTCATGGCGATGATGAAGATACCGGCAACCATGACAACAGCTGCTGCCCATGCGACGGGAGGCATGGACCAGCCGTCCATACCGAATGCGAGACCGAGAACGATCCAGCAGCAGAAGGGGCCCCAGAAGGAGAAGGTGCCGTTGCAGGACATGCCCAGTGCGGCGCCGCACATGGCGTTGCCCTTGTACCAGAACATGAAGGTCAGGTAGGCGCTCAGACCGGCCAGAACGAACCATACCATGGCTTCGCCGTCGGTGAAGGAACGCATGACCATGCCCACGGTGTCAACTTCGGAGATCATGCCGAAGAGGGGCACCAGAATGATCAGGTTGGAAAGACCGGAAGTAACCTGACGGATGGTGATGCCGATTTCGGGGTCGATCATGGAGGTGCCGTAACCGCACACGCAGCCTTCAATACCCCAGCACAGAGCAGCGATGAAGCCGAAGAACATGCCCATGACAAGGCCGTCCGGCACTTCGTCGCCCAGACCGGTGCTGCCGATCATGAAGCTGGCGAGGAAGCAGATGGCGATACCGAGCAGCATGCGGCTGGTCAGTTCCTGCTTGAAGAGGAAACGGCCGAGAATGGCGCCGATGGCGGGGCACAGAGCGCTGATCGGAACAACGATGGAACCGGCTTTCTGCAGACCTACAACGTAGGCGGTGCTGGCGAGGGGGCCGCCGATGATGGCAGCGGCAACCATGACCAGACCGGGCTTGGTCTTGATGCAGCGTACAAAGTCACCGAAGCGGCCGCGGGCCTTGGCAATGCCCATGGCCCAGAAGGCGCTGCAGGTGTCAGTGGTTGCGGCACCGAGTGCGCTCAGCAGGTAGGTTACGGCAAATACGGAAAGGCCGGAATTTTCGCCGTACCATTCAATCCATACACCCTTGGACATGCCGAGGGTCATGAATGCGGTATAGAAACCGTACAGCAGGCCGGAAAGCAGGGCGATGATGATGCCCTTACGCTTGAAGTCAGCCGCCAGTCTGGTTTTGGCAGCAATGGCTGCCGGGTTAGGTAAAACTAAGGTTTGCCCCATGTTCATCTCCTTGCACCTATTGGTAGTTTCGGGTTCTACCATTTTGTGTGTGTAATGTAGCCCACTTGTGCACGTAGGGTTTTCCAATTGTTGTCATAGCATTCCCCTTAAGGGGAAGGTCAATGGCAAATTGTAAGAATGCACAAAAGTGGCGCTCTAAAAAATCAAAGGGCGCACCTGCAAAATAGTCTTTTTGCTTCAATGTCGCGCTATTGAGGGCGCGTGTGCTTTTTTTCACCGCTTGAAAATATTTTTTCAGGAAAGCCGCTGTTTGTACGCACAATTCGTAAAATCAGGCCCTTAAGGGCACCTTTCTTCCCTCCAAGGGGCATTTTTTGGCCCGAATCTCATCCCTTTTCTGCCCATTTCCGATGCCTGCGATTTTTTTCTCAAGGCAAAATCAAATAAAATCTCCTGCGATAACAGGGTGTAAAAGCCCTATCCCCGTTTTTTTTTGAAAGGGTGTTGACTTTCCCCTTTGGGGGAAGGGCTAGGGTTTACGCACGCTGGGCAAAAGTAGGCCCGAAGGAGACGCCTCATCCCGAGGCATAAATGAAATAGCTAAGCACTGAGGTGGTAGCGGAATGGGTGAATTTAAGAGGTACTACGGCGAAGAGGCTCTGGGACTCATCGAGACCCTCGGAATGGTTCCGGCAATCAACGGCGCGGACAAGATGCTCAAGGCCGCCAATGTTGAACTGATTTCTTACGAAAACGTGGGCTCCACGCTGGTAACCGTTATGGTGAAGGGCGACGTGGCTGCCGTTCAGGCCGCTGTGGACGCAGGCAAGGTTGCCGCCGGCGAAATCGGCAAGCTGACCGCATACAATGTTATGCCCCGTCCCATCCGCCCCGTGGGCGAAATCGTTTCCGTGCACGGCATTGAAGACGAAGAACTGGAAGGCAGCAGCGAACGCCCCCGTGCCATGGGCCTGATCGAAACCTTCGGCATCGTATACGTGCTTGAAGCTGCTGACGCAATGCTCAAGACCGCCGACGTGGAACTGATCGGCTACGAAAACGTGGCTTCCGGCTACATCTCCGTTCTGGTTCAGGGCGACGTTGCAGCATGCAAGGCTGCTGTTGAAGCCGGTGTGAAGGCTGTGGAAGCCATGGGCACCAACGTATACAGCTCCCTCGTCATTCCCACCCCCCATCCTGACGTAGCCCGCATTACCAAGCGTTACAGACTGGAAAACCTGCTTCCCTAACGGAACACCGAGGCAGTGAGGACTGCCGGACGTGAAGTCGGTCCCTCCGGACTGCCGCTTCCGCTCCGGCCACAAGGAATACGAAGGCCAAGGGGTACACGATAATGATAGTCGACAACGACCTGCTCTCCATTCAGCAAGCCAGAATTCTGGCTGAAAACGCCAGCATGGCGCAGCGCAAGCTTGCGACATTCTCTCAGGAACAGCTGGATGAGATAGTTGAACGCGTGGCGGACGCCGTGGAACAGCACGCGGACGCACTCGCTGTCATGTCCCGCGAGGAGACCGATTACGGAAGATGGCAGGACAAGCAGCTCAAGAACCGCTTTGTCTGCCGCCATGTTCGTGAGCAGTTGCGGGGTATGCGTTGTGTCGGCGTTATCGGCGAAGACCGTGAGAAGCACATCATGGATATTGGTGTGCCGGTCGGCGTGGTCGTGGCTCTGTGTCCCTCCACCAGTCCCGTCTCCACTGCCGTGTATACAACGCTCATTGCCATCAAGTCCGGCAACGCCGTGATCTTCTCGCCCCATCCGCGGGCTGCGAAGAGCATGGGCAAGGTGCTGGACATCATGATCGAGGCGGCACAGTCGCACGGATTGCCGGAAGGTTGTCTTTCCTATCTCGGAACGGTGACCAAGAGCGGCACTGAGGAGCTGATGCGCCATGCGGCCACCTCCCTCATCATGATTTCCGGTGTACCGGGCATGCTCAAGGCGGCACACGCCGCGGGCAAGCCGGTCATCTTTGGCGGCACGGGCAATGGTCCGGCTTTCATCGAGCGTACGGCAGACATCCGTCAGGCCGTGTGCGACATCATCCGGAGCAAGACATTTGACAACGGGATAGCCCCCAGTGCGGAGCAGTCCATTGTTGTCGACTCCTGCATCGCACAGCAAGTGCGGAGCGTACTGCAGGAGAGCGGCGCCTACTTCATGACGGAAGAAGAATCGCTCAGACTCGGCGAGTTGCTCTTCTGTCAGAACGGACGCCGCAGAACGGGCATGGTCGGTGTTTCTGCCGCCACCCTTGCCCGCAAGGCCGGTATTTCCGCTCCGCAGAATGTCACTGTTCTGATCGCGGAACGCAAATACGTTTCCGACGCAGACCCCTATTCCAGGGAGCTGCTTTCCCCCGTCCTTGCCTTCTACGTGGAGGATGACTGGATGCACGCCTGTGAAAAGTGCATCGAACTGCTCCTGCACGAACGTAACGCCCACACCCTTGTTATCCATTCGGGCGACGAAGAGGTCATCCGCCAGTTCGCGCTGAAGAAGCCCGTCGGCAGAATGCTGGTCAACACCCCCGCCACCCTCGGCGGTATGGGCGCGACCACGAATCTCTTCCCTTCAATGATTCTGGGCAGCGGCTCCGCCGGATTCGGCATCACCTCTGACAATGTGTCGCCGCTCAATTTCATCTACACGCGCAAGGTCGGTTACGGCGAAGGTTCCAGGGACGGCATGCACGGCGCATCTCCGGTTGCGGAGAAAGCCTGCGCGGAAAGCGGCATGTCCAATGACTACAGCACTACAAGCACGATGCAGACTGTTCAGCAGATCTTGGTAGAGGCGATCAAGGCCATGAACAGTTCTGCAGACAGATAAATGGAGGAAGCATAGTGGATCTTCACGATTTCTCAACCAAACTCGCCGAAGCGACCAAGAACCTCTCCCCTGAGGAGCGGGCTTCGCTGAAGAAGATTTTCGAAGGCGTTTCCGCGGAACTGATGGGTAAGGCTCCTGCCGCCAAGGCCGATGATTGCCACGAAGGCTGCGGCATTCCGGACGGTCCCACCGACCGTCACCTCAAGCTGAAGGAAAAGTTCCTGACGCATGTGCCCAGCGTTACCATTCACCGTGCCCGTGCAATCACCAAGATTGCTCAGGAAAACCCCGGTATTCCCGCAGCTCTGCTGCGTGCAAAGACTTTCCGCTACTGCTGCGAAACCGCTCCGCTGGTGATTCAGGACCACGAACTCATCGTCGGTTCCCCCAACGGCGCTCCGCGTGCGGGCGCATTCGCTCCCGACGTTGCATGGCGCTGGCTGCGCGACGAAATGGACAGCATCGGCACCCGTGCACAGGACCCCTTCTACATTTCCGAGGAAGACAAGAAGATCCTGCGCGACGAAATCTTCCCCTTCTGGGAAACCAAGTCCGTTGACGAACTGTGCGAAGGCCAGTACCGCGAAGCAGGCCTGTGGCAGATGTCCGCAGAGTCCTACGTTTCCGACTGCTCCTACCATGCTGTGAACGGCGGCGGCGACTCCAACCCCGGCTACGACGTTATCCTGATGAAGAAGGGCATGCTGGACATCCAGCACGAAGCCCAGGAACATCTGGATCATCTGGACTACGCCAACCCCGACGACATCGACAAGATCTACTTCTACAAGTCCATCATCGAGACTGCAGAAGGCGTGATGATCTACGCCAAGCGCCTGTCCCAGTACGCTTACGAACTGGCAGCCAAGGAAACCGATCCCAAGCGCAAGGCCGAACTGCTGAAGATCTCCGAAGTCAACGCCCGCGTGCCTGCCCATGCCCCCAGCAATTTCTGGGAAGCCATTCAGGCTGTCTGGACCGTCGAGTCTCTGCTCGTGGTCGAAGAAAACCAGACCGGCATGTCCATCGGCCGCGTTGACCAGTACATGTATCCCTTCTACCGCGCCGACATCGACTCCGGTCGCATGACCGACTACGAAGCCTTCGACCTCGCCGGTTGTATGCTCGTGAAGATGTCCGAAATGATGTGGCTCACCAGCGAAGGCGCTTCCAAGTTCTTTGCCGGTTACCAGCCCTTCGTGAACATGTGCGTGGGCGGTGTGACCCGTGAGGGCCACGACGCAACTAACGACCTGACCTACCTGCTCATGGACGCTGTCCGCCACGTGCGTATCTACCAGCCCACGCTGGCAACCCGCGTGCACATCAAGTCCCCGCAGAAGTATCTGAAGCGCATCGTGGACGTTATCCGTTCCGGCATGGGCTTCCCCGCCGTGCACTTTGACGATGCCCACATCAAGATGATGCTTGCCAAGGGCGTGAGCATTGAAGACGCACGCGACTACTGCCTCATGGGCTGCGTTGAGCCCCAGAAGTCCGGCCGTCTGTACCAGTGGACCTCCACCGGCTACACCCAGTGGCCCATCTGCATCGAGCTGGTACTCAACCACGGCGTGCCGCTGTGGTTCGGCAAGCAGGTTACCCCCGACGCGGGCGACCTGAGCTACTTCGACACCTACGAGAAGTTCGAAGCTGCCGTTAAGGAACAGATCAAGTGGATCACCAAGAAGACCAGCATCGCTACGGTCATCTCCCAGCGTGTTCACCGTGAACTGGCTCCCAAGCCGCTCATGTCCCTCATGTACGAAGGCTGCATGGAATCCGGTCGTGACGTTTCTGCCGGCGGTGCCATGTACAACTTCGGCCCCGGCGTTGTCTGGAGCGGTCTGGCCACCTACGTGGACTCCATGGCTGCCATCAAGAAGCTGGTTTACGAAGAGAAGAAGTACACCCTGCAGCAGCTGAACGAAGCGCTGAAGGCTGACTTCGTGGGTTACGACCAGATCAAGGCCGACTGCCTTGCCGCTCCCAAGTACGGCAACGACGACGACTACGCCGACATGATCGCTGCGGATCTCGTGCACTTCACCGAAGTGGAGCACCGCAAGTTCAAGACCCTGTACTCCGTGCTCAGCCACGGTACGCTGTCCATCTCCAACAACACCCCCTTCGGCCAGCTGCTTGGCGCTTCCGCCAACGGCCGCCAGGCATGGGCGCCGCTTTCCGACGGCATCAGCCCCACGCAGGGTGCGGACTACAAGGGCCCCACGGCCATCATCAAGTCCGTTTCCAAGATGGCCAACGACAACATGAACATCGGCATGGTTCACAACTTCAAGCTCATGTCCGGCCTGCTGGACAACCCTGAAGGTGAGAACGGCCTGATCACCCTGATCCGTACTGCCTGCATGCTCGGCAACGGCGAAATGCAGTTCAACTACCTGGACAACGAAACGCTGCTTGATGCCCAGAAGCATCCTGAAAAGTACCGTGACCTCGTTGTGCGCGTGGCTGGCTACAGCGCCTTCTTCGTCGAACTCTGCAAGGACGTTCAGGACGAAATCATCAGCCGTACCATGCTGCACTCGATCTAACTGATCGACATACTGATTGAATAAACCCTTCGGGATTCGAACTACCGCAAGCAACCGGAAACACCAGAGGCAAGACCGTGATCGAAAGAAAAGCTCTCATTTTCAACATACAGAAATACAACATGTATGATGGTCCCGGCGTGCGCACACTGGTGTTCTTCAAGGGATGCCCCCTGCGTTGCAAGTGGTGTTCGAATCCTGAAGGGCAGCTCAGGCAGTATCAGGTGCTTTTCAAGAAGAACAGCTGCGTCAACTGCGGCGCGTGCGTGCAGGTCTGCCCCGCAGGCGTGCACCGCATGACCGCCGACAATCTGCACGAGATCGTCGAATCCGCCGAATGCATCGGCTGCCGCAAGTGCGAGCAGGCATGCCCTGCCACCGCGCTAGCCATTGCCGGTGAGAGCAAGACCATCTCCGAGCTGCTGGACATCATCGAGGAAGACCGTCCCTTCTACGAAGTCTCGGGCGGCGGCGTTACCCTTGGCGGCGGCGAAGTGCTCATGCAGCCGGAAGCGGCCACCAGCCTGCTCATGGCCTGCAAGCAGCGCGGCATCAACACCGCCATGGAGACCTGCGGCTATGCGCGTCCCGAGGTGATCATGAAGGTGGCCGAATTCACCGACCTCTTCCTCTTCGACATCAAGCACATGGACTCCGACAAGCATTACGAGCTTACCGGCGTGCGCAACGAGTGGATTCTCAACAACCTCAAGTGCCTGCTGGAAAACAGGAACAACGTGAAGATCAGAGTGCCCCTGATGCGGGGCGTGAATGACGCCGAGCACGAGATCGTTCAGATGATCGAGTTCCTGAAGCCGTATCAGGATATGAAGAATTTCAAGGGAATAGATCTGTTGCCTTACCACAAGATGGGCGTGAACAAGTACAACCAGCTGCGCTGGGAATACCCCATGGAAGGCAAGCCGGACCTGAACGAGGAAGACCTCGCCCGTATCGAGGCAGTGATCCGGAAGTACGATTTTCCGGTGGCCGTGGTCCGGCATTAACCGCACGCAACGTCTGTGAGTGAGGAGAAAACGCCATGAAAGCACTTGGACTCATCGAAACAAAGGGGCTTCTCGCCGCCGTTGAAGGCGCGGATGCCATGCTCAAGACCGCTGACGTGCGTCTGCTTGAGAAGAATCTCGCGGGCGGCGGGCTGGTCACCATCACCATCGCCGGAGAGGTTTCCGCCGTGCGCGCTTCCGTGGACGCAGCCGTGTCCGCCATCAGCCGCATCAACGGCGCTGTGCTGGTTTCCGAGCATGTGATTGCCCGTCCCGATGAGGAACTGACCCGGATTCTTTCCTTTGCCGAAATGGCTGCTGCGCCCGAGGCTCCGGTAGCGCCTGTCGCCCCCGTCGCGCCTGTCGCTCCTGCTGCTCCGGCAGCGCCCGCCGCACAGGAAGCCCTTGCCGCACCCGAAGTGCCTGCGGTGCCGGAAGAAGCCGGTGTAGCTGAAAGCGCCGATGAACAAATTTACTCTGATGATGCCGGTAACACCGCAAACCCCGACCCCGCAGCGGGTTCACCGGCGACTGCGAGGGGCTTGACTGAAGAGATCGTGGCAGAAGGGGCTTCTATGCCTGCCCATCCTTCCCCGCAGCCCGAGGCAACAGCTTCGGTCAAGCCCTCGAAATCAGAGCCCGTACGACACGAAGTTTCACAGTTGAAGAAAATGAGCGTGAACAGGTTGCGACAGATCGCCGCATCCCTGAGCGGCATCTCCCTGAGTAAGGAAGAGGTCCGCAAGGCGGTCAAGAAGGACCTGGTCGAAGCAATCATCAATGCATACAGGCAGATAGAGGAGTAGTCCCATGGTAGACAAGGATTTATTGTCCATTCAGGAAGCCCGTGCCCTGGTGCGAGCAGCACGTAAGGCACAGGCAGAATTTGCCCTGATGGATCAGGAGCATGTTGACGCCATTGTGAAGGCTATTGCCGACGCAGCCGCTGCGCACGCAGAGACGCTGGCAGCCATGGCTGTGGAAGAAACCGGCTTCGGTAAGGTTCAGGACAAGAAGACCAAGAACCTGCTGGCCAGCGAAAAGCTGTACGAAGCCATCAAGTACATGAAGACCATCGGCGTCATCAATGATGACAAGGACCACAAGATTGTGGAAATCGCCGTGCCCATGGGTGTTATCGCGGGTATCATTCCCTCCACCAACCCCACGTCCACGACCATCTACAAGTCCATCATCGCTCTGAAGTCCGGTAACGCCATCGTCTTCACCCCGCACCCCAGCGCCAAGAAGTGCATCGCCAAGACCGTGGAAATGATCCGCGGCGTGCTGCATGACTGCGGCGTGTGCGAAGATCTCGTCAGCTGCATGAGCGTGCCCACCATCGAAGGCAGCGGCGAGCTGATGAAGGTTGTTGACCTGATTCTGGCCACCGGTGGCCCCGGCATGGTCAAGGCTGCATACAGCTCCGGTACCCCCGCCCTCGGCGTTGGGGCCGGTAACGTACCCGCCTACATCGAGCGTTCCGCGAACATCGAAGACGCCGTCACCAAGATCTTCGCCAGCAAGACCTTCGACAACGGTACCGTGTGCGCCTCCGAGCAGGCCATCGTGACCGACGCCGTCATCGCCGACAAGGTGAAGGCAACCCTGATCGCACAGGGCGCGTACTTCCTCGAAGGTGACAAGCTGGAGAAGGTGAAGCGCGTTATGGAACGCGGCAACGGTTCCATGAACCCCGACATCGTTGGCCGCGACGCCAGCTACATCGCCAAGCTGGCTGGCATCGAAGTGCCCGCCGGAACCCGTCTGCTGGTTTCCGACGAAAAGGGCGTAGGTCCCAAGTATCCCTTCTCCAAGGAAAAGCTCACCGCTCTGCTGGGCTTCTACGTGGTGGAAGACTGGAAGGAAGCCTGCGAGATGTGCCACGCGCTGCTGAAGAACGGCGGCATCGGCCACTCCCTGTCCATCCATTCCATGAATGAGGAAGTAATCCGCGAGTTCGGTCTGAAGAAGCCCGTATCCCGCCTGCTGGTGAACACCCCCTCCACCCATGGTGCCGTGGGTATCACCACCGGTCTGTTCCCCTCGTTCACCCTCGGTTGCGGCGCTGTCGGCGGCAGCTCCACTTCCGACAACGTAACCCCCCTGAACCTGATGAACGTTCGCCGTGTTGCGTACGATCTGGGCGCTCCCTGCTGCGCTCCGCAGGCTCCGGCAAAGACTGACGCTCAGAATCTCGACATCAACGCCATCACCGCGATGATCATCGAGCAGCTCAAGCAAATGGCCTAATCCCTCAGTGGATTCGGTTTCTCATATAGAAGAAAAACAAACTGTATAAGGAGATAGACATGTCATCTTCCAACGCACTCGGTATGATTGAGACCAAGGGTCTCGTAGGCGCCATCGAAGCAGCAGACGCAATGGTCAAGGCTGCAAACGTAACCCTCATCGGCCGCACTCAGGTTGGCGGCGGTCTCGTGACCGTTATGGTTCGCGGCGACGTGGGCGCAGTTAAGGCTGCTACCGACGCTGGCGCAGCTGCTGCCAAGCACGTGGGTGAACTGGTTAGCGTTCACGTTATCCCCCGCCCCCACGGCGAAGTGGAAATCATCCTGCCCAAGATCGGCTAACCCTGCCGGTATGGTCCGGTTCCGACGGAATCCGGATTCCGGCGGAACGGGAACCGGTCAGGCGACCTTTCCTGACCCCTCGCGGCTCTGCTGAGGCGGCACCCGCAGGAGGCAGGAGCAACGAAAACGGCGTTTTCGCAGCACGAGGAGGGGGACTCCCGTCCCCCTCCGCTGCCCGCTCCCGAAAGGGGCGGACGGCATGATGACAACAGTCCCGGACCATGCAGCAGGCATACGGGGCGATACCATGAACGGACGCGTCGATATCGGCAGCACGTCCGGACTAACCAAGCCGGCATATTTTTCAAGCGGAGCGAACATGGACGAGAGAGCCATTAAAAATATTGTTGAAGGGGTACTCAAGAACGTGCTGAGCCAGATGGAAGCCCAGAAGGGCAGCCATACTGCTGGCCAGGCTTACGAAGCCCCCTGCTGTGAGGGCGGCGATGCCCCCATTCCGGTAGAACTTTCCGCGCGCCACGTGCACCTGAGCGAAAAGGACGCAATCGCCCTGTTCGGCGCGCCTCTCACCCACGCACGCGATCTTTCCCAGCCCGGGCAGTTCCTTGCCAAGGAGCGCGTCCGTCTCATCGGTCCCAAGGGCGTCATGGACAACGTGGCCGTTCTTGGTCCCTCCCGCGGCAGCTCGCAGGTGGAAATCTCCAAGACTGACGCCCGTATCCTCGGCATTGAGGCTCCGGTTCGTCAGTCCGGCGACACCAAGGGAACCCCCGGCATCATCCTCGCCTCCCTGACCGGCATTGTGGGGCTTGAGGAAGGCGTCATCGTCGCTTCCCGTCATATTCACATGTCTCCCGAAGACGCAAAGAAGCACTGCGTGGCTGACAATGATCTGGTCAGCGTGCGCATCGACGGCGACCGCCCCCTGGTTCTTGAAGATGTGCTGATCCGCGTGAACGAGCAGTTCAGCCTGGCCATGCACATCGACCCCGACGAAGGCAACAGCTCCGGCTGGAACTCCAAGGTAACCGGCAGAATCATCTGCAGGAAGAATGGTGCCTCTCATGGACTTTGTAAGCATTGATCAACAAATCAGCGCCCTTGAGCACTGCATTGAGCACACCGTTCCGGTCACTGCCAATGAGAAGCTTCATGTGGGCGTTGACCTCGGCACGGCCTACATCGTGGTCGTGGTGCTGAACAGCGCCAAGGAACCCGTGGCCTGTGCCATGGAGTTTGCGCAGGTCATCAAGGACGGGCTGGTGGTGGACTACATCGGCGCCTCCCGCATCGTGCGCAAGCTGGTGAACGAGCTTGAAGAGCGGCTGGGTCGTAAACTGACCCACGCCGCCATCGCCGTTCCCCCCGGTACCGGTGAGAAGGACTGCGGCACCCACCGCCACGTGGTGGAAGGCGCAGGACTGGAAGTGACCACCATTCTGGACGAGCCCACCGCCGCCAACGCCGTGCTCGGTGTTGAAAACGGCGTGATCGTGGACATCGGCGGCGGCACCACGGGCCTTTCCGTTCTCGAAGACGGCAAGGTGACCTACGTGGCCGACGAACCCACCGGCGGAACCCATGTGAGCCTCGTACTCGCAGGCAACATGGACGTGTCCTTCGAAGAAGCGGAAAAGCTGAAGAAGGAACCCGAGCGCCAGACCGAAGTGCTGGTGGTGGTCCGCCCGGTGGTGCAGAAGATGGCTTCCATCATCAACAAGCATATTCAGGGGCGCGATATTGCCGCCATCTATCTTGTGGGCGGCACCTGCTGCCTGAAGAACATGGAAGCGGTCATCGCCAAGGACACCGGAAAGCCGGTCTGCAAGCCAGCCAACCCGTTCCTTGTCACCCCTCTGGGCATTGCCCTGAACTGCTACGCGCAGAACAACGCCTAACGGTCTGTGCAGGAGAACGTAATGGACGTGAATGAACTGGTCAGCGCCATCGCGCGGGAAGTGCTCAAGCAACTGAACGGCAAGCCGGAAAAGCCGTGCGTCATGATTCTTGGCGCGCGGGACGGCAAGGTAGCCGCCAAGGTGCAGGCGCATCTCGATGAAGAAGCGGACTTTGTCTACTTCATGGAGCCCACCAACGGCCGTACGCCTTCCCGCTATATCCTGCCGCATCTGTGCTGCGCTTCCATGGCCGATCTCGCATTGGGCAGGGCCTCCGGTTCGCTGATGACCGAAGTGCTGCGCCTGCTGCTTTCCGGCGTGACCATAGAGACGCTGGAGTTCGGCTACAAGGCTTACACTCAGACGGCTCCCGACAGCCTCTACAAGCTGTACGAGTCTTATGAGAAGACGCTGGCGGGCTTCGGCCTGAAGGAATTCAGCAAGAAGCGGCCGGAAGCCATCTGGTTCCGCGAGAGCCTCGTGACGGAAAAAGACGTTGCCGGGGCCGGTGAACAGGGCGCAACCACGCTCATGGTGCCTGCGGCAGCCGTGGTGACGCCTCTTGCAGTGGAAGCGGCGAAGAACCTGAATATCAACATTGTCAAAGGGTAATAGGCGGTACGCGTATGATGATCGGCAGGGTGATCGGTAATGTGTGGGCCACGCGGAAGGAAGATTCCCTTAACGGCCTCAAGCTCATGATCGTGCAGCGGATGGATTCCGTGAGCGGTGAAAGCCTTGAGAATTTTGTGGCCGTGGACTGTGTCGGCTCCGGTATCGGCGACAAGGTGCTGGTAACCACCGGCAGCTCCGCCCGCAAGGCGCTGCGCAATCCCGAGTCCCCTGTGGACGCATCCATCGTCGGCATCATCGACGAAGCCAAGGATTAACCCGGGGGCATGACTGGAATGGATACTCTGGGCGTAGTGGAAAGTCGCGGCATTGCCGCAGGTGCGGTACTCGCGGACAGCATGGTGAAGGCTGCGGACGTGGAACTCGTTCGCGCATCGACCATCTGCTCCGGCCGGTATCTCATCTTCGTTTCCGGTGACCGTCAGGCCGTGCAGACGGCTGTGGATGTGGCGCGGAATTCCGAGCGTTCCCTCTCCGGAAGCTTTGTCATCTCCAACGTGTCCCGACAGGTGCTGGACGTGCTGAAGAAAAGCGGCACGGCCAACGAGGGCGATGCGCTCGGCGTCATCGAATGCCGCAACGTCTCGTCCGGCATCAATGCGGCGGACTGCGCCGTGAAACAGTCTGCTGTAACTCTTGCCCGCCTCGTTACGGGGCAGGGCATCAACGGCAAGTCATATTTCGTGCTCAGCGGAGACGTAGCCTCCGTTGAGGAGGCCGCAGAGGCGGCTAAATCGGCTCTCGGCCAGAACCTTGTCGATGCGGTGGTGATTCCCCGTCCCTCCGCCTCGGTCGTCAGGGCCTTAACAAGCGGTGTGAGGTAACCATGAAAAAGAAACTGGTGGAAAAAGACGGAATCGATGCCTGCATCTGCAAGGCAACGGGAAAGGTCTATGCCGACGGCTCCATCATCCTGACGGCAGGCGCCAAGGATGAACTGAGCAAGCGCGGCATCACCATTGTCTACGGACCCAAGCCCGAAACGGCTGCGTGTCCTCCCGGCTGCACTTGCGAAGCATGCACCGCCAAGGCGCATGCCTGTCCGCCTGACTGCACCTGTCCGGCCTGCACTGCCGCAGCTGAAGCCGACCTTGAGCGGCTCATGCTCGGTGTGGCCGCAATGCTGAAGACGGAATACGGGGTGGAAGACCTGGAACAGCTGCAGGCCATCAGCTGGCAGGTTGCAAAGACCATCCGCGAAAACATCTGATTGTAGAGAAATTTCCGAGAAAAGGATCGAAGGAGAAAAATTATGCTTAACGCACTGGGTATGATTGAAACCAAGGGCCTTGTCGGCGCCATTGAAGCCGCAGATGCCATGGTAAAGGCTGCCAACGTTGAACTCGTGGGCCGGGAACAGGTTGGCAGCGGTCTCGTGACCGTTATGGTCCGCGGCGACGTGGGTGCCGTGAAGGCCGCTACCGATGCAGGCGCAGCAGCAGCTTCCCGCGTGGGTGAACTGGTTAGCGTGCACGTAATTCCCCGCCCGCACGGCGAAGTGGAAGTTATTCTGCCCAAGTGCAGCAAGTAGCAGTTTTGCGAGGCACAGGCCGGAGCCTGCTCCGGCCTGCCTTGTTCTTTGTGCTCTTCCTGCAGTGACCTTATTTTGATTCAAACGCATTTTATCAGTTGGAGAATTCGAGGGTGACACAGTTCTACGGAAAAACCAAAATCTGCTATGGCGAAGATGCCCTTGAGACCCTCGAGCATTTGCCGGCAAAGCAGGCCTTCATCGTGACGGACCCGTTCATGGTGAAGACCGGCTTCATTGACCGCATCAAGAGCCATCTTGACCGCAGCGGTATTGCCCACCGCACGTTCGACGGTGTTGAACCCGATCCGTCGCTGGAAACCGTGACCAAGGGCACCAGGCTCTTCATGCAGGATCAGGCGGATGCGGTTATCGCCCTTGGCGGCGGCTCTGCCATCGATGCGGCCAAGGCCATCATGTATTTCGCCTACAAGGCGGGCGGCGAAGTGAAAAAGCCGTTGCTGGTAGCCATTCCCACCACCAGCGGCACCGGTTCCGAAGTGACGGCCATCTCCGTGGTGACGGACAAGGTCAATGAGGTGAAGATTCCCCTCAACGACGAGCTCCTGATTCCCGACATGGCCATTCTGGACGCGCGCTTCACCCGTACCGTTCCGCCCCACGTGACTGCAGCCACCGGCATGGACGTGCTGACGCACGCCATCGAGGCTTACACGTCGCGCAAGGCAAACGCGTTTACGACGATCTATGCGGAACACGCCATCCGTTACGTGTTCAAGTACCTGCTTCGCGCCTACCGCCACGGCGACGACATGGAAGCACGCGAAATGATGCTTCTTGCGTCCTGCATGGCCGGTCTGGCCTTCAACAACAGCGGGCTCGGCATTACGCACAGCATCGCCCACAGCCTTGGCGGCATCTTCCATGTGCCCCACGGCCTTGCCAACTCCGTGGTGCTGCCCTTCGTCATCCGCTTCAACAGCTTTGACGTGGGTGTGAAGTACCGCGAAATCGCGGATATCCTCGGCCTTCCCTGTTCCTCTGTGGAGGAAGGCACCACCAGCCTTATCAAGGCTGTGCGTGACCTGAACGAGGCCATGGGCATTCCCGGCAGAATCGGCGCGCTGAAGATCGACGAAACCATCTTCCGTGAGCATCTGGATACCATGTCCAAGAATGTGCTCGAAGACATCTGCACGGCTGGCAACCCCAGAAGACCGTCAGAGGACAATATCAGGCAGCTCCTTGAGCAGGCCTGGTAGGAGTTTGATTACAATCCCCAATGCATGAATAGCCGCCGCATCTGTTAGCGCCATGGGTCGGACAGATGGATGCGGCGGCGAAACGGGCCGGTTTGCCGCCGGCGAGGGCAGTTCCGTGGGAGAACAGATAGTAGATATAATCAGGAATGCAGGCGTTGTCGGTGCTGGCGGCGCGGGGCTTCCGACACATGTAAAGGCTGCCGCCACGGTTGATACCGTGCTGGTGAACGGGGCCTCCTGTGAGCCGTTGCTCATGAGCGACCCCTACCTTCTGGAAGCCGAGATCGAGACCGTCATCCGCGGCCTGAAGGCCGTGATGGAATGTACCAAGGCCACCAGAGGCATCATCTGTCTCAAGGGCAAGCACGGCAAGGCCATGGCCGCCGTTCGCGAGGCCGTTGCGCGTCATGCCGGTGAAGGTCTTGAAGCCTTCGAACTCAGAGATTTCTACCCCGCAGGGGACGAGCATGTGCTCGTGCATGAAGTGCTGGGCAAGACCGTGCCTGAGCGCGGCATTCCCCTGCAGATCGGCGCGGTTGTGAGCAACGTGGAGTCGCTCTACAACATTGCGCTGGCCATGGACGGCAAGCCCGTCACCCATCGCTACCTCACCATCACCGGCGAAATCGCCCACCCCATGGTGGTGAAGGTGCCCGTGGGCACGCTCGTTTCCGACGTGATTGCGTTTGCAGGCGGTGCGACCATTGCCGATTACCGCGTAGTGGACGGCGGTCCCATGATGGGACGCGTGCTGCCGGACGTGAACCAGCCCGTGACCAAGACCACCAGCGGCCTCATTCTGCTGCCGCCAGACCACACCGTTGTGGCTGGCAAGGTCATGGATCCCGTGCGTATGCGTCGCATCACCAACTCCGTGTGCTGCCAGTGTACCCGCTGTACGGACCTGTGCCCCAGAAACCTGCTCGGGCACTCCCTGCATCCCCACAAGCTCATGCGTATTCCGGACAGCCTTGTGGCCTCCAGCCCCGTTGCCCGTGAAGCGCTGCTTTGTTCCGAATGCGGCATCTGCGAAAAGTTCGCCTGCCCCATGATGGTTTCCCCCCGCGAAGTGAACGCCCAGATCAAGAAGGTACTCATGCGCGAGGGCGCAAAGTGGGAATCCTCCGGCAAGGAACTGGTGACCAATCCCTTCCGCGCCAGCCGTCAGATTCCTACCATGCGGCTTATTCAGCGCCTCAATATTGAAAAGTACTACTCGCACACCGAGTTCGGCGGCGAGTTCACCCCCTCCGTGGTGCAGATCCGTCTTGGTCAGCACATCGGAGCCCCCGCCGCATGCGTTGTTGCCGTTGGCGACAAGGTGCTGCAGGGCGACCTCATCGGCGAGATTCCGGAAAAGGCCATGGGCGCGCGCATTCACGCGAGCATCAGCGGCACGGTAGAAGCCATCGCGGATGGCGTGGTAACCATCAGGGCTTAGGATCTAGGTGAATACTATGAATTTGCGCACTATAGGTTGTGTTGAGCTGAACAGCGTGGCGCTGGGCATGCAGGCCGCAGACGCCATGGTCAAGGCTGCGGAAGTGGAAATCGTCATGGCCCGTCCCACCTGTCCGGGACGCTACCTTATCATCGTCACCGGCGATACCGGTGCCGTGAAAAGCTCTGTTGAAGCCGGACGCGCCATCAGCAAGGACATGCTCGTGGACTGGTTCACCATTCCCAGCGTGCACCGCGACGTTATTCCCGCACTCAGCGGTACCGCCCAGACCTCCGAGATCAACGCGCTGGGCATCATTGAAACCTGCACCGCAGCCTCCTGTATTCTGGCAGCGGATGCCGCCGCCAAGTCCGGTCAGGTCTGGCTGCTGGAAATCCGCATCGCAGCCGGTCTCGCAGGCAAGGCCTTCGTGGTCATGACCGGTGACGTTTCCTCCGTGCAGGCTTCCGTGGAAGCCGGTGTGGCAGGCGTTGCCGAAGCTGGCCCCGTGCTCAGCCATGTAGTTATTCCTTCCCCCAGCGAAAGCCTGAAGGCTCAGCTGGTATAAGAGTAGATTGTTTGAATTGCGCCTCCGGCGGGCAGGGGGATAATCCCCCTGCACCCCGTGGGTGCGATTTCAGGCAGTCTATAGTTTCCAGCTTCGGCTTATTCCCACTCCGGCCTTGATTAAGCCGGAATTGTGGGTATACCCGCTCAGGCGGTGTCGCCAGTCGGGGGTGCAGGGGGCCGTGGTCCCTGCCGGGTGCGGTCAGAGCCCGCCCCTCTTGCCCATCTGTTGGCGGATTAAACAGTTACCTGCTCTTCCAGACGGAGAACGGACGTGACCATACTTGCAGACGAACCCAAGCAGCGAGTCATACAGGAATATGTGCCGGGTAAGCAGATTACTCTGGCGCATGTGATCGCCAGCCCCCAGAAGAGCATCTACCTGAAGCTCGGTCTGGATAACGAGACCTGCGATGCCATCGGCCTTTTGACCATCACCCCCAGCGAGGGCGTGATCATTGCTGCGGACATCGCCACCAAGGCCGCCGGTGTGGACATCGGCTTTCTGGACCGTTTCGGCGGCTCCCTGCTGATCACGGGCGACGTTGGTAGTGTGGAAGCGGCTCTGCGCGGCGTTCTGGATTATTTCGACGGCGTGCTGCACTACGCGTCCGTTCCCATGACCCGTTCCTAGTCTGTTTCGGACCGGACGCGGCTTTTACAGGCTCCATACATGAAGAAGACCATGCTCATCGGCGAGACCGGCGCGGGCAAAAGCTCGCTCATCAGCGCGCTTTCCGGTGAGCATTTTGTTTCCCGCAGACCCATGGCGCTGGAGTTCTGCGGCCCCTTCATCAACACTCCCGGCGAGTTCCTCGAAAACCGCCGATTCTACCACGCCCTCATCACCACCTCCGCCGACTGCGAAATCCTGCTCATGGTGCAGGATGCCACCCGCAGAACCAGCGTATTCCCCCCGCAGTTTGCCCCCATTTTCAACCGAACCGTCATTGGTGTCATTACCAATACCGACGCCCCCGACGCCAATCCCGACCGTGCCGAACGCTTCCTGCACACCGCAGGAGCCCGTGAGATGTTCCGCGTGAGCACCGCCACCGGCGAAGGCCTTGCCCCTCTCTGGAAACGGTTGGGGTAAGCGCATAAGGGGATTCCGCCCCTGAGACTGCGATAGACCGTCATGCATCCTTTCTGAGTTCTTTCTCCTGATGGAGGGCAAGGCAGCCTTTAGTCCGTTTTTTCTGTACTTTTTTCTTCGGATGTAGAACTGTTCAATCTGCGCGTACCGCACTGAGCATATGCATACATACTGGAGGCGGGTATGAAGTTTTCCGGCGTCAACCTATTGGATGAACTGGAAAAAGAAGAGCTTGCGGGGCTTCGGGCCGTGTTTCATGAACGGTCCTTTCCCAAGTCGCAGGTCATCTATGCGGCGGACGACGAAGAGGATGCGGTCTTCATCATCGCACGCGGCAGGGTTCGGGTTTACCTTGCGTATGAAGACAAGGAGTTCACGCTCGGCATTCTGTCTCGCGGCGACATCTATTCCACCCACGCGGGCTGCTACATTCAGGCCATGGACGATACCGTGCTGCTGACAACGGACGTGCAGTCCGTGAAGCGGGTCATGATTGAGGTGCCTCTCTTCAACCGTACCATGGTCAGGGTGCTCGGCAACATTCTGAATAATGCCTTTTCCATCATCGGCGGCCTTGCCTTCAAGGATATCTACAAGCGTCTCATCAGCTATATTCTGCAGGAAGCGGAGGAGCACGGTGTGCCTGAGGCCGACGGCGTGGAACTGACGCTGAATCTGACTATCGAGCAGCTTGCTCAGCTCATGGGAGCGACCCGCCAGACCGTTTCCACCCTGCTGAACGACATGGTGCGTGCCGAGCTGATGCAGAAGCGCGGCAGGGGGCGTTATCTCATTCCCGATCTGGCCGCGCTGGAGCGAGCGGCAGGTGCCTGAGCGTTAGAACTATGGAGTCCTGTTATGCAGGACTCTTTTTTTCATGGTATGATCCCGAATGTCGGGTAGCCGACATACCCAGGATTTCTTCTGCGCTAGAGTATGCCGAAAGAGTAGGCAATTTCTCACTTTCACCTTTCCGAAGGGGCATGTTGCCCCCCGCATGCGGGGATGCCCCTGACGAACCGAGACAAGGAGGCGTGTATGGCGAAGGAACCGAGACCGGTGGACGATCTGACCATATGGGATGACGCCAAGGCGATGATCCTGAAGGGCAGAGCAGAGGGTATTGAAACCGTGCATGAGCGGCTTGCCCAGCAGACCCCGCATTGCAAATTCTGCGAACTGGGCACAACCTGCCGTAACTGTACCATGGGTCCGTGCCGCATCAGCGAAAAGATGCCGCGAGGCGTGTGCGGCGCAGACGCAGACGTGGTGGTGGCCCGTAACTTCGGCCGGTTTGTTGCCGGCGGCGCTGCAGGGCATTCCGACCACGGGCGTGACCTCATTGAGGTGCTGGAAGCCATTGTGGAAGGCGAAACCAGTGACTACCGCATTACGGACGAAGCCAAGCTGCGCGCCATTGCCGCCGAAGTGGGCGTGGCAACGGAAGCACATGGCATCATGGATATTGCGCGGGATCTGCTGGAAGTGTTTTTCGGTGACTTCGGCAGCCGCAAGAAGGAGGTTGCCTTCCTTTCCCGCGTGCCGCAGAAGCGCAAGGATATCTGGAAGAAGCTGGGCATGACCCCCCGCGGTGTGGACCGCGAGATTGCGGAAATGATGCACCGCACGCACATGGGCTGCGACAACGATGCGCCCAACACCCTCATCCATGCGGCCCGTACAGCCCTTGCCGACGGCTGGGCCGGTTCCATGATCGGCACCGAATTGTCCGACGTCATCTTCGGCACGCCCACGCCCAAGATGTCCACCGCCAACCTTGGCGTCATCAAGCAGGATCAGGTCAATATTCTGGTGCACGGGCATAATCCGGTGGTTTCGGAAATGATTCTGGCCGCCGCCCGCGATCCCGAACTGGTCGCCAAGGCCAAGGCGCTCGGCGCAAGCGGCATCAATGTGGCCGGTCTGTGCTGCACCGGCAACGAGCTGCTCATGCGGCAGGGCATTCCCATGGCGGGCAACCACCTCATGACGGAACTGGCCATCATCACCGGTGCGGTGGAGGCCGTAGTGGTGGACTATCAGTGCATCATGCCGAGCCTCGTGCAGATTTCCGGCTGCTACCACACCAAGTTCATCGATACCGCCCAGAAGGCCCGTTTCACCGGCGGCATCCACTTCGACATTCACCCGCACAATGCACTGGAACAGGCGAAGAAGATCGTGGAAATCGCGGTGAACGGCTTTGCAGAGCGCGACGCCTCTCGTGTGGACATTCCCTGCCAGCCTGTGGATATTATGACCGGCTTCTCCAACGAGGCCGTTATCAAGGCGCTGGGCGGCTCGCTCGATCCGCTGGTGCAGGCCATCGCCGGTGGCGACATCCGCGGCGCGGTCGCCATTGTGGGCTGCAACAACCCCAAGTTCAAACAGGACTCCATGAACGTGGGCCTCGCCAAGGAACTCATCAAACGCGACATTCTGGTCATTGCCACGGGCTGTGTCACCACGGCGGCAGGCAAGGCCGGACTGCTGGTGCCCAAGGGCATAGAGATGGCCGGTCCCGGCCTGAAGAAGGTCTGCGGCGCGTTGGGCATTCCACCCGTGCTGCATTACGGCTCCTGCGTGGACAACTCGCGCATCATGCAGCTGTGCGCGGCGCTGGCGAATACCTTGGGCGTGGACATCTCCGACCTGCCTGTGGGCGCATCCTCGCCGGAATGGTATTCGGAGAAGGCCGCCGCCATCGGGCTGTATGCCGTTGCCAGCGGCATCTACACGCATCTCGGCCATCCGCCGCACATCCTCGGCTCCAAGACCGTGACGGACCTTGCCGTTTCCGGCCTTGAAGGGCTTGTGGGCGCAACCTTCTTCATCGAACCCGATCCGGTGAAGGCTGCGGAGATGTTTGATGTGCGCATCAAGGCCAAGCGCAAGGCGCTGGGGCTGAGCGAATAGAACAGCATGCTGCGGGGCGGAGTGAGGCTTCGCCCCGCATTCTTGACGCGGGTTCGCGAAGGACGCGGAGACAGACAGGTGTGCCGGATGTTCGTTCCATACAGGGCGCGGACGCGTTGGTTTGAAGCAGGCGGGAAGGATTATGAAGATTGCTTTTGCAGGAAAGGGCGGGGTGGGCAAGACCTCGCTGGCGGCATGGACGGCTGACTGGCTGGCGCGGTCGGGCCGTAACGTCTGGATGGTGGATGCGGATACGGCCCTGTCGCTTGGGCAGGCTTCCGGCGTTTCAGCGGATGCCCTGCCGGAACCGCTCATCAGACGGGCTGATCTGGTGCGCGAACGCATCCATGCGGACGGTTTTCTCAAGCTGAATCCCGAGGTGGGCGACCTGCCGGAATCGCTGGCCGTGGACGTGCCGCTTGGTGGCCCTGTGCCTGATGGCGTGACTGCCGGACGTAAGCGGCTGTTGGTGATGGGAGCCGTGACCAACGCAGGCGGCGGCTGTGCCTGTGATGCCAACGCCCTGCTCAAGGCGGTGCTGGCGAATCTGATTGTGGATCGTGACGACTGGGTCATTGTCGATCTTGAAGCAGGAGTGGAGCATCTGGGACGCGGTACGGTGGCCCATGTGGACGGGCTGATCGTGGTCAGCGAACCTTCCATGCGCAGCCTGCAGACCGGTGCCGAAGTGGGCCGCATGGCTTCCGATTTGGGGTTGCATCGTCAGGTGCTGGCACTGAACCGCTTTCGCGGCGGGCAGGTGCCGGAGCTTGCGGGCCTGCCGACATCCTGCGTGACCATTCCCCAGCTGGACGGCCTGCTGGACAGACAGATGCAGAACGCCTCCGTTCTCGGCCTGCCGGAGTCCGAGGCCATTGACGCGCTGGTGCAGGATTGCCTCGGAAAACTGGCAGAATAATGATTCCCTGCTGCTCAGGGTAACGACAAATTCTGATTTGTCGGATTTCCCAATTCCATTAAGCCGAGATTGAGTTCAGAAACGGATTTCGATCGCTTACACGGGTGCAGGGGGATTATCCCCCTGCGAAGAAAAATATTCAAATGGCTTTGTCAGCAAGCTGAAAAGGGCCAGAACGCACGTTCTGGCCCTTTTCGTTTCTAAACAATAGCGAACGCTATCGTGTGATACTATCCCAGTTCCTGCTCCGTGCGGCTGATGATCTCTTCCTGATGATCGGCGTCCAGATCGACAAAGTAGTCGCTGTAGCCAGCCACGCGGACGAGCAGGTTGCGGTATTCATCCGGTGTTTCCTGGGCCTTGCGCAGGGTTTCGGTATCCACCACGTTGAACTGGATGTGGTGGCCGTTCATGGCAAAGTAGGTGCGGATGAGTTTGACCAGCTTGTCGAGATCCGCATCCCCCGCGAGCACGCTGGGCAGAAACCGCTGGTTCAGCAGCGTGCCGCCGGACTTGATCTGATCCATTTTGCTCAGGGACTTCACCACGGCGGTGGGGCCGTGGCGGTCTGCGCCGTGCGAGGGCGAGGTGCCGTCGGATTCGGGCAGGTGGGCGTAACGTCCGTTGGGCGTTGCCCCCAGCATCTTGCCGAAATAGACGTGGCAGGTGGTGGAGAGCATGTTCAGGTGGTACACGCTGCCCTTGGTGTTCGGCTTGCCGTCTATTGTGCAAAAGAGTGAATCGTATACGCGGCGCATGATGTTGTCTGCGCGGTCGTCGTCGTTGCCGAAGAAGGGCGTCTTGTTCCACAGGCGCAGGCGCAGGGCCTCGTGCCCCTCGAAGTTGGCGGCAAGGGCTTCCAGCAGGATGCGCATGCTCACCTTCTTCTGCTCGAACACGTGCGTTCTGATGGCGGAAAGACTGTCCGTGACGGTGCCGATGCCGCAGCACTGGATGTAGTTGGTGTTGTAGCGCGGGCCGCCGTCGTAGTAGTCGCGGCCGTTTTCTATGCAGTCGCGGATGACCACGGAGAGGAAGGGCGCGGGCGAATGGGCGGCATACATGCGCTCAATGTAGTTGTTCACGCGGACCTTCAGGTCCACCACGTATTCAAGCTGGCGGGTGAAGGCGGCGTAGAGTTCCTCGAAGTCGCGGAACTCGCGGGCATCGCCGGTTTCCGGCCCCACGCGCTTGCCCGTGAGCGGGTCCACGCCGTTGTTCAGGGCCACTTCCAGCACCTTGGGCACGTTCAGGTAGCCTGTGAGAATGTAGGCTTCCTTGCCGAACGAGCCGGTTTCTATGCAGCCGCTTGTGCCGCCTTCGCGGGCGTCTTCCACGCTCTTGCCCACGCGGATCTGCTGCATGACAACTGTGTCTGTGTTGAACACGCTGGGGTAGCCGTAGCCTTTGCGGATGACCTTGGCCGCAGCCTTGAGGAAGCGGTCCGGCGTCTGGCTGCTGACGTGTACGCTGGGCTGGGGCTGCAGCAGGTGCAGGTCGTCCACCACCTCGAGTATGAGATAGGAAACCTCGCTCACGCCGTCGGTGCCGTTGCGTTTGAGCCCGCCGAGGTTGATCTGGGTAAAATCGTTGTAGGTGCCGCTTTCCTTGGCGGTAACGCCCACCTTGGGCGGTGCGGGATGGTTGTTCACCTTGATCCAGAAACAGCTGAGAAGCTCCTTGGCGGCATCGCGCGTCAGGCTGCCGTCGGCGAGTCCTGCCTCGTAGAAGGGGGCAAGGTGCTGGTCAAGGTGCCCCGGACTCATGGCGTCCCAGCCGTTCAGTTCGGTGATGGTGCCAAGGTGCACGAACCAGTACATCTGTAGCGCTTCATGGAAGGTGCGCGGCGCGTTGGCAGGCACGTGGCGGCAGACGGCGGCGATATGCAGCAGTTCGGCCTTGCGGCTGGTGTCCGTCTCCGCTTCCGCCATGCGCTCGGCAAGCTCTGCGTGACGGTGGGCAAAGAGGATGACGGCGTCGCAGGCGATGTCCATGGCCTTGAGCTGGTCGGCGCGGGCCGAGGCGTGCGGGTCGTTCAGGTAGTCCAGACGGGCGATGCGGTCGGCTATGCGGGCCTTCAGGTCGTTGAGGCCGTTTTCGTAGATCATGCCGTCCAGCGCGGTGTGGCCGGGGGCGCGCTGTTCCATGAACTCGGTGAACAGGCCGGATTCATAGGCGTCGCGCCATTCCTGCGGTACGTGCGCAAACACGCGGTCGCGCATGGAGCGACCCTGCCAGTAGGGAATGACCTCACGTTCGTAGGTGGCGATGTCTTCTTCGGCGACCGTGTAATTGGCCATTTCGCGGCTGTTCAGAATGCGCAGGTCGTCGGCGGAATGGCAGGTCAGCTCGGGAAAGGTGGGCACAACCTTGGGTGCGGGGCCGCGCTCGCCCACGATAAGCTCATCGGGGCCGATATGGATGGTCTTGCGCTCGCACAGAAATTTGAAGAACAGGGCACGCAGCACCGGCAGCGGATGCCTGCCGTATTCGGCCTTGTAGAATTCGGTCTCCAGCAGCGCCCGCTCTATGGAGATGGCGGGCTTTGCCTCGAAGCTTTCCTTGCGCAGATTCCAGATTCGCTGATTCACGCTAGCCTCCTATGCGGACCTTGAGTCCGTATCCTTCGAGCGTGCGCACGGCGCGCTGCACGTCCTCGGGTGCGGATTTGGGAATGTCGGCGCCTTTGTACTCCATGCCCAGCTTGGTGTACTTTGCCTTGGCAATGCCGTGGTAGGGCAGCACGTCGATATGCCTGATGCCGGGCAGACCGGAAACGAATTCGCCCGTGGCTCTCAGGTTCTTCTCATCATCGTTGATGCCCGGAATGAGCGGCATGCGTACCTGCACGGCGTGACCCTGCCGCGCCAGTGAGCGCAGGTTTTCCAGAATGCGTTCGTTGGGCACGCCGGTGTATTGCTCGTGAAGGGCGCTGTCCATGTGCTTGAGGTCGAAGAGGAACAGGTCGGTTTCCTTCGCCACGTGGAGCAGCAGGGAGTTTTCCGCAAAGCCGCTGGTGTCTACCACGCGGTGCAGGCCGCGCTTGCCGCACAGGCGCAGCATCTCCAGCAGAAAACCGGGTTGCGAGAGCGGTTCGCCGCCGGAAAAGGTCACGCCCCCCTGTGAGCCGTTGTAAAAGGCGCTGTCCTTTTCAATGGTCTGCAGCACCGCATCCGCCTGAACCGTATAGCCTGTGGCCTCGTGCGCCAGTGCGGGGCAGGTTTCCGCGCACAGGCCGCATGCCTTGCACAGATCGAGCTTTCTGCGCGGCCCCGATGAAGAAATCTTCAATGCCTTTTGCGGACAGACGTCTATGCATTCGCCGCAGCCCACGCACTTTTCCGCCACGGTGACCATGCCTATGTCGTGCCGCAGCCCTTCCGGATTGTGGCACCACCAGCACGAGAGCGGGCAGCCCTTGAAAAACACCGTGGTGCGGAGGTCCGGCCCGTCATGGATGGCGTAGCGTTTGATGGCGAAAATGGTTCCTTCTGTCTTGGCGGGGCAGATGCCGAGCATGGTTCAGGCTCCTTCTCAATTAGTAATGGCTACCAATAAAAGATAGCTTCGGCAACAGGAATGTGCGAAGGGCGCGTCCGATCTGATCATGAGCGGAAGATGAAATAGACCGCACCCAGCAGGCAGAGGCTGGCCCACAGGTAGTCCAGCTTGAGGGGCTGCCCCATGTACCAGATGGAAAAGGGGGCGAACACGGCAAGCGCAATGACTTCCTGCATGATCTTGAGCTGGGGAAGCGTGAAGGTGCCGTAGCCGATTCGGTTGGCCGGAACCTGGATCATGTATTCGAAAAAGGCGATGCCCCAGCTCGCTATGGCCGCCACATACCATGCCCTGCCGGACAGGTTTTTCAAGTGCGCGTACCATGCAAAGGTCATGAATACATTGGAAAGGAACAGGAGTCCAACAGTGCGGAATGCAACGGAGACCATGACGGACCTCGTGGTGGGAAGGAATATGCGCCCGTCGTCCTGCCTTGGAAAAAGGCGTTCGGACAACGGGCGCATTCAAGCAATAGGGCGGTTTTTCGGTTCCTGCAAGAGGGGGGATTGCCTTGGGCTGCGAAGCCAGAAGCTCCCTAGTCCTCCATCTGCAGATAGGCTTCCATGATCACCTTCAGGCCGAAGCCGGGGAAGTTGACCCGGTATTTGTCCGGCGGCACGTGCTGCACCAGCTTGCCGCGTCCGAATATCTTGTGCGTGCAGTAGCCCAGCTTGCGCTGGCTGGTGCGCGATGCGGCTGGTGCGTCCGGGGCGGTGCGCTGGAATGCGTTCGGAGAATCGGGGGCGGGGGGCACGCTGTCGCCAAGGCGCATGGTGCGCTGCTGGTGGTATTCGCGCTGCATCAGGGCACCGGTGTAGTTCTCCTTCCACTCCTCGTACAGGTAGATAGGCAGGTCGCGCACAAAGGGGCTGGGCATGGCTGGCTCGTTGCCACCGCCTCCACGGCTGTAGATGGAAGAGGGCACAAAGAGCCCGAGGTATTCCCGTGCGCGGGTGCAGGCCACGTACATGAGGCGGCGCTCCTCTTCCAGATCGTCGGCTTTCTGCAGGGCTTGCTTGGAGGGGAAGCGTTCTTCCACCAGATCGATGACCAGCACGGCGTCCCACTCAAGCCCCTTGGCAGAATGCACCGTTGAGAGCGTGATGTGGTTCTCGGCTGCTGCGGCATCCGGATTGGGGTCTTCCAGCGAAAGGTCGGAGACGAAGAGGTCCAGCTCGCGGTAGGTGGCCGCAATCTGCACCAGTTGCTCAAGGCCGTGTTCGCGGCGGGGGTAGTCGTCGGGATAGAGCTGCATCAGTCTGGGTTTGTAGACCTCCAGCACCTCTTCCAGCACTTCCACGGGCTCAAGGCGCTGTCTGCGCAGGCTGTCTATCAGCTCAAGGTCCTTGGCAAAGTCGGGATACTTCTTCAGCAGCCTGTCCAGCGCGGAAGGATCGGCAAGGCGCGAAGCCTCGTAAATCTTCAGGGCCGTCTTGGGGCCCACGCCTTTCACGTTGGCGGCAAGGCGCTGGAATGCGGGCAGGTCCAGCGGGTTGATGAGCAGGCGCACGTAGCTCATCACGTCCTTCACGTGTGCGGCGTCGGAATACTTCACGCCGCCGTACTTTCTGAAGGGAATGCCCGCCTTGGAAAGCTGCATTTCAATATGGTAGGACTGGTAGCCCGCGCGGAAGAGCACGGCGATGTCCTTGGGCTCGTAGGTCCGGCGCAGTTCCGCGATCTTGTTCACCACCTGATTGGCCTGCGTGAGGTCCGACAGGGGCTTCACGAGCTGCGGCAGCGAGCCGCCCGTGCGGCTGGTGAACAGGTTCTTTTGGAAGGCTACGGGCGCTTCGGCCAGAATGGCGTTGGTCAGATCCAGCACGGGCTGTACGGAGCGGTAGTTCTCTTCCAGCTTCACGATGCGCGTGCCGGGGAACATGGCAGGAAATTCCAGAATATTCTGCACGTTGGCGCCGCGGAAGGCGTAGATGGACTGGGCGTCGTCGCCCACGGCCATGACGTTGCGGTGTCCGCCCGCCAGCAGCTGTACCAGTCGCGCCTGCACGAGGTTGGTGTCCTGATACTCGTCCACCATGATGTATTTGAAGCGGTGGCGGTAATAGTCCAGCAGGTCGTCGCGGCTGCGCAGCAGGTTTTCCATCTCGAAGAGCAGGTCGTCGTAGTCCAGCAGGCCGTGTTCGCGCTTGTAGTTGTTGTAGCCGCCAGCGATCTCCACGATGTCGTCGCGGTAGGCGGCAAGGTGGAAGGCCTCGCGCTGCAGAATGTCGCCGATCTCGCGTTCCTTGTTGCGCGCCTTGGAGAGCATGCCCATGACCGTGGCTGTCTTGGGGAACGACTTGTCGCCCTTGCCCAGCCCCAGCGTATCCTTGCAGTACTTGAGTGCCTCGGTGGCGTCTGCCGAATCCATGATGGAAAGGCCGCCTTCGTAGCCCTGCGGGGGGTGCTGGCGCAGCACGGAATAGGCGAAACCGTGGAAGGTGCCGCCGGATACCGCACCAATGCCGCGGCCGAGCAGCTCGCCCGCGCGGTGCAGCATTTCCTGCGAGGCCTTGCGGGTAAAGGTGAGCAGCAGAATATCGTGGGCGGCAATGCCCTGTTCGACCATGTTGGCCAGCCGGTACACTACCGTGCGCGTCTTGCCGGAGCCCGCGCCCGCAATGCAGAGCAGGGGGCCGTCCAGCGTCATGGCCGCTTCGTATTGGGCAGGATTCAGTTCTTTCTTGTAATCGATCATGGTGGCTCTATGTAATGCATGCCCCGGGCGGCCAAGGGGCATGATGCCCTTTGGAGTCCCCACCCGTGCGTTGGTTCAAGTCATGCCGCGTGCGGCTTGTCTGCACTACTACGGATCGGCTGTGACGGCAAATGCAGGGGCGGGGACGATAAAAAAGGGCGCATCCTCGCGGACACGCCCCATTGCGGCATGTGGAGCGCCTATTCAGCCAGCGATTTGCACCAGACGTTCATACTTTCCAACCCGCCGGAGATATTTGTGTTGTTGGGCAAGGTTCCGCCAAAGACATAGCCCGCGCGGGCAAAGACACTGTTCATGGCCGGACTGACGGCCCGCGCAATGGTGTAGGCCGAAACAAAGCCCTTTTCCCTCACCGCGTTTTCCATGGCTGTGAGCAGCCGAAGGGCAGCTCCGCGCTTGCGGTATTCCGGCAGTGTGGCAAAGTCCGTCATTTCGGCGCAGCCCCAGTCGGTGTCCAGCTCTGCGGAAGAGGCCGCCACCAGCCGTCCCCGGCGGAAGATTCCGAAGAACAGCACATGACTGCGCATGGTGTCGCGAAGATAGGCAGGGTCATCGACCGGAAAGGGGTAGGAGTCGAAGACCGTGTCATAGAGCGCGGCCAGTTCCTCTGCGTGCTCTGCATCAAGGGCAACGACAGAGGCGGTATCCACCTCGTCGGGGTCTATAACCGTTTTGGCATCCGCAATTTCCAGCACGTTGCGTATTGTTGCGGCATCACACTGTTCTGCGCGGGAAGGATTGAGATATTTGCCAAGAAAGACACCGGAGCGTTCGCCGCGGTACAAGCCCGGGGCGTTGGCTTCGGGGGCGAAGCCGCGATCCAGAAAGACCTTTGCCGCAAAGGCCGGAACCTTGGCAAAGAGCTTGGAATATCCATTCTCCCTGCCGAGGCTTTCCATTTCGTCCACGATATCCGGCAGGTCTGCCGTATCCAGCTTCATGAGATAGACGCGGTCGTTGAGCGGCCCGTGCTGGATGCATGTGTTACCGTTGTTTCCCACTTTGGTCACAATATCAGGCTGCATCATCCCTCCGCTCCATACGGTCGGTGTTCTCGGGGGTGAGGCAGGTGGTATCATCCCAGTCTGAAAGCAGTTTTTCTATGCCTATGGCCCGTTCTTCCGCGTCCTCTTCCTTCAGCTTGAGGTTGCAGGTGCCGCAATTGCGGTCGCAGTAGCTTGGCTCATAGGATGCGGGCTCGTTGTAGGTGGTGATGACACCCTCATAGTTCCGGAGAACAACCTTGTTGGTCCCCCACGAGACAATGTAGTTGGGCGAAACTGGAATCTTGCCGCCGCCACCGGGGGCGTCGACCACATAGGTAGGTACGGCGTAGCCGCTGGTATGCCCGCGCAGGCTTTCGATAATCTCAATGCCTTTGCTGATGGGGGTGCGGAAGTGGGTGAGGCCCTCTGAGAGGTCGCACTGGTAAAGGTAATAGGGGCGCACCCTGTTCTGCACCAGCTTCTGATTGAGTTTTTTGATCAGACGAGGGCAGTCGTTTACGCCAGCGAGCAGAACGCTCTGATTGCCGAGGGGAATCCCCGCATCGGCTAGTCGCCGCAAGGCCTGTCGCGAGGACTGGGTCAGCTCTCTCGGGTGGTTGAAATGCGTGTTGATCCATAGCGGGTGATGCTTTTTGAGTATCTCCACCAGCGAATCCGTGATGCGGTACGGCAGTACCACCGGCATTCTGGTGCCGATGCGGACAACTTCCACATGCTCGATTTCCCGCACCTTGGAGAGAATCCAGTCCAGCCGTTCGTCGGAGAGCATGAGGGGATCGCCGCCGGAGAGCAGAACGTCGCGTATCTGGGGGGTGTTTCTTATGTATTCCAGTCCTTCCTCAAGCACGTCCTTGGTGGGAATGGAGTCCTTGTCACCCACTTTGCGTTTGCGGGTGCAATGGCGGCAGTACATGGAGCAGAGGTTGCTGATGTGAAAGAGCACCCTGTCGGGATAACGGTGCGTGATGCCGGGGGCGGGGCTGTCAGCGTCTTCATGCAGCGGGTCCACCATGTCGGAGCGTTCGATGTTCAATTCCTCGGCAGAGGGAAAAGCCTGCATGAATGTGGGATCGTTGCGGAAGTCTTCTGCCTCGATCAACGAAAGATAGTATGGCGTAACAGCCATGGGAAATTTTTTGAGGGTCAGCTCATACAGGCGTTTCTCGGTGGAGGAAAAGGAGATGCCGAGCACTTTTTCCACATCTTCCACAGACCGGACAGTGTTGCGGATGTGCCACTTCCAGTCGGTCCAGTCGCTACGGGATGCCCCGTCCTGCAGAGATTGGGCAACATCGCGCTGGTGTTCGGTGAATATTTTCAAAACAACTCCTTGGTTAAAGGTCCGGCCGGATGCAACGGGAGACTCCCCCCATGCCGGCAGTTCCCCTCTGCCCCTCTGTCTCGTGGCCGCAAAAGCAGGGCTGACGCTGTCAGGCCTGAAAAATGATGGGAGTAAGGGGGCGCACGAGGTCGGGGGTATCGGTCTGGCTACAGTGGTCCTAGTGGTCTTGCAGCGCAGTTCCCGAAGGGGGCGAGATGCTTAGGATCTCGATCTTGCTGATTATGCGAGATAATGGGCAGCTGGAAAAGGGGAAGAATCAGGGGTGAATCGGGTATGTGACTCCCCGAATTCGCAGGCGGTTGGGATGGGCGAGGTGAAGCTACGAAGGCGTTCGGGATGGCTAGCCTATGAGAAGGTTTCCGATAGCTGTTGGTTCCGCAAGGCCGAACCAGCGCAGAATCTCTTTGCCGACATCCCGCACCCGAACGACGGGGCCATGGGCTTCTGCGGCGCTGTCGAAGAAAAAGACGTCGTGCACCGTATGCGTACCTGTTCTGCCGAAGGTGCCGAAGGCTTTGCGCCGGTTGAACTTGGCCTTGAGGTCGAAGCCGGGGTGCGTTTCGCAGACAAGGTCCGGCGCATAGGGGCGCATGGGGCCGTTGTACAGTGCATCAGCTGTGTGGATTTCCTTGAAAACGGGTTGCCCCTGATAGCGGATGTCCATGAGTGCGGTGCGGATGCGCTGCGTCAGGCCGGCGGCCTCTGCCGCATCCACACTGCCGCGCGCAAAGCGGTCGCGCCGGTGCAGGTAGATGCGTCCGGGGTCCAGCGCAAAGGCCTTGGTCGCGGGCGTTATGCCCGTGGCGTCCAGATCGTCGCAGGCTTCGGGGGGCAGGGCGGTGTGCAGTAGGCCCATGTCGCGCAGCAGGGCGTTCACATCCACTTCCGTGATCAGGCGGGTGAAACCGTGGTCCGCCAAGGCCAGCAGACGCTTGGGTTCCGGCAGTGCCTCGTAGCGGTCCAGCAGTTCGCCGATCAGCACATCCCATTCGGCCAGAAGCTCCATGCAGGGGCCATGCAGCGGGTGCAGGGCATCCTCCACGGCATCGAAGAGGAAATGGAAGAGCCGGTCTGTCTCCGTGAGCACGAATATGAAGCAGTTCCACGCAAGGTCCGGCCAGAGCATGTTCAGAGCGTTGCGGCGGGATTTGACGGTGCGTCGCAGTTCCGAAAGCAGGTGCAGCGGTTCCTGCGCGGCGTGGGCGGTGTCCGCTTCCAGCAGATAGCCCTTGTCGCGGAGCATGCCAGCCAGCATGGGCGGGAATACGGCACGCGACAGTTCTTCCGCCACGAAGCCGGAAATCAGCATGCCCTTGATGGGGCGCGCTGGATAGGTGTTCGGCAGATTGATGCTGCGCGAGGAGAATCCGGCCTGTCCCAGCTTGTCGAAGAGCGTGGGAACCTGCACGTGCGCGAAATTGGTCAGTCCCATCTCGTAGGTATGGGCGTGGATGCGGGTGAAGCCGAACACCCCGTGCTCCTCCGGTCCGGCGGCGGTCATGAAGCTGGTCCAGTTGACGGGCGAAAGCTCCGGCAGTTCCGCTGTAATGGCGCGGGCGTGCGTGACGAGTCTGCCGAGGTTGGGGCAGGTGCCTCCGGCCACCAGCCGATGCGCGAGGCTGAGCGGAAGGCCGTCCAGCCCCAGCACGACAAGTCGGGGGTGTGCCTGCAGGGAATCGGTCGCGGAACTGAATGCTGTCATGCCTGCGGGTGTAGCAAAAGGTTGATGGATGCGCCAGTTGCACTGGAGGCCCTTCTTTGGGGGCGCGCCATTGCGGACTTTGTGGCGGCAGGTCAATCCATTGAGATTGCAGATGAATTGACGCAGGGCTCCGGCGGGGTGTATATATGGGAGGACAGCCTTTCATTCCTTGCGAACAGGCAGCGGGAGGCGGTGTTCCGGCCTTGTGTCGCGGGGGCGACGACTGGCCGGAGACTTCGGCAGAAATCTTCGGGGGACGCCAAGGAGTATGATTGATGGCCAAGCATGACTGCGAAGTGTTCGGACACATGCTGTACAGCTCCGAGCTCAGTTACAATGAGCTCTATGCCATTGAAGCCGATCTGATTGATGAGTTGCAGGCCGCGCTTGAGCGCATCAACGCCGAGCATATTGACCTTGTGGGGCTGGGAGACGCGCTGCGGATGCAGTGCGTTCTGACCGACTACGACGAGATCGTGTTTCACGAACTCTGCGATGCCGTGGCTGCCTTCCTGCCCAAAAAGGTGCAGGGCCGCCTGCTCTTTGTACATAAGGATCTCTCCATCGTGCATCTCTACTGCTTCATGGATGGCGGCTGGAAGGAGGCTGCGGTGGATATTTCGATGAAGGCCTGCCGCATCGGCGAAGAGATTGAGCCTGCCATCATGCGCACCGACCTGAACGGCGAATTGCCCGACGGCGGTTAGCAGCGCGGCGAGGCAATCTGTTCGCCCTGTCTCCTGAACAGGGGCGACATGTGGGTTCTTTCCCGCTCCTCAGCTGCGATGCCCGAAAAATCACGCTTCCGAGTCGAAATAGGCCCTAAACAGGCCCGAAAAGGTTGACGCACTGACGCTCTCCATACTACGAAGCGTCACTTCCCACGCCCGGGTGGTGGAATTGGTAGACACAAGAGACTTAAAATCTCTCGGCCTTCGGGCTGTACGGGTTCAAGTCCCGTCCTGGGTACCAAGGAATAACATAGGCTTACGATCAAATTGATCGTAAGCCTTTAACTTTGACTCGGTGCAACGTCGCCAATATTTTTGTTTGAAAATGGAGGTCTGGTTAATTGCGCGATGGACTACTGACTTCGTAATCGCGACAAAGGTCAGTTTCTTTCGCAGTCTATGATTTGACTAATTCCTCTTTCAAGGCCACCGTCAGGCACGCTCCCCCCCCAAAGAAGACGCTACACCAACCCCCAACTCATGGGAGTTCCGGCTTTTATTGCGGATGTTGCAGCCTTGCCCAGTATCTGATCCAGATATCGCGGGGGCATGCCGTAGCCCGGCCTGATGGATCGTACGTTGTCAGGGGTAAAAACCTCGCCTGCCTTCATGTCTTTGACCACAAATAGCGAGCGACGAAATACGGTGCTTTCTTGCTGCTTTTCTGTCAGCTCGTAAGAGACTCGGCCGATCGCCTGCTCCACCGTCCGCACATCGTGCACCAGTTGCTTGAGTTCGTACGGTTCCATGCTGAAGGCTGCGTCCGGGCCGCCATCTGCACGGGCGAGCGTGAAGTGTTTTTCAATGACGGTTGCGCCAAGAGCCACTGCAGCTACCGCCACCGCGCTGCCCAGTGTATGATCCGAAAGGCCGACGGGGCATCCGAAGGCCTCGGCCATATGCGGAATGGTGAGCAGGTTCGCTTCATTTGCAGGGGCGGGATAGGCAGAGGTGCATTTGAGCAGGGTCAGGTCTGTCGTGCCGTTCTCCCGCAACGTCCGGACGGCTTCGTCTATTTCGGCGAGCGAAGCCATGCCCGTGGATAGAATGACCGGCTTGCCCGTGCCGGCAACCTTTTTGAGCAACGGGATGTCCACCGCCTCAAACGAGGCTATCTTGTGTCTGGACACGCCGTATTTTTCCAGAAAATCAACAGCCGTTGCATCGAACGGCGTAGAAAAGCAGTCCATGCCCAAATCTTTTGCGCAGGCCATGAGGCGTGGCGTCCATTCCCACGGGGTATGCGCCTCTTGATAGAGATCGTGCAGCGTGCGGCCGTCCCACAGGGTGCCCTTTATGCGAAAGTATTCATTGTCGCAGGGGATGGTCATGGTGTCTGCGGTATACGTCTGCAGCTTCACTGCGTCAGCGCCAGCCTCGGCAGCGGCGCGGATGATGGCCTCCGCGCGTTCAACAGAGCCTTTGTGGTTGGCGGATACTTCCGCGATGATACATGTGCGGAGGGGTGAATTGCCGGTTGCAGGGGTGCTCATGAATCATTCTCTTTTACAGTGATGGTGACATCCGCTTCAATTTTCCCATGCCGCAAGGAGGCCTTTCTGAATTCCATTCTAAAGCGATCCGTTTCGAGAAATGCTGCGGGATAGCCCTCTGCATCAAGCATGCGGATGTGGTCGAACAGAGCCTCAAGAGAAGGGAGCTTGCTGATATTGCTTTGCTCCGGTTTCCGCCTTTCAAAGAACGTTGGCTCTCCGCTTTGGGGTACGGGCTGGGGCGAGGTGTCGATGATCTCGACGATCATCTCCTCCATGATCGATGCCGCCCGTAAAAAAATCTCTTCCGCACTTCCATGTAATGACAGCGGGCGCTTCATGTAAACCGGCCCGGCATCCACCTCTTCCGTGCAGCGCAGGGCAGACAACTTTGTCTCCGTGAAGCCTCTTTGTATCAGGTTCTGCAAAGGGCTGCCGCCGCGCCCGAATGGCAGGTCGGTCATATGAAAAATGATGGTTTCATAGCGGGACCATATGGTTTCCGGAATGATCCATGACCAGTGGGGAACAAAAATGCTTCTGGGGTTTATGGCGTCAAAAGGGAACGCTCGCAGCTCCTCGGGGGTGGATACGGTGTAAAAGACATGCCCCGTCGCCTGTTGAAGGCGGTGCGCCATGGATGAAAGCCACGGCCTTGATGCTGCCAGAACAAAGTTGTGTGGCACTATACCATCCCCCTGCACAGCATGAATCCCTCTGCCGCGTTGCAACCGGACTGTGCTCCGCGCAGCTTTGCCAGATGGTGCACTCCCTCATGGCTTCTGGGGTGCGGAAACGGGCGCATCTCTGTTTCATAGGCGTGCAGCGCATTCATTTTTGCTTCCAGCGTGCCAGAGATATCAACAAACAGGTTGGGCACGAAGGGGGAATGTATGCTGCTTCCGGAGTATTCCGTGCTGGATGGAACCTCGAAGGCCATAATATTCTTCACATAGGCCCCCGGAAGAGGGCGGAACGCCGTCAGCACAGCATGGTGCGTCAGCCTGTGGTCAATGTTCAGATCGCCGAAATGGTGGGTGAATACTGTATCCGGTCTGATCTCATTACCTATTTCTTCAATGTATTTGACAAGTTCGATGAGGGGGAGGCTGTCAAAGCGATTGTCCGGAAATCCTGAAAAGCCTCTGTCGGCAGGGGTGATAACCTGAGAGATGCCAAGGATGTCTCCGGCGGTGCGGGCACTGGCAAAGGCGCGCTCTCTTTCACGGTCCGCCAATGGGCCTTGCTCGGATGCTATGCGGGCAAGCGGGCCTTCTCCCAACAGCAGCACGGAAACCCGCGTCCCTTGAGCCGCAAGGCGCGCCATGGTGCCCCCGCATCCGAGGATCTCGTCATCCGGATGGGCGGCAATTACCATCACATTCTGCCATGTCGTCATGAATCACCCACCTGCGTTTATCCTGTGCGTTACGTCTCTTATGCGCCTGAGAAGTCGAGTGGTCTTAATCGTATCGAGGTTCAACGACGCCAGCTAGCGTGTCTTTCTTGCACGTCCCAGCAGGGCTGATACGGGAGTATCCCAGCCCTTTTCCTTCAGCAACTCCATGAAGGGAGTCTTGTCCTTGGCGAGGTGGAAAGAGCCCGCTCCCCTCTGTGGCCTTGCCTCAATGCCGCCATCCAGCAAATCTCCGACATTCTCGATGAACAGGCGTTCCATCTCGCGCGAAAGCTTGTCGTAGGATGTTGCCAGCGTGTCTTTCGTGGTATCGATTTCGACCTGTTTCTGTAAAAGAATGTCGCCGGTATCAATGCCTTCATCAATTCGATGTATGGTAACGCCCCTTGGCGTTTCCTCAAGATATGACCATAGATTCGGATCGTATCCTCTGTTCCAGGGCAGGTACGAAATGTGAAGATTGATGAGCCTGCCTTGAAAAAAGTCTATCGCGTTTTTCTTGATAATCCGTTTGTATCGATAGCTTATTCCGAACTCAATAGCGTTGGCTTGCAGCCACGAAACAGTGAAGCCCCCTTCCGTTTGAAGGACTTCATGCTTCAGCTCTGCAAGTGCGTTCTCAATTGCAGGGCAAGGGGGGCCTAAGAAAAGGATTTTCACGTTCCCAACACCTCAAGAACTGCTTGCGCACCTGCGCAGCCTACCTGCGCAGCCATTGCCTTGCGTCTTTCATGATTGTTTGATTGCAGCATCCGGCCGAATGCCTCTCTGGAAAAGCGCGGAGCCAGAGTGCTTTCGGCCAGCTTTGCAACAATCCCCTTCTGGTTGTCGGCCACCTCGACAGTCAGAAAAGGCACCCGCAGGCAGCACAGCTCCCAACAGGTGCTGCCTCCTGCCGATATGCACAGGTCCGTATCCAGCAGCAGGGCGGGTATATCTTCCACATTCTGCAACAGCTCAATATCGGCAGGGCAGTCGCGCAGGCTGGCCCGAATGGTTTCTGCCGGCATGGCTCCGGTAATTACCCGTAATGTGCGCCCCTGCATCTCTGGTACACCTAAGCATGGCACCAGTTCACGCAAGTGTTCCGAAAAATCGCCGCCCCCAAGCGTGAGCAATATCTTCTGCGGGGTTTCCGGCAATTCTCTTGCGTCTGCCTTTGCACGGGCAGCGGCAAATTCGGGACGCAAGAGGAGGTAGCGTAGGCCGAGAAGTTTCTGCCCGATATTCCCCTTGTAGGCGTAGTCTTCTGCGCCAAGGTTCTGGTTCAGCAGTATGTCGCAATGGTATTCGGGCAAATGGTTGTAGTCGTCAATGACCAGCAGCTTGTATCCGGCATTGCAGACCGCCTGCTGACAGGCGTGGTCAAAGTGGTAGCCGTCCAGCACCACCCGGCAACGGCTCGCCTCCACGCCCTGTGCGGATAGTGCCAGATGCTGAAGGAGTGTTTCAGGATCTTCTTTTCCGTGAGGCTGTCCGTCCAGAAATACGACTTCGAGGTTTTCCTTTGAAAGCCGTTCCCGCAACCAGCGGATGTCGATGCGACAGGCCATGCAGACATCAAGGCCTTGGGCCTTGGCGGCCAGAGCCAGTGCCATGCACCGCATGACATGTCCGGCTCCCATGTGCGGGGGTGCGTCGGCGCGGATGATCAACCGCATCAGCACAGCCCTTGGGATCTTGCGACTAATTCGGCAAAGGCCCAATCCTCTTCCGTATCAATATCCACGGCAACGGATCGTGGCACAACGATGGCGCTCTTGCTCAAGGGAAGAAAGCTGGTGCCGCCTTCGCGCAGGAAGGCCTCCGTGGAGAACCAGTAGAAGAGTCCGAGATCATGGTATGACGGCTTGATGTCCTGTGTGCGGACAGAAACAAACTCGGGTTGGCGATAAAAGACTGTGCCGTCATCGCTGAATTGCAGCGAACGTTCTATGGGGTGGGCATACTCTGCAACAGCCATGACCAGTTCACAGCGTCTGGTTGACAGTTGCTCCAGCCCCTTCCGGAGAAACTGTGGCGTTACAAGCGCCGAAGTGCCGTACAGACAGCAGCAGTATTGCGGCAGCGTTCCGCTGCTCTGCCGCAGGCGCTGCAAGGCGTGAAGCAACACGTCTGCCGTTGTGGAAAAGTCATCGGCCAGGTGCGCCGGACGCAGAAAGGGGATTGAAGCGCCGCACGCTTCTGCCACCCTGGCGATCTCTGCATCCTCAGTGGACATGATCACAGAGGAAAAAACGCCTGACTCCAGAGCCGCCCTTATGGGCCATTCGACCATCGGGCGTCCGCAAAAGGGCCGGATGTTCTTGCGCGGCACACGCTTTGACCCGCCACGGGCCATAACAATGCAAAGGGCGTTCTGCGTCATCGTTTATTGTCTCTCAAGAAGCTGCACTACCCGTTCTATTTCGTCACGTTGCATTCCTGCCCACATGGGCAGGGTCAGAATCTCCGCATACGCAGCCTCCGCCACCGGGCAAAGGCCTTTCGCATAGCCCAGCTCCCGGTAGTACGGATGCAGGTAGACCGGGATGTAGTGGACGTTGACGCCAATCTGCGCGTCGCGCATCCGTTTGAAAACGGCATCCCGTTCAGGCGTGCGCACCACATACAGGTGATATGCATGCCGAACTCCATCGCGGCGGGCCAGAGGAGCAACTGCCGTGCCCGCAAAGGCTGCATCATACAGGGTGGCGAGAGCGTTTCGTATTTCTATCCAGCCATCAAGTTTCTTGAGCTGGCTGCTGCCAAGGGCGCATTGAAAGTCGGTGATCCGATAGTTGTACCCCAGCTCAACCATTTCATAATACCAGCCGCCCATCTTCTCGCGTTCTGCCGCCGTGGTGGTGATGCCGTGCCCTCTGAAGGCCCGCATGCGTGCAGCAAGGGCTGCATCGTTGGTGACAGCCATGCCGCCTTCGCCCGTGGTGATGTGCTTCACCGGATGGAAGCTGAAAACGGTCACATCTGCCAGCGTGCCCACCTTGCGGCCGTTGTATTCGCCGCCTATGGCGTGGCAGGCGTCCGCCACAAGCGCCAGTCCGTGCCTGTCAGCAATGCGGCGCAGCGCATCCCAGTTGCAGGGCTGACCGGCGTAATCCACGCCTATGATGGCCTTGGTGCGGGGGGTAATGGCTGCTTCCACTGCCTGCGGGTCAATGAGAAGGGTGTCTGCCTCCACATCTGCGAATACGGTATTTCCGCCGCAGTAGAGAACAGCATTGGACGTGGCGGCAAAGGTGATGGCGGGAACAATGACTTCATCCCCTTCCTTGATGCCCAAGGCATGCATGGCCGCGTGCAGAGCCGCGGTTCCGCTGGAGACGGCCAAGCCGTGAGCCGTGCCGGTGTATGCACATATGTCAGATTCAAAGAGTTCCACCGCCGGACCGGTGGTCAGAAAGTCAGAGCGCAGCGCCTGCACAACGGCTGCGATGTCCTCGTCGTCGATCATCTGGTGACCGTATGGCAGGAACGTATTCATATTATTGCACGTCAAAGCCTTGCTTGCGCAGGATTGTCCTGAGTTCCGGCGCTGAAAGCCATGTTTCGTTCGTGCTGGAATTGTACTCAAAGCCATCGGCAACGGGCGTACCTTCCGGTCCCCGGTAGCGGAACGTTTCCGGCTTGATGACGTAGTAATCGCCGATATCGATGGTATGTCTGCTGTCTTCGGCGGTAATCATGGTTTCATGCAGCTTTTCACCGGGGCGTATGCCCACTTGGACCGTTTCCATTCCGGGGGCGATGGCTTCGGCAAGGTCGGTAATGCGCATGCTGGGAATTTTGGGAACAAAGACTTCTCCGCCTCCGGCCTGTTCAAAGGCGTTCAGCACCATTCTGACGCTTTCTTCGAGGGTGATCCAGAAGCGCGTCATGCGGTTGTCCGTGATGGACAGGGGGCCGCCCTCATCACGTCTCTGTATGAAAAACGGAATGACCGAACCGCGTGACCCCATGACGTTTCCGTAACGCACGACAGAGTAGACGGTGTCGCATCCTGTGAAGGCGTTGGCAGCCACAAAGAGCTTGTCGGAACACAGCTTGGTGGCACCGTAGAGATTGACCGGCGCAACAGCCTTGTCTGTGGAAAGGGCCACAACCTTTTGCACGCCAAGGTCTGCGGCGGCGTTGACGATGTTCTCTGCACCGTAAATGTTGGTGCGTATGCATTCCGTGGGGTTGTATTCGGCTGCGGGCACCTGCTTGAGCGCGGCTGCGTGTATGACATAGTCAACACCGCGAAAGGCCCGGTATAAGCGTTCCTTGTCCCGTACGTCGCCAATGAAGTAGCGCATGCAACGATACGTTTCGGGAGAGAACCGCTGAGCCATCTCAAACTGCTTCAGCTCGTCGCGGCTGAACACAATCAGGCGGTTGGGCTTGTATGATTGCAAAACAAGCTCCACGCACTTCTTGCCGAAAGACCCGGTACCACCTGTAATGAGGATGGTTTTTCCATCAAACATGTAAACGTCCTCTTGTACGCCCTGTATCTTCAAAAAAACTCTGTGGTCTGACAGACGCTCGCTGCACGCCTCACGTGTCATACGCGCCCTTTGGGCCGCCGGTTCAGCAAGGATGGTGCGGGGATGGCGCAACGGTTCCTTGCCCTCAATCTGCGGAAACGTGCATTCCTCTGTCGTCATGTGCAGTATGGTTACCCTGAGGCAGGTTATCCAAAAAGTCCATAGCTGCCATAACTTGAGGGCATTCGAGTATTGCCGTTTTCTGCTCGTCAGGCGTTACGAGTGGAGGCAGGAGAGCAACCAATGCATCAGGAAGGTGAGCCCTGTGGCTCACGTGTCCGTCCATTTGGTTGGCTGAAGCCCGCTCTCTGCTTGATGGAAACAATGCTGGCGTACCGGTCTGCCTGAGGGCGGAGATTATTGCCCTGATGTTTATCCACGACAAAAGACGAGCCGCTCGGCCCGGCATGCGCATGGCGCGGTGAGGATGGTTGCCTATCGTTTGGCGCGTTCGAGCAGTTTGCCCAGCCTGTTCTGGAGCATCTCCGGCGTGAAGGGCTTTGGTAGGAAGGACGACACGCCGCTTTTGCGGGCAAGAGTTGCCTGTGATCTGCCGGATTCCGTGGTGGCCATCAGCACGGGGGTGGTGGCGTACAGGGGCATGGCGCGGAGTTTTTCCGTGAACTGAATACCGTCCATGACGGGCATGTTCATGTCCACGACGATAACGTCGAAGGTGCCATTAAGCGCCTCCACGATATCCAGCGCATCGCGTCCGTGTTCAGCGAGGGTGACGTCAAAGCCTATGATGGCACCATGGGTGCGGTAGAAGTTGCGCATGGCCGTGGAGTCGTCAATGGCGAGCAACTTTGGCCTGTCTGCTTCATCCCGGGGCATGCCCATGCGGATGGCGGCCTCGTCTTTACGGGCCAGTTCTCCTTGGCATTGTGCAAGGGCATCAAGAAAGACCTGCATGGTCTCCGTGTTTTTGCTTTTGAGAATAAGGCTGACGAGAATGCGGCCCGCTACGGGGTCTGCGTAGAGATGCGGGAAAAGTTTGACGGCATGCGCTTCCATGACGGCCTGCAGAATGCGTTGAGCCTGTTGATCTCGCGCGGCCATGCGGTCGGTGATGATTTCGAGAAAGCGTTTCCCCACGACTGCCGAGGTAAGGGATTCCAGTGCGTGCACCACGGCCAGCAGGGTGGTCGGTTCCTGTTCTATCGGCAGGGCATCGGTAAGTGCCACAAGGCTTTTTACGCCCGGGGTACGCCCCAGCGCTTCATAGATGGCAAAGCCCACGTTGGGGTCGGAGGCTGCGCCCTGTTCCAGCGCGTTGATGAGCGGTTCGGCCGAGGCCTTGTGCGCGATGTCGCGCAGGGCATTGGCCGCCATGATGCGGCAGTCCTTGTCGGAATCGAGCAACGCCGGGCTTACATGCGGAATGGCTGTTACACCGCACTGGACAAAGGTTTCCTGAACGATTCGTCTGGCTTCGGGGTTGCGGTGGTGTATGAACCGCGCCAGTTCGCTAAGGGCAGGCGCGTGCGCGGATGCGCCGATGCGTCCGAGACCTTCGATGGCGGCCCAGGTGGTGATGTCGCAAACGGCGTAGCGTTCTTCGGTTTCATTGGCCGCAACGATGTCCGAGAGTGCGGGAATGCTCCCCGTATCTCCGAGCATGCCCAGATACTGTATGCACAGGGATGAGACCACGGGGTCTGCGTTGCGCATGTGGTCGCGGAAGACGGGAATGGCTTCCAGAGCCCCGATGCGGCCGAGGGCGGTCAGGGTCTCGTGCAGTGAGGCCGAATCCGATGTCTTGGAGAGCTGGTTGACCAGCACCGGAGCTGCCTCATCCAGCTGCATCTCGCCTGCAAGGTCCCTGCATAGTGCGGCAAATGGGAGATGCGGGTGCTCCAGACCGCTGATTATGCTCTCTGGGGCCTTCTGCAGCAGGGTGCGGATGGAATTGCGCACCATGGTGTCAGCGGCCGTGTCGCCCGTGGGCTCCTGAAACAGGGGCATGAGGGCGGCAAGGGCTTCTCCGGAAGGTTCGGTCTGCAGCTTGTGCAGGGCCTGAGCCTGTTCCAGAAAATCGAGGGCGCGGAAAGATTCTGCAAAGGACATGCGGGCCTCCCTTGAGAGCAGCCTATCTCCGGCGACGGGTTATTCGAAGCAGAACTCTACGGTAAAGTCCCCGTTGGCAGTGGAGAAGGGGATGGCCATTATCGGGCTTTTGGTCACGTGTGTGATGGAATGGTTGTCACCCATGATGACGGAAGGAGTGGCCCCCTGAAAGACCATGCCCATTTCGGCAAGGCCGGCACGGGCCTGCCCGGAAATCATGTTGGTGACTTCGCCCACGGCATCCTTGGTGTCTTGAATAAGGTCCTGAATGTCGTCGCCGAGCATGGCTTTGACAAGGGCGATGGCGCACTTCTTGGTAAAGGTGACCGAGATGCTTCCGTTCTTGTAGCCTGTAATGCCGATAACGGCGGAAACATCGCCCTGAGCTACCGTATTCTTTTTCACATAGGGCTTTCCGGGGACGGGATTGATACCTGCCATGGTGGAAAGAACATTGACGGTGGCGCTGATAAAGGGCTTTGCGACCTCGATTCCGGTGCTCATCTGGAGGACTCCTTGCATTCCTGACAGTAGTAACTTGTTGCTGTATCTCGGCTAAATATCACGCAACATTCTTTCTGAGATAATACATAAATCGTACTGTAGATGCCTGAGCCCGTAAAGTGAATTATTGTTTGCCTGTGCCCGTTGCCGGGGACTCCTACGCGGCCAGGCGGGGTGATGCGGACGCGGCATCTCCTACCGCTTCGATATTATTCCGGATGGACTCGCAGAGCCGGTTGTTGCCGCCGGTTTTTCGTTCAAGCACATCCAGCGCCGCGCGGAACAGTCTGGCCGCTTCAGGGTGCTTGCCCTGTGCCGCAAGAATGAGGGCAAGATTGTTCTGTATCTTGGCGGTGTATCCCTCCGCTCCCAATGCCGTGGCCTTGCGAAGGGCCTGATGCAGCATGAATTCGGCATTCATGTAATCTCCACGGCCCATGGCCTGCATGCCTTGCGTGTTGAGAGCTCCAATCTCCTTGGCTGCGCACATAGTCTGTCTCCTTTTAGTGTTGTTGTTCCGGGTTGAGGCTGTTGCGTAATGTGGAAACCCCGCATGAGTGCACCATGCGCACGGGGATGTTCCGGGATTTCGCGTAGCTGAGCACTTCCTTGCGGGCGGCGTGCGACACCTTGCTGGTGAATACGATAACCAGATCGGGGTAGCCCATCTGACTGGATATCTGGTTCTCCTTGCCTGTGAACACCTTCAGGTCGATTCCGCGTGCCTTTGCGGCATTGATATAATCCCGCCTGAGTCTGTCCATGCCGCCTATGAGTGTCGCGCACATAGTGAATCCTGATGTTTTGAGGGTGAAAGGGGCAGATAGCTTTTCGCCTCCTCGTTATGAATGCTCTTACTTGATAATGAATTTCATTGTCAACCATAAAAGCCTGCTTTGCTCCGGAGCCGACTCCTGTTAGGTAGCGGAAGCGATCGGCGACGCCCCGGACACGTCTGTAAGGCGGTTTGGTCGCGTTGTGCGACATAATGCTTCGGTATACGGAGATATTTTGATGTTCAGACGGTTGAAACTGCATATGCGGTTCTGGTCCGTATTGCTTGCATGTGCCTGTCTTGTGTTGCCGGGCGTGGTGCCAAAGGCGGCTGCGCATCCCCATGTCTTTGTGGATGCGACCGTGGATTTTGTTTTTGGAGAAGACGGTCTTGCGGGGTTGAATGTTCGCTGGACCTTTGATGCCATGGCCAGCACGCAGTATCTGATGGATCTTGATGTAAACGGGGACGGCAAACTGACGGCGGAGGAATGGGCAACGCAGCGCGATGATATTGCCGTGTTTCTGGCCGAAGAGCGTTTCTTTACCCATGTGGCCGTGAACGGCCAGCCCGTGTTCATTCCGGCCATTCGCGATTTCGTGGCGACTTTCGAGAACGGCCAGTTGGAGTATTCATTCCACGCTCCTCTGAGTGTGCCGAATGGAGCCGATGTGTTGGTGGCCGTATTCGATCCTTCCTACTACACGGATTTTCAGGTCAGCGAAGAGAACATCCGCCTTTCCGGTCGTCCGGACGGGGCCTCCTTCTCGCTGGTCGACGCTCCTGATCTGGCCTTCTATGACGGTCAGATCATCCCGCTGGCGGCCAAGGTGCAGTTCTGATCATGCGTATACAGCGATTGACGTTTTATTGTGCAGCGGCCTGCGTGGCGCTGCTGATGCTGGTATTTCCGGTGGCCCCCGCTGTTGACGGCAGTACCGCCGGAGGTTTGGGCTTTGTGACTGCGGCTGAGGCGAACCCTTTCACCAAAGGTGCTCGCGCCAGAGGCGCTGAGGCGTCTGCGGAGCAAGGGGGCGTAGCGCGGGTGCATGCGAATGCCACGGCCATGCCGCCACAGGCCGGGAGCATACAGCCGGTTTCTCCTCATGGCGCAGTGCCTGCTGTGCCGTCATCGTCTGCGGAGTTGTCCGGGGGCGAGGCTCCTGCTCGTGATGCTGGGTTTTTCGCCATGCCGTACACCCGCATGTTGCGAACCATTACCGCCGTGCAGAAGGAATTGCGTCAGAAATTGTCCGAACTGGGCAGGGATATTGCCGACAATCCGGGCGGAGAATCCTTCTGGCTGTTCATGGGACTTTCCTTTTTTTACGGCGTGGTGCACGCCCTTGGTCCCGGGCACGGCAAGGCAGTGGTCTTTTCCTATTTTCTGGGGAAGCGCGGCAGCGTGGCCCGCGGCTTTGCCATGGGACACCTGCTTTCGTTCGTTCATGCGTTTTCGGCCGTGGTGCTTGTGTTCGTTTTGCAATGGCTCATGGGGCGTCCTGATTCGCAGGGATTCGATGAGGCCAGAGGCGTGCTGCAGCATGTGAGCTACGGCCTTGTGGCGGCAATCGGATTGATCATGCTGGTGCATGCAGTGTATGAAACCGTATCCGGCCGGCAGGCTGCGAGGGTTTGCTACGCTTCCGCACCGCAGGCGGGATACGGTGGCATTGCAGCCGTTTCGTTGCTGGCGGGGCTGGTGCCCTGTCCGGGGGCGGCACTGGTGCTGGCCTTCGCCCTGAGTCTTGGCCTGCCGTGGACCGGGCTGTTTGCCGTATTGGCTTTGGCCGTGGGAATGGGGCTGACAACATCGCTCTTTGGTGTGCTGAGCATTGTTTCGCGCAGCGCGCTTGTGCATGTGGCGGGCAGGGGGCCGAGGTTGCTTTCTGTTGCGTATAGCATGCTTGCCATTGCAGGAGCATTGGGAATAACCCTGCTCGGGACGATGCTGTTCCTTACCGTGAAGTGCTGACGCAAAAGGCCGCCCCTGAGGGCGGCCTTTTTATTGTCTGTGACATGGGCAGCTATGCATCTTCCCATTTGATGCACTGCACGGGGCACGTGTTGATGGCGTCTTCCACGCAATCTGCTTTGGATTCGGCGTCGATGACTTCTGCAAGCTCGTTGTCGCTGGACATCCTGAACGCTTCGGGGCAAAGTTCCACACACGATTCGCAGGCGATGCATTCATTGGGGTCAATTACCAGAATCTTGGCCATGGATTCCTCCAGTATTTGCCGGTACAGGGTGCAGAGGGGGTTATGATTCTGTACGGAGCTTATGCCTGTGTGGATTATGATGGCAAGGATTAATTACTGACGTTCGTACTGAAAGGTGAAGAGCATGGATTCCGGCGGAAAAATGGCAAAGGAGCATCTTGCGCGGGCGAAGGCGTATTTTCAGCGTCACGACGTGATGCGTGCGCTGGAAGCCGTGGTGAACGCCCTGCAGATCATGCAGCGCGGTATCACGGGGCCGGACAAGACTGCTGCGGATTCGGCCCTGCGGGAGATGGTTGCCCAGCTTAACAGGACAGAGGAGATTTCCTCCCGTTTTCCCAAGGGCATTCCCTATAAGCCGGGCGTGGAAAAGCAGTTGCATGCTGTGTTCAATCAGTTGCTGCAGTCCATACGCATGGAGCAGGAGCGCGAAAGCTATACGCAGACGCTGGAGCGCAAGCAGAAGCTCGACAGGTTGCTCAATTACGGACGCAAGCTGCTGGAAGCCGGCAAGGTGCAGGATGCGGAGGGAGCCTTTCAGGAAGCCGTCGAATGCTACGTGGATGAGCACGCGATGTTCCGCATGATGGGCGAGGCCTGTCTTGCGGTCAAACAGCCGCGTATGGCTGCGAAGTACCTGAAGCAGGCCGTAAAGGTCGACAAAGACCGCGTCCGTGTGGGGCAGTTGCTTGTCCGCGCGCTGGAAGAGAGCGGCAACATTCCGGCTGCCAGAAAGATGGAAGCCGAACTGAAGCTTTCCTGATCAACCAGATCATCCTACGGCAGCCATGAGCTGCCGTTTTTCATGGACGGGACGGCCGTTACATATCCAGCAGGGCGGCAACGCGTTCAGGATCGAGCGTGTGCTGGCTCAGGCCGCCTTCGTTTCCGCTGCCCAGCAGCGACATGGCTGCGCCGTAGGCCATGTCCACTTCGTCGGCTGCCTCGGGTGGCAGGGTGGCTGCGGGTGACATTTCCTGAGCGGTGCCGCTTTTCTTTTCAAGCTTTCTCTGGGCGACTTCATTGCCCTTGCGCAGCATTTCCTCGAGCTTATCGAAGGGATCGGTACGGGTAATTCCGGTAACCTGCATGATTGCCTCCATGAAATAGTTGCCGTTGGGATATCATTCCGAGACGTTAGTCTGCCGGGAAGATGTTTCCGTGCTTTGTGTAATAAGCAAGAAGCGGGCGAAATCGAACATATTCCATAAAATAAGTAGGTTGTGTGTAAGTGTGGCTGGGTGCGGTAATTGTTTCCCGGCAGCGGTCGGGTGCGGATGCCCATGCCTTATGCTGGAATCATTTATTGTTGCGGTATTATTGCTGAAATCTTCACAAAAAGAACATATTTGTAAAATCTGTTGTAAGTTTGCAGACGGCCTGCTATTGGGATAGCCCCGCCGGTGCGGCTTGGTGTCGCACCGTCATGACGTAAGGTATGGAGTTCGTTTCCGATGGTACAAGCGATTATCCGTAAAATAGATGCCTTCACGGAAGTGATTGGCAAGGCCACCATGGGACTGGCATTGCTGCTGGTTCTGCTGGTTATGGCAGACGTAGCCATGCGCTATGTGTTCAGCATCAGTTTTGCCGCTGTGCGCGAGCTGGAGTGGCATATGTATTCGATGCTGTTTCTTTTCGGCGGTGCCTACACCCTGCGCCACGACAGCCACGTGCGCGTGGATGTGGCCTACCAGCACTTCAGCCCGCGAAACCGCGCATTGATTAATGTGCTCGGCTGCCTCATCTTCCTGTTCCCCGGTTGCTTTCTGGTGATCAAGACCTCGGTCATGTTCACCAAATTCAGCTGGATGATGGCCGAGCAATCGCCCGATCCGGGCGGTCTGCCCTTCCGCTGGTTCCTTAAGGGGTGCCTGCCCGTGGCCTTTGGTCTGCTTGCCCTGCAGGGCGTTTCCTTTTTCCTGAAGAATCTGCTTGTCCTTCTCGGCAAGGCAGAGCCCGAGGAGGCGTAAGAATGGATCAGGCGCTTGCAGGCTGGCTTTTTGTCGGCATGACTTTCATGCTCATGCTTGGTTTTCCCGTGGCGTTCACACTGCTGGGCACGTCTCTGGTGTTTGGCGTCATCGGTTTCGGCTGGGATTTCTTCAACCTCATGCCCCTGCGCGTATGGGGCGTCATGAGCAACTTTACCTACACTGCCGTTCCCCTGTTCATCTTTATGGGGATGGCCATGGAGCGTTCCGGCATTGCCACCAAGCTCATCGAGTCCATGGGCACCATGCTCGGACGCGTGCGCGGTGGCATGGCCATTTCAGTCGTGCTGGTAGGTGCGTTGCTGGGGGCATCGACAGGCATCGTGGGCGCCACCGTGGTGACCATGGGGCTGCTTGCCCTGCCCACCATGATGCGCTGTGGCTATAAGAATACCCTTTCCACCGGTGTTATCGCCGCGTCCGGTACGCTTGGTCAGATCATTCCGCCTTCCATCATTCTCATTCTGCTGGGCGACATCATCGGCGTTCCGGTGGGTGATCTTTTTATCGGTGCGCTTGTCCCCGGCTTCATGCTGGTTCTGTTCTACATCATCTATATCATGATATATTCCAAGGTCTGGCCGGAAAATGTTCCTGCCGTGACCTGTGCCCCCAAATGCAAGCCCGGGGATCCCGGGTATGACGCCTGCGCCCTTGATCCCGACATGCCGAGCATGCGAGATCTCATGGCTGCCTTTCTGCCGCCTCTGTTCCTCATTCTGGCGGTGCTGGGTACCATTTTTGCGGGCATAGCCTCTCCCACGGAAGCCGCAGGGGTGGGCGCATTCGGTGCGCTTATTCTCAGCTACGTGAACGGCAAATTCAGCTGGCAGATGCTCAAGGAAGTCATGGAATCCACCATGCGCCTGACAAGCATGATCTTCATCATTCTTGTCGGCGCCACAGCGTTCGGTCTGGTTTTCCGCGGGCTCGGCGGCGACCACCTGGTGCGGGAATTCGTGCAGACGCTGCCCTTCGGCAAGTGGGGCGTGCTGGCGATCGTGATGTTCCTCATCTTCCTGATGGGATTCTTCCTCGACTTCATCGAGATCACCTTCATTCAGATTCCCGTTCTGGCGCCGATCATGATCGAGTCCGGCTTCGATCCCACCTGGCTCGCCCTGATTTTCGCCCTTAACCTGCAGACGTCCTTCCTTACGCCGCCTTTCGGGTTTTCGTTGTTCTACCTGAAGGGGGTCTGCCCGCCGCAGGTCTCCACACTGGATATCTACAAGGGGATTATTCCGTTCGTGCTCATCCAGTTGCTGGTGCTCGGCATCTGCGCCGCCTTCCCCGACTTGCTGCTGTGGCTGCCGCAGATGGCTGCCGCACGGTAGGCGCTGTTTTGTCTGAAAGATGAAGCCCCGCAACGGATGTTGCGGGGCTTTTGTTTTTCCAGAGGAGGCTGGTCGGGACTACTTCGCGTCTTCCTTCAGCGTGACGATGAGGCCGCTGAGCGCCTCTGCCTGCTGTGAAAGCTCGCGGATGTCTTCGTCAGATTCCACAACGCGCCGGGCGTTTTCCTGCGCGATGATGTTGATTTCATCAACACTGTGGGTGATCTCTTCGGAGGCTGCGGACTGCTCTTCGGAAGCTGTGGCAATGGACTGCACCTGACCGGCTGCTTCCTGTGCCATGCGCACAATCTCTTCAAGCAGCTTGCCGGATTCCAGCGAGAGCTCGGATGCCCCGTGTATGGCGTTCACGGCTTCGTCCATGCCCTGCACGTTGAGGCGGGCAAGGCCCTGAATCGAATTGATGTTGTCGCCCACTTCCTTGGTGGCGCCCATGGTCTTTTCAGCCAGCTTGCGCACCTCGTCGGCCACCACTGCGAAGCCACGGCCCGCTTCGCCGGCACGGGCTGCTTCAATGGCGGCGTTCAGGGCCAGCAGGTTGGTCTGGTCGGCAATGTCGTTGATCACGTTCATCACGTGGCCGATGGCATCCGACTGTTCACCCAGCTTGTGCATGTTGCTCTTGAGTTCGTTGGTCAGGGTCTGCAGGTTGTTCATGGCGGAAACGGTCTTGGTTACCATTTCTGCTCCCTGCAGTGCCTTTTCCCGCGACTTTTCGGTTTGTTCGGCTGCCTCGCTGGCGTTACGCGCCACTTCCAGCACGGTGGCGTTCATTTCTTCCATGGCGGTGGCGGTTTCACTGATGCGGGACATCTGGTTGTCCGTGCCGCCGCGGATTTCATCACTGCGGTTGGAAAGGTCCACAGTGGCCGTGTTGATGCGTTCCACTACACCTTCAAGGCGGCCTGCGGCGGTGAGCATACCTTCCTTGGTGGCCTGTTCGGCCTTGGCCATGGCTTCTTCCGCCTTGCGCAGGGCATCTCGGGCAATCTCTGTCTGTCTGTTGGCCTCTGCGCCCTTGACTTCCATGTCTTCAATGTTGGCCTTGAGCGTCTTCACCATGGTGCCCAGAGACAGTTGCAGTTGCGCCACTTCATCCTTGCCCTTGGGAGCGATCTGCACGTTGAGGTTGCCTTCAGCAACGGCATTGGCTGCTGCGGTAGCCTCGCGCAGGGGGCGCGTGATGGAAAGGTTCATCGCAATGCTCAGCGGCAGAATACCGAAGATCATGATGGCGGCGAGAATGGCGACAGTGGTGTAGGTCGACGTGGAGACAATGTCACCGATCTTGTTTGCAATGCGCTGCTTTTCCACTTCCACGTTGTCAACGTAGACGCCGGTACCTGCCCAGTAGTCCGTGCCGGGAATCATCATGGCGTAGCTGATCTTGGGTTGCGTGCCCATGTTCGGCTTGGGCCAGGTGTATTCGACAAAGCCGCCACCGTCATGGGCCGCCCGGGCCAGTTCGCGGATGACGAATACGCCGTTGGGATCCTTGGCTGCGCCCTTGTCCTGTCCGACAGTGTCAGGACTCGCGGCGTGGGCGACTACCGTAGTGTCGCGGTAGACGAAATAGTAGCCGGACTTATCTGCTTCGTACCGGATGGAGTTTGTGGCCTTGCGGATGAGGTCGTCCCGTTGGTCTTCCGGGGCGGCAGAGATCATTGTGTTTATGGTGCTCACAAACGTGAGGGTTGCCAGTTGCAATCTGGCCTTGTGGTCCTTGAGCATGACCGTTTGTGTTTCGGTCACGCCTATGTTTGCCACCTTGTCTGTGAGTTGTACGAATACAGCAACCGTTGCACTGATGAACAAAGCCATCAGGATGATCAGTGCAATGATTCTGCTGCCTATGGGAATATTTCTGAACATTGTCGCCTCCTTGGATAAATGTGTCTGCCAACGCCCCCCGTGGCATTTGGAACAGCTCTCCATCCGGCCCCCTATTCCTTTCCGAATGGTTATGTAGTCATATCGGCGGATTAAGGATTACCGTTATATCGTGTAAGGAAAAAATGTATCTACTTTTTAACAACAGGAGGAGGCAGTAGATGTTGCAGGTATGGAGTGTTTGCAAAGACACTGTTGGTGGAGTGGTTAATCATGCAGTTTATCCTTTCACGACTTATGGTCAGACCAATTTGTATGCCTGGCAGGGGTGCTAATGAGACTTACTATATTTATATGGCTTCGAGCTGGTCGTTTCAAGAGAAAATGCTGTGAGTATATGTATAAAAAACCCCCGCCTTCCTCTGGAGGGCGGGGTTTTTGGTGGTTCTTTGCAGTACTGCTATTTAGCGTCTGCCTTCAGGGAATGAATAAGGCTGCTCAATTCATTCGCTTCTTCAGCTAGTTGCTGGATGTCTCTGTCCGATTCGGCAACGCGATGGGCGTTCTCGTTCGCTATCTGGTTGATTTCGTCAACGCTGCTGGTGATCTGTTCAGATGCGGCGGATTGTTGTTCGGCTGCAGTGGCGATGGACTGTACCTGCATGGCTGCATCCTGCGCCATGGAAACGATTTCATACAGCATCTGGCCGGACTGGTTAGAAAGATCCGTGGCTCCGTTGATGGCATTCACGGCTTCGTCCATGCCGTCCACGTTGGCCTTGGCAAGGCCCTGGATGGACTTGATGCTTTCGCCCACTTCCTTGGTTGCGCCCATGGTCTTTTCAGCCAGTTTGCGCACTTCATCGGCAACCACGGCGAACCCGCGTCCTGCGTCACCGGCGCGCGCAGCTTCGATGGCAGCGTTCAGAGCCAGCAGGTTGGTCTGGTCTGCAATGTCGTTAATGACGTTCATGACCTGACCAATGGCTACGGACTGTTCGCCAAGCTTGTGCATGTTCCCTTTGAGGTTCGTCGTAAGGGTTTGCAGGTCGTTCATGGACTTTACGGTGTCCGATACCACGGTCGAGCCCTGCAGGGCTTTTTCACGTGATTTTTCAGTCTGGTCGGCGGCTTCGCCGGCATTGCGGGCCACTTCCAGCACTGTGGCATTCATTTCTTCCATGGCGGTGGCGGTTTCACTGATGCGGGACATCTGATTCTCGGTACCGCGTCTGATCTCATCACTGCGCGTGGCAAGGTCATTGGTGGCGTGCGAAATGCGGGAAACAACCCCCTCGAGTCGACCGGCGGCGGTGAGCATGCCTTCTCTCGTGGCTTTCTCGGCCTGCAGCATGGCGTCTTCAGCGCGCTTGGCCGCTTCGCGGGCGGATTGCGCCTGCCGGTTGGCTTCTTCCTCTTTGGCGGCCATGTCCTGAATGTTTCGTTTCAGGGTTGCCACCATTTCATTGAGGGACTGCTGAAGGTTGGAGACTTCGTCCCTGCCCTTGGTGTTCAGCTGTACATCCAGATTGCCGTGGGCCACGGCATCGGCAGCGGCGGTAGCTTCCCGCAACGGACGGACAATGGAGGCGATGAGGGTAAGGCTGAACGGCAGCACCAGAATCAGGAAGACAGCGGCCAGCGTGCCGAGGGTCCATGTGGTCTTGGTGGTGACGATGTCACTGATTTTGGACTCGATGCGGGCCTTTTCCATGTCCACGTTGTCGACATAGATGCCGGTTCCGATCCAGCTGTCAGTGCCGGGAATGAGATTGGCGTATCCCAGCTTGAGGGTCTGGCCTGCGCCGGGCTTATCCCAGAAGTAGGTGACGAACCCGCCGCCGTCATGCGCGGCCTTGTTCAGTTCGCGTACCAGATACACACCATTGGGGTCCTTGAGGTCCTTGAGATCCTTGCCTTCAAGTTCCTTCTTGGGAGGCAACACCTGAACTGTGGTATTTTCATACACGAAGTAGTAGCCGGAGTTGTCATCCTCGAAGCGGAATTTGTCGATTGACTTGCGGATGATCTCCAGTTGCTCTTCCTTTGTGGGCGCGTCTGCTATGAGTACGCCCAGCGCTTCGGCAATCGTGTCTGTAGCGAGCTTCAGGCGTCGCTTGTGATCCTCCAGCATTACGTTCTGGGTTTCCTGCAGCTCTGCCTGCGAAACTTCCGCCGTGAGGCGGATGAACGCAAAAATGCTGATCGCCATGAACAGCGTCATGAAGATGAGCAGGGATAATACACGTTTGCCAATGGTGATGCTGCGTAACATAGAACTCTCCTGCCGGGATTAGAAGGTTGTGCCGCATTATAACTATGCGGTAGCGATGCAAATAATGCAAGTGGTTGTGCTGCCTAGGGGCGCAAAAAAGGACCGCACACACGGTGCGTCCTGAATACATGCCGGTCCGGCTCAGCGTTAGGTAGGGTCTAGAGGGCCTGCGTAATGTGCTGCAGGTCGAGCACGCTGTTCACAAGCGCGGCCGCCCGTTCGATTTTCACCAACTCGCGCAATTTCTGACTGGCGAGAATGGTCTCCATCTGCTTGGCCACGGTGTAGGTGTCGTCCTTCACCTGAATGACGGGCACGCCCTTCTGCTCGGAGCGGGCTCTGACCAGTTCGTTGGGTGCGATGTTGCCTGTGAGAATGAGGCAGGGGCAATCGCCTTCGAGGGCGACCAGTTGCAGGTCGGTGCGGTCGCCGCCGACAATGGTGGCGGAGTTCCGCTGGCGGCGGAAATAGGTCATGAAGTTTTCCACCTGCATGGTGCCGATGAGAAAATCTTCTATGATGCGCTGGGACTGGGCGTTGCCGGAAATGATCTTGCCACCGAGACGCCATGCCAGTTCGGAAGCCTTGATGGCGTTGAGCAGCGGATCGCGCGGAATGATGCCCAGCACCTTGATGTCCTGCTCGCTCAGATAGGGCACCAGAATTTCGACCGCATCGCGCATGAAGAGTTCCGGTACGTCATTGAAGAGAACACCCAGCAGGGAGTCGCCAAGGCATTCTCGAATGCTGAGCACGGCGTCGTAATGCAGGGTGTTGTCGAAGCGGTCCACGAGGATGGTCTTGAGCCCGAGGGCACGGACGATGGAGACGCCATCCACCCCACGGTGCTTGCCGCGGTGCAGGAAGGAGCCGCTGCCGCAGACGAGCATGACGTCCTTGTCGCGGGAAAGCCGTTCATAGGCCGCACGGATGCGTTCCATGCAATTTTCCGGCTGGATGAGACGCGTTGCCCGCAGATTCTGGGGAATGATGACGGGAGTCAGTTCGTCCGGTGCGGCGTCCAGACCAAGGACTTCGCGAATGAGCATGGCGTCTTCATCGCCGATGATCTCATCCACGGTGACGGGCAGTGCGCCAACCGGCTTCATGTAACCGACGCGAAGGCCCTGCTTTTGCAGTGCCAGCCCAAGGGCAAGGGCGGTGATGTTCTTGCCTGCAAACGCGCTGGTGGAGCCTATGTAGATGCCTGTCATGGAGTTCCTCCCGTATGGACAAGGGGTTGCGCCGGAGTAATGCGGTTGATTGAGCGTTCTGTCAAGTCGGACGAAAACGGGGCAGGGTTGTGTTCAACCCCGCCCCGCAACATGTCTCAAACCCAGGTGATGTTAGCCCTTGAGGACTTCCATGGTCGCCTGAGCGATTTCGAGTTCTTCGTTGGTGGGGATGACCAGCACCTGCACCTTGCCGCCCTTGCTGATGGAGCGGGCAACACCGCGGCGGGTGTTGTTTTCTTCGATATCGATTTCGATGCCGAGGTGTTCCATGTCCTTGCAGACTTCTGCACGCATGAATTCGTCGTTTTCGCCGATACCGGCGGTGAAGATAACTGCGTCAACTTCGCCTACAACGGCCATGAAGGCACCGATGTACTTCTTGATGCGATAGGACATCATTTCAAATGCGAGCTGAGCCTTTTCGTTACCTTCCTGACGTGCGGAATGGATGTCACGCATGTCGTTCATGCCGCAGATGCCCTTGAGGCCGGACTGCTTGTTCATGACGTTGTCCATCTCGGCAGCGGAGATACCGGTCTTTTCCATGACGAAGGGCACGATGGCGGGATCGATGTCGCCGCAACGGGTACCCATCATCAGACCCTCGAGCGGGGTCAGACCCATGGTGGTGTCCACGCACTTGCCGTTCTTGACGGCGCACATGGAGCAGCCGTTGCCGAGGTGGCAGGTGATGATGTTCAGTTCGTCCAGGGGCTTACCGAGGAACTTTGCAGCCTGCTTGGTCACATAGCGGTGCGAGGTGCCGTGGAACCCGTAGCGACGTACCTGCAGGTCTTCGTACATGGAGTACGGAAGGGGGTAGAGGAACGCCTTCTTGGGCATGGTCTGATGGAATTCGGTGTCGAATACGCCAACAGAGGGCACGCCGGGGAAGAGTTCTTCAGCCACTTCGATGCCTGCAAGGTTTGCAGGGTTGTGCAGGGGGCCGAGGGGGAAGTATTCGCGGATAACGTCCTTGGCCCAGTCGTTGATCTTGAGAGACTTGGTGATCTTTTCGCCGCCGAGCAGAACGCGGTGGCCAATGGCGTAGATTTCGGACTTGTCCTTGATAACACCGTTTTCGCTGTCGGTGATCAGGTCAACTACGCGCTTCATGCCGGCAACGTGGTTTGCAAATTCTTCGTTGATGGCGATCTTCTTTTCAGCATCGGTGTCGGGATGGATCTTGTGGGTCAGTTTCCCGTTGGCTTCACCAATGCGCTCAACAAGGCCGGAGCACAGAGAGGTCTCAGTCTCCATGTTGATGAGCTGATATTTGATAGAAGAAGAGCCGGAGTTGATAACGAGTACGTTCATGGTGGTTTGGTTCCTTGCGGACTCTATACGAGTCCCTTTTCAGCCTGCGCCTGTATGGCGGTAATGGCTACGGTGTTCACGATATCGGGTACCGTGCAGCCGCGGGAGAGGTCGTTAACGGGCTTGTTAAGACCCTGCAGCACGGGGCCGATTGCCACTGCATTTGCCGCACGCTGAACAGCCTTGTAGGTGTTGTTGCCGGTGTTCAGGTCCGGGAAGATGAAGACGGTCGCCTTGCCTGCTACCTCGGAGTTGGGCAGCTTGGTGGCGGCTACGTCTGCATCGATGGCTGCGTCGTACTGGAGTGGGCCTTCCAGCAGCAGCTCGGGGGCACGTTCCTTGGCAATGCGGGTGGCTTCGATGACCTTTTCCACGTCAGCACCCTTGCCGGAAGAGCCGGTGGAATATGATAGCATGGCTATGCGCGGGTCAACCCCAAAAATGCGGGCCGTCTCACAAGAGCTGATGGCGATTTCCGCCAACTGCTCGGAAGTGGGATTGGGATTCACTGCGCAGTCGCCGAATACCAGCACGCGGTCCTTCAGGCACATCAGGAAGACCGAGGACACGATGGATGCGGTGGGCTTGGTCTTGATGAACTCGAATGCGGGACGAATGGTGTGGGCGGTGGTGTTGATAGCGCCGGAAACCATGCCGTCGGCGTCATCCTGCTTAACCATCATGGTGCCGTAGTAGGTGGGGTCGGACATGGCGTCGCGCGCCTGTTCCATGCTGATGCCCTTCTTCTTGCGGAACTCGAAGTAGGCTTCAACGTACTTCTCGAAATTGGGCGACAGCTCGGGCTGAATGATCTGGATATCGCCAAGGTCGAGACCAAGCTCGGAGATCTTCTTGCCGATTTCATCGGCATTACCCAGCAGGATGATTTTGGCAACGCCGCGGCGGTCGAGGATTTCGGCTGCACGCAGGATGCGTTCTTCAGCGCCTTCGGGCAGGACAATGCGCATCTTGTTGCGCTTGGCCTTTTCGATGAGGTTGAACTCGAACATCTTGGGCGTGACGCGGGTGGACTTGCGGCCGATGACGCGCTTGGCGATTTCGGCAGTGTCCACGCATTTTTCGAATACGCCGAGGGCGGTGTTGATCTTGCGTTCGTTTTCAGGGTCGATCTTGCCGTACAGGTCGTTGAGGATCTGCGTGGTAAGATAGGTGTGTTCCTTGACGGAAAGAACCGGAACCGGAACGCCGGTCCAGCCTTCGATCAGGCGGTGCACGTTGGGCGCGGGCTGCAGGCCACCGGTGAGCACGATGCCGGAAATGTCGGGGTAGGCGTTGGAAAGACGGGTGGCAAGCGTGGCAATGATGATGTCGCTGCGGTCACCGGGGGTGATGATCAGGCTGCCGGGGTTCACGTAGTCGAGGAAGTTGCCGATCTGCATGGCGGCGATGAGGTAGTCGTCCACCAGGGTGTCCAGACGGCCGTGACCGTAAAGAACGGTACCCTTCAGCCACTTCTTCACGTCGTTCATGGTGGGCTTGCCCAGAGTGGGCTCGTCCGGAATGACGTACACCGCAAGGGGGTTGGTGCAGCGGGTCTTGCATTCGAGAGAGTTGATGATCTGCTCGGCGCTGACGCTGTCCTTGTCCGCACGGTTGATGATGGCCGAAACGATGTCCAGCCCCTTTTCCTCGAGGGAATCAATGGTCAGCTGGGTGGAGCCGATGATTTCATCGGTGCTCTTGCCCTGACCGTTGGCGATGACCACCACGGGGCAGCCAAGGTTCGCGGCGATGTCGGCGTTCAGGTCGAACTCGAACGCGGCGTCCTTGCCCAGGAAGTCGGTGCCTTCACACAGTACGAAGTCGTAGTTGTCTGCGAGCTTCTTGTACTTGTTCAGGATGTTGTCGAGAAGGGTGGCGTGCTGGCCGTGATTAATGAGTTCACGGGCTTCGTTCAGCGAGTAGGCGTAGGTATCCTCGTAAGGAATATCCAGCCCGAAGTGGGTGAGGATCAGGTTGATGTCATGATCCCGAACGTCACGGTTGGGGTTGTTGATGATGGGCCTGAAGAAGGCGACTTTACGGATATCCCTGAGCAGTAGCTGCATCATGCCCAGTACGACGGCGGATTTGCCGCTCTTGGACTCCGTGGCTGTAATGTACAGGTTGTTGGACACTGTTAGGCTCCTTGCATATCCAGACACACAAAGCCGGACGCGATACCGGCTGTAACGAATCGGGACCCATTCCCGAAACGAAAAAGCGCCCGCCCCCTCTCAGAGGAACGGGCGCATTTTTACATATTAGAGCGTTTCCGCGTATATCTCAATGCTATGTTTCACTGCGACACTGTCATTGTTCTGGGACAGCATGTCAGTGATCTGCATCATGCACGCGGGGCAACCGGTGGAGAGCACCTTTGCGCCGGAGGCGACGATGTTCTCGCGCTTGCGTTCGCCGATCTTCTTGGACAGATCGTAGTGGTACAGGTTGAAGGTACCGCCGCAACCGCAGCAACGATCCGCTTCGCTCATTTCCACCAGTTCATAGTTGGGGTTCATGCGGATGAGATCGCGGGGCTGGGAAGCAACCTTCAGGCTCTTCTTCAGGTGGCAGGAGTCATGGAAGGTGACCTTGGTGCCGCCCTTGGGAGCCTCGGTGGGCTTCACGCCCAGCACGTCCACGACGAACTGGTTAATGTCCATGGCCTTCTTGGAGATCTTGGCGATCTTGTCCTGCACTTCCTTGGGATACTCGGCCGAGAACTGGGGCCAGAGTTCGTGAATGGTGGAGATGCAGGAGCCGCAGGGGGCCACGATATAGTCGTAGTTGCCGTCGCCGAAGATGTTCACGTTGAACTTGACCATCTTGTCGTAGGCAACGCGGTCACCGGCAGACAGGGCGGGAATGCCGCAGCACGCCTGAGCGGAGGGCATCCACACGCCTACGCCGTGGTGACGGAAGACCTTCAGGCAGGCTTCGCCGGCCTTGGTGTACATCTTGTCGGCCACGCAGCCGGGGTAGAACAGGACACGGATGCCGGACTTGCCGGCGGGGGTGTCGATGGTTCCGTACTTGCTGTGCAGGGACTGCTTGGCAAGCGGGGAGAAGTGGCGGTCGCCGATGACGGGCGACAGGAACTTCGAGCAGGAGGAACCGAGCAGTTCGTTGGCCTGGCTGGTGAACAGCCCCTGGAACTTGGAACCGAAGTCAAGAAGGGCGTTGAACAGCTTGGGGTTGCCCACCATGCCGCGCAGAATGGCCTTTTTGACCGGGGAAAGCCCCATATAGGTGTTCACGATGGTGCGGCCCTGGAGGAAGATGTCCATGATGCGCACGCCGGAAGGACAGTTGGCCGCACAGGAACCGCAGAGCAGGCAGCGGTTCAGACGTTCCTGAACGCCTTCGGCGTCCTTGATCATCTCGTGGGCGAGGTTTTCCAGCAGGGCGATCTTGCCGCGGGTAACGTCGGATTCGCGCATGGTTTCGGCGAATACAGGGCAGACAGCCTGACACATGCCGCACTTCATGCAGGCAACCATCAGGTCATCCAGTTCCTCGAGCATCTTTGCAAGTTTATTCAGATCGGCCATGATTTACCTCCCAGCGATGATCTTGCCGGGGTTCAGAATATTCTTCGGGTCAATGGCCTTCTTCATATTCAGGGAGTACTCGATGGTGGCGCGGGAAGTTTCCTTCTCCATCCACTTGGACTTTGCCATGCCGATGCCGTGTTCGCCGGACAGGGTGCCCTTCAGGGACAGAGCGGTGTCGAAGATTTCGTCAACGGCTTCTTCCACGCGGTGGTATTCCTTGGCATCACGCTTGTCGCAGAGAATGGTGGGGTGCAGGTTGCCGTCGCCAGCGTGGCCGAAGGTACCGATCTGAATGTCGTACTTCTTTGCGATGTTGTTGATGGCGGCAACCATGGCCGGGATCTGGGAACGCGGCACGGTGGCGTCTTCAAGCACGGTGGTGGGACGGGCGCGGGCAAGGGATGGCAGCGCGTTGCGGCGTGCTTCCCACAGCTTCAGCTTTTCAGCGGCGTCCTTGGCTACCACGATCTTGGTGGCACCGCTCTTTTCGAGCACCTTTACCACGGTAGCGGCTTCGTCTTCAACCTGTGCGGGGTGACCGTCAACTTCGATCAGCAGGATGGCTGCGGATTCAACGGGCAGACCGGCCTTGGTGTAGTCTTCAACGTAGCGCATGCAGGCCTGGTCCATGAATTCCAGGGTACAGGGCACAACATGTGCGGCGATGATGCCTGCAACTGCGGCAGAGGCCTTGTTCACGTCGTCGAACACGGCCATCATGGCCTTGGAGGCTGCCGGAGGAGGAGTAAGCTTGAGGATGATTTCGTTGAATACGCCGAGGGTGCCTTCGGAAGCAGCCATCAGACCGGCAAGGTTGTAGCCGGTGACGCACTTGACGGTGCGGGAGCCGGTCTTCACCAGTTCGCCGTTCACGTCGAAGAAGTCCAGACCCATGACGTAGTCCTTGGTCACGCCGTACTTCAGACCGCGCAGACCGCCGGCGTTTTCGGCAACGTTACCACCGATGGTGGAAACAGCCTGAGAGCCCGGATCCGGGGGGTAGAAGAGGCCGCGCTTGGCTACCTCTGCCGCGAACTTGGCGGTAACAACGCCGGGCTCAACAACGGCGTACAGGTCTTCTTCGTTGATTTCCAGAATCTTGTTCATCCCGTTGGTCAGGATGACGATGCCGTCGCGCTTGTCCGGGATGGTGCCACCGGAAAGGTTGGTGCCTGCGCCGCGAACGGTGATGGGGTTGTTGTTCTCGTTACACAGGGCAACAACCTTGCCGAGCTGCTCAGAATTGGTCGGGCGAACAACCAATGCAGGGACAACAGGTTCAAGCACGGCAGAGTCGTAAGAGTAAGACTGACGGTCGGCTTCGGAATTGAAGACGTTTTCGTCGCCTACGATGGACTTAAATTCTTTGACAAGAGATTCACTGAGCATGGAGAACTGCCTCCAAAAGGGCGGTTAAGGTCTGCGCTTGCCTGCCTCGACATCCGGCAACGGGAGACAGGGGCGGTGAGAAAAAACGGAGCAACTTACTTTCAGGTGAGCCGCTCCGTTTACCATGTGTCTGGATAGCAAAACCCTTTCAAGCGCCGGGAGCGGGTATCGCGCATCCCGCTCCCGGCAAGTGACGGGGGATTAGAACAGAGTCGGGAAGAACACGAAGCACATCAGGGAGGCGATGATGCCAACCACAGCGGCGTACAGCAGGAAGGGCCATACGGTGCGCTTCAGGATGGTGCCTTCCATGCCGGACAGACCGACAACGGCGCAGGCAGCCACGATGTTGTGGATACAAACCATGTTACCGGCGCCACCGCCAACAACCTGAGCTGCCACAATGATCTGGCGGGGCAGTTCGAGCTGCTGAGCTACGCCCCACTGGAATTCAGCGAAGAGCAGGTCGGATACGGTGTTGGAACCGGTGATGAAGGCGCCGAGGCCACCCACAACGGAGGCGAACATGGGCCATGCGTTACCAACCAGGCCGGAAACTGCCTTGGCAAGTTCCAGAGGCATGGAAGCCAGGCCATTGGGGTTGGTGCCGGACAGACGGAAGATGGACACCAGGGCAACAGCGAAGAGCAGTGCGATGGTGGGGTTCTTCATCTTGGCAAAGGATTCGGTCCATGCCTGCTTTGCCTTGGCGCCGCTCATGCCGTGCAGCGGAATGGTCAGCAGTGCTACGAGCATGAAGGGAATGGTGCCGGGCAGGTACAGGTAGGCGATGGAGTTGTTGATTTCGGGGTGACCCAGGAAGCCTGCGTCGAAGGTCAGCTTCACACCAGCGAGCATACCCTTGAGGCCCAGATCGGGAATACGGGTGATAACGAGGATGGCACCGATCAGAACGTAGGGCAGCCATGCCTTGAACTGGGACATGTGAGCCTTGAATTCCTTGGTGTCGGCAACGGAGATGTCGCCGGTCCACTCGGGATCCCAGTTCTTGTGGTCGCCGAAGGTCCAAACCTGCTCAGGTACGCAGAAGCCCTTCTGTGCACCGAGAACCACGATACCGAGGCCGACAAGACCACCGATAAGGGAGGGGAACTCGGGGCCTACCAGCCATGCGAAGGCGAAGTAGGGGATAACGAAGGCTACGGCTGCGAATACGCAGAACTTCCAAGCCTTGAAGCCGTCAGACCAGCTGCGGTTGGGGCCGAAGAAGCGGGTGATGAAGCCCAGCATGAAGATGGGCAGAATGAAGGCCATCACGCCGTGGAAGATGGTGGCCCACTGACCGATAATCATGTTGAACTGTTCGGGAGAAGCGAAGTTCAGGCCGGGTACGCCGGAAGCAACGGCTTCCTTTACCAGAGGCTGAACGTACTTCAGGCCGAGAATGATGGGGGTACCAACAGCACCGAAGGATACGGGGAAGGAGTTGAAAACAAGGCAGATAACGGCTGCTGCGAGGGGCGGGAAGCCCAGGGAGAGCAGCAGGGGAGCTGCAAGAGCAGCAGGAGTACCGAAACCTGCGGCACCTTCGATGAAGGCTGCGAACAGGTAGCCGATGATGATCGCCTGAACGCGATGGTCACCGGAAATCTGCTGCATGCCGTACTGAATGGTTTCCATGCCGCCGCTGTACTGCAGGGTGTACAGGATCAGGATGGCACCGAAAACAATGATGAGAACGCTTACTGCGGTGATCGCACCATGGAAGGACATGGCGGCGATGGTGCTTACATCGATGCCCCAGCCAACCATTGCACCGAGGACGGCACATGCCCAGGCAATGGGCATGGCTTTGGTAGCAGGCCAACGCAGGCCAACCATCAGGATCAGAGCTGCCAGAATGGGCAGCATGGCAAACAAAGCCAACATAAAACGCTCCTCTTTGAGGTTTTTCAGTGACGTCAAACCACCTAAAACGTCACCCCAGGTTAAGGGGCCCGGGGGAGGCTTCCGCTCCTCCCCCGGACTCCGGGCTTATCACTTAAGGTCGGGCGTTATTTCGCGCCGCGACCGTCGTCGCAGGGCTCACCGTTACCGGGCTTGGCGTGCTCGGGAGTTTCGGTGGCAGTGCAGAACTCGCCTGCATCCTTGCCTGCCTGTGCGGTGGCAGCCGCAGGGGCAACATTGATGCCGGGCAGTTCGGAGAGGGCCTTGAAGTGCAGGAAGCGCTCTTCGTATTCCTTCTCGATGAGGGTACGAAGACGCTTGGACTCTTCAGGAGCCATCTTTTCGAGCAGGGCGTAACGGTTTTCGCCGGACAGGAATTCCTGCAGCTTGCCGTTGGGAGCCTTGGACTCGAACTTGAAGGGATTTTCACCCTTGTCGGCCAGTTCGGGGTTGAAGCGGTACAGAGGCCAGTAACCGGTTTCAACGGCGAGCTTGCCTTCTTCCATGGACTTGCCCATGCCCTTGCGGATGCCCTGGTTGATGCAGGGTGCGTAGCAGATGACGAGGGACGGTCCCTTGTAAGCTTCAGCTTCCTTGAAGGCCTTGATGACCTGGTTCATGTTGGCGCCCATGGAAACGGAAGCCACGTACACGTAACCGTAGGTCATGGCCATCTGGCCCAGGTCCTTCTTGCCGGTCTTCTTGCCGGAAGCGGCGAACTTGGCGATGGAACCGAGCGGGGTAGCCTTGGAGGACTGACCACCGGTGTTGGAGTACACTTCGGTGTCCATAACGAGGATGTTGATGTCTTCGCCGGAGGCGAGAACGTGGTCAACACCGCCGAAGCCGATGTCGTATGCCCAACCGTCGCCACCGAAGATCCATACGGACTTCTTGGTGAGCAGGTCGGCCATGGAGTAGATCTCTTCGAGCAGGTCGCTGTGGTCGATGCCTGCTTCGATGAGGGTAAGAACTTCTTCACCGGTCTTCTTGGAGCCTTCGGCGTCATCCTTCTCGGTGAGCCATGCTTCAAGAGCGGCCTTCAGTTCAGCGTTTTCAACGGTGTCGATAGCCTGCTTCACCAGCATTGCGAGGCGCTCGCGACGCTGCTTCACAGCCATACCCATGCCGTAGCCGAATTCGGCGGCGTCTTCGAACAGGGAGTTACCCCAGGTCGGGCCGTGGCCTTCATCGTTAACGGTGTAGGGAGTGGTGGGAGCGGATGCACCCCAGATGGAGGAGCAGCCGGTGGCGTTGGAAACGATCATACGTTCGCCGAACATCTGGGTGAGCAGCTTCACATAGGGGGTTTCGCCGCAGCCTGCGCAGGCACCGGAGAATTCCATGAGGGGCTGCTGGAACTGGGAACCCTTGAGGGAGTCGCGTTCCATGAGATCGGTCTTGTAAGACACGTTCTCTTCGATGAAGGTCAGGTTCGGAACCTGATCGCCGAGCTGGGTTTCGATGGGCTGCATGACCAGCGCCTTTTCCTTGGCGGGGCAGACGTCGGCACAGGAACCGCAACCGAGGCAGTCCTGAGCGTAAACCTGCATGCGGTACTGCATGCCCTTCAGTTCCTTGCCCTTGGCTTCTACGAACTGCAGGGAAGCGGGTGCGTCTTCCAGTTCGTCAGCGGTGGCGAGGAAGGGACGGATGGTAGCGTGGGGGCAAACGTATGCACAACGGTTACACTGGATGCAGTTTTCAGCGATCCACTGGGGTACGTTGATGGCTACGCCGCGCTTTTCAAAGGCAGCGGTGCCCACGGGGAACAGACCGTCGGGTTCGAAGGAGGAAGCGGGCAGCTTGTCGCCCTGCTGAGCAAGAATGGGGCGAACAACGTTCTTGATGAAATCAGGAGCGTTGTCGTCCTTGGTGCAGCAGCATGCGGCGTCAGCCCAGGTGGCGGGGTACTTGACTTCGACGAGAGCGTCGACAGCCTTGTCCACTGCCTGGATGTTCATGTTGACGATCTTCTCGCCCTTCTTGCCGTAAGCCTTGTGGATGGACTTCTTCAGCAGTTCGATGGCCTTTTCGAAGGGCATTACGTTGGCGAGCTTGAAGAACGCGGTCTGCATGACCATGTTGATGCGGCCGCCAAGGCCCACTTCGCCGGCAATCTTAACGGCGTCGATGTTGTAGAACTTCAGGCCCTTCTTAGCGATGATACGCTTCATGGAAGCGGGCAGTTCCTTTTCCATGTCTTCAAGGGACCAGGGGGAGTTCAGCACGAAGGTGCCGCCATCCTTGATGCCTTCCAGAACTTCGTACTGGTTTACGTAAGCGGACTTGTGGCAGGCCACGTAGTCGGCGTTGTTAACCAGGTAGGTGGACTGGATGGGGGAGTTACCGAAACGCAGGTGGGATACAGTGAAGCCGCCGGACTTCTTGGAGTCGTAAGCGAAGTAACCCTGTGCGTACATGTCGGTGTTGTCACCGATGATCTTGATGGCTTCCTTGTTGGCGCCAACGGTACCGTCTGCGCCGAGGCCGAAGAACTTACACTGCACGGTGCCTGCGGGCACGGTGTCGAGCACGTTGCCGACTTCAAGGGAAGAACCGGAAACGTCGTCGATGATGCCGACGGTGAAGTGGTTCTTGGGACCGGCAACCTTCATGTTGTTGTACACGGCCAGAACGTCAGCGGGGGTGAATTCCTTGGAGCCCAGACCGTAGCGGCCGCCGATGATGGTGGGCATTTCGCCACGTTCCATGAAGGCGGTGCATACGTCGAGGTACAGGGGATCGCCCAGAGCGCCGGGTTCCTTGGTACGGTCGAGTACGGTGATGGTGGTTGCGGAGGCGGGCAGAACCTTCAGCAGATGCTCTGCGGAGAAGGGACGGTACAGACGAACCTTGATGAGGCCGACCTTTTCGCCCTTGGCGAGCAGGTAGTTGACCACTTCTTCAATGGTTTCGTTTGCGGAGCCCATACAAATAATGACGCGCTCGGCTTCCTCGTGACCTACGTATTCGAACAGACGATACTTACGGCCGGTGAGGTCGCCAACCTTCTTCATTGCAGCTTCTACGTAGCCGGGCACAGCATCGTAGAAGGGGTTGCAGGCTTCGCGGGCCTGGAAGTAGATGTCCGGGTTCTGGGCAGTACCACGGATATGGGGATGTTCGGGGTTCATGGCGTTCTGGCGGAACGCTTCAACCTTCTCCCAGTTAACCAGCTTTGCAATGTCTTCGTACTCGATGACTTCGATCTTCTGCAGTTCGTGAGAAGTACGGAAGCCGTCGAAGAAGTGACAGAAGGGGACGCTGGATTCAATGGCGGCAAGGTGGGCAACAAGCGCCATATCCATTGCTTCCTGAACAGAGTTGGATGCCAGGAAAGCAAAACCGGTCTGACGACAAGCCATCACGTCCTGGTGGTCACCGAAGATGGACAGTGCATGGGAAGCCAGAGCGCGTGCGGAAACGTGGAAAACGCCGGGAAGCAGTTCGCCGGCAATCTTGTACATGTTGGGAATCATGAGCAGCAGGCCCTGCGACGCAGTGAAGGTCGAGGTCAGGGCGCCTGCGGCGAGGGAGCCGTGTACGGCACCAGCGGCGCCGGCTTCAGACTGCAGCTGACGAACAGCAACGGTCTGACCCATGAGGTTTTTCTTTCCCTGCGCGGCCCAGTCATCGGCGGCTTCGCCCATGTTGGAGGAGGGAGTGATGGGATAGATGGCGGCGGTGTCGCTCAGTGCGTATGCGATGTACGCGGCGGCGGTGTTGCCGTCCATGGTCTTCATCGTCTTGGCCATTAGAATAACTCCTTTGTCTAACCTTGAAGCATGGTGTCATGCTGTCCCGGTTGCCATTTCCAGGCAGTGATCGTGTATGATCATCAGCATCGGGTGCGAGTTTTTTCCCCGTCTCGCCCCCAGCGGTTGGTTGGCTGTGAAACCGGATTTTGCCTTAACAAGAACTATGCCATTGTGCGCGATATAAAAATGGTTTGTTATTCCCCCGTGTTACCTCCTTTGCCAATAGAACGATCATTGGTGGGTCGTATGTGTTTGTCTGAAAAAAAAGACACCCTGCTTCTGGTAAGAGATAGTTGTCCCGAAAAACGGCTTTGCCTCAGGCCTAAACCGTGTGGGTGCTCAAACCGAGTCTGCTGAGAGTCTGAAAAAACAGACTTGTCACCGGTGAATGCTGTTTCATATAACAAAATGAGTGCACAAACAATAGCTAAACAAGCCCCGGTTGCCCAAGGCTGGCTGGCGTGCCGAATACTACACTATACTGCCCCAAAATTACAGGCTGATATTATTCTTTTTCAGCAGGGCATAGAAATGGGACCGTGAAAGGCCCGAAAGACGTACAATCTCCTGCACGTTCCCCTCTGTTTGCGCAATAATGGCCTCAATATACTTGCGTTCCATCAAATTCTTGAAGTCCTTCAACTCGGGAAGCGGGCCCTGAAGCAGGGTATCCGCGCAGGCCTCAATGTCCATTTTTTCAGACATGGCCGCTTCAGCTGCGTCACCCTGCAAGGCTCCTGCACGTATTGGGGCGGGAGTTTCCGGTTCTGAACGGTCACTCCGGGGCTGCACATCGGTGCGGCCGCCGCAAGGGGAACCGCCGCGGGCGAGGTTGGCTTTGGCAATCTTGATGCGCAGATCCTGCGGCAGATGCATGGCATAGAGCATGGACTCCATGCCCGAGGCCACAAAGGCGCGTTCCAGCACGTTGAACAATTCGCGCACGTTGCCGGGCCACTCGTAGTTTGAGAGCATGGTGAAGAAGTCGGACGAAAACCCCTTGTTGGGCACTCCGTACTGCTCGCACAGCCTGTTGACGTGGAACATGGCCAGCGGCTTTACGTCCTCGCAGCGCAGACGCAACGGGGGCAACTCTATGTGCATGGTCTTCAGGCGGAAAAGCAGGTCCTTTCGGAATTCGCCACGCTCCACCATTTCATCCAGATTCTTGTTGGTGGCCGAAATGAGGCGGAAATCACTTTTCACTTCCTGGGTACCGCCCACAGGGCGGAAGACGCGTTCCTGCAGGAAGCGGAGGAATGATTTCTGAATGGACAGCGGCATTTCCCCCACTTCGTCGAGGAACAGGGTGCCCTTGTCGGCCACTTTGACCAGCCCGTCCTGATCCTGCTGCGCGCCGGTAAAGGCGCCCTTCTTGTGCCCGAACAGCGTGGATTCCACGAGGGTTTCCGTCAATGAGGCACAGTCCACTACTACGAAGCGGTTGTTTCTGCGCAGGCTGTTGGCATGCACGGTGCGGGCAGTGAGTTCCTTGCCGGTACCGGTTTCGCCGGTGAGGAGCACGTTGGCGTCCGTCATGGCGGCCTGTGCAACCAGGTTGAAACAGTTGCGCATGGCGTCGCTGGAACCGATGACGTTTTCGAGGTTCAGTGCCACAGGCGCGGAGCCCTTGCTCTGCTTTTCTTCGCGGTACTGCAGGGCACGCTTGAGGGTCAGCGTCGTCTGCTTGATGGGGGTGGGTTTGACCAGAAAGTCCCATACGCCGCCCTGAATGGCGAGTTCGGCACCGTCGGGGTCGCCCTCGCCTGTGAGGATGATCACTTCTGGGGCATCCGGTGTGCTGCGTATCTGCGGCAGGGCGGTTAGTCCGTTGCCGTCGGGCAGACGGATATCCAGAAACACCACGTCAAAGGCTTCCTCTTGGATGGCTTTCAGGCCGTCGGCAATGGTGTGCGCGGCACGGCATTGAAAGTTCAGGCGGGCCAGAAGGCTCTGGATGGTCTCACAGATGTGTCTGTCGTCATCGATAACAAGGATGTTGGGCATGGTGTTCGGGCGGGTTACGAAATGTTGTGGCGCTGCAGGTACTCTTCGAGACTTTGGTGGTACTGTCACTCATCATCAACGGAAACGCTGTTTTTGTCCAGTGTCTGCAGCCCTCTGCGGGCGGAAGAGACGCGGACAACGGGTTACTGTGCTGTCTGTTTTCCCAGAATCCTGTGAATGGCATCCGCCAGCGTGACCTTGTTGTAAGGTTTGTTGATAATGCTGCGGATGGCCGGAATGGCACCTGCACCCTGGGATGCTACATCGCGTCCCGAGACGAGGATGATGGGAACACCGGTGGCAATTACGGCGGCTTCCTCCGCAAGTTCAAGTCCGTTGATGTCAGGCATGTCGAAGTCCGTGATGATCAGATCCCACGCCTGCGGTTCGCTGCGCAGCAGTGCAAGGGCGTCGCGCGGGTGTCCTGCGGCATGAACGGAGTAGCCCAGACTTTCCAGTACGCGCGGAATGGTGTCCAGCTGGTCTTCGTCGTCCTCCACGAACAGGATGCGGCCTGCACCGGCCACAGGCGTGCCATGGGGACCGTCGTCCGGGGCTTCCAGCTGCTCTATACCGGGGAGGTATATCTCAAAGGCGGTGCGCTGGTTCGGTTTGCTGTTGACCAAAATGCCACCCCGGTGCGCCTTGACTATGCCGTGGACCACGGCCAGTCCCAGACCGGTGCCTTCGGTCTTGCCCTTGGTGGTGAAGAAGGGGTCGAATATTTTGTCCAGTATTTCCGGAGGAATGCCGGGGCCATTGTCTGCAACGGTAATCATGAAATAGTTGCCTGCCATCACGTTGAGCAGCTTGGCATCTTCATCTTCCAGCCGGACGAGATCAAGGCTGAGCTCAAGGAATCCGCCCTGTTCCCGTAGCGCCTGAAAGGCGTTGGTGCACAGGTTCATCACCACCTGATGAATCTGGGTCGGGTCGGCATGGGTGATGGCCGGAAACATCGGCAGGCGTTCGCGGATTTCGATATTTCGCGGCATGGAGGCCTTGATGAGGCCCGAGGCTTCCGTAAGCACCTCGTTCAGGTTGGTGCTCATGAAGCCTTCCAGCGAAGGACGGCTGAAGGTGAGGATTTGCTTCACCAGTTGGCTGCCGCGCTGGGCTGCCTTGAGCGCCCGCACCATGTCGCTCCAGGTGAGCGAATCATCGTCAATGTCGGTCAACGCCAGCTCAACGGAGTTGATGATCGACGTGAGGATGTTGTTGAAGTCGTGGGAAATGCCGCCGGCCAGCGTGCCGATAGCTTCCATCTTCTGGGACTGCAGCAACTGGCGTTCCAGGTTGATGCGTTGCGTGATGTCTTCCGCCGCCGTAAGCAGGCCCACGACCTCGCCGTCATCGCCGTGCAGGGGCACGCGGTTGGTTTCCAGCCATACCTCGCCGCCGTTGGGGCCGGAGATGGAAAGCCGCGTCTGATACTGGGGGTTGTTGTCCGCCATAACCTTGGCTTCGGCATCGAACAGGGTCAGCGCCTCGTCGGGGTTGGGGAAGATGTCCTTGTTGGTTTTGCCGATGAGCGCATCGGTCTCTGTAACGCCGAAGAAGTTCATGAAGGACTTGTTGGCGCCCAGATAGCGTAGCGTTCTGTCTTTCCACGAAACCAGCTGGGGAATGTTGTCCAGCACCAGCTGGAGCATGCGCTCCGACTCGCGGCGGGCTTTTTCGGCCCGTTTGCGCTTGGTCACGTTTTCGGCAAAGCCTTCCAGCAGATCCACATTGCCTAACCTGTCGCGGATGATTCGGATGGAAATGTTGGCGATGAGCGGGGCTCCGTCGCGTGTGGTAAAGGCCTTTTCAAAGGTCCGGATTTCTTCGCTTGTGCCGGATTCGTCTGTCAGCTTCAATTCGCTGATGAACAGGCGGGGCACCTCGGGCACGCTTTGCAGCAGGGCTTGCGGCGAGTCGTAGCCTGCCATCTGGGCAAGGGCGGGGTTGATGTCCACAAGGTCGCCGTCCGGCTTGATACGGAAAATGCCGAGGGGGGAGTTTTCAAAGATGGAACGGTATTTCTCTTCCGCTGCGCGCAGGCTGTCTTCAGCCTTCTTGCGATCCGTGAAGTCGAAGATGATGCCCACGAGACCGGCAATTTCCTTTCTCGCGTTGATGTTGGTTGCCTTGTGCAGGATGATGTTGTGCGGCAGGCCGCCCAGTACCCCGCTGGCCGGAGTGATGGTCTGCTCGTAGATCTCCACCCCTGGTTCGCGCAGCAGTACGCTGTCCACCGAGTCATGCAGCTGCGACAGGCCCAGTCCCTGCAACTGCCATTCGTTCCGGTTGAGAATCTCTGCACGCGAGACGTTGAAGAAGCGTTCGAAGGCAACGTTGCATTCCTGATACCGTCCGTACTTGTCCTTGGAGTAGAGAGGGATGGGGATGGTATCCATGAGCAGCCGCAGAAAGGAGAGCTGGTCCTTGATCTTCTGTTCAACTGACCGTTTCTCCAGTACGTTCATAACCAGCAGCACCAGCGTGACGGTCAGGATGACGAGACTGACGATGATGGTCCAGAAGACCTGTTTGTTCAGTTCGTAGAAGCGGCTGGGCGCGTTGATGACGATGGAGCCTTCCGGCAGCTTGCGTTCGCTTACGTGCATACGTTTGAGCTCGTTGTAGTCGAACTCCCAGGGCTCGTCGCTGTGCTTGACCACGGGAATGTCCTGCGGGCGGGTGCCGGAAAGCACCTCAAGGGCCAGCCGTGCGGCAGCAGCGCCGTGCGCCTCGCCGGAAAGCAGCTTGCCGCCCACGATGCCGTAGCCGAGCAGAAAGGCCCAGTTGGAGTAGAGCGGTGCGTTGGTGTTGGCGCGTACCTTTTGCAGCAGTTCTTGTGCCGAATAGAATTGGCCGTCGATGTCGCGGTACATGGGGATGAAGTAGAAGAAGGTTTCCGGTCCGGCCTGTCGCACCCAATTGAGCATCTGGTCGAGATTGTATTCGTCCCAGAATTCGATCCGCAGCTGGTCCTTGAAGGCGGGCAGAGCCTGTTCAATCTGGGTGCGGATGGCCTTGCCGGTAACCGACTGGTCGCCGATGACCACCATGCGGTGCATGCCGGGATGCAGGCGCATGGCTGTTTCCAGATTGGCGGGAACGTCAAAGCTCTCGATGACGCCGGTGATGTTGCGTCCTTCTATGGTTTGGGGGGCGAAGTCGTTAACCCCGCAGAAGATAACCGGAACGCCGGGGAAGAGTTCCTCCCCATATTGCAGGATGAAGTCGTAGGCGATGTTGTCGGAAACGATAATGGCGTCAAAGCGTTTGTCCATGAACTTGTCACGGTAAAGACGGACAAGTGTTTGCACGGTTTCCTCGTAATGGAACTTCTTGGAGTCCATGTACTCGACCTGCAGCACGATGGCGTAGTCGCTTTGTTCCAGAGTATCCTTGATGCCCGTGAAAATGTTGTCAGACCATGAGTACCCGTTGTGGTACGAGTTCAGGAACAGAATGTTCTTGCGTATCTTCTGAGCGGCGGCCGGTGCCGGTGCGAGCACGGACAGAAAGAGCAGTATGACGGCCAGTGCTGCTGCGATGCCTGCGGGAACTCTCTGGGGGCGGACTCTTGTCACATGGGCCTCTGTACAACGGGGTTATAGTGGTGTCTGGGTGCTCAGACAGGCGATTCGGGCAAAAAAATATACCGTAGAGGTTCTGAGCGGGAACGCCTCTCCCTGTCGCCGGAGGGGCAGCCCTGTTATGACTTCTCGGTTTCTGCGGGGGATGATTCGTCTGCTTCGTCAAGCAGGCGTTCCGCTTCGGCGCAGGCTTCTTCCCATCCGCATCCGGTTATTCTATCGCAAATGCTTTCTCCGGCATAGCGGGCGGCGGCGCAAATCTGTGTGCGAATTTCGTGGGCATGATCCCGTATCCATTCCAGTCCGTGGCGGTTGTACCGCTCGGCAATGCCGTAGAGGATGGCGTTGTACAGGTGCAGCTTGGTTGCAGGAATCCTGTCCACGCCTATCAGCGTTATGACCTCCCACGGGAGATCAAGCTTTTCGAGTGTGCCCATGTGTCTATGTCGCGTGTGGTCGTGTGTTGCTTGATTGGCGGAAGTGACCGGCGCCCCCTGCCGGAGTCTTTCCGTACAAGGCATTATTGAAGCAGCACTATGGACTCGTCAAGTGACTTGCACGCGCGCGGTGCTGGTCTGTCGTGAGTCTGGGAGCTCGAAAGGGGGGCAGCGACAAGGCTACAAAATTGTAGCTACCTTGCCTTGCAGGGTATTTCCTGTAAATATGTGGGCATGAACAGCTCTATTGTAACAGAGAAGAACAGGGAAGAGTTTCGCTACATGCTCTCCGTGCTGGGCAGCGAGGCCGAGGTGTGGAAAAGCCTGCAGGCGCAGTTTGCCGTCTTGCACCAACGCACGCAGGCTGTGTTCGGCATCGGCGCGCTGGCCGTTTCCGTCACGGGCTTTTCCGGTCATCGCATAGTAGCGGCCGGACCCTGGAGCGGTTATCCGCTCATCATCGGACTGGTGTTCGTTCTTCTCAGCCTTGCTGTGGCCTTGTCCGGCGTTGTGCGGCTGCACTGGATTTCCGAGCTTCGCGGCGAGACCACTGCAGAGGGGCTGGCTCTGGTTATCGCCATGCGCAATCGCAAAACCCGCTTTTTTCTGCTGTCGTTGAAGATCGTGCTGTTCGGGCTGGTCTGGTACGTTTTTGCCGTGGCGGTGTATCTGATGCGGGCGTCGCTCGGGCAGATTCCGATCATATGAGGATGATGTATGGGGTTTTCCGATAAGCCGTTTCGAAATGCCGCGGAACATGGTGTCGATCAGGCGACCATGGACCGCGTCGTGAGCCTTTGTGACAGGCGGTTCCGCTATGCGGAGAGCGACCACCCTGTTTCCGGGGTTCTGTACGATATGGCTTTGCGCTGGTGCCTGCGCAATGTGTCCCAGTGTATCGCAATTCCTTCATCGCGCCCGGAGCAGGTAAAGGATACCGACCACGGTCCTGTTGACCCGCTGGATGTACTGCAGGGGGAGATGAAGCTTCCTTCGCTGCCGCAGATGGTCACTGAGCTTCAGAAGGTCATCAATGATCCGGAGAGTTCCGCCAGCGACGTGGCTGCCGTGGTCAGCCGGGACGCAGGATTGTCAGCTTTCCTGCTCCGGTTGGTGAACAGCGCCTACTACAGTTTTCCTTCCCAGATAGACACGATTTCTCGGGCCGTAACCGTGGTGGGTACCAAACAACTCAGCAACATGGCGCTGGGTGTTGCTGTCATGGATATGTTCGGCGATGCCGGGAAAGGACGTTTTGACATCAAGGCGTTCTGGAAGCACTCCATCGCCGTGGGTATCATCTCCCAGCGACTTGCGGAACGCGCAGGACTCCCGGAACCTGAGCGGTATTTCGTGTGCGGTCTGTTGCATGACCTTGGCCGCGCGGCCCTGTTTACGGCGCGGCCGGTAAAGGCTGCCGTCATCATGCAGTTGGCGTTGGAAAAGGGGATTCCCCTGTATGCCGCGGAAGCTGAGGTGGTCGGCTTTGACCATGCCAAGCTGGGTGGCATGATGCTGCGGAAATGGAACTTTCCCTTCTCCGTTACCATGGGCGTTCTGCATCACCATCTTCCCGAGAAATCGGAGAAGTTCATGGAACCCAACATCGTCCACGTAGCGGACATCATGGCCAAGGCCATAGGTCTTACCGCCACTGCCGAGCAACTGGTTCCTCCTCTCAGTGAGGTGGCATGGAAGCGGATGGGGCTTTCCGCCGCAGATTTGCTTGCCGTGGAGGAAGGACTGGATGCTCTGCTGAACGAGATGTTCAGCGTCCTTCTGCAGTAGCTGTCGTTGTTTTCCGACCCCTGTTGCAGGGGCTTGCCGCTTTTTCCTTTCGCTCTCTTCACGTGTCAAAACTTCCGTTTCATCTTCTGCCCCAGTTCTGCACTTGGCTTGGTTTGTTGTGTCCTTTGTGTCTTTTATTTTAGGTTGTTACAGGCAATTGCAGTCTTGCTTTCATGCGTGGGCAGAGCTGGCTTTCATTCTGGCAAGGGCTTTGCAGAGACAGGGGCATACGACAACAACATGGCGCTGCGGCGTCTGTGATAAGGAGGAAGCCATGCTGTTTTTACTCGGTGGTAACGACAAGAAGTCCCGCAAGGCGGAAGCCCCCCGCACGGAAAATATGGAAGTGGTGAAAGAGTTGTTTATGACGGGACGTTTTCCCGTGGTCACTACGGAATCTGTGGAAGGAAGGGCTCTGGGCAAGGTGCTGGGTCTGGTTGTCTGTCGCGGGTATGACTCGGACGAAGCCTTCTTCGGCATGGCTGCCCGCGCGGTGAACAAGGGCGCGCAGGCCATCATCGGCTACAAGGAAAACGTGGCCTTCCATCCTGACGGAAGTAAATATTTCTGCTGCTACGGCACTGCCGTGCAGTTCGAGAAGCCCAAGAAAGCCATCACGGTCTAATTGGTGCTATTCGGGTATCGTGCTGAATCAGGCAGAGCCGGAGACGTGAAGGAGCTGCACAACTTCTTCTGACGGGTACGCAAGGGTGTCATTAAGATGACATATGCCATCCGTTCCGGTTATCAAATTTGGGAGCTGGCCTCCTGATTCGCAATACGCCGTATGTGGTTTGAACCGTCCCCGCAAGGGGGCGGTTCTTTTGTATTGGCGGCCAGTGGGAGTTTGGGGGGGGCTTGCTGGTTCCGCTTGCTGTAGACGCGCAAGCCAGACCAACAGGTAACGCCAGGGAGATAAAACCTCTCTGAAAAGTCATATCAGGAAAGCAAAAAGGCCGCCCCGGGGGGCGGCCTTTCGTATTGCTATGCCGTTCAGTCTAGGCCCAGCGAGAGGTGGTGAACTGCTCACCGGTCTTGGACACGATGAGTGCTTCACGCCCGGGCAGGCTGTTGACGAACTGCAGGCCCTTGCGGGTCTGCATGATGCTGACTGCGGTAGCCAGCGCGTCTGCTTCCATGACGGTGGGAGCGGTAACGGACACGGATGCCACGTTGTTGGGGCTCTTGCCGGACACGGGGCTGACGAGGTGGGAGTACATACGCTTCTTGTCGTAGAAGACTTCGTACCCGCCGGAGGTGGCAATGGCACCGGTGTTCATGGTGATCACGGTGGGGTAGTTGCCGTTCTTGGCGGGGTCTTCAATGGCGATGGTCCAGGGGGTGCCCTTGGACTTTTCACCCATGGTGCGGATGTCGCCACCGGCGTTGATCATGTGGTTCACGGCACCGTGTGCTGCGAGCACGGCGGAAGCCTTGTCCACGATGTAGCCCTTGGCGATGCCGTCCAGCGTGATGCCCATGCCTTCGCGGTCCAGACGGACGCTGCGACCGGAAAGCTTCAGGTTCTGCTGGCCCACCAGAGACAGTGCATGTTCGAACTCGTCCTTGGTCAGGTCGAGCGCGCCGTTCAGGTTCTGTTTGGTGCGGAACAGGTCCACCACAGGCAGTACCGTCACGTCGAAGGCGTTGTCGGAAAGGCTGCCGAAACGCTTGGAACGATCCATGACCTCGGCGAGTTCGGCGGGAATGCCGGAAACCTTGCCGTCCCTGTTCAGCACGGACACGGGAGAGGAGGCGTCAAAGCGGGAGAACACGGCTTCAAGGCGTTTGATTTCCTCGAAGGCGCGACCCACGGCTTCCTCGCCCAGCTGCTTGGAGGGATGCAGGGCGGAGATGGTGACAATGGTACCCATCATCAGACGGGTCTGGTGCACCGAGTATTCCTTGCCGACGCGGGCAGCTTCGGAAACCACGGGGAGCACGCCGTTGACGGCGGCACCGAGGCCGAGCATGCCGCATGCCTTGAGGAACTGGCGACGATTGGTATTCATGCTCTTCGCTCCTTTAGGCGTTGGCTTGGGGTTGCTGTTCAGGGGCGGCAGCTGCAGCGGCGGCAGCGGCTTCAGCCTTGAGCGTCACGCTGTTGTGGCACATGAGGCGCAGGATGCTACGCGGACATGCGTCCACACAGGCTTCTTCACACTCGGGGCCGTAAGCGAGACAGGCCGCGTGGTCGATCCTGATGTTGCCTTCCGCATTGGAGATGGCCTGAGCAGGACACTTCTTCACGCACTTGCCGCAGTTGATGCAGCCAGCTTCACACACGTTCATGACGTCCTTCATCTTGTCCAGCGTGGAGCAGAAGACCTGAACGCGTGCGCGGCGGGGAATCATTTCCAGAATCTTGTTGGGGCAGACGCCTACGCATGCGCCACAGGCGACGCACTTGTCGGGATCAATCTGCACCAGCCCGTTTTCAAGGTACATGGCGTTGAAGTTACAAACCTTCACGCAGTCCCCGAAACCGAGACAGGAGTACTTACATGCATCGGGGCCGTCTTCCAGCTGTGCGGAAGCCGCACAGGAATCAAGGCCCTGATATTCATATTTTTTCTTAACCTTGCCCTCATCCTTCACGCAGCGGCGGAAGGAAATCTGGGGATCTGCGCTACCGGCAGCCTTTCCGGCAAGCTCGGCAACACGGGCGGATACTTCAGGACCGCCGGCGCAGCACAGGCCCGCGGAAACCGAGGGGTCCTGAATAACGGCTGCGGCGTAGGCATCACAGCCTGCGAATCCGCAACCGCCGCAGTTGGCGCCCGGCAGCGCTTCGGAAACGGCTTCCACTCTGGGGTCTTCTTCCACGTAGAACACGCGGGAAGCCACGGAAAGCACGACCGAGGCGATGAAGCCCAGTGCGAGCAGAGAAAGTACAGATGTCAGCATAATGCTTATCCTTCTGGGTTTGCCCCCTTGGCGGGGGTCAATTACCTCTGGTCCCTGTTTGCCAGTGGACCACCTAGATCATGCCTGCAAACGCCATAAACGACATGGACATAATGCCTGCCAGCACCAGAGCGGCGGGAACGCCTTTCATGGACAGGGGCAGACGGGATATTTCCAGTCGTTCGCGGATGGCTGCGAGCAGAATCAGCGCCAGCATGAAGCCGAGGCCGGTGGCAAAGGAATAGTAGGTGGACGTACCGAGGTCGAAGCCTTCACGCTGTACCACGATGGCCACGCCGAGCACGGCGCAGTTGGTCGTGATGAGCGGCAGGAAGATGCCGAGCGAGCTGTACAGGGGAGGAACGGCCTTCTTCAGGAACATTTCCACCAGCTGAACCAGCGCTGCAATGACCAGAATGAACATGATGGTCTGCAGGTAGTCCAGTCCCAGGGGCACAAGCACGTTGTACTGAATGAGCCAGGTAATGGGGGTGGCGATGATCATAACGAAGATAACCGCCGCGCCCATGCCGATGGACACGCCCTTTTCCTTGGAGCAGCCAAGGTAGGGACACTGACCCAGGTACTGAGCCAAAACGACGTTGTTGACGAAGACCGCGGATATGAGAAGCAGGAAGTATTCCATCATGACTTAGTACCTCCTAATCCCTGCCCATGGCGCAACCGCGACAGGATTCGCAGCCGGGCATGGGGTTTTCAGCGGGCTTTTCGCCACGGCGCATGGCCTTGCGGATGCTCATCAGGTTCATGCCGGCCAGAATCAGCCCCAGCGAAACGAAGGCGCCGGGTGCTTCCACCATGAAGTGGACGGGCTGGAAGCTCGGTCCGAACAGGGTGTGGCCGAACAGGGTGCCGTAGCCGAGCACTTCGCGCAGCGCGCCGAGGAAGGTCAGGGAGGCGGTGAAGCCGATACCCATGCCCAGACCGTCGGCAAGGGAGGGAAGAACGCTGTTCTTGCCTGCAAATGCTTCTGCGCGGCCGAGGATAAGACAGTTAACAACGATAAGGGGCACGAAGATGCCCAATTGCTGGTAGAGAGGATAGGTGTATGCCTGCATGAGCAATTCCACCGCAACAACGAGTGATGCAGCGATGGCGATGTAACAGGCGATACGCACCTTCTTGGGAATGATGTTACGAATCAGCGAAATAACGACGTTGGACAGGGCAAGAACGAAGATAACCGCAAGTCCCATCCCGAGGCCGTTGTTGGCAGATTTCGTAACGGCAAGCGTGGGGCACAGTCCCAGCATAAGCCGGAACGGGGGCAGTTCAGCCCACAGGCCCTTGGAAAACTCTTTCCACATGCTGGCCATTGTATTCTCCTTTATCGGTTCACGACCGGCTATTTCCAGGTGCCCGTAGCTTCGGACTTGATCGCCTGATACACCTTGGCAGCGTTCTGAACGGCAGTCACAACGCCGGTGGAGGAGATGGTCGCACCGGAAAGTGCGTCAATCTGTCCACCCTTGGACTTCAGTTCCACAACCATGGGCTGCTTCTTGAACTGCTTGGTGAATCGGGGGTCCGCAACCACGGTGCCGAGACCGGGAGTTTCCTTCATGGTCGTAACGCCGATACCGGTGAGGGTGTCGTTTTCCACGTTAAAACCAACGATAACGCCAATGTCACCACCAAAGCCGCCGCCGAAGTCTTCCAGGGCGATGGCAACGAGCTTTCCGTCCTTGAGGGCGGGAAACACGTTGATCTCTTTGCCGGTAACGGGGTTCGTGAACTTCTTGCGATCTGCAATGGGGTCGTTATCCGTACCGGTCAGTACCTGCTTGATGGCCGGACCCTGCACATAGGTGAGAACCTGGTTCTCAATGGCGGGGGCGGTCAGCTGCTTGAGGTAGGACAGGCCGAAGCCGGAAAGACCACAGATTGCGGAAAGCACAACGATCATCTTGATTATTTCACGCATGGCTTACCTCGCTCCGAACGGTTTGGGCTTGATGAGGTCCACCAGCGGGCTGACCATGTTGGCGAGGAGAACTGCAAACATGACGCCGTCGGGATATTTGCCGTAGGTCCGGATGAGGATGACCAGCACGCCGCCGATGAGGCCGTATACCAGACGGGATACGTTGCCGTTGGGCGAGGAGGAGGTGTCCGTCATCAGGAAGAAGGCTGCCAGCATGGTGGAGCCGGTCAGCAGGTGGAACACGGGGCTCGCGTATACGGTGGGGTCAATGGCGTAATACAGGCTGCCAAGGCCCAGCACACCGATGAGGAAGCCCGCGGGAATCTGCCAGCGGATGGTTCCGCGCACGATCAGGTAGATGCCGCCGATGAGCAGCGCGCCCACCTGCATTGCGCCAAGAGCGCCAAGCTGGTCGCCGGAGATCAGCGAAGGAATGCTGAAGGTGCTCACCTGTGCAGCGCCAAAGTACTTGAGCTGGGTGAGCGGGTTCACCATTTCGGTGTTCAGCATGGTCGCATCCGGGTCAACGAACAGCGGCCAGGAAACGCGGCAGAAAGCCCAGCCCACGGCGGGGCCGACAACCGGAGAACCGCCCAGTTCGCCGTACAGGGTCTTGCCCATGAGGATGGTCACGGCAGAACCGCACATGACGAGCCACCAGGGAGCACCTGCAGGAATGAGGAAGGCGAAGAGCAGGCCGTATACTACGGCGTGCAGGTCGTCTACCACCACTTCCCGGTTCATGGCGCGGAAGGAGAGGTATTCCACAACAACGGCGGTGGAGACGGACAGCGCCATGACGCGGGCCGCTTCCATGCCGTACCAGTACAGCGCGCCGACAACGGCAGGCGCCAGAGCGATGAGGATATTGCGCATCATGCCCTGAATGCTCGTGCCGCAATGATAATGGGGTGCGGCACCTACAGCCAGGAACGGCGCGGTAGGCAATGCTTCTTTAGACATTATGCAGCCCCCTCTGCACCCTGCAGGGAGCAGGCGCTGACCTGGGCTTCCTTGAGGGCGATCTGATGTTTGCCGAGTCTGATCAGCTGCAGCATGGGACGGCGTGCCGGACAGTAGTACGCACACAGGCCGCATTCCATACAGACGTCAATGCCCTGAGCGGCGCACTGATCATACTCACGGAACTCGATGTAACGGGTAATGAGGTTGGGCATTATCCGCGAGGGGCAGTGCAGAACACATTCGCCGCAGCTGATGCACTGCTTGTTGGTCACGGGAGCGAAGGTTCCTGCCTTGATGAGGAAGAGACCCTGCGTGTCCTTGCCGATGCCGCGCATCAGGTCGGAGGTGGCGGTGCCGCGCATGGGGCCGCCGAGGATGACCATGTCGCCGTCGGCGATGGTGTGTCCTGCGTGCTCCAGCACTGTGCTTACAGGGGTACCGATGGTAACCATGTAGTTCTCGCCCTGCACGCTGACCACGGTCTTGGTGAGGGGCAGGCCGCTCTGGGCGACCAGGCCGAGGTTGAACACGGTATGCAGGGGCAACACCCGCACGCCGGTGCTCTTTTCGCTGCCCGTGGCCTTGGCGATGATGAGCTCGTCAAGGCTGTTGGGATACATCGGCTTCACGGCAACATTGGTGAGGCCGGAGAGAGAAGCGGAGGAACCGTCAGCACAGGCCAGCATGAACCTGCTGGCGGGAGACAGCTTCTTCAGCACGGCGAGGCCTGCTTCGACAGTTGCCTTGTACTGGCCCAGCAGGGAATCAGCAAAGGTGATGCCGGGCTCGGGGTTCAGTCCGTTAATAATAAGGGTATCGCACTTCTTGATCAGGGGGCGGATGTCCACGCCCAGACCTTTGAGTGCGGCAGCAAGCGCATCGCCGGAAAGGGCGGATACGTCAACGGTTTCTACGGAAGCGGGTTCAGCGGGTTCCTGAGCGGCGATAACAATGCAGTCTGCGGTGATTTCAGTCACCACACCGGCGATGCCGGCATGCATGTTACCCGTCTTGGCATTCTTGTGGTCGGCCACAAGCGTACCGGGAGCCACCTCGGCCTTCTTCTTTACGGTCTTGGTTTCATGACCGGAAAGAGGAATGCGAAGTTCGGCGGGAACAGGGCCGTCCTGGAAGCTACCCTTGTCTCCGTAGTTCAGAGAGAAAACAGCATTACTCATATTGCTCTCCTAACGGAAGTGACACTGGTTGCACTCGCCCTTCTTGTAGGGACCGGCATCCTGTTTTTCATGACAACCCATGCAGCTTGCGTGAAGTGCGTTCATCCGGTTGGGGATGACTTCGGTCACGGCCTTGTCGGTATGGCAGGAGGTACACTTGGTGAACTCCTTGCTCATCTGGCCGGCCTTGAGCGCTTCCTTCTGGTCCACGGAACCGTGGCACTTGCTGCAGCCCTGGAGCTTTTCCGCAAACATGTCTTCGTGGCAGGACTGACACTTCACGTGCACGGCATCGCGCAGGGCAAGCATTTTGCCGTCTGCTTCGTCCTGATGGCAGTCCGCGCAGTTGGCGGGTTCAGGCTCGATGTTGGTGTCTTCGTGGTGGCAATCCGTGCAGGAGGCGATATCCTCATGCATCTTGTGACCCCAGTCGTAGTCCTTGTCGAACTCGACGTGGTGGCAGGTCGCGCACTGGAGGTCCTTGGTAAAGGAAGTCTGATGCTCCTTCACCCAGGCATCGGTGACGTTGGCCCCATGGCACTGACCGCAGGAGAGAGGTTCCATATCTCCGGCTACGGTCTCATGGTGACAGGTTTCACAGGCTGCGCCGTAATCCCTGGTGTGGACCACATGATTGAAGACCACCTTTCCGCCTGCGTTGTCGAGCAGGATACGGACGGGGGTCGCTTCCGACTGGGTCGGGGTCATGTAGCCGAAAAGGGCGACGGCTGCCAGAATACCGGTCAGCACGGCGATGGGAAAGTATCTCTTTGGCAAGGTACACCTTCCTCGAAACTTGGTGTTAAACCTAACTGTACGAAATGCGAAAGATATCTGTTGGCGTCGATTGCTTTAGACCATTTTGGGAATTTTGAAAAGATCGAAGGGTTTTTTGTGTGGTCACTCATTAACTCGGCAGTAATAGCCTTTTTTCAGAGGGTTAGCTCGTGAGTGAGTGCTCAAATCTTGGAAAATGTGCCATAAATTTTTATAATTTTGTGAAAATAAAGGATGTTGTTACGCAGGAAAAGGTCGTTTTGGCGCTCTGCGGCAGAGGGGGGAAGGTACATTCTGTTGCTTCGTTCGTGGCGTAACCCGCGAGGATCTGTTATCGTGTGGAAAAAAGCTGAACACAGGTGCCGGTGGAACAGACATGAACGTAACGAAACCTCCTAAGGGTTCCCGCCAGAAAGGGGCGGATGCCAGTCGTCAGGAGCGTAGCTCTGGAGCTGACGTGAACGTGTCGCGCAGCCTTTGCGAAACAGGGGACGAAGCGACTTGTTTCGGCAATTTCATGGATTATGCCCTGACGGACGCCATGCTCGACAACTCCCTGGCCATGATGTTCATCAAGGGCAGGGACAGGCGATATCTTTCCGTGAACAAGGCGTATGCATCACTCTTCGGCAAGGATAGGCAGGATCTGGTGGGGCTGACTGCGCGGGATCTGCTTCCTCCGGACGCTCTTGCAAGCAACGAAGCGGAAGATGACGAGATTTTTGCCACAGGTCGCCCCAGCTACCGCATGCAGGCATACCCGAACGAAGGTATGCTGCGGCATTTCGAAACCGCCAAGCTGCCGCTGCTTAATACAGACGGGGAAGTAGGGGCAATCTGCTTTTTCGGCGTCGAGGTGACTGACAGGCAACGAGCCTTTCAGGAGCTGCAGGAGCAGACGACGCGCCTTCAGGGAATACTCAACAACACGCAGTCCATTGTGCATATCGTGGATCGCGACGGACGCTTCATCCTTGCCAACAAACGTACGGCCAGTCTCTGGCATACCTCTGAAGAGCTCATTGCCGGAACAACCTACTACGACCACTTTGACAGCGAGACGGCCTGCTGGCTGGAAAGCGTGAACAGGCAGGTCATGGCTGATGGCTCCGTATGGGAAGGGGAGTTGGAGCTGTCCACCCCTGACGGCCGTTTGAATTTTGCCGTACACAAGTTTCCGGTGTTCTCTGCCGATGGTTCCATAACGTCGGTTGGAACCGTCGCGCACGACATAACCACTTTGAAGCATGCTGAAATCATTTTGAAGCAGCATGTGGAAGAGGTGGAGCGGCAGGTTGAGGCCAGAACGGCCGAGTTGCGGCAGGAGGTCGTCGAGAGAAAGGCGACCGAAGAGGCGCTTAAAGATTCCCTGACCCGCTTCCAGACACTCTTCGAACTTGCACCGGATGCGGTCTACCTGCAGTCCGGCGAGGGGGTGATATTGGACTGCAACGTTGCCGCGGAGGCAGTGTTCGGTTTTGCCCGTGAAGAGATGGTGGGTATGCCCGCCAGGAACCTGTGGAACGTCGGGGATGATGAGGCACATGGCTGGCTGTGCGGCGGATGCGGTGTGCAGGGAGACGGCTGTGAAACTGATGCCGTCCGGAAAAACGGGGAGGTGTTTCCCGTTGAGGTGCAGTGCCGGGGCATTGCCATATCCGGCGCTGATGTTCTGATGGTTGTTGTACGGGACATTTCCGAGCGCAAGCAGGCCGAACAGCAACTCAAGCTGTTTCAGAGGGTGTTTGAAGGTGCCCTTGAAGGGATAACCATTACGGATGCATCAGGGTCCATTGTTGCCGTGAACGAGGCATTTACCCATATTACGGGCTATACTGCCGAGGAAGCGGTGGGACAGAATCCGCGCATCCTCAAGTCGGACAGGCATCCCGCCGCATTTTATGAGGATATGTGGCGGCAGTTGACCACATCGGGCACGTGGGAAGGCGAGATATGGAACCGCAGAAAGGGGGGCGAAGCATATCCGGAATGGCTCGCCATAAGTGCCATCCGCGACGGGCAAGGCAGCATTCGGCACTATGTTGCCGTGTTCCACGACATTTCGGAAATGAAGGAGAAGGAGCGGCAGATTCATTTTCAGGCGTATCATGACGCCCTCACCGGTCTTCCCAACCGTGCCCTGCTCAAGGACCGCATATCCATGTCCATCTCCCATGCGGACCGTTTTGGTTCCATGGTGGCCATTCTGTTCATTGATCTGGATAACTTCAAGAATATCAACGATTCTCTCGGGCACGCCGTGGGGGATGATTTTCTGAAGCTGGTGGGGAAGGAATTGCGCGGGCTGCTGCGGGCGCAGGATACCATATCGCGCCTTGGGGGCGATGAGTTCGTCATCATGCTGGAAGACGTGACGGACGAGGCCGCCGTGGTGCACCTTGCAGAACGGATTGCCAAGCATTTTGAGCAAAGTCTGACTGTTGCGGGCTACGACCTTTTCGTCACCATGTCCATCGGGGTTGCACTCTATCCCCATGACGGTTCTGATCCGGACGGGCTCATTCAGAGTGCCGACCTTGCCATGTATCAGGCCAAGGAGCAGGGCAAGAACAGAATTCGCCTCTATACGCCGTATTTGAACGAACGGGTGCAGCGGCGTCTGCAGTTGGAGTCCGACATTCGCAAGGGGCTTCAGGAAGGCGCATTCCTTGTGCATTATCAGCCCAAGGTGGACATCCGCAGCGGCAGCTATACGGGCATGGAAGCCCTGCTGCGCTGGGAACATCCCGAGGGCCTGCTGCTCTCGCCGGGTGACTTTCTCGGCGTGGCGGAAGAAACGGGCCTTGTCGTGCAGATGGGGGAACTGGTTATGGAGGAGGCCTGCAAAATGACCCAGCGGCTGGTCAAAGCTGGCATCGCTCCTTTGAGGTGTTCTGTGAACCTGTCGCCGCAACAGTTCCAGCAGCCGAACCTGCTGCGTCGCATAGACGAAATACTGCGGGATACGGGGCTTGATCCGAGGCTTCTTGAGCTGGAAATTACCGAGACAACACTTATTAAGGACATTCCGCAGACCTCCAACAAGCTCCGTCAGCTGGCGGAAAAGGGTATTTCCATTTCGGTTGACGATTTCGGTTCGGGGTACTCATCGCTCTATTATCTCAAGTACTTCCCGATCAATACGCTCAAGATAGACCGTTCGTTCATCACCGGTCTTCCCGATGAGTCCAACGATGCAGCCATTGTTGCGACCATTATTGCCATGGCGGAGCACATGAACCTGCGTGTCATAGCTGAAGGGGTGGAAAACGAGGCGCAATTGGCCTTTCTGCTGCTGCAGGGGTGTGACGAGATTCAAGGCTATTTGTTCGGCAAGCCCATGCCGGAAGACGAGTTCATCAAACACATTACCAAGCCGCCTCGCCTGTAAGTCTCGTGTCATGAACAAGCCCCCTGAAGACAATGCCAGCGGTGGGGCAGGTGTTGACTACTATCATGCTGATAATCCATACTATTATGATGGGGTACAGTGTTCGCCAACTTGCCGCTGAAAGGGGTACGGCATGATTGCAACTCGTCGTCATCATGGAGCATTATTCCATCTTCTTTCCCATCATTTGGGGGGAAGGGGGGCGACTGCTGTGCGCGGCATGTGGCGGGCAGTGCTCCTGTCCCTGGCTTTTCTGTTTGTGGGCAGCGCTGCCACCTTTGCTGGAGAGACTGGGGCTCCGGCTATTTTCGGCATCAGGTTGCACGACTCCGTCGGGCAGGTCGGGGCTGAGTTTCCCCATGTGCAGATCGGGCGTTATGCCACCCGCGCGGGGGAGGAGTTGGGTCGCAGGCTGTATACGCAGCAGGGTTACGCTGATGGCGGTTTTTTTCAGGTGCTGTTTGCGCCTGATGAGCTTGGCGGAGGGGTGTGGTCCGTTACGCAAAATACCCGGGCGCACGTGCCGGGGCAAAAGGCCGATGCGTTATTGGCAGATTACGTGGCAGAATACGGACCGTACGAGCTGTTGTGCAGCGAGCTATTTCCCGGGCACGCGGTGTACCATGTCTACTGGTTTGAAGCGCCGCCGGATTGCTCGGTTCCCGGAGTGCGGCCGAATAAGCCCTATCTGTATCTGAATCTGGTGACCGGGAAGTGGACGGAGGCGTTCCTTGTACTCGCAGACCCTGCCTTGGGGGAGGCGACACGAGCTTTCGCAATGAGAGAGTAGTACAGTTGCTGTACTGTTGTGGCGCTGTGAAATTATGTTGTGCGACTGCTGTAAAAAGAAAAAGGCATACATGATGCCTTTTCAGAAAAGTGATAGAGTCAGGAGGTTAGTCCTGATTGCGACGTTCCCATAATTTCATATCTTTCATCTTCTTGCGGCGTTCGCGCTGCAGAGACTTGCAAACCAGCGGGGTCCCCTTCTTGTAGCCGCACTTCTCTCGGTACTCTTCGACGGTGAGACCATGCGTGGCAAGGTGCTTTTTAGTCAGTATCTTGAAAGACTTGCCGCACTCAACGCAGGTGATGGTCTTTTCCTTGATGGCTTTTTTGGGATCCATTTCAACGGAGTCTGCATCATCGCCTATGGCACAGCCTTCGCTGATTGCCTTGATACCATCTGCCAGCTTCTTGACCATTGTGGTGATTTCTTCTTCCGTCATGGTCCGGACGCTGGCCTGCGCCTTCACGATTTCAAGGGCTTCCTTCAGGTAGTTTTCCATTATCCTACTCCTTCGGATCGGGCAGTCACATGAGTCCCGTATATGTGTAAGGGAGTGAAGCGACTCCGGCGTTTTATTTCAGAAAACATCGAAAAGCGCAATGAATTTTTGATAAGACTGTAACTGGTAATAGATTGAAAGAATTAATGTCTGTTAAATTGGAATAAAAGAATCTAATTGGGGATGAGATACGGTTATTGCCATTGAAATTTGTTTCCGTGAGTGAGAATACCGTTGCTGATTTGGGGGTATAACGATTTCATACATCGTTTAATGTGGATTGTTGTGCTGTGTTATGTGTTGGTATGCAGTATTTGTTGTGTGTTTTTGCGGATAATTGAAATCGGTAGCGTTGCAATGCGGTTCAGATGCGCCTCTTTGCATGTCTGAAGATGCGGAAGGGGCAATAGGTGTGCTGAGATTTTACTCTTATTTATCAGAGCATTGTGATGTTTTCTCGCTCTTTTGTCCTGTGCGCGTACCGGTCTCGGGAGCTGTTGGTCCCCGTCGGGCACAGGGGGGCAGATGGACCTTTGGCGGCAAAATGCGTACAAGGGGATTCTCCTGTTAAAGTCAGAATCGGAGCCGAGCTATATGAAGTACATCATGTTTGAGGATTTTTCAGGCCAGCCTGTTCCCTTCATTTTTCCCCAGCGGGTGGACCATGCTGATATGCGCGAGCAGATGCCCTATACCAAGGTGCTTTCTGCCGGGTATGTGATCATGGAGAAAGGGGAGTTTACCTGTTTCGGCAGCAGTTCGGAGCTGCAGGCTTCCGCCCAGCCCGAGGATGCTGAAATCATTGCCCGCAAGTTTTCCCGCAGAGGTGATATTCCCGCATGACCAGACTGCTTGTCGTTGGCGGCACGCACAGCGGATGCGGCAAGACCCTTGTCAGCCTTGCGCTTATGTCGGCCCTTGTGCGCCGTGGCCTGAGGGTGCAGTCCTTCAAGGTGGGGCCGGACTTTATCGACCCCGGGCATCATGAGCTGGTTACCGGACGTCCGGGGCACAATCTGGACGGCTGGATGACGGACTCCGCGACCGTTCAGGATATTTTCACCCGCCATACCATTCACGCGCCAGAGGTGCCTGATGTCGCCATCATCGAAGGTGTCATGGGGCTTCACGACGGCGCTTCGGGCAGCAGCGATGCCGGCTCCACGGCAGAGATCGCCAAATGGCTGAACGCTCCGGTACTGCTCGTTGCCGATGCGCGTTCCATGGCCCGCTCCGCAGCCGCCTTGGTGCAGGGATATGCAGCCTTTGATCCCGACCTTTCCTTTGCGGGGGTGGTGTTCAACAGGGTGGGCAGCGAAAACCATTCCTCATTGCTGGCCGAAGCCATGCAGATTTATTGTCCGGACATTCACCTTGCCGGATGCCTGCAGCGGGATGATGCACTGGCCGTGCCCTCGCGCCATCTCGGTCTGATCACGGCGCAGGAGCATCCCTTGTCGCCGGAACGGCGGGAGGCCATGGCCGACTGGATAGAGAGCGGTATGGATATTCCCGCCTTTTTGTCCCTGTTGCCGCAGTTGCATCCCGGATTGCCCCGCATTGCTCCCAAGGTGTCTGTTCGCGCCCGCATCGGCGTGGCCCGTGATGCCGCTTTCTGTTTCTATTACTCGGACAACCTACGCCTTTTGGAAGAGGCAGGGGCCGAGTTGTGTTATTTTTCGCCCCTGACGGATGAAGCGTTGCCCGAAGGCGTGAACGGCCTCTACTTCGGAGGAGGATACCCCGAAGTGCATGCGGAGGCGTTGGCAGACAACAACGCCATGCGGCAGGCCGTTCGTCGTTTTTCCGAGAGTGGCAGCCCCGTCTATGCGGAATGTGGCGGATTCATGTATCTGATGCAGGGACTGCGCACCGCTGCGGGGACGCTGCTGCCCATGTGCGGTTGTTTTGCCATGCAATGCCGCATGGATGTGCGCTTCCGTGCGCTCGGTTACCGCGAGATTACGACCATGGCTCCTTCCATTATGGGGGAACCGTGGACCGTGGCGCGGGGGCACGAATTCCATTACTCGCATATTATTGAAGAAGACCCCGAGGCTCTGGCCATCTATAAGCTGCGAGACCGGCGGGATTGGCGTGCCCAGTCTGAAGGATTTGTTCGCAAGAATACGCTGGGCTCGTATGTTCACCTCCACTTTGCCTCCAATCCGGGGCTGGCAACGGCATTTGTGAACGCCTGCGCCAACGCCGGATAAGGGATACCCTCTGTGACGACTCTGCAACCGTATTTTGCGCCGGACACCATCGAGGCGCGTTCGTTCGAGATCATCGATTCCGAAGTCCCCGAGCCCCGTCCCTTTACCGGGCACCTGTGGGAGATTGCCCGCAGGCTCATCCATACCTCGGCGGACTTTGACCTGCTGAACCATCTGACCATTCATCCTGCTGCGGTGGCCGCAGGGCTGGCAGCTCTTCGCAGTGGCTGCACTGTGTTCACGGATACGGAAATGGCCCGTTCCGGCATTCCGCTCCGTCGCATGGAACCTTTGGGGTGCAGAGTACAGTGCCTGTTGAACAGGCCGGATGTGGTGGCGGCTGCCAAGGCCAACGGCACCACCCGCGCTCATGCCGCCATGGACGCCGTACGCGCCGAGCTTGGCGGCAGCATCATGGCCATAGGTAACGCCCCCACGGCGCTTATCCGGCTCATGGAGCATCTGGATGCGGGTGGCGAGGCCCCCGCGCTTGTCATCGGCATGCCGGTCGGCTTTGTGAACGCAGCGGAATCCAAGGAGCTGTTGGTGGGCCAGAGTGTCGTGCCCTTCATTGCCATACGCGGACGCAAGGGCGGTTCGCCCCTTGCCGCGGCTACGGTCAACGCACTGGCGGAAATTGCGCTGCGAGGCTGAGCATGTGTCTGAACGCTGCCGACCATTGTGCAGCGAGAGTAACCAAAAAAACAGAACGGCCCTTACGGGCCGTTCGTTTTTTCCGGCGGGGGCACCGGAAGTTAGGGAGTTCCGGATTTGAGGAGATGAACTTTCGAAATTTCGGGGCTTCCACCCGCGGGGTGGGGGGCCGTGGCCCCGCCACCCGGACGCGTTGAGGAGATGGGGGTGTGTGGTTCAGGAGGTTCCAATGCGTATTACTGAGTATGTGTGGGGTGTTCAGCGTTCGGGGTGAGGTGGCGGCCGGTTTCAAGCCACCACCTCATGAGGAGTCGAACAGATTGCCGTTGGGTCTCGGGTGAGTTGGCAATGCGGTTCTGTATATAGTCAATCATGGCAGTCACTTCATGATTGGTGCAAGGGGATTGGGTATATGATGAATTGCGTTGCATATGTGCTCCGTTGTTGTGTGCTATAGAGCATGGACCGTGCCAAGTGCTGAAAGTGAATAAAAACAGCTGGTAATGTGTTTTGGCTGTTGTAGGGTTGTGCAATTGGTCGTGCAAAGAGTTGCGCATGTAGTGAAAATGCTTGCACCATTGCATTAACTACGGGCGGTTGCACAGGCCTGTTCCGGCCTGCTTCGACCTGCTTTGATCTGTTGCGACTCTTTACGATCGGTTGTGATCAGTCGTAGCCGGCTGCGACAGGTTGCCTCGCCGCGTGCCATGGCGTAGGAAGCCTGCATGTACAGTGAAGGAAAATGGATGAGACCGGCGATACTTGCTCCCATACTGGATTTGACCAAGCAATTCGTGCAGCAGGCCATGGCGCTAGAGGTTGACGGAGAGGCGGCTCAAGCTGCCGTCGCCGTGGACGGCACCGTGGGCAACGGTCACGATACCTTGTTTCTGGCGGAGCTGGCCGGACCGGAGGGGCATGTATACGGTTTTGACGTGCAGGCTTCCGCATTGTCCAATGCGCGTGAGCGCCTTGCCTCTGCAGGGGTTGAAGAGCGCGTCACGCTGTTTCACGCCGGACATGAAGAGGCCCGCCTGCTGATTCCGGCCCCCATGCACGGGCAGGTGCGCGTGGCCATGTTCAATCTTGGCTATCTGCCCGGAGGCGACAAGACCATCGTCACACAGCCGGAGGCGACAATTACCGCGCTGGAATCCGTGTTTGCCATGCTGCGTCCTCACGGCATCATCACCGTGCACGTTTATACCGGACATGCGGGCGGGGCGAATGAAGGGGAAATCGTGCTGCAATGGGCATCTTCACTGCCATGGAATAGCTGCCGCGTTGCACGTTATGATTTTTGTAACAAGGCTCGGAACGGCGAGGCGTTGCTCGTCATTGAACGCCTCACCTGATTGGCGGCGCGTGTTGACATACATGCCATAAAGCCGGCACATTTCCGGCTTTCACGGTATGCATTGCCGTTACCAGTTTCACGCAGGAGACAGCGGATGAGCTCTGAGAAGGTATGGCCCGATATCACTGACGACGATCTATGGCTTGCCGTGCAGGCCGACATTGAGGCCCAGTATCCGGGTCGGTTTACGATGGAGTATGTGCGCGACGCCTTTGAGCGCACCTGCGATAAGTATGATGACTACGTGCCTCTGGACCGGTTCATGAAAAAAGTGCGCATGGTCTGTCTGTGGGAGCGCCCGCTTGTTCCCCACAAGATTCTGTTTCCGGAGGATTTTCCGGATGATGAGCAGGAACAGTCCTAGGTTTCTTACCTTGTTCACATGACCGCCTTCGGGCGGTCTTTTTGTGTGCTGTTCCACGTATCAGCGGAATGAATGAATCCTGTCCGCATTCATAGAGAGGATAAATGCTCTGGATAATCGGCAGGCTCTCGGTATAGTGTGGGCGGCATGCCGGAGGCGCAACGCCTTGCCCCGGCAGGAAGATACAGGAACGGAGGCATAATGATTCAGGCCAGATCTCAGGCATGGCAGTGCACACCTGCGGGAGAGCCCCGCGGATTCATCGAACCGGAAACTTTGCGGGAATTGTGGTTTCATACCGGCACCAACTGCAACCTTTCGTGTTCCTTCTGTCTTGAAGGGGCAGGACCGGGCGTTGCGCGGCTGGATGAAATGACGTTGGAAGACGCTGCGCCGTATATGGAAACGGCCGTGCGACTGGGCGTGGGGCGTTTCTGCTTCACCGGCGGAGAACCCTTCATGGCTTCAGGCTTTCCGGCAATGCTGGAGTATGCGGCCAGCCTGCGCCCGTGTCTGGTGCTGACCAATGCCACCCGTCCCCTTTCCGGCGCTCTCGGTTCCATTGCCCACCTGGCCCATGGCCGCAATGCTGTGTCCTTCCGTGTCAGCCTTGATCATCCCGATCCGGAGCGTCATGATGCCGCGCGCGGCAAGGGCAGCTTCGACAGAGCCCTTCGCGGGCTTTCTGCCCTGTATACGCTGGGCTTTGGCGTTTCGGTTGCCCGTCATGCCGACAAGGAAGAAGACGCCGCGGCAGTATCCCGCCGGTATGCCGCGCTGTTCCGGAAGGCTGGTTTGCCTGAGAACCTGACCCTTGTGGCTTTCCCCGATCTGGGGCGTCCGGAAACGTCTCCCGAAGTTCCCCAGATCTCCGCCGACTGCATGACCCGCTACCACACGGCGGAAAGCCGTTCCCGCTTCATGTGCGCCTTCAGCAAGATGATGGTGAAGCGCAATGGCGAGATGCAGGTGCTGCCCTGCACGCTGGTGGACGATGACGCTGAGTATTATTTCGGAAACGACCTTGAGGCAGTCATGCGTGAGCCTGTGAGTCTGCGACATCACCGCTGCTTCAGTTGTTTTGCCTTTGGCGCATCCTGCAGCGAATCCTGATCCTGCCGCTCTGTCCTGCTCTGCACAGCATCTTCACGGCTTCCGGAGGGTACCCCCCTTCGGAAGCTTTTTTATGCAGCCTGTCAGGGGAGGGACGGATGTACCATTTGCGCAACGTCGTTCGTATGCTGCATCGATTTGCATGGGGGATGCGTGGTGCATTACCGGAGGGGTTCCTTTCACCTCTCGGGCATGATAGGAGTTAGGTAACCTGTGAATTCCTTTGCCCGGCTTTCCAATATGCCACGGAGGTGCTCATGTCCCGATTTGCCCTGCCCATGTACCGGCATCCTGACTTTTCTGTTCCCGAGCTGCGCGATGCGCCGGTCGCGCGTTTTGAACCGTGCCAGCGCGACGGCGTGGCTCCGGCCGACTATCACGCCACGGCCATCTATCCGGAGTATGTGCAGACCGCCAGAGGGAAGTGGATACTGCTCAGGCATTCCCGCATGGACTGCGTCATCCGCAAGGTGAACGATACGCTGGAGGTGGTGGAGTTCCGACGTCTCAAGGTGGGCGATCTTGTGGCTGTTGGGCGTCGGGAGAATGGGGAAGACGGCATCTACGTGCACACCACCGGTTTTGCCAGCGGTGGCGGGGAATCGTGCGAGACGTTCGCTTTTCGTACCTCCACGAGCAGGGAAACGTCTTTCTCCATAGATTATGATACGCTGTACGATATTCTGCGCCACGACAGGGAAAACGGATTCATTCTCTGGGTGGGCGGCCCTGCGGTGATTTTTGATTCCGACGCGCGCAAGGCTTTTGCCTCGCTTGTGGACAAGGGGTACGTGCACGGACTGTTGGCAGGCAATGCGCTGGCTACCCATGATCTTGAAGGTGCGCTGTATGAGACCGCGTTGGGGCAGGGCATCTATTCCAAGAAGCAGGCAAGCATGGGGCATTATCACCATCTGGATGCCATAAACGCCATCAAGGGCTACGGCTCCATAGAGCAGGCCGTGCATCAGGGCGGCGTGCGCGATGGCGTGATGCGCGCCGTGGTGGAGAACAAGGTGGATTACGTGCTTGCCGGGTCCATACGCGACGATGGCCCCCTTCCCGGCGTGGTGGGTGACGTGTACGCCGCGCAGGATTGCATGCGTGCGCTGGCCCGCAAGGCCACAACGGTCATTGCCATGGCCACGCAGCTGCACACCATTGCCACCGGCAACATGACGCCTTCCTATCAGGTGCTGGAAGACGGCAGCGTACGCCCCGTCTATTTCTTCATTGTGGACATGTCCGAATTTGCGGCGGGCAAGCTGGCGGATCGCGGTTCGCTGACCGCCCATGCCATTCTGACCAACGTGCAGGACTTCATCGTGAACCTGAACAGGGCGTTGGACTGAGAGCGCGGCGTTTTCGCATGACGCAAAAAAGGGCGGAGTCTTTCGACTCCGCCCTTATCTTTTCCGTTATTCCTGCTGGGCGGCCTGTATCAGTGCCAGTGCCCGCTGCGCAAGGTGCGTGACCTCGGGTTTGGAAACCTGATCATCTGCGCCCACGGCATCGCCCTTGTGGCGCAGCTTGTCGGTGATGAGCGATGAGAACAGGATGACCGGCAATTTTTTGAGATGCGGATCTTCCTTGATGCGTTTGCAGAGGTTGTGGCCGTCCATGCTGGGCATTTCGATGTCCGAAACCATGACCTGCACGAAGTCGGTAATGCTGCGGCCTTCTGCTTCCGCCTTGGCTTTGAGTTCGGAAATCCTGTCCCATGCCTCGCGGCCGTTGGTCATGGCTTCCACGTCAAAGTTGGCTTTTTCCATCAGGTCGCGCAGCATCTCGCGGATGAGGCCGGAGTCGTCCGCAATGATGGCGCGGTAGCGCGCATTGGCGGACCAGTCGATGGCTTCGTCAAGGCGCAGGCCGAGTGCGGGGTTCAAGTCAGCCACGATCTTTTCGAGGTCGAGCAGGAAGATGATGCGCTTGTCGATCTTCACCACGCCGGTGATGGAGTAGTTGCTGAGCGAGGCCACGTACTTGTTCGGGGGTTCCACTTCCTCCCAGCTGATGCGGTGGATGCGGTTGACGCCCGAAACAAGAAAGGCGGTGCAGACGTTGTTGAACTCCGTGACGATAACCTTGGGTGGTTCCACCTCGCCCCGGTTCTTGTTCAGCCATTTGGAAAGATCCACCAGCGGAATGATGTGGTTACGCAGGTTGAAGGCGCCAAGCACGCTTTTGTGCTGTCCTTCCGGCAGTTCGGTTACGGAGGGCATGCGGATGATTTCCAGTACCTTGGCCACGTTCACGCCGTAGTACCCGCGATAGGTTTCGTTGCCGACCTCAACCTCATCAAGGAAGAACTCGACTATTTCCAGTTCATTCGTGCCGGATTCCAGCAGAATGTTCGTCTGCATATTCCCTCCCGTACCCTGAGATCAATGTGTCAAAACGGTTGTTACGGATTGCTCCGGTTGTGTCATCGACGTCGGATGCTTGTACGCCGTACTGTAACTATAGTGCTTCCAGCTTTTTTTGCATAGCGTCAATTATGTGTTTTGGGGTGGAAGCTCCGGCCGTGAGGCCCACAACCTTGGCTCCCTTGAGCTGTTCGGGATCGAGTTCTTCCGGCGTTTCCACATGCACGGTCAGGCAGCCCTGTGCCCGGGCAACGTCTGCAAGACGGCGTGTGTTGCCGCTGTTGTAACCGCCCACGACGACCATGGCATCCACTTCACGGGCCAGCGCAATGGCTTCTTCCTGCCGTTCGCGGGTGGCGTCGCAGATGGTTTCCAGTACGGGCAGGTCCTCTCCCAGCTTCTTACGAAGCCAATCGACTATTTCCGTAAAAACTTTACGGTCTTGAGTCGTCTGGGCGGCGACGCAGTACCGCTTTCCCTCCTCGAAGGGGTAGGCCTTGAGTTCATCGAACTCACCGAAAACAAAGGCGTCTTCACCGGCGTAGCTCATGAGGCCGCGCACTTCCGGATGGTCCTTTTCGCCAAAGAGCAGCAGGGTGCACCCTTCGCGCAGCTTGCGGGCAATGCCAAGCTGGGCGCGCTTCACCTTGGGGCAGGTGGCGTCCACCACATCGCGTGCCGTGGACTGGAGAACGCCTTCCACCTTGTGCGGTATGCCGTGGGCGCGGATGATGACCCGCTCGTCCTTGCGGGCGTCTGCGGGGTCCTTGATGCAGCGCACGCCAAGCTTTTCATACTGCTCCAGCACCTGCGGGTTGTGGATGATGGGGCCGAGCGTGGCAATGGCGCCGTCTTCTCTGGCAACTTCCGTATCCAGCTTCTGCAGGGCAAGGGAAACGCCCATGCAGAATCCTGCGGTTTCAGCTCTGCGAACTTTCATGGCTATCCTTCCGTATGGGGCCAGCCCGTGGCTAGGGCATGGTTATGTGTTGGGGCTCGAAGTCCGCCCCCTCTTCGTTCCAGCGTGTGAAAAAGGTTTCCAGCAGCATGTCCAGTGTTTCCCAAGTGGTGCATTCCGTCAACTGGTTGCGCATGTGGCGGGCACCGGGGAAGAGTTTGATGTAGCGCGGTACCAGCGAGCGCATCTTGAAAAGTGCGGTCTTGTCGGGGCAATGCTCGCGGGCCAGCGCCACATGCCGACGCAGAATGTTCATGGTCTTCACGGGATCGGGCCGGACAAAACCCCCGCCCTGCATGAGGGTGGAGAACTCTTCGAAGATGGCGGGATTGTTCAGGGCGCCCCGGGCGAACATGACGGCAGTGACGCCGGTTTCCCGCACGCAACGTACACCGTCTTCCGCATGGAACAAGTCGCCGCTGGCGATGACGGGAATATCCACGGCCTCGACCAGTTCGCGTAACGCGCTCCAGCGCGCCTCGCCGGAAAAGCCCTGCTTCGCATAGCGGGGATGCAGGCTCACCCAGCCCGCCCCCACATCCTGCAGCCGCTTGGCAAGGTCGATGTACACTTCGCTTCCAGCTTCCCAGCCGAGGCGGAACTTGAACCCGACACGTCCTTCTCCGGCCATGCGGACCATGGTGCGGGCAACCTCCACGGCATTGGGCACATCGCAGAGCATGGCGGCACCGCAGCCGGTCTTCACCACCTTGCGGACGGAGCAGCCCATGTTCAGGTCGAACCACGTGTAGCCCGCAGCCATGAGCGGCTCCATGGCGCGTTCCATGATGTCCGTATCGTTGCCGAAGAGCTGCAGTACCATGGGAGCATCTTCAGGCGTGGTTTCCAGCAGCATTTCCGTGCCGGAACTCTTGTAGTAGAGCCCCTTGGCGCTGACCATTTCGGAACAGACCACCTTTGCGCCGAATTCACGGCTGAGCAGGCGGAATGCCAGATCGGAATACCCGGCGAGCGGAGCAAGCCATGAGTCTTGCGGGGCGATATTCAGGCCGCTCAGGTCGCGGCGGGGTGATGATTCAATAGTCATGATTGTGATGATTCCGGAAGGGCCGTGAGGCCGGGGGAAGTCGTGGCGCGCGTTATGCCCGCCGGTTCAGTGAGCCGGACGTGCTGCCGGAAAGTCCGGCCGGATGCAGTATGCTTGTGAGCACGTCATGGATACCTGCGGGGAGCGGGCCGCAGCCGAGGCAGCTGAGCTGTGTGGCGTGCTGCTGTCGTCTTGCATCCCGGACGCGGCAAACTGTTGCCGCGACCTTGGGAGCGGCGCGTTCCAGAAAGAGCCTGTAGGCCATCCTTTCGGTTCCTGCAAGACATTGTATGAGCACGTGGCCGCTGGCAGGGAAAACGGCTCCGAAAGTGATTTTGGTCGTACCCTCTGTCCGGGGGGGCAGCAGCATCTCCACCCCACGGGCCTCCGGCAGCAGCCACGGCAGGTGGCAGAGCACGCCCGAGCGGCTTGCGGCCAGCAGGGCATTTACCCGCAACAGGCTATGCTGAAGCGTGGTGAATAGCGCAAGGCCTTCTTCATGCTGGCTGATATGGGTGATGAAAGCGTTTCGCGCGGGTGATGCGGCGCCTCCCTGCGGAGCCATGCCGTCGGTGGACACTGTATTGTCTTCGTCGAGGCTCAGAGTGGGCCAGAGGTGTTTGTGCAGGTGGGCATCAAGGGCATCCCGAGCCGCCAGATAGTCGCGGATGATGTCGGCAGGGGAAAGCGTGTGGCCTGTCGCATGGGTGCTGTCCTCGTCCACCTCTTTCAGGATGATCTCCGGCACCAGCTGTACCACCAGAAAGCGCAGGGCCACGCCAGCCTCAGGCGTAGTGTGCAGCTGTGCCAGCAGCTCTTGTCCGCCCACGTGCACCCATGCCATGCCTCCGCGCACCCAGCGCAGAATCTTGCCGTGCAGAATCTGGCCCACATGGTGGGACCGCCGGAAGGCGGCCGCCCTGCTGGCGGTTTCCTGACCGGTTGTGGTGCCTTGGCCTTGCCAGTTGACTGGCGTTGTGCGGTTGAGGGGCTTCATGACATTTGGGAGGTGCTAGGCTGCCTGTACCGGCGTTTGGGGTGGAAAGCCGCAAGACGGCATCGGATTGAAGGGGTGTCCGGTATCATGCCCCGTCGTGCTGTCGTCGTTATGGGGCCGTAGTCCCGCAGCTATCTTCCCGCCTTCATGAGAATGAGTTCGACTTCGTCCACGGAAAGTCCTGTGGCGCGGGCGAGCTGCTGGGGTGAGTGCCCTTTGCGGTTGCCGTCCAGAATCATTTCCCGCAAAAACTGGGGGGAGCGGCTCATGCTCTCGGCCTGCCTGATGAGTTTTTCCAGTCCGGCGGCACGGGCCTCCAGCTGAATGTCCAGCTGCCTGAGCTGTTCCTGCCGTTCGCTGAAGGATTCCACCAGTTCCTGCTCCAACTGTGCGTTGAAGTGCATTCTGGCGAGCAAGGCTTCCTGCTTGGCCTGCATGTCGTTGAGCAGGGATTCCGAGCGCTTGAGGCGTATAAAGAAGACGAACAGGAGGATGAGCAGAAGCAGCTCGGTGAGGCTCAGGGCAAGAAGCATCCAGTGGGAGAATTGCATGGCGTCTCAGGCGTGTCCGTTAGTGACGGTAGAAGGTTGTGTGTTGCTGAGGCGGGACCGGGCAGCAAGGGGCACCCGTAACGGGCCGCATGCCTGTCAGACCTTGACGTTGAGAATATTTCCCTGCCATGGGCTGCGGGCTTCCTGCGTGGCCTGTTCGTCCTCTCCTCCGGTGTCAGGCTTGGGCTTGGCCTTGCGCTTGCGCGCATATCTGCGGCCGCCCGCCCCACGGCCATCCTGGTCCACAATAGCCTGAGAGTCCTTGGACTGCTGGGTTTTTTCCACAGCACTTTGCTCACGCTTCAGCGTCTCCGCGGCATTCTGCTTGGCGGCTGCTTGCTGCGCCTCTGGATGGACCGTTTCGTTGTGGGCTAATTTCTCCACATGACCCATCTGCGCGAGAAGAACAGGCAGGCTGGCGTCCAACGACATCTTACTTCACCAGATAGTTTTCTATGAGCAGATCCTCGAACTGGCCGTTGTTCATGTATTGGTTGATCACGGCCAGCAAGTCGGCCTTAAGCACATCCACATTAGTCTTATCGGACAGAAAGACCAGATTCTTGTTACGCAGATAATAGAAAATGGCATCGCGCAGAATGGTCTTCTTGCTCCCCGCTTCCCATGAAAGTTTTTCGTTGTTCGTGGGTGCTGCAAATTTGCATACGAGGAAGCGGGTGTGGCCTTCCTTATCCTTCATCTCCACCCAGAAAGGTTCCCATGACACCACAAAGGCATCCTGAGGTTCCGGCTCCGGTTCGGGGGCCTGGTCGGGCTGAATAGTCACGACCTCAGGCTCAGGCGGCAGCTCCGGACGGGGCGCGGGCTTGAGCACCAGCCATGCGAGAAGGACGAGCAACAGCACGCCCGCACCTGCAAGAGAGATAACTATCTTTTTGTTGCCGAGCAACGCCTTCAGGGCGTTGGGCTTTGCTTCCGTGGAGAGTTCAAGGCTGACCGGTTCCGAAGCGGTCGGCGGTGGGGGAGCCGCCTCTTCCTCTTCATCGTCATCGTCAAGGAAGGGGGCATCTTCAAGGTCCAGCTCGACCTTGTCTTCGCTAGGCGCGCTTCCGCCATTATCCGGCACGCTCAGCTCTTCGGTGTCGAGCTGCGCTTTCTCAGAAAAGAGGCCGTCTAATGAAAGATCTTCATCTGCCATGGGCGAATATGGTCACAGGGCAGCCCTCCGCCGGAGCGGAGGGCATTTGGCCTAGGGGAAAATCTTGTCGATTTTCTGCTTCATGGTTTCGGCGGTGAAAGGTTTGACGATGTAGTTCGAAACCTTTGCCTGCACCGCTTCAATGATGTTTTCCTGCTGGGCTTCCGCCGTGACCATGAGGAACGGCAGGTCGCCGAATTCTTCGCTGGCGCGGACCTTGCGAAGCAGTTCGATGCCGGTCATGTTCGGCATGTTCCAGTCGGAAATGATGAAGTCGATCTTATCCTTGTTGAGGGTCTCCCACGCGGTGGTGCCGTCGTCGGCCTCAACAATGTTGGTGAAGCCGAGCTGGCGCAGGATGTTCTTTACGATTCTGCGCATGGTGGAGAAGTCGTCAACGACAAGAACACGCATATTGGGATCGAAAGCCATGCGGAACTCCTTAAAAAACGTTAGATGCTCTCGGTGGTGCCATACGATGTATGGAATTCCCGGCGCAACCGCTGCAGGGCCTGAGTATGCAACTGCGATACACGACCTTCGGTTATGCCCATAACTTCGGCGGTTTCACGCATATTTAATTCGTCACTATAATAGAGTGACAATACCAGCTTTTCCCTAGGTGTCAATTGATCGATAAGTGATGCAACCCTTTCAATCAGTTCCTGTAGTGCAGTAGCCTGAAAAGGTTCTCCGTCAATGGAGTCGCGTCCTTCAGTGGAAAAGGTCTCCTGAATGGCGTCAAGGCTCAGGCAAAGCTGATTCTGTAGGGCCTCAAGCCCTATACGGACTTCTTTTTCATCAAGTCCGGTGGCCTGTTGCAGTTCCTCTTCCGTGGGAACGCGGCCCTTGTCGCTTTCTATTTTGTGTATGGCTTCTTCCAGTTGCCGCACTCTGTGGCGCAGGCTGCGGGGGAACCAGTCCAGCCTTCGCAATTCGTCAAGCATGGCGCCACGTATGCGGCTTTCCGCATAGGTGTCGAACTTGATGCCCATCTTGGGATCGAATTTGCCAAGCGATTCCATGAGGCCGAGCGTGCCTGCGCTGATGAGTTCGCCAAGCTCCACGTTCTTGGGTAGTTTGGCTTTCAGGCGCAGGGCAAGGAACTTGATCTTGGGCGCATAGTGCCGGACAACGGACTCCTGCTGGCGGGGAGACATGTCCGGCCAGGCAACGGCACCAGATTCAAGCAGTTCCCACGGCTCTTTGCCGCCTGCAGGACTATTGCCTGAAGAGGAGCTTTTTCCAGAAGAACTTGATATTTCCATCAAGGTTGGCCGATACTTCCCAGTTTTGAATTGTCTTCGCCACCTGCTGCACTGCGGTGCAGGCTGGGCCTCCGTTCGGGTTGGCGCAGAAGGGGCGCTGGTTCACCACTGCCTTGCGGACTTCCGGGTCACGGGGGATGAAGCCCAGCAGATCCAGCGAAACGCCGGAGAGGAAATGGTCGCAGGCTGCATAGAGCCGCGTGTACATTTCCTTGGCGGTCTTGGGATCGGGGGCCATGTTCACCAGCACCTTGAAGTGTTCCACGCCGTGGTTCAGCTTCATCACCTTGATGAGGGCGTAAGCATCCGTCAGCGAGGTGGGTTCCGGCGTGAGAACGACAATGCGTTCCTGCACTGCAAGGTTGAAATATAATACGTTGTCGTTGATGCCTGCGCCGGTGTCAACGATCAGGTAATCTACCTTGTCCTCCAGCGCGTCCATGGCTTCCAGCAGTTCCAGCTTCTGTCCGGTGCTGAGAGAAAGCATTTCGCTCATGCCGGAAGAAGCGGGCAGGATTTTGAAACCGTAGGGCGTGTCAAAGAGGATGTCGTCGAGTTTGGCACCTTCGTGGAACAGATGGAAGAGGTTCTTGCTCGGGGTCATGCCCAGAAGGACATCCACGTTGGCAAGGCCCAGGTCGGCATCAAGCAGCACCACGTTCTTTCCGGAACGGGCGAGGCTGCAGGCAAGGTTGACAGAAAGGTTTGTCTTGCCCACGCCTCCCTTGCCGGAGGTAATCGAAAAAACCAGAGGAAAGTCGCCCTTCATTGTGCGTGAACTCCGTAAGATTACAAGCCGTTGCGGGTGTCTGCGTCACAGGGGAGCTGATGCTTGAACAAAAGCCTCCAGAGCATGACGTCGCGTGCGGCAGTAAGCGTATTCTTCAAACCCGGCCCGAACGAGAGAGCGGAAACCGGCAATCCGGACGATGCTGCTAACGATACCAATGCACCAAAAGTACAGGCTTCGTCCAGTTTCGTCCAGATAATGCTTCCCGGACAGTCGGTTACATATTGACGTACAAAGGTTGAAAGCTGGGCGGGCGCATACGAGGGTGCCAGTACCAGATGCACGGCAAGGTCGCGTGCGGTGCGCAGTCCCAGTTTTTCTTCAAGCTTGGCAAAGGTGTCGTTTCTGCCCAGTCCGGGCAGGTCGATGAGTACCTTGTCGTATTCGCGGGTTTCCCGCAGTGCGTTGGCAAAGCTGACCGGGTCGCCCGCTTCCAGATAGGACATGTCGGAAAGCTCGGCGTAGTGCTTGAGCAGCAGACGGCCGTTGCCGCGTTCGCAGTCGGCGTTGATGATGCAGATGCGCATGTCGGGACGGCGGCTGCGCAGGCTGATGGCCATGCGGATGAGGGTGCTGGTCTTGCCTGCGCCGAACGGGCCGGACACGGCGTGGCATTGCCCGCGCCACTGCTCTTCACCCCACGGACGAACGGGGAGCATCTCGGAAAGCGGGACCAGTACGGAAAGATCGGGGTTCTTGTGCATGCGGCGGAACAGGGAGAGCAGAACGCTGTTGTCCACCCCTTCGCGCTCAAGGTACTCAAGGGCTACCCGCTGCCGCGGGGCCAGTTCATCCAGCTGGATGCCCGGCTTCATGAGGGCCAGAAGGTGCTCGCGGATTTCGCTCCACTCCCTGTGCCACTCGCCCCATCCGGCAGGGGCGCCATTGCCGTTGCCATTGCCGGAATCCATTTTTTTGACAGCCGATGCCGGACGTTCCAGACCGGCAGTCATTTCGCACCACGGGCCGCTTTCGTCGCATCCCTCATGCTTGGAGAGAATGACTGCCTCAAGCCCCATCTCCTGCTTGATGCGGGCAAGTACCGTCTTGGTGTCCGGGCCTGTGAATGTCTTGACCTGCATTACTTCAATCCTACGCTGCCCACGGAAGTGAGCCTGATGTCAGAGGGAATTTCCGCCTGCGAAATGACGGGTACCGTCGGCAGGAAGCGGATGAGCAGCTGCGCCAGATGCGGTCGGGCCACCGGAGAGGTCAGCAGTACGGGCTGGCCGTCCGTGCCCACGGCATTTTCCACGCTCTGGTTGACGGCCTGAATGAGGCGTTGTGCCGTTGCCGGATCAAGCGCCAGATACGAGCCGCCGTCGGAACGCCGGATGGCCTCTTGTACGGTCTTTTCCACCGAGGGGTCCAGCGTAATGATGGGCAGAACGCTGTTGCTGTCCATGTAGGGTTTGACGATGGTACGGGCGAGGCGTTCGCGCGTGTATTCCGTAAGCGTGTCGGGATCCTTTATGCCGGGGCCGTAGTCCGCCAGCGTTTCGACGATGGAGAGCAGGTCGCGGATGGACACGTTCTCGCGCACCAGATTCTGCAGCACCTTCTGCACCACGCCAAGGGAAAGGATGCCGGGAACCAGCTCTTCCACAGCCTTGGGGGCGTGCTTGGCAAGGTTGTCGAGCAGACTCTGCACTTCCTGTCTGCCGAGGAAGTCGGACAGGTGGCGCTTGAACACTTCCGTAAGGTGGGTGGCGATGACCGTTGAGGGGTCCACCACCGTATAGCCTGCGAGCATGGCCTCTTCCTTCTGGCTCTGCGGAATCCACAGGGCCGGCAGGTTGAAGGCGGGTTCGCGGGTTTCTATGCCCTTGATATGGTGCTTTGCATCGCCCGGGTCCATGGCGAGGTAGTGGTCGATGAGGATTTCCGCTCCGGCCACGACGTTGCCCTTCACCAGTACGGAATACTGGCCGGGTTTGAGTTGCAGGTTGTCGCGCAGGTGCAGGGAGGGAACCACCACGCCCACATCCAGGGCAAACTGCCTGCGGATGGAACGGATGCGGGAAAGCAGGTTGCCGTCCTGTTCTTCGTCCACCAGCGGGATGAGGCCGTAGCCCACTTCCAGCTCCAGAGCGTCCAGCGGCAGCAGGGCCTGCACTTCTTCAGGCGTGTCGAGGCTTGCGGAATCAGCCTTGGAGCCGCTCTTGCCGCCCTTCTTGGCACCGGTGCGTTCGGCGACGCCGTCGCTGGAGTCGCTGACCAGCTTGGAGATGAAGAAGAGACCGGCTGCGAACAGCATGAAGGGCAGGAAGGGCATGCCGGGAACCAGTGCGAAGACGATAAGCACAAATGCCACCAGCTTGAGTGCGCGGGAGTTGAAGGTCAACTGGCCGATGAATTCTTCACCCATCTTGGCTTCTGCGGCGGCGCGGGACACGATGATACCCGCCGAGGTGGAGATGATGAGCGAGGGGATGGTGGCTACAAGACCGTCGCCGATGGTGAGCAGGGTGTAGGTGGTGAGCGCGTCCTGCCACGGCATGTCCTTCTGCACGATGCCGATGAGGATGCCGCCGATGATGTTCACCAGCGTGATGAGCAGGCCTGCGGTCACGTCCCCTTGAACGAATTTGCCCGCACCGTCCATGGCGCCGTAGAAGTCGGCTTCGCGGCGGATGATGTCGCGTTTGTTGTTGGCGGTTTCTTCGTCGATGAGGCCGGCGTTCAGGTCGGCTTCAATGGCCATCTGTTTGCCGGGCATGGCGTCAAGGGTGAAGCGGGCTGCCACTTCCGCGATACGCGTGGTACCCGCCGTGATGACCATCTTGTTGAGAATGAAGAGAATCCAGAAAATTACCGCGCCGATGACGTAGTTGCCGCCCACCACGAACTCACCGAAGGATTGGATGACCGAACCGGCGGCGCTTGTGCCCTCATCACCGTGCAGCAGAATGAGTCTTGTGGAGGCCACGTTGAGCGCAAGGCGGAGCAGGGTGCTCACCAGGAGCAGGGAGGGGAAGATGGAAAATTCCAGCGGCGAGAGCATGAACATGGAGGTCACCAGAATGATGAGCGCCAGCGAAATGCTCAGGCTGAGCATGATGTCCAGAAAGAAGGTGGGCAGGGGCACGAGCATCACGAACAGAATGGTGACCACGCCACCTGCCAGCAGTATGTCGCCGTGCTTGGCAAACCGTTCGTAATTGATTTTCGGTGCTGTGATTTCTGCTTTAGCCATTTTTCCGACACCTTCCGTGGATAGCGAGTGTGTTCCGTGCAGGAGCAGTCATGCGCTCTTAACTGCTTCTTTTTCCTTTGAATTTGTGCAGGCTGGCGAGGATGGATGCCACGGCCTTGTACAGATCCTCGGGAATCATGTCCCCTACTTCCACCGACTTATACAAGGCACGTGCCAGCGGGACGTTTTCCCGGAGCGGAATGCCGTGTTCGCGAGCGATTTCCTTGATTTTCTCCGCGACGTGATCGGCACCCTTGGCCAGAACGCGGGGGGCAGGGGCTTCCAGAGCGTCGTATCGTATGGCTATGGCAATATGCGTGGGGTTGGTGATGACAACGTCGGCCTTGGGAACGTCCTGCATCATGCGGCGCATCATGACCTGCATCATCTTCTTGCGCTGTTCGGCCTTGATCTTGGGGTCGCCTTCCGCCTGCTTGCGTTCGTCCTTGACTTCATCCTTGGTCATCTTGAGGTTTTCTTCATAATCCCAGCGGCTATACCAGAGGTCGCCAAAGGCGATGAGGACCATGGGAACGAGGGCATACAGCACCATGCGGTGGCTGGTTTCCAGCATGTACACGCTGAGCCCCATGGCATCCTTGTAATAGAGCGGGAGAAAATTATGCATCTCCGCCTTGAGCACGAGATAGGGAGCAATGCCGATGGCGGCGGCCTGCAGTATGCTCTTTCCCAGCCTGATAAGCGTCTGGGGCGATGCGAACATACGCTTGAGGCCTTTTATGATGTTGAATTGCAGGCCCTTGAATTTGAATACTTCCGTGGTCCAGAGTTTGCCCACCTGCAGGCGCATGTTCAGGTAGGCCAGAAAGGCGATGAAGATGAGCAGCGGCAGCAGCATTTTGGCCAGTTCGATGGAAAGCCACTGCATGAGTCCGTAGATGCTTTCCGGCGTGACGTTGAAAGTTATGCTGTCCCGCATGAAGCGGACCATGATCTTGTGCATGCTGTCATAGATGACGCCCAGCCATGCATACAGTCCGTACATGCCCGCAACAACGGAGACCACCTTGCCCAATTCCTGTGATTTTGGAACATTGCCTTTGTTTCTGGCTTTCTTGCGACGTTTGTGTGTCGCTGTTTCTGTTCTGCTCGGGTCTTTTTGCGGCATGGTGCCCAGCCTCCCTATCTGGCGAGCGGTGACATGGCGTCAATGAGATGGCCGAACAGCGGGCCTATCTCAATGATGAAGTCGCCGATGCGTCGCGACATGATGGTGAAGAGAAGGCCCATGAAGAAGAAGCCCACGCCGATCTTCAGGGGAAAGCCGAGTTGCAGCAGGTTCATCTGGGGGGCAGCGCGCCCCATGAGGGCAAGGGCCAGTTCGACCAGGAAGAGCGCAGCCATGACCGGCGCGGCGATCTTGACCGCCAGCGAGAACATGATGCCGGAAAGGTCGAGGATCTGGTGCACGATGGCGGGACCGATGACAAGCTGTCCCGGGGGGATTGCCTCAAAGGTCTGGGCCAGCGCGCTCAGCATGTACAGGTGGCCGTTCAGGGTCATGAAGGTGAGCAGGGAAACGAGGTAGAGAAAATGCGAGGTGATGGAAACCGTGGTCCCTGTCAGCGGGTCGGCCACGTTGATCATGGTAAAGCCCATCTGGAAGCCGAGAATCTGCCCGCCGGTCTGGATGCCCGCAAAGATGAACTCCACCGCAAGGGCAAGCACCAGTCCGAGAACCGCCTCGGAAGCCATGATTCTGATGAGGTCGAAGGGGTGTTCGGGCATGGCCTGTCCCTTGACGGCAAGCGAAGGAAAGAGCGCCAGCGTCAGCACGATGCAGAGTGCCGCCTTGACTGTCTTGGGGGCGCTTTCTCCGCCGAAGACGGGGAGCATGAACACCACAAGGCTGAGGCGCATGAAGGTCAGCACGAAGCTGAAAAATTCTGTCGTATTGAAGTTGAACAGGTCCATGCCAGCCGGTTTGCAAAGCCCGAGCCAGAGATGATTTGCTGCTGTGCGCCAAGCAATTCCGGTGGGTTGATGTCTGTTGTGGTGGTTTGCCGCCGCAGGTGAGTCAGCCTTTTGGCGGTAGCCTGTCCGTGTGCTTTTGTCTCGTCACGGTGTGCCCGCTGTGGTACAGAAGAGGGGGAGGCTGGTTCGAACGCCGGTTTTCTCCCGGCGCAACGGGCGGGCTTGCCATCGGCCCTGTATTCTGGCAAGCCACGGATACCATTGAACTGTGCATATATGGAGGACGCAATGGACCTTTTGCCCATTAAACGAGCATTGCTCAGCGTTACCGACAAGTCCGGGCTGGTGGAGTTTGCCACCTTCCTGCACGAGAACGGCGTTGAGCTGGTATCCACCGGCGGCACGGCACGCATGCTTACCGAGGCGGGGCTGAAGGTCACGCCCGTGAGCAAGGTGACCGGTTTCCCGGAAATCCTTGGCGGACGCGTCAAGACGCTGCACCCGCACATTCATGCGGGTATCCTTGCCGACAAGGACAACCCCGAGCATCTTTCCACGCTGAAGGAACTTGGCATCGTCGCCTTTGATCTCATCGTGGTGAACCTCTACAACTTTGCCGAGGCTGCCCGTAAGGGGCTGGACCTCAAGGCTGCCATCGAGGAAATCGATATCGGCGGTCCCTGCATGCTCCGCGCTACGGCCAAGAACTTCCACAGCATGCTGGTGCTGCCCGATCCGGCAGACTATGCCGAGGTATCCGCCGAACTCAAGGCCAACGAAATGCGTGTGGGGCTGGAATTCCGCCGCCGCATGGCCGCCAAGACCTTTGAGCGCACCTCGACCTACGACCGCATGATCACCGACTACCTGTCTTCCAAGACGGCGTAGCGGCAATCCGGCCATGCCGGAATTGCAAAGGCATTGACGTAACCGTCTCCGCAGGCAGGGATATCCCCGCCTGCGGAGCGTTCGTGCATTTCAGGAGCAACGGACTCGTTTCTCCATTATCCGCAACACGTTCCAGAAGGAGCACGCCATAGCTTCCGTTCTCGGCAACACGCAAGGGCTCAAGCCCAGTCAGCTCAAGGCGCTGCAGCGTCTGTACACCCGTCGCTATCCGGCTCAGGGCGGCTACACACCCGAACAGGCACGCGAGCTTGCCGCGCTGTCCGCCAGCGTCGCCCGGCAGATAGGTCTGCTCATCGACCGCCAGGGCAGGCCGCAACTGGTCATCGTGGGTGATACCGGCGCCATCTATATTCCCGAGCTGCCGCGCGCCCGTCTGGGTACGGGGCGTCTGCGCGGCCTGCGCCTCATGCATACCCACCTGACGGACACTGCGCTTTCTCAGGAAGACCTGATGGATATGCTGTTCCTGCGTCTCGACTCCGTGGGCGTGCTCACGTTGGACGAATTCGGCTCGCCCGCGCACTTTCAGTATGCCCACCTTGTGCCCACCCGTTCGGAAGAAGGCGAGACTGCCGATGCCGAGGCGGATATGTCTTCCGTCAGCCGCCGCGCGCCGCGCAAGGGCGAGGTGCTTCCCGACGGGCCCAAGCCCTACACCGTGCACGATATGGTGGCGTGGGATCGCGTTGAGGTGGACTTCAACGCCCAGACCGAAGCGCTGGAAGATGAAATGGCCCGTGCCCTTACCGATGCCCGTGTGGCAGACGGGGATGGTGAACGTGCCGTGCTGGTGAGCGTGAGCACCCAGCCGCGCAACGTGCAGGAATCGTATCTGGACGAGTTGCGCGAACTGGCCCGCACCGCAGGCATTGCCGTGGTTGGGCAGATCATCCAGCGTGTGCCGCAGGTGAACCCAAAGTTCATCATGGGCAAGGGCAAGCTGGCAGAGCTTGAAGTGCTGTGCTTGCAGGGTAATGCGGGGCTTGTCGTGTTTGACGGAGAGCTTTCGCCCGCCCAGTTGCGCAACCTGACGGATGCCACAGAGCGCAAGGTGCTGGACCGCACCCAGCTCATTCTTGATATTTTCGCCCAGCACGCCACTTCGCGCGCGGGCAAGCTGCAGGTGGAAATGGCCCAGCTGCAGTACACCATGCCCCGTCTGGTGGGGAAAAACCGCGCCATGGACAGGCTTATGGGCGGCATCGGCGGACGCGGTCCCGGTGAAACCAAGCTGGAAACCGACCGCCGCAAGATTCGTGACCGAATCGCCCGTATCAAGGGTGAATTGAAGACGCTCAGCAAGCAGCGTTCCTACGCCCGCGACCGCCGCGCCAAGGCTCGCGTGCCCGTGGCCGCGCTGGTGGGCTACACCAACGCGGGCAAGTCCACCACCCTGAACACGCTGACCAACTCCGACGTGCTGGCGGAGAACAAGCTCTTCGCCACGCTGGACCCGACCACGCGCAGGCTCCGCTTTCCGCAGGAGCGCGAGCTTATCCTTACCGACACCGTGGGCTTCATCCGCAGCCTGCCTAAGGAACTCAAGGAAGCGTTCGAGGCGACCCTTGAGGAATTGGAAGCCGCAGACCTGCTGCTGCATGTGGCCGATGCCGGACATCCCGAAGTGGACAAGCAGATTGCCGCGGTGGAATCCATTCTGAACGAACTGGGCCTGCACGACATTCCCTCCATTCTCATCCTGAACAAGTGGGATACGCTGGATGAGGAGGCCCGTCAGGCCATGCGCTATTCCTATCCGCAGGCCATTCCCATCAGTGCCCGCAGCGGCGACGGGCTGGACGAGCTGTCCAAGGCCATCATCTCCCGCGTGGACTGGGAGCGCGGGCTTGTGCAGTATCAGGGCATCATGGCCGAAGAGGTTGTGGAAGACGCCCCCCGCGATGACTGGGACGCCTGGGACGGCGACGGCAAGGGGATTCTGCAGTAGCGGGCGATTGTATTTGCAATGTGAAAGGGCCGGAGCGGTTAACGCTCCGGCCTTCTTTTGTTTCTGTGCTTTTCCTTCCGGAACTACAGCGCCAGTTTAAGTATGGTGCGACAGTCTTAGGGGGTGAGGGTGATGGCTTTCTGTTTTGAAAGGGAATTGAGCTGTATTGTATTGAATGTGCTGTACGTGGTTGTGTATTGGTGCTTCGGGACGCTGCAAGGCGAACCGGTGAAACCATATGCAAGGGAAGCGAGATATGCACACGACACGACAGAATCAGGTACAGGCGTTCAGGGGCAACCCTGCCGTTCTCATGTCCGGAGGGCAGACCGGACAGCGGGGAGGGTGGCAGACGGCAGGCTGGGAGGTAGGGAATTGGGCGGATCAGCGACGGGCGTGCGCTACGCCTCCGCAATGCGGACCTTCCGTACGCCTGACCATGGGCGAAAACGGGAAGCTGCGGGAAAAGCTGGAAACAATGGGGGGCATGTCGTGCCATTACGCCTACGCCTATGATGCGGACGGCAGGCTGGTGAGCGTGCATCGCAACGGCAGGTTGACGGAGTCGTATCAGTACAACGGGGCGGGCCAGCGCGTACGCGACAGACTGGCATGGGGTGGGGGCGAACGCCGGTTCGTGTACGGTTCCGACGGCAGGCTGCTCTCAGCGGGCGATGTCCGTTTCTATTACGATGCCGCGGGGGCGTTGCGCTGTCGTCAGCGGGGCAGGAAGAACCTGTACTGCTTTTACGGCAACGACACCCGTCTGGATTCCGTCCGCCTGCCTGACGGTTCGCAGGTGGATTACCGTTACGGCACTGCGCTCGGCCCCGTGGCGAGTTTCCTCACCGGCGAGAGTTCCGAGAGCTTCGTCTGGCTCGATGCCATCCGGCTTGCGACATACCACGACCACATTCGCGGGCTTTCATACCACTTCCATTACGGAGCAGGGCGGCTCCCCGAGGCGGTAACGCTGGTGGACAGCCACGCCGGAACGGTCATGGGTAGAGGGACCAGCGAGGCGGCAACCTATCAGCTCGGCTACGATCAGGTGGGCTCCCTCAGGGCGGTTTGGTCGCAAAGCGGGTAATTGATAAAGGAAATCGTGTATGATAGCTTCGGCAACGTCTTAAGCGACTCCAACGAGTGGCTTTACATGCCCATCGGCTTCGCCGGAGGCCTGCCGGATCGCTACACCGGTTTTGTCCGTTTCGGCTACCGCGATTACGACCCCTTCGTGGGCCGTTTCACCGCCCGCGATCCGTTGGGCGACACGGGTGGCGATCATGACCTGTGGGACTACTGCGTTGATGATCCGGTGAATGCAAATGACCCGCTGGGGCTGTTCGTGTTTCTTCTCCCCTTTGTCGGCGGTATGGCGGGGGCGACCATGCTTGGCTACGGCGGCACAAAGGTGGCCGCCGCTGCTGCGGATGCGTTGAACAAGTCCGGCACTAAGGCGCAGGCTGCAGTGGATAAGCCGCTTGATACCGTGGCGAACATCAACAGCGCCATGGTTGAGATTGCCGCATTGCCGGAGGTTGGAGCCGCTGGGGTACAATACGCCCCTCAGGCCGCCAAGATGGCAACTCAGGCAGGGAAGGCGGCTGCTCAAGCCGTGCGTAACAAAGGTATTGATGTGGCAAACAAGGTCATGGGGAATCCGGCGGGGCTGGCTAGTGGCATTACTGCAGGTAGTGACTTTGTTAGCAGTTATCTTGTCGAGGGGCCATATGAGCCCAGTAAGGCCGGTGTGATTGGGGCTGGATTAAGTAAATTGCAAGAGTATACTCCTGAATTACGCGAAACGTTTTCAAGGAGGCAATAAATGAGGAGAGTTAAACTCTCTGAGTGGATTATATGCGGCATCCTGATTGTTTTGGGATTGATGGGGTCTTTAACAGGGCGCATGTACACCAGAACGGGTATTCCGATCCCATTGTGGGCAAGTCATATTTTCATTGCCGCAGGCGTTTGTTTGCTGGCGTACATCTGGCTGGCTAGAAGCAAGAAGTGAGTTCGGTTTTGTGAAAGCGCAGTTCGAATTGAGAGTTGTTGGGGTATTATTGGTTGTGGAGGGAGTGAGACAGAGCCTGGCCGAGCACCCTTATCATATAAACATGCCCTTAGAGCCTTGGGTTCCTTATGCATTTATAACAGTTGGGGTATTCCTGCTTGTTATGACGCTAGGCAGAAAGGGGAACAAGAAATAAAAATCATGAAAAGAGGCCTCTTCCCGTGGCCTCTTTTCATGATTTTACATCTCTGCACTGATGCGCTTTCACCGCCCGCGATCCGTTGGGCGACACGGGTGGCGATCATGATCTGTGGGACTACTGCGTTGATGATCCGGTGAATGCAAATGACCCGCTGGGGCTGTTCGTGTTTCTTCTCCCCTTTGCCGCCGCTGCGTATGGGTTGAACAAGTCCGGCACTAAGGCGCAGGCTGCAGTGGATAACCCGCTGGATACCGTGGCGAACATCAATAGCGCCATGGTTGAGATTGCCGCATTGCCGGAGGTTGGAGCCGCTGGGGTACAATACGCCCCTCAGGCCGCCAAGATGGCAAATCAGGCTGGGAAGGCGGCTAACCTTTACGCACACATAGACAAATATCTTTTGGTGAGCGAAGATGTAAACGGCAACACCCAGTTGAACATCTCCACTAACGGTAATTTAACTGCAAGCGGAGAGGGCGCCGCCGATCGTATGATAGCGCTCTAGTAGATCTCTCACTCACATGAGGCACAGATGCACCGAAACGGAAAGTTACTCGTCAATGGCTAGCCAGACTCCAAAAATCGCACCTCGCACGGGAGGCGCTTATCCTACTCCACATACCGACTCGAAGCCCTGGCCCCTACGCATCCCAAGGGCTGCAGTGACTTTGTTAGCAATCCTTTCACTAACAACACTCTGCTTTCTATATCTTAACCCAAGCACAACTCCCGGCTCGGAACTCAACCAAGACAAAGGCTACCACGCCATTGCGTTCGGATGGGTTACCTTTGTACTCAACGCAAGCGTAACCGGCCGAAACAGGAGACTCCTGATTCCGGTTGTCGTCATGATTCTCGGCCTTTGTCTTGAAGGGCTTCAGTCCATTATACCGGGGCGCCTTGCTTCATGGGCAGACGTTCTTGCCAATGTCATCGGCGTGATGCTGGGCCAGTATTTGTGGTCCCGTTTTTACTTGGTTATTGAGGCTAACGTGATTCCGGGAAAAAGCAGACAAAACGAGAGCGACAACAAGCGCAAACCCTAGGGACTGCAGTCGCGAGAAGGTCTGGTCTTGTTGTTATGCCATACTTCGTTCAGCATATCTGCCAGCGAGGTCTTCATGGCAATGCCAGCACGTAGGCTTGTAATGTTTCAGATGAAGTTTGGAAAAAACTTGAAACGTCTTTGCTTGGTGGGTGAGAAGTTGGGGCGGCATTACTTAGGGCAATCGTCTGTTTGTTAGGGGCTGAAGCCCAAAAACAGAATAGCCTTGCTTGCGCCGGGGGGCTTCCGTCGTTAGCCGAGTCCGGGGGGCTTACGGATGATGAGAGCGAAGCGGGGTAAACTCTCTGCCCGTCGGAGAGAAAAACTTAAAAAGCTTTGTCAGTAGCAAAGGCCGGAGCGTAACCGCTCCGGCCTTTTGTATTCTGTCGTATCCTGTCCGGCTTATTCGTCGTCGGAAAGGCCGAAGTGGGAGGCCATGAAGGGGCCGAAGTAGATGCCGTCGTCATCAAGGTCTTCCTCGATGCGGAGCAGCTGGTTGTACTTGGCAAGACGGTCGCTGCGGCACAGGGAACCGGTCTTGATCTGGCCGGCGTTCAGGCCCACGGCGAGATCGGCGATGAAGTGGTCTTCGGTTTCGCCGGAACGGTGGGAGATGATGGTGGAGTAAGCAGCCTGCTTGGCCATTTCGATGGTGTCGAGGGTTTCGGTCAGGGTGCCGATCTGGTTCAGCTTGATGAGAATGGAGTTGGCCACGCCTTCATCAATGCCCTTGGCAAGGATGTCGGGGTTGGTCACGAAGATATCGTCACCCACCAGCTGCACGGCATCGCCAACGGCGTCGGTCAGCAGCTTCCAGCCTTCCCAGTCGCCTTCGGCAAAACCGTCTTCGATGGAGATGAGGGGGTACTTCTGGGTGAATTCACCAAGGTAGTCCACCATGTCGGCGGAGGTGAGAATCTTGTTCTCGCCCTTCAGCACGTACTTGCCGTCCTTGTAGAACTCGGAGGCTGCGGCGTCGATGGCGAGCGCGATGTCCTGACCGGGAACGTAGCCTGCTTCTTCGATGGCGCGCATGATGTACTGGAAGGCCATGTCATGGTTGGCAAGGTTGGGGGCAAAGCCGCCCTCGTCGCCCACGGAGGTCACGTGGCCGTCCTTGGCAAGCAGCTTCTTCAGGGTGTGGAAGGTTTCCGCACCCATGCGCAGGGCTTCCGCAAAGGTGGGAGCGCCTACGGGCATGATCATGAATTCCTGAATGTCGAGGTTGTTGGGGGCATGCTCGCCGCCGTTGATGATGTTCATCAGCGGAACGGGCAGCACCTTGGCGTTTACGCCGCCGAGGTACTGGTACAGCGGCAGGCCGAGGAAGCTGGCAGCGGCGCGGGCGGTGGCAAGGGAAACGCCGAGAATGGCGTTTGCGCCGAGGCGGTCCTTGTTTTCGGTGCCGTCCACGTCCAGCAGGATGTTGTCGATGTTCACCTGACGGGTTGCATCAAGGCCGATCACGGCTTCAGCCAGTTCGCCCACAACGTTGGCAACGGCCTTTTCCACGCCCTTGCCCATGTAGCGGCTCTTGTCGCCGTCGCGCAGTTCCAGCGCTTCACGGGAGCCGGTGGAGGCCCCGGAGGGGACGGCGGCACGTCCGGAATGACCGGATTCCAGGGAAACCTCCACTTCAACGGTGGGGTTGCCACGGGAGTCCAAAATTTCTCTCGCCCAAACGGAAACGATGGTGCTCATGTTCACTCTCCTTGTCACGCGGTGGTTACCGCCCTTTCTGTCTCGTTCCGGCGGAAAGGTCGCCGTCTGAGGTTATTCCTTGATGCCGCTTTCCATGTATAAAAGGCGCAGGCCCTCCAGCAGAAGGTCGGGCCTGACATGGTCAAAACACGAGGCAACGCGTGCGATGGACTGGGCGAACCCGCCCGTGGCCACCACCTGCATGGGACCCTGCAGCACGTTGCCGAGCCGCTGACAGATTCCCTCCGTCATGGCGGCAAAGCCGAAGATGAAGCCGTGGTTCAGGCTGGTGGACGTATCTCTGCCCACCACGGGCATGTCGCCGGAAATTTCCAGACTGATGCGCGGCAGTTTTGCCGTGCGCGAGGCAAGAGCGCCTGCGGACGACTTGACGCCGGGGCAGATCAGGCCGCCGAGGTAGGCGTTGTCTTCCACGCAGTCGAAGGTGGTGGCGGTGCCGTAGTCCACGGAAACAAGCGAGCGGGGTTCGGGATAGAGTCTGCGCGCGGCAAATGCCGCCACAAGTCTGTCCGCTCCCACCTGCTCGGGATGAGTATACCTGTTTTCCAGCGGTACGGGAATATCTCCCGGTGCCAGAAGCAGTCTTTTGCCGAAATATCTTGCCAGCGCGTCGCGGATGATGGGGTCGAAGCTGGGGACGACGGAACTGCCTACGCAGGCTTCGATTTCGTCAGGCGCGAATCCCGCGTGGCGGACAATATCCATCAGGCGCAGGCCAATGGAATCAGGGGTTTGGTGCTGGTCTGTGGGCAAGACGTACGAGGTTGTCAGGCCGGTCTGGTCTGCCATACCTATTTTGACGTTGGTGTTGCCTATGTCGAACAGAAGCAGGGTTTTCTTCATTCGCGCAAAATCCTTGTGGGCGAATAGGGGCCATGAGGGGCCGTGTTCTGTGGCGCACACTGCCGTTCCGCCGGGGAAAGGGCAGGTGGCGGGGGGCCCGTTATCTGCGGGCTTCCGCTCGGGCTTTCAGGGTTGCCGTCATGCGGTCCAGATTGGGTTCCGCCACATTGCGCAGGGCTTTGGCATACAGTGGCGTGAGAATGCCGCTGACACGGATGCCGTGCGTCAAGCGTGAACCGTAACGGTCAACAGGCGCAATGATAAAGCAGTGCGTCATATCAAGAAAGCCGGGAAATGCGTAGCTTGCCGTCCACGCCAGTTCCTTGCTGTGTTCCACAACAGCTACGCGCAACGTTGTCCGCATGGGCTTGTCGCTGACAAGTCGCATGGAGGCCGTGATGTCTTCTCCGGTACGGACTGTGCCCGCGGCTTCCGGATACAGGGCGTTCCATGTGCCGTACTCGGAAAGGTCTGTAAGAACCTTCCAGAGCGTCCACGGAGTAGCTTCTACAAGGACCGTGCGTTCCATGATGTGGGAAAACAAGCCGGACATGCAGCGGCACCTACCCTGTTTACTGAAAAATAACAAGCTGCTGTGCTACTGTGGCAGCCGGAGGCGGGCACTGAGGCGGGTTGCGGTGCGGGCGGCGTTGCAGTCGGCAGGAACGTGGCGAGGCGGGCTCTGTAATGATGTTCACCAAAGCACAATTGAGTATGGGGAAATAGTGTACTCGAAGGGCATGTTCGGTTTATAGACGGCCAAGACGATACAACGCCATGAATCAGGCGGCTGCGCCGGTGCGGGCGAAGGCATGCCGGATGCAATGCAAGGAGAGTTTGATGGTTGCTGCAGATCTGATACCTGCTCCGGACGCAATTCCGGTTGCGTGGGGCTGGCTGGAGGTGCTTCTGATAGTCACCTTTGCCGCGCATATTTTATTGATGAATGCCGTCGTAGGCGGTGCCCTGCTGTGTCTTGTCCGGTCCGTATCCTTTCGCAGCGATGCTGCAGTGCGGACGCTTTCCCGTTCGCTTCCCACACTGTTCGCTCTGACAGTGAACTTCGGCGTTGCGCCGCTGTTGTTTGCGCAGATGCTCTACGGACAATTTTTCTATACCAGCTCCGTCCTCATGGGGAGCTACTGGCTCTCGGTGGTATTTCTCGCCATCATCGCCTATTCCGGGTTGTACACCTTCAGATATAAATATGAGGTGTGGCGGCACAGCAGGCTCGTTCTGGCCATGGTCTGCGCCGTGCTGCTGTTCATGGGGTTCCTCTTCGCCAACAACATGACCATGATGCTGCAGCCAGAAGCGTGGTTGGCGTATTTTGCGGACGCCGGCAACGGAGGCGGCAGCATGAAGGGGCTGCTGCTGAACACAGGCGATCCTTCGCTGTTGCCCCGGTACATGCATTTCATGCTGGCTGCGGCGGCCGTGGGCGGCCTGACGCTGGCCCTGCTGTTCGAGCATCGGCTCGCCAAGGGGACTGTGAGCGAATCCGAAGCTGCGTCGCATATCCGGTTCGGCATGATGTGGTTTTCGGTCTGCACCGGCATGCAGGTGCTGGTCGGCGGAGCCTTCCTCGGTTCTCAGCCCGCTGGTATCCGTGCGCTCTTTCTTGGCGGCTCTGACCTCTACACCGGCGCACTGGCGATAGCACTGGCCTGCGTGGCCGTGGTGCTGCATTACGCGGCGCGCTTCCGCGTGAAGGCCACGGCCGTGGCGCTGACGGCAACCGTGCTGGCCATGTCGCTTGTGCGGGCCCTGTTACGCTCGGCATACCTTGAGCCCTATTTCAGCGTACGCGACCTGCCCGTGCATGCTGATTACTCGCCGATGATTCTCTTTTTCGTGAGCCTGCTCGGCGGGCTCTGGTGCATCTTCTACATGGTCCGGCTGGCGTTCCGCCCGGGCAGGGAGGGCTAGTCATGGAATATCCGGTCTGGTGGATTCCCGAACTTTCCGGCGGCTTCATCATCGCCTGCATGGCGGTGTTTCACGTGTTCATTGCCCATTTTGCCGTGGGCGGGGGCCTGTTCCTTGTCCTGACCGAACGCAAGGCTGTGCGTGAGAACGACAACCGCATTCTCGAATATGTGCAGGCGCACACCAAATTCTTCCTGCTGTTGACCATGGTGGCCGGCGGTATGACCGGCGTGGGCATCTGGTTCACCATCGGCCTGCTTTCGCCTGCGGCCACATCCACGCTGGTGCACAGCTACGGCTTCGGCTGGGCCATCGAGTGGGTGGCCTTTCTGTGCGAAATAGTAGCCCTGCTGCTGTATCATTACCGCTTCAAGCAGATGTCGCGCCGTGACCACATGGTTCTCGGCTGGTTCTATTTCTTCTTCGCCTACATGTCCCTGTTCGTCATAAACGGTATCATCACCTCCATGCTGACGCCCGGTGACTGGCTGCAGACGCAGCGCTTCTGGGACGGCTTCTTCAACCCCACCTTCTGGCCCTCGCTGGCGCTGCGCACCTCCATCTGCTTCATGGCCGCGGGACTCTTTGCGCTGGTAACGGCCATACGCATCAAGGAAGAAGGCACCCGCGAGCGCATGGTGCGTTATGCCGTGCGCTGGGTGGGCATTCCGTTTCTGCTCATGCTGCCTGCGGGCCTCTGGTATCTGTTTTCGCTGCCCGAACCGCAGTTTTCCATGGTGCTGCAGAAGTCTGCCCAGACCCCGCAGCTGGTGCGCGTGTTCTATCCTCTGACGGTGGCCATCATTCTGGGCGGCCTGGCTGTGGCCCATATCCGCACCACGGCCTGCCGTGCCGCGCTGGTCGGCGTGCTCGTTCTGGCGGGGGTGGGACACATGGGCACCTTTGAATGGATACGCGAGGCAGGGCGTCGTCCCTACCTCATCCACGGGCATACATGGTCCAATTCCGTGAAGGTGTCCGAGACTGCGACTATCCGGCAGGAAGGAGCCTTGCAGCATGCAAAATGGGTGAAGCTGCGCGAGGTGACCCCGCAGAATTTGCTCGCAGCAGGTGAGGAACTCTATCGTCTGCAGTGTCTGGCCTGTCACAGTATAGGCGGGCCCATGCTTTCTGCCGAAACACGGACCGCCGCCCTGACCCGTACGGGCCTTGAGGCCCAGCTTTCCGGTCAGGGCAGACTGCGTAACTTCATGCCACCCTTCCTCGGTACCGAGGGGGAACGACTGGCCCTTGCCGCCTATATTGCCGACGTGATCCAGAAGCGTGAGCCGGACGCAGCCCCGGTTTCGCCGCAGGCGCTGGCGACCATCATTCCTGCGTTTAACAGGCATGAAGCGGAATATGTGCTGGTTGCGTGGGCGACCATGGGCATGACGACCATTTCAGACAATAATGACCGTTTCACCATGCAGCCCCCCGGGGTGACGGTTCGGGCCCAGTTGCTGCGGCGTGATGATACGCCGGAACTGCTGACCGAAGGCGTTTCCCTGAGCTATCGCATGGAGAAGGGATTTGAGACCCCCTCCAAACACGTGACCTTCTGGGACCATGCTGCAAGCCTGTTCGGCATTGATCTTCCCGAGAATGCGGGGATTGGTCCGGACGGCCTTGCCGGAGCCCCCATGGAGGGACAGTTCGCACCGGATGAGGATCACAGGGCCTTTGTGGTGCACGGGCTGGCGGCCATGCCCTACAACAATGACGGCTCGGTCAATCCGTATCCGCTGCTGACGGTGGAGGCGCGTGACGAATCCGGCGAGCTTCTGGCCGAAACGCAGGTGGCCGTGCCTGTTTCCACGGAGTGGGGCTGCCGGAACTGCCATGACGGCGGCTGGCGGGTGGCTGACAGGACCGGCATGTCGGATGAGACGGCCGGGAACATTCTGGCTGCTCATGACAAGATCAACAAAACGGATCTGGTGGAGCGTGCTGCCAAGGGCAATCCCGTTCTCTGTCAGAGTTGTCATGGCTCAGCCAAGCTGGGCACCGAAGGGCAGGAAGGGCTTATCGGCTTCTCTGCCGCTGTGCACGGCTGGCACGCCAACTATCTTGGCGAGAAGGACGATCGCAGTTGCAAGAGCTGTCATCCGGCCGCGCGGGCCAGTTTTACGCAGGGGTTGCGTGGCGTGCATGCCTCCAAGGGGCTTACCTGCATGAACTGTCACGGCACGTTGGAAGATCACGCCCTTGGCCTGCTCAAGAAGGAAAAGGAGCTTGGCAAGCGTGGTGTGGACAAGCTGATGACCTATCTCTCCCCCCGCGTGGCAGAGTCCTATGAGGATGTGCAGGCCCGCTCTCCCTGGGTGAGCGAACCGGATTGCACCGTCTGCCATGACTTCTTCTCCACGCCGCCTGCGGATGCCTCTGCCGCACACAAGTGGACATCGGGCGATCCCGCAGAGCTGTACAGTGAGAGGCAGGACGACATGGGGGCCATCATGTGTCAGGCCTGCCATGGTTCCACACACGCCCTGTATCCGGCGGAGAACGCCTACGGGCTGCTGCGGAATAACATTATCCCGATGCAATATCAGCAGCTTGCCGGGCCGTTGGGCCGCGGAAACAACTGCATATGCCACACCCGCGAACTGACTGTGTATGAATCGGCCCACCACCCCATCATCCCCAAATAGGGCGGCGGTGGTGAACTGCTGATGACTGACAAGGAAAAAGAGATTGTTCCAGTTTGGAACAATCTCTTTTTTTTCTTCAAACTGACGAAGGGTTTTCTTTCGAGCGCTGGGCCCCAATCTATTAAAGGGGGCGGGAAAGTTTTTTCCGTTGAGTGGTAGATAGAGCGTGTAAGTATGTGCTAACTCTCATTCAATGGTAAATGCAGGGGTTATGGTATTTGCATAAAATGCTGTTTTAGTTCTGTATTTCATAATGTGGCAACGTGGTGAAACATAGCTATAGATAATATCTATCGATGCTATTTGTTATGCCTGTTTCATATTGACATATTTTTCACATTCTACTAGGTCGGACAAACGTAGTAAGTGACTTGGGTTAGAGGTCAACTTAGTCATGTGAGGAAATCAATGCTGAAAACTGTTCTGAATCTCTTTACCAACCTGTGCCTCTGGGTGAGCGCGATTGTCTTCGCCTCTCCCGTGGCGGCTATGGCGTCCGCTGCCGCTGATGCGGGCGTTGTACCTGGTGCAGACGGCAAGCCGTGGTGGTTCTGGCCTGTCGTGCTGCTGTTCTTCTGTTTCGTCCTCGGCATCATTGCGGTGCTCGCGGGCGTGGGTGGCGGCGTGCTGTTCGTGCCGCTTGTCTCGGGCTTCTTCCCGTTCCACATCGACTTCGTGCGCGGTGCCGGCCTTATGGTTGCACTGGCGGGCGCTCTGGCTGCCGGTCCCGGTCTGCTCAAGCGTAACCTCGCCAGTTTGCGGCTAGCCTTGCCGGTGGCGCTTATCGCGTCTTCCTGTGCCATTGTCGGCGCCATGCTCGGTCTGTATCTGTCCGCGCTTGATCCGCGTTACATCCAGACCGCTCTGGGCGCCACCATCATGGGTATTGCAGTGCTGCTGCTTTGCTCCAAGAACTCCGAATACCCCGTCGTGACCAAGCAGGACGCCATCGGCCTCGCACTCGGCATCGAAGGCATCTACAAGGATCAGGGCACGGGCAAGGAATTCCACTGGAAGACCCATCGCACGCTTCCCGGTCTGCTGCTCTTCATCGTCATCGGTCTGATGGCCGGTATGTTCGGTCTGGGCGCCGGTTGGGCGAACATCCCCGTTCTGAACCTGCTCATGGGCGCTCCGCTGAAGGTGTCCGTGGCAACCTCCAAGTTCCTGCTGTCCATCACGGATACCTCCGCTGCATGGATTTACCTGAACCAGGGTTGCGTTATCCCGCTGATGGCCATTCCTTCCATCATCGGTCTGATGGGCGGTTCCTTCGTGGGTGTACGTCTGCTTGCCATCGCAAAGCCGACCTTCATCCGCTACATGGTTATCGGCGTTCTCTTCTTTGCCGGTTTCAAGGCTCTTGATAAGGGTCTTGGCCTCGGTATTCTGGGCTAACGGGAGGATATTATGAGCAAAGAACAAGCTTGCAACGTTTCCACCGAGGCCACTCCGGAGCAGTTGCTCTACGCCAGCATTCTTGAAAAGGGTGCTAATGCCGGCCTGTTGATGATGATCATCTCCTACCTTCTGTACGTGTTGGGTGTATTTGAGCCCCACGTGCCGATCGAGACCGTGGTTGCCAACTGGCACCTCGGCATCAACGACTACCTTGCCGCCACCAATTCGCCTCAGGGCTGGAACTGGGTGGCTCTGCTGGGCAAGGGCGACTTCATGAACTTCATCGGTCTCGCCCTGCTGGCACTGCTGACTATCGTCTGTTACGCAGTGCTCATTCCCGGCTACCTGCGCTGCAAGGACAAGGCGTACACCTTCTTCGTCATTGCTGAAATTCTTGTACTTTCCCTCGCTGCCTCCGGTCTGGTTGGCGGCGGCGGTCACTAGGTCATACGCTACTACTGTACAATTCGCCCCCGGAGCTTATTGCTCCGGGGGCTTTGTTTTTTATATGTCAGTAAATACTGTATGTCGCAGGAGTGTGATTTGCGTTTGGTTGACTGGGGCCGGAAACCCGCTATATTACCCAATTGACCGATGGCACTGGCTTTGCCCTGCATGGCTCTGTGCCTTATTCACAGCGTTTGCTCCCCCTCTGGCCGACGCAATGCCGAAAGGAGTTGTAAGCAACCCATGAAATTGTTCGCTTTATTACTCGACCGCATTATTGACCGGGTAAACGTGAACCTGCGCGGCCTCGGTTTTGACGTGCGCCCCTATGTGCGGGTTATGGCGGAATACCGTTACGGCGGTTGTTCTTTTGCCTGTTACGGTCTGAGCACCTATCACCCCATCCATCTGCAGTTCAATAACTCCAGCCTGTCGGGAAGTTACTTCCTCGGACGCTGCAAGGTGCGCCATTCGGTGCTCATGCGAAGCGACATCCGCGGGGATGAACTCAAGAAAAAGGGGCAGCTCTGGCAAAGCGGCGATGTGGCCATTCCGCTCTATCACGATGAGATCATCACCATCCGGAACAGCTTTCTGGATACCACGCTCGTGCACAGCAATTCCCATTCACCGGAATCGCCGGAAGAGTTCCATATCCGCAATACCGTTGCCATGCCCTATGCAAACATCCATGGTGCACCTACAGAAGGCAGTTTCATCGGCACCTTTGGTACTGTTGACCTGACCACGGTGCACAACTGCGTGATCGGGCATTTTGCCTATATTCAGGCCGGTGAGGTGCGGCATGAAAAGTTCGAGCCCGGCACCATCTTCCTGCGTTCACCCGGCAGTTGGGAGTTCCACTATCAGTATGATCTCAGTGTGTTGGATAAGTATATCCGCCATGAGGAAGGCGAAGCGCCGGAAGGCCTGTTCATCGATTTTGCGGAACCCTATGAAGATGCCTTTGCAGGCTTGTTCGGTTCCGCCAGAGGCGGCCTGTATCCTGCGGGTACCGGTTCCTTTGTCTCCCGTTATGCGGTGAAGCGCGGTGATACCGTCATCGGCGATAACGTGCTTGTGGCCCAGCGTTCCTATCTGGAGAACGCGACCATGAGCAGGGGCTCCAACGCACAGGAAAAATGTTATGTCATCGATTCCGTGCTCGGTCCCTGCTGCGTTGCTGCCCATGGTGCCAAGATCGTGGGGGCAAAGCTGGACGAAAAGGTTTTCATCGGCTTCAACAGTTTCCTGCGTGGTACGGAAGAAGCACCGCTCTCCATCGGCAAGGGCTGCATCATCATGCCGCATACCATTATCGACCTTGAAGAGGCCCTGCACATTCCGGCCAACAGGTTGATCTGGGGCCATATCCGCAGTGCGGCAGACCTTGAGACGCATACCGTGGATCTTGATGAATTTGCGTCCGGCAGCGGCGATGTGCATATGGGCCGCATGTGCTTCCGTGGCGACACGGGCGATTTTGTCAGGGGCTTCCGTGACCGCATCGAGCATATTCTGCTGGAAAACGGCGCATACTGGGACGGCCACGAAAAGGACAAGGGCCACGCCCAGAACATGAAGTACCTTACCTTCAACATCATTCAGCCCTATGCGGACGGTGAGGCCGAAGGGTTGTATCCCACCATCGACATCCGGCCCATCAGCTAGGGGGGATGGCGGTACCCTTCAAGGGCATCGCAGTTCTCACCCCTGCCTTGCAACGTATACGGGGCAGCGCGACCAAGATCGCGCTGCCCCGTTTTTGTGTAAGGCATGTTGCGGCTGCAGGCTATTCCTCCAGCAGTCCGGCAAGCCGCAGGTCGGTTGCCAGAAAGTCTGCCAGTTTGCGGTGGCCCGCGGGCAGGGTGTACCGGTCAAGCTCGTCGAAGCGTACCCAGCGATGGTCGGTTGCGGCGTGCAGTACGGGCGTGCCGTCGCCCGCCTTCAGCTTGAGGAAATAACAGTGCAGTGAGACGCGGTAGGTGGTGTAGCCGTGGTTGATGACGGTGATCTTGTCTACCGGAGTCACGGCGAATTCCATTTCTTCCATGTATTCGCGCACCACGGTTTCATGCGGCTGTTCGCCCTGTTCCACGCAGCCACCGGGAAATTCCCAGAATCCGGCCCACACGCCGTGTTCGGGGCGCTTCTGGATGAAGATGCGGCCATTGTGGATGAGCAGGCCCGTGCCCACGTCGAGGTGGGTGATGGGTTTTTTGGGCGTGGGGACAGGGCGTTCATGTACTATGCCCAGATGCAGGGCCTCGCACCACCGGCTCACAGGGCACACCCCGCAACGCGCCTTCTTGGAGCAGACCAGCGCCCCCAGCTCCATCATGGCCTGATTGAACTCGCGCGCCTGCCCCGAAGGCAGCAGGGAACGGGCCGTCTTTCGGACAAAGGCCATGTTCTCCTTCTGTTTCACGGGCGAGTCGATGTCGCAGACCCGGGCAATAACGCGTTCCACATTGGCGTCGATACAAACGGCATCCTGCCCGAAAGCGATGGAGGCTATGGCTCCGGCAGTGTAATCGCCGATGCCGGGCAGGGCGCGGATGCTGGCGATATCTTCGGGGAAGCAGCCGCTGTGGCGGTCCATGATGATGCGGGCGGCTTTGTGCAGGTTGCGTACGCGGGAGTAGTAGCCAAGACCCTCCCAGAGTTTGAGCACGGTGTCTTCGTCTGCGGCGGCCACGGAGGCGATGTCCGGCAGGTGCTCGATCCAGCGAAGAAAGTAGTCCACGCCCCGTTCCATCTGGGTCTGCTGGAGCATTATCTCCGATATCCAGACGTGATATGGCTGATAGTCCGTTCGCCACGGAAGCGGGCGTTTGTTCTGGTCGAACCAGTCGAGCAGGGCCGATGAGAAGGCGGAATGGTCTTGCGGGTGCAGCATGACCGCCTTGTAGCCATTCGCAAGGCAAAGTACAAGGCGTGCATTATTATAGTGGAAAGTACCTGAACTTATGCTTACTATGATAGCTTGATATCTGTTTGAAGCGAAATGGATCGTTTTTCCGGAGGGATGGAGCTTATGGAACTGCCAAAGCCGTGTACCGGATGCGGGGGCAGGGTTGTGCTGTTGCAACATGACGGTGTGTATCACTTCGTCTCCTGCGAGCAGTGCGAAAAGGTGGGGCCCCGAACCGATTCGCCCGAGGATGCCCTTGAGATGTGGAACCGGAGCAGCAGCACCATGTTTGTGTATGGTGAGGATTTGCGAAAAAGCCGTATAATCAAGCGCCTTGAGTGTCAGGACAGGCGCGATGACCGTTTTGTGGTGCAGATTCCCGTTGTGCTTGCCCTGGGAGGGGTTCGCGGGAAAAGGGTGACGGGATTCATGCGTAACGTCTCGCATTTCGGAGCTTTTCTGGAGTTGACGGGCGGCGATGTAAGTGCTGTGCCGGTCGGCATTGAGGAATTCCGGCACATGGACACCTTTTTGTTTTTCAAGTGTCCCAAGGAGATGAGCAAGTCTGACGGGGCATTCCCCGCCAGTGTTCAGGCTTTCCGTTTCAGTCCGCGTCATCTGCACCAGCGACGCGAGGTCGTTGGCATCGGAGGCTGCTTTGTCCAGCTGAAAGGGGAACAGACCGACCTGCTTGATGCGCTGGTCAGGTATTCGACAGATGTTCTTGCCGAGAACATGTAGCAACCGCCGATTATGACATTTATCAGGCCCCTTCTCTTCGGAGAGGGGGCCTGTTCAGTTGTATGGGATGTCTGTGTCCTGAACCCAGCCTGTTCAGCTTGCCAGAATATGATTTCGTGTCAGGGAAAGGAATTCGGACAGCAGTGGTGAGCACCATTTGTCCACGTGACGGATCATGAGCAGGGCAGTTTCATGTGGGGCGGGGGGCCAGTCCAGCGTAACCAGTGCGCCCCGTTGCAGGTCACCGGTAATGCTGGTGAGCGGACACAGCGCAATGCCTGTCCCGCGCAGCAGGCTCTTCCTGTGTCCGCGGCCGCTGGCGAATACCAGTGGATTGCGTTGGATGCCTTCTTCGTCGAGCGACCGCTCGAACGCTTTGCGGTAACTTCAGTCTACGCGCATGTGCAGAATGGTCTGGCTCTGCATGGCGTCCGTTGTGACCTGTTTCTTCTGTGCCAGCGGGTGGTGCGGTGCCGCAGCCAATGCCAGAGGTTCTGTCCTGAGCGCTTCCACGGTCACATTGGGTATGGAGATATCGTCCGTCAGCAGAAAGGCGAGGTCTATGCGGCCGGAATTCAGTTCTTCCCTGAGGCGGGCGTCGCCGCAGTTGATGAAGTTCAGAACGGCCTTGGGGTGGCGTTGGTGAAACTCTTCGATAATTGGGGGCATATACTCTGCGGCAACCGTTTCGGGAATGCGTATGGTCAGAGCGCCTGCCTTTTCACTGCCTGCGGCCATCTCATGGCGGATCTCTTCGGACATGGCCTCCATTCGCCGGGCGTAGTGCAGGAGTGTCTCCCCTGCATCAGTGAGCAGGATGCGGCGTCCGATGCGGTCGAACAGGGAGACACCCAGATCGTCTTCCAGTTGTCGAATCTGCGCTGAAACGGATGATTGTGCGAGGAAAAGATCTTCCGCTGCACGGGTGAAGTTGAGCCTCTCTGCCACGGCTCTGAATGTTCTGAGCAGTCGTAATTCCATGATGGCTCCTCTTTCAGCCTTGTATGCAAAGGGATAACGGCGTGATCGGAAATGGCGATTGCTGTCATCGGATTAAATCGTTGGATACGATTGTCGCGGTTCGATAATAGGCATGACAGATTGTTTATGACAAGGAGGCTGTCATGGAAAACAGGAATTCGGGGAGGCCGTCGACGGGCGACGTAGCCGCAGGATATTTTGCGGATCAGTTTCATTGTGCAGAGGCCGTGGCCAAGGCCGTGCTGAATGCCAAGGGTGAGTGCGCCAAAAGCGCTGTTGCGTGCGCAACGGCCTTTGGCGGCGGTTTTGGCAGATGTTTTGAGGAGGCATGTGGTGCCCTGAGCGGAGGGCTGGTTGCCATCGGTCAGTTGCATGGCAGGCGCGGCCCCGGTGAAAGCTGGGATTATCCCGCATCATTGGGCGCCATGTTGCGTGAAGCCTTTGTAGAGGAGTTTGGCACAACCCGTTGCGGGGAATTGCGTCAACGTTTCGGTGACGCGCAGGAGGTGGAGTGCCGTAAGCTTGTACGGTTTACGGCAGACACCCTCGCGGAAATGCTGGAGACTCCTGTATCATGTCAGGGCAAGGTTTCCTGCGGATGCCGGTAGCGCCTTTTTGCAAGGCGGACAGGAGTGGATTCGTAAAATAAGGGCCGGAGGAATACTCCGGCCCTTTGAATATCTTTGTTCATCAACCTTGATGAACGGTGCGCTATGGCTTTGCGGCGGGGGTGGATATGGACGCCACGGGCTTCCGGTTCTTTTTCTGTATTTCCACAAGCTTGAATCCGTAGTCCAGCAGCTTTGCTGTTTCAACCTGTCTTATTATGGGCGTCTGTGCTCCCAGAACGACAGCCAGCAGGCGGGTGCCGTCGCGTTTGGCGGTTGCGGAAATGTTGAATCCCGAGGCGCAGACAAAGCCGGTTTTCAGGCCATCCGCTCCTTCGTATTTACCCAGCAGGGAGTTGGCGTTTCTGTGGCTTCTCCCGTTGTAGCTGTAGTCCGTCATGGAGTGGATGCTCAGGGATTCGGGGAACGCCTTTAGGTAGCTTATCGAAAGCTTGGCGATATCTCGCGCCGTAGAATATTGCCCCTTTGCAGGCAGCCCGTTGGGATTCTTGAACACGCTTTTGGTCATGCCCATCTTGTGCGCTTTTGCGTTCATTTCCCGCACGAACCGGGAGGCGTCGCCTTTGCCCATATATTCGGCAACAGCTACGCAGGCATCGTTGGCGGAAACAACGCTGATGCCTTTAATGAGTTCATTCACGGCCACTTCCTGACCCTTTCTGAGCTTCATGCTCGAGCCGGAAGTCCTTGCGGCACGGGCGCTTACAGGAATGGGTTTCAGCGCAGAGAGCTTGCCCTTCTCCATGGCCTCACGAACAATATAGAGTGTAAGCAGCTTGGTGATTGAGGCAGGCGGAATGGGCTTGTCCGCGTTCTGCTCGTAATAGACCTGACCCGTGGTCATGTTGACGAGATAGGCGGCCTTTACGTTCAGGTGCGGGCGCTTGGGCTGCTTGAGGTCCCGTGCCAATTTTATCGGTTCCGGGGCTCGTTCGATGCTGGCAGTCTCTGCCGGAAGGGGCGATTGGTCTGCACCCTGTCTTGCCACTTGCTCTGCAAGGGCGTCGACGGCAGCGTGAGAATTGTCCTGAGGGAAAGGGGCCGGAGACGTTTGGGACTTCTGGATGATGCAGAAGCGGGGATCGCCTGGCTCGGCAACGGGAATGACGGCAGCGGCTGCCGCGGTCACGGCGGCTGCGGTCTTGACTGTGGCTGTGCTTTTCTTGTTCTTCCGGCTGCCTTTTTTCTTCTTCGTAGCCTTTTTGGCAGGCTTTTTCTTTGCAGGTTGGACCTGCTTGGCAGTAGTCGGATGGGTAGATGCGGTTCTGTCGCTTGTGGTGCTGGCGGCTTCAGCATGTCCGCTTTGCAGCAGGGGTGTGGCAAAGCCCCCCAGCCAGAGGGCCAGAGCCAGCACAACCGCAAGGACCTTGCCTGCGACAGTACGATGCGACATGTCTGCCATGGGCGATGGCTTACGAGGCAACCGGTCGCGCGTCAAGAGAATTTTCTCCCAAAAAGCAGTTACTTAGAGGTCGCTTGCAGATGCAGAAAACTGTTCTTCTGTCAACGCCAGAGATGTGTTGTTCCGGATCGCTCGCGTCCGGGATCTCGTCATAACGCTACATTGAGTTCAATGTCGGATAGCAGGCCCTTCTCGCAACGCAAGCGGTGCAGAATATACTTACCCGTAAGTTCAGGTTCCTTCACGGGCTGGGCGCATCCCGTGCGCAGTTCCGTGAAGTGGTCGGATATCGCCTTCAAACATCCCAGATGGGTGACAACAAGAATGCGTTCTCCGGGATGTCTTCCTGCACAGTCCCTGAGGGCGTCCATGGCCCTGTGCAGCAACGTCAGCCGGCTTTCTCCCCCTGCGGGGGTGAACTGCCAGCCGGCTGCCTCCTGTCTTTCCATCTCGCCTTGCTCTTCTGTGCGCAATTGCGTCAGGGTGCGACCTGCCCAGTTGCCCCAATCCTGTTCGCGGAGCCGGGAGTCCGTGCTCAAAGGCAGTGTGCCGAGTCGCTTGTTGATGATGGAGGCTGTCTGCATGGCGCGGTTCAGGTCGCTGCAGAGAACGCGGTCCCATTTATGATTAGCCAGCGAAACGCCCCAGCCTTCGGCCTGAGATATGCCGATGTCGGAAAGAGAGGTGTTCGTCTGGCCCTGAATGCGTTTTTCCACATTCCAGAAAGTCTGTCCGTGGCGAATGAGGCCGAATTCGGTTTCGTGTTTCATTGATGCTTTGCCCTGACGGTGGGCCGACTGATCATCCGGGAGTTGTGCTGCCTATGCGGGCGCTCCTGGTTTCGGGGCCGGCCCTCGTTGTTTTCGGCAATATATGCTTTCGGCAGTTCGTCTGTCCATATGCTCAGACGGGGGGGCTGGGGTATTCGTGAGCGTAGCGGAGGGGCAATGTTGTGGCGGGCCTTCGTAAAGCTGGTCTGGAGTCGGTAAGGCTATCTTGGTAAGTCCATGACGGTGTTGATATTATCTTTCCGATTTTTCTGCTCTTATTGGGGAAGCACCTGAAGGGGCTCTCTGTTGGCGTGAGGTGGCGCAAGAGGAGGTGTGGCGGTGAAACATTTTGCCCGGGGTGTTTGTCGAGACGAAGTTTTGACGGCATGGGGGGGGCCATTGTTCCAAGGAGACGCGGATTGGTCTTTATGCCGATATGTATATGTTGTTAAAAATCAATAATTATAGTTTGTTGTTCTGTCACTGCGGAGGAGGGGCTGTGGTGCTGGGAGCGAGTGAGTTGGGCTGGAAAGGAGGGCGGGTCCCGTTTGGGGCAAGAGGTGTCGTGGTTGGTTTCTGGAGATAACTCTCTTGATATTAAAAGAATAATCTTGTTGCAGAGCGGAGCCATTTTATACGTTTTTTCGTGGTATGTTTTTTGCTTTTGTCTGCTGCAGGTCATGACTGCCAGCCGCGAGGCAGGGGGGCATGCTGAGGTTGTTTGCTGTATCACCAAGAAGAGCGGGGCAGGCTGGTCCCGCCATAACGCTGCAGGGCAGCGCAATGCCGAGGTTGTAATGGCTAATAAAAAGGCACTGATAACGGGTATAACCGGTCAGGACGGATCATATCTTGCCCGGTTCCTGCTGGAAAAGGGGTATGAGGTTCATGGCGTCAAGCGTCGTGCTTCGTCGTTCAATACGCAGCGCATAGACGACCTGTATCAGGACCCGCATGAACGCGACCGCCATTTTTTCCTACACTACGGTGACCTTTCCGATTCCACCAATCTCATTCGCCTGATGCAGGAAGTCCAGCCAGACGAAGTGTACAACCTTGCCGCGCAAAGCCATGTGGCCGTGTCTTTCGAGAGTCCAGAGTATACTGCCAATGTTACGGGCTTGGGAACGCTACGCTTGCTTGAGGCCATCCGCATTCTGGGGCTTGAGAGTAAAACGCGTTTCTATCAAGCCTCTACATCGGAACTTTTTGGCTTGGTGCAGGAAATACCCCAGAAGGAAACCACGCCGTTCTATCCTCGCTCTCCCTATGCCGTGGCCAAGCTGTACGGCTACTGGATATGCGTCAATTATCGTGAAGCGTACAATATGTACGCCTGCAACGGCATTCTGTTCAACCATGAGTCGCCGGTCCGGGGGGAAACCTTTGTGACCAGAAAGATTACACGTGCGTTGGCCCGCATAAAGCTGGGAATGCAGGACTGTCTCTATCTCGGCAACATGGATGCCAAGCGCGACTGGGGACACGCCAAAGATTTCGTGCGGATGCAGTGGTTGATGCTGCAGCAGGATGCACCGAAGGATTACGTGATTGCAACAGGCGAGCAGTATTCCGTGAGAGATTTTGTCGAAGCGGCAGCCGAAGAGCTGGGCATGTCGATCGAGTGGAGAGGCTCCGGCGAAAACGAACAGGGCATAAACACCGCGAACGGAAAGTGCATAGTGGCGGTGGACCCCAGATACTATCGTCCTACCGAGGTCATGACGTTGCTGGGGGATCCCGGCAAGGCCAAAAAGGAGTTGGGCTGGGAGCCGGAAGTAACGTTCAGGGAGCTCGTTCGCGAAATGGTTCAGTCAGATCTGCTTGAGGCACGGCGGGAGGATTTGTGTCGCCGCCACGGATATGATGTTTTTCTGCCTCAGGAATAGTGAGTGCAGAGCACGGAGTCTTTTTGCGGCCCGGATTTGCTGTCAGACCATGGCTGTTTGAAGGAAGGTTTTTTATATGATTCAGGATTCGGCAATAGAACAATACGTTCAGCGTTCAAAACAGTTTGAAGATCAGACGATCATTCTTGATTCCATAAGGAAGTCGGGAACAAACTATCTCAGGATCATTGTCGCGAACTATTTGTCGCTGATTTATTCCAGTAATGAGGGAAGAGTGTCGTATTCAGAGCTGAAAGACATGTTTCCCAATCAGCGTGATTTTGTGATGTTTCCTGAAAAATATTCTGATTTCAAGGTGCATAGAGAGTATGTCCCTGCATGTAAAGATCATGTCATAAGACAGTCAGGATACAGCGATTTTATTTTTGGTCATGACGATTATGAATATCTTAAATATTCGTCTGCGAGCAAGATTGTTCATTTGTATAGAAATCCTCTCGATATGGCTGTGAGTTACTACTATTTTGCATTTAAGAACAGAATTGGGTCAGAGAATAAGAAAGAAAGCAAAATAGACTTGGCAGTTAATCATCTCATGAAGTTTTATATAGAGCACTATAGATTTGCCAGAGATTTTTCTAGAAAAAGCGATAAGGTTATACGAATTGCATATGAAAGTCTATTTACGAATCCATTTGATGTCGTTTTGATGCTGTTCCAATGGCTTAATTTTAAGATTGATACGAATAAGCTTCGCGTTGCAATAGAGAATTCTTCAATAAACAAAGCGCGGCAGGAAGAAAAAGATACGGGTCGGGCAGTGGTGATGCCTGAGAGCAGCACCTTTACAGGTAGTTTCGTCCGTAGCGGTGCAATTGGGCAGTGGAGGGAGCATTTCAATACAGTGGAAGCTCAAATGCTCATACGGCTGCTGGAAAAGCACGATATCTCTGTGGATGAGTTTGTCATGGGCTAAGCCCGTGTTTGCGATTGTCTAAATGTCCTTGGGGCAGAGCGAGGAGACATTGTGCGATTGTTAGGTCTGATAACAGCCCGGGGCGGCTCCAAACGAATTCCCGGCAAGAACCTGAAGAGCGTCGGGGGCAAGCCTCTTATTGCCTGGACTATCGAAGAAGCCTGCAAAAGCAGAATGCTGGATGAGGTGGTCATGTCCACCGATGATGAAGGAATAGCCGAAGTTGCCCGTAGCTATGGGGCTTCTGTTCCGTTCATGCGCCCCGCAGCCCTTGCCGGCGACAGTTCGCCGCATATCGACTGTGTCTTTCATGCCCTGGAGACTCTTGGAGAGCTTGGATTCGAACCTTTTGACGCGGTGGTTTTGCTGCAGCCCACATCGCCGCTGCGTCTGGCGGAAGATATTGACGGATTCGCCCGCGAGGCGATCGCGAGGCATGCCGAGGCAATGGTATCGGTGTGTGAATCTGTGGAGCATCCCTACTTTATCAGATGTTTTGATTCGCAAGGGTTGTTGCATCCTTTTGTCCCGCAGGATGTGGTTTATCCGAGGAAGCAGGATTTGCAGCAAACGTACTATATCAACGGCTCGCTATACTTCAACACGGTCAGCTCACTGTACCGGGATCGTTCCTTTTATCCCGACAGGCTGTATGGGTATGAAATACCCGTGGAACGGTCGTTGCAAGTAGATAATGAGTATGAACTCAACATTGCGGATCTGCTGTTGAAGCAGCGCGATGGCAATTGATGTCCTGGAGGTCGCTGTGTCTGAGATAATGATTGCTGGAAGAAGAATTGGTCCCGACCATGCTCCTTTTGTCATTGCGGAAATCGGAATCAACCATGAAGGCGATTTCGGGAAGGCCATACAAATGGTGGAGGCGGCGGCCAAGGCTGGGTGCGAGTGCGTCAAGATTCAGACTCACATCCTTGAAGATGAGATGGTTCCCAATGAGGTCGTGCCCGGAAATGCGAAGGAAGGCATATGGGATATTATTTCCCGTTGCGTGCTGACCGAGGATGAAGAACGGCGCATCAAGGCGCGGGTTGAAGAGTTGGGCATGATCTTTCTTTCCACTCCGTTTTCGAGGGCGGCAGCGAACCAGCTCGAATCCTTGGGTGTGTGCGCGTACAAGATTGGCTCTGGCGAGTGCAACAATTATCCGCTGATCCGTCACGTGGCATCGTTCGGCAAGCCCGTCATACTGAGCACCGGCATGAATGACATTGCTTCGATCGAACCTGCCGTGGCCATTCTGCGCGAGGCTGGAACGCCGCACGCGATACTGCACTGCACCTCCCTGTACCCCACTCCGTATGACAAGGTCAGGCTGGGAGCCCTGAAGGATCTGGCCGAGGCGTTTCCTGATGCAGTGCTGGGCCTTTCGGATCATTCGCTGGGCAACTATACATGCTACGGCGCGGTCACACTTGGGGCATCCATTCTGGAAAAGCATTTTACCTGCGACAAATCGTGGCCCGGTCCTGATGTACCTATTTCCATTGATCCCGAGGAGCTGCGTCAACTGATTGAAGGCTCACGCGCGCTACATCAGGCCATGGGCGGCAAAAAGGATATTCTGCCGGACGAGCAGCCCACAATCGATTTTGCATACGCCTGTGTGGTCGCCATTAAGAATATTCAGGCCGGAGACGTGCTCAGCAGGGAGAATCTCTGGGTCAAGCGTCCCGGCACCGGCGACATTCTGGCCAAGGATTTTGAAGGAATACTGGGACGGGTTGCGACTCGCCCCGTGAAGAAGAATGCCCAGTTGGCATGGGGAGATTTCGATGGCTAAAAAGAAATTGCTCTTCATTACCGGCACCCGGGCCGACTTTGGAAAGTTGTGCAGCCTCATCGACAAGGTGAGCGAGCATGATCAGTTCGAATACTGCATTTTCATCACCGGCATGCATACGCTCTCGCGCTATGGCTACACGGTGGATGAGGTGATGAAGAAGTATGATTCGTTCCGTCTGGAAGGTGGGTTCCGCAATGTGCACGTCTACATGAATCAGGTGCATGGGGAATCCATGGATATGGTGCTCGGCAATACCATTTTCGGGCTGTCCCGTTATGTAAGCCAGTATCAGCCGGATATGATCGTGGTGCACGGTGACCGGGTGGAGGCGCTGGCCGGCTCCATTGTAGGATCCCTGCGTAATATTCTTGTGGCCCATATCGAAGGCGGCGAGCTTTCCGGCACCATTGACGAGCTTATCCGTCATGCCGTCTCCAAGCTCGCCCATCTTCATTTCGTGGCAAACGGCGAATCCCGCAAGCGGCTGATGCAGATGGGGGAATCATCTGAGGCCATCTATTCCATCGGTTCTCCCGATGTGGACTTGATGCTTTCTGCCGATTTGCCCGCAAAGGAACAGGCGCTGGCGCACTACAACATTCCCTTTGAGGAGTATGCCATTACCCTGCTGCATCCCGTAACCACAGATGGGGATCAGACAAAGAGAATAGCAAGGCACGTTGTGGATGCGATGCTTCAGTCCAAGGACAACTATATCGTTATCTATCCAAACAACGATCATGGCAGCGACATCATTCTTGATGAATATGAACGCCTGAAGAACAACCCGAGAATCGTCATCTATCCCTCGTTGCGAATAGACTATTTCCTCGTGCTGCTGCGTGATGCGCAATATCTGCTTGGCAACTCCAGTGCCGGAATTCGTGAAACGCCGGTCTATGGTGTGCCTTCCGTCAACATCGGAAGCCGGCAGGACGGGCGCTTCAGCTGTTCTTCCATAGTCAATGTGGACGGTGATTCCGAAGCGATTCTGCAAGCGATCGGCAAGGCGCGGGACATGGTTCCCCATAAGCCCCGTTTTGATTTCGGAAAGGGGAACAGCGCGGAAAAATTTATCAATATTCTCATGGATGAAAATATCTGGCTCACAAAGCCGCAGAAGCAGTTTGTCGATCACCAGTTTAATCTTTGTCAGTAACATGAGGCGGTTCTCCGCCATTGGGGCTGGCCGGTGGCTGGCGTAAGCATGCCCGTGCAGGGCTGAACCGTTGTACCATTTGGGAGCAACATACCATGTCAAATCTGGATCGGGACCGGGACATCTACCTTCAGGAGAACCGTTACAAGGAGCCCAAGGAAATTTTCAAACACCTTGCGGCATTGCTGGAAGAACGGGTAGGCGTGCGTCCCGGGCTCAAGGTTTGTGACATTGGCTGTGCTGCAGGAGAGTTCCTGTATCACGTGCGGGACCGCTGGAGTCAGTTGGAGTTATGCGGATTCGATCCCTCGCGGGAGCTTGTTGAGAAAGCCCGGAGCGTGATGCCCGGAGAGACTTTTTTTGTGGGGTCGGTGATGGAGACGCAGACGCTTGCTCCGGCTTCGCAGGATGTGGTTTTCATGAGCGGGGTTCATTCCGGCATACGGGATATGAAACAATGCCTCGCAAATATCCTGTCCTGGCTGAAGCCGGGAGGAACTGCGTATCTGTTCGGCATCTTCAACCCCTACCCCATTGATGTACAGGCCTCGTATGTTATGTCCGGCGACGAGGGAGAGCCCACGTTGTTTTACGTCCATTCCTGCAAAAGCGTCTCCGGATATCTTGATGCGATTGATGGCGTTACGGCGTATTCCTTCACAAAGTTCCATCCCCCGGTTGATATCGCGTATCGGGAGAGCAACCCCTTCAGGGCATGGACGATCCGCGATGATCAGGGTGAAGGCATGCTCGTGAACGGCCTTTCCATGGTGGTACATTGTTTTGTCATGGAAATAGTAAAGTAGCCGGAGAAGATGCCATGACCATGCCCATCAGACAGTTACAGGAGTTCATCAAGGATGACATGCGATCCCCCGGACCACGTTCGCGCGGAGAAGAGATTGCCATCTACATCTCAACATGGTTGAGCACTCCTGTGCCATGGTACAGCATTGTTCTCGGGCTGTTGCTGTACAGGCGTGGTTATGCGGTCCACTTCGTGTGGGATGATCTTCCGGATCCGTTCCAGCCAGCCGAAGAGCGGCAGATGCATGAAATCGCCGAAGCACTTTTGTTGCTTTCCAAACGGGGGCTGCGATTTTACAGAATTTCCGAGATGCAGGGCGTGGCTCCTGACGGGGATTATCTTGAGGAGGCCTTGAGGCTTGCATCCCTGAATGCGGTTTGGTGGCATAAGACACCGGTGCCGGAACCGGGGCTCCATACCCGCCGGTACGATTGTCTGAAAACGTTGCTTGGCGGCCTGCCGCAGATATTGGGTTACTTCTCGTCCGCTTCTCCTCGCAGTTTTCTTTTGCCCGGAGGGATTGTCGCTAATTCCGGGCTGTTCCTGCATGCATGCAAGAGAAATGGCGTGCGGGTGACAACCTATGACAGCGGAGTTTCCTCAATTTCAACGGGGATAGATTCCGTGGCCGCCCATCTGGATGATATTCCTCACGTGATGTTCCAGCTGCTTGAAGACAGGGATGTCATTGCTTACGCCAAGAAGGTTGGCGAGGTTGAACTGCAGAAGCGATTTGACGGCGTGGACAAGTATCTATTTCAGCCTGTCAAACGAAGCTCGGATACCGGCAGGCAATATGATGTCCTGTTTCCCCTGAATATCGAGAACGACTCGTCCGCGCTGGGCAAGCATGTTCTTTTCGAGGATTCCCTCGCCTGGCTTGAGGAAACGCTGGACTACATCCTTGCGGAAACCCAGGCCAGCGTGGCTGTGCGCCAGCATCCGTATGAAAAGCGTATCCCGTGGAGAAACGACGCGTTGGTGCACAGGCTGGTGAAGCGTTACGCCGGTTCCGACCGTGTAACCATCTTCGATTGCAACGCCCCGGTAAATACGTACGATCTCATTACGTCGAGTAGGGTTGTTCTGCCTTTTGTTTCTTCCATCGCAGTGGAAGCCGCCATTATGGGCAAGACGGTAATTCCCGTGGCTCCTGCGTTTTATGCAGGCTTTTTCTTTGCGGAAATGCCGGTAAGCAAGAACGGATATTTTGAGGCGATACGGAACGCGCTGACGGATGATGTCGTGCCGAACCCAAGGGCCGTGGATGAAGCCTGGCTCTCGTATTACCTTTCGCAGATATGCGGACGGATTTGGACGGACTTCACGCCGCAGCCCAGCGACTATGCCCTGTGGGGAAAAAGGTCGCTGAAGGACTTGGAAGCGGATCCCGAAGTCGGAGCGGTGCTCAGGTGTCTGGGGGATGGTGATTACATTTCCATGGTCCAGCATGAGCGTATTCAACGTGAAGGTCTTGAACGTGTGTACCGGGGGGCCAAGGCTTAGCTTGAAGAAGCTTCGGAGCTGCCGGTGCACATCAACAGGAGGGCATTATGTCCATCACAAAGCGTATCAAGGAAAACGGAAAGAACATCTCCCTGAATCCTGTTCCGGGATTCCCTAAGGTCATGATGCTGGAGCCGAGCAATGCCTGCAATCATGCCTGCAAATTTTGCGGCAACCACAGCTTTGGCATCAGGAAGATGAACATGCCGCTCCCGTTTGCCAAGGACATTCTGGAGCAGGCTGCCGCACTGGGGGTTCAGGAGGTAGGGTTGTACCTTCGCGGAGAACCGTTTCTGCATCCTCAGCTTGTAGATATCGTCAGGCACGCCAAGGCAGTGGGCATAGGCTATATCTATCTTTCCTCGAACGGCGGCGTTGGCAAGACCGGTGACTACGAGGCCGTGTTGAATGCGGGGCTCGATTCCTTCAAGTTCTCCATCAATGCTGGCTGCAAGGCTGACTACAAAGCCATTCACGGCAAGGACGATTTCGAGAAGGTCGTGGAAAGGTTGCGCTGGCTTATCGATTATCGGAAGAAATCGCAGCTGAATTTCAAGATTTATGTTTCTTCCACATACGTTGCCGAGACTCGTGAAGCCATTTTTGCGATGCGTGACGAGTTCGCATCGCAAATCGACGAATATTATGTGCACGGGACGTGTCCTGTTCCCGGAGTGGAAAGCGCGGAACTGGACCACGGTTTCAGTCTGCCTTGTCCCATGGTGTTCAACCGGGTGCATGTGACGGCAGAGGGGTATATGAACGTCTGCTGTTTTGACTTCGAGAACGCGCTGGCAGTGGCAGACCTCACAAAGGTCTCGCTTGCTGAAGCCTGGGCAAGCCCCATGTTCGTGTCGGTGCGGGAACGCCATCTCGCGGGGAATGCAAAGGGCATCATGTGCGGCAATTGTGTTGCCGGCGGCGGGGTTGCCTATGAACCGGTTGACAAGGAGCTCATGCTCAGGAGCAAGCGTAATGCGAAAGATTAGTGTTCTGCATTTGGCCAGCTTTGATGGCAACATCGGCGACAATGCGAACCATAGCGGGGTGAGCTATCTCTGGAAGAAGTACCTGCCGGAGTATGAGTTCGATATTACCCCTCTGGAGATGCGGGAATATTTCTGGAAGTGGCGGCAGTTTGATGATGATTTCGCAGAACTGGTCAACAAATATGACCTGTTTGTGTGCGGTGGCGGCAACTATTTCGAGCTGTGGGTTGAAAGCTCCCCGACCGGAACCAGTGTGGCCATTCCGCCGGAAGTGCTCCGCAAGATCAATACCCCTTGTCTTTTCTATGCCTTGGGCTTGGACCCGTACATGGGAGCGCCGGATGTCTGTGTAGATCGTTTCAAGCAGTTTCTTGACTACACCCTTGCCTCTCCGCAGTTTTTGGTCTCCGTCAGAAATGATGGCTCTCCCGGTTCGGCCCGCAGGGTGCTTGGCGACGAATATGCGGACAGGATTCACCTGATGCCGGATGGTGGGCACTTTGTTCAGCCCGAGGATCATTTTCATCCGGAGCTGGCTCCCGGTTCCCGAACCATCGGGGTGAATCTCGCAGGGGATATGCTGGATTTTCGGTTTGCATCTTCAAACGGTGTTACACTGGAAGATTTCAAGCAGACGTTTGCGGACGTGCTTAGCAACGTCATGCGGCGTCTGCCCGATGTGAATCTGGTTTTCTATCCGCATATCCATAAGGATTTCGCCTTCATTTCAGACTTCATTCGTCAGTTCGAAGACCATTTCCTGCGCAGGCGTGTAACCGTGGCCCCCTACCTGCACGGACAGGGAGCGGAAAAGTACTTTTTCGACCTGTACAGAAAGTGCGCCCTGAACATTGGCACACGGCTGCACACGAATATTTGCAGTGTCGGGCTGAATGTTCCTTCCGTGGGGATTGTCACGCATCCCCAGATTCGCGAACTCTATTCGTATTTCGGAATGCCGGACCGGGCACTTGGTTTTGCGGAGGAGGCCTTTGCCGAACGGCTGGAGACGCTTGTCGTGGATTCGCTAGAAAAGGGTGAAGAAGTCTCCGCGCGGTATGCAAAGGTCATGGAAGGTGTTCGCAGTGATGCCGAAGCTTTTCTTGGAACGATGAAGGGCTGGTTGGATTCGGTGTTATGAAAATCATAATGTATCACTATGTCAGAAAGCCGGATGCGGCGTTTCCGTATCTGCGTTTTCTGCACATTGATGATTTTCGTCGCCAACTGGACTTCTTCCAGAGGGACGGGCGAATCCTGACGCGCATGGAACTGGACGCCGCCCTGCGCGACAAAAAACCGTTGGGTGAAAATGATTATCTGCTGACCTTTGATGACGGGCTGCGCGACCATTATGAATACGTTCTGCCCGAATTGCAGGAGCGGGGCGTTACCGGAGTGTTTCTGCATTGCACGGATGGCTCGGACAAGCCGGGGACGCTGGATGTCCATATGGTCCATGCCCTTCTTGGCGCGTACGGCGGTGCAACAATGTTGAAGCGCTGTCAGGAGCTGATCGAATCCGCCGGTATCGACCTGCAGGCCAACGGATTCTGTTCTCCGGTTTACACGCTTCAGCCGCAGAGCGAGGAAACGGAATTCAAGCGCATTATGAATTACTGCCTCGACAAACAGGCCAGGCGCCATGTGCTGGAACGGCTTCATGACCTGTATCTTCCTGAGTTCAACGCCGAGGGCGAATTCTATCTCGGAAGCGGGGAGCTGAGGCTGATGGATGAGGCGGGGATGGTCATTGGCGGCCATACGGTTTCTCATCCATTGCTTTCGAGCCTTGATGCGGAGGAGCAGCGTAAGGAAGTTGCATCCAACGTGGACGCATTGGCGCAGATTCTGGGGCATCCTGTTTCGTGGTTTTGTTTTCCGTACGGGGGAGATATCAGCTATAACGACGAAACGTTACGAATTCTCAGGGACCATGGCGTGCAGTATTGCCTTTCCGTTGAGTCACGTGATGTCTCGGCTGCTGACCTTGATGTGCCGCTGACGTTGCCCCGGTACGACTGCATGGAGTTCCCGTTCGGAAAAAGCTATGTTGCGGCGTAGCATGTGCTGTGTGTGGCAGCGTGCAATGAATCTTTTGCGTATTGGAGAAGTACGTGCATACCAAATTTGAGGATATGTATCCTGGCGTCAGTTTCGGTAATGATGTCCAGATAATTGGTATGGCGAATATTGATATCGGCCGCGGATCCTGTATCGGCGATAACTCCTGGCTCAATGTCTGCCACAGGGATCAGGGAAAGCGCATGAAGATAGGGTCGTGCGTTCTGATCGGGCGGGGATCGATGATATCCGCCGGTGGCTTTCTGGAGATAGGCGACTACTGCCTTTTTGCACCGCGCGTTTTTGTTGCCGATGCGGACCACGTGTATAGCAATATCATGCGCCCCTATATGGATCAGGGAGCCACGGCAGGAAAGGTGGTTGTGGAGGAGAACTGCTGGTTGGGCATCAATGCCGTTGTTTCGGGCAATGTGGTGGTCGGCAGGGGCAGTGTGGTCGGAGCCAACTCGGTTGTCACCAGAGATGTTCCTCCCTTTGCCGTGGTGGCAGGTTCGCCGGCGCGAATAATACGGTTGTTCGATTTCGGATCAGGAACCTGGGTCAAGGTGAGGGATGCCCAGCATCTTGAAGAGCTGCTTGCCGCACGGGAGGCGGTTCCGGTCCCCTCGCGTGAAATGTATGTCAGAATGCTGCACAAGAATGCCGTGACAAAAACCGTCAATCCCATTGTCGGCGGCGGGGGCGTTTCAATCTGACCCCGGTGTTGCCGCAGCCGGAATAGAATGAGTGGCGGCTGCCGCCAGATGGAAGGCGCCAACTGGAACAGCTTGTGCATTCATTTTTGAAAACCGTGCGGAACTGCTGCCGTTTGACGGGATTGCACGGTACTTATGCGCCTGTTTTTGTATGGGCATAACGCAACTGTTTTCGAACGGATGTATCCATGAAATTACCTCAGAGTTTCGATCCGGAGACTTCCATATACGTGGCCGGACACCGGGGGCTGGTGGGCGGAGCGATAGTACGCTGCCTTCAGGCCGGAGGCGCTCGTAACCTCCTGCTGAGAACCCATGCCGAGCTGGATCTGACCGACCAGCACGCTGTTGAGGCGTTTTTTGCAGAGTATACGCCGCAGGTGGTATTCCTTGCCGCTGCGAGGGTCGGCGGAATTTTGGCAAACAGCACCTATCCGGCAGATTTTATCTACAACAATCTGACTATTCAGAACAATGTTCTGCATCAGGCGTACAAGCACGGGGTCAGGCGGCTTCTGTTTCTCGGAAGTTCATGCATCTATCCTAAGATGGCTCCCCAGCCCATTCGCGAGGAGAGCCTTCTGACCGGGCCGCTGGAACCGACCAACTCAGCCTATGCCGTTGCCAAGATCGCCGGCATAGAGATGTGCCGAGCATACAACAGGCAGTACGGAACATCCTTCGTGCCCGTCATGCCCACCAACCTCTACGGGCCGGGAGACTCCTTCAGTCTGGAGACCTCGCACGTGTTGCCCGCGCTGCTCCGCAAGTGCCATCTGGCAAGGATGATTGCGCAAGGGGATATGGAGGCCGTAACGAGGGATGAGGCGGTTTTCGGCCCTGTTCCCGACGATGTCCGCAGGAGTTTGGGGCTGGAAGGTGCCGCAGGCAGGCCGGAAATTGTGGTCTGGGGCACGGGCACTGCGCGACGTGAATTTCTGCATGTGGATGATCTTGCCAAAGCCTGCGTCCACCTTGTGTTCAAGACGGACGAGACGGAGTTGCTGAATATCGGCACTGGTGAGGATATTACCATCAGGGAGCTTGCCCTACTGGTTCGCGACGTGGTGGGAGTGGATGTTCCGCTGGTGTTTGATACGGAAAAGCCGGACGGCACTCCCCGCAAGGTCTTGGATGTATCCCGTATCAAGGCGTTGGGCTGGGAGCCCAGCATCGGATTGCGGGAGGGCGTGGCTGCAGTGTACCGCTGGTATATGGAGCGGCTGAAGTCCTGACCCCGTTGAGGGGGCTGCGGCGTTGCGGCATCCGTGCAAGTCTGGACGGATACGTGCCGACGGCCAAGGAATAACGGGGGGTAAACGGAGAGCGAATGAAGAAGACTGTTCTGGTAACAGGAGTAAACGGTTTCATCGGCAGCAATGTCGCCCGGGTACTGGGCGCGGACTGCCGGGTTGTCGGCATCGGGCGTTCCGCCGGGAAGCCGGATGACTCCCTTGATGGTTATCGACAGATGGCGCTGCCGGACCCCGGGCTGGCCGATCTGCTTCGTGATCTGCGTCCTGACGCCGTCATCCACTGCGCCGGGCGCGGTTCCGTTCCATTTTCCATAAATAATCCCGCAGCGGATTTTGATGCCGGTCCCAGGCTTGTGACGCATGTTCTCGATGCAATGCGTCTGGCGGGGATACGCGCACGGTTCTTTTTTCCTTCCAGCGCGGCCGTATACGGCAACCCCAAGTCGCTTCCGGTTGCGGAGACAAGTCCTCTGCAGCCAATTTCACCGTACGGCTATCATAAGGTGCTCAGCGAAAGCATCATTCAGCAATACTGCCAACTTTATGGGCAGGAGTATGTCATCCTGCGTGTTTTTTCCTGCTATGGCGAAGGACTTGCCAAACAGCTGTTGTGGGATGCCGCAGTCAAAGCGACAGAGGGGACCCTGGAACTGTTCGGCACTGGTGAAGAGACGCGGGACTTCATCCATGTGCACGACTTGGCGCATGTCGTGTCATTGCTGATTGCACAGGAAACCGCCAATGCCGTGCTGAACGTGGCCGGAGGAAGGCAGGTTTCGGTGCGGGAGATTGTCGAACTCCTTGTGCGGAAACTTGAGCTTGATGTTCCCGTGCATTTCAACGGGCAGGTGCGAACCGGAGATCCTTTGCGCTGGCAGGCAGATATTTCACGCCTCAAGTCGCTGGGAGGTGGCACGAGTCTTTCCCTTGAAGAAGGGGTGCAGCGTTTTGCCGAGTGGTTTTGGGCTGTCAGAAATACGCAGGGCCAAGGCGGACTCCGCCTTGTAGGTCGGTAATATGCATTGTAACGGAAGCACAGGCAAAAGGAGAGGGCTGTGGCCAGTCTCGGATTAGTCATTCAGTGGGGAAGCGATGGTTGGCAGGGCGGGCCGAATTATCTGAAGAATCTGGCGCTGGCCGTTGCCTCTGTTCAAGAGGAACAGGGCCTTGGCATGGTATTCTTTGTCAGCCCTGATCAGGTGGATCATCTTGCCCAGTACAGGAATATTCTTCCGTTAGCCGATGACATCCGCGTGTTTGATCCGTCGGTAAAGATGGACGACATAGACGTCCTCTATCCGTTTCCCGGCAAAGGCAAGGCACCCGAAGGGATCGCCCGGGTTCATTGGATACCGGATTTTCAGCATTGCCACCTGCCGCACCTGTTCTCGAAAGAGGATCTTGATTGGCGCAATACGTTTTTTGCAAAGCTTGCGAAGGGCGACGAAATGGTCGTGCTCAGCAGTCAGGCTGCGTTGAACGACTTTCGACGATTCTTTGATGTCAAATGTCCGACGCATGTTCTGCGCTTCGCAACCTCGCCGGAGCCGGACTGGCTGCAGGGCGATGCCGCGGCAGTGAAAGCAACATACGGCATATCGGGCGACTACCTGATGTGTTGCAATCAGTTCTGGGTACACAAGGATCACAAGACGCTTTTCAACGCGCTTGCCTTGTTGCGCGACCGGGGAATTCGCCCGCAGCTTGTCTGTACCGGATCTGCCGAGGACGCCAGACATCCGGACTACTTTGATTCCCTTACTCGTTTTCTGGCAGAGCACGATCTTGCCGGACAGGTAACCATTCTCGGCCTGATTCCCCGCTCTGACCAGATTCAGTTGCTGCGCGGCGCATCAGGCGTAATACAGCCCTCACTATTTGAAGGGTGGAGCACTGTCATTGAAGACTGCCGCCTGCTTGGCAAAAGCGTGGTGTATTCTGATATTCCGGTTCATCTGGAACAGAATATTGCCGGTGGGGCACCGTTCGAGGCCGGCAATGCAGAGTCTCTGGCGAGGGTTCTTGCCGACAAGCTTCCGGCAATGCTGCCCACAGCGGATACTCCGGTAGAGGAACAGGCATTGCATGCCGCCTATCAGACCAGACGGCTCTTCGGTCTGGAAATCTCAAATATGGTCAGGCTCGCTATGGATACGAACAATCTCCGGAAACAATCCGCCACTCCCGCTGCTCCCGTCCGTGTGACAGACGGCAGCGTATCGGCAACCTCAGACCTGACTGGCAGAAACAGCTACAAGGTCAAAGGGGTGCAGTGGTATGCCCCCCCGTTGGCTGGCGCCTCCACCCTGTCAGCTCCGCTTTTTGAGACCGAAACCTATCAGAGTACGTTGGATATCCTAAAAAAGCTCAAGGATGACGATTATCTGCGCTATCTGCGCGGGTTCATGTCCAGCGGCATGCGTCGTTTCGGGCAGCGGTGGCGTTATGCGGATATCTGCACGGTGCTTTATACCTTGTCCGGTCTGCTCGGCGTCACCCGTTATCTTGAGATCGGGGTGCGCCAAGGACGCAGCATGGCAATGGTTGTTTCCCAGCAGCCGCAGGTTCATGTAACGGCCTTTGATATGTGGCTTGCCGATTACGCCGGAATGGAAAACCCCGGGCCGGATTTCGTGCGCGCACAAATGCAGGCGCTGGGGCATGCTGGTTCGCTCGAATTTGTGGACGGCAACTCGCACGAGACGCTGCCTGCCTACTTTGCGCAGAATCCTGCTGCAAGCTTTGATCTCATCACGGTGGACGGCGACCACAGTCCCGAAGGGGCCGTTCAGGATTTGGAAGATGTGTTGCCGCACCTGAGGATCGGCGGGGCAGTGGTCTTTGACGACATAGCACATCCTGCGCACCCGGAACTGGGGCAGGTCTGGCGCGATGTCGTCCTCTCCCGACCGGAAATGAGCGGGTTTGAATACACGGAGCTGGGGTACGGGGTAGCCTTTGCCGTGCGCATGCGCTAGCTGTCTCCAAACATAAAGCCGAGGAAATATGACAATTCTTTCTCCTGAGATATCTTCTGCGGATGCCCCTGTGTTTTCCTTGTTTCTTCCCACCAAGGACCGGCACGACATGCTCGTCAGAATGCTTGACTCAGTGGAAGCCGCCGCTGGCGGAATTCCATGGGAGGCGAGGGTGCTGTATGCTGATCCGGGTGACAAGGCGTCCGATTTGAAGCGGCGTTTTCCTCAGGTGGTTGTGTATGACCAGAGCGAACATTTTCCTCCCGGACGACCGACCTGGCCAGCCATGATGCGTTTTCTGTTGGGGCAGACTTCAGCCCCGTGGTTCATGTATGCATCGGACGATATCGTCTTTTATCCCGGCTCCATAGCTCTCGCGTTTCGTGCCTTGAAACAGCGGGCGGGGCTGGCTGGCGGTGTGGCCATGGCCTATCGCAATGTTCATGCCCACCAGCAGGAATGGGCTGACTTCGGTGTGGACCTGACGTTGGGAGATCAGGTGCTCATCAACTACGGCTTTCTCAATACCGCATTGGTCAGGCACGTGGGGGGCTTTTCCGACGAGTACAAATTCTATTGTGCTGACGGGGATGTCTGTTTGCGTATGCTCAAGGCGGGGTATCCAATCGTGCCGTGTACTGAAGCGCATGTTCTGCACGACAACGTCCATGACGAGCTCAAGAAGTCCAGCAACGATCTTGCCGAGACAGATATCGCCACATATCGTCGCATCTGGACTCCCACATATTACGACGTAACTCGGGTGAAGCGTCTTTCCGCCGGCAAGTTGGAGGCTGATCCCCTGCTGCCTCAGGGCAATATCGTCGCACTCAAGCGGTCTGCAAGCGGCGGCCCCGCAATCGGTGTCGGCGATGATGCTCTCTGGGCATTGAAGCAGGCGGGCCTGCATACCCCGGGTGAGCCGTTGCGGTTGCATCTCGGATGCGGGGAGAACCATCTGGGCGGGTATGTCAACATAGACTACCCCCCGGCACATCATGCGGTAATGCGCCCCAAGGCGGATATTTTTGCCGACATCAAGACGCTGCATTTCCCGGACAACAGTCTGGATGAAATCCGTCTTCATCATGTTTTCGAGCACTTCAATCGAGTGGAGGCGCTGGGGCTTCTGATACGTTGGCACCGCTGGCTCAAGGTCGGCGGCAGGCTGCATATCGAAACTCCCGACCTTGCCGGAAGCGCCCAGACGCTGCTGTCTGCCGTACCCTTCAAGGAAAAGACTGCTGCGGTACGTCATCTTGCCGGTGACCAGACGGAGACATGGGCCTATCACATCGATCACTGGTTCCCGGAAAGGTTCCGCGTCACCTATAGTCACATGGGCTTCGGCGATCCGGAAATACGCACCCAGACGTGGCAGAAACCGCCGCATCTGGCCAATGTCACTGCAGTTGGGACAAAGGTTGCCGATATCCCGACAGAGCAGTTGTTGCAGGCCGCGGAGGAACTGCTCTGGCTGAGCACCGTGGCTCCTTCCGAGATTCCCACATACGAAGTTTGGAAACGGCAGTTGCGCGTGTTTCTGGCATATCAGCCTGTACATCCTGCGACTGAGGCAGCGCCTCCTGCTGCCGAAGTGGCATTCCCGGTGCAGTCTGACCTGCCTCTGGAAGCCATTCACGACTTCAACCAGCGGGAACGTGATCACTGGATGGCCGCCAAGGCCTCCGCGATCCGTGCAGGCAGCAGGGTGCTGGATGTCGGTGCCGGAACCTGTCCGTATCGGCCGCTGTTCAACCATTGCGAATATGTTGCCCACGACTTCAAGGGCTATCACGGTGAAAAGCTCGGGGGCGGCACGTCATACGGCAACATTGATCTTGTGGGCGATATAACCCAGATCCCTGCGCCCGATGCCTCGTTTGATGTGGTGCTCTGCACGGAAGTGCTGGAACACGTGCCGGATCCGGTAGCCGCACTCAGGGAAATGGTTCGCCTGCTCAGGCCCGGCGGTAGGTTGTTGCTTACCGCACCTCTGGGTTCGGGGCTGCATCAGGAGCCTTTCCACTATTACGGCGGTTTTACGCGGCACTTTTATGAAAAGTTCCTGCCTTCGTTCGGGGTCCGCATTAACGAGCTCCGTTCCAACGGGGGCTTTTTCCGGCATCTGGCGCAGGAATGCGCGCGAGTTTCGTGGATATTCGATAAGAAACCGGAACTGCTTGATGGTGCCGGAGACGAGTTGAGGACCCTGTTCCGCGAAAAGCTGCCCCGATACCTCTACGCCATGGACGACCGATATATGCTGGAGGACTTCACGGTGGGCTACTTTGTTGAAGGGGTCAAATCGTGAGGACTCAGGCGATTATTTTCAGCAAGGACAGGGCGCTGCAGCTTCGGGCCACTCTGGACTCTCTGCTTATGCGCTGTGTCGAGCCGGATTCGTTGCTTATCCGGGTTTTGTACAAGGCATCGGATGCCCGTCATGAAAAGCAGTATGCTCTGCTGCGGAGGCTGTTCCCCCGTGTGGATTTTGTGGCGGAAGTCGATTTCCGTCTGCAGCTCCTGCGGTTGATTGCCGAGACGCCCTTCGTTCTCTTTCTGGTGGACGACAATATCTTCTATCGGGATTTTTCCCTGCAAGAGGTGTTGGGCTTTCTGGAAGCCCAGCCCGAGGCGCTAGGTTTTTCCCTTCGTCTTGGCCGGAATACCACGTACTGCCACACACAGGATGCTCCCCAGACAATGCCTCTTCATGAGGCATTGGACAAAAAGGTTCTGCGGTGCCGGTGGAAGGGGGCTGACTTTGATTTCGGCTACCCGCTGGAAGTTTCCAGTTCCGTATACCGGTCCGGGCACATCCTTGCGCTCCTTCACGATATGCCGTTCTCGAATCCCAACCTGCTGGAAGCTGGCCTTTCCAGGCGAACTAGCTTGGTGGAACAGTTCGGGTGGCTGCTGTTCTTCGAGCAGTCGGTCACTTTCTGCAATCCGCTCAACCGGGTGCAGAGCATTTACGAGAACAGGGTTGCGGCGGATTCCGTGGATGCGAATGCGCTGGCGGAGATGTTTGAACAGGGGCAGGTTGTTGATGTGGCCCTGTATGGGGACGCGCAACCCAATGCCGCACATTTCGAAATGCCGTTGCGCCTCCGGAAGGTGACACCGATTCAGGACGCGGGGGATGGATCGGCATTGCCGTTCATTTCTGTGATCATCCCCGTGTATAACGGCGCCACATTTCTTCCGGAAGCCGTGAAGAGCATCGCCGCGCAGCAGTATGAGCCGGTAGAAATCATCATCGTCAACGACGGCAGTCAGGACGATTCCTCTGCTGTGGGCAGGCAGCTTGCCGAACAGTATCCGGCCCTCCGCATTCAGGTGGTGGACAAGGAAAACGGCGGACTCGCCTCTGCCAGAAATGCCGGTATTCAGCGAGCCTCGGGACAGTGGATTCTGCCCCTGGATTGCGACGACTGTTTTGCGGAAGGGTTTCTTCACAGAGCCGTGCAGGCGATTACGACCCGTCCCGAGATCAATCTGGTCTTTGCGAACATGCAGGAGTTCGGTGTTCTTGACGGGCAGTGGATTCCCCGGGACTACTCGCTCTCCGAGCTGATGCAGCGCAATACGTTTCCCTATGCCTCATTGTACCGCCGCGAACTGTGGGAGCAGGCCGGAGGCTATGAACCGAGCATGCCATGGGGAGCGGAAGATTGGCTCTTCTGGCTTTCCTGCTCCGCATTCGGCATCAGGCCGTACAGAGTGGAGGAGCCCATGTTCCTGTATCGTACGCATCCGGAAGGCTCCATGTATACGAACATGATGAAGCGTTGGGATGTGGTGAAGGCCTGCCTCAGGACGTTGCAACCGGCCTTGTTTACAGTGCCCGTGCTGCTGGCGGATCATTCCGTGGTGGCGGGCATGGATAAGGAAACGAAGGAGCGCATTGCGGGCATTTACACAAAGTACCCGGAAGCGCCCATGCCCCACTTCTGGCAGGGGCTGGTGCACGAAGGAGCCGGTCGGCTGGCCGAGGCTGTGGGGGAATATTTACAGGCTGCGGCGCTTGCTCCGTATCCTCAATGGCAGCCTCATTTCCGTCTTTGCCTGCTCAACCTCAGGCTGGGCAGGAAGAGCGTGGCGCTTGCCAATGCCACGGAAGTTCTTGCCCGCAGGCCGGAACTGGCACAACTCCTGAGGGGCTTGCCCGATCTGGATCAGCGTCGGCTGGTTCCGCTCAACGTGCTGTAGACCGTAGCGGGGCTCTCCTGCGTTGAAGAGAGGAAGGACGGTAACCCGTTGGGACTGTTTTCCTCGTATTGCCATTTGCCTTGTGCATGCACGCGGGCTACAATTCTTTGCATTGTCAGTTGCGGCGCCCCCCTGTTTTCCACCACGGAAGTTACATAGTGCCTAATCTCGAATCATGGTGAGCGGAATGAGCGACATGGATGATATCAAGGCGGAGGCCATGGCCCGCGAGGCGGCCCGGCTGTTGGCGCAAAAAGATCTGCGCATGGCGGAGACTCTTGTCGCAAAGGCTCTTACCTTTGCTCCGCAGCACCCCGAAGCTCTGAAGATGCAGCAAGCGGTACTTTCGCTGCGTTCTCCGGGGTATTCCGTCATCATTCCCACCTGCAACAGGCTGGATATTCTCAAGCAGTGTCTGCGGTGCCTTGAAGAGCAGACCATGCCGCATGCGGACTTCGAAGTGGTGGTGGTGGATGATGCTTCCACCGACGGCACTGCAGAATTTCTGGCGGAATATCGTCCTCCCTTTGCCTTTCGTTCCATCATCCAGCCCCGACGAGGGGGGCCTGCGAAGGCGCGCAATGCCGGAATCCGGGTCGCCCGTGGTGAGTTTGTTCATTTTCTCAACGACGATGCCATGATCGAGCCTCATGTGCTGCAGCTGCACAGCATGTTGCACAGCGCTCTGCCGGACAAGTCTGTCTCTATTCTCGGTGGATTCAGCTTCGGCCCTCCCTTTACGGAAACGCTGTGGGGATACGCGCTGGAGCATGGCGATCTGCTGTTCCGGTATCCCACCTTTGCGCATAACGGGCTGCACGGGCACCGCTCGTATTATTCCTGCAACATCAGCACGCCCCGCCGTTCTCTCATTCAGGTAGGGTTGTTCGATGAAGAGATTGCCGGAAATCTGTGGGGAGCGGAGGACATGGAACTCGGCAAGCGTCTGGAAGCCTCGTCCGTTCCCGTGCTGTATCGTGAAGACAGCCGTTCCACGCATGTGCATGACGTGGGGGTTGAGGGGCTTGCCCGCACGGCCTATGTCCGTGGCGGCGGAGCGGTCTGGATGTTTGCAAAGCACGGTGAACGTCCGCACTATGCCCGGCTTGGGGCGCACGATATAGCCTTTTGGCGCAATTTGCCGCCGCGTCTGGTACGGCGTATGGGACAACTGCACGAGGTTCTGGCCAGAACGGAGCATGTTCGTCCGGTTCCGGATGATAATCCGGCACCCTATCTGCGGCGTGAGAATTATGCGGCCATGCTCGCGGTGTGCCGGTCTCTCTGGCACATGCGAACCCGGGAGTTGCTGCTGCTTATTGACGAGGTGGAGAAGCTGGCTCTGCAGGTTCTGGAGGATGTGGCTCAGGGCAAAAGCATGCAGTTTTGTGCTGCCCGGTTGTATCCGGCCATGCTGTTCATCCGTTTTTACCATGACACGATTGGCGTATGTGCCTCTGATGCCATTCGGCATTACTGTCCGGAAGCACCGCCGATCGAGGCGGAGAATGCGACTGCCGAGCCTGTTCCTTTCGAAGGCGAGTCAGGCGATGGCGCAACAGATGCGGGGGCTTTTGCCGGACAGAAGGTACTGCTGGCCTGCAATTTCTTCTGGCCTTCGGTGGGGGGCACTGAGCTTTTGATTGAAGAGCTCGGGCTGCAGTTGCAACAACTCGGCTACCATGTGGAAGTGGCGTGCAGATGGTTGGAAAACCGCAGTGCATCCACCCGGCTGGGCATGCCGATTCACTCCTTCCGGTGCCACGGAAAGTTTACCGATTCCCACATGGGGCCCGATACGGAAAAATATCGTACCTTGGTCTGCAAAGGGGGGTACGATGCCATTATCGTGCTAGCCCATCCGGACAACTGGACGTGCCATCTGCTCCGCGACCTGCCTTCTCCGCACCCGCGCATCATCATGATGCCGAGCATCAATTCCGACAATATCGAGCATTGGAAGGGCATGGGCGTGATGGATACCATTGCGGGGACGTTGCGAGCCGCTGGCATGTGCGTGGCTGTTTCGGAACAGGGATACGACAGGCGGCTGTTCGCAGAGCTGGGCGTGCCACATGTGTTCATTCCCCACGCCGTGAACCCCGATCCTGATACCCGGGATATGCGTACATTGCTGGAGGTGCCGTCCGGGTCGCCCCTGCTCGCGTGTGTGGGAAATTTCTGGCCGGTGAAGAATCAGCTGGAGTTGGTGAAGCGGTTTGCCGCAGAACCGCTGGATGTTGCCCGGAACTGGCGTCTGGTGTTGGCCGGGGCTGCGTTGCCCTGGGAGAGGGAATCGCGCTATTTTGAAGAATGCTGGGCAATAGCCGACAGTGATCCGCGTATTCGCATTCTTGGCCCCCTGCCGCCCCGGCAGGCCACGGCCCTTATCAGGGATGCCGACATGCTGCTGGTGCCCTCTCTGGGGGAAAGTGCAGGGCCGCTGGTTGTTCTGGAGGCCATGGCGTTGTCTGTGCCGTGGATAGCCACGCCGCAGTGCAATGCCGTGTACGATGAGGGCGGAGGCATCATAACCGAGCTGGATTCCTTCCCGCAGGCAGTGCAACGCCTGTTGGAGCAGCCCGATTTGGCACGGGAGCTGGGAAGGAACGGTAGGGAACACTGGGAGCGCTGTTTCCGGTGGGACTCCGTTGCGCCTGTTTTTGATGCATTGCTCAAGGGCGTTCCCGTTGCGGGAAGTGCAATGCCCGAAGTCTTGCGGGTGCAGCAGGCAGAGCTGGTGCGGCGGCTGCTGCCGGAGTCGGGGCGCGGCTAGCGGGAGACCGGCGAAGACCGGAGCAAGCCCTTGCCGCGGCCTGAATCGGCCTCCAACGGAACATGCCGTTCAGGGTTGCAAAAACGGCACAATCCGGCACCGCCTGCCAGACAGGCACATGCCGGAAAGACCGGAAGGGGGGGCTGCTCCTGATTACCCTGCAGTTCTGAAGCTGTTCTGGGCAGATACCCAATCTTCTTCAAAATCCACTTCAATGCATTTGTGCATCGAGATGTCGACGGGCCGGAACTTGATATTGTCGGCTATGATGATCTCCATGCCTTTTTCGAAATAATCGTTTTCTTCACACGTACGCAGGCCTTCCACAAAACGCGGCAGGTCATCTTTGCGAATGAAGTTGATGCCTACGGCTTCGCCTGCGGCATCCTCCACCTGTTTGGAGATGGCGGATATGAAGCCCTGATCGTTCAGGGTGTATTTCACCTCTTCCTCTCCGCACTTCTTGGTGTCCACGCAGATGAGGTTGTGTGCGGTGGCTCCAAGCACCTCTTTCAGGATGACCTTGTCGAAAACTACGTCTCCGTTCATCCAGAGAATGTCGTCATCCAGATTCTCAATGGCGCAGAGCAGGCTTTTGGACGTGTTGGTCAGGTAATAGTTGGGATTGTACTTGTAGTATACTTCGGGAAAGTGCTCCATGATCAACGTCATCTTGAAGCCTACAACGATAACTATCTCGTGTATTCCCAGTTCCTTGAGGATGCGTATCTGCCTGCCCAGAATGGTTTCCCCGTAAGGCAGTACAGAGAGTGATTTCGGAAAGGGCCTGCTGAGCCTGCTGCCAATTCCTGCTGCAAGAATGACTGCTTTCATGGTGCACATCCATTGTTAAAGGTATGTGGAAATGATGTGTTCCGCCAGCCTCTTTGCAGAATTTCCATCAATGTTGCTGAACGACAATTCTTTCAGCTTATTTCGGTCATTTGCAAAGGAATCGTTGTTGTTTACTACGATGTTTTCAATTGCGCTGTACAGTTCATCCTGGGTCGTTGCCTTGTGTCCAGGGGTCATTGTGTCAAAGTCGAACAGCAGCTCCCTGTTTACCGCCATGTACTTGGCAAGGTCATACGCATAGAAGATTATTGGCCTGTCAACATGCAGGAAGTCGAAGTAGATGGAAGAGTAGTCGGTGATCAAGGCGTCGCAGAGAGGGAGCAGGGGGTATGCGTCGCTTTGCGGTGAAACCATGATGACATTGGGTGGCAGCGTTCCGGTTTTGACGGGAATGTACGGGTGGAACTTGCACAGGAAGGCAACGTTGTGTTGCTGGCAGAAATGCGAAAGCCGCATGATGTCTATTGCGCCGTCCTCAAACGGACCGCCGCCATTGTCCCTGAATGTGGGCATGTAGAACACTGTCTTGCCGCCCTGTTTGCGGAAGCGGACCAGCTCACCGTACAGGTTGCTGTCGGTGTTGATCATATCAAGCTTGGAAGGGCGTCTGTGCAGCACATCATTGCGGGGGTAGCCGGATTCAACGAACGCATCGGCCTTGAATGCCCGTGCAAAGGCGTTTTCGGTAAAAAAGGGCGATGTGGAAACGACCGTATCGTATCCTGAATAGGAAAAGGTAAGGTGCGCTGCCTTGGCGGGATTCATGTTCACCGTGGATTCGATTTCCGGGAACCCGATGGCCTTCAGCGGTATGCCGTGCCACAGCTGAATGGATACGGCCTGCTCCGTGAGCGCCCAGAGAAATTCCTGATTCTTCCAACTGAAATCGTCACATATGACAAGGCCTGCTTTGGCCATGAGCGCGGGCGCTTCCGGTTCATTCACCCAAACGGCGGGCAACCCTTGCGCGTGTAGGGAGGCAGCTTCCTTTTTATCAAAGGAAATAAAGTAGCATTCCAACTGGGGCTGGTGCTGAACGCAGTGCAGGAAGAAGTATTTGACGTTGTCGATGAACGAGCCGCCAGCCCGGCCAAAGAAGATCGCAAGATTCTTCTGCTTGGGGATGGAAGCCACCACTTCCTTCAGTCTGGTAATTTCGTGTTGTTCCATTGCAGGCATTGTCCAGTCGTAAAATGAATGGGAACTGTTTTCTGACTTGTACTGGGGTATTCAAATTGGATGCCAACTGCAAGGCGTAAGGCATATGCAGTTTAAAAAGGAGAAAAAGGAAGAGGGGACGCATGGTTGCGCTAGTCCTTAGTGGGGCGTGCTTCTCTGTACTATGGCTGTGAGGGGATTTGCAGGGGCTCAGAAGTGGTGCGGTTCATTTTTTTGACGGCACGTTGGGGAGGCTGTTTTGACGGCAAGGCCTCCATTTATGCACCGAAAGCACTTGTTTTCAATTTGGTGATGTATTTTCGTCTTCCTTCAGCTCGGTTTTAACCAGGCACAATCTTTGCAAATGTTTTCGTCTGGAGGACGGAGAGCCAAAATAACGTATGCTCCCCGCAGCCTTGTATTTAGTAAAGTCTTGATGGTTTGTAATTGTACCGTCTTGTTTTTGGGGAAGATGCTATGGGTAGATCATGTATTCTCCCCCATATCTTCTGATGGTATTTGCAAAAATGCATTGTCTGTCCTTAATGCATTAAGAGCTAAGTTAGAAGGTGGGCGTATGACAGCGTGATGACGCAAACGTGATCGTTTGTGATGTTGATGGCAACATGGTGCTTGCGCGTTGGGAATTTTGCACCCAGTGTTGTCGCCCATGTCAGAGTACGCTGTAATGTTAATTTAACAGACCGGAGAAATGTATGAAGAGTGTCCCCATAGAGCGTATTGCGGCATTGCAGGAACGGGGCGCATTGCTTTTGGTTGATGATCCTTATCCCATCCGGCCAGCAGCTCGCTGGGGCCATGGCAAGCCCCCTCACCCGTTTCTCGATCAGCTATTTGCTACAAACCGCGATTCATACACCCCTTTCCTCAAGGATATTGTATCCATGAGGGACTGTTTTTCCGCTATACCTTTTGATGCGCCAGAAGATTCCCCCGAGCCTCGCTGGAATCAGCCTTGGCTGCCTATTTTGGATGGAATGAGCATATATACGGCACTAGCTGTGCATGCCCCCAAAAGGTTCATTGAAGTGGGGTCGGGAAATTCTACCAAGTTTGCGGCAAAGGCCATTTCTGACCACAAGCTCTCTACGCAGATATTTTCCATTGATCCACAGCCAAGAAGTGAGGTTGACGGCCTTTGTCACCGTGCGTTGCGTTTTTCGCTTGAAACGCTGGACCTCTCATTCTTCAATCAAGTTGGTGAAGGGGATGTCGTTTTTGTTGACTGTAGCCATCGGGCCTTACAGAATTCCGATGTTACGGTGTTCTTTCTGGAAGTGCTTCCTGCTCTTCCTGCAGGGTGCTATGTTGGTATCCACGATATATGTCTGCCCATGGACTACCCTCCCGGGTGGGAAAGCAGGTACTACAGTGAACAGTATCTTCTGGCGTGCTCTTTGCTTTTCGGATCAGGGGCGTTCGAGATTCTGTTGCCGTCATACTATGTTTCCACCACGCCTGATTTGAGTCAGGCTTTAAGCCCGCTGCAGGAGCTTCCTAATCTGAACGGACGGCCTCCCGTAGGGAGTATTTTTTGGATGCGGAAAAAGTAGCCGCAGTCTTCGGTTGTGGCAGAATGGGGCAGAAGATGGTGCTGCCCTTTGTTCTTCCAGAAGGGGATGGGGGGGCAGACCTGTAAGGGCGCGTGGGGGGATGCTTTGAAATGCGAAAAAAGGACTTATGCCTTTCGGGCATAAGTCCTTTGTTTTCCATGGCGGGCTATGCAGGAGTCGAACCTGCGGCCTTTGGCTCCGGAGGCCAACGCTCTATCCAACTGAGCTAATAGCCCATGGGGAAAGTTGTAGTAAGCGGCACGCCATGCGTTGTCAAGGCAAATCAATGCGCTGGGAATGGCGGGCATTGCGGCCGTCTGATCTGGTGGAGCGGGGGCCGGTTGCAGTGTTCCCTGTGCTGAATAATGACCAGCCGTCTTCCCCTCTCAGCGCCTTTCTCTGTATGTGGGCGTGCCTTCAATGAGACAACCTATCATGTTCTTCAGGGGGTTGTCAGTATATGTACTGAAATATGGAGACATGGCTGAATGATGTGTTTGCAGAATTGTTAAAATTGTAAAAAATTTTGTCTTCATGCATGGAGGTTCTGGCGCTTTGTAAACAATTCTGTTAAAAGCGCCGCATCGCACGGCACGGCAAAGGGGATACGCAGGCTGTTGAAACAGGGTCCTTGCGTGGCGTGTGGCATCTTTTTTCTATTTCCACGGGCAGTTGCGGTATGGGCACATGTTAGCCGCAGAAGCACTGTCCGGGAACCGGGGACGTATGAAACGCATAGTCGTGGGCGTAACGGGTGCCAGCGGAATGCCGCTGGCGGTGACGCTTCTCAAGGCCCTGTCGTGGGCGCAGGATGTGGAAACGCACATCATTGTTTCCGATGCCGCGCGTGAGGTGCTTCGGCTTGAATCCGGTATGGATGCAGCAACCCTCATTGGACTGGCTGATTATTCCTATGCGCCGCAGGAATTCGGTGCCGCTCCCGCAAGCGGTTCCTGGCAGCATGACGGCATGGTCATCTGTCCCTGTTCCATGGCGACGCTTGCCGCCGTGGCCAACGGCCTCGGGTCCAACCTCCTGCACCGTGCCGCGGACGTGACGCTCAAGGAACGCCGCCCCCTCATTCTTGTTCCCCGTGAAACGCCTTTGAGCCGTGTGCACCTGCGCAACATGCTCGCGGCGGACGAGGCTGGCGCGCTGATCATGCCGCCCATGCCCGGCTTCTATTCCAATCCGGCCACCATTCAGGATCTCCTCAATCATCTCGCCGGACGCATTCTCGACCATCTTGGCATTCCGCATTCCCTCGTCAAACGATGGGAAGGGCTTGAATAGCACGCAACGAGATCAGGAGGACGCATGCATACTCTGACTTGGCACGGACACTCAAATTTCCAGATCGCCACACCCAGCGCGAATATTGTCATCGATCCGTTCTTTACCGGCAATCCGAGCGCAGGCACCCCGTGGGACGGCATTGCCAATCCCGATGCCGTGTTCGTTACCCACGACCATGGTGACCATGTGGGGCAGGCTGTGGATATCTGCAAGGCCACAGGCGCCAGACTCGGCGCCATCGTTGGCACGGCGGGAAAACTCGTTGCAGCGGGACTTCCCCAATCGCAGGTGATCAACGGCATAGGTTACAACATCGGCGGAACCGTGACTGTGGGCAAGGTGGGCGTGACCATGACGCAGGCATACCATTCCTCCGATTCCGGCGCTCCCGTGGGCTATATTCTCACACTGGACGACGGTTTCACCATCTACCATGCCGGAGACACGGGCATCTTTTCGGGCATGGAACTGTGGGGCAGGCTGTATGAGATCGATCTGGCCCTGCTGCCCATAGGCGGCGTGTTCACCATGGACGCGCGGCAGGCTGCCCTTGCCTGCTCGCTGCTCAAGTGTCGCGGTGTTGTGCCTATGCACTGGGGCACCTTCCCCGTGCTGGAGCAGAAAACCAGCGCCTTCCGAGATGCCCTGAAGAATTTTGCGCCGGAGTGCAGACTGTTCGACATCACTCCCGGCGAAACGCTGTCGTTTTCAAAACTTGCCGAAGGCGACTGCGGCTGCGACTAAGGTCTGTGCGTGTCTGGCATCACGCGCAGTCGGAAATAACGGAACAAACATGGCGGATGAGAAAACTTGGGTTGTCTATCTGGTGCGTTGTGCCGACATGTCGCTCTATTGCGGCATAACCACCGATCTGGAACGACGCCTTGACGAGCACAATAGCGGCAAGGGAGCAAAATACACCCGCTCCCGTACGCCGGTAAAACTGGTCGCCAGCGCCTTGTTTCCGGACCGGAGCAGCGCCTCACGGATGGAGTATCGTGTAAAACAGCAGCCCTCCGGGCGAAAAATCGACTTTCTGGCACGGCATGCCGGAGCCGATTCGTCCTCAGCGCTGCCAATGACTGCCGAGATCGCATAAGGAAGACACAATGGAAGGCTTTTCGTTTGAAGGTGTGGAACTGTCGCAGGAAGTGCTCAAGTCCATCGAGGACATGGGGTTTGAAGAAGCATCTCCCATTCAGGCTCTGGCTATCCCGCCCATCCTGCAGGGCAAGGACATAATCGGACAGGCTCAGACCGGTACCGGCAAGACCGCCGCATTCGGTATTCCCATTCTTGAGCGCATCAATCCCCGTGATCGCGACGTGCAGGCTATTGTGCTGTGCCCCACCCGTGAGCTGGCCATTCAGGTATCCGAAGAAATTTCCAACCTTGCCAAGCGCATGCGCGGCGTGAGCGTGCTGCCCGTATACGGCGGCCAGCCCATCGACCGTCAGTTCAAGGCGCTCAAGCGTGGTGCGCAGGTTCTGGTGGGCACGCCCGGCCGTGTCATGGACCACATGGAACGCGGCACCATCGCGCTGGACAAGGTGCTCATGGCCGTGCTGGACGAGGCGGACGAAATGCTCGACATGGGCTTCCGCGACGACATCGAGTTCATCCTTGAAAAGGTGCCCTCAACCGTTCAGACCGTATTTTTCTCCGCCACCATGCCGCCGGAAATCCTGCAGCTGGCCAAGCGTTTCCTCAAGGAGCCCGAGTTCCTCAAGGTGACCCAGAAGGTGCTCACCGTTCCCAGCATTGAGCAGATTTACTACGAGGTGCGTCCCTTCCAGAAGATGGATGCCCTGTGCCGCGTGCTGGACGTGTACAACCCCAAGCTGACCGTGGTCTTCTGTTCCACCAAGCGCGGCGTTGACGAGCTGACCGCCAACCTGCAGGCCCGCGGCTATCAGGCCGACGGTCTGCACGGCAACCTGAACCAGACCCAGCGCGACCGCGTCATGAACCGCTTCCGCAAGGGCGGCATCGAAATTCTCGTGGCCACGGACGTGGCTGCACGCGGTATCGACGTGGAAAACGTGGAGGCCGTGGTCAACTTTGATATTCCCAACGACGTGGAATACTACGTGCACCGCATCGGCCGTACGGGCCGTGCTGGCCGCACCGGCCGCGCCTTCACTTTCGTTTCCCCCAAGGAATTCTGGAAGCTGCGCGACATCAAGCGCTACACCAAGGCGCGCATCGTCCAGCATCAGATTCCTTCCATCGAGGAAGTGGAAACCGCCAAGTCCGGCCAGCTGCTTGCCGAAATCCGTTCGCAGATCCAGACCGGCAACCTTGAGCGTTACATCTCCACCGTGGAGAACTTCATCGAGAGCGAATTCAACGGCGATCTCACCACCATGGAGATGGCTGCCGCCCTGCTGCGCATCATGATGAAGCGCGACCTCGGCGATGCCGTGCCGGACGAAACCGGTGGCTTCGGAGATACCGGTGCTCAGGTGGGGATGGTGCGCCTGTTCATGAACGTGGGCCGCAAGATGCGTATCGGCGCACGCGACATCGTGGGTGCCATTGCCGGCGAAACCGGCCTGCCCGGCAAGATGATCGGCAACATCGACATCTATGACCGCTTCACATTTGTGGAAGTGCCGCAGGATTACGCACAGGAAGTGCTCGGCGTCATGAACGGCAACCAGATTCGCGGCTACCGCCTCTTCGTGGAGCCCGCCAGCCGCAAGTAACGGCTGATTGCCATACGACAGCATATGAAAGGCCGCCCGAAGGGGCGGCCTTTATTGTTGTATAGCCTCCGGCGGGGAGGGCTCAACCCTCCACCAGGCAGCAAGCACTGCCTCATGCATTTGTGTCAGGCGGGAGACTTCTTGTTCCACTCACAATTAGCGGCTTCTCAGCGTTAAGCCCGCAGCCTCTCAATAGTTGGATTTCTCCATTACTACTGGTGAGGGGTAGCATTATTTCCGGATAATAATGAACTGTTCGTTGCCGCTGTCGTGCTTCTGGCCGAAAATCTTGATGTGATAGATGCGCAGTTCGTCATCGCCTTCAGGACGGATGACGATATTTCGCGCCATCTTGCCGATGAACGCCTCGTGCCACTGCTTGCGCTTTTTAATGTCCACACGCTCTGCGAACTGGTCATCGGCATAAAAGTGGACCACGGCGTCGTGCCTGTCGCCTATGTTGTCATCTGCCAGAAACAGGATGTAATCAACGCTGGCCAGCGCCTTCAGCGGCAGGATGATGCGGGTGTCCGATCCTCCGCAACGGCTGCCGCCGATGCAGATAGGCTTCTGCGGAATGATCTCCATGATCATGCCCGCAGCCAGATCCTTCTTGCGCTGCTCCTCACGCATGGTCGCTTCAGCCGCTGCAACGCGGGCGCGGCGCTCATCCTCCAGTCTTTGCTGTTCAAGGTCCAGCTTGGCCTGTTTTTCCCGTGCTTCCATCTGCTGCTGGGAAGACAGCCCCTGCCATTCCTCGTCTGTCATGCCGAGCGGGTTGCGGACGCAGGCGCACAGCAGGGCAGCCAAGGCTGCGAAAAGGATGAAACGGATAAATGGCATGACGGGCCTCCTGATTGTCAGGGTCTTCACGGCTTATAAGGGACAGATGCGCGGGGCGCAGCAGGCATAACAAAGAGACCCACTGTAAATACAATGGAAAACGTATAACGTGCAAGCGGCCGCCAACGGCGAGGTGTTCTCCGTTGGCGGCCGCGTTATGCCTTATTCATTCAGCGTCTGGTATCTGCAGCTGGCCGTTATTCCTGCACCCACAAATCCACGAGCTGGAATGTGGTCACGTCCACCAGTCCCTTATCGGTAAGTTTCAGGGCAGGAATGACAGGTAGGGCAAGGAAGGAGAGCGCGGCAAAGGGGCTGCCGAGCTTGTAGCCAAGGGTGCCGAGGGCGTCGTTGATGGCCTGCAGGCCGTCCAGAACGTCCTGCACGGGGGCGTCGCTCATGAGTCCTGCAATGGGCAGGGGCAGAGAGGCCAGCACCTTGCCATCGTGGGCCACCGCAAGGCCGCCGCCGATGCGTACGACTTCTCGCGTGGCAACGATCATGTCTGCATCGGACATGCCGCCCACGATGAGGTTGTGGGAGTCATGCGCCACGGAACCGGCAAGGGCACCGGCCTTGAGGCCGAGACCGGTCACGAAGCCGAGCCCCACGTTGCCGGTGGCGTTGTGGCGTTCGAACACGGCCAGCTTGGCCAGATCGCGGGTTGGGTCGGCAACTGCCTCGCCGTTGGCGATTCTTGGTTCCAGATGCTGGTCTTCCGTAATGATCTGGCCCGGAATGATGCCGATGGCGCGCAGCTTCCCCGTGTGTTCGGGAATGCGCAGGTCGTCCTCGGTCAGGCTCTTCACGTGCATGGTGTTGCCGGAGAAGGGCGCGGAGGCGGCAAAGCTGCTTTCCACCACGCGCTTGCCGTTCAGGTAGCAGTCCGCAATGGCAAAACTCTTCAGGTCGTCCAGCAGTACGAAGTCCGCGCGATAGCCGGGGGCCACTGCGCCGCGGCGGTACAGGCCGAAGTAGCGGGCGGTGTTTATGGTGGCCATCTGCACGGCGCGTACGGGGTGCAGACCTTCCGCCATGGCCTTGCGCAGAATGTCGTCCATGTGGCCGTTGGCCACAAGGTCGTTCACCAGCCTGTCGTCACAGACGAAGGAGGTGCGCTGGCTGTTGAAGTCGTTCAGCACGGCCATGAGCTCGTGCATGTTATGTTCCTGCGAGCCTTCGCGCACCATGAGGTGCATGCCCTTGCGCAGTTTCTCGCGGGCTTCCTCGATTGTGGAGGTTTCATGGTCGCTGGCGGGACCGCCGATGACGTAGGCATTCAGATCCTTGCCCTGCAGCAGCGGTGCGTGGCCGTCGATGACGCGGCCGCGGGCGGCTTCCAGCTTGGCGATTACGCCGGAGTCGCGGAACAGCACGCCGGGGTAGTTCATCATCTCCGCAAGGCCGAGAATGCGCTCGGGATAGCGGTCAAGAAAATCGCGTACATGCACGTCCGTCAGCACTGCGCCGGAGGTCTCCATGTGTGTCGCGGGCACGCACGAGGGCATCATCACGAAGACGGAAAGCGGCAGATTCTCGCTTGCCGCCAGCATGTATTCAATGCCTTCCGTGCCCATGACGTTGGCTATCTCGTGCGGGTCGCAGACGACGGCGGCGGTGCCGTGTGCTGCGGCGGCCTCGGCAAAACGGGGTGGCGAGAGCAGCGTGGATTCGATGTGGATATGGCCGTCGATGAGGCCGGGCACGCAGAAGCGTCCGCCAGCGTCCACAACGGTCTTGGCTTCGTATTCCTCAAAGCCGATGATCACGCCGTCGCGCACCGCGATATGGGCGGGGTGGATTTCGCCGGAAAGCACGTTCACCAGCTGGACGTTGCGTACCAGCAGGTCGGCTGGTTCTTCGCCGCGTGCGGCGGCAATGAGCGTATTGAGTTCAGTCATGATCAGCCCTCCCGGCTGAAGGGGATGCCGAGCGCAGCCGGAGCGGCCCCGCGTCCCTGTGTACGATCAAGGCGCATCACCACGATGAGCACCAGTATTGTTGCAAGATAGGGGAACATGCGCAGCACGTTCACGGGGATGAGTTCCACGCCCGTGGCCTGGAAGAAGAACTGCAGCGCGGTCAGGCCGCCGAAGAGCAGTGCGCCGAGAAAGGCGCGGAAGGGGTACCAAGTGGCGAAGATGACCATGGCGATGGCGATCCAGCCTTGGCCCATGGTCATGTTTTCCTTCCAGCCCGGGGTGTAGGCCAGCGAGAGATATGCGCCGCCAAGGCCCGCCATGCAGCCGCCGAAGACCGTGCAGCCGTAGCGGATGGCGGCCACGTTCACGCCCACGGCGTCGGCGGAGGCGGCATCTTCGCCCACGGCGCGGATCTTCAGACCCAGACGGGTACGGAAGAGCAGCCATGCGCCCAGCGGTACGAGGATGTAGGCAAGGTAGACCAGCGGCGTCTGCTTGAAGAATATGTTGCCGATGACCGGAATGTCGCTGAGATACGGTACCACGTAGACCTTCATGCGTAGCGCGGCCTTGCCGATGTATGCGCGGCCGAGAAAGCTGGAAAGCCCCGCGCCAAGAATGGTCAGCGCAAGGCCGGAAAGGGTCTGGTTCACGCGCAGGGTAATGGCGAAAAAGGCGTGCAGCAGGGCCAGCAGACCGCCCACGGCCATGCCGCCGAGCGTGGCCAGCACGGGGTTGCCGGTGGCGGAACCCGCAGCCACACCGGCCAGTGCGCCCATGAGCATCATGCCTTCCACGCCGAGGTTCAGCACGCCGCTGCGTTCAGCGTAGATTTCGCCCAAGGCGGCGAAGCAGACCGCCACGGAGGATTTCATGGCGATTTTGGCGATGAAGGTAATGTCGTCGAGCATCTAGGTGTCCTTATTGGGAGTGTGTAGTGAGTGGGGCTTGGTGGGGCCTTTCACCGACTACAATAAGTCGTATCCAGTTATTTCTTTTGCCGCTTCAATACGGTTCCTACGCCGTCTTCTTGCTGGCCCATTTGATATGGTAGCGGCAGATGGTTTCGCTGAGCAGGAAGCCGAACAGTAACGCGCCTTCGAGGATGCGACTGATGGACGAGGGCAGCTGCATGGCGGTGGCAAGCTGTTCGCCGCCCACGATGAAGATGCCGAGCAGCAGGGCGCAGAAGGGGACCAGGCGCGGTTGCAGCGCGGCGAGGCAGGCAACGATGATGCCGTCGTAGCCGTAGCCGGAGGCGAACCCTTCCTGCAGGCGGTAATGGATGGCGGCGGCTTCGCCCATGCCTGCGAGACCGGCGAGCGCGCCGCTCATGGCCATGACCAGCAGGGTCTGGCGGGAAACGTTCAGGCCTGCGTAGGCTGCGGCCTTGGGGCCGTTGCCGATGATGCGGACAGAGAAGCCCCATTTGGAACGGGCGAGCAGGTAGTGGAAGGCGACCACCAGCAGTAGCGCGATGATCAGGCCAAGATGGATGCGGGTATCACCGAAGCGCGGCAGCATGGCCGTCGGGGGAAAGAGCGGTGTTCCGGGGAATCCCATGCCGTCCGGGTCTCGCCACGGGCCGAAATACAGATGTTCCATCGCGATGATGGCCACGTAGTTGAGCAGCAGGGTGGTGAGTATTTCACTCACGTTGCCCCATACCCGCAGATAGGCGGGAATGAGTGCCCACAGCGCCCCGCACAGGGCACCGCACAGAATGACGGCAGGCAGGAGCAGCGGCTGTGGTAAAACGGGGCCGAGATACATGACCGCACCCGCAGCGCCTATGCCGCCCATGACGAACTGGCCTTCGCAGCCGATGTTCCACAGCAGCATGGTGGCGCACAGGGCCACGGCAAGGCCGGTGAGCATGAGGGGAATGGCCTTGACCACCACTTCGGCAAGCCCGAAGCCGGAACCGAGCGCCCCCTTGAACATGGCCGCGTAGGCCGCAAACGGGTTGGCACCGTAACCGGCCATGACGATGGCTCCCGCCGCAAGGGCGGTGCCGAGCGCAATGGCGGCGGTGATCAGGCCCTGGTGTTTCAGGCGAGTATGACGTTTTTCAAGCAGCAGCATGATGTTTGCCTATGGTCTGCGAAGGTTAGCCTTGCACCGTGCCCGCCATGAGCAGGCCGATGCGTTCCACGCGTTCTGCGTCGCGCGTATCGATGATTTCCAGCAGCCTGCCCCGGAACATGACGCCGATGCGGTCGGACAGGGACAGGGCCTCCTTCAGGTCGCCGGTAACGATGAGCACGCCGGAGTGCTCGCGTTGCGCCAGAATGGCGGCCCACACGTCTTCCGTGGCCTTGATGTCCAACCCCTGCGTGGGCTGTTCGGCAATGAACAGGCCGGGATTGCGGGCCATTTCTCGTGCCAGAAGCAGCTTTTGCAGGTTGCCGCCGGACAGGGAGCCCGCCAGCGTGGCGGTGTCGTGCGTGACGATATTGAAGCGGCTGATGGCTTCGAGGGTTTCGTTCTCCATGCGGTCCGCATCCAGCCATGCGCCGTCACCTGCGGCTTCGCGGCGGGTCAGGAAGAAATTTTCGCGCAGCCCCATGCCCGCTATGCTGCCCACGTGGTGCCTGTCTTCCGGTACATAGGCGATGCCTCCGGCATTCTGGCGATCGCGTGATGCGTGCCACTCCCGCGCGGAATATTCGTGCCCCATGAAGGAGACGAAACCGCCGGTGGCAGGTGCCGTACCCGCAAGGGCTTCGGCAAGGGCTTCCTGCCCGTTGCCCGCCACGCCGACAATGGAAAGCACCTCGCCCTTGCGCACGGCAAAGCAGATGTCTTCAAAGGCGGTGCCGCTCAGGCCCTTGGCCTCGAACACGGCTTCGCCGATCGGCATCTCGGGCTTGTCCACGCGCAGCACCAGTTCACGGCCGACCATGAGGCGGGCCAGCTCCAGTTTGTTGTTGATCTTGCAGGGCTCGGTCTGGGCCACGATGCGACCCCGCCGGAGAATGGCGATGCGGTCTGCCGCGGTCAGCACTTCCTCCAGCTTGTGGGTGATGAACAGAATGCCGCGTCCGTCCGCCTTGAGCTTGCGGAAGACCTCGAACAGGCCTTCCACTTCGGGCTGGGCAAGCACGGCCGTGGGTTCGTCAAAGATGAGAATGCGGGCGTCCTGCACCAGCAACTTGAGTATTTCCACGCGCTGCCGTTCGCCCATGGAAAGGTCGCGGATGCGGGCCTTGGGATCCACGTGCAGGCCGTAGCGTTCCGCCAGTTCGGAGATGCGTGTGGTGACCGAGGCGAGGGTGTGCCTTTTTTTGTCCTTGATGTGTGCCGCATCGGCTGCAAGCAGGATGTTTTCCGCCACGGTGAGCGGGCCGATGAGCATGAAGCGCTGATAGACCATGCCGATGCCGCGTTGCAGTGCCTGCGCGGGTGAGGTGAAGCGCACGGGCAGGCCGTCCATCCGCAGTTCGCCTTCGTCCGGCCGGTAGCGGCCCGCGATGACGGACATGAGCGTGGACTTGCCTGCGCCGTTTTCGCCGAGAACGGCCACCACTTGTCCCGCATGCACGGCCAGATCAACGCCACTGTTGGCGAGCACGGGGCCGAAGCGCTTGGCAATGCCCACGCATTCCAGCAGGGGCAGGGCACGTTCCGGCGTTTCTGTGCAGGGCGGCTTCACGTTCTCGGCGGTCATGCTATGCGGTCTCCAGAACAGGCTTGGGCAGCACGCCCACGGAGTATACGGGGGCGGGCAGCAGGGGGGACTGTTCGCCCTCGACGGCAGCGCAGAAGATGGCGCTGATGACGGGAGGGGGCAGTTCCTTCAGGCGCATGACCTCTTCCAGCAGGTCGGCGAGGCTGAAAATCGTTCCCCCGGTGGACACCACGTCATCCAGCAGGATGAAACGTTTGCCGCGGGCCAGCAGGTTCATGTCGCGCTCGTACAGCGCAAGGAACTTGCCGCCGCTGGTGATGGAGGAGGCACCGATCTGCAGCACGGGGCGGCGTTCCGCTTCCATGTGCGGCTTCACGCGGTTGTAGGCCACGGCCATGGCTTCCAGTCCGAGCTCTTCGGCTACCACCTGCGCAAGTTGCAGGCCCTTTTCCACCACGGTGAGCAGCACCACGTCGGAGAGGTCGCCCACCACGTCGCGCACCTTTTTGGCCAACAGTACGCCGAGGTCGCGGTTCAGGCGCACCTGACCCACAAGGTTCAGCGAGGTGATCTTCAGCGTCTTGCCGTCCGCAGGCAGGCGCACCAGCGGCAGTTCCACCGCGTAGGGCAGGCCGGGTACTTCCCAGCGGAATTTTTCACCGGAATCGAGTCCCTGTAATACGTCCATGTGTTGTCTCCGTGCTGTCTCCAGCGGGTTTGGCTTTGACCGGCCACCGGTGAGGAGGGCATGCCCCCTGCTTCCTGCTCGGGGGCGATATTGGATAAAAAAAACTGTTACGCCGTGCATGCTGGCGGCAACGGGGGTGCCTTGCCGCCAATTAGCCCTGTATCGACTCGTCGGGCAGGGGAATGCTCCCCTGTCGTTTCAAAAAAACAAAACCTCCGGGCCGCTCGCGCGACCCGGAGAGTATACACGATTACGCCGCGCGGTGAAACCTATTGGGGAATGCTGCCGCTGACGCCTTCGATGAGGTACATCATGCCGAGCAGGTCGCCGTCGTTGGCCTGTGCGCCCGCAGGAATGGTTACCTTGCCGGACTGGTCGGTGATGGGACCTGCGAAGATGTGGTCCTCGCCCTTCTGCAGCTTTTCCATTTCGGCCTTTACCTTGGCCTGCACGTCGGCGGGTACGGACTTGCCGAAGGGCGCAAGGCGGACGCCGTCCTTGTCAAAGCCACCCCAGTATGCCTGCGCCTTCCAGCTGCCGTCGATGACGGACTTGACGGTGGCTACGTAGTAGGGACCCCAGTTGACCATGGTGGAGGTCAGCACGCAGTCTGCACCGTAAGAGGCTGCATCGGTGCCGTAGCCCACGGCAGGCACGCCCTGTGCGCAGGCGGCGAGGGAGCTTTCGGGGGTGTCGGCCATCTGACGGATGAGGTCATGGCCGCGGCCGGTCAGGGTTTCGGCAAGGGTGGTTTCCTTGATGGGGTCTTCCCATGCCTTCATCCAGACAACGGTGTTCAGCTTCTTGGGGTCAAAGTCCACGCCAGCTTCGGTCAGGCCCTTCTTCAGGCCGATGGTGAAGGCGTTGATGCCGCGGATGGGTTCCGGAATGGGGTGGGTTGCCACGGTGCCCACGTTCTTGAAGCCCATGAGGCCGGCGGTGTAGCCTGCAAGGTATTCAGCCTGATACAGGCGCACGAAATAGTTGCTCATGTTGGCGGCCATCTTGTAGCCGGAGCAATGCTCGAACTTGATCTTGGGGAATTCGGCTGCCACGCGCTCCATGGCGTCCATGTGCGGGAAGGAGTTGCCGAAGATGACGTCGTAACCCTGCTGGGCGTAGTTACGGATAACGCGCTCTGCGTCCTGCGGGCCCACGTTCTCGGTGATGGACAGTTCGATCTGGTCGCCGAGCTGTTCCTTCAGCATGTCGATGCCCTTGCTGTGGGCAGTGTTCCAGCCGCGGTCGTCAACCGTGCCGAGCAGGGCAAAGGCAACCTTGACCTTGGCGGCCTGAGCTAGGGAGGGAAGGGCGGCGCATGCAAGCAGGGCCGCAGCCATCAGAACGGTGAAAATACGCTTGCTCATGGGTATGCTCCTCAAAATCTCTGTAAAAGAGTGGGTAGGACCGGCAGGTCGGACCAATTCGCCCTTCCGGCGGCAAGGTTCTTTTTTCATCGCGGAGGGCACTTGTCAAACATTCACTGCCCGGCACAGCATTCTTTCGCGCATCCGGCTGCGTACGGGAATTATTTATGGTGATGTCTTTACAGGTCAGGTATGCAGTCGTAGATGATAGTGACGACTTACGTGCATGATATCTGTTTGCTGAGAAACGCCGCCTGTGCAAGCCGGATATGAAGGCGTTTTTCACCTGTGTGTCCAGTATGCGTGCAAGGAGATGCATCATGAAAAAGACTTACGTTTCCGGCAGATTGGGCTTGCTGCTCGCCATGAGCCTGCTTGCCTTTGCCGTTTTGTTTGCGGGTTGTGTGGCCCGTACGGCGAGCTGGAATGACCAGACTCGTACCGTGAGATTGTTTACCCCTGTGGTGGTGGAGATTCCGGCCGGGTTTGAGTTTGCCGGTTCACTGCGTACCCGCGTGGTGGGCTGGGGCGACATCGTGACCAGGGTGCCTGTGGATACCATGGCGTCGGAAGTGTTTACCGCGCCGGCTAAGGTTATGCTGACGCAACGCCTTATCAAGACCGACCGGTTTTATCATTTCCGTTTTCTTGGCGGAGAGAAGGCCGATGCCTGGGGGTACACCTGGCGCACGGCAGACTATGTGCTGGATACCACTGCGCCAGACGCAGAGTTTGCCCAGTATATCGCCTTCCTGAACGCGGCTGGGGTGAAGCTGCCTGCCAAGGCGCGCGTGCACATGCTTGACCGCCTGTCGGGTGATTTTGTGTTGATGCGCGTTGTGACCATCTCCTACGGTGCTGCTGCGGGCGACATGACGGGCCTTGAGCCCCTGCCGCCTTTCAGCAAGCTGTATGATCAGGAAAAACATGCTGAGCCTTTGAACGAACCTCGGATCATTATCTGACCCCGTTCCGTGTTCTAAGCGATACTGGCCGGATGTATGGCGGATAGATACCGCCCTGCATCCGGTCTTTTTTATGGCGTTTTGCTGTGCCGGACTGGAGTCTGCCTGCTGTTGCGAATGTGCTGGAGATTAGGGGGACAGGGTTTGCAGGCGTTAAGGGCAGGCGAAGTCTGCTGAAACGAGAAAAGCCCTTGCGCGTTGCGCAAGGGCTTTGTTCTCATGGTGCCTCGACACAGAGTTGAACTGCGGACACGGGGATTTTCAGTCCCCTGCTCTACCTACTGAGCTATCGAGGCAAGAAGGAAGCTCTATGTACAGGAAGCTCTTCAGCTTGGCAAGGAGTTTTTCCTCGTTTTTGTGATGGCTTCCGGTTGTGCAAATGGTGCCTCGACACAGAGTTGAACTGCGGACACGGGGATTTTCAGTCCCCTGCTCTACCTACTGAGCTATCGAGGCACAACGAGAGAGACTGTTTAGAGAATGTCTGGCGGATTGGCAAGTCTTTTTTTCGCGATCCAGCCGAAATGTCGAAAAAACCCTGTTCTGGAGGCCTGTTCAAGGGCTGTGAGGGGGGGCAGACATATGCCTGAGCTGCACCCTTGGAGCACTCCCCGGGGATTACTCAGCGGAGTTAACGATGGATTCAATTATGCCAACGGGCAGCAGGGTGCGTTTGGAGGCTTCTTCCACAGTCATGCCTGCGTCAAGGAAGCGGCGCACTACCAGTGGCATGGGCTCGGCCAGTTCCACCACGTAGCCGTCGGGATCTTTCACGCGGAAACAGCGTTGGCCCCATGGTTGCTCGACCACGTCATGAACCAGAGGGACTTCGTTTTGACGGAATGTGGCCCATGTCTCGTCCAGATCAGGCGTTTCAAAGTAGAGCTCGAATTGCTCAAGCGATTCGGCAGGCTGATACGCCAGCCGTTTGCTCTGTCCATGGAACATGGCGGAGGCGCTGCTTTCCTGCCAGATGGAAAACTTGCTTGTGTAGCTGACAAAGGCCTCGGCTACGCTGAATTCCACGTTCTGGCGCATCAGGTTTTCATAGAATGCCCGCGAGGCCGGAATGCTGCGGACGACAATGGCCGGTCCTTCGAAAGAAATGTGCATGAAGGTCACTCCTTGTTTGGATGGTGTGGAGTGTCCTGTTATCGCAGGTCGGGCATGTCGTATTGAATAAATGCGACATCGTTGTGTTCATTCTGGAGTTCCGTGGGAGTGGCTCCGAACAGGGTGCGCATTTCGCGGATAAGATGGGCCTGATCGGCAAAGCCGGTCTCGGCGGCAAGGTGGCACCAACGGGGCGTATCCGGTGCGCTGCGCAGCATATGCAGGGCATGGTGCAGCCGCATGATGCGGCAGAATTGCTTGGGAGAAAGCCCCACGTGTCTGGCAAAGCAGCGTTCCAGATGGCGGGGGCTGACACCGAGCCGCATGGCTACGGACCCTACGCCGAGAGAGCCGTGTGACTGGGCAAAGGCGGCAACTGCCGCATGGGCCAGCGGCGGGGAGCTTTTCACGCCTGCAAGGCGGTGCAGCAGCGCCTGTTCCATGTGGCGGATAACTGCCTGCATACCGTGGGGGGCTGCAAGCAGGGTGTCCTCCAGTCTCGCGGAAAGATCGGGCATGACGTCGCAGATATTCAGTCTGAGGCCCGTTGTCTCCTGAACGTGGATGTCGAGAAAGGCTCCGGTACCCGCAGGGCGGAAGCGTATGCCGAACACCGCGCCGGGAGCGGCAAAGCCTATGACGGCGCTCCGCTGCATGATGCCCGTAAGAAACACGCCCGGGGCGGACGGCTGCATGCCGACGGGGGCGAGAATGCCGTGCGGATCGAACACCGCATCCAGACAGCCGTCCGGCACCACGCGGACGCGGGTGGCATCCCGACTGTCGGCATCGGCCCGCATGGACCAGTAGCAGAGCACATAGGGCGCAAGCTGCCGACAGGGCGCATACTGCCGGTAGCGCTGATCAGGGCCTGCGCGGAGGGCGCGGCTGGCTGGGGTGGGGTCGGGCAAGGCAGGCATGGACCTCTCGTTTTGAGCCGGAAGCCGGGGTGGCTTGTTGCGGCAGGAAGTTTCTGTTCAAGGCTGGCTCATATCAACGCAAGCAGCTGATTTCGGCAAGCAGAAAGGCCGCCCGAAGGCGGCCTTTGTGTATTCCGGAGTGGTCCGGCGCAGGGCCGGTGTGCGGCTATGCCGCGGAGATGCTGGCGATGATCTTTTCGCCTGCGGGGGAGTTGAGCACTTCCTTGAGTTTGGCAATGACCTGCGGTTCGTAATGGCTCTTCAGGCTATCCATGATCTTCAGGGCCTCGGGAACCGGCTTGGCAGGACGGTAGGAACGCGGGCGCACCAGCGCGCAGAAGGCGTTGGTCAGGCTCAGCACCTTGGCTGCCGCCATGATCTCGCCGTCCTTCAGGCCCTTAGGATAGCCGCTGCCGTCCAGACGTTCGTTCATCTGGTAAATGGCTTCCACCACGGGCAGGTCGAAGTCGATGTTCTTGAGTACGTCCCGTGCGTGCTCCACGTGGCGTTCCATCTGGGTCTTCTCTTCCTCGGTGAGCTGACCGGGCTTGTTCAGGATTTCCTGCGGCACGAACATTTTGCCCACCTGCGAGAGGTTGGCGGCGGCATCCACCGTGGCGAGTTCCTCTTCGCTCATGCCCAGTGCTTTGGCCACTTCCGCTGAAAGCGCGCAGAGCATGCGGGTGTGTCCGCCAAGGTAGGGGTCGGTGTGTTCAATGGTGCTAACCAGCGCTTCCACGGTCTGCTTGACCACACGCTTGTTCCGTTCCTGCGCTTCCACGGCTTCGGTCACATCGCGGAACACGGAAACAATGCCGTCGCACTTTTCCGCATCGCAGAACGGGGCCTTGGAAATCTGTACATGGTACTTGCGCGACTGCAGGAAGATGGTCTCGTTGATGGTGACTGACTGGCCTGAGAAGTGCACCAGTTCGTCGGATTTCTTCAGGCGGCGCGAGGTTTCAAAGCCGAAGATGGCGGCGTCGTCCAGTCCTACCATTTCATTGACGGGACGCCCCACGGCCTTTGCAAAGGCGGGGTTCACGTACAGATAGGTGCCGTCCGGCGACTTGAGTGCGATGAAGTCCGTTATGGTGTTGTTGACGGAGTCAAGCAGCAGACGCTGCTCGTTGATGGTATCCGCCAGCAGCTTGAACTTTTCCGCATCCTGCTTGTTTTCCACGCCGATGAGGAACCACCACAGGCTGCCGATGAGCAGGCCAAACGCCAGCGTGACCAGCACCGCAATAATGGTGATGGTCTGCGAATAGGTTGTCAGGGCTGCACGCGCCTGGGCGTAGTCGGCCTCCTGCACGATCCACCAGTCGATGGAGGGCAGCTTGTAGGCGCTGGAATAGGATTGTCCTTCGCCGTCAAGCGATGCGCGGGCCGCAAAGGGAATGTTCTTGGATTCGCCGAGATCCTGCGGCAGCAGGGAAAGCTTGCGCAGGCCTTCGGGCAGCCATGGGGCGACTTCCTCGAAGGTGTCGCCGGTACGCTGGATGAGGTGTGTGCGCAGGGCGTTGCCTCCCAGAGGCGACGTGGCGATGAATTCGCTTATCTTGCCGGAAACGATGCGGGAGAGCATGAGTACGGCAACGGGCGAGCCTTTACCCTCTTCGAACTGCGGAGGATAAATGGGCAGGAACATGTCCAGCAGCAGGCCGTTGCTCCCCATGCGGGCAGGGGCGAAGTGGGGGGCCTTGGCCGCCAGTGTGGCCTTTACGTAGTCTGCCTGCATCTGGGAGAGCGGCGTTGTAGCCGCATCCGTGGCAATGTAGGTCTGGCCGGATGTGTTGATGATGCGGCCGGATACGAATCCCGCGTAGCTGGCAAATTCCGAAAGCAGGCTGCGCATCATGGGCAGCTGCTGGGCCAGCAAGGCGCTGTCGTCGTCCTTGCCCGTGGGGGTGAGCATGGGGGCAAGGTCGCTGCCCAGTGCGTTCACCTCTGAGGCAAAAAGCCGGAACATGTCTGCATTGATGAGCCTGTCGCCCTGTTCCGCAAGGCTGGCAAGCCACGTTTCCACCACTTCGGAACGGCTGTGCGAAAGCAGTTCCTGCTGGCGTGCAAGGGTGGTGACCAGTTCCTTTTCCTTGCTGTTGATGCTGATCATTGAAAGCGTTACGGACGCCACAATGGTCATGGCGAGAAGACATGCGCCGAAGAGGATTATCTTTCCTCTCTTGGCGTTGCCGGTCGCGTGTGCTGGTGATTTGGATTCTGCCATAGTCAACTCCGGAATAGTGTTTTCACGGCTTGCGCCGTCTGGTTATATGCAGTGCTCATTTCACCGGGACATGTGCCCAGCGGTTGAATTCATTGACGGAATACTGGGGGAGATAGTGGCTGTATCTGTCATGGGAGAGGACAAGGTCTGTCTGGTTGTCCAGCACCCAGGCGGTGCCCTCTGCGTAGACCACGAGAACCGCATGCCCGATGCCTCTGATGCGGTCCTTCAGGGCGACGATTCTCAGGTCCTCCGCCGGAACGCCCAGCTCCCTGAGGGCGTAATACTTGGTGATGGAGTAATCCTCGCAGTCCCCGGATTTTAGCGCGAACTCGGCGGGTGTGGCCCAGTAGTCCGACTGTCCCCATACTTCCTGATCAAGCCGGTACGGGTATTTGTTGAAGTGGGCGTTGAGCTTCTTCAGCTTTTCCATCAACGGTTCGTCCTTGATGCTGTTGCGGAACGCTTCCCACGAAGCTTTTGCGTTGTTCTTGCCAGAGGCGGGCAGAACCGCGCTCAGCTTGTTTTTTCCCGCCTTCATGGCCTGAATGATTCTGTTCCACTGCTGGAGGGATTTAAGCGGTCCTTTGAACTCCATCGTGTTGAACAGGCGTACCTTCCCGTCTGGCGATGCAGGAGCAGGCTTGGCTGCCGGAGTCCCTGAAAGCATTTGCCGGAATGCGGAAGGCTTCTGCTGAGCCGGGGCAGCCTTGCTGCCAGCCAGCATTTTCGCCGCCATTGAGCTTCCTTCCTGAGCGTGGGCGTGCCAGAGCCTGCCTGTCGGTGCCAGAATAATGGCCGGAATAATGGCCACGGTCAGGCAGAGGCAGACAAGGCGCACAAGCGGCAGCAGGTGCGCAGAGGTCTGGCGTAGGCGCACGCGTTTGATCAAATCATCGTTCTCGCAGGGCGTTCTGTTTGGCCTTCAGAATGGGTTTGAGCATGTAATCCAGCACGGACTTCTTGCCGGTAAGAATATCCACGCTTGCCGTCATGCCGGGGATGATCGGGAGTTTGTCGCCCCGATAGACGATGGTATTCGTTTTGGTCCGCAGTTTGACAAGATAGAACGTCTCGCCCTTTCTGTCTTCAATTGTATCGGCACTGATCTGCTCCACGGTGGCTTCGAGTCCGCCGTAGATGGAGAAGTCGTAGGCCGTGATCTTGACCATGGCCCGCTGGCCGGGGTGCAGAAAGGCGATGTCCGCAGGGCGGATGCGCGCTTCAATGAGCAGTGTGTCGTCAAGCGGCACCAGCTCCAGAATGGTCTCGCCGGGCCGTATGACCCCGCCGATGGTGTTGTGGTTGATGCGTTTGATGGTGCCGCGCATGGGGGCGCGGATATCCGTACGGGTCACGCGGTCTTCACCGGCGGAAAGGGATTCGTTCAGCGAGCGCAGTTCGGCCCTGCGTTTGTTGATCTCTTCCTGGGCCTGGTTGTGGAACTCGGCCCTGCGCTGTTCAAGGCGCGCCTTGGCTTCTTCTGCAGCTCGTGAAGCTCTGGGAATGCCAAGCGAGAGGGAGTCTATGTCTCCCTGCAGCCGCAGCAGGCTCTCTTCCAGCTGCAGGTAGTCCACGCGGGGGTATACGTTCTTTTCCATCAGCGGACGGGCGATGTCCCGTCGTTCGGCGGCGATCTTGTGGCTTTGTATCAGCTGTTTGCGGCGGCTGATCATTTCCTCCACTTCCTGCTGCTTCTGGAAACGCTGGGCGTCCAGTACGCGCATTTCCGCCTCAAGCTGTTCCCTGCGTGTATGGAACATGCTCATCTGGTCGCGTACGATGGTTGGAGCCTTCTCCTGCATTTCCGCGGTATAAACCGGTTCTCTGTCTTCTGCTTCCGCTTCGAGGCGGATGATGGCGGCCTCGTGTTCCATGATCTTGCTGGCGGCGTCGCGGAACAGGCTGCGTGCCTGCTCGTTGTCAATGCGGACAAGCACTTCGTCCTTTTCCACCACCTGGCCTTCGCGCACCAGTACTTCGCGTAAAATGCCGCCTTCAAGGTTCTGCATTTCCTGCAGGCGTTGGGAGGGGATGACGGAACCCATTCCGCGGGTCACCTCGTCCAGAATGGCAAAGTGCGCCCATACGCCGAAGACGGCAAAGGCCACGACAATGGCGACGGAAAGCAGATAGGCATAGGGGTGCCCCCTGTGGCGCAGGGCGGCATCCACTTCGCTCATGAATTCGATGTCTTCTCTACGGTACTTGCTCATGGTCGTTTCCTCATTACATCGTGCGAGGCTTTGCCGCCGAACGCAGCTGTTCGTTCTTCAGCGCGTTCAGCACCGCCGCCTTGGGGCCGTCTGCAATGATGCGGCCGTTGTCCATGACCACAAGCCGGTCAACCAGATCGATCATGCTCATGCGGTGGGTGATGAGCAGCAGGGTCTTGTCTTTGATGATTGTGGCCAGCCGCTGCTTGAAGAGCATTTCCGCGCTGTTGTCCATGTTGGAGCTGGGTTCGTCGAGAATGAGGATTTCCGGATCACTCAGCAGGGCGCGGGCCAAGGCCACGGATTGCCGCTGCCCGCCTGAGAGTGACATGCCTCTTTCACCCACGGGCATGCCGAATCCGGCAGGATGCGCCTGCACGAAGTCTGTGACCCCGGCAATGGATGCTGCGCGCAGGATGGCATTGTCGTCCGCATTAGGATTGCTGATGGCGATGTTTTCCCGCACGTTGCCGTAGAACAGGTAGTTGTCCTGCGAAACATAACCAGCGCGGCTGCGCAGTTCGGCCACGTCCATCTGCCGGATGTCGACTCCGCCGAGTTTTACGGCTCCTTCGGTGGGTTGGTAGAGGCCCACGGCAAGTTTGCCCAGCGTGCTTTTGCCGGAGCCCATCTTGCCGATGATGCCGATCTTTTCACCGGGCCGGAACAGGAAGTTGATGCCTTCCAGCGCAAGACGTTCGTTTCCGGGGTAGCGGAAGCTCAGTTCTTCTGCGGCCAGCGAGGGGGTAAGCCCCACATAGCAGAGGGCGGCACTGTCTTCGGCCCGCTCTGTGGGCAGGGTCATGAGCATATCAAGTGACTTGAGAGCCATGCGGGACTGCTGCAGGCGCGACAGCATGGCCGCCACCTGACTGAGGGGGGCCATGGCGCGTCCCGCAAGGATGTTGCAGGCGATGAGGCCGCCCATGGTCAGTTCTCCGGCCCCTATGAGGTGCACGCCCCAGACGATGATGATCATGCTCACCAGCTGGGTGGCCAGCATGGACATGGTGATGGAGAAGTTGGCAAGGCTTTTCGTGTGGCTGTTCGAGCGGGCGCTCATGCCCACCACGCGTTCCCACGTCCGCTGCATCCGGCCTTCCGCCTGACTTGTCTTGACGGTTTCTATGCCGTTGAGAATTTCGATGAGCAGGGCGTTTTTCTGCGCACCTTCCTTGTAACCGGATTCAATGGCCCGTTGCAGGGGGAACTGCAGCAGCCAGCCGATGATGATTACCAGCGGCACGGCCAAGGCGGGTACGAAGAGCATGGGGCCGCCGATGAAGCCCACCAGCGCGATGAATACGAAAAGGAAGGGCAGGTCGATGATGGCGAGCAGGGTGGTGGAGCTGAAAAACTCGCGCAACGACTCGAATTCGCGCAGGTTGTTGGCGAGGGTGCCCGTGGAATCGGGTTTGTAGTCCATCCTGATGCTCATGAGGTGCTGCATGAGCCGCGAGGCAAGAATGATGTCGGCATTCTTGCCTGCCACATCGCAGAAATAGCTGCGCAGGTTGCGCAGGACGAAGTCGAACATGTAGGCGATGCCGATGCCGATGGCCAGCACCCACAGAGTGTCCAGAGCGTTGTTGGGCACCACGCGGTCATAGACGTTCATGAAGAAGAGCGGCGAAACAATGGCTAGCAGGTTGATGACAAGGCTGGCCATGCCCACGTGCTTGTATATGGGCAGGTAGTGCCAGATGGTTCCCCAGAACCAGCGTTTGGCCTTGAGCAGTTTTATCTCGCTGGCACGTTTGTCCAGTCTGCCTTCAATCTGTCCGAAAATGGCATAGCCTGCATATTCTTCCTCAAGCTTGTAGCGGAGTATTTCAATGGGCGCGTTGCCGGTTTCGGGGAAGACTATTTCCGCGGTCTTGTCGTCCAGCGAGGTGAGGACGCAGGCCCCTTTAGTCTTGAGCAGCAAAATGCACGGCAAGGTGAGGGTTGAAATGCTGTCCAGCGTCTGCCGGTGGACGGCCCTTACATTCATGCCGGCTTGCATGGCGGCCCGAAGACAGGCCGAGGTGTGCGAGGGGCCTCCGTGTTCCGGCAGCCCTGCCTTGAGTTTTTCGATGGATATGGTTCTTCCGTTCAGTGAGAACAGAACTACGAGGCAACGAAGCAGCGGAGAGTCATAGTCAACGTCTGCAGGCGCAGGCGCAATGGTGCGCCAGGGAACATTGGCGCCGGCCTGCAGGCCGTCAGTTGGTTCTTCTGCAGACTTTGGCGAGGGTATGGATTCATCACTGCCGGCACTGTAGTCCGGCTGGGAGGATGTTGGGGTTCCTTTATCTGTTTGCGGTCTGGAGCCGGATATGGGTTGGCCGGATTGTTGAATGGGTTTGACCGGAGTTTTGCCGTTTGCGGCGGTCTGCCCGCCTGCGGCTGAACTCTCCGGTTTCGAACTCGGTTCTGGCATGGAAAAATCCCCCCTGAAGACCGGTCACAACAGTGCGGTCATACGACAGTGCAGTAGATGTGGCGTCTGTTGCATCCGTTTGCATTCAGGGCGCAGTGCTCCGGTGAGGAAACAAGGCCCTTGTCGTGTCGCTTCGGTGTTTTTGGTCTTTGTTTGTATCGTACAAGCAAAAGCCGGTAGGCGATGCTTTGTTTTGGAGCAACTATCACGGTTTTATGTGAATATTGCAACCTATATGCAGTGGGCTGGAAGGACCTGGCTGGCGTATTTGGACGCAGACTGTAACCTGGCGATGCGTTGCTAGAATAGATTTTCTTTTTTTATAAAAATATAACGCATTTTTGCAAATACTGCATTATTGCATAATCAGTTGATATGATTCTGCTGTTTACATCCATGGCGGAGGGGCGGTCTGAAAGGTCTGACCAATGTGGCATTCAGTATATATTGTGCTTGTCTCTGCCTTCTGTTATGGGCGTAAAGAATTATCTGAAAACCACTTTTAACGAATGACGCAAACGGAATCGGGAACCGTAGGCAGCATGTCGTTTCTTAATCTACATGCCCAGGAATAAAGGGGGGGCCATGGCGGATTTAACTCGTACTGTCGTTTTGACTGCACCGAACGCTGGCGAACATGTTGCGCTGCGCGTTGAACCTACTGCATTGTTGCAGGTAGAGTTCGATATCAACGCAACGCAGGTTACCCGCGTTGACAACGATCTGGTGTTCTCGTTCGAGAACGGTTCCAAACTCACGTTAATAGATTTCATCGACCTCATCGCCAATGGTCAGGCGCCGGAGTTTGCCTTCAGCGACGGTGCCGTTGTGGCAGGTGACGTGCTTATCGCCTCTCTGGGGGATATTCCCATAGAGACGGCTGCCGGTGCTGCCGCTGTGGGCGGTGGCGGTTCTACTTATGTATATGATCCGGGCTCATTGTATGACGGCTTTGATCCTCTGAGAATGCAGAGCGGTGCTGGCGCCAGCGCATCCGGCTCTGCAGTGGAGGGAGGAGCAGGCGGTGCAGACGGTGCAGGCGGTGCAGACGGTGCCCCTGTTCTGGTGAATCACGCCCCCGAGGTTGCCGGGACGCTCTCGTTCAACATGGACGAGGACGGGACTATCACCATTACGGCCGCCCAGTTGCTGGCCAACGCCTCCGACATTGATGGTGACGTGCTGAGTGTGGTGAACCTCTCTGCCGATAATGGAACATTGACCCCCAACGGTGCGGGGGCGTGGACCTTCACGCCGGATAAGGATTTCAACGGCACGTTGAACCTGACCTTCGACGTGAGCGACGGCGACCTGACTACGCCTTCCGGTGCGACGGTGGTTGTGGCTCCGGTGAACGATGCTCCTGTGGCTCAGGCCGCTACGGACTCGGCCACTGAAGACGGTGCCGTCATCACCGGCCAGTTGCATGCCACGGATGTCGATACCGGGGACGAGCTGACTTACAGTGTTGTCGGTGAGTCTCCTGATGGCTTCAGCCTGAACGCAGACGGCAGCTATTCCTTTGATCCAAAACACCTCACGTACAACGGCCTTGCCGAGGGCGAGAAGCACGATGTTGTCGTGCAGTATCAGGTGTCCGACGGCAATGGAGGCACGGCCACCGAAACGCTGACCATTACTGTTACCGGCACCAACGATGCGCCGACTCTGAGCTTTGGTCCTTCCGGAGGTTCTTATCTGATCACTAACGGCAGCTTTGAAGTCGTTAGCTCCACTCTAGATGCAGGAACGTGGACGGAGGTTCCAGAGGATAGCGTAGCGGGTTGGGATTCGCATTCGAGCGACGGAATCTGGATATGGCAAAGTGGGGTTCAGGGTGTCCCGTCAACGAATGGGGATCTCCACGCCGAGCTTTATGAATCCGATATCTCTCAGCAGGTTACTTTGTCGGACAAGGGTTCCTATATGCTGCAGTTTGATGCTCGCAGCGGCGAAGAAGGAGGTGCCATTAACGTCCTTTGGAAAGGAAATGTTGTGGCGACCATTACTCCGACCGAAGATTGGCAGACTTATTCGGTTGAGGTGGATGGGCAGTGGGATGGCGATGGCAATGGCATATTCGACCTCTCCTTCAGCCCGGTAGGCGAATATGGTAACTATGCGCCTCTGCTGGATAACGTGGTTATGTTCAAGGCCGTAACCATCGATGAAAATTCAAAAGATATCCCTGTGGTCACAGCTCTCGGACAGGATGTGGACGGAGATGCCCTGACCTATTCAATCGTGGATGGCGATGAGAATAATTGGTTTACGATCAACCCTACTACCGGCGAGATTACAGTAGCCCAGGGTGCCGAGATAGATGCTGAAAAGCTCACTACAGTCGAGCTCACAGTCGCGGTAACCGACGGTCATGAAACCGTGACGCGGACCTTGACGGTCAACATCGCGGATCTCAACGACAATGCGCCTGAGTTCTCGAAAGTGAACACCAGCGGCATTAACGAGTTCTCGGAAGCCGGAACAGAGGTTGCCTCGTTTACGTTGACAGATGCCGACGTGACCGCTGCGCACAATGATGCGCACTTCAGTCTTACCGGAGCCACGTTGAAGACTGAGTATGGCAATGCGGACATTCCTCTGAGCGCTAATGAGGTAGAGCTGTACTTCAATGTCTCCGAGCCTAAGGATGGGGGAAAATATGAAATTACTCTTACCGCCTCGGGACAAGAGTATTTCGACACCCTCGAGCTCGGCGATGTGACCGTGACCCTTCACGGCTTGGGTTCGGATGGCCTGCATGACACGAAACAGGACTTCACCTTTGCCGTGGATAACGTGAATGAGGCGCCGACTCTGAGCTTTGGTTCTTCCGAGGGGTTGAATCTGGTCGTTAATGGAAGCTTCGAGAACCTTGGTGGAGTTCAGGTTGGTAACTGGTCCCCTGTTTCTGAAAACAAGGTGGACGGTTGGTATTCGAATGTAGGCAATAAGATAGAAATTTGGAATTCCGGTTTCTTGGGCGTCGACTCATCCGATGGCGACCATCACGCCGAGCTTGATTACGCTGGTTTGATTGATGATATTTCCCAGAAAATTGCTGGGTTGGATGGCGGCTCTTATGTACTTCAGTTTGATGCCCGTAGCCGCTCCTTTACGTCCGAGGGGGTTGAAAAGGCCACGGAAGCCATTGAAGTTCTCTGGAATGGAGAGGTAAAGGCTGTCATCTACGCAACCAATGGTTGGCAGACCTATTCGGTTGTGGTCGAAGGCGCAGGGGAGGGCGAACTTTCCTTCCGGGAGCTCGCAACCGGAAACGATTCCCTGGGCCCCTTGCTGGATAACGTGTCCATGTTCAAGGTTGCGCCTGTTGAAGGCAACGCCGTAACCATTGACGAGAATTCGGCAACTGGAACTGTCGTGACCATGGCTCTCGGGCAGGATGTCGACGGGGATGCTCTGACCTATTCGTTCATGAAAGATGGTTCCCGCGTGTGGGAGCTTGATGGTTTTGCTATCAACAAAACTACCGGCGAAATCACTGTGGCCGATGGCTCCATGCTGGACGCTGAAAAGCTCTCAAAAGTCGATCTTTCGGTCGCGGTAACCGACGGTCTTGAAACCGTGACGAAGACCTTGACGGTCAACATCGCGGACCTCAATGACAACAAGCCTGTGTTCTCGGGCGTGGACGTGGCCAGCGGTATTACCGAGTTCTCGGAAGCAGGAACAGAGGTTGCCTCGTTTACGTTGACAGATGCCGACGTGACCGCTGCGCATAACACAGTGAGCTTCAGTCTTGCCGGAGCCACGTTGAACACTGCCTTTGACGGCGGAACAATTACTCTGAATGCGACGGACGTTAACAAGTACTTCAAGGTGGACCTCCTCGGAGGTGCTGGAAGCATTAAGCTTACCTCTGATGGTCAAGCCTATTTCGACGCCCTTGAACTCGGCGACGTGACCGTGACCCTTCGCGGCATAGGTTCGGATGGTTCGCCTCAAACCACAGCACAGGACTTCTCCTTTGTCGTGGAAGACGTGAACGAGAGACCGACTGTTGATAAGGGAATCGACGTACAGAGTGTGAATGAGGACAGCGAGTTCTCATTCACTATTCCGGATGATGCCTTTGCGGATGTCGATGCCGGCGATACGTTGCAGTACACGGCCACACTGGAAGACGGCTCTGATCTGCCAGACTGGCTGGAGTTTGATCCGATAAATCGTACGTTCAAGGGCACGCCCGAAAACGACGATGTAGGCGTTATTTCGGTGAAGGTAACGGCCACAGACAGCGGCGCGCTCTCCGAGTCCACTACTTTCCAGCTTACGGTGGTTAACACCAACGATGCGCCGACTCTGAACTTTGGTTCTTCCGAGGGCTCGACTCAGATCGCTAACGGTGGTTTCGATGACTTCGGGCAAGGGTGGGAGCGGGCAGACGGTAATAAGGTAACAAACTTATGGCGTGTGTGGGGTGACACAAATACATTTGTCTCGATTGATTCGGACAATGGTAACGATGTTATCCAAAGCGTACATTTGGAAGAAAACGGTTCTTATGTGCTGCGGTTTGATGCCTGGGACTATTTCAATAAGGGCGGAGTCATAACAGTCCTCTGGAACAATGAGGTTGTTGCAGAAATTGCTCCAACTCCATCTTGGCAGACCTATTCGGTTCTGGTCGAAGGTGCGGTAGGAGACGGCCAGCTCTCTTTCCGTACCAGCCCTGATGGTATGGTAGGCCCCTTCCTGGATAATGTGTCCATGTTCAAGGTTGCGCCTGTTGTAGACAGCGCCGTAACCATTGACGAGAATTCGGCAGCTGGAACTGTCGTGACCATGGCTCTCGGGCAGGATGTCGACGGGGATGCTCTGACCTATTCGTTCATGAAAGATGGTTCCCGCGTGTGGGAGCTTGATGGTTTTGCTATCAACAAAACTACCGGCGAAATCACTGTGGCCGATGGCTCCATGCTGGACGCTGAAAAGCTCTCAAAAGTCGATCTTTCGGTCGCGGTAACCGACGGTCTTGAAACCGTGACGAAGACCTTGACGGTCAACATCGCGGACCTCAATGACAACAAGCCTGTGTTCTTGGACGTGAGCGGGGCCCAAGGCATTACCGAGTTCTCGGAAGCCGGAACAGCGGTTGCCTCGTTTACGTTGACAGATGCCGACGTGACCGCTGCGCATAACACTGTGAGCTTCAGTCTTGCCGGAGCCACGTTGAGCACTGTCTTTGACGGCGGAACAATTACTCTGAATGCGACGGACGTTAACAAGTACTTCAAGGTGGACCTCCTCGGAGGTGCTGGAAGCATTAAGCTTACCTCTGATGGTCAAGCCTATTTCAACACCCTTGAACTCGGCGACGTGACCGTGACCCTTCACGGCATAGGTTCGGATGGTTCGCCTCAAACCACAGCACAGGACTTCTCCTTTGTCGTGAAGGATGTGAATGAAGCGCCCAGTCTCTCGCTTGTTGACAGTGTTTCCATTTCTGAATCCAGCGAGGTCGGCGACCTTGTGGCCACTGCAGCGGGTTCAGACGTGGATGCAGGCTCAACGCTTTCCTATTGGTTCCTTGACGGCAATAATGCAAGAACAGACTCTCTGAACGGTTTTGCCATTGATACGGCGAGCGGCGAGATCACGCTGGTTGACCCGAGCCAGATCAATTACGAATCTACCCCCAAGCACGCCGTCGCGTTACAGGTAGTTTCCTATGACGGTACGGGCAGTATCGAAGGACTTCAGTCCGACCCCAAGACGTTGACCGTCAACATTACGGATGCGAACGAAGCGCCGATTGTTTCGTTCAAGAACTCCATTATTAACGGCAGTTTTGAAGAGGGCGTGGATTTCGGTAGTTCAAATTGGACGAAGGCCGAGTCTCTGCCCGGCTGGCAAAACGAGGCCAATACGTGGATGGAGCCCCACAAGGGCAGCCACATGGGCGTAGGTACGACCCATGGCGAAAACTATATGGACCTTGGCGGCTCTCCCGGCAACGCTCATATTTCGCAAGTTATCAACGGGCTGGATTCCGGCGAAACCTACACGCTGCAGTTCTCCCTGTTTGACAAGGCATTCGTAGCCAACGCTGGCGAAAGCTCCGGAAGGCTTGAAGTCATATGGAATGGCGATGTGGTGGCAACGCTGGAAGGGGATCAGAGATCCTGGTCTGAGATTTCACTTGATCTCGTGGCGACCGGTGATGCTGACAAACTTGAATTCAGGGAAATCGGAACGTCAGTCAGAGACGATAACCATGGCATCGCACTGGATAACATTCGTCTGTTCAGCATTTCTTCATCCGCAGAGAGAACTGTGGCTGAGAATGCTGCCAATGGCACCCTCGTGGCCACTGCGCTTGGGGCGGATGTGGATGCAAACGACACGCTTTCCTACTGGTTCATCGACGATGGCAAACGGGTAAGCACTCTGGATGGCTTTGCCATAGATACGGCGACCGGCGAAATCAGGGTGGCTGATTCTAACCTGATTGATTATGAGTCTACTCCCGGTCATGCCATCAATCTGGATGTGGTTTCCTATGACGGTAAGCTTGAGTCTGCGCCCAAGACGCTGACAGTCAATATCTCCGACGTGCCGGAAATGATTACCGTGGATGAGGGCCATTCCGTCACGTTGACCGTAGCCGATCTTTCGGTTTCGAGTGAGTCGCTGATTGGCAATGTGCTTCGTCTTGATGGTCTGCCTGCCGGTGGCGAAGTGCTGTTAAATGGGGTGGCGCTTAAGAGCGGCCAAACCTTCACGTATGAGCAGCTCACGCAGGGGCGCGTTAGCTATGCCCATGCAGGCGGCGAAGATACCAGCGATGTTTTGCGCTTCGACATTCTGGATAAAACCGGCACGAAGCTGCTGGTAGATCGTGCGAGCGTTAACGTAACTGTTAATCCTATAAACGATATTCCGGTTCTGGACCTTGATTCAACCGGTTCCGTTGAGGTTGTCTATCAGTCTCAGTCTGCTGGATATAACAACGTGCTTGGCGTCTACACCTACAACGAAGCAGGTGAGCCGGTGTTCCAGCAAGTGCTTCTGGACCATACGCGTAACGCCGATGGTACGGTGGATGAGAGCCTGCTGAATACTGTGATTGGCAACTTTGATGCACGTGAGAATTTGCACTTCTTCATCCTGCCAAATGGCGGCGGCTCTTGGGCAACCAAAGACGCAAGCGACCAGATCAGGTTCGAGAAGGTGGGTAATGCGTGGAAGCTGTGTGTCGGCGAAGACGGCGACAAGCTTACTCTCTCTGCCTACTTCAGCGATCAGCAGCTTAATGCTGACGGTTTGAACCATTTCCGCATTGTGAATAATGCGAACGGCTCCGTTACGTTGAATATTGAAGACCTCTGGAACGGCGGCGATCGCGATTACCACGACATCGACGCTGCAATCAGACTTACCAATCCTGTCGATGGCGATTTCGGCTTCACCAACACCTTTGTGGACGGTGGAGAAGGTGTGGCCATTGTGGGTGACGTGCGCATTTCTGATGCGGACAACACCCATATGAAGCAGGCCGTAGTCACGCTCAAGGGTGCCGTTGATGGCGACATGCTCTATATTGATGGCGCATCGTCTTCCGATGTTGAAGGCGTGCTGCCTTCCGGCATTACCTGGCGCTTGACTGAGGGCGGGACTGTCATCACCCTGAGCGGCAATGCCTTGTCTGATCAGTATGAGGTGGCGCTCCAGCAGATTCGCTACAAGAACACCACCAATCTTGCCTCTGGTAACACTACCCGCGAAATAGACGTGACAGTGACGGATGCGGATAACGGATCCAGTAATACTGCCACGGCGACCATTGCCGTTGTGGGCGAGAACGATGTGGTCTTTACGACCAGTCATCAGGACGTACAAAATCCGGATTACACCAATAGCTTCGCAACACGGTTTGCGCAGAATGAGATGCGAGTGGTGAATGGGCATGAGGTTGTTGTTGAAAATGCCTCTTCCATTACGGTTGACGAGTGGAACGGTGTGAAGAGTGTGCTGGCAGAATCGCGCGGTGATGCTGACGTGACCATCAACAACTTTGTGCGCGCAGATGTAAGACTTGGCGTTGGCACTACCGATGATGGTTCCGTGGGCAGCCATGTGACGATCAACGATGCCAAGCGCGGTACCGTGACCACCGGTAACGATGATGATCACATCGTTGTGAATGCGAAGACTAACGACGCCCCCGGTGCAGGCTGGTCTGATACGTTTGTAATCAAGACAAATGATGGCAATGACGTTCTGGATCTGAAGGGTGCTGGCGGCAGCACGGTATTTGATGTGGAGGCCGGTGCCGGTAGCGATACAGTTAAAATCTCCGGCGCAGTGTACGGCTTGGATCTTGACGGCGGCGACGGCGTCGATACCCTTGATTTTAGTGAGTATAGCAAGGGTGTGACCGTCAACCTCGCTGCGGAGACAGGCGTTTCCGGAAACCACCCGGGTGGCGATAGCATCCGCGGGTTCGAGAACCTGACCGGCAGCGCTCATGACGACATCCTTGCCGGTGACGCTAAAGGTAACGTCATCGACGGCGGAGCCGGTAGAGATATCATCTGGGGTGGTGACGGCGACGACGCCCTCAGCGGTGGTTCCGGCAACGACGACCTTCTTTCCGGTACCGGCAACAACCTGCTTGAGGGCGGTGTCGGCAACGACCGTCTTTACAGCTATGATGGCGCCAATGTGCTTAACGGCGGCGAAGGTACGGACGAAGCGTCCTATATCTATGCCTCGGATGGCGTGACTGTGGACCTTGCCAACGGCTTTGCCGAAAAGGGCAATGGTGTGCATGACTCCCTGAACAGCATTGAAAAGGTTCAGGGCAGCCATTTCAACGACTCTCTTGTCGGCGACGGCAACGATAATCAGCTTCAGGGCGAAGCTGGGAATGATACCCTGATCGGCGGAGCTGGCAACGACTCGCTTTACGGCGGTTCCGGCGACGACCTCATCAAGGGCGGAGCTGGCGCTGACGAGCTTATCGGCGGCGACGGTATCGATACCCTGAGCTATGCAGATTCCGATGCTGGCGTGAACGTCAACCTCGGTGCGGGAACCGCATCCGGTGGTCATGCCGAAGGAGATCGCATCTCCGGTTTCGAGAACCTGACCGGCAGCGCACATGATGACACTCTTATCGGCGATAGTGGCGGGAACGTCATCAAGGGCGGAGACGGCGCAGACCTCATATACGGCGACTTTACTCCCGATTTTGCAGGTGTGAACCTCCTTCTCAACGCCGATTTTGAGCAGCCTGACAGCGGAGCTGGTTCCGATGGGGGCTTGAATAACGTTAGTTGGGGTACGTTCCAGAACTATGGTGCCTGGACTGCCACAACCGGCCTTATCGAAATTCAGCAAGGTGCCCACAGCGGTACGCCTGCGACCGATCATAACAACCGCGTGCTGGAGCTGGACTCCTATGCCAACAGTGTTGTTTCGCAGGCCGTGGACTTCTCTTCTCTCAAAGGAGTAGAGAGTGTGGTTCTGGAGTTGAGCTTCGATTATGCCGGTCGCGCGAAGGGCGCCCTTGTAGCGGAGAATACCAGCGGTCTTGAGGTTTGGCTCGGTGATGAACGCGTAGCCAAATTTGACAGCATTCCGCAGGAGTGGCTGAACACGGGAACGATCAAGATAGCCCTTGATCCCAGTCAGCTGCCCGAGGACGGAAAGCTCGATCTGCAGTTCAAGGGGACTAACACGAGCGACTCTTATGGTGCGCTTGTGGACAACGTTTCCCTGAAGGTGGCCGCAGTGGGCGGTGCTGACGAACTCTTCGGCGGTGCCGGCGACGACACCATTCATGGTGGAGCCGGTAACGACACCATTCATGGCGGGGCCGATAATGACATCATTTATGGCGATGCCGGCAACGACCACATTGATGGTGGCGATTCGCTTGATACGGTCGTCTTCTCCGGAGACCGGGGTGATTACCATATTCACTGGAATGAAGCGACACAGTCCTATACCGTAACAGATACCCGCGAGGGTAGTATGGATGGTGAGGACGTTGTCACTAATGTGGAATACTTCCAGTTCAATGATGGCACCGTCGCAGCCGAGAACCTGATCGGCCTGCAGCTGACGATGAAGTCAGTGAGCGCGACTCCCGTCGTTTCAAGCATCCCCGGTAACCCGGTAGTCCATCTTGATGCCCAGAATGAGAAAAGTCTTAAATTGAATAATGGGGACAATGTTGAGGTCTGGCACGATCTGGAGCATGGAAGTGGCGATTCTGCAGACAATTTCCATAGCAAGAACGTCGACAATAGACCTGAGTTTAGGACTGACGTTGACGTATTGAATGGCCATGGTGGGATATACTTCAAGGGTAGCAATGATGTGATGCTGACTAATTACGGCGGACAAGGAACATCTCTTGGCGCGAAAGCGTCCGTCGGCTCAAGAAGTCTTGCCATGGTTTTCCAGACCGGCGACAGCGTCGACAACCTACAGATGTTGTATGATCAGGGCGGCGACTCTGCTGGTGTTTCCCATAAGAACAATCCTGACCAAGATGGCATGAATCTCTTTATTCAGAATGGTCGGTTGTATGCCTCTGTATTCGATCAGGACGGTAATGCCCTCGGAACCAGTGAGCTGAGCCAGCATGTGATCGACTTGGGGCAGGTTGCCAGTGATACGGCCTACTCGGTTGTAATATCGTATGATGCCGATTTGAAAACCTTCTCCGGATGGGGTAACGGCGTTCAGTCTGTGTCGGACTTGGGCAATGCGTTTTCCCTCGAAAAGCATGATGGCGTCAGTGTTGGCGGTGTGGATGGTATGACTTATAACGGTGCAGGCGAGTTGGTTTACGATGGTAACGCCCTCTTCAATGGCACTATCGGTGAAGTAGTCATCTGGAATAACGCCCTCACTGGCGAACAGGCCGGACAGGCCAATGACTACATGCGTTCGCACTGGGTCGGCGAGACTGGTACCCAGATTGCTGCCGGTACCGTCATGGGCGACTTCTCCGGCTTTACTCAGGGCTGCGAGCATACTCCGACCCTGACGCTGGATCCGGCTGTAGGCGACAACCAGTACTTCAGCCTTGATGAGCACAACCAGTTGGTACGTTCGAATGTACCGGGGCTGGAAGGTCATGACACGGCCCGCGTTTCCGTGGTTCTGCATGACGGTGCTTCCGAGACGACCCATACCTTCGTTATCGGCATGGACGATGATGCAAACTCTGTCATTGCCCACAACGTTGCCTATCATGAGGTCGTCGCCAATGATCACGGCATACTCAATGGCCTTGACGGTGTGGCGGATATCTTCACTATCGGCGAGCTGATGCAGAACCTGCTTGTCAACGACTTCAGTATGACGGATCACGATGTGCTGGATCTGAGCGGTATCAATGTAACGCATGATAGCAAGACGCTGAACCTGCATGACCTGTTGACGGAGACTGGTCATGGCTATGATACTTTGAACCAGTATCTGGCTGTGGAGGATACCGGCAACGACCTGAAGATAAATGTCTTTGCAGGAGGCGATGCAACAACCGGCGGTCAAGCCACGCAGACTATCACTTTGGTAGAGGCAGCTGTGGGTGTTGAGATTCGTCATGAAGATATCCTGAATGACCTGATCATGAACGGAAAGGCTGTGACGGACTTGTAGTGCAAAACGAATACAGCACTCCGCTGTCGCCATGTACGATGGCGGAGTGCTTTTTGCTTGTAATAATGTGATACTGGCAGTATTGAATGGTTACTGAAAAACGCATTGTAAAAAGATAATATTAAACGGGGGCAACGTGAGTTTGCGTATTCTTAAAATTATGCGATCAACGGGTATGGCAATCCTTTTGAGCCTCGGCGTGCTGGTTATGCCCGCCATGGCCGGGGAAACAACACTTCGCGATACCGTTTTGGCAACGCTGAAGCAGCACCCCTACCTGCAGTCAATGGAGAAGACCAAGGACGCCGCGGCAGAGGACTACAAGCAAGCCCGGGGCGGTTACTTCCCGAAGCTTGATGCTTTCGCTCAATACGGCGCAGAGGCATACAGCGATGCTACCACCCGCCGGGCACAGCGTGATTCGCATGTGACGGACCGGATGGATGCAAGCCTTACGGCTACCCAGTTGCTGTGGGATGGTCATGGAACTGAAGGTCGTGTGGATGCCGCGCAGGCCGCCATGCGTTCTGCCGAAAGCCAGTTTGTGGACGTTTCGGACACCCTCGGGCTTGATGCTGTCATCGCGCATGTTTCCGTCTACCGTCAGCAGTTGCTGCTGGCTTTGGCTCAGGACAATGTGACCGAGCATCAGGACATTCTTGCTTCCATGGAAGAACGTGAACGCGCCGGTGGAGGCAGCCTTGCAGACGTGACCCAGACCCGCGGTCGTCTTGCACGCGCCATGACTACGCTTTCCGCTACCAGAAACGATCTGAATGTCGCTACGGCCAACTATTTCCGCATGACTGGCATGGCGCCCGAAGCGCTTGCAGTTGCCGAGCTGCCTGGTTCCGTTCCGGCGAATGTGGACAAGGCGGCCACTGACACCCTGAACAATAACCCCAAGCTGTCCGCGCTGATGGCGGAAGTGGACAGGGCCGTTCAGGTGGTTGTGCAGAACGAGTCCAACTACTACCCCGAATTCAATCTCAAGGCCTCTTCCGGCTTCACCCAGAATGCTGATTCTTCTGAGACCTACACCAAGAAGGAACAGCTCATGGTGACCATGGACTGGAACCTCTTCAATGGTGGTTCCGATGTGGCCGGTGTGCAGGCTGCCAAGTCGCGCAAGCTTGCTGCAGAGCTGAGCCTCCGTGATATGCGTGAATCCCTGATGGAAAGCGTGGCTGCAAGCTGGAGCCAGTACGAGGCTGCCCGTGAGCAGGTGAAGCTGTATGAGGAAGCGGTTGAGTACAACCGTCAGACTCGTGACATGTACTCACAGCAGTTCACTGTCGGACAGCGCAGCCTGCTGGACGTGCTGGATGCCGAAAACGAACTGTTCAACACGCAGGGCCAGCTCATCACCGCGCAGCTTAATGTGGTGATCGGCGGCTATCGTCTTATTACCCTGAGCGGCAACATTCTTCCCGCGCTGGAGATTGATAAGGCTGAATTCGCGCAGAAGGCTATGTAGAACACGCCTGTTCTGCACTTTAGTCGATACAAAGGGGCGTCCTTACGGGCGCCCCTTTTTTTAGAAGCATAGTGGGCAACAGGGATGCTGAGCGTATGGGGCGTGTTGCAATTGGTCAGACCTTTATGCTAGTTTTCAGCTTTCCTGAATAAACACGGAGTGCCCGCCTGCACGCCGGTAATCAAAGGAGCGAGGCATGGAATTGAAGACAGTGGGCTGGATAGGAACCGGTGTCATGGGAAGGTCCATGTGCGGGCATTTGATCAAGGCCGGCTATGCCGCCAACGTGTACAATCGTTCGCCTGAAAAGGCGGCTGACCTTGTGGCGGCCGGAGCCAAGCTTTGCGCAACTCCTGCCGAGGTTGCTGCCGGTAGTGACGTGGTGTTTACCATCGTGGGCTTTCCCAACGATGTGGAGGAGGTCTACTTCGGGCCTGCAGGCATTATCAGCAATGCCCGCAAAGGAACGGTGCTGGTGGATATGACGACATCCAAGCCTGCTTTGGCTCAGGCCATTGCCAAAGAGGCAGAAGCGCATGGGCTGGATGCGTTGGACGCGCCTGTTTCCGGCGGGGATCTCGGGGCGAGAAACGCTGCGTTGGCCATTATGGTCGGGGGCCAGCAGGCCGTGTACGACCGGGTGCTGCCGCTATTTAACGCCATGGGCAAGACCATCCAGCTGATGGGGCCAGCCGGGGCTGGTCAGCATACCAAGATGTGTAACCAGATCCTCATCGCAGGCACCATGATTGGTGTGGTGGAATCCCTGCTCTATGCCGCTCGGGCCGGAATGGACCATGATGCCGTTATCGACATCATCGGCAGTGGGGCGGCCAGTTCATGGTCTATCAATAACCTTGGTCGGCGCATTGCCAAGGGCGACTATGATCCCGGCTTTTATATCAAGCATTTCATCAAGGACATGGGCATAGCGTTGGAAGAGGCCCGCGCCATGCATCTGGCTCTGCCCGGTCTTTCTCTTGTGCACCAGTTGTATGTTGCTGCGCAGGCGCAGGGGCTGGAGAATCTGGGGACGCAAGGTCTCTATAAGGCCTGTCTGGCTGTTAACGGTCTTTCATAACGGTGTGGTTGCGTGAATGATAACAGGCCGCTTTCCTGGTGAAAGCGGCCTGTATTTTTTGGGGAAAGGTAACAAAAAAGCTCCGGCGTATGCCGGAGCTTTTGCATTCCGTGTGGTGCCCAAGAGAGGACTCGAACCTCCATGAGGGAACCCTCACTAGACCCTGAACCTAGCGTGTCTACCAATTCCACCACTTGGGCACGGAACGTTCCGAGCGTTTAACTCGGCGTCGAGGAGAGGTGTTTATCGGGATTGTGTTCCGTTGGCAAGCAAAATTTTCAAATGCACCCAAATAATGTGGCCGCTTGAGACGCAGTGCGCCTGATTATTTCAGCTAGTTCGCCGTGTCGGCCGTGCTGCGTTATTCCAAACTCTGCGGTAGGCGGCATCAACCCTTGAAGGCTTGGCTCTTTTAAGGTAGCTATAGTCGCCTTCACAGACGGTTTTTCCTGCCTGCCGGAAACGGGGGAGGAAAAAATCACACCGCTGGCGGTATGCATGGAAATCGCACGAGAATTACAGGAAATTTCCATAGATCTTTCACGGGGCTGTTGTGTCACCATCGGCAACTTTGACGGTGTGCATAACGGTCACCGTAAGCTTATACGCCGCACCATGGAAAAAGCGGCCAAGCTGGGCCTGCCCAGTGTTGTCGTTACGTTCTGCCCTCATCCTCTCAAAGTGCTGGCCGGAGCGCATGCTGCTCCCCTTATTACGGACTACGAGAAGAAGCTGGACCTCTTTGAGGCGTTAGGTGTTGATCTGGTTCTCATGCTGGAGTTCACCAAGACTCTGGCAGCCATGGAGCCTGAGCAGTTCGTGCGCGAGGTGCTGGTTGATGCCCTGCACATGAAAGAGTTGGTTGTCGGATACGACTACTCTTTCGGTAAAGGCCGTAAGGGTAACTTTGCACTCCTCTCAGAACTGGGCACCAAGTACGGGTACGGAACGGAACGTCTTGATCCCGTGATCATAGACGGGGCCATTGTCAGCTCCACGCGCATTCGCGATATGATCAAGGCCGGACGAGTGTGGTATGTGCGCCCGCTTATGGACCGGTTTTACGTCATCCGAGGCTCCGTGGTTCGTGGTATGGATCGCGGGGGCAGGCTGCTCGGTTTCCCCACCGCCAATATGCGGGTGAAGGATGAGCTTTATCCCATGCCCGGCGTCTATGCCACGTGGGCCGAACTGGACGGCAAGGTCTACAAGGCCGTCACCAACATCGGCACCAATCCCACCTTCGGCAATGATGAGATAAGCGTGGAAACCTTCATCATGGATTTCAAGCAGGATATCTATGGGTGGGAGCTGCGCCTCAATTTTGTGACCCGTTTGCGGGATGAGAAGAAATTTGGCAGTGTCGAAGAGTTGGTGGCGCAGATAACCAAGGATATCGCTCTGGCTCGGCAGATTCTGGAGACGCCGGAAGCGCAGCTCTAGACGTTTCCGGTATGCATTTGCCCAGCTTTAAGGGCGGGCTGTTTTGAGTTGTTTTGTATCCGCAGGGCCGCTTGGCGGCGCTGTCTGCGTTTTTCAGCAAACAACCCGAGGGGGAGTTTGCTTTTCTGCGTTCAGCCGTTTAGATGATTGATCGGGAGTATATTCATGTCCAGTCCTCTGAAGCGCCTCTGGAGGGAGTACCTCATCCTGTATCGCAACGTCACGTATGTGCGTATGCTGGTCATCGGTATCCTTCTCGGGGTGCTCACAGGTATCGCCTCTGTTCTGTTCTTCCTTGGCATAGAATACTTCAAGCATCTTATTCAGGGGCAGTGGGCCGGACTGAGTCTGCCTGCTCCGGCGGGTGAGTCCATGTTTCACGGGCATGGTGGAGAACACTATCGTCCCTGGATCATCCCGCTTTCCTGTCTTGCTGTCGGTCTTATTACCGGTTGGCTTGTGGAGCGTTTTCTGCCGCAATCCATATCCGGCATGACTGACGGCACGGATGCCATGATCAAGGCCTTTCACAAGGACAAGGGGGTTATCAACCCCCGTGCGCCTATCATCAAGGGTATAACCTCTATCTTTACCATTGCGTCCGGTGGTTCCGCAGGGCGCGAGGGCCCCATTTCGCAGATCGGCGCTGGTCTCGGTTCCTGGCTGGCCGACCGCTTGGGGCTTTCCATCAAGGAACGTCGCATTCTTATGCTCACCGGCGCTGCCGGCGGGCTTGGTGCTGTTTTTCGTGCCCCTCTCGGTGGTGCGTTGACAGCCATCGAGGTGATCTACAAGGAAGATTTTGAATCCGAAGCAATTGTGCCCGCGGTCATTTCATCCGTTGTGGCCTATTCGATCTTTACCTTCGCCTTCGGCACCGCGCCCATGTTTGGCATTCCCCAGTTTTCGTTCAGCAACATATTCGAGTTGCCGTTCTATGTGATTCTGGCCTTTGCCTGTGCCTTCACCGGCTGGATGTATGTGCGCACCTTTCAGTTCCTGAAGTATTCCGTGTTCGAGAAAATGCGTGCCCGGGTGGGCATCATGTGGACCATGGCTGCAGGCGGTCTGATCATGGGCATGTTCGGCATGATGTATCCCAAGGTGATTTCTGGCGGATACGGATGGCTTGAGCAAGCCATTCTGGGCGAGCTGACCGTGACCACCATGATTGTGGTGGTGCTGGCCAAGACCTTGGCCACTTCCATTACATTAGGCTCCGGCATGAGCGGCGGCATGTTTGCCCCTGCTTTGTTTGTGGGCGGCATGACCGGCGGAGTGGTGGGCTTCAGTGCCCACAAGTTCTATCCGGATGTCGTTACCCAGCCGGGGGGCTACGTGATGGTGGGCATGGCTGCCTTTTTTGCCGGAGTCGCCAATGCGCCCATCGGTCCGCTGGTCATGGTGTGTGAGCTGACGCAGGGCTATGGCCTGCTGGCACCGCTCATGCTTGCCTCGGCCATCTGTCTGGTGGTGAACCGCAAAACCTCGCTGTATGAGAATCAGCTTGAGAACAAGTTTGAGTCTCCGGCGCACATCAACGATGCCACCATCAATATTCTCGAAAAGCTGCACGTTCACGAATTCTTCCAGCGCGGGCGCGTGACTATTCTGGAGGAATCCATCACGCTCAAGGCGTTGACGGACATTATTGCGGGTACCAACGAGTTCTTCTTCCCCGTCAAGAATCACGAGGGCGAGATTACGGGTATTCTGTCGCTGAACGATGTGCGCAACCTGCTCTATGAGGAATGTCTGTTTGACCTGGTCATCGTGGGCGAACTTGCCCGTCCGCCGGTCACGCTTGAAGAGAATGACGATCTCTATACAGCCCTGCTCAAGTTCGTGGACAGTGATCTTGGTCAGATACCGGTCATCAAGGACGATGATCCGCATACCATTCTCGGTCTTATCAACAGGGCAGACGTGTTCCGTGCCTACACCACGCATCTGAAGGTCATTCAGGCTGAAGAATAGGCTTCAGGGGCTTGAAAACAAGAAAAGCGCACCGTCCTCAGGATGGTGCGCTTTTTTTGTCTTACAGGGGCATTGTGAGGCATGCAGCGGCATGGTCGCTGTCTTTGAGCATTGCGGTCAGGTCGTGTATGTGCTGCCGAGTTGCGAGGGCCGCCTGAACCACCAGCGGGTCGAATTGGTAGCCGGAGCATTGCCTGAGTTCTTCCATGGCTTCATCAAAGCTCATGGCCTTGCGATATGGTCTGTTCTGGAGCATGGCGGAAAGTGAATCCGCTACGGCAATAATGCGCGCTCCCCGGGGTATGGCGTTGCCCGCCAAGCCGTACGGGTAGCCCTTGCCGTCATAGCGTTCATGGTGGTGCAGAATCATGGCCTGAATGCCCGTCATTTTGGAAAAGGCCTGTACCGGCTGTACGATGTTGGCTCCGATGGCCGGGTGCTGCCGGATGAGATGCATTTCCTCTTCGTCCAGGGGGCCCTGTTTCTGGAGTACCCTGTCAGGTACACCGATTTTGCCTATGTCGTGCAAGTGGCCGGCGATATGCAGAATGTCAGCTTCATGGCATGTCAGACCGAGCTTTTGGCCTATGGCCTGTGCGACTACGGCAACTTCTTCGGAATGGCAGCTTGTGTTCGGGTCTTTGGCGTCAATGGCGTTTCCGAGAGATTCCGCAAACTGGTGCAGAGACCGGCTGACTGCGTCGTCGCAATGTTGGGAGCAGGGGAGTGTTACCGGAAAGGCATTCTCTGTTTTGTGAGCTGTCTTGCTCCCGAGATGTCTGGCGGCTTCAGGCTGCTTGGAGCGAACGTGGTATAGATGTTTCATGGCAGATTGGTGTGCGCAAAAGATTGAGGGTGTTTGATAATGAAATTCGTTATCACTGATAGGGGCTTTTGATCACACTGTCAAACGGAATAGCGAGCGGGTTAGAACAAGGAGAGAGGTTGCTCCTGCTTTCGTGAAACAGGCTGGAGCAGGTGCGGGCTGTCTGTGGCCACGCTGTTAACCTCGGTGGAGACAGGCCATCTGTTCATGGTTTCAGCCGGTAAGGGGAGGCAGAGCTGACGAATGGTATTCTGTGGGGTCGCAGCATCCAGCCATGCGGCGTGGGCTTCTGGAGACAGAATTACCGGCATGCGGTCGTGCATGGGGCTGATGCTGCTGTTTGCCGTTGTGGTGAGGATGATGAGGCGCAGGATGGTTTGGAGGTTGTCAGGCGATTTGAGGGGGAAGTCTGTGGGTAGAAGCAAGCCGCCGAGGAAGGTCAGAGGTGTGTTTCTGGCGGCAAATGCGGAGGGAAGGCGCGTGCCGGAAGGCAGGCGCTGCCATTCATAAAAGGCTTCTGCAGGTACCAGACAACGGGCCGAGCGCATGGCTCCTGAAAAGAGGGGGCGCTCAAAGGCGGACTCGGATCTGGCGTTGATGATTAACGTGGAGCGGGAAAGTGCTCTGTTCTTGGTCCCTGATGATCGGTTTGGAACTTTGCTGGACGTTGCGAGTCCCCAAGGTATCAGGGACGCCTGGTCGTTCTGTACTATCAAAACAGAACGGGTGGGGGCGATGTTCCATGAGGGCTGGTACTCCTCAGGGATGGGAGCCGATACAAGCTCTTCAAGCCGTTTCTTGGGTATGCCCAAGGCAAAGCGTCCGCACATTTATTGATTCTACGTTGTTTTTCGGCAGTAGCCAACAGAAGGAGTGGGGGCTGTGCGTAACGCGGGCAGGAAGCGGCTGTTTCACCGGATTTTCCGGAGGGCAAAACAAAAGCCCCCGCTTTCGCGGGGGCCTCTGCAAAAAAAACTGTGCGGTACTACTTGATGATCTTGAATTCGGCGCGGCGGTTCTTGGACCACACGGCCTCGCCCTTGCCTTCAACGGCAGGACGTTCTTCACCGAAAGATACCACTTCGATCTGGGAAGCGGAAACGCCGAGCACCATCAGGTATTCCTTAACGGCGCGAGCGCGGCGCTCACCCAATGCAAGGTTGTATTCTTCAGTGCCACGTTCGTCACAATGACCTTCCACCAGCACGCGCAGCTGGGGGAACTTCTTCATGACGGCGGCCTTGTTCTTCAGAGAGTCACGGTAGTCAGCCTTGATGTCGAACTTGTCGAAATCAAAGTATACCAGTTCGTCGGTGATAACCATGCGGGCCTTGCTCAGAGCTTCTGCAAGCTCCTGCTCAGCGGTCATAGCACCGGAATCTACAGTTTCCACCGGAGCCTGTTCTACGGCCGGAGCCTGTTCAGGGGTGGTAGCTACCTGCTTCTTGGCACAGCCGAAGCTCATAGCCAAAACCAATACCATAAACAGTGCCAGCCCGATCCGTTTCATGTTGCGCATTGAATATTCCTCCTAATGCTCTGTACAAATCTCTTTTAGCGGACACACAAGAATGGTCAGCCTCTTTCCCATTTTCGCACGCTCAGCGGGAGCTCATCTGAGGTTCACAAGCTGATCACACACTGAACGCGACAGTATCGTAGCTTAGGCATAGATTTTGTCAAGATGAATCCCATTGGTTATCAAAGGGTTCTAGGCCTGCGTGTGGCTTGTGGAGCCGATGCCGAGCCTGCGGCGTGGGAAAAATATTTTTTTATTCTGGTACAAAACCCCACGTGGGCATGGATGCTTCACCGTCTCCGGTGGGCACCTGCCGGGGTTCTCCGCCGTGGCGGGTAGTCAGGTAGATCTTGTTCTGACCGGATCTGGTGGATGAGAAAGCGAGGAAATAGCCGTCGGGTGCAAAGGAGGGCATTTCATCGGTGCCGGGGCCGAAGGTCACCTGCTTTTCCCTTCCGGTCACAAGGTCCATGACAAAGATGCGGTGACCGCCGTTGATCATGCGGGAAAAGGCCACAAGCTCACCATCGGGTGAGATGGAAGGGCTGGTGTTATAGTTGCCTTCGCGGGTAACGCGTTCATCGCTGCCGGTCTTCAGGTTCTTGAGGAAGATGTGCGGGTTGCCTCTGCGGCTGGAGACGTAAGCCATCTTGGTGCCCGTGGCATCGAAGGAGGGGGAAACGTCAATGGCCCAGTTTTCAACCAGCGTGGATTCCTTCTTGAAGACGTGGTTCAGCAGATAGATGTCAGGGTTGCCGCCGGAGGCGAGGCTTACCGCAACCTTGTTGTTGGGCAGGAAGGTGGGGCCGATGATGGTGTTGCCGGGGAACTTGATATGCTGCACGCGGCGGGTCAGGCGGTCCCATACACCCAGAGAGTGATAACGGTCACTAATGTGACTGAAGATGATGTAGCGGCCATCAGGCGACCATGAGGGCGACAGGCTGAGGCCGGGCAGCTTGGTGAGCTGACGCATGTCGCGGCCGGTGGGATGAACGGACCAGATGTCCTTCTGCCTCTTGCCCGCCTTTTTCACGAAGGCGAGGGTGGAGAGGAAGAAGTCGCCGCGTCCGGTCAGTGCCTTCATGAAATCGGCGCAGAAGCGGTCTGCCACGCGGGGCAGAATCTCGGGTGTTATGTCGTAGTAGGCCTTGCCCAGTACCAGCTTGCCGGAAAGCACTTCGTAGACGCGAAGCTCCACGCTGGGGGCTTTGCCCGGAACCGGGGTGGGCCAGCCTGCGGTGACGATGAGGTCCACGCCTGCGAGCTGGTAGCGGCGCATATCCACATCAGGCGTTTTGTAACCGGCGGGCTTGTTGCCGCCGAGTATGGCAGAACCTTCCACAATATTGATGAAGGGAAGGAAATACAGGTTGCGGTCGATGAGAGACTTCAGTTCTCCCCCCATGGGGGGGGCTGGAATAATGGGGCCGGCGGCACCGGCGGTGCCGAGCGGTTCTGTGGTGGTCAGATTCAGAGCAGCCTGACCCGGTCCGTAGATATCCACTTCCAGAGAGCGTGCATGGGCCTGCAGCATCGTGAGGGCAAGGGTCACGATAACGAGAAGGGTCGTTCTGAGTTGTTTCATGTTCATGTGCTCGTTAATTATCGCAACCCTGACGGGGATTGCGGTGATGTCGTCTATTCGTGGCTGTTGAAGTTGATCGTTATTTCCGAAATGTCCGGTGACGGCGGCTTTGGGAGTATCTGGGTATCCTTCACTGCCCGCAGGGTGGATGCGTCGAAATCGGCGCGCCCTGAAGACGCTACGATTTTTGAATCCAGAATTTCTCCATCAGGAGACAGATATATTCGTACGCTGGCGACAAGCTGGTCGCGGGTCGCCATGTGCGGGAACCGCCAGTTCTTCTTCACGATGGCCTGAACGGCAATGGCATAGAGGTCTTCTATGCTGCCGACAACACCGTCGGAGGGGGGGCCTTCAATACCCTCTTCGCCCGCCTCGGCCAGCGCATCCTGCAGGGCCTTGTTCTGCGAAACGGCCTCCTGCAATGCAGCCAGCTCCTTGCTGAGCTGCTGCTGGCCTGCTGCTGCGCGTTGTTTTTCAGTCTGCTTTACCGACTTGGAGGTGTCTGCCAGCGCTTCACGCAGAATGTCATCAGCAGACTTCTGCGGCGCGGGCTTGGCCTTCTTGTCTGGTTCAGGTTTCTTCTCGGCCTTTTCCTTCTTCTCATCCTTGGGCTTGGGCTTTTCCGCTACCTTGGGTGCTTCCGGCACGGCAGCCTTTTTGGGGCTGATAGGGGTAGCGTCGGGCTTGGGCTCGGGTTTGGGGGCCGGAACGGGCTTGGCAGTCGGTTGCGGCTTTGGAGCCGGAGCCGGGGCCGGGGCCGGAGTTGGCGCCGGCACTGGTGTCGGAGCCGGGCTGGGGCTGGGTTCAGGCTTGGGGCTGACCACTGGTCCGGCGACCTTGCTGCCGGGGGCGACCTTGCCCACCGGACGCTTGCCGGACAACGCGACCAGTTTTACCTGATATACGGGAACGTCCAGCCGCACCTTGGTAGAGCTGGCAGGCCAGTAGATAACGGCCAGCACAAGCGAAAGGTGCAGACAGACGGAGAGCAGCGTGCTGATAAAGCGCATCAGAGTGAACGCCTATTATTTCTTCTTCTGTTCCTTGGGTTCGTCGGGTTGTTCCGCGACCACGCCAAGATTGGTAATGCCTGCGGCCTTGATGTGACCCATGGCCTGCACCACGACACCGTAGGGCACCTCCCTGTCTGCGCGCAGGAAGAGCTGTTTCCTCTGTTCCTTGACCAGTCTGGTGATGTGGCCTTCCAAGTCTTCGAAGGTGACAGGATATTCGTCAAGGAACATGGCGCCGTCACGGCGGATGGTCATGACAAGATGTTCACTGTCAGTAGGCAGCACTTCCACGGTCTGGGTCTGAGGCAGGTCCACTTCAAGTCCCTGCGTCATGAGCGGAGCCGTGACCATGAAGATGATCAGCAGCACCAGCATGACGTCTACGAAGGGGGTGACGTTTATTTCCGCCACGAACCCTTTGCCGCTTCCGAGAGAAACTCCCATGTCAGTCTCCTAGCGCTTCTCGCCGGGAATGCGGGCGACGGTCTGGGAAGCAGGACGCGTGGCGCCCAGTTCGCGCTGTACGCGGTTCAGGAATGCACCGGCAAAGTTAACCAGCTGTACCTCGATGCTGTTAAGCATGCCGAGGAAGAGGTTGTAGCCCATGGTGGCGGGGATGGCCACGCCAAGGCCGATGGCCGTGGCGACAAGGGCTTCGGAAATGCCGGGGGCAACGGCGGCAAGGGTGGCGGTTTTCATCTGGCCGATGGAGTGGAAGGAATGCATGATACCCCAGACTGTACCGAAGAGGCCGATAAAGGGGGCTGCGTTTGCGCAGGTGGCAAGGAAGGAGAGGGAGGCACCCATCTGGGAGGTTTGCATGCTCACCCCCTGACGCAGGGCACGGCGTACGTTGTCCGCAAGAATGTCGGCGTTGCTGCCGAGTTCCCGCAGGCGGTTGTATTCTGCCACGCCCTCCTGTGCGACGCTGTACACGGGCGAGGTGGTGTCGCTGCCGAGTGCCTGTACCGCCTCACGGAGATCCTTTGCGGCCTGGAAGTCTGCAAGCCCTTTGGCTGCCTTGGTGCGGGCAGAACTGAGGTGGAACCACTTCTGAAACATCAGGGACCAGCTGACGATGGACATGATGACAAGCAGGGCAAGGACGCATTTTACAACGAACGTTGCCTGCCACAGCAGCATGAAAATATTCGAGTCACCCATGGAATCTCTCCGAAAAGTTGCGTTGACGGCGTGAGCCGGTGTGTTTTTCGTAATTCTGTCCCGTGCGAACAGATGCTTCGCGCTCTACGGCTAATCATGAAATATCGCAAGCGGGATTGATTGGCTGCCTTGTATCGTAAAAAAAGCGGGGTATAAAGTATGTTTCCCCTGCCGTTCCTCCGAGAAAGCCCTTTCATTCCCCTGCCTGTGGCTGCAGACCGTGGCCGGACGCCACTGCGCGGGCGGGCAGGGAATTTTATTTTTGCATCATTAAAGATAGACCGCCGCTGGCGATATGTTTGCCTAGGGTGTTTCCTTTACGGGCTGTCCGGGGCGGAGCCTTTCGTTGCCTTTGATCACGATTCTTACGTCTGCCGCAAGGCCTGGACCGTGCAGGGCGACCTCATTACCGAGCCATGCGTCTATGGTGACGGGAATGGATTCGGCTTTGCCATCGCGTAGCACCCAGACCATGGTTTGTCCCCGCTGGCTGATAAGTGCATCCCGCGGGACGAGCACCGCGTCCACTTCTGCACCTGAAGGCAGGCTTATCTTTGCTTCCATGCCCTGCATAAGGCCGGAGCCGTTGTTGATGCGCACCTTGACGGGGAACGTGCGTGTGGTGAGGTTGCCTTGGGGAATAATGGCCGCCACGGTGCCGGAAAGCGCCTTGTCCAGAATGGTCACGGACACTCCCTGCCCTTTTTGCAGGAAAGGCAGGACGGCCTGCGGAACCTCAACCACGGCCTCAACAACATCGTTGCGGGCGAGGGTGGCTATGACTGTGCCGGAAGAAACCCACTCTCCACGGGCTGCATGCTTCTTGAGCACCACCCCGGTGAAGGGGGACCTGATGCGGCTTTTGGCGATCTCCAGTTTCAGTTTTTCCGCTTCCGCCTTGAAGGAGTACGCTTTCTGCTGCAGGGCCTTCATGGAAAGGCGGGCCTCGTCGAATTCCTTTTCCGACACCGACTTGGAGGAGTACAGGGTGTTCATGCGGCGGAATTCAAGCTTGGCGTTTTCCAGATCGGCCAGAGCCTGTTCGTGTTGCGCCTCTGCGGCTTCCAGCTCCTTGCGGAGCAGATCGTTGTCCAGTTCGACCATGATCTGTCCGGCTGTGAGCGTGTCGCCTTCCTCAAAGTGGGCTGCATTGACCCGCCCCTGTACTTCGGCTGCCACGTCAGAGACTTCCGGATACTCAATAGAGCCGATGAATATGCTTTGCAATGCGGCCTTGCCTGCCCGGGCCTTGGCGGTAACGACCGGCGCCGGTGGCTGCTGTGGCGGAGCATCTGCCGCATTGGCCGCAACGGTCATGAAAAAGAGAATGAGAAAGATGTGGAGAGGAAGGAATCTTCGCGATATAGTCATTGGCATTCTCCGGGTTGCGTCGCAGAGTGTGACGGCAGTGTACCGTGCTGGACGTACGGGTATGTCAGAGTATGGGAATCCTTGTACCGCAATTCAGTAAAGAACGAAACCGCTGTAATGGAAGCAGGGGTATACGTAAAAAATCGTAAACACCGGCTGCGCAGCTTGCTAGCAGACGGGAAAGCGGGTACATACCTCAAAGTAAAACACTGTTTAACTATGTTTTGGTAATGAGTCGGCCTGCTTCGCTGGTGTCGCTGCGCAGCACTCGAGAAAGCCGTAGGGCGTTCGAAAGGTGTTTGGGTGGCTCAAGGATGGACGTGCCCGCCTTTACCTGTTCTCGATAAGGAGTTTATCCATGCGCATACGCAAGCAGTCCGTTCTGCTTTCCCTTCTGCTCGTCAGCCTGCTGGCTTTTTCCGCCCATGCTGAGGACATGACCTATGACCTTGAAGGCACGGTAAACAAAGCCCTCAAGGACAACCCCAGCATAGAGGCTTCCCGTGCTTCAGCCCTTGGCGCCGAAGAAGGCCGCAAGGCCGCCCGCGGTGCGTTCGGTCCCAAACTGAGCACCACGTATGGTTATACATACAAGGACCACAAGAAGAACGTTGGCGGTGTGCCAAGTTATGACGATGATTACTATACTCTTACCGCATCCGTAAGTCAGCCCATCTTCACCGGTTTCAACATCCTGTCCACCTACCAGAAGTCTGAGCTGGCCAAGGAAAGTGCCGAACTGGCCAAGGATCAGACCGAACTGGCTCTTATCCTGAACGTGCAGGAAAACTTCATTAACCTGCTCATCGCCCGTGAAAACGTGCGCAGTGCGCAGGCCACTGTTGACCGTCTTGCTTCGCAGCTGAAGGTGACGCAGGCTTACTACGATGTTGGTCTGCAGCCCCGTATCGACGTATTGCGCGCAGAAGTGCAGCTTTCCGATGCTGAAAACGCCCTGCTGCAGGCGGAGAACGCCCGTGAGACTCAGCGTGCCCGTCTGAATACGCTGCTGAACCTGCCTCTTGATGCGGATGTGAAGTACATGGGGGAACTCGTGTACATGCCCGCTCCCATGGATCTGGAAGCCAGTTTGAGTGTGGCTGCCAAGGCCCGTCCCGATTTGCTCATTGCCCGCAAGGCCGTTGAGATTGCCATGAAGGATCTGAAGATCACGGAAAGTGACTTCTATCCGCAGTTGGCAGCATCCTTCGACTGGTCCAGAATGGGTGATCATCCGCAGGTGGACGGCAGTGAATTTGCCACCACCGAATTCAGCGAGTGGAGCACCAAGGCGACCATGTCGTGGGAACTGTTCTCCTGGGGCACCACGTATTATGCTGCACAGCGCGACAAGCAGACCATTGCCAAGCTGAAGGCCGAAGAGGCCGGCACATGGCAGGAAGCTCTGTATGAAATCAAGTCCCGTCACCTGAGCATTGCCGAGGCTGCCAAGCGTATCAAGGTGGCACAGAAGACTGTGGACTCCGCGCAGGAAGCCTACCGCATGGCCCTTGCCCGTTATCAGGCACAGGTGGGCACCAACAATGACGTGCTGGATGCGCAGGCAGACCTTTCCTCTGCAGAAGCCTCCTACACCAAGGCGCAGGGCGACTACATGATTGCCATTGCCCGCCTGTACAAGGCCATCGGCGAAAAGAACCCGGGGCTGGCTACTGCTGCCAAGTAACGGCAGAACTGACAAAGAAACTACAAGGCCGGAGCGCATATGCGCTCCGGCCTGTTTTTTTGAAAACGGGAAGGACGGTGCGGGGCTGTTACCCTTTGGCCAGCGTAACGCCGGAGAGTTTCTTGTACAGCGTCACCGCTGAGGTGTCCGTCATGCCGGAAACAAAATCCGTTACTTCCAGCATCTGTTCATACAGGTTGTCCGCAGCCGCATGCCGGCTTTCCGGATACAGCTTGAGCAGGGTTCTGTCCCGGGCTGTGGCCTTGCCGTCAAGGGTTCTGAACACCGCTCCGCCAAAGGCGTTCAGCAAGGTGTCCATCACTTCGAAGCCTGCTGCTTCGATTTCCACCACCTGTGGGTCCTGATAGACCTTGCTGAAATTCATTTTGCCCAGCGTGGCAAACGGCGCATTCAGTGCCATGTGGCGGGTGAGCCCCTTTTCGAGGTGCACGCCGGCAAGCAGCTTTGCCTCATGCTCCATGAAACAGTCCACCGCACTGTGCACAAGGCCGCCTATGGCCATGGCGCGCAGGAACTCCACGCGTTCCGTGGGGTGGCGCATGGCGTCCAGATGCCGCCTCCACCAGTCGCCTTCCGTCCGGATAAAGGGAGAGAGCAGGTCGAAAACCTCGTCGTAGGTCACGCGGCCCCTGCGGAAGCCGTCTTCAATGTCCGCGATGGAGTAGCTTATGTCATCGGCCGCTTCCACCAGATAGGCCAGCGGGTGGCGTGCCCACGAGACGCAGGGCGAGGCACCGTCTTCATGGCGGATAAGGCCAAGCTCTGCCGCTGCCTGCGCAAACATGTCCCGCTCTGCCGCGAACAGGCCATATTTCTTGTACGTTCTGTGTGCCGAGTTCATGCAGCCCGCTTCGCACGGGTACTTCATGAATGTTCCCTGCGTGGCGCAGGTCAACCGCATGCCGTAGGCGCGGTCGGGATACTGCAGGCGGCTGAGGATGCGGTAGCCCTGTGCGTTGCCTTCAAAGTGCAGAAAGTCGGCCCGCAGGTCTTCCGGCAAGGCGTCGATAACTTTCCTGCCGGTGGCGCTGCATGCAAACCATTGGCGGATGGCGTCCTCTCCGCTGTGACCGAAGGGAGGGTTGCCGATGTCGTGCGCCAGCGCAGCCGTGGCCACCACGGCCCCGAAATCGTCCTCTGAAATGGGGGAAGAGGTGTTCCCGGTGCATTCGGCAAGTTCGCGTCGTTCCGCAAGCAGGCGGCGTCCGGTCAGCGTGCCGAGGGTGCGCCCGATGTTGGATGCTTCAAGGCTGTGGGTGAGCCGGGTGCGCACGTAGTCGGTCTCGGCAAGCGGAAACACCTGCGTCTTGTCCTGAAGACGCCGGAAAGCCGAGGAAAAGATGATGCGGTCGTGGTCGGTGTTGAAGTCCGTGCGTCCTTCCTTGGGGCGCTGTTCCTTCTGCCCCGGACGGACGGTGGAAAGTAGGCGGGACCATTCCATAGTGCTCATGGCGTATCCTTACACATGACGTATCCTTGCCCATGACGTGTCCGTGCATATGACGTGACACTGCGCATGACGTGTTTTGGCTGGCTGGTTCGTGGATGCTGGTATGCGTGTCCATCGTGCGGTTTGCCTCTTCGGCGTTTTCCTGTAAACAGACCTAAGAATCCGCACCATAGCTAAACGCTGTCAGGGTGTTGCATACTTCAGGAGAGACGCATGTTGCAACAGTATTGGTTGGGATTGTCCTCCGCTTTCGCAAGGCGGCTGCTGCATGGTTCCGCAGGGTCGTTTCAGCGGATGCGGCTTGCCTCCCATGCGCTGGCGGAGGCCGTGCCCGTAGCTTCGGCTTCCAACGGGCAGAATGCACAGGGCGTGAACTTTGCCATGCTGGATACGGGTCGCGATTTACTGCTGGCGGCGCTGGAAGACGATCCTCTGAACGGTGACCTTGCACGGCAGGTGCTGGGCCTTGACAAACAGGCGCCCTGGCTGGAATCCGACACCCGCACCGCGTTGCTGGAGCTGGCCGCCGCCTTTGTGCGGCCCGAAAACCTGCGGTATTTCCAGCGTCTTGCCCGGCAGGGCGAGTACGCAAAGATCCAGTCTTATCTGGATGGCGAACGGGACAAGGCTCCTGATAATGCCTACTGGCTGCAGCAGGTGCTGGCCGTGGGTGAGCTGGCAGGCGAACTTGAGTGGGCCCTGGAGCATGTGCGGCACCGCTGGCCTGCGCCGTTGGCACACGCCAATATTCTGCGTGTTGCCGTGGAGGCCCACCTGCTTGCCGTGATGCGGCGGTATGACGATGTGCTTGCGCTGACACAGGACCATGCTTCCGCGGCGGCTGGACGCCTGCTTCTTGCGGCAGAGCGGCGTGCGCACAGCCTGCGCATGACCGGCGATATCGACGCAGCCCACGCAGCGTGGCGGCAGATTCTGTCGTTGCGGCCGTGGCATGTGAACCTTTTGTCCCGCTGGCATGCATCCGTTTCGGGCCACGACAGTCCTCTGGCCGCTGGCGTGCAGGGGCGCACTGCCGCCTTGCTGTATTCATGGAACAAGGCGGACGATCTGGACAAGGCCCTGCGGAGTCTTGCGCCTTCGGCTGCGGACCTGTGCCGCATCATCGCCCTGAACAACGGCAGCACGGATGCGACCGGGCAGGTCATCGACGCGTGGGCGGAACGATTGGGGGAACGCATGCAGGCCATTCACCTGCCGGTGAACGTCGGTGCGCCTGCGGCGCGGAACTGGCTGATGCATCTCCCCGAGCTGGCAGAGGTCGAATATCTGGCCTATCTGGATGACGATGCTGTTTTGCCTGCCGACTGGCTTGGGCATATGTCGCGGGCGGTGGCCGTGTGCCCCGAGGCTTCCGTGTGGGGCGGCAAGATTATCGACCATGCCGCGCCGCATATAGTGCAGTCCGCCGACCTGCACCTCGTGATGACCAGCGGTAACGATGAAGAGATCGATGCGGCGTTCCGTCCCACCCGCGCCCATGCAGTGCCCTTCAATGTTTCGGACATACACGCACAGGTGGCTGATTGCGGCGGGTTCGACTACATACGCCCCTGCATATCCGTTACCGGCTGCTGTCACCTCTTTCGCAGGGCAGATCTTATGGCCTGCGGCGACTTTTCCCTGACCCTGTCGCCTTCCCAGTACGACGACCTTGAGCATGACCTGCGCATGGCTTCGCGGGGCAGGCATTGTGCGTATACGGGATTTTTGCCGGTGGAGCATATGAAGCGGACAGGCAAGGCCGTGCTCATGTCGCCCGCCCAGTTCGGTAACGGGCTGGGCAACAAGTATAAGCTGCACGCCATGTACCCGCGGGACGAGATAGAACGCCTCATGGCCTTTGAGACGGCGTTGCTGGAACAGGATTTGCTCCGAAAAGCCGCAATGCTGGACGGCCTTGCCGCCCAGTGATCGTGGCGCTCCTGTCATAGGGCTGATATTTCAAAGTATTACGCGGAGTCGCAGGGTGAGCTCCGTCGGCTGGCAATTCCATGGAGAGGGAAGGAACACGCATGCACGTCAGATATTTGATCATTGGGGCAGGCCCTACGGGGCTCGGTGCGGGGCACAGGCTGAAAGAACTGGGCGAAACCAGCTTCCTGCTGCTTGAGCGCAACGCCTATACGGGCGGCCTTGCCACCAGTTTCAAGGATTCAGCAGGGTTCACGTGGGATCTCGGCGGGCATGTGGTGTTTTCGCACTATTCCTATTTTGACAGACTGATCGAGGATCTGCTCGGAGATCAGTATCTGGAGCACCAGCGTATTGCCATGGTGCGCATGTTTGAACGCTGGGTTCCCTATCCTTTCCAGAACAATCTGCGCTACCTGCCAAAAGACGTGCAGTGGGAGATTGTGGAGGCCATGTTGCCGGGCCGCAGGCCCGAGACGCACCCGTCCAACTTCCGGGAGTGGATCGACGTGATCTTTGGAGCGGGCATCGCCAAGTATTTCATGGTGCCCTACAATTTCAAGGTCTGGGCAACTCCAGCCGAAAAAATGGCGTATCACTGGATCGGCGAGCGCGTTTCCGTGGTCAACCTGGAGATGGTGCTGAAGAATCTTATCCTCGAACTCGATAACAGAAGCTGGGGGCCCAACAACGTGTTCCGCTTCCCGTTGTTCGGGGGCACGGGCGATATATTCAGCCGCATGGGCGACAGGCTCGGCGATTTCGTGCGTCGGAACACCGAGGTGGTGGCTGTGGATCCGGAGGCCAGATCGGTGCGGACGGCGGACGGCGAGACCATCACCTACGATCATCTGCTGAACACCGGCCCGCTGGACCTCTTTGTGCTGAACAGCATCAATACGCCCAACGCGGACCTGCGTGCCGCTGCCGCCAGTCTTGCGCATAACTCCGTGTACGTGGCGGGCGTGGGTGTGGACGGTATGCGCGAGGATCCTACCTGTTGGATGTATTTCCCCGAGAACAACGCGCCGTTCTACCGCGTGACCAATTTCCACAACTATTCACCAAACAATGCGGCAAAGCCGGGAGCCTCCCGTGCCCTGATGTGCGAAACCTCCTATTCCGCACATAAGCAGGAAGACCTTGCCAGCCTCATGGATGCCACCGTGCAGGGGCTGGTGAACACCGCACTCATGAACGAGAAGGACAGGGAGAATATCCTCTCCACATGGTCCTATCCCATTGACTACGGGTACCCTGTGCCCACCATCGACCGCGATCCGTCCCTGCGTGTGCTGCAGCCATGGCTGGAATCCTGCCGGATCTACTCGCGCGGTCGTTTTGGCGGCTGGCAATACGAGGCAGCCAATATGGACCATTCCGTCATGCAGGGCGTGGAGTGGGCAGATCGTATGATAGAGGGCAAGGCAGAGACCACATACGTGGTGAAATAGTTCCGGCTTTGGCAACGCTTGTACAAGGCGGAAAGGGAAACCTTTCCGCTTTTTTTGTGGATGCGGAACAGGAAATACCTTGTTCTGTATTGTTTGTTGCAATGGAACGCCGTGCGCTGTATCAATGCCGGACACACTCACCTATGAAACATACGGGGGGCGTATGGATTTCATTCAATTTGTACCGTTGGTTACGGTGCTGGCAGGCGCTATGTGTCTGTGTGATCTTCTCGGTGCGTTGTTCGGTCAGTCTGTAGGGGAATTCATTCTTAAAAAACGTTTTTCCGAGGCTGCGGGCGTTTCCGGTGTGCGGTATTTCACGGTGCATTGTGTGGTGCGCTACATCTGCTGCGTGCTGGCCGTGGTCGTGCTGCCGCTGGCCGAGCTGTATTCCTATGACCATCACAGCATGAACGACAAGGCCGAGTGGCCTGTAATCGCCATGGGGCTGGCGTTCTTTGCCCTGCTGTTTGTTCTGCTCGCGCTGGCCTCATACTGGCACGGGGCCGTGCTGGCCGGAGACCGTCTTTTCTTTGCCGGTATTGCGCCATGGCAGGTGCGGGTTGCACCCGTAGCGGACGTCACCATGGACGAAGCTGCCAGCGATCCCTACGAGCCCGTGACTGATGAGGATGCCGCAGCTGACGCTCCGGCGGCTGGCGAAGTCTCCCCGAAGAAGAAGCGCAAATGCCGATTTCTCCTCTACAACATCCATTTCGGCGAGGAGTGCCGCTACACCTCCATGCTCTGCGGGTTGGGGAAGGCCGTGCGCCATGTGGCACCCAAGGCTCCCCCTCTGGCTGCTGTGCATTTCGGTCAGGTGGTCACGACGCATGTGGTGGAAGCCGTGAGCGAGGCTGTTAGTGGGAAGGGAGGGCAAAGATGACAGAGAACGTTGCCGGTCTGATTGCATGGGCTCCGGCCCAGCTCTGCATGTTGCTTGGCGCGCTTGATCTGGCGCTGCTCGCGTTGGGGTTTGATATGCGCGTGGTTTTCTTTTACCGGCGCATGGCGTGGCGCGGGGTGAATATTTCAACACCCAAGGATTTGTATACAGTGCGCCGCTGGAAGCAATATGCCTGCCTGCTGCTTTTTCTGTACCTCTATCAGGTTCCGGCGGGCGGCCTGAGGGAGGTGCTGGCCGGTAATCCTGAGGCGATTCTCAATCCCCCCTTGCTTGTGTACAGCGTGCTGGCCCTGTCCTGCGGGGTGCTCTATCTCTCCGGTTTCTGGCATTTCATGCTTGTGGAAGGCGAGGTCGTGCACTTGTTCACGCTCAATCCCTTTTGCGCCCTGCGCGTGCCCCGCAAAGATGTGTATACGGATTCCAAGGATTGGGGCGATCTTGCTGTCAATAGTCTCTACATCGGTAATCGGGAGAACAGGCATACGGTCTTTCTGGAAAAGCTGAAGGATGCGGGGTTTGAAGACATGAAGAACACCGAATTCGTTCAGCCGGAAAAGTAGGGGAGCAATCAGGCTTCCGTAAGCTGGTCATCGCTTCCTGAGGGGCAGCAATTCGCCCAGAAAGATTCCTTCTTCCGTTACCGTGGCACGGTGGGGGTAGACCTCCACTCCGGCATCAAGAGCCTGCCAGAACAGTTCGGCATAGTCGGGATCGATGAAATCCGCAGGGCCGAAACAATTGCCGTCCGCGCGCTGCACCAGATAGAAGAAGGCGGCTCTGAATCCTTTTTCCACCAGCCCCATCATTTCCTTCAGGTGTTTCTGGCCGCGTTCTGTGGCTGCGTCGGGAAAACAGGCAACGTCATCCTCCACCATCGTCACGTTCTTGCATTCTATCCACAAGGGCGGCAAGGTATCATTGTCGCTGTCCAGGCGCGCGTCCAGACGGCTCCCGCCGTATTTCGCTTCGCGCCGGAATGCGGTGTAACCTGCGGACCAAGGCAACTGGCCCGCATGAAACGCCGCTTCAAGCAGGCGGTTGGGCGTCATGGTGTTCACGCCTACCCAGAAATCTCCGGCAAAGTCTGGCATGAGCACGGCTTCTTGCGTCCATTTGAGTTTGCGGTCGGGGTTGGCCGCCGGGGAGGCCAGCACCTGCATGCCCGGACGCAGCAGGCCCAGCATGGAGCCTGAGTTGTTGGAGTGAATCCATACGGATTCATCTGCATGCGTGATCTCCACGCTGAAGCGTTTTACACGGCGTACGAACGAGCCGGTGATACAGCCTGCGGGAAAGGGAATGAGCGGTTTGTCTGTCACGGTATATCCTGTGTATTCGCGCTATTGGAACGGCGAACAATTTGAGAGATCTTCTTTCAGCCTTTCAACTGTTTACAGATGTTGACCAAATTGATAATTCGCGGGAAGCCCACGTCGGTCAATCCATATGAGAAAGGGGACTTCTGCAATGAACATTTCTGACAGATTGAAGCAGCTTAAGCCGTCGGCAACCCTTGCCGTGAACGCCAAAGCACTGGAACTGAAGGCGCAGGGCAAGGAGATTGTCAGCCTTGCCGTCGGCGAGCCTGACTTTCCCACTCCGGAGCATGTGCGTGAAGCATGCAAGAAAGCCATGGACGAGGGCTTTACCCGTTATGCCGCCGTGCCCGGTCTGCCTGACCTGCGCGAAGCCGTAGCCGCCTATTTCAACAATTTCTACGGTGCGCTGGCTGCTCCTGAGCATACCATGGTCACCAACGGCGGCAAGCAGGCACTCTACAATCTTTTCCAGGCATTGCTCAACCCCGGTGATGAGGTGCTCATCCCCGGACCGTACTGGGTGAGCTATCCGCCCATGGTGCAGCTTGCCGAAGGCGTGCCGGTCGTGGTGCCCGCATCCGCCGATGCCGCTTTCAAGGTGACCGTGGAGCAGCTTGAGGCCGCATGCACCGAGAAGACTCGTGTGCTGCTTCTGAACTCGCCCTCCAACCCCACCGGCGCAGCCTATGACAAGGCGCAGATTGACGCCATCGCCCAGTGGGCCATCGACAAGGGCCTGTTCATCATCTCTGACGAAATTTACGACCAACTGGTGTACGCACCCGCCGAGCATGCCTCCCTGTGCAGCTGGTGGACCCGTTATCCCGAACAGGTCTGCGTGGTGAACGGCCTTGCCAAGAGCTTTGCCATGACCGGTTGGCGCATTGGCTACGTGCTGGCCCACGCCGATCTCATCAAGGCCATGACCAAGATTCAGGGCCAGTCCACCTCCAACGTCTGCACCTTCGCCCAGAAGGGTGCCGTTGCCGCCCTGACCGGCGGGTTCGGCATTGTGGACGAGATGCGCGCAGCCTTCCGCAAGCGTCGCGACCTCGCCATGAAGGTCGTGGGCAGCTGGCCCGAGGTGGTGTGCCCCGTGCCCGAAGGCGCGTTCTACATCTTCCCTGATGTGCATCGTCACTACACCAAGGAGATTCCGGATTCCGCCACCCTGTGCACCAGATTGCTGGAAGAGGCCGGTGTGGCGCTGGTGCCCGGTGCCGCCTTCGGCGACGACAACTGTATCCGCATTTCTTACGCCGTTGACGAGGCCACGCTCACCACGGCTTTGGACAAGATTGCAAAGGTTCTCTTCAAGTAGGTGCAATGCCCTGGAAAATAATGTAGGGTTCCGCTCATATTGCTACTATAACAGGAAATACATGGCCGCCCGGCAAATGCCGGGCGGCATATCCGATACCAAGGAGCGGACCCCATGACCATCAATACGCTTGACTGGACCAGTGCCTGGAACGGGCGTGTCTCGAAAGCCGATGCGGCTCCCTTCGATATCCGTTGCGGCGACCTTGCTCTGCGGCTCGCCACGGAAATTCAGGCCAATCGCCTGCCGTTTATCAATCTCCCCTACAGGAACGAGTTGGAAAAGGAGCTGGACGCCCAGACTCCCTGGCTGCAGTCCTTCGAACATATGCTGGTTCTGGGGATCGGCGGCTCCGCCCTTGGTGCCCGCGCCTTGCAGAAGGCCTTTTATCCGCAGCAGGACAGGCCATGCCACAACGGACGCAGTCTCTGGATTGCGGACAACGTGGACGCCGCCACCCTTGATGCGTGGTTCGAACTGCTTCCGCCGGAGAAGACCGTGGTGGTCGTCATTTCCAAATCCGGCGGCACGATTGAGACGCTCTCCCAATATTTCCTTGCCCGTCTGTGGCTGCAGAAGTCGCTTGGCGATGACTGGAACCGCCATGTCCTGCTCGTAACCGATGCCTCCAAGGGCTATCTGCGGCAGGAAGCGAACGCCCTTGGCCTTGCCTCCATGCCTGTGCCGGACCATCTCGGCGGACGCTATTCCGTGCTTTCCGCCGTAGGCCTTGTGCCTGCGGCCTTCCTCGGCATGGACTGGAAGGCGTTGATTCGCGGCGCGCTTGCCGTGAGCGCACCTCTCACGTCCATGGGACCGGGCGCTACCGAACTGCACCAGCATCCTGCATGGAAGCTGGCCGTGTGGAACAGCGCACTGATGAGCAAGGGCTACTCTCAGGTAATCTTCTTCTCGTACGTTCCCCTGTGGGCGCAGTTCGGCCTGTGGTTCACCCAGTTATGGGCGGAAAGCCTCGGCAAGGAAGGCAAAGGCTCCATGCCGCTGCCCGCTGTGGGCGTGACCGACCAGCATTCCACGCAGCAGATGTTCCTCGACGGCCCGCGCGACAAGGCCTGCCTGCTGCTGTCTTCTCCCAGCCTTGCCCGTGGCCGGCAGTTCGGCGACGACCTGCCGGAAGAATGGTCGTATCTGCGCGGAGCCCATTTCGGCGATCTGCTGCAGGCGGAAGGGCTCGGCACCCAGATGGCTCTGGCCAAGGCCGGTACGCCGCTTGTGGAACTGCGCATGGGCAGAACCGGCGAAGAAGAGGCCGGTCGCCTGATGGCCCTGCTTGAAATCACCACCGTACTCACCGGCTGGCTGCTGGATATCAATCCGCTGGATCAGCCCGCCGTCGAGCTGGGAAAACGTCTTGCCAACGCACGGCTCGGAGCTCAGGGCTACGAGGAGGAATCCGCCGACCTTGAGGCTTTCCTTGGCCGTGCGCCCGAGCAGCAGGAGTTCTAGATTGACCCCGAGACCGTTGACGGACAAGACTCAAATCGGATTTGCAAAGTTTCTTTCATGGACCTCTCTGGTTCTGATTCTGGTCTCCAGTCTGATCCTCTCTGTTGTGATCAGCAACTCCGTGCGCGGGTCCCTGCTGCGCAAGCAGCAGGAGTTTGCCACGTTGCTGGCGGAGAACCTGAACCATCAGATTTATCGTCGATTCACCCTGCCCACGATTATCGGGTACGGGCGAATTGCCTTGCGTAACGAGCAGCAGTACGAGCGGCTTGATCAGGTGGTGGAAAGCACCATCCACGGCCTGCACGTGAAAACCCTGCGCATTTACGACTATACCAAGGTCATTGCCTATGCCACCGACAGGCAGGATCTTGGCGATTCCTCTCTGGCGGGTATGGCCGTTACCCGGGCCCTGAGCGAGAACAAGCACAGCTTTGAGATTGAATCGGCCATGTCACCGTGGGTGGCCATGTTCCAGTATGAACTGCCGCCCGGATCGTTCATTCTGCGCACCACCTATCCGTTGCGCGTGGAGCAGCGGCTGGGCAGGGATGTGTTTGACGAAGCGGACCAGCCGGTCATGGGGGTGCTTGAGATCACACAGGACATTACCGCGGATTATTCCTCGGTTATCAGTCTGCAGTGGCTCATCGTGCTGACAACCATGGCATCTTCCTTCCTGCTGTTCCTGCTGCTGGTGACCTTCATACGCCGTTCGGAGAAGGCTCTTGCCGTCCGCATGGCGGAGAAGGAACGGCTGGAGCGTGACCTGCACCAGAGTGAAAAGCTGGCCAGCATGGGGCGGGTGGTTTCGTCCATTGCGCATGAAATCCGCAATCCGCTCGGCATCATTTCCTCCAGTGCGGAACTGCTGCTCAAACGCCCCAACACGGACGCTCTTACCCAGAAGATTCTCACGGCTATTTATGACGAGGCCAAACGGTTATCCAAGACCGTGCATGACTTCCTCGACTATGCCCGTCCCAAGCCGCCGAGCAAGGAGCGGGTCGACGCCGCCATGGTGCTTGATCAGGCTTTGGGGTTTCTCGAAAACGAGCTTTCGCAACGGCAGGTGCAGGTGGAGCGCCTGTACGAACCGGGGCTTGTCATGTCGGGCGACAAGGATTTACTGTACCGTGCGTTTTACAACGTCATCGCCAACGGATTGCAGGCCATTTCCGGTGAAGGGGGCATCTCCATTGCCGGACTGCGGCAGGATGACGAGATCATCGTCACCTTCAAGGACTCCGGCAGCGGGTTTGATCTCGCCAACATTGACAAGATGCTCGATCCTTTCTTCACCACCAAGGATGACGGCACGGGACTCGGGCTGGCCATTGTGAACAGCATCGTGACCAGCCATGGCGGCACGCTGATGCTTTCCAACGCCGAAGAGGGCGGGGCCATTGTACGCATGGGGTTCCCTGCGGCCTAGCCTGTCTTCCGGCCTGCGCTATCTGACGAATCAAGGCTTCCGCTCTGCCTTTTGGCGGTGCGGAAGTCTCATACATAAGGAATTGTTGCTTTCATGAGTGATCAGACCCATCTGCTTGTCCTGGACGACGAGAAAAACTACCTGCTGGTGCTGGAAGCCCTGTTGACGGACGCTGGCTACAAGGTGACCGCGCTGAGCGATCCCGAAACGGGCCTCGCCTTTCTGGAAGAGTCCGAGGTGGACGTCATTGTCACCGACATGAAGATGCCCAAGCTGACCGGTGCGGAAGTGCTGGCGCACGTGAAGAAGAATTATCCGCAGATTCCGGTGCTCATCATGACCGCCTTCGGCTCCATCGAGAGCGCGGTGGAGGTCATGCGGACCGGAGCCTTCGACTACATCACCAAGCCCTTTGCCAACGATGAGCTGTTGCTGGCCGTGCAGAACGCCGCCGAGCTTTCCCGTGCGCACCGGAAATACCGCCTGCTTACGGAGAATCTTGAAGAGCGCTACGGCCTTAAACAGATCATCGGCAAAAGCAGGGCCATCAGGGATACCCTGACCATGGTGGACCGTGCTGCGCCCAGCAAGTCCACCGTGCTCATCACTGGCGAGTCCGGCACCGGCAAGGAACTGGTGGCACGTGCCATCCATTTCTCCTCGCCGCGCAAGGACGGCCCCTTCATCAGCGTGAACTGCATGGCGCTGAACCCCGGCGTGCTGGAAAGCGAACTCTTCGGCCATGAAAAGGGTTCCTTTACCGGTGCCGTGGCCATGAAACGCGGCCGTTTTGAACTGGCCCACGGTGGGACCCTGTTCCTTGATGAAATCGGCGAGCTTTCCCACGACATGCAGGTCAAGCTGCTGCGCGTGCTGCAGGAACGCAAGATCGAGCGCGTTGGCGGCGGACAGGAGATCGAGGTGGATATCCGCATCGTCACCGCCACCAACAAGGACCTGCAGGAAGAAGTGCAGAAGGGGACTTTCCGCGAAGATCTCTACTATCGCCTGAACGTGGTGCACATTCAGTTGCCGCCCCTGCGCGAACGCCGTGAAGATATTCCGCTGCTGGCGAGCCATTTTGCGGAAAAGGTCGTCCGCGAGCAGGGCGTGGAGCGCCGCGCCTTCAGCACCGAAGCCATGGACTATCTCACCGGATACGAATGGCCCGGCAACATCCGCCAGTTGGAAAACGTGGTGGAACGCTGCATGGTGCTTGCCTCGCACGAGATGATTACCGTGGAGGACCTGCCGCAGGAAATTCGCGACGAGGAGACCCAGCTCAAAAGCGCCGTGGACCTTCTGCCCGCCAAGCTCGACCTTGGCGATACGCTGGAAAAGATCGAGGCCGCGCTTATCCGCCGTGCACTTGTCCGCTCCGACTTCGTGCAGGTAAAGGCCGCCGAGATGCTGAATGTTTCTAAGAGTCTGCTGCAGTACAAGCTCAAGAAGTACCAGATTACGGGCCATTAGTAGAGCCCGCTGTGGGCATTGCCTTGGGTGGTGCGGCGCCGGAGCCCGCCAGAGCCTGCCGAAGCCTGATGGCCTGAAAAGAGCAAATGAAAACGGGGTGCCCTGACATGATGTCGGGCACCCCGTTTTTATTGTGGTTTTGCGGTCGGTTTTGCGTGGTCGTGAGGGGGGATTAATCCCGCTCGCAGCTGAGCCTTCTGCTAGCTGGTGTGCAGGATGGAAAGCCCGCAGATGAGCAGGGCCATGCCTAGCCATGCGCTGGGCTTGAGTCGTTGTCCGAACAGCAGCCAGCCGCCGAGCGAGGTGCCCAGTATGCCGAAACCGCCCCACATGGCGTAGGCAACGGCAAGATCCATGCTGCGAACGGCAAACGACAGCGACGTGAAGGCCAGCCCCACGGCTGCCAGCGCCAGCAGGCCGTAGCGGCGGATGCGGAAGCCTTCGGACTTGGCCAGCAGCAGATTGGCCGCAACGTCCAGCGCTGCCGCCATCATGACCAGCAGCAATCCCGCTGAAAACAGGGAAGAAAGTGTTTCCATGCTAGTGCCCGCCTACGGTGTTTTTGAGTGCGTCGTTATGCGTGCCTTTGCTGTCGTCATGGCTGGCTTCTGCCGTGCCGTGATGCACCAGCAAGACGCCTGCTGCCACGGCGCACAGGGCGGCAAAGCGTGTCAGCGTCAACTCTTCCCCCAGCAGTAGTACGCTTGAGAGCGTGATGAACAGGAGGCCGAGTCCCTCCCAGAAGGCAAAGGCCACCCCCACAGGCAGGGCGGTGGTCGCCAGCGCCAGCAGGTAGTAGGACAAGCCGATGAACAGCAGCATGAGCACTATGCCGAGCTGCGCACCATGCGGCATGCTCCAGCTTTGGGCCGCTTTCATGAGCGTTGTGCCCGTCACTTCGGACACGATGGCGCCCACAAGGCATATCCAGTGATATGCTCGTACGGAAGACATGAACAATACCCCCTTGGCGACATGTGGCCGCCAAAAGACGTTGCAGAACAGGATGGATTCAGCCGGAGAATGAAGCGTGCGGGGGGCGCGGGCTAAAGACCGGTGCGCCAGTAATGTTCCGAGGAGACGATGCTCCTGCGGCAGGCAAGTGTGATGCTTTTATGGAAAAACATGGGGCGGATGCTACTGTTCGCAAAGGAAAATAGCAACCGCCCCGGAAGTGGGCTGGCAGTGCGGTAGAGGGCGGCGTCAGATTGTCGCAGTGTCTCTACATGGCGTCGGTCAAGATACGGCGGCTCACGTCCAGCGTAATGGCTTCCCGCTCGCCCAGCTTGGCAAAACCGTGCCTCTCAAGCTGCACGAGAATGGTGTCGATGAACGCGGGGTCGGTGACGCCGTGGTCTCTGAGACGGGTGGGAATGTCCAGCGAGTGATACATGGCCTCAATGGCCTGCACGGTGCGCTCGGCGAGCTCCGTTCCTTCCGCAACCTGTTCGGGCAGGTTGAAGACGTTGCGGCCCATCTGTTCCAGCTTATCCTTCTTGTTCTCCATCTGCGCCCGCAGCAGGGCGGGCTGGACCACGGCCAGCGTGCGGGCGTGGTCGATGCCGAACATGGCGGTGAGTTCATGGCCGATCATGTGGGTGGCAAAATCGCGGGGCATGCCCACGCCGATAAGACCGTTCAGGGCCTGATTTGCAGCCCACATGAGGTTGGCCTGCCATGTCTCGCTGTCGCGGTCGGCGAACTGGCTGGCGAGGGTGGACAGGGTACGCAGCAGGGCTTCGCTGTAGCCGTCCTGCACCATGCCGCCGCAGGGATAGGTGATGTATTGCTCGCAGACATGCACAAAGGCGTCGGCAAGGCCGTTGGTAAGCTGGCGCTCCGGCAGGCTTTTCATCACATCAGGATCAAGCACGGCGAACTTGGGGAAAACGATGGGGGAGCGGAACACGCATTTCTCATGCGTCGCCGCGCGGGAGATGACCGAACCGCCGTTGGATTCCGAACCAGTGGCCGGAATGGTGAGAACTGCGCCGATAGGCAGGGCCTCGGTCACGATATGTCTGCCGGAAGGGATGTCCCAGCCGTCGCCGTCGTAGCAGGCGGCCGCTGCAATGTATTTGCAGCCGTCAATGACGGAACCGCCGCCAACAGCGAGGATGAAGGTGGCCTTTTTCTTGCGGGCCAGCGCCACGGCCTGATCCAGCGTCTCCACGCTGGGGTTGGGTTCGACACCGGAAAATTCCGTCCAAGCGTGTTTGCTCAGCGCTTCGGTAACCTGCTCGTAAATGCCGTTGTGTTTTATGGAACCGCCGCCGTAGACGAGCAGAACAGTATGGTCGGGTGTGATGAGGTCGGCAATGGAGGCAATCTGGCCCTTGCCGAACTGAATGACAGTGGGGTTGGCATAGGTGAAGCTGTTCATGGGCGATTCCTTTTGAAGGCAAGGTTACTGGCGGGCTGTCTCGCCGTGCTGCGGAGCAGCCGCAGAATTATTTTGAGCAGGCAGGGTATGCCTTGCCTGCGGAAAAGTGAAGTGGTTGTTGAGACCTTTTGAATGAGGCGGGAGGGGGTTGGGAGGAATCGTTTGGGTGCTGCTGCGCCGGAACGGGGAATGGCATGCCGCTAAGACTGGACATGGCGGCGGGCGGCTTTGCCATATGGCCGCCACTGGGTGCGGGGAAAGGGGCTTATCGTCGAGGCTGACGGCGGGGCTGTTTTCCGGATGCTGCCGAAAGGCGGTTCATGATGAGGAGGGATACACCCCACGCTGCGGCAAAGGTGAGGACAAGGGCCGGTACGTAAAAGAGCATGTTCTCGTGCAGGAAGCTACTGCGTATGGCGGTGCTGGCTCCGAAGAAGATGGCGGCGGCCAGAATGAGCTGGATGAGGTGGTTCACATCCCGGATTACACGCCGTTTGCGGCTGAAGATGAGACTCCCCAGCCACACAACGACGAATAATATGACAGTGAATTTGAACATGCCTTATGCGGGATGCGAAGGACCCTGTGCGGGAGCGGATTCGTCAGCCGCCGTGCAGTCGGTTTCTTCTGGCTCTTCGGAGGGCATGGCGTGGACCATGGCAATGATTCTGTCCAGCGCCTCTTCCGGGTTCTCCTGCTGGAAGACGTTGCGTCCGATGCTTACACCCGCAGCGCCGCAATCAAGAGATTCCTGAATCATGTGCAGCAGGCCGTCAAAATTGGACTGGCCGGGGCCGCCCGCCACCAGCACCGGGGCAGGGCAGGACTGCACGGCACGTGCAAAGCTTGGCTGGTCGCCGGAGTAGGGAACGGAAACGATGTCTGCGCCCAGTTCGCCGCCAAGGCGTACGCAGTGGCTGATGAGGCTGGGGTCAAGTTCCTTCACGATGCGGTCGCCCTTGGCGTAGATGACCGCCAGAACGGGCAGGCCGTGCTGGTGCGCTTCTTCCGTCACGGAGCCGAAGTCGGAGAGCATGCGGTCTTCCAGTTCGTTGCCGATGTTGATCTGCACGGAAACGGCATCTGCGCCGAGGCGCAGGGCTTCCGGAATGGAGCAGACCAGCGCCTTGTTCCATGCGGGCAGGCCGTGGCGTGTGCCGGCGGAGAGCTGCATCACAATGGGCAGGTTGGAGGGCAGGGTCAGGCCGTGCGCGCGGGCATAGCCCTTGTTCAACACCACGCCCTGCACGTTGCGGGTGGTGACGTATTCCAGCAGCTGCGGCATGCGGGTCAGCCCGGTGAGCATGCCTTCGTTGGCGCCGTGATCAAGGGAAAGCATCACGGCCCTGCCGCTGGGGGCGGGGAAAAATCGTTTCAGTTTGCGCAAAATACCGATCATGCAGAGTCTCCGGTTGGCTGATGCCCGCGTGCGTTGCAGGCAAGGTGCGGGCAGAATGCCAGCGCTTGCGGCGTAAGCGTTGTTGCTTCCCCCTCGCCTGAATACAGGATGAGCGGGGGATGGATTGTGCAGCCGGAATTAGCGTTTTTTCGCGCTTCCAGCAACACCAGAACCGCCTCCCTGTCCGTTTTGGAATGGACCATGCGCAGATGCTTGGGTTCCAGCCGCGCGGCGGTGAGGGCGTTCATCAGTTCCGCAAGGCGTTCTGCCGGATAGATGCAGCAGAACCTTCCCTTGTTTCGTACCAGATAACCGGCAGCATTGACAAATGTTTCCAGTCCTCCGGCGGTTTCGAAGAGGGCGTTGGTGCGCTGTTGCGTCGCGGCGTGCCGACCTTGGTCGGCGCGGCGGTATGGCGGGTTGCTCACCACCAGATCAAAGGATTCTGCCGGAAGGGCGTTGCGTATGTCCGCAAGGTCCGCAGTGCGCGCCGTAAAACGTTCGGCAAGTCCCAGTGTTTCGGCATTGGCCTGTGCTGCAGCGGTCAGCGCCGGGTCGATGTCGAGTCCTGTGGCGGTAAGCTGGGGTGCATCCAGCAACATGGCAAGCGCCACCACGCCGCAGCCGGTTCCGAGATCCGCCACAGTACGCTCCTTTTTGCTCGTGGCTGCGGGCAGGGCAAAGCGGGCAAGCAGCAGGGCATCCATGGCAAAACGGAAGGAGCCTTCGGGCTGATGCAGGCCGCGGGGAAACTGGCTGCGTGCTTGTCTCTGATCGGCGGCTTCGAATGTCGTGACGTCGCAAGGGGGCTGCGCGTTGGCCGTATGATGCGTCATGCGATGTCCTTACTGGGTCGGCTGTTCCTGCGCTGCGGCGGGAAGGGAAAAGACTATCCGCATGGCGTTTTCCGGCTCGGTGGTTTCCTGCATCAGGTCAAAGAGCGGTCCGGACTCCTTGGCAGGCAGCGTGGTTCCGGCGCTGCGCAGCAGGGGCAGGGCAAAGGCGGGTACGAGTATGCGTTCCACCGGTGCGTTGTGCTGCATGCTGATGGCGCGCAGTACCTGCAGGGTGGCAGCAGCGTCGATGACGGCGCTGACAATGCCGTTGCTCTCGCCCTTGGCGTCATAGCGGATGGTCGGGCCGTAGGTGAGCAGGGAGGGCGAGTTTTGCGAAGGCTTGCCGTTGGGCATGCGGGCTATGAAACCGATGTCGGCGGTCAGGCCCGTGTTCGCTGCATCCGCATGACGGGCGGAAAGGCGGAACACGATTACGGGCAGTTCCTGCGGCTTCAGCGGTTCGGCGGCAGCAGTCAGCGCGTCCAGCACGGCACCGTGGGCGTAGCAGTCTCCGGCCAGCCATGTCAGAGGATGCTGTACAAAGAGGTTTTCCTTGCGCAGCGGCATTATGCGCCAGTCCGCCTCGGTTTCCATGCGTGCCCGCAGCATGAAGGTGGCCAGCAGGCACAGGGCCAGCAATATGACGATGATATTGAGATGTTTGAAATTGGGCGGTGAGGACTGTTGTTCCATACGGGGCAGGCTCCGGTGCTGTTGTTGTCTCGCTTTCTTGTAGAGTTATTTCCGGCGGGACGCAAAGAAAAGAGTCTTTTCCGGCGGCAGCGGAGGCTGGCCGTGCATCTTCATGTTCCACTCCGTGACGAATTGGTGTCATCCGCCTGTAACTGTTTGTGTCTTGGGGGCACATTTGCTACATCAGGTGTGTACGGTTGCCCTTTTATGTTTAAGGGGGCGTGCATACGACTCCATTCCCGAGGATTTCCGCATGAAGCAGTTTCGGGCAGACTTGCATATCCACTCCCGTTTTTCGCGCGCTACCAGCAAGAAGCTTTCACCACGGTATCTGGCTGCATGGTCGCGTATCAAGGGGCTGGATGTGCTGGGCACCGGCGATTTTACCCATCCCGAATGGCTTGATGAGCTGGAAGAGCAGCTTGTGCTGGATAGCGCCAGCGGGCTTTACCGCCTGAAGGACGACCGCAGGCTGGATCATGAGGTGCCGGAATTCGCAGGCACGCCTTTCTCAGGCCGCACGCTCTTCATGCTTCAGGGCGAAATCAGTTCCATCTACAAGCGTGGCGGCAAGGTGCGCAAGGTGCACAACCTTGTGTTCATGCCCACCATGGAAGCGGCCCGCAGCTTCAGCGCCAAACTGGCCGAGGTGGGCAATATCGCTTCCGACGGCAGGCCCATTCTGGGACTGGATTCCCGCAATCTGCTGGAAATGGTGCTGGAAACGCACCCCCTCGCCTTTCTTGTTCCCGCACACATCTGGACGCCGTGGTTCTCGCTGTTCGGATCAAAATCCGGTTTCGACAGCATCGAGGAATGCTTCGGCGACCTTTCATCCGAAATTTTTGCACTGGAAACGGGTCTGTCCTCCGACCCCGAGATGAACTGGCTGTGGAGTCATCTGGACCGTTTCCGTCTTATCTCCAACTCCGATGCCCATTCCGGCGACAACCTTGGCCGGGAATGCAACCTGTTCAGCGGCGATATGTCCTACGAGGGCATTTACCGCAGCCTGCGCGGCGAAGCGCTGGGACACAAGTTCCTCGGCACGCTCGAGTTCTTCCCGGAAGAGGGAAAATACCATCTGGACGGCCACCGCAAGTGCGGCGTGGTCATGGAGCCGGGAGAAACCCGCTCACGCGACGGCAAGTGTCCCGTCTGCGGCAAGCCGTTGACAGTGGGCGTGCTGAATCGCGTGCTGGAGCTGGCCGACAGGCAGGTGCCCAAGCAGCCAGTGGCACAGCCGGGATTCGCCTCGCTGGTGCCGCTGCCGGAGCTTATCGGCGAGATTCTTGACGTGGGCCCCAAGACCAAGAAGGTCATGGGCATGTATGCCCGCGCCATCCGAACTCTCGGACCGGAGCTGACCATCCTGCGCGATGCTCCTGAAGAGGAAATCCGCAAGGTGAGCCCGTTGCTTGCAGAGGGCGTGATGCGTATGCGGCGGGGCGAGGTTCTGCGCCAGCCCGGCTATGACGGGGAATATGGCGTGGTGCGCGTGTTTTCGCGCAAGGAGCGCGACACCTTTTTGAAGGGCGCGACACTGGTTGACCTGCCGGATCGTCATGCTGCCGGTATCGGCAATGGGGCTGCCGCAGGCTTGACCCCGGATGAGGCGGCCCTGAAGACGCCGCTTTTCGCTTCCGCGCTCAAGGAGCGTCAGGCTGCTGAAGATGTTGCGGCCGTACCTGATGATGAACTGGAATTTTCCTTTGAAGACAACGATGGCCTGCTGCCCGGGCTTGCGACGGTTCTGCAGGAGGCGGCAGCACCCAAGGCTCCTTCTATCGTGTACAACGAGGGGCAGAAGCAGGCCATAGAGGCCGGACCGCAGCCCGTGCTGGTCATGGCCGGTCCGGGCACGGGCAAGACCCGCACGCTGGTTGGCCGTATCATGCACCTTCTGGATCTGGGCGTGAGCGCACGTCACATTCTGGCGCTTACCTTTACCCGGCGCGCCGCCCGCGAGATGGAAGAACGGCTGGTGCTGGCCCTTGGTTCCGGTCAGGCAACGCCCCGTGCGGATACGCTGCATGCGCTGGGCTTCGAGTACTGGCAGAAGTCCTACGACGATGCCCCGACCCTGCTTTCCGAAGAAGGGGCGCGGCGGGTGTTTTCCGAGGCGAACCCCGACGAGTCTTCCCAGCGCATCCGGGATGCGTGGGACGCCATAAACCTGTGCCGCGAACGCATGGAGGCGTGCACCCCGGAATACCGCGACATGTTCGTGAACTATTCCACGCTCAAGGGGTCTTGGAACCTTGCGGACTATACGGATCTTCTGGAATTCTGGGTGGAACAAGTAGACGCGGGCGTCTATTCCTGCCCCTACACCCATGTGCTTGTGGACGAGATTCAGGATCTTTCCCCCCTGCAGCTGACGCTTATCCGCAAGCTGGTACCGGAGGGCGGTCAGGGCTTCTTCGGCATAGGCGACCCCGACCAGTCCATCTACGGCTTCCGTGGTGCGCACGGCGATGTGCTGCACTACCTGCAGGAGGCATGGCCGGGGCTGGACATTATCCGCCTGACGGAATGTTATCGCAGCGCACAGGCCGTGCTGGACGTGGCCGCCAGCCTGATGGCGAAGAATGGTGCGCCGCAGCCCCTGTCCGCCATGCGGGCGTTGCGTTCCGATATGCGGATGTTCGAAGCGCCTTCGCCTGAAGGCGAGGCTTCATGGATAGGCGAGCAGATCCGGGGGCTAATCGGTGCCACCAGCCATTCCCTGAAGGATGCCGAAGGCGAGCGCCTGCTCGGTGGCGAGCTTTCTCCCGGCGATGTGGCTGTGCTGGTACGCTTCAAGGCGCTGGTTGATCCCATTCAGCGTACGCTTTCGCGTCTTGGCATTCCCTGTGCCGTGCCGGAAAATGAGGCCTTCTGGGTGGAACCGCGCATCAAGCTTATTCTTGAGGCCGCAGGCCGTTTTCTCGGCATTGCGGGCAGATCGGAAGAAGAGCCGCTTTCCTGTCCCGATTCCATGCTGGCCAAGGGGCCGCTCGGCGTGGCCGCCTATCTGGAAGATATGCCGCCCTTTGACAGGCTGTTCTGGAAGTCCACTGCGTTTCGCGAACTGGTGCGCCGCTATGACGAACTGGAAGGCTGGGCAGGTCTGCTCAACTGGATCACCCTTCAGTCGGAACTGGAGCAGGTGCGCCGTCGTAGCGAAAAAGTGCAGATCATGACCATGCACGCCGCCAAGGGGTTGGAATTCAAGGCGGTGTTCCTGCCTGCGCTGGAAGACGGTATCATGCCTTTTGCCGGAACGGGCGTTCTGACGGGAAAGGCCGACAGGAATGAAGGGAGTTATGACACGGAAGAGGAGCGCAGGCTCCTGTATGTGGGCATGACGCGCGCCGAGCAGGCGCTGTTCCTGAGCTGGTCAGGCAAGCGCATGCTTTATGGCCGCGAATTGCGGCTCAAGGCGTCTCGTTTTCTCGCGGTATTGCCGCAGGATGCGTTGAAGCGCTCGATGCTGAAGGCGCATACCAAGCGCAAGGAAAAGCAGTTGTCCCTGATGGGATAGCAAGGGGAAGTGCTACACTCCCGACGTGGTCATCCGGTATATCCAACGTTCATACAGACCCGAAACCCGCGATGCCAGTTTGCGGCTGATGCCGTAGTCAAGTAACCGGCAATAGATATGCAACGGGTTTAATCTGTGTTGGAAGTAGTTTCGTACCCCGACCATGACGAACCTCGTTATTTGATGAAGGGGGGCAGCAATTATAATGCAAACGCCATACCCGTTATCCCTTTGTGTAATGGAGGGGGCAGTTACGGAATCGGCTGTGTTTTCAGGGCCCCGGCAACTTCTTCGTGCATGCCTTCTTATCGGCTTTTTCCGGATATTTCTGTAGGCTCAGAGCCTTTTGGAGTGATGTTTGATTGACAGACTGGCCACTATTTCGCCCGTAACGTCAAGATCGGGACGGGTGATTGCAGCCCCCTCGTGGGTTATACGGGACTCTCTTGCGGCAAACTGCCGTTTTCTTGAGGGAAAGGTTGACGAGGTGGGGTTGCTTTTCTTCGAGACGAAGGCGTGTCTGGAATATCTGGACACCGACCTGCCGGGGAATCTTGCGAAACTGGAATTGGACTGGCATGTCCATCTGCCGCTGGATCTGGACTGGAACGACCCGCACACGGCAACCGGTATCTGCCTTGCCCTGATGGAGAAAATCGCCTATCTGGGCGTGCGGCGTGCGGTGTTGCACCCTCCCCGGCAGGGGGTCGATTTTTCCGGAAATGCATCGGGAGCCATGCGGGCTTTGGAAATATTTGCCGCAGGCTGGGAGCAGGCCGGGTTTGCAATCCGCGACTGCATGCTGGAGAATGTCTCCGGCGCTGATCTGACGGATATCTGGCACGTTGTGCGTGAAGCAGGGTATAGTGTGTGTCTGGACACGGGGCACATGCTGTCCTACCGTCAATATGGGCTTCTTGAATTGCCAGACCTGCAGGGACGGGTGCGCATGGTGCATCTCAATGCCCCGGGGCCCGACGGCAGACACCTGCCTCTGACGGCGTTGACGCCGGAAGAGCAGGCCCTTGTGGCCCGAATGCTGCAAACGGCGGACGACGATGCCGTGCTGATGATGGAGATTTTTGACTGGACTGGCATAGCGGATTCCATGCCGCTGCTGGATGCCATGCTCGGCAGCACAAGGGAGATCGCATGATCCGTCTTATTCTGGGAGGAGACAAGTCCGGCAAGTCGGCCTACGGTCTTCAGGTGTTTGAGCAGGGTGAAGGCCCGCGTCTGCTGCTGGCCACGGGGCAGGCGCAGGATTTTGCTTTCCGCCGCCAGATTCTTGACCACCGCACCGCCCGCAAGGCGGAGATTCAGGTGCGTGAGACCGGTGCCGGTCTGGTATCTGCCCTGCAGGAAGCTTCCGGCAGCTACCGTTCCATCCTTGTGGACAGTCTGGATTTCTGGCTTTTCGCCTGTGCAGGGAGTTCTGTAGCCGATGCTGACAGCACGGGCGGCGGGCATGCCGACCATACACGGTCCTTGATTGCCTGCCTTGCAAATTTGCCGCAGGGGACGGACGTGACATTCGTTTCCTGCGAAGCCGGATTGGGGGCAATTCCGGCCAGCGCCGAGGTTCGACGCTTTGTGCGCGATCTGGGGGCGCTCAATCAGGCGGTAGCCGCTGTGAGTCACGAGGTGTGCCTCATGGTTGCGGGATTGCCGTTGTATCTGAAGAGGTCTTGACGCATGTCCTATTTCAGAAAGCTGGAACCGGGTCTTTCCAATATGCTGGAGCTGTTCTCCCGCGATGAGCGTTGGCTCATCGTGGTGAACGCGGACCCTGACGCCATGGCCTCCGCCCTGGCCCTCAAGCGCATCATGATCCATCGTGTGGCGGATGTGGGCATTGCCCGCGTGAACGAAGTGACCCGCCCCGACAATCTGGCCATGATACGGTATCTGCGCATCCCCATGATGAAGCTCAACCCCACGGTGATCGCGCAGTACGACCGCTTCGCGCTGGTGGATTCCCAGCCCCACCACCATCCCCTGTTCAAGGAACTGCATTTTTCTCTCGTCTTCGACCACCATCCACTTTCGGCAGAACACCCCGTGGTGGTGGACTATAAGGATATCAAGACGGAATACGGGGCCAACTCCACGCTCATGACGGAGTACCTGTACAATCTGGGCATCCGCCCCGGTAACAGGCTCGCCACGGCGCTGGTCTACGGCATCAAGACCGACACGGGCAGCTTTGAACGCGAATTCTGCGACGTTGATGTCCGGGCGTTCCGTTACCTTTCCAAGTGGTCGAATCAGGCGCTGCTGTCGCGCATTTCCCGCAGTGAATTCCGGCTGGGCTGGCTGGATTATTTCTCCCGTGCTGTTTCCAGCATGCACAAGATCAAGTCGGGCTTCATGACCTATGTGGGCGAAGTGCCCAATGCCGATGCGTTGGTGGTGATAGCGGACTTCTTCATGCGCGTGCATGAAATCCGCTGGGTCGCCGTGGCAGGCGTGAGCGAGGACAAGCTGGTCATCATCTTCCGTGGTGACGGCGTGACCCGTGATCTTGGCCGTTTTGCCAACATGCAGTTCGGCGACATCGGTTCCGCGGGCGGCCACAAGGCCATGGCCCGTGCCGAGATTCCCATTGAAAAACTGGCGGGCAAGGATCTTGAAATGTATGTGCTCAAACGCCTGCTTTCGCCGCGCAAAAAGCCCAAGGCCGTTGCTCCCTGCGAGGATGAGGCCAAGGGAACGCAGCAGAAGCCCAAGGAGGCTGTCAAAGCCCTGCCTGCCGGGAAAGGAGGCAGCGGGCAGAAGGCCCTTGCCGAAGCTCCGCCCAAGGCTGCGAAAAACTAGTTCCGTCCGTTTGGATGCCGCTGTCCGATAAACGAAAAACCCGCCACAGACCGTAGGCGGGTTTTCTTTTGGGCCTGTGTGCTGCCGGTTGCCGACGGCAGAACAGCTTGCGGAGGTAAGCGAGGCCGGAAACAGGTGGCGGGGCGGAGAGCCATGCCGTGCCGTGCCGCAAGTTGCCTGTATGGCACGGGTGGCTGCGGGGTCGTCGGCGTTGCGCGTCGGGGCCTCAACGATACTACCTGGCTGAGCCTGTCTCAGAGTGACGGATGTTCTCTCGACAGTCCGATAAGGAGCCGCCGACATGTCCGTATGCCGTAGCGCTCTCCGTCCCGCCTGCGGAAAACCGGTCCTAGTAGCGGTTTTCCGAAAATGGTTGATGTCGGCAGGTGCCTCTTTCCTTGCTCCGTCAGCGTCCTGCCGGAGTCCGTCAGGCGTCTTGCGTCCCTGCCGGTCCTGTCATGTGCCGCATGCGCAGATGGCCTGTTCATGCAGCGGGGCCATGTTGCTCTGTTCCATCACGTCAAGGCACAGCACATAGGGTTTGCCTTCCGAACAGGTGCAACGTGTGGCCAGCGTGATGCAGCGGTTGCCTGAAGCCAGCGAGATGTAGGGCGCAGTGATGCACTCCTCAAGTCCGGCCTGAATGGGGATGAAATATTCCTTGAGCGAGTGGTCCGTTCCCTTTCTGGCAGGCTGGTAGATGAAGCGCTTGTTGGCGTTTATGTTCAGCGGGTTGCACAGCGTGTCCGTCACCTGAATGCCGGTTTCGTTCAGCACGTAGAGGCATTCAAGATTGGGAAAGGTCAGCAGCTGCTCCACCATGACCTGATTGAATTGCGATGCCGCCACTGAACTGAGGATGTCTCGCACGTGGCGGATGAGAGCGCGGTGGCTGGCCTGTTGTTCCTTGTGGCGCTCATAGCGGTTCAGCGAATAGGTGCGGTAGGCCTTGGCAACCTGCCGCATCCGCGAGGTAATGTCCTCCGGTTCCGAAGCGGGAGCGGGGCGCGCAAACAAATAGCCCTGCAGCACGTCCGCACCGGCCCCCATCAGGTAGACGGCTTCCTCCTCCTGCTCCACGCCCTCGGCCACGGTCATGGCCCCGATGCGGCGGGCGAGCGAGGTGAGCGAATTCACCACTTCCTGCTTGTAGAATTCCTTATGGATGTTGCTGATGAGGAACCGGTCGATCTTGATGACTTCCGGTTTGATGGAAGCGATGCGTTCCAGATTGGAATGGCCCGCCCCCACGTCATCCAGCGCGATGAGAAAACCAAGGGCACGATGCCGGTTGATGAAATGCATGAGGGCTGCCGTATCCTGCACCTGTGATTCGATGATTTCGATAACCACGTTGTTGGGGCTTATCCCGAGCGTGTTGGCAAGTGTTTCGATATGGCCGGAGCCGACAACGGTTGCTGTCAGCAGCGAGGCGTCCACATTGACGAAGAGCAGGAGTTCCTTTTGTTTTTCGTGCAGGGGAGCGAAATGGGTAAAGGCTTTTTCACGGCAGGCCCTGTCAAGCTTCAGGCTCAGTCCACGCAGGGCTGCAAGGGTGAAGAGCGTGTCAGGCGGGATAATCAGTTCGCCGTTGCCGACGGCACCTCTGCTCAGGGCCTCGTAACCGATGACCGTACCCTGCCGTATGGAAACCAGCGGCTGGAAATGCGTGATGATCTGACGGTTGTGGATGAGCGATTCTATGTCGAGTGTGTGGCTCATGGGAAATCCGGATCGTTTTCGGCGTGATCAGATGGTGTCGTGGCTGCCTGAATTTCGGTTCACGTCCGGTTGCAGAAGGGGCCGGACCGGCCCAAGGGTGGCGGTAAGGGCCGGTCCGGCATCTGTGTGTGGAGCGTGCTGCCTCTCGCGGGTGCGAGGGACATTGCCACGGGGGGGTGCGAGGGTTCCCCGTAGGCGTGCTATCTATTTGACCTCTCCGGTACGGACCCGGATGGCCTTTTCAATGTCCTGTACGAAGATGATGCCGTCGCCTTCCTTTCCGGTTTTGGCCCCGGACTGGATGGCATCCAGTGCTGCATCGAGTTTGTCTTCCGTGACGCCCAGTTCCAGACGAACTTTCTTGAGCAGGTTCACTTCCATGACGACGCCGCGGTAGGTTTCGGTGAAGCCCTTCTGCTGTCCGCTGCCAAGGGTGTTGGTTACGGAGAGAGCGTAGATGCCTTTGGCGTACAGCGCCTGCTTTACCGGGGTAAGCATTTCGGGCCTGATGTATGCGATGATCAGTTTCATAGTCGTATTCCTCCCTGCCTATTCCACGGTGAAGATCTGGAAGCCGTTGTAAGCCTCGGCGCCATGTTCACAAATATCCAGGCCCTTGAGTTCCTCTTCGCGGCTGACGCGCAGGCCCACGATGGTCTTGACGCTGGCGAAGACGATGTAGCCCATGCCGAATGCCCATGCGAAGGTAGCGCCTACGCCGATGAGCTGGGTGATGGTCTGGCCGAAGCCGCCGCCGTATGCCAGGCCGGTAATGGAACCGTAATTGGGGTGGGCCAGCAGGCCGACCATGATGGTGCCGAACGCGCCGCATACGCCGTGTACGGAGACTGCGCCGACCGGATCGTCGATCTTGAGTACGCGGTCGATGAATTCAACTGAAAGCACTACCAGAATGCCTGCCAGAAGGCCGATGATAACTGCGCCGGTGGGGGCCACTTCGTAGCAGCCGGCGGTTATGCCGACGAGGCCTGCCAGTGCGCCGTTAAGGGTCATGGAGATGTCGGGCTTGCCGTAGCGCATCCAGACGGTGATCATGGCCCCGAGGGTGCCTGCGCAGCCGGCAAGGCTGGTGTTCACGGCGATGTAGCCGATTGTGCCGTCTGCCACGGTGGTGGAGCCGGGGTTGAAACCGAACCAGCCGAACCACAGGATGAACACGCCCAGTGCAGCCATGGGGATGTTGTGGCCGGGAATGGCTTTGGGAGTACCGTCAGGGGCGTACTTGCCCGTACGGGGGCCTACGATCATGGCTCCGGCCAGTGCTATCCAGCCGCCGACGGAGTGCACAACCGTGGAACCGGCGAAGTCAGCAAAGCCCAGATCGCCCAGCCAGCCGCCGTTACCGGTCAGGCTGCCCCATGCCCAGTGGCCGGAGACGGGATAGATGAATGCCGTCACAAGCACGCTGACAATGATGTAGGCGGGGAACTTGGTGCGCTCTGCAATGCCGCCGGAAACGATGGTGGCAGCCGTGGCCGCGAACACGGACTGGAAGAACCAGAACGTCAGGTTCCACTGCCCGCCGGCTTCAACGCCGCTGCCGGATGCCATCGCGAAATCGCTCATGCCTATGAAGCCGCCGATGTCGGTGCCGAACATGAGGCCGTATCCGATGAAAAAGAAGATGATGGAGCCGGCCGCAAAATCCAGAAAGTTCTTCATGAGGATGTTGCTGGCGTTTTTGGCGCGGGTGAAACCGCACTCAACAAGGGCAAAGCCCGCCTGCATGAACATTACCAGAATGGCTGCAATGAGCGTCCAGAGAATGTTCGCGTTGTCCTGAGTCAGCATGGCGGGGGCGTCTTCTGCCATGGCCGTGGTGCTGAGGAGCAGAGTGAGTGCTGTGGCCCCGCCCAGAGCGGGGAGCAGCGTCCGCAACTGTGAAATACTTTTCGAAAGCATGGATTCCTCCTTATCGTGGGTAAACACCCTGTTCCCGTATCGTTTGCTCCTCTCAAAGCATCTTGCGTGCCATTTTGATTAACGTGCTGCAATTATTGTATATGTGAAAAAGTGCTGCGTTTTTGTAGTTTTCAAAAATCATTATTTTTACAAAAATGTACTAGTCTGTGTCATCTGAATTAACGAAATTGTAAATCTACGATATTTTGTGGTTTGATAATAATCGCAAAAATGTTTATTTCGTGGTTGACAGGGGTGATGCTCTCACCTATCTTCCCCGAAACTGATCCACTGAGGATCGAAAGGACTGTTTCTCAAGATGACCAACTTCACCGCCAACTTTGCCAACAGCTTCAATGCCGAATTCTATTTTTGGTATTACTTTAGCTATGGGAAAGCCCGTGGTGAGCTTGATCGTGCCTAACCAGCTGAAGAAACAGAACTAGGGAAAGGGTACAAGACAAGGGCCGCGGGCGAAAGCCGGCGGCCCTTTTTGTTTGCCGCCGCTTCGCCGGACAGGTCGAACATCATCAGGAGGCTCATATGTTGCTTGGAAAAAGCGTCCGTCTGGAACGCATCTTCAACCGCAATACTGGCAGAACCATCATTGTACCCATGGATCACGGCGTAACCGTTGGCCCCATCTACGGCCTCGTTGACCTGCCCGGAACCGTGAACAAGGTGGCTGAGGGAGGCGCAAACGCCGTCCTCATGCACAAGGGACTGCCCCGCTGTACGCATCGCGGCTACGGCAAGGATGTAGGACTCATCGTGCATCTTTCCGCCAGCACGTCCATTGCCACGCTGCCCAACGCCAAGTCGCTGGTCGGTACGGTGGAAGATGCTCTGCGCCTTGGCGCTGACGCGGTGTCTGTTCACGTTAATCTGGGTGACGAGACTGAACGCTACATGCTGGAGGACCTGGGCAAGGTGACCTCCCGTGCGGTAGAGTGGGGTATGCCGGTTCTGGCCATGATGTATGCCCGCGGTCCGAAAGTGAAAAATGAATTTGATCCGGAGATTATCGCCCACTGCGCCCGCGTGGGTATGGAGCTTGGTGCGGACGTTGTTAAGGTTAATTATACCGGCGATATGGACTCTTTTGCCGCCGTATGCGAAGCTTGCTGCGTTCCGATAGTCATAGCGGGTGGTCCGAAGATGGATTCGGATCGCGCGCTTGTTGAAATGGTGCATGATTCCGTCAAGGCAGGTGGTGCAGGGCTCTCCATGGGACGCAACGTGTTCCAGCATGCCCGTCCCGACCTGCTTGTGGCGGCGCTTCACGGCGTGGTGCACAGCGAGTGGACTGTTGATCAGGCAATGGACGTGCTGAACGGCCAATAGCCCGCCAGTGTGAAACTATATATTACGAGGGATTTCAGATGCATATTGGCAAAAAGATCAGAATGGAGCGTATTTTCAACCGTCTTACCAGCCGTACCATCATCGTGCCGCTGGACCACGGCGTAACCGTCGGCCCCATCGAAGGGCTGGTGGACATGCGCGAGACCGTGAACAGCATCGCCGAAGGGGGGGTAGATGCCGTTCTCATGCACAAGGGTCTTGTGCGTTGCGGACACCGTGAAGGCGGCAAGGATGTGGGCCTGATCGTGCACCTTTCCAGCTCTACCTCCATGTCTCCCATGCCCAACGCCAAGTCGCTGACCGCCTCGGTGGAAGACGCCATCAAGCATGGCGCGGACGGTGTTTCCGTGCATGTGAACCTTGGTGACGATACGGAACGCGAAATGCTTGCCGACCTTGGCAAGGTTGCGGCGCAGGCTTCCGACTGGGGCATTCCCCTGCTCGCCATGATGTACGCCCGCGGACCCAAGGTTCAGAACCAGTTCGATCCCACCGTGGTGGCGCACTGCGCCCGCGTGGCCGTGGAGCTTGGTGCGGACATCGTCAAGGTGCCTTACACCGGCGATATGGACACCTTCTCCCGCGTGGTCGATTCCACCTGCGTGCCCGTCGTTATCGCGGGCGGCCCCAAGATGGATTCCACCCGCGAGTTCATCCAGATGGTGCACGATTCCGTACGCGCTGGTGGTGCCGGTCTTTCCGTCGGCCGGAACATTTTCCAGCACAGGCGTACCCCACAACTGGTCAAGGCGCTTCGCGGTGTTGTCCACGAAGACTGGGATGTTGAACAGGCCATTGAAATAGTTGGCGAAGACTAGTTTTTACAAATTTGGAAAAATCATGAAAAAGGTACTGTTCAAGAGCGTCCCGTTCAATAAGGAGCATATTACGCTTGCTCTGGAATCCGGTGTGGATGCCATCATCGTGGCCGCGGGTGACGTGAAGAAGGTGGAAAGCCTTGCACGCTGCACCGTACTTGCCGAAGAGGCCATGCCCGTCATCGCCTTCGCATCCAAGAAGGATGAAGAGGAGGCAACGGCCCGTCTGGTAAAGGGCGAGAATGTTGCCATTGCGCGCGGGTGGGAGATCATCCCCATTGAAAACCTGCTGGCGCAGTCCGATAACGTGACCGTGGAAGTGGCGACCCTTGATGAGGCGAAGCTGGCTGCGGGAATTCTTGAACGCGGGGTCAACGCGGTTGTGGTGCTCCCCGAAGGCGTGGAGGAGCTGAAGCAGATCGTGGCTGAACTCAAGCTGTCTCAGGGCACGCTGGAACTGGTGCCCGCCACCGTTACCACCGTGCAGAACGTAGGTCTCGGACATCGCGTGTGCGTGGACACCATGTCCGTGATGAAGACCGGTCAGGGTATGCTGGTGGGGAACTCCAGCGCCTTCACCTTCCTTGTCAATGCGGAGACCGAGCGCAACGAATACGTGGCCGCCCGGCCCTTCCGCATCAATGCCGGTGCCGTGCACGCCTATGCGGTGATGCCCGGCGACCGTACCACCTACCTTGAAGAGCTTTCGTCCGGCGACGAGGTGCTCATCGTGAATCACGATGGCTCCACTTCTCTGGCAACGATAGGACGTTGCAAGGTAGAGGTCCGTCCCATGCTGCTCATCAAGGCCAAGGTCGGCGACGTGGAAGGCGCAGTGTTCCTGCAGAACGCGGAAACCATCCGCGTGGTGCGCAAGAACGGTTCGCCCGTCAGCGTGGTGTCTTTGAAGGAAGGCGACGAAATTCTGGTGCGTACCGATGTGGCAGGCCGCCATTTCGGCATGCGTATTCAGGAAGAGATCAAGGAAGGCTAGCCATGCCCGATTCCATATCTGACAAGACCGAAGACAATCCGCGCATGCAAGAGGTGCGCAGCGAGATCGACGAGACGGACCAGCAGATACTCCAACTGCTGAACCACCGCGCCTCGCTGAGCCTTGAGGTGGGAAAGCTCAAGCGTGGAAAGCAGGATGTGATCTTCAAGCCCTTCCGCGAAAAGGAAGTGCTTGAGAACCTGCGGCGCGGGAATTCCGGCCCCATCCCCTTCGAGCATGTCAACGCCATCTATCGCGAGATCTTTTCCTCCTCCCGCGCCCTGCAGCGCCCGCAACGCGTTGCCTACCTCGGGCCGGAGGGAACCTTCTCCTACTTTGCGGGTGTGGAGTTCCTCGGCAAATCCGTGGAATACCTGCCCCAGAAGAATCTGCACGAGGTATTCCGCGCGGTGCATTCCCGTGAGTGCGAGCTGGGGGTCATTCCGCTCGAGAACTCGCTGGAAGGTTCCGTGGGCCAGAGCCTCGACCTGTTTCTGGATTTCGAGTTGTACATTCAGGCGGAACTGTTCTGCCGTATAAGCCACAGTCTGCTCACCCGCGAGAGTTCACTGGCGGACATCACCACCGTGTATTCCCATCCCCAGCCTCTGGGGCAGTGCGGAAGCTGGTTGCGGGCGAACCTGCCCAACGCGCAGATCGTGCCCACCGAGAGCACGGCGGCCGCCGCGCGGCGGGTTCGCGACGAGAAGGGCGCAGCCGCCATCGGGCACGGCAAGCTTGCCGATCTGCTGGATCTGAAGGTGCTTGCACGCGGTATAGAGAACATGCCGGACAACTGGACGCGCTTTGTCATCATCGGGCCCAAGCCGTCCGACGGGGAAGGGCGGGACAAGACCTCCCTGCTGTTCTCCCTGCCGGACAAGCCCGGTTCGCTGGTCAGCGTGCTGCAGGTGATGGCCGTGGAAGGCCTGAACATGAAAAAGCTGGAGTCTCGCCCCATGCGGGGTGAAAAATGGCGCTACGTCTTTTTCGTGGACGTGGAGTCCGACCTCACCGGCGAGCAGTATGAGGCCCTGCTCAAGGAACTGCGCGGGCATTGTCAGTCCCTGCGTATTCTGGGCAGTTATCCGGCCGGACCGTATATCGACGTGTCCGCACGGGTGGATGAAAAGAACCTCCAGTCCGTGCCGAAGGCCGGCGAGGCCAAATAGCTGCGGGTGATGTTGTGAAATGCATGCTGTACCTCAGGCAGCGTGAGACGCGTGTTTTCTGAGGGCGGTTACGGCGTATCCCATCTCTCTGGCGTTAAGCCTGACGGAAATTGAACCGCGCTTGAATTTGACGCGGATACTTAGCTTGTACGTAAACGGGTTTCCAAAGGGCCGGTTGGCCCTTTGGCCCGCGGAGCGAAAAATCCTCAGCCCTCAACCATCGCCCGCAGGCCACGCCCATTATAAGGAATATGTCATGAGCAAAGTGATTGAAGTAGAAGCCCCATCGTCCAAGTCGGTCTCGCACCGCATGGTTATCGGTGCGGCGTTGGGCGTGGGCGAGTCGCGTCTTGCCAATGTGCTTGAGAGCGACGACCTGAAGCGGACCATGGACATCATGCAGGCCTGCGGTGCCCGCATCGAGCGGCTGGGCGAAGGCCTTTACGCCATCAGCGGCGTGGCGGGTACCCCCGCAGGCGGCCGCGATGAGCCTGTTTCCTGCTATGTGGCCGAATCCGGCACCACCTGTCGCCTCATGACCGCCATTGTGGCGGCGGGGCTCGGCAGATTCCGCATTCACGGTGCGCCGCGCATGCACGAACGCCCCATCGGCGAGCTGGTCATGGCCCTGCGTATGCTGAACATCGGCGTGGAATGGGAAGGCAAGACCGGTTATCCCCCTGTGATCATTGATACCAACGGCATGCCCGGCGGTGAAGTGAACATAGGCATGGACGAGTCCAGCCAGTACCTGTCCGGTCTGCTGCTGGCTGCACCGCTCGGCAAGACCCTGACCATCAACGTAACCGGTAAGAAGGTCGTGAGCTGGCCCTACGTGGGCCTGACCCTGAAGGCCATGGAAGAGTTCGGTCACAAATTCCGCGTCGAAATGCTGGAAGACGGCGAGTGGGTGGAAAAGGACTGGCGCACCATCCGCAACGTCATTCCGGGCAAGACCCGTTTCGTTGTCAAGCCGGGCTTCTATCGTGCCGGTGATTACCGTGTGGAAGGGGACTGGTCCAACGCCTCCTACTTCCTCGGTGCCGGTGCTGTCGGTCCCAATCCCATACGTATTTCCGGCCTGCGGGCGGACTCGCTGCAGGGCGACAAGGCCATGCTGAAGATTCTTCAGGACATGGGCGCGCAGGTTGATATTGAGCCCGACGCCGTGACGGTTCACCCCTCAAAGCTCAAGGGTATTACAGTGGACATGGGCGATTGTCCCGACATCGTGCCCACCGTGGCGGCTGTTGCCGCGTATGCGGAAGGCCCCACCACCGTGACCAACGTGGCGCATCTGCGCATCAAGGAATGTGACCGCCTTGCCGGTCCTGCCGCGCAGCTTGCCAAGGCCGGCATAAAGGTGGAGGTGCATGAGGACGGCCTGACCGTGCATCCTGCCGGTCGCGAGTCCATCACGGCTCCGGAGGGAACGGTGTTCGAGACCTACGGCGATCACCGCATGGCCATGAGTCTCTCGCTGCTCGGCTTTGCAGGCGTGAAGGTTGAGCTGGACGATCCCAAGTGCGTCGGCAAGTCCTTCCCGAGCTTCTGGCGCAAGTGGAGCAAGGTGGTCGCATGAGTCCGGATGGTTTTGAAGGCGACTTTAGCGGCGGCAAGATTGCCGTCATCGGGTCCAACGGTCGCATGGGGCGGATGCTTTGCAACCGTTTCCGTGCGGCGGGCTATGAGGTTGCGGAGCTTGACCAGCCTTTGACAAATACGTCACTTTCAGCTGGACTGTCAGGGGCGAGTGTGGTACTGCTGTGCATTCCTGCGGCAGCCTTTGTCACTGTTCTGCAACAAATCAGTGGTATTCTTCAGCCTCCGCAGGTGTTGGTGGATATAACTTCGGTAAAGGTACAACCCATGCATCAGATGCAACTCGCCTACAACGGCCCCATCGTGGGTACTCATCCTCTCTTCGGTCCCGAGCCGAAGGCGGACGAGGTGCGTGTTGCCGTTACCCCTGCTGAAGGGACTGACGAGAAGCATGCGGCCATGGTGGAAGAGCTGTTCGAACGCATCGGCTGCGAACCCTTCCGCACCACTGCGGAAGCGCATGACGAAGCCGCCGCCCTCATTCAGGGGTTGAACTTCATCACCACCGTTTCCTACCTTGCCACCTTGGCGCACAAGGAAGAGATCACGCCGTATCTCACGCCTTCCTTCCAGCGTCGTCTGGATGCCGCCAAGAAGATGATGACTGAGGACGCAGAGCTGTTCGAAGGGCTGTTTGAGGCCAATCCCAGCTCCCATAACGCCGTCCGTTCCTTCCGTAATATGCTGAACATTGCCGCCGGTGGCGACATCAACGTGCTCGTTGAGCGCGCTCTTTGGTGGTGGCGTGAGAATAATGATACGGGAGGGGTGCGTCATTAACTGACCACTGGCATAGAGTACAGAGTTCTCAAACGCCGCGTTCCTCCCGGAACGCGGCGTTTTTTTATCACTTCGGAAAATCGTGGATAAGAGCAATATGGTGCAAGAACCGGAATGCCCATCCCGCTAGACCGAAGACCGGAACGACAGAGGATGACATCGTTTTCGGGGCAGGGGCCGCTGGTCCCTGCGGGATGTGGACAAGAAGTCCACCGCCGGAGCGGAATAGATACAAACACAACAGGACGTCAGGGAGACAACCGAATGAACGTACTACTCAAGCAGACAGGCCAATGGCTGGCGGCGGATATTCAGACGCCCATCAGCCTGTTCCTCGGACTGGTGGGCTCAGGGCAGGGTTTTCTGCTCGAAAGCGCCGAGGTGGATGGCCGGTGGGGCCGCTACAGTGTGATCGGGTTCAACTTCCTGCTCCGTCTCGGCTGCAAGGAAGGCAAGCTGGAGGTCGCATCGCGCGACAAACGTTTGGATTTTTTGAAGCAATATGAAGGCATGGACTTCATGGATGGCGTGCGCGCCGTGAACAAGGCCGTGACCGTGGAGGCTGCGGAGGGTTTTGACAAGCTGCCGCCCATCGCACGCGGTCTGTTCGGCTATTTCGGGTACGGCGCTGCGGGCATGTTCGAGCCCAAGCTGCGCAACGTGCTACCGCCGGAAAACGCGGAAGCCTGCCTGGTGCTGCCGGGCACCGTCGTGCTCTTTGACCATCTGTACAACAAGCTCTGTCTGCTCACGCTGGCAGACGGCCTGAACGTACGTATGGACCGCTCCGCAGTGGAGCGCAAGGCCGAGCCGCCTGACGTGGGACCCATTACCACCATTCCGGACCGCGCCACCTACCTGCGCAACGTGGACCGTGTGAAGGAACTCATCCGGCAGGGCGAGGCCATTCAGGTGGTTATTTCCACCCGTTTCCAGGCTTCGTTCTCCGGCGAGCCCTTTGTGCTGTATCGCCGCCTGCGCCAGATCAACCCTTCGCCGTACATGTTCTTCATGCGTCTGCCCGGCGTGAGCCTTATCGGTTCTTCGCCCGAGGTGCTGGTGCGTAGCAGTCATGGTGAAGTGGAAGTGTGCCCCATCGCGGGAACCCGCCCGCGCGGTGCTTCCGAAACGGAAGACCTCGCTCTTGCGGAAGACCTGAAGGCCGATCCCAAGGAGCAGGCCGAACACGTGATGCTGGTGGACCTTGGCCGCAACGACGTGGGCCGCGTGTCCGCTCCCGGTACCGTGTCTGTGGACAAGTACATGCAGGTGGAACGTTTCAGCCACGTGATGCACATGACCTCCTATGTGAAGGGCAAGCTGCAGGAAGGCAAGGATGCGCTGGACGTGCTGGCCGCCACCTTCCCCGCAGGCACCGTGAGCGGTGCGCCCAAGGTGCGCGCCATGGAGATCATCGCTGATATCGAAGCCCTGCAGCGCGGTCCCTATGCCGGTGCGGTGGGCTGGATGAGTCTTGATAACGACAACGCCGACCTGGATACCGGCATTCTCATCCGTACCATGTGGGTGCGTGACGGATTGGTGCAGTGGCAGTGCGGTGCGGGCATCGTGCACGATTCCGTTCCGGAGAAGGAATGGGAGGAATGCCACAACAAGGCGCGGGCTCTGAAGGTCACCATCAACGGAACGGGAGACGGCGATGTTTTTGCTTATAGATAACTATGATTCCTTCACCTTCAATCTGGTGCAGGCCTTTCAGAAGATCGGAAGGAATCCGGAAGTATACAAGAACGACGATCCGCGCATTCTGGAGCTGGCGGAAAGCGGCACGCTGGAAATGGTGTGCATTTCCCCTGGCCCCAGCAATCCGCAGAACGCGGGGCTGTGCCTTGAGTTCCTGAAGCGTCTGCCCAAGACCGTGCCCGTGCTGGGCGTGTGTCTGGGACACCAGATACTGGGCTACTTTGCCGGAGCCAGCGTGGTCATCGGGCCGCGCATCATGCACGGCAAGTCCTCCATGCTGGAGCATGACGGCACGGGCATGTTCACCAACCTCGCCTCGCCCATGCAGATAGGCCGCTACCACTCCCTTATCGTGAATGTGCATGAGGCACCGGAACTGCTGGAAGCCACCTCGCACGTCCACACGGATGACGGGCAACTTGAAGTCATGTCGCTGCGCTACAAGGATCGTCCGTGGGTCGGTGTGCAGTTCCACCCCGAATCGGTACTGACGCCGGAAGGGGAGACCCTGCTGGCGAATTTTCCTGAGAATATTGTGTAAGGAGGCTACTGTGAAAACCGTGGAGATTCTCGAAACTCTGGCGGCGGGGAACGACCTTTCCGCAGAGATGGCGACGGTGGCCTTCTCCAGACTCATGGATGGCGAGATGAGTCCCGTACAGGCGGGCTCCTTCCTCATGGGACTGCGGCAGAAAGGTGAAACCGCGCTGGAAATGGCCACCGCTGTTTCCGCGTGTCTGGAACGTGCCCGTCTGGTGACGGGGCTTACCGGCAAGCGCATAGACCCCGTGGGGACAGGCGGCGACGGCAAGAACAGCTTCAACTGCTCCACGACAACGGCGCTGACGCTGGCGGGCATGGGCTATCAGGTGACCAAGCATGGTAACAGGGCGGTGTCGTCCTCCTGTGGCAGTGCGGACATCGTGGACGGCATGGGATTGCCTATGCTGCAGGAGCCGCAGGAGCTTCGGGCGGAATTGGCAAAGCGCAACTTCGTGTTTCTTTTTGCCCCCTACTTCCATCCCGCGTTCAAGCACATCATGCCCGTGCGGCAGGAACTGGGCATGCGTACCATGTTCAACCTGCTCGGGCCGCTGCTCAACCCCGCGCGCCCCACGCATCAGCTGCTGGGTGTTGCCCGTCCCGAGTACATGCAGCTCATGGCTGACGCGCTGGCGCTTTCGGGCATCGAACGTGCGGCCGTGGTGCATGGTGCCGGAGGGTACGACGAACTGACTCCCATGGGGCCTGCGCAGGTCATCATGGTGGAAGGCGGGAAGACCCGCGCGACAACCATCGACCCCGCAGCCTGCGGCATTGTTCCCTGCAAGCCCGAAGAGCTGGTCGTTACCGGTAAGGAACAGGGGCTGGCCGTGGTGAAGGAACTGCTGGGCGGCGCTGGCCCCGCAGCCATGCGGGAAATGCTGATTCTCAACGTGGGCGTGGCCGTGCACCTGCTGGAAGACGGCAAGGAACTGGCGCAGTGCATGATCATGGCGCGCGAGGCGGTCATGGCCGGTGTCGGCGGGAAGGTGATCCATGCTTGAGCGTTTCCGCATCGCCAAGGCCGAAGAGATTCGCACCCTTGAATCTCTTTCCGCGCAGAAGGCCATGCCCGCGCCTTTCGCGGGTTCCCGTCCTTCGTTCAGCGCTGCGCTGAAGAAGGAAGGATTGGCGGCCATCTGCGAATACAAGCGGGCGTCCCCCTCCAAGGGGGAGATCGAGATGGGGCTGTCTCCCGAAGAGGTGGCGCGCCAGTATCAGGAAGGCGGGGCCGCCGCCCTGTCCGTGCTGACGGAAGAGGTCTATTTCAAGGGCGACCTTGGGTTTCTGGACCGCATGACCTTTACGGGGTTGCCCCTGCTGCGCAAGGACTTCCTCTTCCATCCCCTGCAGATCGCGCGCACCGCAGCAACACCCGCATCCGCGCTGCTGCTCATCGTGCGCATGTTCGATGACGCGGCACTGCTCAGGGAACTGCTGGACATGACCCATGCCATGGGCATGGAGGCGGTGGTGGAGGTGTTCGATGAACGAGATCTGGACATGGCCCGCGAGGTAGGCTCGCGGATCATACAGGTGAACAACAGAAATCTGGATACATTGCAAACTGACCTTGCCATTTGCGAGCGACTGGTGCAGGACCGTAGCAGAGCTGAAGTTTGGATAGCCGCCAGCGGTATATCCACCCCGGAGCACAGACGGTATGTCGAGTCTCTGGGATACGACGCAATGCTGGTGGGCACCGCGCTCATGCAGGGAGGCGCGCCGCGAAAGGCGCTGGAAGCCCTGCTTGCGTAGGGAAGCCCCCGTTGCAGGCAAGGAGAACAGGAAATCATGTTGGATAAGGAAATCTTCGTTAAGGTGTGCGGCATAACCAGCCAGCACGATGCCGATCTCTGTGTGCGGTATGATGCGGACCTCATCGGGTTCATCTTCCATGAGAAGAGCCCCCGCAACATGACCGTGGAAAAGGTGCGCGCCATTGAAACGCCCTCGCTTATGCGTACCGGCGTGTTCGTGGATCAGACTGTGGACGAGGTGAAGCGCATCATGCAGCACGCCCGTCTGAATCTGGCGCAGCTGCACGGCGATCAGGACATCGAATTCTGCAAGGTATTGGGCAAGACGCGCGTCATGAAGGTTTTCTGGCCGGAACGGTATGCCACGCGGCAGGATCTGGAAGCGGACATGGAGCGTTTTGCCCCGTACTCCCGCTTCTATCTCCTGGAAGCAGGCTCCGCAGGCGGAGGCCACGGCAAGGTACAGGACTGGTCCTTCCTTGCCGGACTGCGTGGCATCAAGACGTGGTTCATCGCAGGCGGCCTTGGGCCGGATACGCTCAAGCAGGCCATCATGGGCTGCAACCCCTGCGGCATCGACCTCAATTCCGGTGTGGAAAGCGCTCCCGGCATCAAGAGCGAAGAAAAGCTCAAGGCCGTGTTCGACATGATTCATAATCCGCTGGTGGGATAGACGGGAAACGTCGGAGGCGAGGCATCTTGTCTCCGGCGCGCAGGGCGCTGCCCTGTACCTTGATAAGCGAGATACGTCCGTCGTTGGACAGGCTGTGTAGCTTCACACCTTGTGCATTGTTTCAAGGTGGGGAGCTTGTCCGCACTGCCAGTCTGACGCAGACGGCGGGCTTGTACGTGAAAGGGGTTCCAAAGGGGAGTTTCCCCTTTGGTCTTGGCGAAGCGCTTTGTACAGAGGCGCCGCAGGCACAACAACTCAACCACGACGCAGGTCTTCTCAAACTTCAGCAAACGAGCAGATCATGAAAAAAGGATACTTCGGCGACTTCGGCGGCCAGTTTGTGGCGGAATTGCTTATTCCCCCGCTGCGCGAGCTGGAGCACGCCCTTGAAACCATAGTTCCCTCCCCCGAGTTTCAGGCCGAGTTCTCGGCATTGCTGCGAGACTACGTGGGCCGCAAGAGCCCGTTGACCCATTGTCCGACCTTGTCGAAGGAACTGGGCTTCAACCTGTGGCTCAAGCGTGAGGATTTGAACCATACCGGTTCGCACAAGATCAACAATACTCTCGGTCAGGCGCTGCTGACCAAATACATGGGCAAGCCCGCCATGCTGACCGAGACCGGTGCAGGCATGAACGGCGTGGCCACCGCCACGGCGGCCCGTGCGCTGGACCTTGACTGCATCGTGTTCATGGGCGCGACGGACGTTGCCCGCCAATCGCACAACGTGCGGCGCATGCAGCTGCTTGGTGCGGAGATCGTACCCGTGCAGAACGGCACCAAGACCCTGAAGGACGCCATCAACGAGGCGTTGCGCTACTGGATTGCCGAGCAGCGTACGCACCACTACTGCTTCGGCACGGCGGCAGGCCCGCACCCCTTCCCCACGCTGGTGCGCGAGTTCCAGTCCGTTGTGGGCCGCGAGGCGCGTGAGCAGATTCTGGAAAAGACGGGCGAGCTGCCCTATGCCGTGGTTGCCTGCGTGGGCGGTGGCTCCAACGCCATCGGCGCGTTCCATGCCTTTGTGCCGGACGAGTCCGTGCGTCTTGTAGGTGTGGAGGCTGCAGGCACCGGCGAACCGGGATGCTACAACTCTGCGCCGCTCAACCTTGGCTCGCGCGGCGTGCTGCATGGGCAGATGACCATGCTGCTGCAGGACGAGGACGGCCAGATCCTGCCTTCGCACTCTGTTGCGGCGGGACTGGACTACCCCGGCGTCGGGCCGGAGCATGCCCACCTGCACGATTCCGGCCGTGCCCACTATGGCACCGTCAATGATGCGCAGGCGCTGAAGGCTTTCATGACCCTTACCCGTTCCGAGGGCATCATGCCCGCGCTGGAAAGCTCGCACGCTGTTGCGTGGGTGCTGGAAAACAGGGACCGGATTCCGAAGGGGGCCAACGTCATCGTCAACCTTTCCGGTCGCGGCGACAAGGACATGGACATCATTGAAGAGCACCTCGGTGCACAGCCCGTGCACGGCAGGAAAGGGTAGGGTGGCAGCATGACGACTTCAAAACTGACGGAACGTATCCGCAAGGCAAACGCCGCCGGCCGCAAGGCGCTTATTCCCTTCATTCCCGGCGGGTTCCCCGACCTTGAACAGTTCTGGACGCACCTTGAGGCGCTGGATGCCGGCGGGGCGGACATCATCGAAGTGGGCGTGCCCTTCTCCGATCCCTGCGCCGATGGTCCCGTAGTGGAAAAGGCTTCCATTCAGGCGTTGGAGGCGGGCGTATCGCTCAAGTGGTTGTTGAACGGCCTGAAGGCCCGTGCTGGCCGTTTTCAGGCCGAGCTGGTGCTGATGGGCTATCTGAATCCCTTCCTGCAGTACGGGTTTGAGAAGCTGGCGGAAGACGCTGCCGCTGCAGGCGTTTCCGGGTTCATCATCCCCGACCTGCCGCTGGATGAGGACGCCCCCTATCGTGCGGTTCTACAAGGCAAGGGTATGGCCCTTGTCCCGTTGGTGGGCCTGAATACCGACCTTGAACGCATGAAGGCCTATGCGGCTGTTGCGAAGGGATATGTGTATGTGGTTTCGGTGCTGGGTACCACCGGCGCGCGCGAAAGCTTCCCTGCGGAACTGGCGGATGCGCTGGCCCGTGCACGCGAGGCATTTGATCTGCCCATCGCGCTGGGCTTCGGCATCAAGGAGCCCGCACAGCTTGAGGTATTCGGCGATTCCATCGATGCAGTCATCTTCGGCAGTGCGCTGATCACGCATATCCGTGAAACAGGCAGCGCGAAGGCGTTTATGGCCCGCTGGGCCTAGGCGCTGCCTTAAACAGGTTCTTAAAGCCGGTTTCCGTAACGGGGGACCGGCTTTTTTGTCTCATGTATTTTCAACCGGAAGTTTGCCGGTAACTCTCTTCTGTTCCTTATAGTTTTATCAATTGTTGTCCGGCAATGCCTGTGGGCGGCTATGCCGGACAGAACTCTGGCATGTTCAACCTGTTTCCGTCGGAGGAACTGCGTATGCAATTCAAGGTGTGTAATGCGGAGGTTACACGGCTTGTGTCGATTGCTCTGCTTCTTGTTCCTTTGCTTCAGCAATGATTGTTGGAAAAGAAATGCTGACATGAGGGGGAGCAAGGATTATAAGTAACTAGTAGTAATATATCTTCGGATGAACGTTATGAAACAGTTGTTGGCAATTTTTCTGATTATTTCCGCCGTGTTGGGGTCTTGGGCATTGGCCCTTGCCGACAAGGAGGGGATTCATCACAAGGTAACGCTGCCGGTTGATGACTGGCCGCCTTACCGTACGATCTCCAGCGGGTCCATGAGCGGGTTGGATTTTGACCTCATGAAGGAGTTGGCCGGCCGTCTTGGTTTCAGGCTGAATTATCAGCCGATGCCATGGAATCGCAGCCTTGCCCAGATGAAGCAGGGTAAGGCGGACGCCATGACCGGTCTTGCGCGCAGGCCTGAGCGTGAGCTGTATATTTATTACATTGAGCCGCCGTATTCATCGTGCTCCACGGTATTCTATACCCCCAAAGGTCAGGGGGATTCCATCCGAACCTATGAAGATCTCAACGGCAAGCGTCTGGGGTTTGTGCTCGGGTCGGCCTACTTTCCCCGCTTTGATGAAGACAAATCATTGAACAAGATGGGAGTGGTGGCGGAAGAGCAACTGATACGGATGGGGCTTGCCGGTCGGCTGGATGTGTTTGTGGGAACTGACTGTCAGGTTGATTACGAAATCATGCAGCAAGGTTTGGGGGATAAACTGGAGAAAGCCGTTTACCGGCCGGAAAACAAGGTTGATCTGTATTTGGGCGTATCGCGCTATTCTCTTTTCTTCGAGCATGTGGATGAACTTGAGCGGGTTATGCGGCAGATGAAGCGCGATGGTACCTTGAAGCGCATCAACGATGCGTACTTTGCGCCCAAGGTCGGTGAAAAGTCCGGCAAGCAGCATAAGTAAGCCAACGGTATTTTGCTATACCTCTCAAAAACAGGGCCTGTCCGTTTCGATTTGCGTACCGGACAGGCGTTTTGTTTTTCCTTCTGCCGGATTTATCCGGCGCGTTAGAGAAAAAATATGCTTTAACGATGGGTTGGTGATGGTGAGAGGCTTCCCTCCGACATTGTCTTAGGCTATCGTCTGTTTCATGACCGATATGATACGTCGCAAATTCGTCATTCAGGGACAGGTGCAGGGAGTGGGCTTCCGGCCTTTCGTGTACCGCATCGCGTTGGATAACGCCATGACCGGCATCGTCAGCAACACCTCGGATGGGGTGTTTATTGAGGTGCAGGGCGCGGTCGGGGCCGTCGAGCAGTTCGGTCGCGACCTGACCGACAAGTTGCCCCCTCTGGCACATGTGGTGTCCCGGACGGAAGAAGACATGCCTGTGCAGCAAGGCGAGGAGGCTTTTGTAATCATTGCCAGCACGGGCAGCAACGGCAATACGGTGCTCATCAGCGCAGATGTGGCCACCTGCGACGACTGTCTTGCGGATATGTTCGATCCGGGCAATCCGCGTTACCTGTATCCCTTCACCAACTGCACCAACTGCGGCCCGCGATATACCATCACGCGCTCCATTCCCTACGACAGGGACAAGACGTCCATGGCGTGTTTTCCGCTGTGTCCTTCGTGCCGTGAGGAGTATGAGAATCCGCTGGACCGGCGATTCCATGCCCAGCCCAATGCCTGCCCCGAGTGTGGCCCCCATGTCTGGATGACCACGCCGGATAAGGAAAGCGCTGATGCGCAAGGGCCGGAGCAGGCGCAGGTGTGCCGCGATACCGAGGCCATCCGCCAGACCGCCAAGGCCTTGAGCAAAGGGCACATCGCCGCCATCAAGGGACTTGGCGGATTCCATCTGGCTTGCGACGCCACCAACGAGAGTGCCGTTACCGCCTTGCGCACTCGCAAGAACCGTTGGGGCAAACCTCTCGCCGTTATGGTGCCCGACGTGGAGGCGGCCCGCAGGCTGGCTATTGTCAGCGATGCGGAGGCGGCCCAGATGGCAAGCAGGGAACGGCCCATCGTGCTGTGCCGAGTGCATGAAGACAGCCCGCTGGCGCCTGCCGTCATGCCGGATACGCATTACGTGGGCATCATGCTGCCGTATACGCCGCTGCACCATGTGCTGTTTCACTTCCTGCGGGATTTTTCCGAGGGGCAGGTTCCGGCGCTTGTGATGACCAGCGGCAACATGAGCAGCGAGCCCATCGCGCTGGGTAACCGTGAGGCATTGAAGCGCCTGCACGGCATTGCCGATCTTTTTCTGCTGCATAACCGCGACATTCTCATCCGTACCGACGATTCCGTCGTGCGCGTGCATCCGGAAACCGAAGAACGGCAGTTCTTCCGCCGTGCGCGCGGGTTTACGCCGCGCCCCGTGTTTCTGGAGGGCGACGGCCCCTGCGTGCTCGGCGTGGGGCCGGAACTCAAGAATACGCTCTGCTATACGCGCGGTGCGCAGGCCTTTGTGTCGCAGCACATCGGCGACATGCAGAATCTGGAGACATACGGTTTTTATCAGGAGATAGCCTCCCACCTTGCGGACATCCTGCAGGTGGAGCCGCAGGCCGTGATCCGCGACCTGCATCCCGATTATCTTTCCACCCGTTTTGCCGAGGGCTACGCCAAAAAGCGCGGCATTCCCGTGCTGAGCCTGCAGCATCATTACGCCCACATCCACAGCGTGCTGGCGGAAAATCGTTATGAGGGGCCAGCTCTTGGCCTTGCCTTGGACGGCACGGGATACGGCGAGGACGGCACCATATGGGGCGGTGAATTGCTCTATGTGGACAATGCGGAGCTGGAGCATGAACGCATCGGCCAGCTTGCGCCCATGCCGCTTCCGGGGGGCGAGGCTGCCATCCGCGAACCGTGGCGCATCACGCAGGGCCTGCTCTGGGAGCTTGGCGCGTTTGAGCCCGACATGCGCATCTGGACATGGTGGGAAGAGTATTCCAAGGCGGCGTCCTTTCTGCCGCAGATCATGGAACGGCGCATCAACACACCCATGACCTCGTCATGCGGGCGGCTCTTTGATGCCATCGCGGCCATGCTCGGTGTTTGCCATACCGTGAAATACGAAGGGCAGGCCGCTATCATGCTGGAAAAGATTCAGGACTTTTCCGTAACAGATGGGTACGAGTGCCCCATTCTGCCGGATGCCCAGCCCGCCGTGCTGGATACCCACACCCTGTTCATGCAGGCCTACATGGACTGGTGCATGGAGGTGCCGGAATCCGTTATCGCCCGCCGTTTCCATGTGGGGCTCATCAATGGCGTGACAGAGTTGACCGCTGCTGCGGCCGGAATCATGGGCATAGAGGTCGTGGGGCTTTCCGGCGGGGTGATGCAGAACCGGACCATGAGCATTGAATTGCCCAAGGCGTTGCGCGAGCGCGGACTGACCCCGCTGGTGCATACGCAGTTGCCGCCCAATGACGGGTGTATTTCGTTGGGGCAGGCCGCGTGGGGCAGGAAGATGCTGCTGCGGGGGTAGTGTTGGCTGAGACTGTTTTTTGGGAGCAGGCAGAAATGCCTGCTCTTTTTTGTTGGCCGGTACTAACTTGGTTGTCTTTTCACCGATTACTTCTGGCACTTCCCGCAAAACACGGTCGTCCGCCCCGCAACCTTGGCGGTGCTGAGCTTCTTGCCGCACACCGTGCACTTTTCGCCAGCTTTACCATAGACAAGAAAACTGTTCTGAAAGGCCCCCGCGTCGCCGTGCGCATCCCGATAGTCCCGTATGGATGAGCCGCATTCGCGGATGGCCTGCTGCAGCACGGCCTGTATCACACCATGCAGGGTGCGGAGTTTCGCTTCCGGTACGCTGTTGCAGGCGGTATCAGGCCTGATGCGGGCGCGGAAGAGGGATTCATCCGCATAGATGTTGCCGATACCAGCAATGACGGTCTGGTCCAGCAGGGCCGCCTTGATGCGAGTGCGTCTGTCGCGAAGCAGCTGTACGAAGTCGCATTCGCTGATGTCCAGAGGTTCCGGCCCGAGCTTCTGCCAGAAATCCCAGTCTGAAAAATCCTGCTCGGCCAGTGCTCGGCAATAGCCGAACTTGCGGGTGTCGTCGAAGAACAGACGGCTGCCGTCTGAGAGATCGAAGATTAGCCGCGTATGTGTGGCGGGCGGCTTACCCTGAGGATACACGAACAGGCGGCCGGACATCTTGAGGTGGAAGGCGAGCGTGGTTGGTTGTTCAGCTGCCGTCCCTTTGCTTGCTCCCTCCAGATCCATCAGCAGCACCTTGCCGCGTCTGTGCACACGGCGGACAACGCATCCGGCAACCCGATGCTCCAGCAGGTTGCGCCGACCTGCCACCGTGGAGTCGTTCAGGATATGAACGGCGGCTATGGTGCGCTGTTCGACTTGCGGGGCAAGGCCGCGGGCAATGGTTTCCACTTCCGGCAGTTCGGGCATGGGGAATCTCTTCGGGCAACGTATCAGTTGGCTGCGGGGACTGCTTGTGTCGGGGGGGCCTCGGTCTTTCCCGCAGGCATGACCAGTTCCATCTGCAGGGAGTCGCGCAGGATGGTGAAGACAAGGTTTTTGCCTGCCTTTGCGGCGGCAAGTCCTGCTGTGTGCAGAACCCACATGGAGTCCACGGGCGTGCCGTTGGCGGCGGTGATGATGTCGCCCTTCATGAATCCGGCTTTGGCGGCGCGGGAATCGGGCACCACGTCCATAACCTGAGCGCCGTTGTCCACCTGCAGCAGACTGAAGCCCATGCGGCTCTGGTGCGTGAGGCGGCAGTAGTACTGCATGTCGGCCTCAAGCGGGTCCACGGGCTCGGTGCCCCGCCACGGGGTGACGAAAACTACGCTGGATTCGGGGCGCAGCTTGCGGATGCGATGGGCCATGCCCCAGCCGAATTCCACGTGTCCTGCGCCGATGAGGATGACAACGGGATTGCCGGTTTCTTCTCTGGCCTTGATGGCCTGCTCGGCCATGGCGGTATCCCACAGGGACTGGATGAGGAAGAAGCGGTCCATGCGGCCCGTCATCTTATCCTTGGGAGCAGGAACTGAGGCGTCTGCGGGCTTCGCGTTACTACCGTCAGGTTTTGCGTCTCCGCTGGCGGGCGCTGCGGCCTGTTCGCTGGCATCGCTCTTGGCTTTTGCCTCGGGCCTGGCTGCTGCGTCTGTCTTCTGCTCTGGCATGGCGGGCGTTTTGGTCATGGTGCCGTTCACCATGGCGCGGTGCGCGTCGAACATCTCCTGCAGGGCGGCGCGCTGGGCGTCGGATGCAGGAATGATCTTGGCGGGCAGCTGGGCGCGTTCCTCTTCAGAGAGGCTGGAAACCCCGCCACGGCTCACCTTTTTCACTATGGCCTGCGGCACGTTGAGGGCGCGCAGGGGCAGCTTGCGGGCGTAGGCCGTCTTGAACACGGGGCGGTAAAGGTCAAAGTCGTAGCCCCATGCCTTCTTCCAGTTGGTGGCGTTGGCGAACTGCTCAAACGGGACGGCTCCTGCGTTCACCTTGTCCAGCAGGGGCTGGTGGTCGGCAGGGTACATCTCGAGCCCCACGGTGAAGCGGAGTCCGGAGTCGGCCAGCGCCTCCATGAGGCGCGACTGCATGAGGTGGTCGCAGGGAACGGTATGCCCTTCGCCGATGAGTATGTAATCGGCGTTGCGGGTGCGTTCCACAAAGGCGGCGGTGTTAAGGAGCAGGGGGGCGGAGGTGCCGTTGGCAACCAACAGGCTGCCTTCCGCAAAGGTTTGCGAAAACGGCGAAGGGTCAGGAGTAGGCGGCTGCGCCTGATGTGCGCAGCCGCCCAGAATGATCAGGAAAACAAGGATACAGAGAGCCGTGAGGCTGCGTAATCCTTCGGTTAATCCCATATACGCTTGTCCTCGATGGGACGGATTTGCGGAGGCAGGGAGCCGGGGGTAAGCACCTTGAGCGAGGGACGCAGTTTGATCTTCTCGCGGAACTGGTGCAGCAGCTCGTCTTCACGCTTGAAGTTGCTGGCTTCAATGTAGAGGATCATTTCGTCGATGCCGCCGGGGTTGGTGACTTCGATCTGCCAGCGCTTGATTTCGTCAAAGCGTGCCATGACCTGCTCAACCTGATGCGGGTACACGAACATGCCCTTGATGCGTGCGGTGGTGTCCACGCGGCCCACGATGGAACCGATGCGGGGAGACGTACGTCCGCAGGCACAGGGGGAACGGTCAATGTAGCCGAGGTCGCCGGTGGCGAGACGGATGAGCGGGTAGGTCTTGTTGAAGGCCGTTACCACGATTTCGCCCACTTCGCCGTCCTTCAGCGGAATGCCGGTGTCGGGGTGGCAGATTTCCACGTAGGCGCGGTTGGCGATGTGCAGACCGGTCTTGTGGAAGCATTCGTAGCCGATGCAGCCCACGTCGGCGGTGCCGTAACCCTGACGCATGATCAGGTCGAACTTCTTTTCCAGCTGCGAACGCATCTTCTCGGAAATCTTTTCGCCGGTTACGAAGGCCACTTCGAGGAACATGTCCTTACGCAGGTTCAGGCCCTTTTCTTCGGCCTTCTGGGCAAGGTGCATGAGGTAGCTGGGAGTGCCAACGTAGCCGGTAACGCGCAGCTTCTGCATTATTTCCAGCTGGGTCGCGGCGTTGCCGGGACCGGCGGGAATGGTGGCGCAGCCGAGGTTGCGCAGGGGCTCTTCAAACATCAGGCCCGCGGGAGCGAGGTGATAGTTGAAGGTGATCTGCGCCACGTCGCCGGAACGGAAGCCGGCGGAGTAGAAGCCTTCGGTGTAGCCCCAGTAATCATCGGCGCGATCTTCGGGGTCGAAGATGGGGCCGGGGGAGAGGAAGATGCGCTTGAGCTCGCCAAGATCCTTGGTCAGCAGGCCGCCGAGACGCGGACCCATGGACTGCAGGAAGATGAGCTCCTTCTTCTTGAGAATGGGAATATGCTTGAGGTCGGAAAGGGTTTTGAACTTTTCCACCTGGAACTGGGCGCGGTCAAAACGCTTCTTTACGTCTTCAGAATAGCGGTAGGCGTAGGAAAGAAGGTCCTTCAGCTGAATGAGATAATATTGGCGGCGCTCGCTCTCGTCGAGCACCTCGCGACGGCTGTAAATACCTTCTGTGCGATCTTTACGGGTCATCGTTAAACTCCATGTATGGAATGGTTGGACGCAATGCGAACCATAAGGGCTACCAGATGGCACATAAGGTTGCAAGGATTATTTTTTATTATCATGTATTTCGGTGTGTTACAAGCTGTTTTGGAAAATGTGTCACATCTTGTAATCACCGCTGTCAGGCAGCCTGACCATCTCTTCCGGTGGCAAACCGGCGATGCATTCCGTTCTCCGTAGTCGTGTATTGCTGCATTGTCTGTGCAGCCTACAGGCCGAAGGGCGTTACCACCCTGTCCAGCACGCCCTGCACCTTGGAGATGGCGACCCCGTAGTTGGTGATGGGCACGCCGCGTCTGCTGCATTCGCGGATGCGGCGCAGCATCTCTGCGCGGTTGGTCATGCAGCCGCCGCAGTGGATGGCGAGGGCGAATCCTTCCAGATCCTGCGGGAAATCGTGTCCGGCGTAGGTGACGAACTCCAGCTTTTTGCCCGTGTACTGGCTTATCCAGCGGGGAATCTTCACGCGACCGATGTCGTCGGCCACGGCGTGATGCGAGCAGGCTTCGCACATCAGAATCCTGTCGCCATCGCGCAGGTCGTCTATGGCGCGAGCGCCCTGCACCATGGTGTGCAACTCGCCCTTGTAGCGGGCGAAAAGGATGGAGAAGGTGGTCATGGGCACGTGCTCCGGCACCTCGCCCGCCACCTTGAGCACTACCTGTGAGTCCGTGACGACCAGCGCGGGATCGTTGCGCAGGGCGGCAAGGGCTTCCTCCAGTTCGCGTTCCTTTACCACAAGCCCTATGGCGTCGCTGTCCAGCACGTCGCGCAGCACCTGCACCTGCGGCAGGATGAGGCGGCCCTTGGGGGCGGCAAGATCTATGGGCACCACGCAGAGCACGGTGTCGCCTTCACCGATGAGGTCGCCCACAAGCACGGGCTCTTCGGCAAACTCGGGCGGCGCGGTGTCTATGAGCGCCTTTTTGACCGCGTCCACGCCTTCGCCCGTGACGGTGGAGCACAGCACGTGCGGCAGGCCTTCGCTGGCGCAGAAGGCGATGTCGTCGGCGCTCGGGCCGGTTTTGTCCGTCTTGTTGAAGATGACGATCACGGGAATGCCCATCTCGCGCAGGCTGCCGAGAATGTCGCGCTCTTCAGGGCCGAGGCTGTCGGGGCCCGTATCGGACGGACCAGCCACGAGCAGGGCCACGTCTGTACGATAGAGCACCTTGCGGGCGGCTTTGATGCGCAGTTCGCCAAGCTCACCGGTGTCGTCAAGTCCCGCCGTGTCGTAGAAGGTGACGGGCCCGAGCGGCAACAGTTCGTAATGCTTGGCCACTGGGTCCGTAGTGGTGCCCGGGTGGTCGGAGACGATGGCGATGCCCTGCCCTGCAAGGGCGTTGATGAGCGATGATTTGCCGGCGTTTCTGCGACCGACAAGGGTGATGACCATGCGTACGCCTCTGGGCGCTTTTTCCGACATGCCTGTTCTCCTATGTATTCCCGGCTTGCCTTGCATTTTTCGCAGGGGACGCGCCTCGTGATGATGAGGGTTCATAGCCCGCATCGCGCAGGCGTTGCTGCAGGCGGCCGACGATCTGCCGCACCGGTTCGGGCGCGGCGTTCTTGCCGGGGTAAATATTGTATCCGGCCCTTACGGGTTCCGGCGTGACCGAGGGCATGATGACGTTGGCTCCGGCGTTCAGCCCCTTTTCACGGCCGTGTGCATCCAGCGCATCCAGCGCGCTGGTGGCGGGGATGTTGGCTGTCGGATTCATGAGCCGGAGCAGGGCGGTGGCCCGCAAGGCTTCGTCAATCCGGCCTGCGGCGGCATCCTTCAGCGGCGTCTGCGGATGCGGGATGAAGGGCCCCACCGCGATCATGTCCAAGGGGAGACCGCTGAGCAAGCGAAGGTCTTCCGCCAGAATCTCGGGCGTCATGTCAGGCAGGCCGGTGATGATGCCGGAACCTGTTTCATAGCCGAGACGGCAGAGCGTCTCCACCCGCGCCAGCCGTTCTGCCACGTTTTGTCCCGGGCGCAGGCGTGCGTGCAGTTCGGGGTTGAAGGTCTCCATCTTGAGCAGATAGCGGTCCGCGCCGCAGTCGCGCCAATAGCGATAGGCGTCTTCACTGTGGTCGCCGAGCGACAGCGTGACGGAAATGTCTCCCAGCCGTTTGATTCGGCCTATGAGGTCGCCGATGGAGCGGATGTCCGCCGTCTCCTCTTCGCCGGACTGGAGCACCACGGTGCCCATGCCCAGTTCCACCGCCGTGCGGGCCGCATCGAGAATGGCCTCCGCATCAAGCCGGAAGCGCTGCAACTCGGTGTTGGCGGCGCGCAGGCCGCAATAGTGGCAGTTCTTGCGGCAGTGGTTGGAAAATTCCACCACGCCGCGCTGGAACACCTCTCGCCCGAACACGCGGTCGCGCAGGGCACGGGCCTCTGCGAATAGAGGGTCGGCATCGGGTGCGAGCAGGGCATCGCGTATTATACTGGGCTGCATGGTCATGGTTTCGTGCTGGAAGGTTTTGGGAGCATGGTGGTTGATGCGGCAGTGCGCGTGGTGCTGACACATTCCTCAATGATGCGGAAGGCGGCGCGATGTTCCGGCGAAAGGGCATTGAGCGCATCGGATGTCCTGGTCGTATCAACCTCATCGGGCAGCACGCCTTCTCCGGCAAGCTGCAGCAGTCTCTCCACGGGAGCGGTTACGGTACACCAGAATCCGTCCGGCGTCATGACGGCGCTGCGGGCGAAATGGCCGAAGCAGATGGTGTCGTCAACAAGCAGTACCGGCAGGCTGGGGCGCAGCAGTATCGTATGTATGGATACACGATGGCCGTAATGGTCTGCCAGTTGCCCTAAAAAAGTATGGGATGCGGCTAGTTCCTGCCGGATGTCGTCCCTGCTGCTGCGGGGCCTGAGCAGGCGCATGAAGTCAGGGAGCCATGCGATCTGTGGGTGGCTGTCCAAATCCGGCAGCGTAGCGACCGTCAGGTTCGGGCCGTCGGCGCGGGACAGGGCGGCATGCAGTGCGTCGCACAGCGGGGCCGATGCCGCAAATCGCCCGTACGGCGGCGCGTGGAACCAAATGCGGCATTTGGCGTTCGCAATGCGCTCCGGCAGATTGAGCTGTTGCACTCCGGCTGTGATCACGCCTCATCCTCGCTCTTTGCGGTATCTGCTTTGAATGCCGTGTAGGTTTCTTCCGTGTATCCCAACTGACGCATCCTTTCCGGCGAGAGGAGGGCGGCAATGGCCTCTTCCGGCATGTCGAGTTCTTCGGCTGCGGCCTGGGCAAGGGAAATGCCTTTTTCCTGTGCCGTATGGGCAATGGCTTCGGCGCGGGCATAGCCCACGGCCGGGACCAGCACTGCGGCGAGCGCGCCGCCGTCGTTCACATGCTCGCGGCAGCGTTCCGCGTCCGGTTCCGCCTGTGCGAGGCAGCGGGTGTGCAGCAGGGTAACGGCCTGTCTTAGCAGGTGAAGCGATTCCAGAATGCTGTGGGCCATGAGCGGCATGAACTGGTTGAGCTCCAGATTGCCGAGGGCGGCCACCTGTCCGGCCAGCGCATCATTGGACATGACGCGCAGGGCGGCCTGCGCCACGGCTTCCGGTATGACCGGATTGACCTTGCCCGGCATGACCGTGGAACCGGTCTGCATGGCGGGGATGCGCAGTTCGCCAAGACCGGTGGAAGGGCCGCTGGAGAGCAGGCGAATGTCGCCTGAGATTTTCAGCAGGTTCACGGCGCAGGCCTTGAGCATGCCGGAGACCTCCACGAAGTCGTCCAGATTCTGTGTGGCATCCACCAGATTCTCGGCCCGCGAGAGTTTGAGTCCCGTGATGCGCCGCAGTTCGTCGGTCACGCGCAGCACGTAGTCGCGCGGTGCGCCGAGTCCGGTGCCCACGGCCGTACCGCCAAGGTTCACCTGACGGATGCGTTCGCGGCATTTGAAGATGCGCCAGCGGTCGCGGGCAATGGCTTCCGCCCATGCACCGAATGTCATGCCCATCGTCACGGGCACGGCGTCCTGCAGTTCGGTGCGGCCGAGGCGGAGCACGTCGCGGTGTGCCTGCTCCTTGCGCTGCAGGGTTTCCTGCAGGGCTGTCACGGGCTGCTCCAGTGCCTTCAGTTCATGCAGCACGGCGACCTTGAGGGCTGTGGGGTAGGTGTCGTTGGTGGACTGGTGCAGGTTCACGTGGTGCAGCGGGTGTACCGCGCCTGAGCCGCAGGGCTGACCCATGAGCATGGCCGCACGGTTGGCGACCACCTCGTTGAAATTCATGTTGGTGGAGGTGCCTGCCCCGCCCTGAAAGGCGTCCACCACGATCTGGTCGTGATGCTCGCCGCGGATGAGTTCATGACAGGCCGTTTCCACCACCTGCGCCACGGGGGCGGGCAGGTGACCGAGTGCGGCGTTGACGCGGGAGCATGCGAGCTTCACCTCCGCATAGGCGCGGATGAATACGGCGGGCAGCCGGTAGCCGGACAGGGGGAAGTTGGCTACGGCCCGTGCGGTCTGGATGCCGTACAGGGCTTCTGCCGGTATCTCAAGGCTGCCGAACTGATCCTGTTCCGTGCGGGTGTGGCAAGACATGCGCTATCTCCTGAGCGTAAGGAAGGAAACGGGAGGGACCGGGCAGGGGAACCCGGTCCTTCCTGTTTTCTGTGGGTCGACCGGTGTTTGTCAACCCATCCTGGCAGGGATATTCCTGATAAAGGCTAGAGGTAGAGGTCCCGTTCGCCTTTTTCGATGCGATGAAGACGTGTTGCCACCAGATCGCGCCGCTTGACGGGGAAGTCGTCCACTTCCCGCTGAATGAGCGGCAGGCCCATGGTACGGGTGTCGTCGCTGGCGTAATCGTGCAGGTATTCTTTGAAGGTGAGCAGGGAGTTGGGGTGGCAGAATTCCTGAATGAAGCCCTTCTTGGCCAGTTCCATGAAATGCTCGCCGGTTCTGCCGAGCCGGTAGCAGGCCGTGCACCACGAGGGGATGTAGCCCTGATGCACGATCTCCTGAATGACTTCTTCAAGGCTGCGGTTGTCGCCCACGCAGAACTGCTGCACGTCGGGGCGGTCGTAGTTCGGGTCGGCGTAAGCCCCGGGGTAGGTGCGCGAACCCGCGCTCAATTGCGACACGCCAAGGTCCAGCAGCTCGCGGCGCATTTCCTTGCCTTCGCGGGTGCTGAGGATGAGGCCGGTATAGGGAACGGCCAGACGCAGTACCGCCACCAGCCGCTTGAACTGCTCGTCCGAGATGGCATGGGGCGGATTGTACGCGATGTCGGCGTTGAGGGCGGGTTCCAGACGGGGGAACGAAATGGTGTGCGGCCCCACGCCGAACTGCTTTTCCAACTTCGCCGCATGCGAAAGCAGGGCGAGGATGTCGAAGCGGTAGTCGTACAGGCCGAGCAGCGCGCCCATGCCCACGTCGTCAATGCCTGCTTCCATGGCCCTGTGCAGGGCATACAGACGCCACAGGAAGTGCTTTTTGTGTCCGCTGGGGTGCAGGGCGGCGTAGGTGCCGGTGTGGTAGGTCTCCTGAAAACACTGGTAGGTACCTATGCCCACCTCGTGCAGGGTGCGGAAGCCTTCCACGTCCAGCGGTGCGCAGTTGATGTTCACGCGCCGTATTTCGCCGCTCTTTTCGGAAACGGTGTCGTATACGGTGCGCACGGTTTCCGCTATCCAGTCCGCCCCGAATTTGGGGTGTTCGCCGTAGACCAGCAACAGGCGCTTGTGGCCCAGATTCTCCAGCACGGTCACTTCCTGCCGGATTTCCTCCGGTGAGAGCGTACGGCGGACGAGTTCCGTGTTGTCCGCCTTGAAGCCGCAGTACGCACAGCGGTTGCCGCATTCGTTGGTGATGTAGAGCGGCGCGAAGAGGACCATCCGGTTGCCGTAAATGGTCTGCTTGACCGTACGCGCCGTTTCGAACACGGCCTCGTTCAGTTCCGGATCGTCAACCTGCAGCAGGCAGCCTGTTTCTTCCGGCGTCAGGCCCTTGGCTTCCTTTGCCTTGTTCAGAATGTCGCGCACGCGCGCGGCATCAGGATTTTCCGTTGCCTGCACGGTATTCCAGATGGCTGCTTCGTCTATGAAATTCGTGAGTCCCTTTGTATCCAACTGCATATCCGCCTCCGTGATTACACGAGTGAAGATTTGACCCTGACGCTGGGAAGGCTGCCCAACTGGCCGGTGAGCGAGCCTACCTCATTGGTTGTCGCCTCGATGATGAGGGCGATGACGCTTATACCCCTGTCGCGGCAGGGAACGCCCATGCGGGCGAGGACGAGTTCACCGTGGCGGCTGATAATGTCGTTCACCATGCCTGCGTCCCTGTTTCTGTCGCCAACGATGACGCTGACGACGCCCATGCGCTTGTCCATGTCAGTGAGTGTCCTTGTGTTGTGCATCGTGTCGCATGGTCCTTACGGGCAGGCCGGTGAGGTGTCGTCAGGCGCTTGAGCTCCATCCGGCGGATACAAGGGCGGCCCTGAGGTTCAGATTGCTCCTTCCCGCAGGCTGCCCGTAGGAATCACGGTCTGGTTACAGAGCCAGTTTCACGCCCTTGGCCTTTAGGGCCTTCAGGCCTGCGCTCCGGTCACTGTAGTGAGTGTGGAGCAGGTGGTGCGATTCGTGCCCGCAGGGGCCTTCATGCAGGAAGCCGTCCTTGGCGTAGAGCTTCTTGATCATGGGGTTTTCCTGCGACTTGCGGATGGCGTAGACCTTGCGGTCGGCGTCGTACACGGACTGCTGGCGGATGCCGATGAATTCCAGCGTGGAGGCAACGGCTTCGCGGGTCATATTGAAGCCCAGCACGGCGTAGCCGCAGGTGAATCCGGCAAGCTTGATGAATCCGCGTCTGGACATGGTTGCAATGTTTTTCATGACGGCCTCCTACCCTACGCGCCGCTGGGTGTAGCGACGGTTGATCTTGGCGATGGTGCTGCGGAACAGTGAGGACTGCAGCATGCCGGGTTCCAGAGGCTGGCCGCCGCCGTTCACGCAGCCGCCGGGGCAGGTCATGACTTCGATGAAGTGGTAGGACGACTTGCCTGCGCGTACTTCGTCGCACAGCTTGGCGGCGTTCTGCAGGCCGCTGACCACGGCTACCTTCACGGTGCCGAAGTTGGGCACGGGAATGTCGGCCGTATTGATGCCCTCATGCGTGCGTACGACCTTGATGTCCGGATTGGCGAGCGTGTCGCCGGAGAGCACTTCGTAGGCAAGGCGTAGCGCCGCTTCCATAACGCCGCCGCTGGTGCCGAAGATGGTGGCGGCACCGGTGGACATGCCGAGCGCGGGATCCGGCTCTTCCTCAGGCAGATTCACGAAGTCGATGCCCGCCTGCTTGATCAGCCATGCCAGTTCTCGGGTGTTTATGGTGGCATCGATATCACGATGGCCGCTGGCGTTCATTTCGGGGCGCAGGCCTTCGAACTTTTTGGCGACGCAGGGCATGATGGACACGGTGTACATCTTCTTGCCCGCAATGCCGCTCTGTTCTGCGCCATAGGTCTTGGCCAGCGGGCCGAGCATGGCGATGGGGGATTTGCAGGTGGAGAGGTGTTCGTTCAGGTCCGGGTAGAAGGTTTCTGCAAACTTCACCCAGCCTGGGCAGCAGGAAGTGAACTGGGGCAGAGGCTTGTTACCGTGCTTGACGCGCTCAAGCAGTTCGGTGCCTTCTTCCATGATAGTGACGTCTGCGGTCCACTCATTGTCCCAGATCAGCCCGAAGCCCAGACGGCGCAACGCCGTGTGCATCTTGCCGCCTACGTACGTGCCGGTGGGCATGCCAAAGCATTCGCCGAGGCCGTAACGCACTGCGGGAGCGGGCATGGAAACGACCACCGTGTCGGGGTCGCGCAGCTTTTCGAGGATTTCGCCTACATAGGAGACTTCTTCATGAATGGCACCGTAGGGACAGTTGGCAAGACACTGGCCGCAATTGACACAGGCGACGGGGTCCACAATGCCGCGCTGGCCATCGGGGTGCATTTCCTGAATGGCGCCGGTGGGACAGTGGCTTTCGCACTCGCCGCAGCCCATGCATTTTTCCGTATCCACCTGCACGAAGAAAATCGTGCCGGGATCAATGCCGCGAGGAGCGGCAATCTTGTAAGTCACCCCTTCCATTTCCACACGTTGTCCCGTTGCCGGCGGCTCAAGCCCTGACAGGTAGGCCGGAGCGGCAGCGGGATGCTTGGCTTTGCATCCAGACATAGACAACTCCTTTAACTGGTTACACGTTTGCGTCTTTCGACTACAGCACTTGCACCGTGTTACGAAATATAAAAAGATAGCACAAGTGAAATAACAAAAATTATTCATTGCTACTCGTGCTCGTGGAGCGGCTGCTGCCGTGGGGTGGGCATGTCCGTTCAGAAAGAAGCGTGTGGCTTGCTGAGAGGCGCAGCTTTGCGCCGTGCTCTGCACGCGGGGCGCGAAAGGCCAGATGTTGCGGGTATGGCTTATGCGGGGGGACCGTGAAAAGAAAACGGGACACGCGGGCTTTGTTCGCGTGTCCCGTTAGGGGTGGTGTTGTGGAGCTTTGGCTACAGCTTGAGTAGTTCGGCCAGCACGGTCAGGCCGTTGCGCAGGCTCTCCCTGTCCTGCGCGCCGCAAAGGGAAACGCGCACTCCCTGTTCGGGCTGGGCATAGCCGACGGCAAAGTGCTCCATGTGGGCAACGGAAACGCCGCGCTCTGCGGCGGCCTCAGCAAATTCCACGGACCGCCAGCGCCTCGGCAGGCGGAGCCAGATGAAATAGCCGGTGGGGTGGGCACAAAACTGCCATTCTCCCAGTATCTCGCGGGCGATCTGGTTGCGGGCGGCCGCTTCGGCCCGCTTGACGGTAAGCACACGGGCGGCTGTGCCGTCTTCGATCCACAGTGTGGCAATTTCCGCCATGAGCGAGGCGGACATCCAGATTGATGCCTCTATGGCTGCCTCTATGCGACGCACGGATTCCGGGGGGGCGCAGACAAATGCGGTGCGTAATCCACCGGTAAGCGCCTTGGAGGTTGAGGCGATGAAATGGCCTAGTTCCGGTGCGTGTGCCGAGATGGGCGGCAGCACGGAATCCAGCGTCAGGGCGTACATGTCGTCCTCGATGATGCGTATGCCATGGCGGCGGCATACGGCGGCAATTTCGTGGCGGCGGTATTCCGGCATGTGGGCGAGGGTGGGGTTCTGGCATCCGGGCATGATATACAGTCCGCGCACCGTTTCCTGCACGCAGGCTGCGGCAAGGGCGTCCGGCAGCATGCCCTGTTCGTCCATGGGAATGGGAACGAGCTGCAGGCGCAGGCGTTTGGCCAGCGGCTTGATGAGTGGGTAGGTAAGGCTTTCCACGGCAATGCGGTCGCCGGGAGAAAAGAGTGCTCCCAAGGTAACGGTCATGCCGTGCTGAGCCCCGGAACAGACAAGCACGTTGTCGGCAGAAGCTTCATAGCGGTGCAGGGCGGCCCAGCGTACGCCGGTTTCCCGGTGCCGCAGCAGACCGCGGGGCTGGTGGTAGTAGAGCAGATGCTGGATGTCCCGTCGCGCGGCAAGCGTTGTCAGCGCCGTGCCGAGGTCGGGGTCCAGTGAGTGAAAGGGCGTGTTCAGGCCGAGGTCCACACGGGGACTGCCGTCCGCCATGAGCGTGTCCCTGCCGATATGGGCGAAGGTCATGCGTTGCGAGAGAACAAAGGTTCCCCTGCCCGTTTCGCCGCGCACAAGGCCGCGGCGGGCCGCTTCCGCATAGCCGCGTGTCACGGTGCCCACGGTCACGCCGAGCAGGTCCGCCACCTCGCGTTGGGTGGGCAGGGCGGCGTCCGGCAGCAGGGTGCCGCTGCGGATGGCACTTTCAATGGCGTCCGCAATGGCCAGATAGCGAGGTCTGGCAGTGGCGGGTGCGTCGGTTTCCGCTGTCGTGGCGTTGCGCATGGCGTTGAGCAGGTGATCTTTTATTGTCATGGTGACAATTGATATTTTGACTGTGGGATTGTGTCAATACTATGCATGGCAGACTGGATGCTGCCCCTCCTGAATGGTCGGAGTGTGGCGGCGAAATTTGCACACCGTAAACAGAATGGAGGCTGCCATGGAAGTGACGAACGGTCTTTCGCTGACCGCCAATCTCCTGCCGCTTATGTTGTTCTGCCTGTCCATGACAGCGACACCCGGACCGAACAACATCATGCTGACGGCCTCCGGCGCGAACTTCGGGTTCCGCCGGACGCTGCCGCATATGTTCGGCATCGCGTGCGGCATGCAGACGATGATTCTGACCGTGGGGCTGGGACTCGGAAGGGTTTTCATGGAATTTCCCGCCGTGCATACGGCATTGGAGTGGGTTGGCGGTGCGTACCTGCTTTATCTGGCGTGGAAGATAGCCAACATACCACCCGCGCCCGTGGACAGCGGCGGGGCGGGCAGACCCATGACCTTCATGCAGGGGTTGCTCTTTCAGTGGGTGAATCCCAAATGCTGGATGATGGTGGTGGGCGCCGTGGCCACCTTTGCGGATGAACGGAACGCCATGCACGATGTCTTCATCATTGCGCTGGTCTTTCTGGCGGTCACTCCGCCGAGTATCGGCATGTGGGCGCTTGTGGGCGTGAAGATCAGGCGGTTTCTCGAAACTGCCTTCCGCCGTCGCATGTTCAACTACACCATGGCCGGGCTGCTGGTTGGATCATTGGTGTTCGTGCACATGGATAAAGTGTTGTAGTGCCGTTGTCCGGTTGAATGCCAAAGGGGCTCCCGAATCATCTTCGGGAGCCCCTTTCATCTTACCGGAAACGTGGTTGTGGTTTCTGCCGTTATTCCTCGTCGTGGTCGGGCGTGGTGTCCTGACGGCAGATCGTTTTTTTCGGAGCCTGTTTCGCCTGGGCGACCTGCGCAGCCTGCAGTTCCTGCAGGGCCGGAGCCGTGCGAATGTGCAGGTCCATCTGCGGGAAGGCTATTTCGATTCCCTCTTCGCGGAAGGCCTTGTCTATGGCAAAGCGCAGTTCGGAAATGCTCGTCAGGGCGTTGTCTATGTCGTTAATCCACACGCGCAGGATGAAGTCGAGGCTGCTTGCGCCGAAGTCGTTGAAGAGCACGGCCGGTTGGGGGCGGCGCAGCACATGGGGATGTGCTTCGGCCACGGCCGTCAGGGTCTTGCGGACCAGTTCGGTGTCGGAACCATAGGCCACGCCCACCAGCAGGTCGCGACGGATGGTGGCGTTGTTCTTGGTCCAGTTGGTCACCTGCGTGGTCACAAGGTCCGAGTTGGGAATGATGAGCGAGGCGTTGTCAAAGGTCTCCACTACGGTGGCGCGGATGTTGATGGTGCGCACGGTGCACCACAGGTCGCCCACCTGAATGATGTCGCCCTGCTGTATGGAGCGGCCGAAGAGCAGGATAAGGCCGCTGAAGAAGTTGTTGAAGATTGTCTGCATGCCGAAACCGATACCCACGGAAAGACCACCCGCAACAACCGTGAGGCTGGTCAGGCTGACCCCGAGGATATGCAGGCCCACAAGGCCGTAGACGAACCACAGTCCGTAGTTGGCCATGGTCTTGAGCGACAGCACGGAGCCTCGCTGTCCCTTGGGCCATCGTTCGGCCATGCGGTCCAGCGCCCCTCTTGCCAGATGCGAACAGGCGCGGGTGACGTAGAACAGAATGGCCAGAAGCAGCACGCTGGCGAACTTGAGCGAGAAGCCTTCCCAGCTGATGGTCAGGTCTCCCACGGTGCGCAGGATGCCCTCGCCGAGGAACTGGTAGAGCCAATACAGGCCGAGGCTCGCCGAACCTGTCCAGACCAGCGGTGAGGCCAGCCCGAGAATGGCACCTTTGAGCATGACGTAACCGCCTTCATCGGGCAGGGATGAGAGGCTGCGGTTGAGCGTGGCCATGAGTCCCGTGCTTACCCCGTAGGCAACGTAGCTTACGAACCAGAGCATGCAGATAAACGCTGAGAAGCGGGCATACCCTGCCATGGCAAGCAGGGCAAAGAGCACTGCCATCCAGAACCAGATGGAGAGGGCGGCCGTACCCCGTGAAGAATTCTTCATATGCCTGCGGAGCATGAACGCCAGAAATACAAGAGAGGCTGTGGCCCACAGGGGGACGGCCAGTCTGTTCGGCATCTCGCTCACCAGCATCAGGCCTCCCAGCAGGAACAGCCATGACAATGGAGTCTTGGGAATGTTGCTGAAGTTCGGGAGCACCACCCTGCGGATGGCGTTGGATCCCATGAGCACGCCGTATCCGAACAGGAACCAACTGAATACGCTGAACGAGGGGGCGGCTCCACCGAATACGCGCATATCCGCCATGACCAGCGCAAAGCCTATTGTTCCGGTAAGGCCCGAACGGTGCAGTTTTGCTGCAACATGGTTCGAAACCGGTTCCCCGCGCAGGGCCGCCCTCATCAGGGGGATGCCGCCGCTAGCCACCACGGTGAAGACGAACAAGGCCAGCAGGGCTGCGGAAAACGCCTTGCTTTCCAGCAGGGAGAGCTCCTGCGTAAAGGCGACCATGCGGACGGACAGCCAGAGCGGTACGGAGCCGGGCTGCCTCCAGAGTTCCACCGAGACAAGGGGGTCTGTGTTCCGGAAGAAATATTCCTTCCAATGGGTTGCCAGGCCTTCTTCCTTCTGTTTGCGCTTGGTGCGTATCTTGTCCAGCAGAACCTTCACCTGTTTGAGTTGGGTTTCAGCCTTGTTCTGCTGGGCATCAAGCCGGGCGCGAAGTTGCATGATCTGCCGTAGGTAGGTTGTTACAAAGGCCTGCATGTCGTCGGAAAGATCGGTGCGGGCCACAAAGTCGCTGCGGGTGTTGATGGTACCGAGTCTGTCGAGACGCACACTCGCCTGATCACTGATATCCTGTAGTGATTCCAGTGTCTTGGAGAGGCGGCGCTCCAGCGCCTGCAACTGGCGGCTCAGGGAGCGCTCTTCAATGGGCGATGCGAGGGAGAGGCCCTGCGCAAGCAGGGCTTCTTCATACTGTTTCCGTATGGTGCCGTAAGCGCTTTTGGCGTCATCAAGGCTTTGATCCACGGACTCCGCAATGCCCTCTTCGGCATTGGTGAGCATAGTCAGTTCGCGCTGTTTTACCTCCAGCAGTCCCTGCAGGGATGTGGTGGCTTCTGCCGCAACCTGCCCCGCAAGGCAGAGAGACAGAAACAGGGACAGCAGGACGGGCAATACTATGTGTCGGCCGGACGGACGGCGGGCGGTATCTGGAATGAAATATATTTGCATGGTGCTACTCTGCGTTCGTTTGGGGAGGGGGAAGCTGCCAGCCCAAAATCTTCGGAATATGAACGGGGCGTGAAGCTCTTGCCGGCATTGCAAACCGGAGCAACAGCATATCCTGAAATGCGAGGAGAGAGAAGAGGGAACAGGGCAGGGGGGACCGTGCCTCAGGGGGTGGGGAGCGTGACAGTGATGCAGGTGCCTGCCGTTTCCGAGGTCGTGAAGGAAATGCTTCCTCCCAGCGTGTTTGTAATGAGCTTGGCAGAGAAGGTTCCGAGACCGGTGCCGCCCTTCTTGCCGAAGGTGACGTACTTGCCGAAAAACTTGTCTCGGATTTCGGCTGGAATAACACCAAAGTTGTGAATGTCCACGGTAATTCTTTCGCCCTTGGCAAGGATGCCCACGCTTATGTGGTGCTCGCGCGGCGAGGCTTCGGCTGCATTGGTGAGCAGGTTCGAGAGGAGCGAATAGAGCAGTGTTTCCTCTCCCTTCACGAGTATTTTCTTTCCAGTTGGTTGCGGGCTGCCATCAAGCGTGATGGCGTGCGTCAACTGCATGGCGCTGAACAGGGGGGCCAGATCCATCAACGCTTTATGCATGACCTGCAGGATATCTACCGGTGCCGGTGCAAAGGTGTAGGCTCCGGTTTCCATCTTGTAGAGGTCCAGCGACATGTTGATGACCTTGAGCATCTTGTAGCCGGACTCTTTGATGTGTTTGAGCATTTCCTTCTGCTCGTCATTGATCGGGCCTACCTCGTTTATTATGTCGGGCAGATTGATGATGCCGTTGAGCGGCGATTTGAGGTCGTGGCGGGTGATGCGTTCAACGTCTTCCTTGAGTTGCTGCAGCTTTTTCTGCTCGGAGATGTTCATGAAGCTTTTCAGGAAATAGCGTTGTCCGCTCAGCATGATCTCGTTGACGTTCTCAATGATGGGAATTTCGTTTCCACTGATGGTGCGCAGGGTGCGCTCGGTGTTGTGGCGCAGGGCAGAGTCGGAATGGAAGGGGCAGTTGGTCTGATGCTCGAAGCAGATGGTGCTTGCGCATGGTTTGCCGATAAGGTCGTCCGCATTGCAGTGGAGCATGGCCAGCGCTGCAGGGTTTGCATCGTGGATTATCTGTGTTTCCGCATTGATGATGAGTACGCCTGTCTGGATGGAGTTGAAAATCAGCTTGAGTTGCAGGTTGGTGTCTTCAAGCGCGTGGGTGCGGATTTGTACCTTATGTTCCAGCCTCTTGTTGTCTTCCGCAAAGAGTTTGTTCACGTCATGGCTTTCCATGGCATGGGCGGCGGAGAGCATGACCACGGAGAAGAGTTTGCGCGTGGTATCCAGAATGCTGTCTTTGTCCTGCCGGAGAATGCCTGCCAGCATTCCCTTGATGCGGGAGGCGGAACTGATCACGTGCAACAGTATGTGCTGCCCGCCGTTTTGTGTGAGAAAGAAAAGCGGTTCGTTGGTTTTCAGGGCATAGGCAAAGGAGTTGTCTGCGATAAGTCCGTTGATTTCGTGCTCGATCTTGTCCGCTACTTCGGGATTATCGCAATAATGCAAGGAGAAATCGTAGGTCCCCTCCTGCGCCAGATAGATGGCAATGCCTTCCATCTCTATCATTTTGCGGGCGCGCAGACAGGTTTCCCGTAAAATGGGCAGACAGTCCGAGTGTTGTGACAGGGAGGGCGCAAAACTGCCCAGCGAGGCGGCAAGGTCGAGTGCCTCCATGGCGGCGGCCCGTTCGCGTCGCAGCAGTTCGAGCTGCTTTTCCTGAAACTGGATGATCTGTTCCTGCGTCATGGTGTTCAATTGAGAAAAATGCTTGTGATGTCGTGTATCTGTCGTTCAGCAGCCAGCATTGTCGCCTCTAGCACGCTGTCGGGCAGATCAAGGGACTGCCAGACTGCGGGAGGGATGGTCCGTACCGTGATGGAGCCGTTGGCGCCATAGCCCATGGCAATGGCCAGAGTGTCCGCCGTGGCGCATACTGCGGCTTCTCTGGGGGGCAATGCGTCGTTGTCATGATGTGATGCGACACCGTCCAGTAATTCTTCCGGCAGGTTCCAGCGCTTGAACAGGGCTTCTGCCACGTCCGTATGATCGAAGCCGAAGACGAATTGTTCCGCCTCGTTCAGGGGGATGTGCTCCGTGCGGGATTGATTGAGAGCCCAGGCCACGTGCTGGGGGGCCAGCTTGAGCATGACAAGCCTGCCAATATCGTGGAGCAGGCCGATGACGAAACAGCGTTCCTGTTGCATGCCGGTGATATGGGAGGCAAGGATGCGACTCAGTACGCCGCAGGCAACTGAATGCTGCCAGAATCCGCGAACGGTGATGAGACCGTCCGGCACTCCGATGAAAAGATCCATTACCGCTACGCCAAGAGCCAGTTGGCTGATCTCGCGTGCCCCCACCAGCGCGACACTGCGGCTGAGTGAATCAATGCGTTGCCCGAATCCATAGAACGGACTGTTTACCAGGCTGAGAAGCTTGGCACTGATGCTGGGATCCTTTGAGATGACGTCCGCAAGTTTGTTTGCAGTGGAACTTGGATCTTCCAGCGCATTGTTGATGCGGAAATAGATGTCGGGGAACGAGGCCAGCCCTCTGTCCGTACTGACGAATTCATTCAGGGCTGTCTGGGGGATGTTGTCCGGATGCGGTATGGGGGTCCAGTTGAATGCGTCGGGGGAGAGTTGTTGTCCCGCTTCTGCCCGGGCACCGTAAAGCTTGATGCAGGCCGTATGCAGTTCGTGCATGGGGTGAATCGTCAGGTCCGCATCGTCGAACAGGCAGTCCACGAAATTCCGCGCCGCTTTGAGGTGTTCTTCATGGATGTCGTCAAGTGATGCCTGGGATGCTTCATCTCCGGACATGTGCTGAATGTCGGCATCCAGCGCTCCCCAGATTTTCAGCACCCGAATGTGCTGTTCTTCCAGCGTCGTCCCCTTGGGCAACAGCAACCGACCGTTGGTGCCAACGGCATCGGAGGCAAGCACCATTCCTGCACGTAAGTCGGATGCATTGACCCTTCCCATTGTCACTCCCGCATGATCAGTATTCTTATACAGAAAAGTCGCATAGTTGGCCTTCTGACTAACCTATGGCATCCTGTCCATGCGGGATATGATATTTCCGGTGAGTTGTTGTTCTTACAAAAAATATCGCCGCAGGCCTTTCGGGTCTGCGGCGGTGTTTTTTGGGGTGGGAAGCTTATCGTTCAGTTTCCAGTTGCCGTGCCTTCATGTAGGCGAACCGGAGTATTTCGTATTCGAAGGGGGTGTCCATCGTATAGTACCGGAAGGGAATGCCGGATCGCGTGTTGATGCCACGGACAACCGTGTTGGTATTGCGGGCCAGTTCACGGTTGTCGATCTCGGCAAGGTCATACAGGTATTCCATCTGGTAGTAGGCAAAGAGCATGTCGCCTGCAGTGCCTGCAGTATCGCGGATGCTGGAGGGGCCGTAGAGAGGCAGAACCACGTAGGCTCCCTGCGGAATGCCCCAGACGCCCAGCGTCTGCCCGAAATCTTCAGATTGTTGATAGAATTCAAGCTCGGTGGCCGGGTCGAATAGTCCGCCAATGCCGAGAGTGGAGTTGATGATGAAGCGGGCGGCGATGATGCCGCTCTTGGATGGGTTGCCCTGCAGCATGGCGTTGGCAAGTCGCGGAATTTCGTTGATGTTGCTTATGCCGTTAGAGACGCCGGAACGTATCTGCGGGGGAACGACAGCCTGATAGCCGGTGACAACGGGAATAAGCACGGCGCGGTCGAGACGGGCGTTGAACGTGTAGATGGTTCTGTTTATGCGTTCGGCCGGATCGTTTACGAACAGCATGGAATTGTTGTTCAACTCGTCATGCATCTCAGGGGCAACGGCATGGGAAACCGGCGTACGGAAGGCGGATTTCTCCAGCATCCGCTCCGGCGCGATTTGTTTTGCGCCGCATGCTGTCAGCATGCAAAGGCAGAGCATGGCGGCTGTCAGGTGGAGGAATGTGGCGTTGTGCTGTTTGAGAGTACGCATGGCTGGCTCCTATCGGGTGATGGCGCGCAGCATGGCGCGGGCGAATTGGTCAAATTGCATGTTGCCGCAGTGTCCGCCCCTGTCGAAAAACGTGGCGCGTTCTCCCAGCGTATCCTGCAGAAAGCGTACTTCATCCGGTTGCAGGATGGGGTCGTCCAGATTGCCGACCAGCAGGATGTTGTCTGTGGTTTTCAGGAACGGGGCGATCTTGCGCAGCGAGCAGTCTGCAAGTGCCTTTTCTTCTGTCATATCCGCGTCCACATATTGCAGGTAGGGCAGCAGGAATTCGTGGAAGTAGTCCTCGAACGGAAGTTTGCTGGCGGTGGTGAAGTAGGGCAGCAGCGGGCTGGCCGTATCCAGCTTCGTATCTGCGGGGACAACGTAGCCCGCATTGAGGCAGACGTCTGACGTGAAGATCATGGACGATGCCGTCAGCCGGAAGCTTGCTCCGATAAGCTGCTTCAGTTCCATATCGTCCATGTCGAGGGTGTTGAAGAACGTGTAGAGTACTTCACTGTCCAATCGCGCGAAATTTCCGGTTTTATAGAACTCCGAGAACTTGTGGATGAACTTGTCTATGGCCTTCTGGGGGCTATGTTTGCCGTCAGGATCCTTCAGCCAGGAGTCGAACGTGGTGGCGGAACTGAAGAGGTCCACGGGGGGATTGATGAGCAGTACCTTGTCGAAGTTGAAACGCTGTTCCCTAGCATCCCGCTCCGCCAGAAAGGCCGAATGCATGGCTCCGAGGCTGTAGCCTGTGACGCTGTAACCGCTGACCTTGCGGCGGGCTTCCACATCTTTCCGTATCCACTGCATGAGTGTGTAAAGGTCGTCCACGTCATAGGGCACGTAGCCGGCAATGCCGTGCTTGGAGAGGCTGGTGATGTAGTTGAAATGCGTGGGAGATGACAACGCGACCGTGTGATAGCCGGCGTCGTAGAAGAGGCGTTGCAGGAACGCCATCTTGGAGGAGCTGAAGCGGCCACCGGTGCCGGCGATGATGTAGATGAGCGGGGCCTCGCCCTGCTGCAGCATTTCGGAATACTCGATTGATTCGCAGTACCAGAAAATCTCCGGAACCTGTCTGTCCCTGATGCTGATGGATTTGAAAGAGGGTGTAACCGGAGTGATCCGTTTTTTGAACTGGTAGCGTAGCGTCGGCGGTGTCCCGAAAACCGTGGCTTGATAGCGGTTGGTGAAGGGATAGTCTTCCGTTGTGTCTGCGGCAGCCGGCTGTGTGGCTCCGGCGATGGAAGCACCTGTCAGCACTGCAAGCAACAGAATAAGGCTGAGCAGAGAACGTGGGATGGCGTTACGATGCATGGGGGACTCCGGTGTTTTGGCGTATCTATATTTTAATAGCAGAAGGGGGGGGTGGGGGCAACTTCTGTCGGGTGATGTATCTGCTGTAAAATGCACGTAGCAGATGTCATCTGCGCTTTGCAGAACGATACCGGTATGGGGTTAATATTTCACGTGGTTGGAGTCGGTCTCTTTGTGGAACAGCGGTTGCAAATTGGTCCGCGCTCATTATTGAGGTGGGTTTTGCATATGCTAACAAGGAGTGTTTCCATGAAGTTCTGGATAAAGACTATTTCAGCCCGTTTTTTGCTGCTCAGCGTTGCGGGGATGCTGGCCATGGGGGTTATGGCTGTTGTTTCCCTTTCTGCGATGTCAGGTTTGGGCAGGGCTTTTGAGGAGACTAAGGCAATCCACATAGACGGCAAGATGGCCACGCTCGCCATTAACCGTGATATCAACTACATAAGTAGGTTGACGCGCAACATCATGCTGGGCAGTGACTATGACAAGGATATGAAGAGGCTTGATGAGCGCATTGCCGATATCAGAGACAGCTTCAAGGTACTTCGGGGTACTGCTGCAAATGATGAGGAAAGGGCGCTGGTTGCCAGAGCGGAGGAGGCCGCACTCGGATTTGTGGAAGATGGCAGACGTTTTTCCCGCGAGTTGGCATCTGTGCCGCGTGAAGAGCGTCATGGGCATTATGAGGCGTATGGCAAGTCAGCTACGCCGTTGGCGCAGAAGTCACGAAAGTATTTTGGTGAACTCATCCGCATCAAAGATGCGGGGTTTGATGAATCCATGACAGCCTTTTCAGGGGCTGTAAGCGATGCGCGTTTTGTCGCGCTTGCGACTCTTGGAGGTGTCGGTGTGCTTCTGGGGCTGAGCTGCCTGCTCGTTCTGCGATCTATAACGACCCCTTTGCGGACAGCCCAGCGCTTTGCCGAAGACGTTGCCAGGGGCGAATATAATGAGATCGATGTTCGCGGCTTCAGCGGGGAATTGGCTGTGCTGATGGAGTCGCTCAATCTCATGGTGCAGCAACTGCGTAAGCGCATAGCCTATGCGCAGGGCGTGCTTGAAGGGTTGTCGGTTCCATGTGTGGTCACTAACGCCGAAGGTCGTGTGGACTGGACCAATAATCATGTGCTGCGACTCGCAGAGAAGGGCGGTGACCCTGCGGAATATATTGGCGGTCCCACCAGTCGCCTGTTTGAAGCTGAAGGGGAAGCGGGCTGTGTTTGTGTCGAGGCGATCCGGCAACGGAGCTACGTGCATAAGGAGATGACGCTGGTCACAGGGCGGGGCAACAGGGTGGTTGCAGACGTGAAGGCGACTCCTTTTCATGACATGGACGGGAATCTGCTTGGTGCCATTTCCAGCTTCTTTGACCTTACGGAGACTCGAAAACGTGAGGCGTTGATCAATGAACAGAACAACAAGTTGGCACAGAGTGCCGGTGAAGTTGCAAAAATCAGCGATGAACTGGAATCCGCCGCCCGTGATCTTGAGTCTGTTGTGGCTTCCTGCCTGTCCGGCGCGGAGAGCCAGAAGGAGCGTACCTCCAATGTGGCCGCGGCCATTGAACAGATGAACGCCACCGTTGCCGATATAGCGCACAGCGCTTCGGATTCGGCGCAACTGGCTGCGGACACCCGCGAAACAGCCACCGGCGGAGCAGATATCGTGAGTGGTGTCATTGCAACGGTGCGCGAGGTGAGCGAACGGGGCGAGATGCTCAAAGAGGACATGGAAACGCTTGAAAAGCAGGCAGAGGGAATTGGCGAGATTATCTCCGTAATCAACGATATCGCTGACCAGACCAACCTGCTTGCCCTGAACGCTGCTATTGAAGCGGCCCGTGCCGGTGATGCCGGTCGTGGGTTCGCCGTTGTGGCGGATGAAGTGCGTAAACTGGCCGAAAAGACAATGCAGGCGACCAAACAGGTGGCGGATTATGTGGGAGCCATACAGGAAAGCACGCACAAGAACAACAGGAACACGGGTGAAACGATAGTGAAGGTTCAGCACGCCGTTGAATTGGCAACGCGCGCGGGAGACGCTTTGCAGTCAATTCTGCGCCTTGCTGGCAGAACGGCAGACCAGGTGCGCTCCATTGCTACTGCAGCCGAAGAGCAGAGCGTTACCAACGAACAGATTGCCCGTTCGTCCGAGGAAATCCATCAGACCGCAACATATGCTTCACACGAGTTGAATAGTTCGGGAAAGTCTGTGGCGCGGTTAACCGAGCTTGCAAAGGAACTGAGCGGCACCGTGGCCGGCATGGGAGGGGGCCGCTGAGAAGTAGCTGGATATATAGCTGCTTAACGGAAGCACAAGAACAAGCCATTCCGGTTATCGGAATGGCTTTTTTGTTCTGACAATGGAGGTGTAATATTGGGTAACGTGAGGTTTTGAGTTTCTTGAGCTTCTTTTTGAGCTTTACAATGGGGGGGTGCTTGGGATGCTTCTTCTTCGGGACAAAGCCGGTTGCGAGGATCTTGATATATGATGCATTGTTCTTCCGGGTTGATTTTTATTAAAAAGCGTTACGTTTGATTCTGGTGTTTTGAAAATTGCGCTGAGTTTCTTTCGATTACAGTATGTCAACGTATCGCCGTGTGGCACTTTGCTAGTCAGCGACGGAAGTGCAGGTTCTTTCTTCTGACGTTGATTTTTAACAAAATTAGATATTCGAATTGTTACTCTGTGTTGTTAGAATTTAATTCATCAGCCTCATGTCTTCAATTCTATGTTTTTGTTCTATAATATTGTAAATTTGATTTGTTTGTTGGTTTGTTTGTCTGGTTTTGGTTTCGTAATTATTTCATTGTGTTTGCGATGTGTGGTTTTGTCGTTTATGTTATGCGTGGAATATGTTGATTTGTCGTTGTTGTTTTGTGTTTATTATGTAGTGCGGTGAAATTGTTATTTTGCGTTGATGCTTGTGTGGTCTGGGTTTTTGCTTTCTAAGATGTGTTGTTGTGCTCTGTAGTTTTGTTTTTTGATTTTTGGCAAACTCGGTGCTGGTGATTGTGTTTGCAATACCTATGCTCTTCATGTAGTGAGTGACAACCCTTCTGGGGTGGGAGCTGCTAAGAATAATGTTGGTTCACGGCGGTTGCGTGTTTTTATTTTTTGTGAGTAATTGTAGAGAGTTATAGTATGATTTATTATGTTATTCCGGCGTATCAGCCGGGAAGCAGTTTTGTGACCGTTGTGCAAGGACTTATAGAGTCTGGCGTTTCTCCACAATCGATCATTGTTGTGAACGATGGTTCGGCGGAGGTGTGTGCTCCCTTTTTCTCCGAGGTAAAGGGCTTCGGGGTTGAGGTGCTTGTGCACGAGGTCAATCGCGGTAAAGGGGGAGCCCTCAAAACGGCTCTTAAATTTGCAATGGAAAAGGGCCGTGATTTGACAGGGGTGGTCACTCTTGATGCAGACGGGCAGCATCTTCCTCAGGATGTGGTTCGGGTGGCTGAGCAGTTGGAGCGTAATCCTGAGGCGTTGATTCTTGGGGTGCGTAGTTTTGGGGAAGGAGTTCCGCTGAGGAGCCGTTTCGGCAATGTTCTTACCCGCAGTCTCATGCGTTTTTTTACCGGGCAGTCTATTTCAGATACTCAGACCGGCCTTCGTGGCATTCCTGCCGGGTTCTTTCCTGAATTGTTGAGCATTGATGCAAACGGGTACGAGTTCGAGATGGATATGCTCATGCAATGCAAGGGACGGTATCGGATTCATGAGGTGGCCATTCAGACTATCTACATAGACGACAATGCAGCATCGCATTTTAATCCGATTATGGATTCTATGCGAATTTATCTGGTCTTGTTTCGTTTTGTCGTATCCTCCGTGCTGTCCGCTGTTGTCGATAATGTAATTTTTGCCATCGGCTTTCTTGTCTGGCCGAACATTGCAGGATGTCAGGTGCTCGGCAGGCTGGGATCCCTGTGCCTGAATTACTCCCTTAATCGCAGCAAAGTCTTCCGCAGTGATAATAGTGTCGCCTCGTCCATGCCCAAATATCTTGGGTTGGTGGTTTTTTCAGGCGTGCTTAGCTATTTGCTTATCCGTATGCTGAGTGCTGCCGGCATGAATGTCATTGTCGCCAAACTCTTTGCGGAAACCCTGCTGTTCTTCTTTAACTTCGTTGTGCAGCGCACGTATATTTTCAAACATAGCTAACGGGATTAGTGTCTTATGGATTTATCCATTGCCTCCGCACTGCTGCCTCTGGCTTCTGTGCTCGGCTACGGTTTTGCCCTGACCTGTTTCACCAGAAAGGATCCTGGGATCAATCTCTTTGCCGCAGTGGGCATTGTCATGCTCGGCATGTATCCTTTGGGTTTTATGCATGCCTTTCAGTTTGCATGGGTGTTGCTGGGGCTCGGGCTTGTGTTATTGCCCTTGGCTGTGCGGCGGCTTTCCAGAAGTGGTGACCTGCACCTTCTCGTCTTGCCGGAAGTGCTTGTTCCCGTCGGTTTCATCAGTTTGTTCTGGGTGATGAATCACGATGCGCTTGTCCACTACGTTTCCGAAGCAGAGTATTGGGCCAAGGCGTCAAAGGCTTTGTTCTATTATAATAGCTATGTCACCAATGAAGTGCCTGTCGGCTGGAAGGAATACTTTCCCGGTGCGGCGCTGTTCCATCGTTTCTGTCTTTCCGTCATGCCCATGAAGGACAGTACACTGTATTATGGTCATGCCATGCTTGTTGGCATGATTGGCGCCCCTCTCTTTACCCGCATGCGTTGGAAGCATTGGGGGGCGCTTGCCTTGCTGGTGCTGAGCATTTTTCTCGTCGTGCAGGCTTTGGGGCGCGGAGCCTTATTCAAGCTGTTTGTAGATGTATTCCTGGGCATCGGCTTTGCCTCCCTGCTGGTGTTCGTATTCCGCGTTCGCGTTGAGAGGGCGCAGGCTGTCGTGTTGTCTCTTGCGGCGGCGGCTATAACCCTGATTAAGAGCCCCGGCATCGTTTTGGTGATTCTGGTTGCGCTGTTTACCCTTGTTGTCTGGCGCAGGGAGTTGTTTTCCCGTGATGCCGGGCGGCGTAACGCGGTTTTGGCTCTTGTACTGCTGCTGGCCTTGCCGCTTGCGTTGAATGCAAGCTGGAAGGTTCGGAACGAGGTATACAGCGTTAAGAAGCAACTCCCCTTCAGAGCGCCCGCAGAACGTATTTCCGCCATGCTTTCCGGTGAGCCGCAGGACTTGGACAGGCGTATCGTTAAGGCATTCTTCGCTGCATTGTCTTCCATGCCGATCAATAATATCTCCCATGCCGACAGGCTGGTTTTCAAGGCGGCCGAATCTGTCGGGCTGGAGCCTGATTACCGTAAGCTGCCCAAGCTGCATGTTGTGGGTTGGCTTGTGTGTATTTCGGTGGTGTTTCTTATGGCTGCGGCCAAGCGCAGGCGTGGCAGGCGTGATCTGGCTGCGGCCTGGGCTGTGCTGACCGGTGCCTGTCTGTTCTATTTGATCAGCATCTTGTATCTGGAGCTCTTTGTATTTACTCCGTACGAGGGGCTGAACGTTATGTCCATGCCGCGCTATGCGGGCGTATTTCTTATGGCTTATTTCCTGTTCCCTGTATCCATACTGCTCGGACCGGAGGGAGAAGGGCGACTGGCTGAGAAAGAAGTGGGGCAGATTGGCCTTGAAGAGAAGTGTCGAAAGCGCCTTGTCGTGGGTTTCAGCGTGCTGCTTGCGTTGCTCTGTTTCTGGGATACGCCTGGGTATTACTTCCGTTATCTTTCACGGGACTGGCGTGAGGATGTGACGGCTTATTACGAGACGTATGGCGTTGCAGAGAAGGCCGGAGTTGTGTTTGGAGACGATGAACTGTTCTTCGCCGTGCTCAGGCCGATGAAAGGGCTTTGGAGTACAGCCTCGTATCGTTATTTCCCCGTCAGAGTCAGAGAGTTTCAGACGAAGGAAGGGGTTTGCGGTGAAGGGGATAAGGTGCAGAGTCGTCAGGCCGAGCTCGTGCAGTCTGTCGGGGCGTACCGTTATTTCATGTCTCCGGATGGTTCGACCGATTGCTTCCGTAAACTGTTTAAGGACCACCTTCCGGCAGAGGGGGCAAGTGCCCTGCTGTATAGGGTTGTGAAGGTGAATGATATAGCAAACGAGTCTTCGTCCTATATGTTGCGACCAGTGCAGTAGTGATTGTTTTGAATAGTTGGTCCAAAGCCTCCGGTGGTTCTCCGCCGGGGGCTTTTTTGTGGCCGGAACAAGACGCTGGAGTTTGTTGGTTGAGTTTTGAAGAGGTCTGCTGATGTACCAGTAACGAAAAAAGCCTCGATCTTTCGATCGAGGCTTTTGTTCTCGTGGCGTCCCCAAGGGGATTTGAACCCCTGTCGCCTGCGTGAAAGGCAGGTGTCCTGGGCCAGGCTAGACGATGGGGACGCTTGATTGTTTTCGCCTAAGGGGTGTTCCCCTGCAGCGAGAGGCACTTTTATGGAACAGTGCGCGGAAAGTCAAGCGGATTTTTTACATGCCGCATTTATTCTTCGGAAGCGGCGAGAGCCGGGGCTGCGCCCATGCGGCGGGTGCGCTTCTTCAGGCGCTTCATCTGCTTGCGGGCAGCGGTGCGGGCGGCCTTGTCCGAGTTTTCGGCCATGAAGGAACGCAGGAACTGAATTTCGGCCTTGGCCTTGCCGGCGGGAGTGCTGGCTGCGCACTGGTCGGCTGCAAAAGCGGGCAGGCGAACAAGCTTTGCCTTGGGGGTTGCTTCCTTGGTCTTCTTTGCGGGGGCTTTGGGGGCGGCAGCCTTGGGGGCAGCGGCAGGGGCGGCGGGTGCGCCCATGGCTTCCTGAATGGCCTCGATGAGGGGGGCTTTGTTCAGGCTGGAGATGCCCTTGATCTGGGGGTATTGGGTGCTCGCCAGTTCACGCAGCTCCTTGACGGTCATCTTGTCGAGGGGTTTGTCTGCGGGGTTGAGGGTTGCAGAGGTCTGGGTCTCACTCATCTGTCATCTCCTTCGTGTCTGTGTCGCTGCCGCTCCGCATCGTCAAACATGCGGACGTATTTTTCGTAACAGCGTGTTACCGGCGAGGCCGGGTCGAGCTTGCCGAGCAGGGTTCCCAACTTCGCCGGCCGCGGCGGCAGTTCGGGAACAAAGCGCTCGATGGACGGCATTTCCAGCTCGTCCAGCGCAGGCTTGCCCATGAGAAGGTTCACCTGCACCTTGTCGAAAAAGGGTTCGTCCAAAAACGCATTGACCCGTTCGATGATTTCATAGGTGTAATAGGTCAGCTCCTGCTGCGCCATATTATCCTCCGCACCTATGATCAGCGTTGTCTTGCGATGCCCGAGCGGAATGGCGAGAAGTCTGAGCTCTTCCCCCATTACCATATCCCAGTTGCGCCACAGTTGCGTAAGCTTGAAGCCTGTTCCCGCGCCTTTGCGCTGAAGCAGGCGGTCAAGCGCCTCGCCGATGCGTTGTTCCATGTGTATCCGCCCGTACGGGCAAAAAAGCGGTCTGGCCTGCAACAGCGTTCCGGACCGCACGCTCGCGGCAGGTTGCAGGCTGAGATTGCAGCCGGGAATCTCCACCTTCCCGAACTGCGGAGTATCGTTCAGCATATGCCGACAGTGTTGCTGCTGTCAACGAACAGCCCCCTGTCGGATACGCAACTATACGCGCGCGGAACCGTCCGGCCGTATGAAGGCGGTCTGCAGGTCTTCGCCCATGCGCTGTACATAGTGATAAAAGGCCAGCACCTGCACCAGTTCGCGTACAGAGAACCGCTTGGTGGCACCCGATTCCCGTAGTTCTTCAAGTTTGCGGTCAGACTTGTCCAGCAGGGCGCGCAGGGATTCTACGCTTGGGGCAACCCCTTCCCCTATGGCCCGCATGGCTTCGCGTGATGCCGTGACCACGGCACGAATCTCCGGCGCCATGATGAGGTTGTAGCCGCCTTCGCGCATGTCCTGCACGGTTCTCAGCATGCCTGCCAGATGCCGGGCGCACTGTTCGAGCACCACGATCTGCCTGTCCATGAGCGAGGCGTTGTCGTCAAAAAGCGGTGACTCATGGCGCAGCATCTTGCGGAACAGGTCGCGGTTGCCTGCAATGTCCTTCAGCAGGGGGGCCAGCGTTTCCTCGGTGGTTGAGACGCTGTCGCCGAGGAAGTCTTCCACCAGTTGTCCGTATGTGTCCGCTGCCCGGGAGAACTGGTTCTGCAGGCGGGCCTTCAGCGCCTCGCCCACGCGGGCGGGCAGAATCCAGATGGAAACCACATAGGAGCAGAGCACGCCAATGGCGATTTCCACCACACGCATCAGGCTGAAAGTTATCCGGTTCTCAACCCCCAGACTGGCGATGAGTACGATGGCAACGGTAATGGCCGCCATGCGGTAACGGGGATTGTGGCGCGTCATGTAGGCGCAGAAGCCTACGGTCGTGAAAAGGGCCAGCGAGGTGCCCAGAAATGTCGGGGGAAACAGAACAATGCCGAGAATGCCTATGACGGCACCTACGGCAGTGCCTGTGAAGCGATACCAGCACATCTGGATGGATTCGGCCACGTTCACCTGCATGACGATGACGGAGGAAACCACGGCCCACATGCCGAACTTGGGGTCGAGCAGAGAGGCGATGACGAGTGCAAGCAGGGCGGCGATGCCGGTTTTGATGCCGTGGCGGATATGTGCCGCTGTGGAGTCCAGATCTGAAAGGGGCATATATGTTCTTGGCCTGTTGATGGTGTTGTGTCGTACTGGGCGGCCTTTTCCTGAGCGGCTGCCCAGCACGCTCTACGCATAAGGTTCGTTGCTGGCAAGGACGGAGCGTACAAGGAAAATGATAGTGTGCGCTCATTGCTTGTGATATGTATACACCAAACTGCCGGGAACGAACAGTCCGGCGGCAGAATGCCGGGTTGCGGGCTGTTCGGGAGCAGGAATGCATGTCGATTGCAGGTGGACAGGAGGTGTACCATGACGGATCAGCAGGCTTGTGATGATATTCTCCAGATCGAACGCCGAGGCCGTGCCGCGCTGCTCAGATTGTGCGGCGACTTCTTCCAGAACATCAAGGATCTCGGCAGGCGCGACAGGGTGCTGAACGCCTTTGATTCGCTGAGCATGGACAAGGATATCTCCGTGATCATTCTCAGCACCGCCTATTGCGGAGTGGGGGTTGAGGAGTATGTCCGTTTCTTCCGTGAACAACTTGAGGGCATGGAGAAGCAGGCAGCGCACCGCTTCTGCAACGCCGTCAATCAGGTGATGCTGGAGATGGTGCGTTCCGGCAAGCTGGTGGTACATACCTGCTGCGGCGATATGCTCACCTTCTTCCTCGGTGTTTCCATGGCGGCAGACTACAGCATTGTTGCCGAAGACAGCGTCTTCCATAACTCCTATCTGGATATCGGCACTCTGCCCAAGGGCGGGCTGCCCTACTTCGTCTCCCGAAAGCTGGGAAACCGCGCCGTATATGAACTGCTGCTTGCAGAGCGTGAACTTTCGGCGCAGCAGGCTCTGAAATTGGGGCTGGTGGATGCCGTGGTGCCGAAGGAGCAGATGGAAGAGGCCGCCTTTGCCTATGCCGCCCGTTTCGAGAATGTTTCCCCGCGCACCATCACCGGAACCAAGCGGCTCACCAACTGGTGTATCCGCGACCTTGAGGAATACCTCAGCTACGAAAACAAGCAGATGATGAAGACGCTGGACCAGTTCGGGTAGCCAGCGCACCGGGCGGTGTTTCCGCTTGATGATTCTTGCAATATCGCATAGTTGAAGAATGCGCTTTACGCACTTCCATGGGGGCATGGAAGGGCATCATATCTCGGGGAAAACACCCTGTCCGCATTGCGGGCGGGGGCTATTTGAACGGAGTGTGATATGAAACGCAGATATACCTTGTATGACCGTCAGACGCAGGACTGCCTTTCACGGAAATCTTCCGTGCAGAGCGGTCCTGTTTTGTGTTGAGGGAGCGGGCATGGATATCCGATCCTTTCTCTACAGGTTCAAGTACATTCTGGCTCCGGCCATGGCCCTTCCTCTTCTCTGCGTTCCCTTCAACGACGATGCCCTGCGTTCCGCCGTATGGCTCTTTGTTCTTTGTCTTGCCCCTGTCGGTCTGACGTGGGTGCCGCGTTTATTGCAGCACCTGCTGCGCGCAGAGTTTGAAAGCAGATATATTTCCTTTCGGGAACTGGAGCAGGGCGTCAATGCTCTCCGCATGGCTGTGTTTGCCATATGGTGGTGTGGTTTCCTGGCGCTTTGGTTCCTTCTGGTGCAGGGGAGCTGGGAGCCGGAACAGAAGACAATTGTCACAGGGGCGGTAGCATTAGGCGCCATGCTGGCAACACTGGGCTATGCCTATGCCGAGCGCAGGTTGCTGCGTCTGCTTTCGCTGCGCCTGTCACGCAAGTGCGTTCCAAAGAGCCTTGCCTGGGTTCTGGTGTTGCTGCTTCTGATGGTGAGCTCGGTTGCCAATGACATTGTAACGGGTGATGCGACAGTTGCCCCGAATATGGAGATGCTGCTCGGACGCTATCTCGCCTTGGGAATCCTCGCCGGCATGCTGGTGCCGATGGCCCATATTTTCTTTTACAGACGGCCATTCGGAAGGATGTTGCCAACGGCAGCGGGGTACCCTTCGCTCATGCGGCGTGGGTGGTGCGCCAAGTTCAGTTTCACCTTTGCCGGGCTGCTGATATTGCTGATTGTTGCGCCGCATCGTGGCCTTTCTGCAAGGGGCGTTGCGCTGTTGCTGGGGCTGCCAGTTTTAGACCTGTTGCAATATGGTAATGCCATAGGCGGGGTACGGTTCGGCAAGATACACACGGTAGGTCAACCCGCCTGCGTCATTTTGAACATCTGGTTGCTTGCCGCGGTGTTGGGGCTTGTTGTGAACAGGGCGATGGGATTTCATGGAGACCTTGCCCTTGGTGTCTGCGGGGCGTTTGCAGTTGGTGCGTATGGAATGACGGCGCTGTTCCGGCACAAGGCCCGTCGCTGGATACGCGTTTACACGTTGAGTCGCATCCGCAGTGGATGGATTCCAAGCTCGACGGTTAACAGAAGGCTGGTGCAAGTGATCCTCATCGCATGTGCAGGCATCGTGGAGGTGTTTGCTGTCGTGCTGAGCGACAGATGGGGGGATTGGTACTGTTATTGGATTTTTGCTTTGTTCGGGCTGGAGGAATTGTTCGTCATTTACAATACGTACAGGAGGCTGCTCAAGGAGCGTGGCGGAAAACCTTTCATGTACAAAGAGCCGGTGTTCGAGATTACGGACGACATACTCAAACGGTAATGCGGGGCTTGCTCTTTTCTTTCCTTGACGTATCATCTCCTTTGAGTGAACAAAGGCGCGTTCAACGCATAGCGGACGAGTGGCAACCCGCTATAGAAATTCTCCCTCTCCCGCTCCGGTGCCGTGGCATCGGGCAATAGGTGGATTATGCTTACCATTACCAAAGAGTTTTCCTTTCACGCAGCCCATCGGCTGTGCATTCCCGGCAAATCCGACGAGGAGAACCGCCGCATCTACGGCGTGTGCTCTACGCTCCACGGTCATACCTACCGTCTTCAGGTCATGCTTTCCGGCACGCCTGACGAGACGGGCATGATCCTGCACTTTGACGCGCTCAAGGCCGTAGTGGCCCGCGAGGTGCTGGACCGCTATGACCATGCCAGCCTCAACGATCTTGACGAGTATCGCGACAAGCCCGCCACGGCGGAGAACATGGCAATGCACATCTTTGCCGTGCTTGACCGTGCGCTGGCGTCTGACCGCTACCGGCTGGAGCGGGTAACCGTATACGAAACGCCCACTGCATGGGCGACCTGCTCCCGCGATGCGTCCGCGTAAGCCGCAGGGCGAACACGCAGAGACTTCCGCAACCGTTCAGTTCGATTCTTCCGTAGCGTCAGGTAGGCACACAGCGCCTTCCGATGCTGTTGCCGCGTCTGCCGAAGGGCGCGCTGGCGGCGGGAAAAACGGAGTCTCCATACATGGTTGCGATGTCGTGCAGAGCGGCTCCGGGCCTCTGCTGGCGGTGACGGAAATATTCGCATCCCTGCAGGGCGAGGGCCCGTTCATGGGGCAGCCCGCCGTGTTCGTGCGGCTGGCCGGATGCGTGCCGCCGTTCTGCGCGTGGTGCGACACCCCGCAGGCTCTGCACGCCGATGACTGTGCCATGCCCATGACGCCGCAGGCTGTGCTTGAGGCGGTGCTGCGCCATCCGTACCGCATGGTGGTTATCACCGGCGGCGAGCCGTTCAGGCAGTGGGATGCGGGCCTTTCCATTCTTGCGGATATACTTGCGGGTGTCGGCCGCACCATTCAGTATGAGACAAGCGGCAAAGCGGGTATTCCGGCTGATTGCGGCGGTTTTGTGGTGTGTTCGCCCAAGCCTGCCGATGCCGCCATGGGCGGCTGTGCCGGAGCTTTGGCCCTTGCGGCCGGGGATGCGGCCCGTGTGGATGCCTTCAAATTCGTGATCGATTGCCGGACGGGACATGAGCAGCATGACGAGAATGCCGCGCTCAGGTCCGTTCTGGATTTCATAGGCGCACATGCAGTTTCGCCTGACAAGGTGTGGCTCATGCCGCGTGGCTCCCGCAAGGACGAGCAACTGCGGAATATGGCGCTGGTGTGGGAATTATGCGTGCAGCACGGCTTCAACTTCGCGCCGCGCCTGCATATTCTGACGTTTGACGACAGGAAGGGAATATAGATGAAGGATGCAGTCATTGTACTTTCCGGCGGCATGGATTCCGCCGTGCTGCTGGCACATGAACTATCGCTGGGCACCCGCGTGGCGGCACTCAGCTTTGATTACGGTTCCAAGCACAACAGCCGCGAACTGCCCATGGCGGCAGGGCTTTGCAAGCACTACGGCGTGGATCACGCCATTGTGCCGCTGCCGTTCATGAACGAACTTTTTTCGTCCTCGCTGCTGCAGTCCGGGGAAGCCATCCCCGACGGCGCGTATGATGCCGACTCCATGAAGAGCACGGTGGTGCCCTTCCGCAACGGCATTCTTATCGCCATTGCCGTTGGTTATGCCGAATCTGTGGGTGCTTCGCGCGTGCTCATCGGCTCTCATTCCGGCGATCATCATATCTATCCGGACTGCCGTCCCGAATTCAACGAGGCCATGAACGGGGCGGCGTTGTGCGGTACGGACGGCAAGGTGCGCGTGGCCTTCCCCTTTGCGGATATGGACAAGCGCGAGATCGGTGACCTTGGCCGCACGCTGGGCGTGGATTTCGCTGCCACCTGGACCTGCTACAAGGGTGGCGAGGTGCACTGCGGCACCTGTGGCGCATGCGATGAGCGCAAGTTCGCCCTGCGGCATGACGAAGGCATGGACCCCACAACCTATCTGAAATAGGAGGCGAGCATGTCAGTAATGGATTCCGACAAGCTTGTTCTGGGCAGGCAGGTGGACTACAGCCTGCAGTACGATCCCAAACAGCTGTGCCCCATTCCGCGGGAACTGGGCCGCACTGCGGCTGGCATTCACACGGCTCTGCTCAGGCATGGCGAAGATATCTGGAATATCTACGAGCTTTCATGGCTGGCCCCTTCCGGCCTGCCCGTGGTGGGCATGGCTGTGGTGCGGGTGCCGTGGCAAGCGCCGTTTCTCATCGAGTCCAAGTCGCTCAAGTTGTATTGCAATTCGTTCAACATGACCCGCTTTGACAGTGCCGCAGCGGTTCGTGAAGCCATGGAACGCGATCTTTCTGAGGCTTCCGGCGCGCCCGTGACCGTGGATTTGCTTGAGCCTCACCGCTTCAGCGAGGTGGTGATTGCAGAGCCCAACGGCGTCTGCGTGGAAGAAGTGGCGGACTTTGCCTCGGCGCAGGGCACCGCGGACTTTGTTTACGATATCGATCCGTCCCTGCTGAAGGTTACGGATGAATCGGCCCGCGAGATTCTGTTCTCCCGTCTGTTCCGCTCCCGTTGTCCCGTAACCGGCCAGCCGGACTGGGCCACCGTGCGTGTGGTGTATGCCGGTCCGCGCATCGATCCGGAAGGGCTCATGCGTTATCTCGTCTCCTACCGTTCGCATCAGGGATTCCATGAAGCCTGCGTGGAACGCATCTACGGAGACATCCTCACGCACTGCCGACCGGATGAGCTGGAGGTAAGCGCCCGCTTTACCCGTCGCGGCGGCATAGACATCAACCCCGTGCGCTCGACGCACGACGGCGTGTGGGACAACCTGCGCGATCCTCGACAGTAAAAAAAGCCCCCGAAAGGGGGCTTTTGCATTGCTAGCAGGGAGGTTCGACGCTTTCAAGCCCGAGTATCCGCTGTGTCCAGTTGGTCGCGGCAAGGCGTACCTTGGCGGCGGCCTCTAGGTCTATGCCGTGTGCATCCAGTTTGGTCTGCATTTCGTCAAAGCGCCCTTCTTCCAATGCGTTGAGGCACGTCAACCATGCGTGTATCCTGTTGGGTTTGCCGAGAAAGGCGTCCTGTATGAGAGGGTCCAGCGGCATCTGTTCCATGAGATCGGCCATGGGCATGCCCAGCAGCACATCAAGCCGTGACAGCAGGCCGATGAGGAACATGGAATCCTTGGGTAGGTCGAGTGAGGTGGTGGCGGCCTTTGCCACTTCTTCCAGAAATCTGCCGCGCAACACGGAAAGAAAGGTTATTTCCTGTGCTGCATGGCTCGGGTTCATGTCTGCTACCAGAACGACCATGAGCCATTGTCGGATAGGGTTCTGTCCAAGCAGGGTGAGGGCCTGATGGACGGATTCCACCTGCCTGCGTATGCCGAAGCTCGCTGAATTGATGTAGCGGAGCAGGCGGAAGGTGAGGGATACGTCGCGGGAAATGATGGCTGACAGTTCCTTGGTGTCGAAGTCCTTGCCCAGCGTGGCAAGCAGCTGGGTCTTGACCAGTTGGGCGGAAGAAATCTTCTTGCCCGGCACGATTTCCGGTCTGCTGAAGTAGTAGCCCTGAAAGAGGGAGAACCCAAGCCGGACGCACAGCTCGAACATGGCGGCATCTTCCACTTTTTCCGCCAGCAGGGTTACGCCGTACGGCTTCAGGTTGTTCACTGTCTTCATGAGATCCATCGGGCTCATGTTCAGCACTTCCACCTTGATAATGTCGGAGATGCGTATGAGCTCTTCATACCCGGGCTGGCCTACGTAATCGTCCAGCGCCAGTGTGTATCCCGCCTTTTTCAGTCGGGAGCATGCGGTAATTATATCAGGCGTGGGATCCACATGTTCCAGAATTTCGGGTACGCATTGGTGGATTGGTAACGCAAAGGCTGCGTCCGAAAGAATAAGGTTGCGGGGAAAGTTGATGAGCATGCGTTTGTCAGGCGCTATCTGCGCCTGCGCCAGCATGTAGCCGTCCGCTATGACACGCGCTGTGGCAACGTCCTGATCGGCCACTTGCGCGGTTGTGGCTGCACCGCTGTGACGGAAAAGAAGCTCATAGCCCCATATGTCCCGATCTGCCGTAAAAATCGGCTGGCGGGCAACGAATATCGGTTCAGGCTGATGCTCTGTCTGTAAGGAGTCGTCCATCTGGTGCACCTGGATATGCTTTTGCAGGGAGTCTTCCACTATCTCCAATATAGCCGTTGCCGGTGCAGGGCGCAATGTTGATCCGGCAGAGTAGGGCTCTTAGAGATGCGGGCGTATACTTCCTTGTGCAGGTTTGGTATGGTCAAAGTGTGCTGAAGAAAATTGCCATAGATGACATACGTCCCGGCATGTATGTGGTGGACTCCGGCCTTTCCTGGTTGGAGTATCCTTATTTGTACATGAAAGAGGGAATGATTTCTTCGCAGATAACGCTGAATGCCATCATCAGCGAAGGCTACACCGAAGCCGTCATTGACACTGAACTCAGTATGGGGGCGGTTCTGGGGGGCGAGAATGGTGATGAGGCTCTTTCCCGCGATCTTGAAGGGTTGCCGGAATTCTTTCCTCCTCCGCCCATTATTCCCGTGGCTGAAGAGATGGACAAGGCCAAGTCCGTATATTCGGATACCGTGCGTTATGCCCGCACCCTGATGGATGGGGTGCGTATGGGCAAGGCTATCGATCTGGAAGACTCTTCCTTGTTGGTGGAAGAGATCATCGGCAGCGTGACCCGCAACTGCGATGCCCTGACCGGTCTTTCCAAGCTGCGCACCTTTGACGAATACACCTTTTCACATTGCGTGAATGTTTCTGTGTTGTCCGTGGTTTTCGGTCGTTTTCTTGGCAAGACCGAAGATGAGCTGCGCATGCTTGGTCAGGCGGGCCTTTTTCACGATGTGGGCAAGCAGTTGGTACCCTCTGCCGTGTTGAACAAACCGGGCAGGCTTACGCCCGAGGAATTTGCGGTGATAAAGCAGCATCCGCTGCTGGGTTGCAAGCATCTGTATGGTCAGGATGACGGCAGGCGCATTGAACAGGCCATTATGATGGGCATGCTGGAGCACCACGAGAAGTTCAACGGCACTGGCTATCCGCGTGGGCTTTCCGGCGATGGCATAAGCGAGATGGGTCGCATCATTGCCGTGGTGGACGTGTATGATGCCCTGTCGAGCAGGCGGGTCTACAAAGCGCCCATGCACCCCCACAAGGCTTTGGGGCTCATGTATTCCATGCGCGGCAAGGAATTCCATCCCGGTTACGTGGAGCGATTTATCAAGTGTCTCGGCATCTATCCGGTGGGCAGTACTGTGCGTCTGAATACCGGGCATGTGGCGGTGGTTACCATCTCAAATCCCAGAGAGCCGTTGCACCCGCTGATTACTGTGGTGGCAGACAAGGCCGGCCCCATTGTGCCGCGCAAACTCGATCTTGCCGGACAGTACAAGGTGCGCATCGAATCCACGCTTGATCCGCTGGAAGTGGGTATAGATCCGGTGGCCGTACTCGAGAAGGCGGCTTGAGAGTCGATGAGCGAAAATAGTACGCCGTGACGGTTGCAGCCGCCACGGCGTTTTGTTTTTCAGGCGAGTTGTTCTCTGGTTTTGCAGCTACTGGCGGGTGAGGGTGATGACGTTGTCTCTGACGGAGGTGACGGCAAACTCGCCGTACCGGTTTCTGAAATAACGCATGGAGATTTCATCGGTGAAAAAGCGGGGCTGGCCCTTGTAGCGAAGGGTGAAGCGGGCTTCGCCTTCCTGCATGGATTGCAGCGCGGCGGTTTCCACATTGGGCACGCTGGAGCGGAATGCTCCTGCCAGTGTTTCCGCATTAGCCTTCGAATCCAGTCCCAGTACCGTTACATACAGCGTTCGGGCGGATTCCATCTCTTCTTCCCACGAGCGCGACAGGGCTCTGGCGAGGCGTTTCCATGTCTTCTGCACACACTCCTTGGTTCCTTTCTCCAGAGCCTGCAGCTTGTTCAGGCCGTTCACCTTCACCGTCTCCGTGGAAGAAGCAAGCGTTCGTCCGTCCGAGGGGCGCACGATGTCCGTCACCAAGCTTATTTCGTTTACCATCATCTGCACGCCCAGCACGGTTGCGGGGGTGGATGCCTGTTCAAGGGCGAGGTTCAGTTCCAGCTCGGTGCCGGTCAGGGGCTTGTCCACGACGGTCAGGCCGGATTTCTTCAGTTTGTCCGCAAGCAGCGAGGCCGCCCTTCTTGCCTGCGTACGATTTTCGGCAGGCGTTTCCGACGCTATCTTGATGATCACGTGCGGCGTCTGCTGCAGGGCCACAAGACGGCGGATCGTATTCGCGTCGTCGCGCATGCTGTCCACGAGCACGTTGGCGCGTATGGTCACTTCATAGAGTCCGTTGGATTTTCGTTCGGAGAGCACGGTGTATTCACTGACATAGCCTGCGGCGCGGCTGAGAATGTTATCCGAGACCAGCATGTTGTTGCGCACGGTGGTGCTGGCGTCGATGATGCCGCCGGATGTGGCTTCCACGGCATTGCGCCTGGCGTCATGCAGGGCTTTTTCGCGGGCCACGGCTTCACGCCCCGGGTCGTAGGGGGCAATGCCGGTCGACGTCACTTCCTCTGCATGGGCGCGCGAAACAATACTCGCGCAGGCAAGCAGAAGCATGAGGGCAAGCAGCAGGATATTACGACCATTCTGAGGCATCGGGCTTCTCCCTTGGTTCTCGGCAGCGCTTTTGCGCTCAGCAGACATTGCCTTCGGGCGGCAGAACCACCGCGGGCAGATAACGCTTCAGGTCCGTAACCAAAGAGGGGTAGGCGGTGTAGAGCACCGCGTGCATGCCTATGCTTTCCGCCCGTCCGGTATTGGCGGGGTTGTCGTCGATGAACAGGGCATTCTGCGGTGCCACCTGCATTACATCGCAGGCATGGCGGAAGAAATCGAGCGAACGCTTGGTCATGCCTTCCCTGAACGAATTGAATACCCTGTCGAAATGGCGGTAGATGCCATGAGCTGCATCCAGTTCGTCCAGCCAGTTGGTGTGATCGCTGAGCAGGGCGGTGCGCGTCGCTCCCGTGCGCACGCGGGAAACGGCCTGCAACATCCACGGGCGGATGACGAAACGTGAGAGGATTTCCCGTCGCAGGTCCGCATCGCCGGTGGCTATTGCGGCACTTTCACGTACGTCCTGCCAGAAGGCGTGTTCGTCGACCCGTCCGTCTGCGTATCCGTTATTATAGCAGATTTCCGTTGCCTCGCGTAAAAAAGCGTCCGGTTCCTTGCCGTGTTGTCTGCCAATTTCCTTGAGACCCTGCACGAATCCTTCTTCCGCGAGTACGCCGCTGAAGTCGAAAAAAACAACCTGAATATCATAGTCGGCTATAGCCATGGAATAAACCCTTTTGTACTGTGTGAATGAGTAGGTGTCTCGTGAGTCTGCCGAGCATGAGACGGAGCTCTTCAGTATGGTTGTATTGTACCGCGAAAGGGGGAAATGGCAATATGCAGGAAGCAACGGCTCGCATCAGACTGGGAATCTCTTCATGTCTCCTCGGAAACAAGGTGCGCTTTGACGGCGGGCACAAGCGCGATGCGTGGATAGTGGATACGCTGGGTAAGTATGTGGACTTTGTTCCGGTGTGCCCCGAAGTGGAGATGGGGCTGCCCGTGCCGCGCAACTCCCTCCGGCTGGTGGGCGATCCTGCCAACCCGCGCCTTGTCGTGCAGAAGACCGGAGAAGAACTGACGATGCGCATGCGCACATGGGCACACGAGCGCAACGCACAGCTCGCCCGCGAAGAATTGTGTGGCTTCATCTTCAAACGCGCATCGCCTTCCAGCGGCATGGAGCGGGTGAAGGTGTATCGTGATGTTCCCGAAGAGCAGACGGCCAAGGCAGGCCCGCCCGCGTTGTCTGGTGTGGGAGTTTTTGCGGCGGAATTCATGCGGGCCTTTCCCCTGCTGCCAGTGGAGGAAGAGGGCAGGCTCAATGATCCTGCGCTGCGCGAGAATTTCATAGAGCGAATTTTCGTCATGCAGCGCTGGCGTGCTCTGCTGTCCCACGGCCTTACGGCGGGGCGTCTGGTGGAGTTCCATACGCGCCACAAGTTGCTGATCATGTCGCACAGCGTGGAGCACTACAGGGAAATGGGCAGGCTTGTGGCGGCCTGTTCGGGGATGGACGGTGCGGAACTGGCCGGAACGTATCAGACCCTTCTGCTCACAGCCGTGTCGCGTCTCGCCACTGTGAAGAAGCACACCAACGTGCTGCAGCATGTGATGGGGTATTTCAAGAAGAAGCTCTCGCCGGACGAGAAGCAGGAACTGCTTGAGGTTGTTGCTGCGTATCACGAATCCCTTGTGCCACTTATTGTGCCGGTTACCTTGCTCAATCATTATGTGCGGAAGTACAACGAACCCTATCTGCAGGGGCAATGGTATCTTCAGCCGCACCCGTTGGAGCTGAAACTGCGGAATCATTCCTGATATATTCTGAGCTGTTGGCGGATCAGATCGGTGAAGGATGGAAAAATAACGTGGAACAGGCCGTAAAAATTGCGCTTCCCCTTGCCAGAGAGGGGGGGGATATGTATTACTGTAATATAGTAGACAAATATTTCCGTAGACGGGAGTCTGAATCTCGGGAGGACGTTTATGAACAAAAGCGAACTCGTAAAGATGCTGGCAGAGCAGCATAATCTTTCCAACGACGAAGCCGTGCTTGTGGTGAATTCCTTCTTCGAAAGCGTGCGTGATGCATTGCTTGAAGGGGATCGTGTTGAGATTCGTGGGTTTGGTTCATTCAAGGTGAAGGACTACAGCGGTTACAAGGGACGCAACCCCAAAACCGGGGAGAGCGTTGAAGTTTCATCCAAGAAACTGCCCGTGTTCAGAGCCGGCAAGGAATTGAAGGAACTGGTGAACGATTAGTCAGGGCAGCGGGAACGGTTGTCTTGCCTAGTGTCCGTGACGGGAGTATGATTGCCCGTCAAGGTAGGAACCCCGTATGTCCCGTCCCTCTTATCGTGCCAACAGTGCCTCCATTCCCGAATCGCTTCGCGACATCGGGTATCCCTGCGTGCACCTGAAAATTGGGGAGGGCATAGTAACGGGCAGCAATGTGCTGATTTCGACTGTGCTGGGGTCCTGTGTTTCCGTCAGTTTTTATTGCGCTGCCAGAGGAATGGCGGGCCTGTTTCACGCTATGTTACCCTCGGCCGTGGGGTACAAGGGTGTTAGCAAATCGCCATGTAAATTTGTTGATACCGCAGTTCACTGCATTTGGGACCAATTCAGAAAACGGGGCATCGCCGACAGGGATGTGGAAATAAAACTGTTCGGCGGTGCCTTTAGTATGGGCAACGGCGCCCCTCCGCATGTGCAGAGTATCGTCAACGTGGGGGGGCGGAATGTTGATGTTGCCCGCACCGTGCTCCATGACCTGAACCTGCGCATTTCCCGCGAGAGCGTGGGCGGTGCGCACGGCAGAAAGCTGGTGTTTGATACCACTACCGGTCACATATGGGTCAAGAAGCTGGGCCGGACGGAAGAGCAGGCCCTGCTCAAGGATGAACGCGACTACCTGCCGGTGGCAGAGGGGCGTGCGTGCAGGTTCAATGGTGACAGGTAGTTTTGTCTTCCGTATCCGTCACGCCTGTTGTGCGGCATTCTGTTCTGTGATTTACTCCCTCCATGAAGATAGTTTTCTGCATCGATGACAATCCCCGCTATCTGATGCTGGCCCGTGTGGCTGTCCGTAGTCTGCGCAGACTCTATGGTGAGGATGTGCCGGTTCTCTGCGTCTATGGTGGGGCAAAGCCTGAAGTCATTGAGGCGGTCGAGGCCGAGCGTATCCCGCTGGCTCTCTATACGCCGGTGTTAAACCATTCAATGGTACCGGCTGCGTTCCATCGCGCCATCGGCGCATTTCTCAAGCTTGAGCTTGCGCTTGTTCCCGAACTGGCCGACGAGGAATACGTACTGTATTGCGACAGTGACATGTATTTTCATGCCCGGTTCGACGAACTGCTTGCCATGCAGCCAGCCTACATGGCCATGGCACGGGAGGCTTCCTCCCCCTTCTGGCATGAAATCCAGCAGATGAAGTATGTATGGCGCGAGAAGGAGTACACGGTTCCGTTGCCCTTTCCCATCTGGACCTATTCCTCGGGAGTGGTGAACTTCAATCTCGGCCGGCTGCGAAAGCATGATCATATCCATAACTTTCTGGCCTTCTGTCTGCAGAATGTGCATCACATAGGCAATCTGGACCAGTCGCTCCTGAACTATTTTTTCGGGAAACGCATTACCAAACTTCCTCCTGTCTACAACTGCCCCCCCTACCGCAGCGAATCGCGCGACACCGGTTGTCTCATTCATTTCCACGGCCCCAAGCCTTGGGATATCAAGCCGGCACTATGGAAGGAATTGCGGATAAATCACTACAGCTGGTTCCGCGACCGCTGGTTTGCACTGTTGACTCCGCAGGAAGCTGAACTGGTGCACAGTTGGGAGTAGGGTTGATCCAGTCTCTTCACCTCTGATTTCGTAATGCTTTTATCGTAATACATTTTTTTTTCAGATACCCTTTGTCTTTTATGGCGCAATCTGCTATGTCGACTAGTTAATATCGTGTGGGCAATATTATTAATTTGGCCCGCGCGTTTGGGGGGGGCGGTGCTCAGCGATTATCCCGTATACGAACCCGATTTGGGACTTATCGAACGCATGCTGCAGATGGAACGCTACGCGTGGCTTTCTCTGACGCATGATATGGGTACCGTTATGTCCATTGACGGCCGTTTTGATGACGTGAACACGCATTGGGAGGCCGTGACCGGGTATGATGAAAGTGAATTGCTCGGCAGCTATCTCGTGGAGTACATGCACTACGATGACCGTGAGCGTGCTCTTGCGGATCTGCAGAGCCTGATTACCGCCGACGTCAGCACCACTTCTGTTGTTTTTCGCTTCCTGTGCAAGGACGGAGAGTATAGGCGCCTTTCCTGGAACCTCATGTTCTCTCCTGAGCATGAGAGCTATTTCTGTACCGTCAAGGACGTGAACGAATCGCTTTCCGACAAGGCCATACGGTACGCTTATAAAGACGTGCTGACCGGTCTTGGGAACAGGCTGTTCCTCATGGACGCGGTGCCCGAGTGGCTTGATGAAGCGCAGCGTGAAGGCAGCCAGCTTGCCGTGTGCTTCCTTGATCTGGATGGCTTCAAGTTGGTCAATGATACCTATGGCCACAAGGCGGGCGACCTGCTGCTGAAGAAGGTGGCGGAAAAGTTGACCCGTTCTGTGCCGAGAACGTGCGCTATCCGGCTGGGGGGCGATGAATTTGTGATTGTCATGCGCGATATCCGGTCCCGCGAGGAGGTCGGTTCTCAGGTGCGCGGGCTTATTGACAATATCAATATGCCGGTCTGCATTGAGGGGCAGGATTGTTCCGTAGGCGTAAGTGTCGGCGTGAGCCTGTTTCCGGAAGATGGCAACACGGTGGAAGAGCTGGTGCAGGTGGCCGACAATGCCATGTATGATGTGAAGCGCGAGGGAAAGAACAACTTTGCGTTCAGCGAGAATGCTTCGGAAACCGACGCCGCCTGATTATTTCCATCGGACGAGAGAAAGATGACGCCATGTGGTTTGCCGCATGGCGTTTTGGTTTATGAAGGGCTGTTTGCTGGCTGCCCAAGTTCAGGGAGTTTTCTGATATGTTTTTCAGAATGTAGTGAACCGCGCGATGCAATCTGTCGAGCGAGCCGGGCTCCGCTACTCATAACATGGAGCAGATTCATTACTCTCAGGGCGTTCGGTCTTGTTTTCATACATGGCACGGTCAGCGGTGTTAAGCAGCTTCTCAAGCGTGGTGCCATCTGCAGGAAATACTGCGGTGCCGATGCTGGCGCAGACGTTCAGCTTGATTCCCTCAAAGAGAAAGGGCGGGTGCAAGGCATTGGCCATCTCGCGGGAAAGGATCGGTATGGCATCCCGAGAGGGGATTTCGGGAATAAGAACAATAAATTCATCTCCTCCGATTCTGAAAATCATGTCCGACTCACGCAGCTTTTTCTGCAGTCGTGCAGCGGTGTGTCTTAGAGCCTCATCTCCTGCTTTGTGTCCATGTGTGTCATTGATATGTTTGAATTTATCAAGATCAATGAACAGAAGCAGCATCATGTGATCGTGGCGGGATGCATAATTCTTGAAATCACGAAAGGCTATCTCCAGATACCGCCTGTTTCCCAGTCCCGTCAGCTCATCGGTAAGCGATAGCTCCACCGCCTGTTGCTCGGCGATTACTGCGCGATGCACAAGACTCTGCAGCATCAGTACTACATAACCCGTGAAGCTCATGGTGGACAGGGTGATAGCCAGATAGAAACCACCAATAAACAGGCTGTCGTGGTGCAACAGTAGGGGATAGGTGACCCAGTGCAATCCCCATATGATGAAAGGAATGCCCACTGATTTCCAGAGCCAGGGGCAGAATGGTGCCTTGTGCCGTACCAGTGTAAGCCCGGTAGCCACCAGAAACGGACAGCAGTACATGGCCACCAGTAAGGGGACGAGTGCAACCTGGCTTTGTATGTGCTCGGCAACAAGGAGCATGAGGGCATAAAAGAGTGAAAAGGCCGACAACAGAGAGCTATGCGCTGTTTGGTCTGTAAACAGGCGGGTTCCGATGTATAGACAGGTGACCAGAAGGCATTCTGAGGCGAGAGTCAGAAGGTCGGCGTGCTCCACGCTGATGATGGTGTGGAACGGAAGCTGGTTGGCGATGTAGAAAAAGAGGTTGATGCTTAAGCCGGCAGCAAGCCAGCGGGCTCCTGTGTTACTGCGGAGAACAAAACTGACCCATGTGAAGAAGAAAGCGCAGATGGCGGTGGATACTGCGCTGATAAGCTGCACTATGTCCAGAATGATCATTGTTTCCGGAAGTCCTGCCCGTAGGGCGTGTTGCTGTAATGGGGTTGCGAGGTCAGTAGCTGACCTGAGTATGGCTATGCGGTTATCAGAATGCCGGGGTCAGAATGTTCTTTTCCGTCAGGATTTCCAGCATCTCCACCACCGGCAACCCGACAACATTGGACCATGAACCATCTATGCGCTCCACAAGAAATGCCCCGATGCCCTGAATGGCGTATGCCCCGGCCTTGTCTGCGGGTTCGCCGGTGCGGATGTAGGCAATAAGCGTCTCCATAGGATGCTTTGCCATGGTGACGGCCGTGGAGACGGCAAAGCTCAGCGAGCGGCCGTCCGGCAGCACGATGCATACGCCGGTGATGACTTCGTGCGTGGCTCCTGCGAGGCGGGAGAGCATGTCCAGCGCGTGGGCGTCGTCCACGGGTTTGCCCATGATTTCGTTGCCAAGCACCACGATGGTGTCGGCCCCCACGGTACAGCTACCTTCATTCTCCATGGCCACGGGCATGGTCTTGGCATGCGCTGCGCGGCGTGCGTAGTCCGCCGGAGCTTCTCCGGTATTCGGTGACGGCTCGGCATCCGGGGCGGTGATGACCCTGAACTCCAGTCCGAGGTCGTTAAAGAAATCACGTCGTCGCGGCGAGCCGGAAGCAAGAATGAGTGGAACGGTTGCTTTATAAACTGGATGCGTCATGGCAGTGCTGGTTGTGTTTGTGGGTGGGAAGACAAAGCATGTCTGACGATTCAGGTCACTCAGGAGATTCAGGCGTGCGGGGGGCTCCCAAAAAGTGATGGCGTCAGCGGCAATTCTTCTTCTCGTATTTTGGAGGCCTAGGCAAGAGAGGAAGGGGGGAATGGGCAAAAGAGGGAAGATATCTGTGTCCGCCCCCTAAACTTTATGGTGTAAAGGCCGAATAAACGGGTGAGGTTGGACGCATTTTCTCCCCTCAAAGAAAAATTAAAAAATAATGCGTTCGGCCCTAAAGTTCTCCTCTACGATTCCGATAAAGGATACGAGGGGAGAACGTTATGAGCGTAAAGTCGTTTTACATCCGAAACATGCTGCTCAAATATGACAAGCAGCTTGTTACCGCCCGGAGGCTGGCGCGTTACAATCATGCGCTCAGACTCTCGCGTGGTGAGGAGGAACAAGGCATTCCTCCGGATGTGAAGCGCAGTATAATGGTGGAGCGCATTGCCAGAGAGGTGATGGAAAGCCTTCTCCTTTCCGGCAGCGACAACCCCATTGTTCAGGAGATAAAGAAGCAGCTTGAAGATGACGTGGGCGAGACCCTGCACTTCAAGTACCCTCCGACCGAACTCGACCTTCAGGTCTACCGGGAGACTCCCGAAGGACCGGTGGAGGTAACGCCAGCCGAGAAAGCGGTCATCATGGAGAAGCTTTGGCACATCTCCTTGGACAAGGTGGATGCCACCATGTTATGACGGGCATGACGTCCCGGGGAGGATCGTATGGAAATCAAGAATTACCTCAAAGCGCTTGATCCTTATCAGACCAAGCTCGACAAGGCTGAGAACGCCAAGGTCAAGGGCGGAAAGCGTGGTGCGGATAACAACGCACAGGCTTCCGGCGACCGGGTGAGCCTTTCCAATGAAGCCAAGCTGCGTACCGAAGCCTATACCACCGCTCTGAATACTCCTGACGTGCGTCAGGAAAAGGTCAATGCCATTAAGGCACGTGTTGATGCGGGAGAGTATGTGGTGGACAGCCGTAACGTGGCAGAAAAACTGATCAAGGAAGAAGCTGAACTGTTCCAGTAGAAAAGCCTTCCGGAGGATGCTTCGGAAAGCTTTTCTACGCCCTTTGGTCCGGTTCTGAGATAGTATGTGATGTTAGTGAGATGCAGGGTTTCCCTGCTTTTTTTGCGCCCGCGCTTCCGTGCGGCAGAGATAAGAAAGGCCCTGTCCTTGCGGACGGGGCCTTTTTGATTGCATGCGGATGTCTGTCTATTCCTGCGGCATGTGCAGGTACACCTGATTGGGGAATTTGCCGTCCACCTGCGGTACCTGCAGGCCCAACCGTGCCTTGTGGTTGATGAGGATGGGGCCGGTAAGATTGAGGGCAGTTTTTTCCGGTTCGCCCTTGGGAATGCTCACGGTGACCAGCACGGCCACCTGCCGGATGTTCTCAAGCCGCAGCAGCTTTTGTTCGGCTTCGCTCACACGGATGGGATAATCCTCAAGAAAACTGTAAGGATCGGCCACAAGCAGCCCGAGCCGAGGATCATCCAGACTTTGCAGCACAAGGAAAGGTGACCCTTCCTTCAACTGAAGAAGCGTAAATTCGTGCTTGTCCTCAAAGCCCATGAGGCCCCGTGGAAAGTAGATAATCTTGTCCATGGAGACCACCTGTTTGCCGAGGCGGGTCTGAACTATTTTTTCGTTTTGCCTTGCCATAACTGGGTAGCTGCCAGAAGGTCCGCGTCACTCGTTTCGAGGGCCAGACGGTTTTGTTCCTTAACTCTGAGATAAACTTCTTCCCGGTACACGGTCATATCGCCGGGCACTTCCAGACCAATCTTGATCTGTTTACCCTGCACGCTCAGTACCGTGATCTTGATATTGTCGCCCAGATGCAGGCTTTCGCCAGGGCGCCGGGTAAGAATGAGCATAGACGTTAAATGAAGTTTGAAAGGTTCATCTGCATGATCTGCGCGGACGACTTGAGCACGCTGTTGTACACAAGCTGTTGCTGTGCAAGTTTGGTCATCAGTTCTGCAACATCAATGTCCTCAATATTACTCATTCTTGCCTTTTCGTCCAGTTCAATGGTTGTGAGCACGTTGCCCGCAACCTCAAGCCGGTTCTCGCGTCCGCCTATGGAAGCGGCCTGCGTCATGATGTGCGAACTGGCAATGTCCAGATCCTCCAGAGCCCGTTGGATACCGCTCTGGTTGTTGGTCTCCGTGTAGGCGACCAGACGTCCCACGGTTTCGAAAAGGTTCTTGCTGCCGCCGTCGAACACCGCTGATGCATTGGAAGCGTTGGGGCTGGTGTAAATGCCGCCGAAAACGTCCTTGCCGATACTGTTGACCGTGATGGTTTCGCGCTGGGCGATCTCGAATTTCACGTCGCCGCGATGCGGTTTGACGATAAACTGCTGGTTCTGCGCACCGGTGAGGCTGGCATTGCTTCCGTTGAGCACAAGGAAGCCGCCGGGAATGAGAAGCGAGGCGCTGTTTGAGGTCGTGGCATCGGACGCAACGTTGCCCGTGACCCACGTGTTGCCGTTATCAAGGCTGTAGGAATATTCGATGTGCCCGCCCATTGTGGCGTTGGAGTTATCGATACGGACAGTGATGTCCTGCGAGAATACTCCTGTGGCGGCAGCGCTTACCGGAGCCGCGCCATAGTGTGTAATGGCGGGCGGCAGGTCGTTGTCGTCGCCCTGATAGACTGCCGTGGGACGGATGTAGAGCCAGGTGCCGTTCAGGCTGCCGTTACTGAGCGTTTCGTGAATATTGGTCGTGTCCACGGCCTGCACCGCAGTGCCGCTCTGGAAGGTGACCTGCACGCCGCCGATGCTCAGGCGGTTGTCGCCCGCCGGAATGGACCCGTTCTGCCAGGTGCGCCCTGCATCGGTCGAGTAGCGCAGGGGAACGGCTCCGGCTCCGCCTATGGTCGCGTTGCTGGTGAACTGTACCACGATGGTCTTTTCCGCCGAACCGGAAATGGAGAAGCTGCCGTTGGAAAAGACGGTGTCGTTGGAAGAAAGGTTCAGGCCTTTGACAAAGGCTGGCTGGTTGGTCTTGTGACCTGCAAAAATATGGCGCCCTTCATACTGCGTGTTGGCGAGGTTGATGAGCTGCTCGTACTGCTGGCGGATTTCGAAACTGATCTGTTCGCGGTTGTTTGCGTCCAGCGTGCCGGTGGCAGCCTGTTCCGCAAGGCCTTTCATGCGGGTGAGAATGGTGTTCACCTGCGTGAGAGTCTGGTCTGCAAGGCTGAGCCAGCTTTTGGCCGTATCGATGTTCTTTTTGTACTGCTCGATTCCCGCGATGGAGTCGCGGTAGTTCATGACGCGGGCCGTGCCGATGGAATCGTCGGAAGGCTTGTTGATACGCTTCTGACTGGATGCCTGAATGTTGGAATCCATGAGATCGGCAAGCGACGTGTTCATGTTGGTCACGAAGCTTGTGAACATGCTGCGCTGGGATACTCTGACTGCCATAACGCTTACCTTTCCGTTCGCAGGTTAGTTCTTCAGGCCGAGGACGGTCTGCATCATCTGGTCTGCGGTGGTGATGAGCTTTGCCGCTGCCTTGTAGGAATGCTGGAACTTGACCAGATTGCTCATTTCTTCGTCGAGGTTGACGCCTGCCACTTCATTCTGGCGTTCGTTCAAATCCTTTGCCAGCGTCTCGTTGAACATGGAGTTGAACTTGGCGTTGGCAGTGTCTGCGCCCACCGTGCCTACCAGCGAGTTGTAGTATTCCTGCAGGGTCTGGTTGGAGGAGGTTTCAAAGGCCGTAATGATGCGTACGTCCTTGTCCTTCAACTGGGCGATGGAAAGGGCGGTCTTGCTGTCGCCGTCGTTGGCTTCCGCCCCGCCGTTCACGCTGCCCGCATTGATAAGGGTGGAGTTCTGGCGCACGTCATCGCGGATAGCGATGGTGGCTGCCGATTCACCTTTGAAGAACGTGTTCAGACCCAGTGACGCAGTCAGGCCCGAGGTATCCGTTCCGAGTTGAAAGTTGTACCCGCTCTTGGCATTCAGCACGAGCTTGTTGTCCTGAATGCTGGCGGTAAGGAATGTGCCGTAAGTGTTGTTGAATGCGTTGCGCACATCTTCCAGCGAGTGGGTGGTAGGATCGAAATTCTGGATGCCCGGTGTTGCGGGGTCAAAGTCCAGCGGACCGAACGATGCCGCAGAGGCAAGCTCGCCGCTGCTGGTATTATAGGCATAGACTGTGACGTTGCCTTCGGCCAGTCGGTTGCCGTAATGCAGGCCGGAACTGTTGGAAGCGAGCGGAACGTTGCTCTTGTCCACACTGTAGGTACCGTACAGGTTGCTCAGCTTGTTTTCGCCGCCGCCCTGGCTGTGCAGGCGGTTCACTTCCCAAGCAATGGATTCGCTCAGCGAATCAAGGCGTTCGCGGTAGCGTCCGATGTTGAAGTCACGCAAGGCGAAGTAGCCGGTGATAGACCCGCCGGTAAGACGGCGCGTGTTGTCCGTGCCGTCAAAATATGCTTGAGGCGTGATGTTCAGGTCTTCCGTGGTGGGCGATATCCACTTCAGGTGGTTCTTGGGCACGATGGTGAAGGTGTCGCCCTGCGTCAGGTTCTGGGTGCCCGCATTGAAATAGATGTCTATGCCCTGCACGTTCACTTTGTCGGACTCGGGACGGGCGGCAAACAGTCTGTCATTGCCGTTTTCATCCTTCAGCCAGGTACGTCCGCCGTCGAGGGATACGCGGAACATGGCAGCGCCGGAACCGGCGTTGCTTGTCACGGTGCCCGACTGCATGACTTCCACGGTGTATTCGTATTCGTCGTTTCCATCGAATCCGATACTGCCGTCAAAGGAAGAGGATGGATTGAGTGACTTGTAGCTGGAGGGGCCGGTGAAATCGATGGAAAAAGCCTCGGTGCCGTCCACAAGGGTGTGGCCCGCCTTGGTGTTCACGGTGAAGTTGCCGCTGCCGTTGTCGATGACGTCCACGTCCATCTTTTCCGCCAGCTCGCGTACCAGCATGTTGCGCTGGTCGAGCAGCGTGTTGGCGTTGTTCGAGCCCGGAATGTCGTGAATCTGAATTTCCTTGTTCAGATCCGCGATGCGGGTGATGAGGTCGTTTACACTGTTCACTTCCTGCCGGATGAAATCGTCCATCTGGTTCTGCATGCGCAACAGGTTCTGATCGGTGTCGTGAAACAGCATGAGCATGTTTTCTGTGTGTGCGAGCAGCGCTTCGCGTACGGCGTCATCGTCCGGGCGCTTGGCCAGTTCCTGCCAGTCGTTGAAGAACTGGGTCATCATGGCATTCAGGCCGTCGGAGTTGGCCTCGTTGAACAGGCTTTCCACGCTCTTGAGCACTTCCTGCTGGGTATCCCAGCGTTGGTACACGGCGTTGCGGTCGTTGAACTGCTCTTCAACGAACTTGTTGAAATAACGGTATACTTCCGCAGCCTTGGCACCGGTGCCGAGCTGCCCCGGGCGGCTGTCGATGGCGATGCCTTCCTCAAAGCGCACGGCCTGACGCGAGTACCCGGTGGTATTCACGTTGGCAATGTTGTTGCCTGTGACCTGAATGGCGCTTTGAGAGGCAAACAGCGCGCTGTTGCCGATGTTAAGCAGGGAAGTGAGACCGCTCATGTGAGACCTCTTCTATAACCGGCCCTGAATGAGGGCGGCTTCAGGACGTGTCTGGGCGTACCGGCCTTTCTTGCCGTAAGTGTTCTGATTCTTGGGCTTGATCTGTTCCTGAATGTACTCGATGAGCGACTGGCTCTGGTCATGCAGGGCAAGGGCAAGCTTGGCGTTTACGGATGCCTGACGGGCGCATCTCTGTTCCAGTTCGTCGAGCTCCACAAGCAGCGTGTCCAGCGTTGCCTGCTGTTCTTCGCTCAGCATGGGCATGACTTCACGCAGGCGTTTGCCACCCAGCATCTTGCGCAGTTCAAGCCGTTCCACGGCGAGCTGGCGCATGAGTTCGTGAATGGCGAACTCCGTGGCGGTTATTTCCTGCGGCTTGTTGTTCCTGAGCTGGGCAAACTCTTCCTCGATCAGAAGCTCGAGGACCTGCATTCCCTTGAACTGGCGGACAAGATTTCCGTGTGTATATTCGAACATGGGGTGCCTCCGTTAGCTGCGGCGTCCTACCGAAAGTCCCGCCAACAGGCGGTTTCTGACTTGTTCGGGGTTCCATGCGAGCTCGCCCTGACGGATTTCGAAGTGCAGGTGCGGGCCCGTTGAACGGCCTGTGCTACCTACTTCTGCAATTTTCCTGCCGGAGCGGATTTCATCGCCCACCTCAACCGCCAACTTGCTGGCGTGGCCATAATAACTCTGCCAGCCGCCTTCATGCTGCAGCACTACGAGGTTGCCGTAGCCTTCATGTTCCCCCGCAAAGATGACCTTGCCGTCCCAAGCGGCTGATATGGGATCGCCCACGTCGGCAGCGATATCCACACCTGCATGCCATTCGCGGCCGCCGGTGAAGGGGTCCTTGCGCCAGCCGAAGTCGGAGGTGATGCGTCCGGGCAGGGGCCAGTTGAGCATGCCCATTTCCGGGTCGCGGGTGCTCGGGCCGCCCACGCCGGAACTGGACCGCATCCGTGTGGGGACGGGGCCTGCCGGAGTTTCGGGACGCTCAAGTCCGCCGCCGGAAGGCTTGTATGCATTTTCAAGCGTCTCGGCTTCTGTGGCGTTGTGGATGATGGTTTTGGCAAGACGTTCAACGCGGCTCATGGCCTCGCCGTCCTGCTCGGAAAAACTCGGGGGGGCTGCACGGCGGGAACGGAACTCGGGTGAGGCGTCCGTTACCGGCATCGTGTCTTCGCCCAGCCCGTCAGGGTGAATGGCGGAGGCGGTCTTGTCCGCATTCTGCGGCTGGCCCGTTTGCTCCGCCCCTTCCTGCCGGAGCGGGGTGTACAGCGGGTCTTCTTCGTAAATGTTGTTGTCGCTTCGGTCCTGCGCGGGTGCGGGGCTGTCTGCGGCACGCAGGGGTTCCAGCGGCATGGGAGCATTCACGCGGCTGGGAGCGGTTGTTCTGCTGGCATCGCCGAGCTTGTTCTGCAACTGCTCATAGAGCATATCGGAGAGACCGATGCCCCCGGCGGATGTCAACTTCTTGGACAGTTCCTGATCGAACATGCCCTGCCAGAATTCCTCGTCCTTGCTGTGCAGGTAGCCTTCCTTGGGCACGTTGGCGCGCATCTGCTGCCAGATTTTCTGCACGAAAATGGCTTCGAATCCCTCAACGGCCTCACGCAGCTTCTTGTCCCGTGCGTTGGGATCGGCAAGACGCTGACGCAGGGAATCGATTTCCTGCTTGCGGCGGATCATGTCCTGACCGCTCATCTGTGCCTTGAGCACTTGTGAGTCGAGAGGGCTGCTCATGCTAGATCACCTCAAGCTCCGCATGCAGCGCACCGGCTGCCTTCAGGGCGCGGAGGATGGAGATAAGATCGCGCGGGGTCGCGCCGATGGAGTTCAGGCCGTCGGTCAGTTCCTGCAGGGTTGCGCCTTCAACCAGAACAAGGCGCTTGTTCTCTTCGCGGGCGGCAATGTCGGTCTGCGGGGTGACCACGGTCTGACCGGGGCTGAAGGCTCCGGGCTGGGAAACCTGCGCGCTTTCCTGCACCACGATCTGCAGTGCGCCGTGGGCAATGGCCACACGGGAAATGCGTACGTCGCGTCCCACCACCACGGTGCCGGTCTTTTCATCCACAACCACTTTGGCCTTGTTGTCAGGCGTGATCTGGATGTTTTCGATGCTGGCCATGAGCGGTACCAGATTGCTCTGGTATTCCGGAGGAATGCGCAGACGGACGGTCGAAATGTCGGAAGCGGAGGCAAATTCGCCGCCGATGGCTTCGTTCAGGCGGTCCACAACCTGTTGGGTGGTGGAAAAGTCCTGCGTGTTCATGTGCAGGGTCAGCGTGTCCTGATTGTTGAACTGGAAGGGAACGCCGCGTTCAACGGTTGCGCCGTTGGGAATGCGGCCCACGGTGGTGATGTTCTTCTGGGCAGCGGCTGCCGCGCCTTCTGCGGAGAAGCCCCCGAGGACGAGCGGGCCCTGCGCAAGGGAGTATACCTTGCCGTCTATGCCCTTGAGGGGGGTGACAAGCAGTACGCCGCCAAGCAGGCTTGAGGCATCGCCGATGCTGGAAACCGTGGCGTCAAGCTGCGAGCCTGGTTGCGCAGAAACAGGCATCTTTGCGGTGACCATGACCGCCGCCACGTTCTTGGGCTTGAGGGCTGTGCGGTCCACGCTTACGCCGAGCTTGTCCAGCATGTTGGCCATGGAATTGATGGTGAAGGTGGAGGACTTGCCGTCTCCCGTTCCGCCGAGACCCACCACAAGGCCGTAGCCCACGAGCTGGTTGTCGCGTACGCCGCCGAACGTGGCGATGTCCTTGATGCGGACGGCATCGGCTGCCGGCGGGAAGATGAGCGTCAGCAGGAGGGCGATCGTCAGCGCCGCCATGGGCAGGGCAGACAGTCTCCATGCGGAGGTAATGGGCAGGGTGCGGGAAATGGCTTTCATGTATCTCTCTCCGTCAACTCTAGAAGGGCCAGACATTGTCCATGAGTCGGACGAACCAGCCGGGCTTCTGCTTGTCTGCCACTGCGCCTTCGCCGTAGTAGGCGATGCGCGCGTTCGCAAGCTGCGTGGATTTTACCGAGTTGTCAGCGCCCACATCGGCGGTGCGGATAAGGCCGCTGATGACGATGTACTGGGTTTCTTCGTTTACGCGGGTTTCACGGGCGCCTTCCACTTCCAGCAGGCCGCCGGGCAGCACCTTGATGACGCGGCAGGCGATGGTGGAGGTGAAGGTGTTTTCACGCTTTGTTTCCCCCTTGCCGTCAAAGGACGAAGTGGAGGAAGCCTTGATCAGGGGGGTGGTGCCCACGGTACCGGGGATGACAACGGGGCCCAGACCGATCTGACCACTGTCGTTGAAGAAATTGCTTACGCCGAGATTGATGGCGGATTCTTTTTCAGTGGATGTCTCCGCCTTGTTCTTGGCGGTGGTGGTTTCCACGATGTTGACCATCACGATGTCACCCACGCGGCGGGCACGGTTGTCGGAAAAGAGGTAGTTGGCCTCGGCGTCGTCAAAGAGCGAGCCGGGGTTGGCCGCGTGTTCTTCCGGCGTCATGGCCGCAGGTGCAGGCATGACGGGCGGCATGGGGTCCGGTTTCTGCTTGGCCGCCTGACAGCCGACAAGGAGTGCGGGCAGCAGGGCTATGAGCAGCGCCGCCGGCAGGGACGGACGGAGTGCGCGTCCGGCTGAAGCCAATATGCTGACGGTGTTGTTTCGGATGTTCATGGTCCACCTCGTGTGCCGGTTTTCCGGCTGGCAGGCGCTGGAGGCCTTGCCCGTTATTGCTTCCGGTTGTTCCGGTTGCCTACTTTTTGATGACCACCGTGGTCGCATCGCGCACGGTAGCATATACTTCTTTCTTGCTTTGCAAATTGCGGACCGGGACAAGTTCCCCCGGTTTGCCGTCGGCCATTGCCTGTGCGGGCACGCTCAGTCGCAGGGTTCTGCCTTCATAGATGAGATCGACCTTGCTGCCCTTGAGCAGCATGGGCGTCATTTCCAGATCGCTCTGATAGATGACCGAGCCGGCTCCCACGGAGCGCAGAACCCGCCAGGGCCCGCCTTTGCCGTTCCAGACATCGCCGTTCAGGTAGGCCAGATTCTTGCGCGCAAAGGTTACGGACTCGGGCGAAAGGCTGTCGAACCGGTTCAGGGGGGCTGCGGCGCAGGGCACCGTTACCCACTGGTCCAATGTGGCTCCGCCCGTAATGCGGCGGACAAGGTCGCCAGCTTCCGTCACCTCGCGCAGGCGGATGGTGAATTGCCCTGCCGCCAGAGACGATGGGGGCTCCATTTCCAGCCTGTTCATGCGGTCTCGCAGAAAGACGAATTGGGGCAGCTGCATATCCCGCACGCTCACCTCGCCTTCAAGAGAGGATGTGTAACGCGTCAATGAACTGACAATGAGGGTGTTCAGTTCATCCTGCCGGACAACCTTGCCTCCCTGCTGTATGGCGATGGAGGCGGGATAGATTGCAAGGTCTGCCGTTTCGCCTATGTATTTTGCCAGTTCCTTGCGCAGACGGTGCCTGCTGATGGTCATGGGCTGTCCCGGTCGCGGCGGTGCGGACCAGAGCGGCATTGCGGCAAGTTTCTTCCAGTTGCGGGGCGTCGCCTTGCCAACAGGTTCGGCGATTTCTCCCAACAGAACGCGATCGCCCGCCACCACAGCGGCATCGCGGATGTGAATACGCCAGTCGGCATCCACCTGCGCGTGCGCCGTCGCAAGGGCGACAAACGCCGACATGACCGCCACGAGTACGGTCAGTGCCGGAAGGTGTATGGTGCGCCAGAGTGCTCTCATCATGAATCCTTTGTTAACCCGCAGTCAGGGCTAGCTGCGCTTGAGCTGAACCGCCATCTGCAGCATGGAGTCGGAGGTCTGGATGGCCTTGGAGTTCATTTCGTAGGCGCGCTGACCCACGATCATGTTGACCATTTCATCCACGATTTCCACGTTGGACATTTCAAGGAAGCCCTGCGAGACGGTGCCCACATTGTCGGTGCCGGGCACCCCTTCCGTGGCCGCGCCGGAGGCTTCGGTGGGCGTGTAGAGGTTGCGCCCCCGTGCGTCGAGACCGGCAGCGTTGATGAAGGTGTAGAGCGGGATGTTTGCGGAGGCCAGTTCCGCGCCGCTGCTGTCCAGTGCGGCAATGTAGCCTGTTTCGGAAACGGCGATGTTCTTGGTTTCCGGGGGCACGGTGAACTGCGGCTGCAGCACGTAGCCGTTGGCGTTGACCACGGTGCCGTCTGCGTTGAGCTTGAATGCACCCGCGCGGGTGTACATGAGCTCGCCGTTCACATCCACCTGGAAGAAGCCTTCGCCTTCAATGGCAAGGTCAAGCGAGTTGCCGGTGTTCTGGTAGTCGCCCTGGGTGAAGAATTTGTGCACAGTGGTGGGGCGCACGCCCATACCAACCTGAATGCCGGTAGGAATGCGGTTGTTGTCGCCCGTTGTCGAGCCCGCGATCTTCAGGGTCTGGTACATGAGGTCTTCGAACTCGGCGCGGCTTTTCTTAAAGCCCACCGTGTTCACGTTGGCAAGGTTGTTCGATATGACATCGATATTCAGCTGCTGGGCGACCATGCCCGTGGCCGCTGTCCAGAGAGAGCGCATCATGATGATATCCTCCTGCGGGGCTTATGCCCGTGACTTGGAAACGCGCTGGATGGCGTCCTTGTCCAGTGCATCCGTGCTTTGCATTACCTTGGTGTAGGCTTCGAACTGGCGCTGGGCTTCAATCATGTTCACCATTTCGGTCACCACTTCCACGTTGGCCGTTTCAAGGAAGCCCTGCGCCACGGTGGTGCCCTGCGGGGGGATTTCCGCGGGCTGCTGGCCGGGGCGGGGCTGGAACAGGTTTCGGCCGCGTTTTTCAAGGACATTGAGGTCTTCGTAGGTGACGATTTGCAGCTGGTCGATCTGCTCGTCTCCGTTGAAGATCTGGCCTGCCTCGTTGATAACGACCTTGGCGTTTTGCGGAATGGTGATGGGGCCGCCGGTGCCGAGCACGGGCCAGCCCTGTTCCGTGACAAGCTGACCGTCAGCTGTTTGACGGAAGTGTCCGTTGCGGGTGACGTAGTCCCCGTCGGGAGTTTGGACCTTGAAGAACCCCTCCCCATGCAGAGCCACGTCCAGCGGGTCTCCGGTGACTTTCATGCTCCCCTGCGAGAAGTCCGTCTGGGAGACGGCAAGGCGGGGTTTGGCTATGTGAATGGGCTCCGGAAACAGCTTTTTGGACCGCACTGTCGCCACAGGTTCCATGATCTGGTCATGCGCGAACATGACGAAGGTATCCTTGAAGGCGAGTTGGTCCTTCTTGTACCCCGTGGTGTTCACGTTAGCGAGATTATTGGTAATACTGTTGAGGCGGTGCTCGTTTGTGAGCGCACCGAACAGGGCGCTGTACATACTGTCTTGCATGGGAATCCTCCTTGCGGCACATGCCGCGTGAAGAAGGATTTGCAAAATAGGGGCCATATTGGGCAGGTGCGTGAACAGCGTCTGGAACGGGCAGGCACCCCCATGCGAGCTGTGCGGCTAGCCAACCGGCGCGGCTTCTGGTATGCGCTAGCATCCTCAAGAGGCTATCCATGAATATCAATATACAGAATCTGACCAAGACCTATGGCGGGCATGACCTGTTCGCCAACTTCTCGCTCGAGATACAGTCCGGCGTGCGCCTGTGCGTGTGTGGACCCAACGGCTGTGGCAAGTCCACCCTGATCAAGCTGATTGCGGGCGTTGCCTCCTCTGACGGAGGAAAGGTGTCCATGCCCAAGGAATGCCGTCTGGGTTACGTGGCCCAGGAAATGGACGAAAGCCTGCTGGAAACGCCCCTTCTCAACTGGGTGCTGGAAGTGCTGCCCGACTGGAACGAGTTCTGGGCCAAGTGGGAAGCTGCCACGCAGGCAGGCGACGAGAGCGCGCTGAAGAGTCTTGGGGCACGGCAGGCGGAGCTGGAACAGATTTACGGGCACAACCCCGAACATCGGGCCAAGACTGTTCTTTCCGGTCTGGGGTTTGCCGAGCGCAAATGGCACATGCCTATCCGGCAGCTTTCCGGCGGCTGGCGTGAACGCGCCAAGCTGGCCCGCGTGCTTACCGCCGGAGCGGACGTGCTGCTGCTTGATGAACCCACCAACCACCTTGATCTGGAAGCCGTGGAGTGGCTGGAGAATTTTCTGCTGGAATACAAGGGCGTGCTTGTCTTCGTGGCGCATGACCGTGTGTTCATGGACAAGATCGGCACTCACGTGCTGTATCTTGGCGCATCCAAGCCCATGTTCCGCAAGGGCAACTTTACCCAGTTCCTTACCCTGCAGGAAGAGATAGAAGCGCAGAAGGTGCGCGAGCAGCAGCGGCTTGCGGGCGAAATTGAGCGCAAGATGGATTTTGTGCGCCGCTTCAAGGCCAAGGCCTCCAAGGCGCGTCAGGCCGGTTCCAAGCAGAAGATGGCCGCCCGTCTGGAAAAGGAACTTTCCGGAATTCAGGTGGAGGCCAAGCGCAGGACGCTGGACTTCAAGTGGCCTGAACCCGTGCCGGCGGACAAGACCGTGCTGAGCGTGGTGGGGCTGGACTACAGCTTCGGCGATGGCACGCGCCTGTGGCCGAATCTCGACTTCCAGCTCTATCGCGGCATGCGCGTGGCGCTGGTGGGGCACAACGGCTGCGGCAAGTCCACGCTGCTCAAGCTCATTGCCGGCAGGCTGGAAAAGAACGGCGGCAATGTGGTTATGGGGTCCAAGGTGCGCATGGGCTACTTCAGTCAGCACCAGTTGGATATTCTGAATGCCTCCGGTACGGCGCTGGGCGAAATCCGCCGCCTGTCCGACCCGCGCACCACGGAAGAAGAGCTGATGTCCGTGCTGGGGCTGTTCATGCTTGGGCAGAATTATTTCGACCGGCAGGTGAGCACGCTTTCCGGTGGTGAAAAAAGCCGCCTGTTGCTGGCTACCCTGTTCCTGTCGCGCAGCAACTTCCTCGTGCTCGACGAACCCACCAACCATCTTGATCTTGAATCGCGCGAGGCGCTGGTGGAAGCACTGGATGCCTTTGACGGCACCATTTTCATGGTGGCGCACGACAGGCACCTGCTTTCGTCCGTGGCCGATCAGGTGTGGGCGTTGGATGAAAACGGCTTCACCGTCTATGAATCCGGGTTTGAGGAATACGACAAGGCCCGCCGCCAGCAGGCTTCCGACGCTTCGGCACGTGACACGGACGGGCCCCGTGCGGGTGGTCTGAGCCGTGAAGAGCAGAAGCGCATCAAACGCCAGCAGGCCGAGTTGCGTAATACTATCTACAAGGACCTGAAGCCCAAGCAGGAGGCTTACGCCAAGCTGGAAAAGGAATTTGAAGCTGCTCTGGAGGAACAAGGCGAAGTGGAAGCCCTGCTTGCCGATCCTGCGGTGTATGCCGATTCCGGCAAGGCATCCGACCTGATGAAGCGTTTCCATGCCCTGCAGGCCAAGGGTGAGGAGCTCATGGAAAAGATGGGTGAGCTTGAGGCCGCCATCAATGAGCTGGAAGCCCGCAAGGCAGCGCTTGTGGATGATGTGATTTAGGAGCCTGCCCTTTTTTTGTTCCGGTCTTAGAGCTTTGTTCGTATATCCTGAATCGCTGAAGTTGGATTGCATGTGCTTTGTATGTCAGCGAATAATTAGTGGGATCTCTTGTCTTGCTGCCTAAATGTCAGGCCGATTTGAAGCGCTTCGCTTCTACGGCGGGACGGAATTGACATTCAACGGTAGGCAGGGGCGAGGCAGGGGAGTCCAGAGGGGCCTTGCTGAGGGGCTGCAAGCCCCGGCTGAGGCCTCTCTGGCCGCCGGAGGCAGCAACGGTAAGCGTAAGACAAGCCTCAATGTAGTCGGCGAAAACCCTGTCAGGAAAGAGCGGACTAGCGAAAAATTCCACCCTCCCTTTTACCCAATCAACTACCCAATCAACTGTCATGAAGCATATCACTGTCGTCGCCGGCATCGTCTGGAACCAAGGCCGCTTTCTCGCCGCGAAACGCCCTGAAGACAAACCGTTCGCGGGTTTCTGGGAATTTCCCGGCGGCAAGATCGAGTCCGGCGAAACGCCCGACCACGCACTGGTGCGCGAGTTTGTCGAAGAGATGAACATCACGCCCACAGCATGGGAATATTGGCGCGAGGTGCAGCACGAATACCCTGATTTGACCGTGACCCTGCACTTTTTCCATATCACGGACTACGATGGCACCGTGCACCCGCTGGAAGGCCACGAGATAGGCTGGTTCACCCACGCGGAAGCCATGGCCATGCCTTTTCTGGAAGCTGATATCGCCATTGTGGACGACCTGCGGCACGTGCCTTACGCCAAGCCGGCGGCACGTTCGGCACAGGAGGCATGATGAACACCTTTTTCCTTATCGGATTGGCCCTGCTGGCAGGGGCCACGCTCCCCACGCAGGCGGGCATAAACGCGCAACTGCAACTGCATTGGGCCAAACACCCCGCCATGGCTTCGCTCGTTTCCTTTTCCGTGGGTACGCTGGCGCTGGTTCTTTATTGCGTAGCGGCCCGCATCCCTCTTCCTTCCTTTGCGGGGTCGACAACCCACTGGTGGCACTGGGTAGGCGGTCTGCTCGGTGCGGTGTTCGTGACGGTTGTCACCTTCCTTGCCCCCCGTCTGGGTGCGGCCACCATGGTCGGTCTTGTCATTGCGGGGCAGATGCTTGCTTCGGTGAGTCTCGATCATTTCGGTCTCTTGGGCTATGCGGAGCGTCCGCTTTCCCTGATGCGCCTCGTAGGTGTGGCCATGCTGGTGGGTGGCGTGCTGATTATTCGCCGCTACTGAAGATGCTGTTGCCACCGCATGGCGTCATATGCCGGTATTTCCGGTACGATGTGGTATCATTGCCATTGTCTTTGCCTACGCGATGGCCTATGCTGGAGGATGCTTTTCAGTGAGGCAGCCTGCTGATGTGGGCAGGTGTGTCGGTATTTCGTTTCGGATTGGGCGGGAAACGAGGAGGACGCATGGGTAAGCTGGCATGGACTCCGGACATGTACGTGGGCGTGAAGGAAATTGACGAGCAGCACGCCGAACTCACGGGCATCATCAACGAGTTGTACGACGCCTACATGGAAAACAGGGACTACGATGTCCTTGCCGACCTGATCAACAAGGTGAACGACTACGCCCAGAAGCACTTCGCCGCAGAGCGCAGGTACATGGCTCCGTATATCGACGAGATGCCTAATTATGAAGAGCACATGGAGCAGCATAGGGAGTTTTTCTCTTCTGCCGTGAATTTTTTGCTGGAGTATCTTGAGAAAGGTTCCGGCATTACGCCGGAATTGCTTGATTACTTGACTGATTGGTGGTTCAAGCACATCAATGGCACGGACAAGGTAATGGGAGCCGTGCTCAAGTCAAAGGGCGTGGAATAGCGCCGGAGAATTTTCTTGGTGGCCCGTTTGGCGGCGGGCAACCCGTTGGCCGCAAGAAGGCCCTGCGGCATGATTTCGACGTTGGCCGGGATTGGCGGATTCCGGCGGCGACAAGGCAAGGGATGCGGGAATGTCCGACATTCCAGATTTGGTGATTTGTGTGCGATCAAGGAGATATGATCCAATGAGCAAAGAAAAGTTGGTCGTGGCGGTTGTCGGTGCGACAGGTGCCGTGGGCCGCGAAATGCTGAAGACGCTTGAGCAGCGGGAGTTTCCTGCTCACAAGGTTATTGCCCTTGCCTCTGCCCGTTCCGCGGGTATCAAGGTTCCTTTCAACGGTACTGAACTGACCGTGCAGGAACTGACTGAAAATTCGTTTGAAGGTGTCGATATCGCCATCTTTTCCGCCGGTGGTTCCACTTCCGAGAAGTTCGCGCCTTTTGCCGCCAAGGCTGGCTGCGTGGTGGTGGACAACTCCAGCGCATGGCGCATGGACAAGCGTTGCCCGCTGGTCGTGCCGGAAGTGAACCCGCAGGATCTGGAATGGCACAACGGCATCATCGCCAACCCCAACTGCTCCACGATCCAGATGGTGGTGGCGCTCAAGCCCCTGCACGACGCGGCCAAGATCAAGCGCGTAGTGGTTTCCACCTATCAGGCTGTTTCCGGTACCGGCCAGAAGGCCATTGAGGAGCTGGAATCCCAGGTTCGTCAGCTGTTCAACATGCAGCAGCCCGAACCCAAGGTGTACCCCTATCAGATCGCGTTCAACGCGCTGCCGCACATCGATGTATTCCTTGATAATGACTACACCAAGGAAGAAATGAAGATGGTGCACGAAACCGTGAAGATCATGGGCGACGAGAGCATCAAGGTTACGGCTACTGCCGTGCGTATTCCCGTGTTCTACGGCCACAGCGAGTCCGTGAACATCGAAACGGAGAAGAAGCTCACCCCCGCGCAGGCCCGCGCCATTCTGACGCAGGCTCCCGGCATTACCGTGCTGGATAACCCCAAGGAAAAGATCTACCCCATGGCCATTGAAGCCGCGGGTGAAGATGCCACCTTTGTGGGCCGCATCCGCGAGGATGAAACCATCGCCAACGGCCTGAACATGTGGATCGTTGCCGACAATATCCGCAAGGGTGCCGCCCTGAACGCCGTGCAGATCGCCGAATTGCTTATCGAGCGTGACCTGCTGGGCGTGAAGGACACCACCGTCTTCCAGTAATCAACCTGAACGACAGGAAGCATCGTGATACCTGTTTGTGAAACCGAAGAATATATCCAGAAGCTCCTGTCCGCCCGCCGTGCGGGCGAACAGGGGGTTCTGGCGTTCTATGAGCACCGCATAGGCTGCATCTGCAAGAATCCACGCCTCATGGTGCTGCCCATGGATGACCACCTTGCCCACCGTGGCGACGGCATCTTTGAAAGCATCAAATGGGAAGATGGGCGTATTTATCAGCTCGATGCCCACATCGAGCGCATGAAACGTTCTGCCAAGGGGCTGTATCTGGCTCCGCCCTGCACGTGGGAAAGACTACGTGAAATAACCATCGAGGTGGCCCGTGCCGCCGAGACGGAAGAGGGTATGCTGCGTATCCTTGTGGGGCGCGGTCCGGGGGGCTTCGGCATTGATCCCGCCGAGTGTCCCGTTTCCAGCCTGTATGTGGTGGCGTACCGTTTCAAACCGCTGGCAGCCGAGTGCTATGACTCGGGACTCACGGCGTTCCGCTCCTCCATTCCGGCCAAGCCGGGGTACATGGCGCGGATGAAAAACGCCAACTACATCCCCAATGTGCTCATGCGCCGCGAGGCCACGGAACGCGGGTTGAACGTGCCCCTGTGTTTTGACGACAACGACTTTCTGGCTGAAGGCGCCACCGAAAACGTGGCGCTGGTGGACCAGAAGGGAACGCTGGTCATCCCTGAATTCACCAACGCCCTGACCGGCACCACGGTCATGCGTGCGGTGGACCTGATCAAGGACGAGATGCCTGTCGTGTTTCAGCGTGTGCGCGAGGATGACATCTATCGTGCCCGTGAACTCATGATCATGGGCACCACCGGCGATTGCGTGAGTATTGTGCGCTTCGAGGGACAGCCCATCCATGATGTCCGTCCGGGACCGGTGGCGAAGAGGATTCGCGACCTGTTGCGGCAGGATATAAAGGATTTCGGCGTTCCCGTACGCTAGAGTTGTGTTCGTCTGTCCGGCATCAATCCGGAGAGACGATGAATGAATATTCGGTCCGGCACCGGGTTATCCGGTGCCGTATTTACCTTTAGGAACACAGAGTTCTGATGCATATATTGTTGCTCGACCTCGGCAGGGAGATGCGCGGCGGTCAGTGGCAGGTTTACTACCTTGCCCGTGCGCTGGCTGCTGCCGGTGGTTTTTCTCCCATAATCGCAGCGCCGGCCAAAGCGCCGCTGCTCAGACATGCCGAAGAACTGGAGGGGGTCCGCCTGTTGCCTCTTTCCGGCAATCGTGAGTGGGATCCTCGTAACCTGCACGCCATTCGCGGACTGGTGCACAAGGAGGGCGTGCGTATTCTGCATTCCCATTGTGCCAAGAGCGCGGCCCTTGCCGCCATGTGCAAGAAGCTGTGGAGTGACAGGGTGGTTGTGGTGCACTCCCGCCGTGTTTCCTATCCGCTCAAGAACGGATGGCGGGGTAGCAAGTACCTTCGCGCAGACGCCGTGGTGGGAGTGAGTCAGGAAATTTCGGATGTGCTCATCGCGTCGGGCATGCCTGCCGAGAAGGTGCACACCATTCATTCCGGTATTGATTGCTGCCGCTACACCTCCCGCCGCAGTCGCGGCGATGGCCGCGTGGTTATCGGCATGGTCGGTGCGTTTACGGGGCAGAAAGGGCACGAGGTGCTTGTGCGCGCCATGGCGGAAATGCAGTCCATGAGCGGATTGCCCCCGTGGGAAGTGCGCATGATCGGTTCGGGAGAGTTGTTCAATTCCGTTGCCGCGCTTGCGGGCGAGTTGGGCGTGGACTCCCGTCTGGCCATGCTGGGCTGGCAGGACAGCCGTGAATTTTTGCCGGACTTCGATTTGCTTGCCGTTCCTTCGGTGGATGGCGAGGGGTCTTCCGGCACCGTCAAGGAAGGCTGGTGCGTCGGACTGCCAGTCGTCTGTTCCGACTTGCCGTCGAATCTTGAGCTTGTCAGGGATAATGAGAATGGCCTGGTTTTCCCGAACCGTGACCACGGGGCGCTGGCGAAATGTCTGCATAAGCTCATGACGGATCACGTGCTGGCGGATAAACTGGTCCGTAACGGGCAGGAGTCTGCTGCGGAATTCTCCGACAGGCGCATGGCGGAAGCCTACATGGCCTTGTACAGGCAATTGTAGCGGAGAGCGCTCTTTCCGCCCGCTGTGCCTGTTGAACGGTACGCATTTTTCAAGGCCGGTACCGTTTGGTATCGGCCTTTTTCAAACTGGCAGCGGTGCTGCCCGCAGGAGAGAATCATGGACGTTACCGTGCTTCTGGTGGATGCCTTCACCGACAAAGTGGGTAAGGGAAACCGCGCAGGCGTGGTGCTGGATGCCGAAAAGCTGAGTCCGGCGCAGATGCAGGCCATTGCCGCCTATGTGAATGTTTCCGAGACGGCTTTTCTGCTGCCGCCGCCTGCCGCGGATTCGGTCAAGGGGGGCATTCCCTTTGATTTCGGCGGGATGTTCATGCCGGATGCCGCAGATATGCTGGTGCGCTTCTTCACACCGACGGTGGAGGTTCCCGTCTGCGGGCATGCCACCATTGCCACCCACTATGCCCTTGCCAAGGCAAAGGGCATCCGCGAGGCAAACCATGCCATGGAAACCGGTGCGGGGCGTATGCCCGTGCTGGTAGGACCCGATGCGCACGGGGATCCCGAGGTGACCATGACGCAGGGGGAGCCCCGTCTGGGCAGGGAGGTGGATGCTGTGGATAGGGCTGCCATTGCCGCCACGTTGGGCATTCAGGTGGGGATGATACGTACCGATATTCCCACGCAGTATGTTTCTACCGGCTCAGAGGTTATCATCATGCCGCTGCGGGAAGCTCAGGTGTTGCACGACATGCGCCCGGATTTCAAGGCGCTGGCGGCATTGGCTCCTCGTCTGGGCTGCGCTTCGCTGTACGTGTTCGTCGAAGCCGCAGAGGATTGTCCGTATCGCATAGACGGCCGCATGTTCTGCCCTGCCGAGGGCATTAACGAGGATCCGGTCACGGGCATGGCCAACGGGCCTGCGGGCGTGTACCTTGCGACCCACGGCATGCTGCCGGACGAAGAGACTGTGACCTTTTTGGCCCGTCAGGGCTTTGCCATGGGCAAGGAAGGTTTTGTGGATGTGACCGTGTACCGCTTCGGCGGGGCCGTGGTGGCAGTGCAGATCGCAGGCAAGGCCGTGCTTGCGGGTGAGCTACGTCTGCGCGTGAGCGATGAGGGTACCGTTTCGCCGTTGCCCTGATGTCCGGGGTCTTCGGCGTCCGTCCTGCTATTTGGTCAGGAATCAGGGCTTTTGCAGGGTGATGGCACTGGAAAGTGTGCTGTCACCCTTTCTGTTGCTCACCTGCAGGGCTATGGCTGCCATGTGTGTGACAGACGGATAGACGTCGGAAGATGCAGCGCAGTCCGCTGTCATCCGGCTCTGAGGGGCGGACGTGGGGTGGAGACTAATTCGGGTCTGAATCTGGTTGGTGGCGTCCAGCGCATCCGCAAAGGCGTCCACGAAGCCTTTCTCAAAGGACAGGATGTGCACCCGCTCGGGAAAGCGCATCTTGTCGAGAGACTGGGCGAGCAGCAGGGCATCCCGGTGCGAGCGGCGCAGGATGACGAAGGGGGCGTCCGGTCCCACTTTCTGTGCCACTCGGTCGATCTTGCGCACGGCTATGTTGCCGCAGTCCACCCACAAGCGCAGGGCTCCGTGGTCGTCCAGCGAGACAAGGTCGGGCTTGTAGTGCCAGCCTATGCCTTCCTCGATGCGCGGTTCGTACTCCATGAACAGCAGGTAGCCCAGTATCTTCAGGGCAATATGCCACGCCACCTCGCCGGGGGCGGCGCGCAGCACAAGCTTGATGCGTCGCTCCGGGGCAATAGCCCTGCAGGACGCATCGGGGCAGGCTTGCGGCGGGGTGTTGTGCGGAGGCCTTTGCAGGCTGCGCTTGATGTTCAAGGTGTATTTCATGCGGTTGCCTTGATGGAGAGAGGAGGGCGCAGGAAGAAGCCGTCAGCTCCCTTCCGGCTGACTGAAGCGCGGGTCGCTTACGCTGCAATTTCCCTCAATATCATTATCGTTTTCGGGTATCATCGGTGTCCGTCTGTTGCAAGGGCAGGGGGCGGGGTGTATGGTTCGGCGGTCCTTGCATGCATGGTGCTGTCGTCCTTTTGTTCGGGCGGCATGTTCTCCGGCGCAGGGGCTCGGCACGGCATCGCTATTTCCTTTTCATTCCGCTCATGCAGGAGACTCCCATGTCCGCACCCGTCACGCCTCCGGCAGTCCGCAGGGTCAGCCGCAGGGTTCAGAATATCCGTATTTCCGCTACCAAGCTCATGCCCATGCTGGCCGCCAAGGTGGGCGGCTGCGTCTCTCTGGGGCAGGGGGTGCCCTCCTTTGCCACGCCCCCGCATATTGCAGAGGCAGTGTGCCGCGCCCTGCGCGATGAGCCTTCCGTAGGCAAATATTCCCTGCAGCCGGGCATGCCTGCTCTGCGCGAGGCCATTGCCGAAGGGCTTGAGCGTGACAAGGGCTTCGTAGTGAATCCCGATACCGAAATCGGCGTGACCGTGGGGGCCATGGAAGCCTTGCTCATGGCCATGCTGACCATCGTGGATCGTGGCGACGAGGTGATCATTCCCTCGCCCGGCTATGCCTCGCATGCGGAGCAGGTGCTCATGGCGGAAGGTCGGCCGGTATATGTGCCGCTGCGTCCCGCTGACTGGGGGCTGGATGTGGACGCCATTCGCGCAGCAGTGACGGACCGTACCCGTGCCGTCATTCTGTGCAACCCCGGCAATCCCACGGGTACCGTGTATGACGAGGCGGATGTGCGCGCCCTGTGTGCACTGGCGCTGGAACGCGACTTCGTGATCATCTCCGATGAGACCTACGACTTTATGGTCTTCGGCGCGGACGGCGAGCCTGCGCCCATGCCGTTCAGTCCCGCCAGCCTGTCGGAGATGCGCAACCACGTCATCTGCATCAATTCCTTTTCCAAGAAGTATGCCCTGACCGGCTGGCGTGTCGGTTACGTTGCGGCGGACAAGGGCTGGATGGACGAACTGCTCAAGGTGCACGATGCCGCCGCCATCTGCGCACCCACGGTTTCGCAGTATGCTGCGCTCGCAGCCCTGCGCGGACCGCAGGATTGCGTGGCCGGTATGCAGCAGGCGCTGGTTGCCCGCCGTGCGCTGACCTGCAAGGCGCTGGATGCCATGAGCGAGCATTTTTCCTATGTGGCCCCGCGCGGCGCTTTTTACGTGATGGCGAAATACCTGTTTACGGATGCAGCGTCTCCCGATGTGGCCCGCCGCATTCTGGAAGAGGCCAAGGTCATTACCATTCCGGGGGGTTCCTTCGGGCCGGAAGGGGAAGGGCATCTGCGCCTGTCTTTCGGAGGGGATGAAGCGGAACTCGCCGAGTGTTTCAACCGCCTCGCGGCATGGGCAAAGGACGCCCGCTAGTGGCCCGCAGGAAGATCGTTGCGAAGGATGCGGGCGGGGCTCAGGTTCCGACAGATTGGCTTGCAGCCGTGCCCGCTCTCACGAAAGGGGAGCACCTTCCCGTGCTGGAAGCCGTTGCCGGACTGCGCGGCAAGGGAACTGTATATCCGCCCGAAGAACTGGTGTTCAACGCGCTGCACCTGACGCCGCTTGAATCTGTGCGTGTGGTGATTGTGGGGCAGGACCCCTATCACGGCCCGGGGCAGGCGCACGGGTTATCCTTTTCCGTACCGGCGGAAGCCATTGCCGCCGGAGCCAAGATGCCGCCCTCGCTGCGCAATATCTTCAAGGAGATAGATGCGGAGTTTCAGCAGGACGGCGGGGGGAGCGAACCACTGGTGCACAGTACGGACCTGACCCGTTGGGCTCGGCAGGGCGTGTTGCTGCTGAATACAACCCTGACGGTGGCGGCAGGCAAGGCCGGTTCGCATGCCGGCCTCGGCTGGTCTTCCATTACCGACGACATTATCGCCACGGCCAGCGCACTTTGCGCCCCTTCCGTTTTTCTGCTTTGGGGCAGCCATGCCCAACAGAAAGCCGCGCTGGTGAATACCGCGCGGCATCTGGTGCTGGAATCGGCACACCCATCCCCCCTCTCGGCCTATCGGGGCTTCTTCGGCTGCGGTCATTTCCGGCAGGCGAACGAGTGGCTTGCAGCGCAGGGAAGGGGAGTTGTGGAGTGGTAGCGTCTACGACGAAATGAACTTCACCCACAGCTTGCGCTGTCTTGGTCCGTCGAATTCACAGAAATAGATGACCTGCCACGTGCCGAGCATGACGTCACCGTTTTCCACGATCAGCATCTGTGCCGGGCCGAACAGCGATGTCTTGATATGGGCATCGCTGTTGCCTTCTGCGTGGCGGTAATCTCCTCGCATGGGCACAAGCTTGGCCATGTTTACGGCGATGTCGCGTTTCACATCGGGGTCTGCCCCTTCGTTGATGGTTACGGCCCCCGTGGTATGAGGGCAGTAGAGCAGCAGCATGCCGTCTTGCCAGCCTTGCGCGTTGACGAGGTTCTGAACCTCCCGCGTGATGTCGATGAGCTGTTCGCGTTCCGCAGTGCGTATGGAAAGGGTATGCATGCTGTCTCCCTGAGTGGCTTGTCAAAGTATATGTGAATGTTGCGGCCTTTCCGAGTATGGCCCGATTGCCGTGGCGGTGCAACCGCGCAATATCGTTTGCCGTAACATATCATGCCGTGCCGCTTTGGACGCAGGTGCGCAACCGCTTGTTCACATCGGCATTTTCCCCTACAACCAAGTGTGCATCATGCCGGATTCGCGGAACTATCCCCCCGTCGGCCTGCTGTCGCGTGTGCTGTGCGCCGTGTGGCGCTATCTGCTTTCATCTGCATAGCCAAGGAGCTTTCATGCCTGTTGTTCTGGGCACTGCCGGACATATCGACCACGGAAAGACAACCCTCGTGAAGGCGCTGACGGGCATCGACTGCGACCGTCTGGAGGAGGAAAAGAAGCGCGGCATTACCATTGAGCTGGGCTTTGCCTTCTTCGATCTGCCCGACGGAACACGTATGGGCATTGTGGACGTGCCCGGCCATGAACGCTTTGTGAAAAACATGGTGGCCGGTGCCTCCGGCATCGATTTCGTCATGCTGGTCATTGCGGCGGATGAGGGCGTCATGCCGCAGACGCGCGAACATATGGAAATCTGTTCACTGCTCGGCATTGAGACTGGGTTTGTGGCGCTGACCAAGACCGACATGGTGGATGAGGAATGGCTCGCTCTGGTACAGGAGGATGTGGCGAATTTTCTGAAGGGCTCCTTCCTTGAAGGGGCTCCCATCTTTCCGGTCTCCTCGCACACGGGAGCCGGCCTTGATGTTGTCAAACAGCACATCACCCGCATGGAGAAGGAGCTGGCTCCGCGCCGTCGCTCCGACCTCTTCCGCCTGCCCGTGGACCGCGTGTTCACCATGAAGGGGCATGGCACGGTGGTCACGGGGACCATGATTTCCGGCTCCGTGGCTGTGGGGACGGATGTACAGCTATACCCCCGTGACATCATGACCAAGGTGCGCGGGCTGCAGAGCCACGGCGGTACCGTTGACGTGGCCCCCGCAGGCAGGCGCACGGCCATTAACCTGCACGGTCTTGAAGTTGCGGATATTACCCGTGGCGATGTGGTGGCCCTGCCCGGATCGCTGTTCCCTTCGCTGACCTGGCATGTGGAGCTGCGCTGCCTTTCTTCCTCCCCCACGCCGCTCAAGAATCGTACGGAAGTACATGTGCACCACGGTTCCCGCGAAACGCTGGCACGCCTCTATTTTCCTGACAGGGACAAGCTCATGCCCGGCGAAACGGCCTTGTGCGAGATGCGTTTTACCGAGCCCATGGTTGGTGTGTTCGGCGACCGTTGCGTCATCCGGTCTTTCTCTCCGCTGCGTACCGTTGCGGGCGGCAAGCTGCTGCATCCTGATGCGCAGCCATTGCGCAAGAAGCATCCCCGCTATGCGCAGCTGCTGGATTCTCTGCAGAGTCTCGGCAAGGCGGAGCCGGAAGACCGTATCCGTCTGCATGTGGCCATGGCGGGCGAGCAGGGGGTGACCTTCCGCGAACTGTGCATTCTTACGGATATTGAAACCAAGGCGCTGGACAAGGGGCTGAACCTGCTTGGCGGCAAGCAGGAGCTGGCCTGCTTCGACAAGGAAGAGCGCAGCTACGTAGCCGGCAGCATTCTTGAAGAGCTGGCCGGAACCGCATTGGCATTTGTGGCTGAATACCACCGCAAGGAACCGCTCAAGCCCGGCATGCCCAGAGGCATGCTGATCTCTGGCTGGGGCAAGAAACTGGCCCCCAAGCTGGTGCATTTTGTGGTGGAACGCCTGCTCAAGCAGGGCAAGCTGGCGGTGGAAGGCGACGTGGTGCGTCTTGCAGACCACAAGGTTTCCCTTGCGGCGGATCAGGAAGGTTTGCGCGCCAAGCTGCTTGAGGCTCACGCTGCAGGCGGCATAACTCCGCCGAACCTCAAGGATGTGCTCGAGCCTTTGAATGTGGACGTGAAAGAGGCTGGCCCGGTGTTGCGCCTCATGGAAACGGCGGGCGAGCTGGTCAAGGTGAAGGACGGCATGTACTTCCATGGTCCGGCCATGGATAAACTGGTGGGAATGGTGCGCGAATACTTTGCCACGCACGATGATCTGGGCCCCAACGAGTTTCGCGACCTGACGGGTCTCTCACGCAAGTATCTCATTCCCCTGCTGGAATATTTCGACAAGGCCCGCATCACCCTGCGCGTGGGTGACAAGCGCAAGTTGCGCGGGGCCTGAGAACATCAGATGAGACAATGAAAAAGCCGCCTTCAGGCGGCTTTTTCGTGTGCAGTATGTTCGGCAATCTGTAAAGGCAATGTCTCTCTAAAACAGGAAGGCGCGCAACATGTGCATCAGGCCGGTTTTCCTGATCGGCGCGGCGGTACGCTGGGCAGCGTCGCCGGACGCCATGGGCAGGGCCTGAGCTACTTCTTCACGGAATCGCGCGAAGGCGGTTTCCAGTTTCTCCTGCTGCTTTTCCCGCTTGCGGGCGGCCTTTTCCTGCTGGCGGGAGAGTTTTTCCATCTGTTTCAGATGGTGCTCCACCAGATGATCAACAGTATACATGTATCACTCCGACGTGGCTTTCTGGCGTGGCCAGGTAGTTTCCCCCCACGTTAGAGCCGGAACGGACCAACTTCCCGATGCGGACCGTTACGGTGGAGTCACCTTATGCGCCAATCGCCATATGCTGTCAATACGGAGTTGCGGGCCCTGTGGCCTCTTCAACGGCGTAGACATGCTGATTATCGGCCTGTCCGGTTAACGCATTAGGCTGCCAAAAAAAAACGGGCGCCTGAGCGCCCGTTTCGAATTGCGGTATGCGGGAGAATTAACGGCGTCCGCCGCGATCGCCACCACGTCCGCCACGATCACCACCACGACCGCCACGGTCGCCGCGGTCACCACGGCCACCACGATCGCCACGATCGCCGCGGGGGGCGCCGCCACGGGGACGTGCGGTGTCTTCGGGGTTCCACGGGGTGCCCTGGGCTTCCAGCAGCACAGCCTTACGGCTGGCGCGGACACGACCATCGGCGATTTCAATGACCTTGACCTTCATGTCTTCGCCAAGGGCGCAGATGTCTTCGGTCTTCTCGACGCGGGCGATATCCAGCTGGGAGATGTGCACAAGGGCTTCCACGTTGGGCAGGATTTCGACGATGGCGCCGATTTCGAGCATCTTCTTCACCTTGCCCATGTAGTCCTTGCCCACTTCAGCGCGCTGGTCGTAGTACTGAACCATTTCGCGGGCCTGCTCCAGCGCTTCGAGGGTGGGAGCAAAGACGGTGACCTTGCCGCTGTCCTCGATGTCGATGGAAGCGCCGGTGGCGCTGGTGATGGCCTTGATGTTCTTGCCGCCGGGTCCGATGATCACGCGGATGACGTCGGGGTTGACTTCGAGCACGGCAATCTGCGGTGCGTAGTCGGACAGCTTGGAACGGGAAGCGGGCAGTACCTTCGCCATTTCTTCAAGAATGTGCAGGCGGGCGACGCGGGCCTGCTCAAGAGCGCGGGCCATGACATCGGAAGGAATGCCGGAGATCTTGATGTCCATCTGAACGGCGGTAACGCCTTCTGCGGTACCGGCGATCTTGAAGTCCATGTCGCCGAGGGCGTCTTCGTCACCGAGGATGTCGGTCAGCACGAGGTAGTCGTCGCCTTCCTTGATCAGGCCCATGGCGATACCGGCAACAGGTGCGGAGATCGGCACGCCTGCATCCATCAGGGAGAGGCAGCCGCCGCATACTGCGGCCATGGAGGAAGAACCGTTGGATTCCATGGTTTCCGACACTACGCGCAGGGTGAAGGGGAACTCTTCGCCGGAGGGGGTTACGGGGCGCAGGGCCTTTTCAGCCAGCGCGCCGTGGCCGATTTCACGGCGGGATACGCGAACGGGCTTTACTTCACCTACGCAGTAGGGAGCAAAGTTGTAATGCAGCATGAAGCGCTTGGTTACGTCGCCGACCAGGGAGTCCATGCGCTGCTCATCGGTGGAGCTGCCAAGGGTGGCTACGACCATGGACTTGGTTTCGCCGCGTGCGAACAGGGCGGAACCGTGGGTGCGGGGCAGCATGCCCACTTCGATCTTGATGGGACGCACGGTCTTCACGTCGCGACCATCAATGCGCAGGCCTTCCTTGTGGATGCGGCTGCGCACGATCTTCTTTTCCAGAGCGGCCAGCATGTCCGGCACTTCGGCGAGCGGAGCGGGATCTTCAGCGTACTGGGGATCTGCAGCCAGAGTGGCCATGACCTTTTCCTTAACGGCCTTGCGGGCGTCCTTGCGGGCCATCTTCTCTGCAATCTGCAGGGCGACTTCCAGTTCGGGCTTGGAAAGCTCGGTCACCTTTTCGAGCAGTTCGGTGTTGGGCACCGGTGCTTCAAAGGTCTGCTTTTCCTTGCCGAGCATGGCGCGCAGTTCTTCCTGTGCGTCCAGCAGCGGCATGATTTCCTTGTGACCCCATTCCAGAGCCTCGGCAACCACGGCTTCGGGCACGAACTTGGCTTCGCCTTCCACCATGACAACGGCATCGCGGGAAGCGGCGAACACGAGGTTCAGGTCAGCTTCGGCCATTTCGGGGATGGCGGGGTTGAGTACGAAGGCGCCGTTGATGCGGCACACGCGTCCACCGGCCACCGGGCCGTTGAAGGGAATGGAGGAAATGGTGAGCGCGGCGGAAGCGCCGGTCAGGGCCAGTACGTCAGACTCTTCTCTCTGGTCGGAAGAGATGACGTTGGCAAGTACCTGCACTTCGTCACGGTAGCCCTTGGGGAACATGGGACGGATGGGACGGTCGATAACGCGGGCGCACAGGGTTTCGCGCTCGCTGGGACGACCGATTTCACGGCGGAAGAAGGAACCGGGGATGCGGCCTGCGGCGTACATCTTTTCGGTGTATTCCACGGTGAGGGGGAAGAAGCCCATGTCACGCATGAGGGGCTGGGAACAGGCGGTAACGAGCACTACGGTGCCGCCGCACTGTATCCAGATGGAGCCATCGGCCTGATTGGCGAGACGACCGGTTTCAAAGGTGATTTCCTTTCCACCGACGGTCTTTACGATGCGCTTTGCGTCGAAAATGTTTTCCATAACTATGAATCCTTTCTTCTTTGCGCGAAGGGGATTCCGGGGAGAAAACCTTATCACGGGCCTTTGCCGTGGATAAAGGCAAGGTACTCTTCCCGGACCCCCCTTTCACGCGACTGCGTATGTGCGGCTCAAGGGCCGCATGAAGTGAAACGGGGAGCCCCGTACGGGGCTCCCCGTAGAAAGCCTACTTCCGGAGGCCGAGTTTCTTGATCAGGTCGCGGTAGCGCTGAATGTCCTTACTGGCAAGGTACTTCAGCAGCTTGCGGCGCTGGCCGACCAGCTTGAGCAAGCCGGTACGGGAGTGGAAGTCTTTCTTGTGATCCTTGAAGTGATCAGTGAGGTACAGGATGCGAGCGGTCAGCAGGGCTACCTGTACTTCAGGGGAACCGGTGTCGCCTTCGTGCTGGGCGTGTTCCTCAATAATGGCCTTCTTCTGTTCAGGCGTCATTACCACAGCAATATCCTCCGAATGTTAAAGGATTGTTACTGCCACAATCCGCGTACAATGGTCCAGGCAGGCTGCCGTTGCACGATCTGCGTTTCAGCAAGCGCCAGCGGGGTGCGGTCCGGGGCGAGAAGCATTGCGGGAATCCCAACGGCAAAGGGCATGTTGGCAATGGCTTCCGGCCTGTAGGGGACCGACATTCCGTTTCGCACATTCCTGGCTGCTTCTTCGTCAAGGACGATTTTGGGCCATTCCGGCAGAGCTTTCTCCAGCGGGATGACCATGTCAGGCAGGGTGTGCGGCGCTTCGAGAATCGCGTCGAGCGCGTGTGCCTCGTTCATTGAGAACGGGTGGCTATACTCCCGGATGAGCTCAGTAAGCACCGCCCCGCACTGCAATCGCAACCCCAGGCTGTGGGCCAGGGATCGAATGTAGGTGCCGGAGGTGCAGCGCACCCGGAAACGTACATACGGCAGTTCCAACGACAGAACTTCCGCATGCGAAATATTGATGGTCTTTGTCTTGACCGGTGTTTCCTTACCTTGTCGCGCCAACTTGTAGAGCGATTGCCCGTTATGTTTGGCGGCTGAGTAAGAGGGAACTTCCTGTTCGCTTTCACCAAGCCAGTTCTGCACTTCCTGCAGCACCTGCTCTTCGGTGATGTGTTCCCACGGGGCGGTGGCAACGACTTGACCTTCCGCATCCCATGTATCCGTGGTCTCGCCCAGTTTGATGGTCCCGGAGTAGACCTTGTCGCCTCCGGACATCAGGTGGCCGGACAGTTTGGTGCCCTGTCCCAGCAATACGATAAGCACACCCTGAGCCATGGGGTCCAGGGTGCCGGCGTGACCTATTTTCTTTTGTCCCAGTCGTTTAATCTTGCCTATGCAGGTCCCTGAAGAAGGGCCCTTGGGCTTATAGACGACCAGCACACCATCCTGCTGTGCGGGATATTGTTCTGCCATATACTTAAGCCTGTTTTCCGTCCAGTCCCAACTTGTCGGCAAGGATGGAAATGACTGCTTCCACGGCCTGCTGCATGGGCATGTTCAGGGTGGCACCGGCCGCATTTCTGTGACCGCCGCCACCGAATGTGGCTGCTACTTCCTGCACGTTAAGCGCTCCGTGCGTACGCAAGCTTATCTTGCACCGCTCGGGGCCGAGATCGCGCAGGGTCATGGCCACCTTCACGCCGTAAATACGGCGCAAAAAATTCACGATGCCCTCGGCATCTTCCATGGTGGTGCCTGTTTCATTGAACAGGGACTCTGGCAATGTCATGTATGCCACCTGTCCGTCAAGGGCTAGATGGACATTATCAAAGAGCCTGCCCCAGAGATGTACGCGGTTCAGAGACCAGTTCGCCTCGGAGCGGGCCGTGAAGGATTCCAGATCAAGACCCCGGCGGAGCACCTCGGCGGCGATCTCCAGTGTGCGGGGCGAGGTGTTGCCGTAGGTGAAATTGCCGGTGTCTGACGCTATGGCCAGATAGATTGCCTCACCCAGAGGGCCGGTAAGCATGACGGCAAGTCTGTCTGCCAGCACCGCAAGCATTTCACCAACTGCGGAAAATTCGGGATCAATCCAGTTTATGTCGGCATAGTCGGGAGTGCGCAGGTGGTGGTCTATGCAGATGCTGGCAACTCCGTGCAGATAGCGCTGCATGGCCTCGCCTGTACGCTCGGCCGAACCGGAATCCAGCACGATGATGCGGCGGGGCGTAAAGGGAAGGTCTCCCAGATCAGTGTATACTTCACATGGGAAGGGGAGCCAGCTTAGGTAACGGGGGACGCCGGATTCATTGTAGGCGATCACGTTCTTGCCGAGACGGGAAAGCATCCATGCCAGAGCGCTCATGGAGCCGATGGCGTCGCCATCCGGGTTTTCATGGGCGGTGACGAGAAAATCGTCCTCTTCTTTGAGGATCTGGGCAATCTGGGCAATAACGTTCTGCATACCTGTGTACCTGCGGCTACTCTACGCCGAAAAATTCCATGTCGCTGTAAACCATCTCTTCGTGGCAGACCGCTTCCATCATGCTCAGGCACTTGGTGAGCTTGCTTTGCAGGTGCCGCTCGCTGTTGCTGACAGAAACAATTTTCAGCGACAGGGTGCTCAGAGAATCTTCAGAGCCTACTTCGGCAATGGAAACATTGAACTGGTTGCGCACTTTCTGCTTCAGGCTGTTGGCTATGCGTCGCTTTCCCTTGAGAGAGTCGTTGCCGTGCAGTCTATATTCCACGGAAAGAACGCCTATTACCATTATAGAGCCCGCTTTGGTCTGCCGTAGTGCCGGATGGATGCGTGGGGAAAATCCGGAGCCGGACGCGATGGTCCGGCTCCGGTAGATGTGCTTTAGAGGGTGGCGGCTTCTTCAACGGTGTCGAAGGCTTCGATGGCGTCTCCGACCTTGATGTCGTTGAAGTTTTCAAGGCCGATACCACATTCGTAGCCCTTGGCCACTTCCTTCATGTCGTCCTTGAAGCGTCTCAGAGACGAGATCTTTCCGGTGTAGATAACCACACCGTTGCGCAACAGGCGTACGCCGGCGTTGCGGGTGATCTTGCCGTCTTCCACGATGCAGCCGGCGATGATGCCGACCTTGGGCACGCTGAAGGTCTCGCGCACTTCCGCCTGACCGAGGTAAACCTCTTTGATGACGGGTGCGAGCATGCCCGCCATGGCGGCTTTGATTTCTTCCACGAGCTTGTAGATGATGTCGTAGAAGCGGATATCCACACCTTCGCGGTCCGCAACTTCCTTCACCTTCACGGTGGGACGGACGTTGAAGCCGATGATGACGGCATCGGACGCGGAGGCCAGCAGGATGTCGGATTCCGTGATGGAACCGGCGCCGCTGTGGATGACGTCCACCTTGACCTTGTCGGTCGCCTGCTTGCGCAGTGCTTCGATGATTGCTTCCACGGAGCCCTGCACGTCGGCCTTGAGGACCACGTTGAGGGTCTGGGCTTCCTGCGCGTCGGGACGACGGGACAGGAAGGTTTCCAGCGTCACCTTGGATTCGCGGGCCAGCGTGCGCTCGCGCATCTTGACGGCGCGCTGTTCCGCGATGCGGCGTGCGACTCTTTCGTCTTCAAGAGCCACGAACTCTTCACCGGCTTCCGGTACGCCGTCAAAGCCCTGTACTTCCACGGGGGTGGAGGGACCTGCGGTGGTAACCTTCTGACCCTGATCGTCGAACATGGCGCGTACACGGCCGGAGAAGGTGCCGCAGACGAACACGTCGCCCTGCTTGAGGGTACCTTCCTGCACCAGTACGGTAGCCACGGGACCGCGCCCCTTGTCCAGCTTGGCTTCCACAATGTGGCCGCGGGCAAGCTTGTCGGGGTTGGCGCGCAGTTCGAGGATTTCGGACTGCAGGGCCAGCAGTTCCAGCAGGTCGTCAAGGCCTTCTCGGGTCTTGGCGGAAACCTTGGCGAAAATGGTGTCGCCGCCCCAGTCTTCAGCCACGAGTCCCTGTTCAGAGAGTTCGCGCATGACGCGGTCGGGGTTGGCGGCTTCCTTGTCGATCTTGTTCACGGCAACCACGATCGGCACTTCAGCGGCCTTGGCGTGGCTGATAGCTTCTCGGGTCTGCTCCATCACGCCGTCGTCGGCTGCTACCACAAGGATAACGATGTCCGTTACCTTGGCTCCACGGGCACGCATGGCGGTAAACGCTTCGTGGCCGGGAGTATCAAGGAAGCACAGTTCGCCGCGCTTGGTGCTGACATGGTAAGCACCGATATGCTGGGTGATGCCGCCTGCTTCGCCAGAGGTGATGCTGGATTTGCGGATGGCGTCGAGCAGCGAGGTCTTACCATGGTCAACGTGACCCATGATGGTAACCACGGGCGGACGGGGGCGCAGGTTCTCTTCGGTATCGATATCCTGTGCGCGGGGCAGCAGGAGATCTTCTTCGGAGAAACCCACCTTTTCCACTTCGTAGTCGAATTCGGCACACACCAGAGTTGCCGTTTCGATATCAAGAGACTGGTTGATGGTGGCGAATACGCCGAGCTGCATGAGGACCTTGATGACCTCGGAGCCCTTCACGCCCATCTGGTGAGCCATGTCGGATACACGTATGGCTTCATCAACCTTGATTTTGCGCTTGGCAGCCTTGAGGGGCTGGGTGGAACCGGTAAGCTCTTTGCGCTTGCCGCGCTTGGGCTTGCGGCCGCGTGCCCATTCATCGGAAGCCGCCATTGCCTGATCTTTGCTGCCCTTCTTGGCACCGCGTGCACCCTTTTTGCCGAACTCGTCGGTATCGCTGCGCCCGAATTCGACCGTACGCTTGGTCTTGGCGTGACGCTTGCGGGATTCGTCGGATCCAGGAACGGGCATGTCGGGTGCAGGGCGTTGGAAACCACCGCCGGGACGGGGAGCGCCACCGGGACGCGGAGCACCACCAGGACGCGGAGCACCACCGGGACGCGGAGCACCGCCGGGGCGCTGTCCGCCACGGGAGTCTCTGTCGTCACGGCCGTCACGGGAATCCGGACGGGGACCGCCGGGACGCTGATACCCACCTGCGGGACGCGGACGGTCAGCCTGACCGCCACGATCGCCCTGGCCGCCACCCTGAGGACCCCGGTAACCGCCACGGTTGTCGTTGCGGTCTCCGCGATAATCGCCGCGATTGTCGCCGCGATTGTCACCACGGTTATCGAAGGTGCGCTCGAAACGTTCGGCCGGAGCCTTGGGCTTCACCGGTTCGGGATCGGGCAGGGAAATAATACGCACCTGAGGAGCGGAGAATTCTTCGCGCTTCTTGGGCTTCTTCTTTTTCTTCTTGCGTGCAGCCTCATCATCGCCTTCCGCATCATCGGAAGCGCTGGGACGGGCTTCAGCTTCGGGCTTTACCTGAGCAGGCGCGGCGGGCTTTTCAGCAGGTGCGGCCTGTTCCGGACTTGCCGGTGCTGCGGCAGCCTTGATTTCAACAGGTTCGGCGGGTGCGGGGCGCTCGGTGCGAGCAGCTTCCGCCTGTGCCGGTGCGGACTGCTGGGGGGCTTCAGCGGTCACATCGCTCGCAGGCTTGATAATGCGAACAGAAGAAGTTTCGGCTGCCTGAGGTGCTGCTGCCTCCGCGGGCTTGATGATGCGGGCTCTGGGAGCCTCGGCAATGGGCGCGGAAACAGACTCGGGCCGGACAATGCGGGCCGGAGTGTCTGCAGGCTTCTGAGAGCGTGCAGGGCGGGAGCCGCCTTCGGTGCTCTGCCGACGGCGTACAATGACGCCGGAAGCAGTTTCCTTGCGCAGCACTTCGCGCTGCGAAGGGCCGTTCTTCGCACGGTCCTTGATGCGCGGAATGTCTTCCGCGTTCAGTGCGCTCATGGCGCTCTTGGCAGGAATGCCGAGCTCCCTGAGCATGGTCATAAGATCCTTGACGGATACGCCAAGGTCGGCGGATAAATCTTTTACTTTTGTCTTGTCGTCACTCATACTTACTAACCCCCTTTACTTCCGCCGAACCTTGAACCGCGTGAATCGTTGCGCGCAGTCAGGATTGGTGCAGATGTAATAACCCCGGCCCGGAAGCACCTGTTTCGGATCGAAGACAAGTGCGTTGTCATTGTTCCCCGCCGGGGGGCAGACGTATCGCAGAAGCTCGCCCTTTGCGTGTTTGCTTCTGCATATTACGCACATGCGCGTGGGCGCATGTGCTTTCCGGATAGTATCAGCCATCCGGTATTATTCCGTTTCCTCACCGTCCACATTACCTTCCGGCGCAACCTCTGCTTCCTGAGCGTCGGCGGGCTGCTCGTCGCTCGTGTCTCCGACGGCGGAAGACAGGAAGTTGATCGCGGTCCGAAGGTCCGAGATCTTGGAGGCGGTAAGGCCCGGCACGCTTTCCAACTCTTCATCGGTGGCGTTACGCAGGCTTTCAATAGTCTGGAAACCGGCTTCCACAAAGACTTCCAGCGGCACTTCGGCTACGCTGGCAAGCTGTTCGAGGCCCTTGCCGATGGCATTGGCTTCGTTGTAGCGGCTTTCCGTAAAGATATCGATCTTCCAGCCCAGAAGCTTGGAGGCAAGCTTCACGTTCTGGCCCTTGCGGCCAATAGCGTTGGTGAGCTGGTCGTCCGGCACCACCACTTCCAGCATGTTCTCTTCCTCATCAACGATGATGCGGCTGATCATGGCCGGAGACAGGGCGTTGCGGGCATAGGTGGCCACATCCGCGCTCCATACGACGATGTCGATGCGTTCGCCGCGCAGTTCCTGAACGATGTTCTGGATGCGGGAACCGCGGATGCCGACGCATGCGCCCACCGGATCGACGTCGCGATCGCGGGACATGACAGCGGCCTTGGCGCGGCTGCCCGGATCTCGGGCAACGTTCATGATGACCACGGTGTTGTCATCCACTTCAGGCACTTCGCGCTTGAACAGGGCAGACATGTAGTCGGGGTGCGAACGGGAGACGATGACCTGCGGGCCACGGCCTTCCTTGCGCACTTCGATGATCAGGGCCTGAACGCGGTCGCCGCGCTTGTAGTGCTCGCGGGGAATCTGTTCGTCCTTGGGCAGCAGGGCTTCCGTGCGGCCAAGGTTGATGATCCAGCCGGATTTGTCGCGACGCTGCACGATACCACTGATGATATCGCCCAGACGGTCCTTGAATTCGTCGTAGATGATTTCCTGCTCAGCATCACGCATGCGCTGGATGATCACCTGCTTGGCGGACTGTGCGGCAATACGGCCAAGGTCTTCCACCTTGAGGCGGAAGCCCATTTCGTCGTCAAGCTGTACGGAGGGGTCGTGTTCCCGGGCTTCTTCGAGAGAAATCTGGGTAACCTCGTTCTCTACTTCCTTGGTCACGATCTTGAACTGGAAAACCTCGATTTCGCCGGTTTCCTCGTTGAAGCTCACTTCCACGTCCAGATCATCGCCATACTTGCGGACAACAGAGGTGCGTACCGCTTCTTCCAGCGTATCGATCAGCATTTCGCGATCAAGGCCTCTGTCCTTGCTGATCTGGTCTATGGCTTTTTTGAGTTCCATGCTCATTCTATCTGTCCTCCGACTCGCTCCTGAGCGCCGTCAGGCCGCGTGCTAGCGCTTCTTCTTGCCCTTGCTCGTGTCCGGAAACACGTGGACCAGATGCGCTTTCTTGATATCGTTCCAGTGTACGGTGAGTACACCCTCTTCTTCGGGAAGCGTAAGGGTGATGGCATCGCCATCCACGCCCTGCAGGGTTCCCGGGAATTTGCGTCGACCGGAAAAGTCACCGTGCGGCTCGCGCAGCATGACAACCACGGGGCTGCCCGCATACGCGGTCATCTGCGCGGGGGTAAAGAAGGGGCGCTCCAGACCGGGAGAGGAGACTTCCAGGATATAAGCGCCGGAAATCGCTTCTTCCACTTCAAGAGCCAGACCGACGTGGCGGGAAATGTCCGCGCACTGGTCAATGTTCACGCCTTCGGGACCTTCAACGTAGATGCGCACCACAAGCTTGGGGCCTGCGCCGAGCTCAAGTCCCCACAGGGAGAGGTTCATGGATTCGACAATCGGTTCAACGATTGCGAGGATTCGTGAGTGCCTTGTGTTGCCGCTCATGCTGCGATGTCCTTGTACCCGATTCTGTCGGGCAAATCATGCGTGGCAATCTTGTTCACGCCTGACCCGCCCGTGTGAGTCCAAAAAAATTGTGCGATCCATAGCCGGGGCAATAAAAAAAGGGGGCCACACGGCCACCCCGGTCATTGCCGCCATGCGGCTACAGGATGTCTCGGCATAACCTGCTGAAAACGCGGACGTTTGTCAGTACGTTGCTGGTGATGAGCTCATCCTCCAGCGCTGCCGAATCGACCTCTTATATAGCGTTGGTCTTGGTAAGTCAAGGGTAGCGCGGAAATGTGGGGTGGTGATTCAAGGCAAATGTGTGCAGCGGTTTCGCAGATGCTCTTTGGTCCATGTTGAATCACCTGTTTGTCCGGAGCAGGTGATTCGATCGGGGGGGATGACAAGGGGCAGGTGCGGTATCCGCCGTGCCGGTTACACTCGCGGGGGCACGGAGTCCGGCTGGTTCTTGGGACAGAGCGCGGTGTCGCGGATAAGGTCCGCCAGCGTGAACGTGTTCAGCTTGTTGTACATGGCCTTGGCGGCCTCTTCCCATATGGTTCGGGTAAGGCACACATGCATGCGCGGGCAGCAGTTCTGACGTTCATCGCAGTCGTAGCAGGGGGCGGTCTTTTCCAGCGAATAGGCCACATCGCCGATGGGGATGTCTTTGGGGTCCTTGGCAAGAACATATCCGCCGTGCGCACCGAGACGGCTCTTGATGTAGCCGTCCTTCTTGAGCACGCGCATGAGCTTTTCCAGATATTTCAGAGAAATTTCCTGCCGCATGGCGATATCCTTGATGGATACGGGACCATCTTCCTGATTCATGGCGATGTCGAGCAGCATGCGGGTGCCGTAACGGCTTCGTGTGGTCAGCTTCATGCAGTATCAAGTCGGCTGTTGAGGTGGTGGGAAATATCCGGCAGGGCGTTATGCCCTGCCGGATCGGTTAACCGGGAAAGGTTTCGCGTATGATCCCGATAAGCTTCTCAGGGTCGAACGGTTTGTTCACGGTCGCCACCGCGTTGGGTATGGCATGGTGCATCCCGGGCAATCCGCAGATGAGGATGAATGGAGTATCCTCCATCCCGGGCAAAGCCACAATCTCTTTATAGAGCAGCGGGCCTGCTTCTCCGGGCATTTCCATGTCCAGCGTTATCAGGTCGGGCGGTTGGGCGGCCGCAAAGCGCAGAGCCTGTTCGCGGTCGGTGACTCCCGTTGTTTCGTACCCATGAGCCGTCAGAACATTCACGAGATATTCGACGATGTTCACGTCATCGTCGACGACCATGATGCGTAAGGCCATGACGGACGCTCCTGTTTGCGCTGTGTCGAAGGGCGCTGACGAAGGAGGTTTCCTGCCTGTCAGAGGCAGGGAAAAGCGCGGGGAGGCACATGCCTCCCCGCGGCGTATACTATTCTTCGTCTTCGTCCTGCGGCTGCAGGTGTTCGGGAATGATCGCCATCTTCAGGATCAGCGGCTTCAGGAAGGTCCAGCGGATGCCGATTTCGAACTCTTCCTCAAGGTCACGGATTGCGTCCCAGCAGTTGTGGCAGGGAGCCACTACCAGCTTGCAGCCGGTTGCGAGGATCTGGTCGCGCTTGGTCTTCAGCGCTTCGTTACGCTGATGACGGTATTTGCCGATACCGTTGAAACCGCCGCCACCGCCGCAACAGTAGTTGTGCTCACGGTTGGGGGCCATTTCGCGGAAGTCTTCGGCGATGTAGCTCATGATCTCGCGGGTGATGTTCGCAAGGCCATGGTTACGCACGTAGTTACAGGAGTCCTGCAGGGTCACAGGTTCCTTGATCTTCTTGGCAGGATCGATCTTGATCTTACCGGTGCGCAGCGCTTCGGCGAGCCATTCCACATAGTGGATGTAGGGGGCGGGAGTCAGGCCGTCCTCACGTCCGGCCCAGTAGGGACCTTCGATGACGGTTGCACGGTGTGCGTGGCCGCATTCCGTACCTACCACGCGCTTGGGACGCAGGCGCTCAATGGCGGCGTACACGGTTTCCACCTGCTTCTTGCAGGCAGCCCAGTCGCCGGCGAACATGGAGAGCGAGGTCTGTTCCCAGCCGGAGCTGGGCACGGTCCAGTTTTCACCGGCCAGGTGGAAGAGGATGGCCGCTTCCGCAAGGTCTTCCGGGTAGTGCTTGGGTTCGCGGGCGTTCAGGGTGTACATGATGTCCGCGTCTTCCTTGTCCACCGGAATCTCAAGGCCGGGCCATTCTTCGCCGTATTCGTCGGCCATCCATTCGCAGGTATCCACCCAATCTTCTTCGGTCACGTCCATCTGGGCGTTGTACACGCGGTGCATGCCGGAGCCGATCTTCATTTCCCACGGCACGAAGCCCTGAGAGTAGAGAAGGCCACGCAGGTAGCTGAACATGACGCCCATGTCGATGCCGTGGGGGCAGTACATGCCGCAACGGTTGCAGCAGGTGCACTGGGACCATGCCACGTCCACGCAGTGACGCATGAACTCGTTGGTCACGTTGCCCTTCTTCTTGACGATTTCACCAAGGGTGGACTGAATCTTATATGCCGGAACCTGCTTGGGATCGCGTTCGCTCACGCGGTACAGGAAGCAGGAGTCGGCGCACATGCCGCAGTGGGCGCAGATTTCGAGCCAGGTGCGGATACGTGCTTTGCAGGTTTTTTCAAGGGTAGCAGCCAGCGCGGGTACGTCCACGTCCAGCTTCTTCATTTCCTCGTAGTACTGCGCGCCGCCCTTGTCGCCGAGAAGGGCCTTGAGGTCTTCCTCGGTGTTGACGGGGCGCTTATTGCAGAAAATACCTTCAGGCATTGGTTACTCCTAGAGGCTCGCTGTTACCAGGGGAAAGCGTAGTTCCGCTTCATGCCGCCGCGCTTGATGCTGTAGTCCATGCCCAGCTGGCCGCGGGACATGAAGAAGAGCACGATGTGCGAGAGCTTGGTGAAGGGAGCGATGATGAGCAGCAGTTCGCCGGTAAGGATGTGGGCAGTGATCCAGAAATCATAGTTGCCCCAGTGCATACGGGCGACAAAGCCGGTCACAAACGGCGCTACGGAAACAGCCAGAATGAACCAGTCGTAAGGCGTGGTGAGAATGCGCACTTCGGTAAGGGCGATACGGCGCAGGGCCAGCATCACACCGCCGAGAATGGCAAGCAGGGTCAGCACGTCTGCCACGATGGAAGGCATGGCGGGCAGGCTGAAGCCCAGCGCCTGCTTCAACAGGATCTGGTGACCCAGCAGGAACAGGGGCACAAACACGCCACCGATGTGGAACAGGAAGAAGGCGGCAGCCATGAAGGGCTGGTCGCGCCAGCTATAGGTACCACCGGGAATAAGCCAGCGGCGGATGGAGTGCAGAGCACCCTTTATGCCGAGGGCGAAATGGGGCCTGTAGGCAACACGGTCGAGCTGCCAGCTGAGTCCCCTTACGTACATGACGGCACGAAACCCGAGTCCCACGAAGAATACCGCGAGGGATATCAGCAGCATCGGTCCGGTAAGGAATCCAATCATTGTCTTCTCCTTGTCTTGCTAATGCGTGCTACGCGCAAGCTAGTACTTCCGGATCTTCTCGTCTCTGCCGGTGAGGAACAGCCAGTAGCCGACAAAGCTGACCAGAGCCATGCCCATCAGAACGTATACGATGGACTTGGTATGCAGCATGAAGTCGTGGAGGGTGTAGAAAATGTGTTCCATTGTCTTTCTCCTTTGGCCTAGTGGGCGTCCTTGTACTCAGGATGCTCGTACAGAACGGGCATCTTGGTAGCAATGAACCGGTAGGTGGTGACGATCAGGGTTACAACGAAGATGGAGATGCCTACTTCCATCCAGCTGGGGAAGTAACGCTCGGCAGCGGGGAGCTGCCAGTTGAAGGCGATCATGCTTACGTTGAAACGGTTGATCACGATACCAAGCACGCCGAAGACGGAGGCGATGCGCACCAGCTTGAGGTTCTTTTCACGTACGCCGAGGGCGTAGAGGAAAGAGGGCAGGGCGACAAAGCCGAACATTTCAACGAGGAACCATGCACCGTAACCGGTGGCGAGGTATGCCCAGTCGTTGTCCATGGTGATGTCGAACAGCTTGATGAAGAAGTAGCCCATCAGGATGAAGGAGGCAGCCTTGGCCATGCCGAAGGCGACGCCGTCAGCTTCCTTCAGGTGGGTTTCGTCCATCTTGTCATGCAGACCCTTGTGCGCCAGCGTACCTTCAAAGATTACCATGGAGGCGCCAGCCACCATGGAGGAGATGAAGAAGAACACGGGCAGGAAGCTGGAGTACCACAGCGGGTGCAGCTTGCCGGGGGCGATGACGAAGAGCGCGCCGAGCGAGCTCTGATGCATGGTGGAAAGAACCACGCCGAGAATGGTCAGGGGCAGGGTCAGCTTGATCACGAAGTTGCGGATCTTGCGGAAGCCCAGCCATTCCAGGGCGGCGGGAGACCATTCCACGAACAACACGGTCACATAGGTGGCAACGCACAGACCCACTTCGAAGAGAAGCGAGGTGGTGCCCTGCGAGTATACCAGCGGATAAGGCAGGCGCCACGGATGACCAAGGTCGTACATCAGGGCCACAACAACGAAGAAGTAGCCGAGGAACGCCGTGGTGATGGCGGGACGCACTGCCGAATGGTAATGCTTGAGTCCGAAGAGGTAGCAGGAAGCGGAGGTTACATAGCCGCCCGCGGCAAGAGCTACGCCGCAGAGCAGGTCGAATCCGATCCAGACCCCCCAGGGGTTGTTGTCGTCAAGGTTGGTGACAGCACCGATACCCTTGTAGAAGCGCAGGAACGTAAGCACCAGGCCGCCAGCGAGAATGAAGGCGGTGAGCACGTTGCCCGGCGTCCAGAACGATTTCTGGTTATGGCTCATTTATGCTTCCTCCTCCGGGGATTCCCCGGCGTCGCTGTCGTCTTCTGCAGGTGCCTGCATGGCGGCGAGCTTCTCATCAAACTCCTTCTGGGCTTCGGCAACGGCCTTCTTGACCTCGCGGTCAACGGCAGCGGCCTTGTCCTTGGCAGCCTTGTCCAGAGCGGTCTTCATGGCGCCGTCTGCAGATGCCTGCGTCTTTTCGATGGCTTCGCGAACTGCTTCGGCCTTTTCTTCCGCAGCGATCTTTTCTTTACGCTTGCTGATGCCGTAAGCACCGGCCAGCAGTACGGGCCAGATGCCCACAACCATGGGAACCGCACCCAGTGCGCCGGAGGTAAGCTCGGGCGCGGAGGTCTTGCCCACTACAGGCATGCCCAGTTCGGTGTGCGGAACGGGAGACAGGTACAGCCAGTTGGTGCCGCCTGCTTCCTTTTCGCCGTAGATGTGGTTCTCGTAGCGGTCGGGGTACTTGCGGATGCGGTCGCGGGCGATGGCGAGAAGGTCCTCGCGCTTGCCGAAGGTGAGCGCTTCCTTGGGGCACTTTTCCACGCAGCCGGGAAGCTTGCCTTCCTGAATGCGGGGGTGACACATGGTACACTTCTGCACCAGCGGATCCAGCGGATCGTCGTATTCGAAGGTGGGCACGCCGAAGGGGCATGCGACCATGCAGTAACGGCAGCCTACGCAGAGGTCGCCGTTGTAGGTAACGGAACCGTCAGGATTCTTGGTGAACGCCTTGACGAAGCAGGCGGACGCGCAAGCGGGTTCCTGACAGTGGTTGCACTGCTGCTTGCGGAAGATGGGATTTTCAAGACCGGCGGTGTTGTACTTGTTCACAACGGTGTAGGTCTTGGCATCCGTTCTGCGCTTGGTGTCCAGCACGCTCAGATCATCATATGCGGCGGACGGCTTGGGCAGATTGTTCACTTCGGCACAGGCCTGCTCGCACTTGCGGCAGCCGATGCAGCGGGTGCTGTCATGCAGGACGCCCATGGCGTCCGGATAGCCGTTGAAGGTATGGTTGCCTGCGGCCCTGACCTTGGTTGCGCCCATGGCAGAGGCAAGACCGGCACCACCCAACAGGCTCAGGAATTTTCTGCGATGCATAACTGATCCTCCCGGGTCCTAGTTCGTGCGCTCGGCGTGGCATTCCTTGCACGCCGTGGCCTTGGGCTTTTCAAGCTTCATGGCTGCGTGGCAGCCCATGCACTGCTGATGGTAGGCAGCCTTCAGGCCGGGGCGGTCGCCCTTGGCGGCTTCGAAAGGCTTGCCGTGACAGCTCTGACACTTGGGCGGCGTCTTGCTGACGGGGCTGTTATGGTGGCAGCCCTGACAGAAGGTGCCGGGATCGGTATGGAAGCCAGCGGCCATCTTGCTGCCTGCCACTGCGGCGATCATGGTCTTCACGATCTTGCGGTGGGGCATCTTGGACGCTTCGAACTTGTCGACAAGGGCACCGATCTCAACGGTTTCAGGAATGTCTTCTTCGTTGTACACGGGCATTGCGGTGGGACGCATGCTCACCAGAGCGGCGGCAGCGGCCTTCTTCTGGTCCTTGTCCATGTTTGCCAGTTCTTCACCCTTGGGGGCTTCCTTCACGTGGCAGGTGGCGCAGGACTGTTCGGAAGCGGCGGCCTTGGGCATCAAGCCGTGGCAGCCGGCGCAGGAAGGATCGGCCTTTGCGGTGTTGTGACAACCCACGCAGGAGGCCTTGTCCTTGACGGCGTGCATGGCCTGCTCCAGCTGTACGAAGTTGCCTTCCTTCTTGCCTGCCAGCGTGTGGCATTCGGTACAGGAGGCGATCTTTTCGTGGTGGCAGGTGCGGCAGTTGTCCAGAGCGGTTTCGTGCAGCTTGTGGTTGAAGGCGACTGCGGGCAGCTTTGCCTTCTTCACATCGTCAGCGGCTACGAGGGCTGCATCGGGCTGGCCGCGGTCAAGGCGGGGCACATCCTTCACAACCTTGTACTGCTTCTGGGCTTCGGCGGTATGGCAGCCGGCACAGGTAACAGGGCCGGTGTCGCCGGTGGTCTTCACGTGGCAGGTCACGCAGGCTGCGTGAGCCGCATCGTTCAGAGCGGGCTTCATCTTGTCGGCACCCTCGGCAACGGGGGTGGATTCAGTCTTGTGGCAGGCGCGGCAGGAATCTTCAGTCTGCTTCTTCCATTCGGCCTTCTTGGTTGCGGGCTCGTACACGTGGTGGCACGCGCCGCAGTTCACATCCTGACCGGAGACCTTGATGGTCTTGGCGGCGGTGTGGCGGTAATGCAGGGACTTGTCCATGCCCACTTCCTTCCATGCGGAAGTGTCAGCGGGATTGGGGTTGTGACAGGCGCGGCACTCGCCGTCCTGCGGTCCCGTGTTGTTGCCCGCGGCAGCCTGTTCGGCATGGCAGGCGAAACAGTTGGTGTGATAGAGGCTCTTCAGTTCTTCGGCGCTACCGTCTTCGGTGCGCATGAACTTGAGAGACATCTTGCCATCCTGCGTTTTGTGACAGGCGGAGCAATCCTTGTTCAGCTTCTTCATTGCTTCCGTATGCAGGTCATGGCGATAGGTAACAGCCGGTAACTCGGTGCTCCCCATTTTCCCGATCACATCGATGGTGACGATGTCAGCGTAGCTACCGGCAGAGGATACCTCGGCCTTGGAGCTCTGCGCCTCATGTCCCCAGACCGAGACGAGTGCTACCGCAACCAGCAGTCCCGCCCATCGCAGCAGTGATCTTCCTTTCATCATAGTGGCAGTCCTTTCGATGAAATTACAAACACGTCCTTCAGACTTCCCTCAGCCGATCGCCCTGCGCTCCGGTTCCCTGCGGAGCGGCGGGACAGGTACCAACCCTGCCGCAATGGAAAGAGGCAGCAAGCTGGCAACTTGCTGTCATGACAGGAAATTCCTTGCGGCTCTTATCCGGTGTTCCACCGTGCGGGTGATACCCGCGCCGGGTGAAGCAAACCCATACCCAGTAGCGGTAAAAACCTACCATGTTGGTATGAGTTAAATCCTACCCATCAGGTAGGCGAAATGGCTATGAGCGTCAAGGACATTTTCATTTTTTAGTGACTAAAAAATGAATGCCTAATGTCTTGTTTTTATTGGGATGAATGCTGTGTGACCGATCAGTCTGATGTGTCCTGACTGACCTGAAAGCAAGGCGGGGAAAGGGTTATGGACGGCTCCGGTAGGAAATGGCCGTTGGCTCCCGAAAGGAGAAAAAAATGAAAAAAAGTTAAGATCGACGGTGGGGAGGGGTATTATTTGGCAAGAATGTTCCCCAGCACCGTTTCAGAAAGGTCTTTGCCGGTGAGTTCCCGTATGGTGCGTATGCCGCCGGGGCTGAGTACGTTGAACTCGATGACATAGGGATAGACAAGGTCCACGCCGACGAAAGAGACGCCGCGTTCCAGCAGCCACGGGCCGAGCCGTTCGCACAGGGCGGCCTCTTCGGCACTGAGGGCATAGGGTTCGCAGCTTGCGCCTTGGGCCAGATTGGTGCGGTGGTCCTGCACAGACCTGCGGCGGTATTGCCCCACCACCTTGCCGCCCGCAATGAGGACGCGCACTTCGCCCTGCCGTATCTCCGGCACGTAGCGTTGCAGCAGGCAGTAACGTCCTTCCCCGTTGCCGGTCATGTTCTGGAGAATGGCGCGGGCGTTGGTGTCCGTGCGGGAGATGAGAAATACGTCCCGGCCGAAGGCTTCCGCAGGGGGTTTGACGATCCATCTTTCATCCGAAGCGGCCACCACCGACCACAGGTAATCCGCGTCTGAAGAGGCATACGTCTCAGGATACCGGAACACATCGCCCATGCCCGCCATGTAGTATTTGCTGTTCAGGTGCATCAGCGCGTCCACGGAGTTGGCCATGGAGGTTGTCTCGGCGAGGAGCCGCAGCAGTTGCAGCTTGTCGAGGAAGGCTCCGCGCCTGCCGAAGCTGAGCACCTGCACGTGGTCGAAGGTGTCGAGCGGCGCGGTCTGCGGCGTGGGGGCAATATCCAGCTCGCCGGATGCCGTGAGCGCGATGGTGTATGTGTCGCATACCACCTTGCCGTCCCGCAGGCTCAAGGTGTCCATGGCCCCGAAGCGGGGAACCAGCCCCATGCGCAAGGCTGCGCGGGCGAACTCGACGCCGTTTTCAGGATCGTCGAAAGGGCTGCGGACGAGGAGACAGATGGTGGTGGTCATGGCGATATGGTTGTTCTCTGTTTGTGGGGTGCTCGCGGGATTCTATAGACTATCACTGACTTCATGAAGTCTTTTTTCTGCAATACCGTTGCCGCCGCTCTGCTGTCTTTATCCGCGGGACCAGAGCGTGCCGAGGCTAGTCTTGGATGTATTAAAGGAATAGTGAGCAAGCAGACCTGAATCCAGGGGGGCGGATGGACTGTCAGGCCGATTGGAAGGGGACCGCTTCCACGGCTGAAGAAAGACACATCCAGTGACTGGCAGGGGCGAGGCAGGAGGAGTCCAGAGGGGGCCTTGCTGAGGGGCGGCAACGGGAACAGCAAGGTTGTAACGGTAGACAGAGAAAAAGGCAGCCAAGGTGGTTTCCCACCAAGGCGCAATTCGCTCCAAGATCAGCCCCTAAAACTCCGGCACGGAACAGAACGCCATCTCTTCCTCAGTCACCGGATGCCGGAACTGCAGATACGCCGCATGCAGATGCAGCATGGCACCGTCTTCGGCATCACCATAGAGGAAGTCTCCGACAATGGGACAGCCCAGCCCGAACTTGTGGGCCGCATGGAACCGGAGCTGGTGCGTGCGGCCGGTTATGGGAATGAATTCCACACGGGTGAGGCCCCGCTTGCGTTCCAGCACGCCCCATTCGGTGATGCCGATCTTGCCGTGGATGGGGTCATATATTTGATAGGGGCGGTTGTAGATATCCAGCCGCGTGGGCAGGGTGATCTCGCCGGAATCGCCTCGCACGTCGCCCTTCAGCACGGCGATGTAGCGCTTGTCCACGGCGCGCTTGGCGAACTGGATGGAGAGTTCGCGCTGCGCCAGTGCGGAAATGCCGAACACCAGCAGGCCGGACGTGGCCTGATCAAGCCTGTGTACCACGGGAATGTCGATGCTCTCGGGAAACAGCGCGCGCACGCGGTTCATGGCACAGTCCTGCTTGTGCGGTCCCACACCGGGAACGGAAAGCAGGCCGCCCGGTTTGTTCACCACCACTATATGGTCGTCGCTGTGCAGTATTTCCACGGAGTATCCTTTATAAGTCGTGTTTCGTTACGTGTTCGGGAAGCGGGGGATTATCCGGTTATCGTCTCTTCTTCAAGTCCGCAGAGCATGTAACCGAGAATTGGGTAGCATTTGTCCTGACAGGAAGGGTAGAACTCCCCGTGCTGGCGTGCCCCGGAGCGGCTTTCGCGTCCCCAGTAGAATTCGGCGAGGCCGAGCGGCGTCATGTTGTGCTGCATGGCATATTGCAGCAGCTTGGGCGCACAGCAGTCGCCCGTGCCGGTGGGAACGCCGCGTCCGGCAGGGAAAATATCGAAGAGCGAGGCGATCTCGCCACGGAAGTTGCGAACCCGATACAGCTCGTGGATGGCGCGCATGGAGCGTTGCGAAAGCTGCCTGCGCTCGTCCACAAGACTGGCGCGTTGCTGCATAAGCAGATCAAGAGGCGTGGGGGTGGCTTCCCCGTCCGTCAGGGTTTGAGCAGACTGCGGGGTGCAGGGCTGATTCTCGCTGGCCTGACGCTCTTCCACAATGGCATCGTCCAGCGCCCGAATCTCCCTGCCAAGGCCGTTGATGACGGGGTCATCCTTGGCCACCTGCGCATCAAAGGCTGCGACATCAAGCAAGGGGGGTACCCAGCCGTCCACGTGCCAGACCCGATTGTACTGCGCCGAGAAGGCGCGCAGGGTGCCGTATGCGCCATCCTGCGTGCGGACCACCAGCACGCCGAACATCTGGCCGCGCGCTACGCCGTTCAGGTAATCCAGCGAGAAATGCGGGTCGGCTATGTGATCCGGAACCTGCATGTCGATGCGGCCGTACTGCTCAAGCTGCTGCATGAGGGCCGCGCATTCGGCGCGGGCCACACCTGCGGGCAGTGTGTGTTCCCTGCCGCAGCGAGGACAGAGACCCCGTGTGGTGACCTCGGCATCGTGCAGCGGGTGCGATGTGTCGGGGGCCAGCCCGTGCAAGTCTATGGTCAGCGGAAAGAGCATCGGAAGAATACCATATGATCGTGGCTGCTAGCGCAGGATGTTGCCGGCCTGCTGCAGGCGGGCCGCCTTCCAGACAAAGTTGGCCACGTCCTTGTTCACGTTGCTTTCAAATCGTTTGATCTGATTTACCACATCCTTGTCGAGCTGGTCGGCTTCCTCACCGACATACACCTCGCCCCACAGACGCTGCACCACAAAGGAACAGGCGGAAAGCGTGGCGACAAGGCCGCATGCCTCGTCGGTCAGTTCGGAAGAGTCCTTGCCCTGCAGAAAACCGGCGTGGAGTGAATTGATCTCGCCGCCGCGCACGTTCAGGTAGTGTTCAAGCTGCGTGCCCGTTGTAGGCACTTCCAGTCGGACAAGGCGGAAAGGGGATTTCTTGCGGGTGTGCTCGCCAAGACGCTGCCAGAGCTGGGCAAACGCGCCATAGAAGGCCTGTTGAGCGGCAGAGTCCGCAAATGCGGGCGGCTCTTCCCAGAAGATGGTGAAGAGGGCAACCGGATTGATCTCCGCAGGGGCGACCTGTTCGCCCATCAGGAAGGCCCTGATGCCGGCAAAGTCGTAGGTGCAGGGGTATAGTCCGAGCTGGGCTTCAACCTGCTCGCGAATGGCGGTGTCGGAAAGAGTGGTCACTGGCGGCCTCCGTGCATTATCTGGAAATCTTTTCGCGCGGCCGGAAAAACGGGTTCCACCGTCAGGACGCGCGCGGTATCAGTAGCCCAGAGTGCCGCAGATGTGAAGGGGCCGCTCTCAGGCGGCCCCGATTACGCATTTGCTTCCATGAGATGATTACAGGTCCACACGCAGGACGCGGAACGTTGCTGCTTCCTTGGGATTTCCCATGTGCTCAAGCTGGGATTCCACGACCCATGCGGTGTTGTCACAGGTGACCGTGGTGGTGGGAAAGTCCAGCCCGTTCTGCACGATGCTGTGCGTGAAGGTGCTACCCTGAGGGGTGAGGCGGGTGACGCGGTCACCGCCCTCCACCAGCAGCAGGGAACCATCGGTCAGCGTTTCAAGCCCGTCAGGGCGGTTGAGCTTTTCGGTAAGGGCAACTGCCTCAACTGAACCCGCCGTACCGTCAGGGTTTATCGCAATGCGGAACAGGTCTCCGGTGTTGGTCTTTACGGCATAGGCCATGCCGTCCTTGCCCACGGCGATGCCGTTGAGTCCGATGCGGTCCACAAGCGTGCTCGGATTGGGAGGCAGTTTGGAGAATCGCGGATCGCTGCTCCATTCGGAGATTGTCACATCATCAAGCTGTGCGCGGTAGATGACCGGCCTGAAGGAGTCGGAGACGAGGGCGCTGCCGTCGTTCATGATGGCGATGTGGTTGGGGAAGCTGCCTGATTCCAAGGGGAATGCGTGCAGCAGGGCTCCGGAAGGCAGGCTGTAGGCCTGCACCGAGGGCGGGGCTGATCCGCTGAGACCCTTGAGGCCCAGATCCGCAGAGCATACCCAGAGTATGTTCCGCTTCTGGTCGGCAGTTATGCCAATGATGGAAAGCAAGCCGTTGCCGTTGGCAATGAAGGGCACGGCATTTCGCTCGCCTTTGGGAATGCGGATGATGCTGCCCTTGCCGATGCTGCCAACATACAGATTGCCCCCGGCATCGATGGTGATGCCTTCTGGAAAGAATGCCTGTTGCGGAATGGTCAGCAAGGGGGGCGTGTTCTCCCGGGCACAGCCGAAAAGGCCAAGGAACGCAAACAGCACGAGAATGATCAGAGAATGACGCATGGAAACCTCCCGTCAGAATGGATTGCGCGTATCCCGCATGGTGCGGCGATAGCTGTCGGATGAACGGGAAGATAGGTGAATGCGCTTCTGCAGGCAGTGCCTGAATCGGTCAATATGAATACAGAATCGGTCAGATTGCAAAATGACCGGATTTGAATACGTGCTGTGCAGCGGCCAGGCGTTACGGCTATGCGCCCTGTTGGCTGGTGGCATACGCGGTGGGCGTTATGCCGAAGTGGTCCTCGAAGCGGGCGCGAAAACGCGAGAGCGATGCATAGCCGCAGGATTCCGCTATGCCGGCAATGTCTTCGGAGTTGTTTTTCAGCAGGGTGCCTGCATGTTGCATGCGGGCTTCACGCAGCATCTGGCGCAGGTTCAGGCCGTCCTGACGCAGTCTGCGTGACAGGGTGGAAACGCTTACACCCAGTTGTGCGGCGATGCGTTCGGCAGTCCATTGCTGTGCGGGGCTGAGGGTGATGAGGTGCTGCACTGTCTCCACGATGTCGTCGCCGGTCAGCGAGAAGAGCAGGTGCCCCCTGCCGGATTCGAGCAGCGCAAGGATGAGTTCGAACATCCGCAGCTCCAGAATGGGGCCGGTGTCTTCCCCGCGCGCCAGAGAGCGGCTCAAGTGCATGAAGGCTTCCGCCACATGTATGTCCGGCGAAAAGGCGGAATGCCGCGGGTGTGCTGTGTTCCAGCGCACCAGATCCTTGACGCGGTCGGGGTAGAGGATGGCGAATCTGCGCAGGGCATGGGGTTCGAACTCGACCACAACGGAGCGGTAGAGCCCCTTGCTTCCGGGGTTGTTGGCAATATCCATTTCCACGCCGTTGGGCAGCAGCAAGAAGTCGCCTTCGTGTGCTCTGACGCTGCCGTTCTGAAACCCCACATCCTTGTTGCCTTCCAGCACCACCACAAGCGCGGGAGCCGTTAGCATCAGCCGGGAAAGGTGGGAACCCTGCACCTCGCAGATTCTGCACAGGCGTGCAACGCTTTTCAGGGCGTGACGAAGCGTGGGAGTGGCTTCAAACTCCGGCACGCGCTCAAAGAGCATCTGTAGCAGGTTAAGGCATTCGTATTTTGGGGCATTCTGGTGCATGGGGACGTTCCGGCGGAACAAGCTTGCAGGCGGCGCAGGGGGGGGGTGGCCAATCCACACGTCCTTGATCGGTTTAAGCGCATATAGCCCAGATGCGGCTGCTTGTCATTGCAGGTGGCGCAGAACGATTTCGTCGACTTCGCCCCGCGCATGCATCTCTTGTATGGTTTGGTCAAATCGGAACATGAAGGCGTTCTTGTAAGGGAAACGGGCGCTGTTCCGCGCGTAGCCGAGATACGCGTAGTTGCTTGCTATGGTCGGTCCGACGGAGAAGGGAGGGTGCGCCTTTCGGGCTCCCAGGATTTTGTTCTTTTCAACGGCACGGTTGTACTCGAACAGGATGGCGAGGCGATCGTTGAGGTAACAGTCTATGCGTTGCTGTGTGAGTTTTATGATGTTGCCGGTTGTTCCGGGAGCATGCTCAACTGCGATTCTTTTAGCTTCGACCTCGGCCCAGAACGAATCCAGTCCCATATGAAAACCGAGGTTCATGCCGAAGCGCAGCCCCTGGTAGTCGGCAGGCCAATGGGCAGTCGGTTTGTTGAGGGTGAGCTCCTTCCGGCATACCACGATAACGCTTTCTTCAAAGAGAGGGGCTGAATAGGGGTAAATGTACGGGCGGGCCTTGGGCAGTTTGTACGGGGGGAACAGGGCGAATCCCTGCCCGGTTTCCAGAAGGTTCAATCCGCGCTTCCATGGGACCAGCCGTATGGTGATGTTGTATTCCGGCATGCGTGAGAAAGCGGTGGTCAGCAGGTCAACGTAGATGCCTTTTGCTTTCCCGTCTTCAAGATAGGAATAGGGAGGGTAGTTATCATCGCCGAAGATGACCACGGGCTGCTGGGTTTTGCCCGATACCGGGGCAAGAACCCCAGTTGCTGCAGTGAGCATGATGATGAATGCGATTGTCCAGATGCGTGTCATCGGGGCACTCCCTCCTGCTCGGCACTATATAACATTACGGTTTTTTACCTATGATAATGGCGTGATGCCATTATCCATGCGGCATGGCGAGCAAGAAACCAGGCCAAAAGAAAGGGCCGTGTCGATGACACGGCCCAAATGTTGGTTCGACTGCAGGCAGAAAGCAAGGTTCGTGCGACGCCTGTGCGTAATGCCCGAACGCTCTGCCAGCCGTTGTGGTGGAATCAGCCCTTTTTGACCACCGAGGTCTTCAGCATCATGGAGCCGAACCCGGGAATTTTGCAGGAGATGTCGTGCACACCGTCTTCGGGTTCCACCAGCTTGATGTTCTTGACCTTGGTCCCCTTCTTGATGGGGCCGGAAGCGCCTTTGACCTTCAGGTCCTGAATGACGATGACGGTGTCTCCGTCTGCAAGCACGTTACCGTTTGCATCCTTGTAAACACGCTCGCCGGTCTCGCCGGGCTTCATCTCGTAGCCGCACTCGGGGCAGATGATCATATTGCCGTCCGAATACATGTATTCGGAATTACACTGCGGGCAGTTCGGTAAATTATCCATGTGTTCTCAACTTATTGTCTTGGATCTCTTCAATTACGAAGGGAACGTTGATCATAAAGAATGTCGGGCCAATTGCGGGCACCCTACCAATATCCATTCGGAAAGTAAAAGGCCACTGACTTGGTGTGAAAGATCCTTTTACGCTGGGGTGTTGGCAGATCGGCAACGTTGTTTGTTCGTTGTGGCGGAGCGAAATGAGAGCATCGGTGACGGGGGCGGCAGCACAAAGGAAAAGCCCTGATGCGTTAACATCAGGGCTTTATGTTCCGTGGCGGAGCGGACGGGACTCGAACCCGCGGCCTCCGGCGTGACAGGCCGGCGTTATAACCGACTTAACTACCGCTCCGTTTGTGGTGGACGGTGCAGGGCTTGAACCTGTGACCCCCGCCGTGTGAAGGCGATGCTCTACCAACTGAGCTAACCGTCCGTGAAGGAGCACTGTTTATACGTACTCCGTTTCGCTGTCAACTGGATTACGATGCCTTTCTGTTGGATTGTCCAAATAAGCCTTTTCCAAGTGACAGAGAGTGGGGGAGACCTGCAACAGGGTGGCACCTGAGTGGCCTTGTTCCTATTGTGGACTGAGGGATTTGAGGGGGGCGGGTAGGCTGCGGTAGGTAGATGTACTGATTGGTTCTCTGCATTCCGTTGCTCCGCCTTGGAGGGTGTGGTAATAGCTTGGGGAAGTGTTTCCTGTAACCAAGCGAGGCAATATGGGCGTGCGAATTACAGACAGCGTTACGTGGGTAGGCAAGATAGACTGGGAATTGCAGAAGTTTCACGGCGAAGAATATTCAACATTTAAAGGGTCTTCTTATAATTCCTACCTTGTCCGGGATGAGAAAACAGTCCTGATCGATACGGTTTATCGGCCCTATGCGAAAGAGTTTGTGGCGCAGCTGGAGCATGAAATTGATCTGGATAGTATTGATTACATCATAGCCAATCACGCTGAGGTTGATCACAGTGGCGCAATGCCGGAGTTGATGGAGCGTATACCGAACGTTCCAATCTACTGCTCGCCGCAAGCTGTGAAATCTCTCAAAGGGCACTACCACAAGGACTGGGACTTCAGGCCGGTCAAGACCGGGGATACGCTGGCGCTTGGGGCGAAGACCATAACCTTCGTCAATGCTGCCATGTTGCATTGGCCGGACAGCATGTTCAGCTATCTGGACAAGGAAAACATTTTGTTCAGCAATGATGCCTTCGGCCATCATCTGGCCTCTGCCCGCATGTTCAATGATCTGGTTGATGAGGGCGAGCTCATGCACGAGTGCATGAAGTATTACGCGAACATACTTACTCCCTTTAACAAGCTTGTTGTGAAGAAAATACATGAGGTGGTCGGGTTCGGGCTTCCGGTTGACTACATCATGCCCAGTCACGGGATAATCTGGCGGGATAATCCGCTGCAGATCGTCCATAAGTATCTGGAGTGGGCCGAGGACTATCAGGAAAAACAGGTTGTTGTTCTGTATGACACCATGTGGAACAGCACGCGTGACATGGCCGAGTGCATTGCAGAGGGAATCCGCAAGGCCAGCCCGGAGCTGGAGGTAAAACTCTTCAATGTGGGGCAGCGCGACAAGAATGAAGTGATCTTGGAGGTGTTCAAATCGCGTCTGGTCGTCGCCGGTTCTTCAACGATCAACAAGGGCATTCTTTCCGGTATGGCCGGTTTGCTTGAGATGATTAAGGGGCTCGGATTCAAGAATAAGTTTGGGGCGGCTTTCGGGTCTTACGGATGGTCTGGTGAAGGTGCGGGTATTGTTTCGGAGTGGTTGGAGAAGTCAGGTTTTGAAATGCTTGCAGAACCGTTGAAAGTCCTCTGGAAGCCGGATGAAGAGGCGCGTGCGCAGTGCGAGGCCTATGGCGCGCAATTGGCTGAACGACTGTAGCTGTGGTTGCGTTTGATCAAAAACAATCAGGCCTTGAAGTTTGTCTTCAGGGCCTGATGTTTTTTGGTTCTCCTGCGTTCTCGGGGGAGAAGGCTATTCAATGGCAATATCCGTGGTGCGTGTCAGCACTGTGCGCTTGGCCGTTGCGGGGCCGGTGTGGAGCAGCCAGACAGAGGCCTGTTCGATATACAGCGTGGAAGCCGACAGGCCATCCACAGGCAGAATTACCTGCAGTCCACGCTGGGCTGCACCCGTGGCGGTGTTCAGGACGGCTCCGTGGGCAGCCGTGCCGGTCACGATGACCGCCTTGATCCGCAAATCCTCAAGAATGGTCTGGAGCGGGGTGTTCAGAAACTTGTCCACGCTGGCCTGCACGATAGGCTCCCCATTGGAGGGGGCTACCGGAGGAAGAATGGTTTCTCGCGTTCCTTTTGTCGTCAGGCTGTAGATAACCGGCATTTTGGTTTCGCGGGCTTTTTGCAGCAAAGCTGCGATGCGGGGAACCGTTTCCAGACAACGAGGGCGGCGCTCGGCATTGCAGGTGCGCTCCTCGATATCCAGAATAAGCAGGGCGGTGGTGGTGTGGTCGACGGTGACCGCCTGTACCGGAGGAGTCTCCGGCACTTCCGCTGAAGCCCAGATGTCGAGGATGTCCTTATACTCTCCAGCGCGAACGGGCAGGGCTGTGAGCAGCAGTATGGCAAGGCCCAGCATGGTCAGTTGCATCAGCCTGATCAGAAACAACTGCGGGGCGGGGAGGACCGCTTGGGTGTGAACGTTTGAGCTTTGGACGGGTGTACGCATGGGCAGACCCTCATGGCGTTAGTGTTGCGAAAATCCCGGATAGGGTTACTTCATGCTACACTTTTTGCCGGAGGTGGGGCTTGTGTCAATGAAATCCTTTGTCGGACTTCAAAGATCGTCAGGCAGGTGGGGGGGGCGTGAGTCAGATTGGTTCAGGAGTAGTGGGGCGACAGTATGTCATAGCGTTTGGGAGTTCCAATAATTCTGCGTTGGGTCGCTAGAGTGTGGGCGTTGTCCCGTTGTGGGGCTGACGGGACTCGGTCACGCGAGGCAGAGAGCGGGATGGGGCGCGCAAAAGAAAAAGCCCTGATGCGCAAACATCAAGGCTGTATACTCAGTGGCGGAGCGGACGGGACTCGAACCCGCGGCCTCCGGCGTGACAGGCCGGCGTTATAACCGACTTAACTACCGCTCCGCAGAGGCGGTCGATTGCTCGACCTAAAACTGTATCTAAAAAAACGGATGCGATCTTGCGAACGCATCCGATGTGCTCAATGGCGGAGCGGACGGGACTCGAACCCGCGGCCTCCGGCGTGACAGGCCGGCGTTATAACCGACTTAACTACCGCTCCGTTTGAAGGCTTTAAGTGGTGGGCGGTACAGGGCTCGAACCTGTGACCCTCGGCTTGTAAGGCCGATGCTCTCCCAGCTGAGCTAACCGCCCACTTGAGGAAAAACCTTTTATTGAATCCTTGCTTCGCTGTCAACATCTTTTTCGAAGAACCCGAACAATTTGTTTTCAGTGTGATTCGGAGCGGTTGTTGGCCCCAGAACCGTGAAGCGAGGGCGGTTTTACGCAAAGCACATCCTCTTGGCAAGCCCTTTTTTGAGGTTGGTCGAAAATTTCTTTTTGAGTGTTATTTTTGCTTTTAAAATAAGGATGATATTGCATTGTCGAGCGGGGCGTTTGAGGGGGCTGGGAAGGTTTTGTAAGGTGTGGTGTTGCTCTAAAGGCTTTCGGTTATACGCCGATAGACAGGTATCGGGCACCGCTTCCGGTCCCGTTTCGGGAACATCATGGCATACCGGCCATAGAAATTCATCAGCGTCAGGGCACCTGACGGTTTGACGTGGTTGCATGGGGCGATTCCATCCGGCATGGGGAGATGACGGAGGCGCAAGCCCGCTTCATGCACGGTCCCAAAGACCGCAACGCCATGTCACCGTTTCATGATGAACCCCGGAAGCGGCGTCCGTATTTGCCCACCGAGGTTACTCCCCAACCTTTTGGCCGATCCGTGCAGGTGCAAGCGCGGATCGGCTTTTTTCATGTCGTAGCGGCTGGAGAAACGCCCCGTTTTGTCTGTCGGGCGTTCTCTCGCAGTGCGACACGCCCGAATCGCCATTGTGCGCAGCCTGTCTGGCGATGCGTAATTCCGTTATCCGAACACGGTCTTGCGCAGGTCTATGTTCCATTTCAGCATGCGGTTGCGCACCGTGCCTCTGTGCACTCCCAGCAGGCGTGCCGTCTCGCTCATATTGCCGTTTGCCGTGCGCAGGGCGTTCAGCAGCTCCCGCTTTTGTGGCGGCAACGACTCTTCGGCTCGTTCGCGGGAAGCAGGGGGCTCTGTCTGTGACTGACTGAAAGAGGTTGGGCGAAGGGAGGCGGGCAAAGCCGTTGCAATTTCCGGATGCGAATCCGAAGTCAGGCCAGGAATGAACTCCGGCGGGCATGAACAAGTGTTGGCACCGTCCACCATATACATGGGCAGGTGTTCAAGCTCTATGGGGCCGTCGTCCGCGACCACGAAGGCGTATTCGATGGCGCTTTTCAGTTCGCGTATGTTTCCGGGCCAGCCGTATTCCGCAAAAAGTTGCGCAGATGCCGGAGCAAGACCGGGGATGTCCTTGCCAGTACGCTCCCTGCACAGGTTGATGAAGTGCGCCGCCAGCAGGGGAATGTCTTCCCTGCGTTCCGACAGCATGGGAAGATGGATGGGAATGACGTTGATGCGGAAGAGCAGGTCTTCGCGGAAACGCCCGCGCCGCACCAGTTCCTGCAGGTTGCGGTTGGTGGCGGAGATGATACGCACGTCCACATCGATGGACCGGTTGTCGCCCACACGCTCTATGCGTTTCGATTCCAGAACCCGTAGCAGCTTCACCTGCGTGGGCAGTGGAATGTCGCCGATCTCGTCCAGAAAGATGTCGCCGCCCTGTGCCGATTCGAAGCGCCCCGTGCGGGAGCGTACCGCGCCGGTAAAGGCCCCCTTCACGTGGCCGAAAAGTTCACTTTCCAGCAGCGATTCGTTCAGGGCCGCGCAGTTGAGCTGCACATATGGTCCGTTTCTACGCACCCCAAGGTCGTGAATGGCGCGTGCCGCCAGCTCCTTGCCCGTACCGGAGTGTCCGCAGATGATCACGGGCGCATCGCTCATGGCGGCGCGTTCAATGATGTTGAAGATGCGGCGCATGACAGGCGATGCGCCCACCATGCCTGCGAACAGGTCCGGAGAATTATTTGAAATGGCTGATGCTTTCTTCATCGTGCGTTTCTCTTTTGTCATTTGGGCTGCTCCGGGGGGCTTGATTGAGCATATGTCTAATTTATGATGCATCATTAGTTGGTCATATGTTTAATCATTGTGCCGCGGCAAGTAAAGGGGAGGCCAGTGTTGTGCTTGTAATTATAATGTTTACAGGTGTTTGATCTGCTATGATGCATTGCGGCACGTTTTCTGCTCATGGCAGTATACGCGGACAGGAGGTTCGCAGTGTTTCAGATTCTTTCAAGGACAAGACTGCATACAAGGAACTAGCAGATGACACATACTACGGCGCAACGATCTCGCAGCAAGGGCCATGGTGCCCGTAACGGCGCAGCGCATTCTCCATCCAGACGTTCTTTTCTCAAGGCTCTTGGCGTAGCCGGCGCAGGCGCTGCCCTGCCTGTTGCAATGTCGGGCGGAGCCAAGGCCGCTTCGGTGCCTCAGTCCGGAGAAGAGCTGGTTACCGTGCTTGACCTGAGCAAGTGTATAGGCTGCGGAGCCTGTGTCGAGGCCTGTCGCGAGATCAATGCCCATAAATTTCCCAAGGCGGAGAAGCCGTTTCCGCCCATGTATCCGCCTCGTGTGAAGGCGGAGGACTGGTCCGGCAAGCAGGATGTGGACGACAGGCTCACCCCATATAATTGGTTGTTCCTGCAGAGTGCGCAGGTGGAACACGAAGGTCAGATGCACGAACTGTTCGTTCCGCGCCGTTGTCTGCACTGCGTCAACCCGCCCTGTGCGAATCTGTGCCCGTGGGGAGCCGCCAGAAAGGAAGACAACGGCATCGTCCGTATAGATGACGAGCTGTGCCTTGGCGGTGCGAAGTGTCGTCAGGCCTGCCCCTGGCATATCCCCCAGCGTCAGACCGGCGTGGGCCTGTATCTGCGGTTGCTGCCGTCTTTCGCAGGGAACGGGGTGATGTACAAGTGCGATCGCTGCCATGACAAGGTGGCCGCCGCTGAGCTTCCCGCCTGCGTGGAGGTCTGTCCGCAGTCCGTGCAGAGCATCGGTCCGCGCAGCGAGATGGAGGCGTTGGCCCGGAAGCTGGCTGAAGAGCAGAACGGGTATATCTACGGATTGGAGGAGAACGGCGGCACCAACACCATCTATGTTTCGCCGGTACCGTTCGAAAAGATCAACGCCGTGCTGGAAAAGGGGCCGGGTAAGCCACATATGGCCCCCGTTGCAGACGTAATGCGGCCCGAAACCAGCCTGGCCAAGGCGCTGGTTGCCGCTCCCGTGGCAGGGCTTGTGGCCGGTGCCCTGAAGATTGCCGCAACCATCCGTAAGGAGCGTGACAATGGCTAGACTGATTGAGCAGACTTCTTCCTTTGTTTCGCGCGGGATTGTGCGTGTGTGGTTCGGCATCATGCTGCTCATGACCGTGACCGGCATGGGGCAGATGCCCATTTTCAAGCGCTATTACATCGCGGATATTCCGGGACTCGGCTGGCTGGCGGACCCGTATGTCGTACACTGGGTGCATTATCTGGGAGCCATCGCTCTGATGGGGCTCGGCGCATGGCTGGTTCCCGTGTTCCTGAGCCAGCGCTTCCGCTTCCGGTTCACGGCTTCCGGCGTGGTGCGCCTTGTGCTGCTGGCGCTGATCATCATCACCGGTTACATGCGGGTAGCCAAGAACCTGCCGGGATTCCACTGGTCGGCTGCCTTGACGGTCTTCATCGACTGGTCGCATCTCGGTTTTGCCATGCTGCTGGGCATTGCCGCCATCATGGCGCGCCTGCGCGGTTCCGCTGCATATGTGCGGCTGCGGTAGCAGGCCTGTTGGTCTATTGGTAATTATTCGGGCCCCGATTTTCCGGGGCCTTTTGTTTTTTTGTGGCCTCCTGTGATCTAAATCACGCCATTCAGGGAGGATTGTGCTATGTTGGCCGTACACATCACATACATCTCCAACCGAGGAGTCAGATATGGAAATACGTCAGGAGACCACCATACTCGATCTTACCAAGGCCTATCCCTTTCTTGTGGATGCCCTTGCCGACTATAACCCCACCTTCGAAAAGTTGCGTAATCCCGTGCTGCGTAACACGCTTGGGCGTGTTGCCACGCTGGGGCAGGCTGCGGGCATGGGGCAGGTGAAGCCGCTTGATCTGCTCATGTTCGTGGCGCAGGAGATCATGCGCCGTACAGGCGAAGCTGTTACCGTCATTCCGCCGGAAGTGAAGGACCCAGAAGCCCGTGGGCTGACGGATGAAGAACGGCGTGCCCGCCTGAAGGAAATGATTCGTGCCCTGCATGACGGCGAGAGCATAGAATCGCTCAAGGGACGCTTCAAGGAGACCGTGGGAGACATAAGCCCTGCGGAGATAGCCACGCTTGAGCAGGCGATGGTGGCCGAAGGTCTGCCCGAGACGGAGATAAAGCGTCTGTGCGACCTGCATGTGGAACTCTTCAAGGGGGCACTGGATTGCCATGACCGTCCCTCCATGCCCGAGGGGCATCCCGTGCACACCTACATGGCCGAGAATGCGCAGGCCGTGGAGATTGCCGATGAAATCATCAGTCAGATCGACCGCATGGGCGGCGTGGTGACGAAGAATGTCTGGGCGTTTTCCGACCAGTACATCAGGCAGGCCTTTGAAGACCTGTGCAATATCCGCATCCACTATACCCGCAAGGAATACCAGCTCTTCCCCCTGCTGGAGGAGAACGGCATTGAGGCTCCTCCCAAGGTCATGTGGGAAGTGCACGACGATATCCGGGCCAAGGTGAAGAAGACGGCCGAGGAGTGGGACAGGGAGCAGCCGGAACGGACCGCAGCCAACCTGCGCGAGCTGTGCCTTGCCGTGAAGGACATGGTCTACAAGGAAGAGCACGTGCTGTTCCCCATGGCCTTGGATTCGCTTACCGATGAACAGTGGTCGCGGGCGCGGCACGGCGAGGACGAGATCGGCTATGCGTGGGTCACTCCGGGCATTGAATGGATGCCGGGTGATGTTGCGGGAGCTGCATCACGGGGAACGGCTCACACCTCCGGCACGGATGCGTCCATCCCGCTGGATACGGGCAGGCTGTCGCCCAAGGTGCTGAACCTGATGCTCAAGACTCTGCCCCTCGACATGACCTTTGTGGATGCGGACGACAAGGTGGCCTACTATTCCGACAGTACGCACCGTATCTTCCCGCGTTCCGCAGGCATCATCGGCCGCGATGTGCGCAACTGCCATCCGTCCAAGTCGGTGCATATGGTCGAGGAGATTCTGGCCAAGTTCAAGAACGGCGAGCGCGATACGGCGGAGTTCTGGCTGCAGTTGCACGGCATGTTCATTCACATCCGCTACTTCGCGGTGCGTGATGAGGCCGGAATCTATCTGGGCTGCCTTGAAGTCTCGCAGGAACTGACAGCGCTTCGGGCTCTGGAAGGCGAACGCAGGCTGCTTGAGTGGAGTTGATTGCAGGCTCTGTGCCGGGCTTGGTGACGGCGATGCGTTTGGAGGCGAACGATGGAAAGAGGCAAGCGTCCCACTGATCTTACCCTGAACGAGCAGTTGCGGATCACTTCCGTGGAGATTCAGCGCCGCAAGGAGCTCATGGGGATTACAGAGGAGGACGAGAAGCTGCTTCATGAGCTGCGTCCGGCCATTGCGCGGGATGTTGTTGAGATAGTTTCCGAGTATTACGAGTTTCTTGTGGATTTCTATGAAGTCGCAGAACTCATAGGCGATTCGGAGACTCTTGAACGCCTCAAGAACCACCTTCAGCGCTATGTGCTTACGTTGTTCAGCGGTCAGTATGATGCCGAATATGTGCAGACCCGTCTGCGGATCGGGCTGGTGCACAAGCGTATCGGCGTGCCGCCCAAGCTGTATGTTGCGGCTCTGTACAAGCTGGGCGACCTGCTCAGGAACCGGCTGATCCTGTATGGCAACGGCACCAAGGCATGCGAAGCCTGTTCCGGTAGAATGAGCGTTCTGGACAAGATTTTGATGTTCGACCTTATTTTGGTGTTCGACACTTACATCCAGAGCCTGATGGATGAACTGCATAGACATAAGGATGAGGTGGAAAAATACGCAGCCGGTCTTGAGGGCGTTATTGCCAAGCGTACTGAGGAGCTTGCGGAGCTTTCACGCAAGGACGGCCTTACGGGGCTGTTCAATCAGCGCAGTTTCTTCGAGGAGTTGCGTCGCGAACTGGCCCGCAGCCATCGACGCAACCAGCTACTTTCATTGTGCTACATAGATCTGGATGGATTCAAACGGGCCAATGATACGTTCGGACACAAGTATGGAGACGGCGTACTCATGAATATGGCCAGTGTGTTCCGGAAAACCCTGCGTGCAGAGGATAGCGCGGCCCGTTACGGAGGTGATGAATTCTGTGTCATTCTGCCTTCAACCCCGCGTGAAGAGGCGGTGGGGATATGTCAGCGTCTGGCCAGCCAGTTTTCCGAGATTGATCCGCAGTGCGAGGTTACCTTGAGTATAGGCATTGCGGAGTTTTCACCGGATGCCGGTTGGGATGCCGATATGCTTGTGGGGCATGCTGATAGCGCTATGTACCGTTCCAAGCGGGTCAAGGGGCATGCCATAACGGTCTGGGGAGAGGATGCTGACGCCGGAGATGATCGGAACCCTGATTTGCCCCCGGACTAGTTCAAGCATGGCCCTCGGTGAGTTTGGCTGATGATTTCGCCGGATGATCTCGCCAACTGGATTTCGCCAGCTGGATTTCGTCGGTTGGATTTTGCTGTCTGAACTCGAAGGATAATTTGGACTGGCGGCTCGGGCGATGATTCCGGCAGGTAGCACCGGCGGTAATGGCGGCTCGGACGGTCGTTCCTGAGCCGGCCTGCGGCTAAAGTTTCAGTATCTCCGGCAGGTCTGTGCGGGCCTGCATGAAGGCCAGTGAGGTTTCAAACGCCCCTTCGTCGTGCGGTTCCAGCGTGACGGAGGGGCGAACTGCGTTCCGGCGCAGGGAATCGAACAGGATATCCAGCGGAATGGTGCCGCTGCCAAGGCCTGTATGCTGGTCGTCGCTGCCGTCGTTGTCGTGCAGGTGCAGGTGGCCGAGGCGTGCTCCGGCGGCGTCCACCCACGCGGCAAGGTCCTGATTTCGGAAACCCTGCGCAAAGGAATGCCAGTGCCCTATGTCGAGGCAGAAGCCGCAACGCTCTGCGGGCAGGTGTTCCAGCAGGGTGACGATGGCGTGGGGGGCGCGCTCGAAGGTGTTCTCCAGAAACAGGGGCGGGTGGTTGTCGTCGTGTGTCGTGATGTCCAGCACCTGTTCCCACGTCTGCACCGAACGCTTTATCCAGCGTGCCATGTGCGGCGCATGTTCTCCCTTGTTGAAATGAGGGTGCCCCACCATATGCGCAGGAGCATAGATGGAGGCCAGTTCCGCAGCCCGTATGAGCGTTGCGCGGGTGGCTTCCAGCACGGCGTTGTTCATGCTGCCCGGAGAAAGGTCGAAGAAGGGCAGATGAATGGAACAGCTCAGCCCCGCATCCCTGAAGCGCGCTGCCATGTCCCTGTGCCAGCTTTTCGGCAGTGCCTGCACGGCAAAGGTGTCCATGCCCAGTTCGGGGTGCACCCCGCGGGCGATGAACATCTCCACATACGCCGGAGTGTGGTGGGCATAGCTGAGCGGCAGGTTAACGAAAAAAGGCATGGCGGCTCCTTAGAACAGTTGCTGGCGATTGGTTGGCTTGCTCGGGGCGTGAGCAGCGAGGGTGCTGATGTCGTCGCATACCATCCGGTGGTTGGAAGGTAAATGATTGGGGTGGGGGATAGGTTCTTGTTAGAGTATCGAATATCTGATTGCGATTGCTCGCTCTTGGGGGTAGGTGGGAACTGGCATTATATTTGGGTTCTAGTTGCAACGGTTGCCTGTGTTAGTAGAAAATGGTTGTTGGTCTATAGTGAGGTGTGGGTGTGAATAGTAGTGATCGTTTTAAAGAAATTAGGAATATGGTTTGTGGTGTAGAGAGGGATGGATTTGTAAATAAAATTGTTTATATGCTGCGTATGTCTGATTCCTTCACGTTTGAGAGAATAGTAGCGTCTAGGATGCCGCTTCCATGGGTATTGTGTTCTATTTTGAAATTGGTGATGATTTATGGTGGAACTAATAATAAATTGCGAATGATAGATGATAATATATTCGCATGTGTGTATAATAAAGTTCTAGACAATAGTGCTGTTTACCAGGGTGAGTTGATGAAAGTTGGTTCTATTAACCCTTTTATGTGTGCAATAAATTGTCAACAGGTTCTGTATCAGAGGGAAATTAACTTAGAGGTGTTTGCACGTATAAATTATTTATTCTTTAATGGGTCTAAAAATGTTGGGGTGTGCTTTGAAGAAATGAATGGATTATCGGTTGGTAAATATATAGATATGATGTTTATGGTATATTTACATGTTCACTGTTGTCCGAAAGAGATCGAATTTGATTATGGAAAAATGCTCGTAAGATTTGGCATGAAAGAAAATGATGTCAAAGAATTTATAAATATTTCGTCTAGAAGTGTTTCTAGATTAAGATTAGAATTAAAAAAAGATTCAAAAATTAAAAATTTTGATTATAGTTTAGGAGAACAATCTCCGTTCTATAATTATCCACTTCTAAGGTTGAATGGTGGGTATTGTGCTGTGTATAGTAAAAAAATTATTGAAAGATCAATCGAGATTTATTTGTATGAATATGTTAAGACGTTGAATAGTAAACTAACTCAAGAGTTCGATTCTAGATTTGAGTCTTATGTTGGGAAAATTTTAGAAGGATCTGGGGCGAGTTATTTTGACGAGAAGCAATTAGGTAGAATGTATCGAGGTAAAAAGACTGATTTTTTAGTAGAAGAAGATGGTTGTTCAATAATGATTGAGGTAAAGTCGGTTAGGCTTAAGGATCAAATTCGAGTATCTCCAACTCGCGAAAGAGTATTGAAGGAGTTTAAAACTAGTATTGTAGATGCGATATTTCAGGGGCACGAGCTTAGCAACGTTTTGCAAGATGGTAAGTTTGGAAAAAAATTTTATTTGCTTATTGTTACTTATGATGACGTTGAACTTGGTGCAGCAGGAACTATGTATGATTATTATTTTGAAGAGTATATAAATGAATGTTTTGAATCTGGGAAAAACATTCGTGGTTGTCTAGAGAAGAATAGGATATTTATCATTAGTTCTAGGTGTTTTGAGAGGGTTTGTGCTTATAGAAAGAAGTATGGAAGTTTTTTGTCGTTATTAGATGATGCAGTATTGAGTAATGAAAAAACTGAAACAAGGAAGTTCTCTTTATCGATGTCTTTGCCTAAGGAAAAAATACCTTGGGTGAAGTTTGCTCACGAGCAATTTGATGAAGCCTTTGAAAGAATTCTAGCGTTATTTCCTGAAAGTGAGGTTGCAGCAAATCGAGAACGTTTGAAACAAGGGACAGATTAACCTTGCTCTTCTCCCAAAAACAGGCAAGAACGACGCCACGTGCGGCTGCCTTTGTGTGCAGCCCCGTAACCACCATAGCAAACACCACAACCCATATTATTTGGAGTTTCATATGCCTACTGAACGTAACGAAGCGTTTGGCGATGTAACCTTCGGTGTCGAAAATACCGGCGCGGAAACCTGCACTGTTAAGGGCGTGAAAGCCGTTCTGCCTGAAGGCATCTTCTCTGCCATGGCAGAAATGCTGCTCGTGTACGCCGATTTCAAGTTTGAAACCGGCACCCCCAAGCATGCGTTCCGCTTCAGCAGAACCGCCAAGGAATGCTCCGTGAGCCTTGCCGACAAGAGCAAGGGCGAGGAATGGCTCACCGGCGGCTGGACTGATTCTATTGAATATTGGGAAACGCTTGAAGAACTTGCCGAGCTGACTGAAGAAGTCAGCGAATAGTATTACGCCTGGCATAGCGGGCGGTCTGTCGCTTCTTCATAGTGTATGGGGAAGGGCGGGCCGCCCGCTTTTTTATTTCCACGCTTTTCATATCTTCACGTAATCAAGCTGTTCCAGCTGTTGCGCGGCTTCCTCGCACCCGCAGCACTCAGCAAGGACGATGCCCCATGCCGGAACTTCGGCTCCTTGTCCGTTCATTCCTCTCCCCGGTTTCCATAGGCCGCCACTGTAGCGTCGGAACGCCATTCCCCATCCCGTTGCACCTGCCTCTCCAGTGAGGTATGCTTTACCGATGTTGGTAGTAAAATGCGCGGCGTGCCGCAGAAAATTGTGGAAGTACTTCAAGATAGGCAAGGGCGAAGTGCTGCGCTGCCACAAGGACAGAATCACCAAGCTGTACGACGTGGAAGAACGCGACGGCAAGGTGTGGTGTCTGTGCGGCAAGCCCGTCGGCATAGACAAGGGCGGGCACTTCAGCATGATACGCAACGCCTTTACCTACGCGGGCACCAAAGACCCGAAACGTTGATACCCCCTTGCTAAAAAACGGCAAAAGGCGCAATGGGGTGGAGTCGTTGATGCCGCTGCCTTTTGTGCCTTGCTTTCCGTAGATTCCGGCCGGCGGCGGCAACCTTTCAGCAACTTTTAACGCGTGACAGGGCCGCAGGGACCATGCAGCATATTCTTGTAGCAACGGATGATCAGGCCGCTTCCAAGGCCATTGTGCGCAGTTTTTCGTCTCAGGCGGAACTGAGTGTGGTGCGGCAGCCGGATGATCTGAAACCGGCCCTTGCCAAACGCCCATACGACGTCATCTTTGCCGACCTCTCATGGATAGACCGCTCGCCCGAGCGCAGCTTCGATACCATCCGCACGGCCCTGCGTTCCCTCTGGGCCATGGTGCCCAACCTTGAAATCATCGTGCTCACGGCGCAGGAGAATATCCGCGAGGCCGTGAAATCCGTGCGCGCAGGGGCGGACAACTACCTCACCTATCCCGTCACGGCGGAAGAAGCCGCCTATGTTCTGGAAAGCCTGCGCGAATCGCGCATGATGCAGACGGAACTGGAGTATCTGCGCTCTGCGGACAATTCCCCCACGCTCATTCCCCTGCAGCAGGTGAAAAGCCCTGTCATGCAGGCCGTGTTCGACAAGGTGCGGCGCGTGGCGCAGGCGAACACCACCGTGCTGCTCACCGGAGAAACCGGAACGGGTAAGGGCGTGCTGGCCAAGCTCATCCATGCGCAGAGCAACCGCGCCAGCGGCCCCTTCATGGGCGTGCATTGCGGAGCCATTCCCGAAACATTGGTGGAAAGCGAACTCTTCGGTCATGAGAAGGGAGCGTTTACCGGAGCCAACAAGCGCAAAGCGGGCCGTTTCGAAGTGGCCGCCAAGGGCACCATCTTTCTGGATGAAATAGGCACCATCTCCCAATCCACACAGGTGCGTCTGCTGCAGGTTTTGCAGGACAAGGTGTTTCAGCGTGTGGGCGGCGTGGTGGATATTCCCATGGAAGCGCGCATTGTGGCGGCCAGCAATGTGGATCTGGAAGAGCTGGTGCGCAAGGGCGAGTTCCGCGCCGACCTGCTGTTCCGTCTGAACGTGTTCCCCATAGAGGTGCCCGCACTGCGTGACCGCCGTGAGGATATTCCCCTGCTGGCGGAAATGTTCCTGCAGCGCCTGCGCCAGCAGCACATGAAGAAGATTGAAGGCATCCATCCCGATGTGGTGGCGGCTTTCAAGTCGTATCCGTGGCCCGGGAACATCCGCGAGTTGGAGAACCTCATGGAACGTGCCTACATCCTCGAAACCACGCACATGCTGTCTCCGGACAACTTTCCGCCCGATCTTTTTGTGGGCGGGGCCCCGCTTGCCAACGTTTCTCTCGACCTTTCCCTCCCTCTTTCAGAGGTGCGCAATCAGGCCAAGGAACATGCCCAGCGCCGGTATATCGAGGAACTCATTGCCGAATGCCGCGGCAAGGTGAACCTGACGGCTGAGCGGGCCGGCATCACCACGCGGCAACTCAGAAAACTGCTGTCACGCTATGGTATCGACAAGTCTCGTTATAAACCTGCGAAAAGCGGAATAAGAAGTGCCGATTTGTAGGAAGCGGAACATATCATTCCGCGTCGCTTGCTAGATCAAATCTAGACTTATTGCCTTCTTCTTTGTTGTAGGCCTAACCAGCCGTTAAATAAGCGGAACATGTTGTTCCGCTTGTTTTTTTGGTAAGCTTAAAAAGAATATAATTAACGCATAGTTATGTTGTTGGCATATCTGTTGCTGATAGGTGATCCAAAATCTGCCGTCGTTTTCATGCAGAACATGCACTCAGGCAGGTGATTAACGGTGCATGTCAGCAACTTAATCTGGAGATACCTGTGAGCAGCAACGTAGCCGAAATCGAACAGTCTCCTATGGAGCCTCCCTCTTTATTCGGGGTTCAAACTCCCTCCGTTTATTCCAAGCTCCCCTTCCCGGTAGGCATGAGGTTTACCGAGGAGAAGGAAACCCCTCCGGCTTTTGCTATCAGTGAGCGCTCGGATGCCTTCCGCAGACGCTATTATCCCGATGTAAATATCAAGACGTGGTGCGACTGGCACTGGCAGTATGCAAACCGCATAACCTCGCTGGACCAGCTTGGCGCCATGCTTTCCCTTTCTCCCGAAGAACTCGGCGCGGGCACTGGTCTTGCGGCCTTGCCGCTGGCCATTACCCCCTATTATGCCGCGCAATTTGATCCCGAGAATCCCGCAGATCCCCTGCGCCGTACCATGGTGCCCACCGTGGCGGAATGGGAACTGAATCCCGGCGAATCCGCCGACCCGCTCGGCGAAGACGGTCACAGCCCCGTGCCCGGTCTGGTGCATCGCTATCCCGACCGTGTACTTTTTCTGGCTACCGATACCTGCGCAGCCTACTGCCGCTATTGCACGCGTTCGCGCCGTGTGGGCAAACCCTGTTCCACCAGCACCGTGCGCAAGCGTTGGCCTGCTGCCATCGAATATATCGAGAATCATCCCGAAGTGCGCGATGTGCTCATCTCCGGCGGCGATCCTCTGACCATGTCCGACGCGGCGCTGGACCATCTGCTTTCGCGCCTGCGCCGCATCCCGCACCTTGAGATCATCCGCATCGGTTCCAAGGCGCCCATCGTCATGCCGCAGCGCATTACGCCTTCGCTGCTGCGCGTGCTGCGCCGCTATCATCCGTTGCTCATGAGCATCCATTGCACGCATCCTGACGAGCTGACGTCCGAAGCTTCGGAAGCGTTGCGCCGTCTTGCCGATGCGGGCATTCCGCTCGGCAGCCAGACCGTGCTGCTCAAGGGCATCAACGACGACGTGCCGACCATGACCAAGCTGATGCATGGCCTGCTCAAATCGCGCGTGCGTCCCTATTATTTGTATCACTGCGACCCCGTGCAGGGCTCCGCGCATTTCCGCACCCACATATTCAAGGGTGTGGATATCATTCGCGGCATGCGCGGGCATACCTCCGGCTATGCCGTGCCCACCTATGTGGTGGACGCCCCCGGAGGCGGCGGCAAGATTCCGCTCATGCCCGACTACGTGCAGGGCTACGACGGTGAAGACCTGGTTCTGCGCAATTACGAAGGCAACCTGTACCGCTCCTACGATCCTGCCGCTCCGGCCGCCCATGCGTGCGATACCGGCTGCGACGGCGACTGCGGTTGCAAGGGGGGCACCCCGTGCTTGTAGGACTTACCTATGACCTTAAAGCCGACTACCTTGCCATGGGGTACTCTGAAGAGGATGCCGCTGAATTCGACAGCCCCGCGACTATCGAGGCCATTGAAGAGGCACTTCAGTCCCATGGATTCCTGACAGAGCGCGTGGGCGCGTTGCCCAGCCTCGCGTCCGCGCTGCTGCAGGGCAAACGGTGGGATCTGGTATTCAATATTGCGGAAGGGCTGCACGGTTTCGGCCGTGAAAGCCAGACTCCCGCGCTGCTTGATTATTACGGTATTCCGTATGTGTTTTCGGACCCCATGACGCTGGGCGTGTGCCTGCACAAGGGCGTGACCAAGCACGTGGTGCGCGACAAGGGCGTGCCCACGGCTGACTTTGCCGTGGTGGAGGATGTGGAGGACGCGTATGCCGTGAATCTTCCCTACCCCCTCTTCGTTAAGCCTGTGGCCGAGGGCACGGGTATTGGCGTGGGAGCGGCCTCCAAGGTGCGTAATCAGCAGGAATTGGTGGCGGCCTGTGAGCATGTGCTGGCCCGCTACAATCAGCCCGCGCTGGTGGAGACCTTTCTCTCCGGCCGTGAACTGACCGTGGGCATCGTGGGCACTGGCCGCAAGGCGCGCGCTATCGGCGCCCTTGAGGTGGTGTTCGCCTCCACGGCGGAATCGGATGCGTACGGTTATGTGAACAAGGCCGAATATCTTGAGCGCATGCAGTACACTCTGGCGGAAGACGCGGTGGGCCGCTACGCCGCTGAGGTTGCGCTGGACGCATGGCGCGCGCTGGGCTGCCGTGACGGCGGCCGTGTGGACGTGCGTCTGGACGCCGGCGGTGTGCCCAACTTCATCGAGGTGAACCCGCTGGCAGGCCTGCACCCCGTGAACTCTGACCTGCCCATCCTCTGCTACAAGGTGGGCATGAGTTACCGGCAACTTATTGGCGAAATTATGACCTCCGCGCTGGAGCGCAACGGTCTGGGAACATTGCCCATTCCGATGGTAAAAGAGGCTGCCTGCGCGGCGGAGGCGGGGCGCTAGCCATGCGCGCCGCAGTCATACACAATGCTTTGAATGGAATGCGGCCCGATCAGGAGGACACCCTTGTGCAGGCGCATGCCGTGCACGAGGCCCTTGTCTCTCTTGGCATCGGGTCGTCCATTCTGAGCATGTCGCTAGATCTGGAAGCCGCCCGCAACGAGCTGGCGGCTCTTTCCCCCGACATCATCTTCAATCTTGTGGAAGAGCTGGCGGACGACATTCGTCTTGCACCGCTCGCGCCATCCCTTTTTGCGCACATGCATCTGCCCTTTACCGGTTCAGATGGGCAGGCGCTCACCCTTTCCGGCGACAAGGTGCTGTGCAAGCGCATTCTTGACGCGGCGGGCATTGCCTCGCCCGCGTGGGTATTGCCCGACGGCACCTTCGGCGGCATGGGAGGCGGAGAAGGGGGTGCAAGCTTCGTGACCGGTCGCTACCTTTGCAAGTCGGTGCATGAACATGCCTCACTGGGACTTGATGAGAATTGCCTGGTGGAAGCGGCCTGCGTGCAGGATGTCACCGAAAGGCTCGCCGCCTGCGCCGCGAAGCATGGCGGCCACTGGTTTGCGGAGCAGTATGTGGACGGGCGTGAGTTCAACATCGCCATCATTGCCGGAGAAGACGGCGCAGCACCGCAGGTGCTGCCTTTTGCCGAGATCGAGTTTCTCGACTTCGGTCCGGATAAGCCCAAGATTGTGGGCTACGCCGCCAAATGGGATGAAGACTGCTTCGAATACAGGAACACCGTGCGCCGTTTCGTCTTTCCCGAATCGGATGCGCCGCTGCTTGCCATGCTGGAAAAGGCCACCAAGGCCTGCTGGCAAGCCTTCGGGCTGGCAGGATACGCGCGCATCGATTATCGCGTAGACGGAGACGGTTCTGCCGAACATCCTTTCACGGCCTATGTGATCGACGTGAACGCCAATCCCTGCATTGCGCCTGATGCCGGGCTTGCCGCTGCCGCGCAGCGGGCAGGCATGGACTATGCCGCGCTCATCCGGCGTGTGGTCCGCGCCGGACTTGCGGGCCGGAAACAGAATTTTGAGTAATATACAGGAATACAAGCATGTCTGCTGAATCATCGGCCATGTCGTTTGAGGCCGTTAGCTACAGGGAAACCGTCAGGGAATCGGATGCCGCCGATGTGCGGCGCATCGTGTATGAAACCGGTTTCTTTACCGCCGAAGAAGTGGACGTGGCGGAAGAACTGGTGCTGGAACGCCTCGCACAGGGCGAGGACAGCGGGTACTTCTTCGTGTTTGCCGAGCGGGAAGGCGTTGTGCTCGGTTACACGTGCTACGGCCCCACCCCTGCTGCCGAAGGGACCTACGATCTGTACTGGATCGCTGTGGACCCCGCCTTCCGTCACATGGGGCTGGGCAAGCTGCTTCTGGCGGAAACCGTACGGTCTGTGCGCGTCATGCAGGGCAGGCTGCTCTTTGCGGAGACATCCGGCATGGAGAAGTACGTTTCCACCCGAAAGTTCTACGAGCGCACGGGGTTCGTGGCCGAAGCCGTGCTCAAGGATTTCTATCGTCCCGGCGACGACAAGGTGATATACCGTCTGGAAGTGTAAATGCCGATGCGCGGTTAGGCGGAGAAGGTTACCGGCTTTTGGCGCTGAAGAGGCATGATGCAGTTCTTGTCCGCTACCTGTTGGTAGATGTCCATTTGTCTGCTCGGAGGAACCGGCCATGTTCCGTATTCGCCCCATTTATGACACCCGTCTGCCCATAGATATTCAGGCGGTGGAAAAAGCGCAGGAGATTCTGCGTGAACGGTTCCCCCTGCTGGATGAAGAAGACGTGCAGCAACTGCCTGATCTGCTCGCCAATCCCTTCATCAAGCAATACCGCTCCATCCTTTTCGTGGCGGAGGACGGCCGCGCCAATGTGCGTGGCTTCGCCTTGCTCTGCCATTTTGCCGATCTGCATTTCTGCTATCTGGACTTCATTTCCGTCAGCCAGAAGCATGGCGGCGGGGGCATCGGTTCCGTACTCTACGAGCGTATTCGTGAAGAAGCCCGTGCCTTGGGTGATTCCGCGCTCTTTTTCGAGTGCCTGCCGGATGATCCTGCCTTGTGCAGGGATGCTGCGGCGCTCAAGGACAACATCGCCCGTCTGCGTTTCTATGAACGCTACGGGGCGCGGCCCATTATCGGCACGGCGTATGAAACGCCGCTGGTGGAAGGGGGCGATTGTCCGCCTTATCTGGTGGCCGACCCGCTGGGCAAGCCGCTCAAGGTTTCCCGTACGCAGGTTCGCAAGGTGGTTCGCGCCATCCTGACCCGCAAGTACAAGGGGGCCTGTTCCCCCGAGTATACGGAAATGGTGGTGAACTCCTTCAATGATCCGTATGTGCGCCTGCGCGAGCCCCGCTACATAATTGGCGATGAATCAGCGCCGCTGGTGCTTCCTGCCAAGGTGAGCGGCGACATGCGCATTGCGCTGGTGGTGAACGACAAGCACGACATCCATCATGTGCGTGAGCGCGGATATGTGGAGTCGCCCGTACGCATAGACAGTATCCGCAAGGCCTTGGCCAAGACGGGGCTGTTCGAGGAACTGACCGTTCGTCACTACCCCGAATCCCACATCACCGCCGTGCATGACAAAGGCTACGTGTCGTATCTGAAGACCGTGTGTGCCAAGCTGCCCGCGAACAAGTCGTTGTACCCCTACGTGTTTCCCATCCGAAACGCCTCGCGCCCTCCGCACGAATTGCCTGTGCGGGCGGGGTATTACTGCATTGATACGTTCACCCCCCTGAATGCCAACGCCTATAACGCGGCAAAGCGGGCCGTGGACTGTGGACTGACCGCCGCGGAATCGTTGCTGTCCGGCAGGCGCATGGCTTATGCGCTGGTGCGCCCTCCCGGGCACCATGCAGAGCGCAAGGCCTTTGGTGGGTTCTGTTATTTCAATACGGCGGCCGTGGCCGCGAACAGGCTTTCCGCATTGGGCAAGGTGGCCGTGCTGGATATCGACTACCATCACGGCAACGGCACGCAGAATATTTTTTACAAGCGTAATGACGTGTTGACCGTGTCCATTCATGGGCATCCGCGTTTTGCCTATCCCTATTTCAGCGGTTTCTCGGAAGAAGTCGGCGAAGAGGCTGGCGCGGGCTTCAACAGAAATTTCCCCCTGATGGAGAAGGTGGACGGGCACCAGTACGCCAATGTGTTGGTGCGGGCTCTGCAGGCCGTCAGGGAGTTTAATCCCACCTTTCTGGTGGTAGGGCTGGGGCTGGACCCTGCCAAGGGCGACCCCACGGGAACATGGTCTCTTGCGGCCAAGGACTTTGTTCATAACGGCAGGCTCATCGGCAGGCTGGGGCTGCATACCCTTGTGGTGCAGGAGGGGGGCTATCGTATCCGCTCGCTGGGCGTGAACGCGCGTAATTTCTTTGTGGGCCTGTATGAAGGTATGTCGGAGGCTGTGCGGCGGTAGGCGCAAAAGGGCCGACCATGCTGGTGCATGGTACAGAGATGGTGACTGATGGCGGGCGTTCCGAAAGGGATTGCCCGCCTTTGTATTGGAGGGAGCGCGTAGGGGCTGGCAGGCGAAGAGAGGCGGAGCGGCTAATCGGCCTTGTTGAAGCCTTCCGGATCGGGACCGTTATCGTTGCCGTTCCCTGTGCCGATGATGTCGCGCACGGCCTGCAGGGTCTGTCCGCGGTCCTGTGCCAGCCTTTGCCACTTCTTCTTTTCCTTCTTCAGCGCCTCGACGGTGTGCAGAAGGTCTCGGATGGTATGCGCCGGATAGCCGTATGCGGCGAACTGCCCCTTGCGGAGTTCTTCGTCGTTGAGCTGGCGTATGGCGTTGAGCTGGCTGGCGTTAAGGATCATGTCTGGCAGAGAGTCTCGGGTTGTGCGTTGCAGGGTAAAGCTGGTGAGTCAGGAGGTGGCATCCTAAAAAAAGTCGCGGGAAAAAGATAGGGGTGGCAGTGAGGGGATCGTGGTATTCCTTTATGCCTCGGAAGCGAGGCGTTCCCAATCGACCTCAGTTTTTGCATGTTTTATGAGGCAAGAGGCGAGGGTTATATGACTGAAGATAAAAAAGAGGCAGCGTCTGCACGCTGCCTCTTCTGTTTCAATGGTACCGACCGTATCAGCTCGGCTGACGCTTACTTCTTGGACACCATGATATCCAGAATCACCTTGTCCGTTTCGGCCATGCCGCTGGTGCCGAGGCGGCCGAGGTTCTGGATGCTGACTTCAAGATCGTCATCCACAATCCCTTCCTTGCCGCTGACGGAGGTGCCCTTTCTGGCGAGCAGGGCGGCCTGAATGCCGGCTTCCACGGCAGAAGCGACCTTGAGCGCGCAAGAGGTCTTGGCACCGTCGCAGATCATGCCTGCAATGTTGCCCACCATGTTCTTGATGGCGAAGCCGATTTCGCGCATGCCGCCGCCAAGCAGCATCACGATGCCACAGCTGGAACCCGTGGCGGCCAGAATTGCCCCGCACAGGGCGGAGAGGCGGCCAAGGTGGTGCTTGAGGTGGATGGCGGTAAGGTGGCTCATGATGAGTGCACGGGCCAGCTTTTCGTCATCCGCGTTCAATCTGCGGGCAAAGGCCAGTACCGGTACGGTGGCGGTAATGCCCTGATTGCCGCTGCCGGAGTTGCTCATCACGGGCAACATGATGCCGTCCATGCGGGCGTCTGACGCAGCCGCAGCCATCTTGATGGCGAAGGAGGCGATATCGTCGGCGCGCAGACCCTGTTGAATGTCCTCTTCCATGGAGCGTCCGACCTTCAGGCCCCATTCGCGGGACATGCCTTCTGCGGCAATGGCCTCGTTGAGGCGGGCGGCTTCGAGAATGAAGCTGATCGTCTCGAAGGGGGCGTTCACGGCAAAGTCGTGAATGCGTTCCATGGTCAGGGGCCATTCGGTGTCGCCAGCCTCTTCGCCGGGCCAGGGGGCGGAGAAGACCTCGGTGCCGTTCTTCTCCACCAGCACCACGGCGGTATGCTCACGGGCAATGACGCAGCGGGCGCAATCGTTACCGGCAAAGACCGTCACGTCTGCAAGGAGCAGCTCGGCGGTTTCGGCAAGGGCCACCTTCACGCGTTTTTCGGTCAGCATCTGTTTGCCCGCCGCAATCTGTTCTTCCGTCAGATCGCGCAGCACTTCCAGCGACAGCTCAGCATTGCCTCCCGTGGCCCCCACAGCGGCGGCGATGTCCAGTCCGGTCATGCCGGTGCCGGGCACGCCCACACCCATGCCGTTCTTGAGCAGGTTGCCGCTCACCAGCACGGTGATACGTTCGGGCGCGGTTCCCAGTTCCTGCACGGCGCGGGCCGTGGCAAGGGAGATGGTAATAGGCTCGGTGCAGCCAAGGGCGGGCACCACCTCACGGTTGAGCAGGGCGATGAAGTTGGACCATTCGGGCTTTGTCATGTTGGTATCCTGTCGGTAGATGTTCGATGCGTTGTGCAGGGAACGATCACTAGGCGCGTGCCTGTTCTGTCTGCAGTTCGCCGTTGCGGTTGAAGATGCCTTCCAGCATCAGCGCCAGAGCGCCGTCGCCGGTGACGTTGCAGGCGGTGCCGAAGCTGTCCTGCAGGGCGAAGATGGCCAGCAGCAGGGCGACGCCTGCGGGGTCGAAGCCGAGAACGCTTACCACGATGCCGAGGGAGGCCATAACGGTGCCGCCGGGAACCCCGGGAGCGCCGATGGCGAAGATGCCGAAGAGCGCGATGAACAGCACCATGGTGTGCAGTTCAGGCAGCTGGCCGTAAAGCATCTGGGATATGGTCATGGCGAAGAAGGTTTCCGTGAGGACGGAGCCGCACAGGTGGATGGTGGCACCGAGCGGAACCATGAACTCGACGGTATTGCGGCTGAGCACGGGCGACTTGGAAGCGCACTCCAGCGCAACAGGCAGGGTGGCGGCGCTGGACATGGTGCCCACTGCGGTCAGGTACGCCGGGGAATAGTGGCGGATGACGTCGAGGGGGTTGCGGCCGGAGATGATGCCGCCGATGGTGTAGAGCACGGTCAGCCATACGACGTGGCCTACCAGTACGATGCCGATGACCTGCAGGAAGACGGGCAGCTGCTTGGTCAGGCTGCCTTCATAGGCCAGACCCGCAAAGGTGGCGGCAATGAAGAAGGGCAGCACGGGAATGACAACCTTGGTCACCACCTGCAGCATGATGCCTTCAAACTCGCCGAGCAGTTTTTCAAAAGTCTTGGCGTTGCTCCACAGCGTTGCCACACCAAGCATGATGGCGGTGAACAGCGCGGTCATGACGGGCATGATGGCCGGAATGTTCAACTGGAACAGGACCTCGGGAATTTCCTTGAGGCCTTCCACCTGCGTGGCGATGGAGAGGTGCGGAATGATCATGTAGCCCGCGATAGCTGCCATGGATGCGGCACCTACTGCGGAAAGGTAGGCAAACGAAACGCCCGCCGCGAGCATCTTGCTCGCATTCTGTCCGAGCCGCGTGATGGCGGGCGCGATGAATGCGATGATGACCAGCGGCACGGTGTAGAAAATGACCTGACCGAGAACATACTTGATGGTGGCAATGACTTCCATTGCCGCTTCATTGCAGACGAGGCCGATTGCGACACCGGCGGCAATGCCCATGAGAAGCTGGAGAATGAGGCCGAACTCGCCTTTTCGTTTTTGGCTGTGAGACATGGTAACCCCTTGTGCACTGTTTGGTCCGGTCATCCCCATGAACCGAACCGTCCGTATGAGTAGTAGGTGAGAGGAGGACGCGGAAAGTGACTATCTTTCCGCAATGGCTTCGATTTCGACGAGGGCGTCCTTGGGCAGGCGGGCTACCTGAACGCAGCTGCGGGCCGGGAAGGGCTCTGCAAAGTAGGTGGAGTACACTGCGTTGAACGCCGCAAAGTTGTTCATGTCACTCAGGAACACGGTGGTCTTCATTACCTTGCTCATGGAGGAACCTGCAGCTTCCAGAATGGCCTTCACGTTTTCAAGGGAAGCCTTGGCCTGTTCCTCGATGGTTTCGGGCATGACGCCGGTGGCCGTCACGATGGGCAGTTGGCCGGAGGTGAACACGAGATTGCCGAGTATGGTTCCCTGCGAATAGGGGCCGATGGCTGCGGGGGCCTTATCGGTTTTGATGATGTCAGACATGTTGTCTCCTTTTGGGAAGAGGTAACGTGGAAGTGGTTGGCGCAATGTTTGCGTGAAAATTTTCTTAGTGCGAAAAAAATATCAGGTCAATAAATTTTAGTCGCATTGTGAGAAAATTTTATCACACTAGCCGTTAATGCGCTGCAGGTACCTGTAGATGGTGGCCTCCGAGGCGGCGAGGCGGGTGGCCACAATGCTGACGGTGCCTTTGAGCAGAAACACGCCGCGGGCGTTCAGGGTGCGCACGATTTCCATCTTCTCGCCTGCGGTCATGCGCTCGGGGGCGATTTCCGCACCATCTATGATCTGCACGATCAGGTTCTCGGTCAGATCTTCAATGGATTCGGAGAAGGTTTCGCTGTGGTCGTCGGCATCCTTGGGGGCGGCATCGTCAATGCCCATGGCCTGCACCATGCGGCCGAGCAGCTCGCGGGCCTGCTTCAGGTCCGAAACGTCCATGTTCAGGCACAGCATGCCTGCCAGCCCGCCGTCTGCTTCACGGATGAAGTAGGTGGCGGAGTGGAGCGGACGGTCGTCCTTGGAGCGCGTGGTGTAGCCCATGACCCAGTCGCGGTTTTCATACTCGCGGTTGGCCACGAACTTCAGCGCGAGGTCGGTAAGGGGGGCACCGACCTTGCGGCCCGTAATGTGGTTGTTGGCGATGGCGAGCACGGACTGCTCCCTGGAGGATGCGTCGTGCAGCACCACCTCGCAGTTGGCGCCCAGAAAGGCACCGAGGAAGTGGACAAGGGGGATGAATGTCTCAATGGTTCGGGTTGGGGATGTTTTCTCGGGCACAATGAATCCTTGTTGTGTGAAAAAATTCTTACGGCGATAAAATAGGTAGCGTTGTGCGAATTGGGTGTCAAATCAATTGAGGAAAAAATAACGGGAAGGAATGTATCTGGAGTGGGAACACGTTCATCGGCTGTATGAAGTCTGGGCAAGCTATTCCTTTTGCCGCCTTCCGCGGGACCAGAGCGGGGCCTCAGCCGGGCGGTGCCCGCCCTCAGCAAGGCCCCCTCTGGACTCCCCCTGCCTCGCCCCAGCCGGTCGTTGAATTGGTGTGCGCCTCCCCGTGGAAGCGAAGCGCTTCCAATCGGCCTGACGTTTTGGAGGGCAAGGTCTGGCTTGCCGATGTGCGAAGCACACGTACTCGATGTGGTGTGAAAACAAAGGGCTGAAAATAGAAAAGGGCGACCGTTTCCGGTCGCCCTTTGGTGTTGCGTGAGGCGCGTAAGTTCTAGCGGCATTCGCAGAAGGTGGTCATGCCGTATTCCTGACGCTCGCGGTATTCCTCCTGCTTGCCCTTGTTCCAGCGGCCGACAGGACGGTAGTAGCCCACGACGCGGGTGTACACTTCAGCATCCGCTCCGCAGGTGGGGCAGTTGAAGTGTTCGCCGTGCAGGTAGCCGTGCGACTTGCAGATGGAGAAGGTGGGCGTGACCGAGATGTAGGGCATCTTGGTCTGGCTCATGGCCTTGAGCAGGTAGTTCTTCACGCTGTCCTCGTCCGGTACGGATTCGCCGAGGAAGGTGTGGAACACAGTGCCGCCGTTGTACAGGGTCTGCAGTTCGTTCTGGTGCTCCAGTGCGTAGAACACATCTCCGGTGATGCCCACGGGCAGCAGGGTGGAGTTGGTGTAGTAGGGCACGGAGTCGCCGGAGGTCTTGATGTCCTCGTACAGATCCTTGTCGATCTTGGCGAGGCGGTAGCAGGTGCCTTCGCCGGGGGTGGCTTCAAGGTTGTAGAGGTGGCCCGTTTCTTCCTGGAAGCTCAGGGTAAGCGAACGCAGGTGGTCCAGCACGCGGCGCATGAGGCGCAGGCCGCCTTCGGATTCAATGCCCTTGCCGAGCATGTTGAGGCAGGCTTCGTGTCCGCCGATGACGCCGATGGTGGAGAAGTGGCCGTTGTAGCCGTTCTTCAGGTAGCGGCGGCTGTAGGGGAACATGCCCGCATCAAGGTTCTGTTCGCACAGCTTGCGCTTGAATTCGAGGGAGTCCTTGGCCAGCTCTGCGTACTCGGTGATGAGGTCGAAGAAGTCCTCTTCATTGTGCGCAAGGTAGGCGAGCTTGGGCAGGTTCAGCGTGACCACGCCAATGGAGCCGGTCAGGTCGCCTGCGCCGAAGAGGCCGCCGGTCTTCTTGCGGATTTCGCGCAGGTCCATCTGCAGGCGGCAGCACATGGAACGCACGTCTTCGGGATTCAGGTCCGAGTTGATGAAGTTCTGGAAGTAGGGAACGCCGTACTTGGCGGTGAGCTGCAGCAGCAGGCGGCCCGCTTCGGAATCCCACGCAAAGTCCTTGGTCACGTTGTACGTGGGGATGGGGAAGGAGAAGATGCGGCCGTCGGAGTCGCCTTCCAGCATCACTTCGAGGAAGGCGCGGTTGATCATTTCCATTTCCTCGGCGTATTCGCCGTAGGTGGAATCCTGATACGCACCACCGATGATCACGGGTTCGCTGGCGATATGCGTGGGCGGAACCATGTCGAAGGTAAAGTTGGTGAACGGGCTCTGGCCGCCCCAACGGGAGGTGGTGTTCAGGTTGAAGATCATCTTCTGCAACTGCTGGCGCACCTGCTTGTAGGTGAGGCCGTCGTGGCGGATGAAGGGTGCAAGGTAGGTGTCCACGTTGTTGAACGCCTGCGCACCGGCCCATTCGTTCTGGAGCGTGCCGAGGAAGTTGACGATCTGCCCGCAGGCGGAGTCGAAATGCTTGGCGGGCGCGGAACAGCTGCGGCCTTCAAGGTTGAAGCCTTCCAGCAGCAGGTCGCGCAGGCTCCAGCCGGAGCAGTAGCCGGCGAGACCGAAGGAAAGATCGTGAATATGGAAATAGCCGTGGTTATGGGCCAGGCGGATTTCTTCGGGGTACTTTTCAAGCACGTAGCGTGCCTGCACGGAACCGGCCATATGCAGGATGAGGCCCTGGAAAGAGTGGCCCATGTTGGAGTTTTCCTGCACGCGCCAGTCGCTGCGGTCCAGATAGCTTTCGATCATCGAGGAGATGTCGAGGTAGGCCTGATTCTGGCTGCGCATTTCGCGGCGCTTTTCGCGATAGATGATGTATCGCTCGGCAACGGTGTAGAGACGTGCCTCCATGAGCACTTGCTGAACCATGTCCTGCACGTGCTCCTGTTCGGGCATGTCGATACCTTCAAGCTTCTTTTCCACCTTGCCTGCAAGGCGTTTGGAAAGCAGGGGGTCTTTGATGCCGCTGCCCTTCAGGGCTTTGAAAATGGCGTTGGCAATGCGGTCCAGAGACCAGGTTTCGATACAACCGTCACGTTTGAGAATCTGTTTGGGCATTTTGTCTCCGGGACAACACATGAGAGGCTCCCGTTGCGCTGGTGTCAGCGGGAGTGGGGAAAAGCCGCACAGGCGGCATGTTTTGTGTTGCCGTTCTGCCTTCGGGGGATCATGCGGGTGGCAGGACCTTCCGCATACCGATGGCGTGAGTGTTTGGGATGAATTCCGGCGCGGGCGCAGGAATCGCTTCAGGCAGGGAGTCTGGCTTTCCCGGTTCCGGCGGGCCACATGTTCGGGCATGGACCGTTCGGAAGCAGCAGGGGATTACAGAGGCAGAACCGCTCCGGAGTTGCACCGGATTATCCTGAATGGGCTTCAGCCACCTGAAGAAAACTTCGCGTCAAAGGGCAAGGTAGCAAAAGCAGATTTTCGTTTCAAGGGCAGGCAAAAGAAGTCCGGCTGTGAGGCCTTATGACATTTTGCAACATATTGAATTGTAGTGAATTAATTTTTTTGGCTCTCGGTCGTCTTGCGTTTTTTGGGGTTGACAGGAAAAAACTCGAAGTTCCCTAAAGAGCTTCCGCAATCAGCCGATATGTCCATCAGGAAAGTACCGTCCGGCGTTTACCGTGCCGGAAGGGAGGTGGACCATGGCCGTGGATACCAATCAGCTCATCGTCAGTCTGTCCATGCAGCTTCTGCAGCAGGACCTGCTTACCAATACTCTTTTTTCGGGCGGGCAGGTGGGGCGTGATCTGCGCAGCATGCTGCTGCAGGACAGCGCCGCGCTTAAATTGACTGATCCTTCCAGTGCCGCTTTGACCGGACGTATCCGCAGCGATGCCGGAATGTTCCGTCAGGCCTCCAAGAACGTTTCCGAGGCCGCGTCCATTACCTTGCAGTCTGAGAGCAATGTGGAGACCCTGCGCCAGTCCCTTGACCGCATGAAGGAGATAGCAGACGGCGTGGCGGACGGCACCATCACCGCGGCAGCCGGGCAGTCGGAATATAATGATCTGGTCACCAAGATAGACGGCATCATCGCTTCGACGTCCTACAACGGTATGAAGCTTTTCGACAGCGCGGGCTGGGCCGGTGACGAGCGCATAACCGTGAGCGGCACCTCCGGCGTTCCCGGCACCACGGGCAAGGTCGCCATTCAGGCAGGGGACAGCAGTTTCAACATTTCCCTGCAGGATCTTTCCTTCATTGCGGACCGCAGTTTCGCCACGCTGGGCAGTGTGAACGGCCTGACCATGGTGGGTGCAACCGACCTTGCCGATGCCGCAGCGGCAGCCACCACCTCTTCCCGCGTTTCGTCCCTGTCATCCTATGTCTCAGGTATAGAGAGTATGCTTGAAGGGCGCGCGGCAGACCTTGCCTCGCAGGCTTCCGGCCTGAGCGCGCAGGCTTCCATTCTGGATGCCGCCGCGAATACCCGTGCCAAGACCAACGAGTCCCGTTCGCTTGAGCAGCTTGTTCTGGACTACATCGTCAACAATGTCGGCAAGATCATAGACAGCTCCACGTAACGTGGCTTCAGGATTCATGCATGAAAAGGCCCCCGTACCGGCAAACGGTACGGGGGCTCTGTTCTCTGATGTCGTGTGGGATTATGCCGTCTTGAGTTCCGTGATGAGCTGCTGCATGTCGTCCGCGAGGCTGGTCAGCTCCCAGACCGCCTTGGCGGATTCCGACATGGAATCTGCTGTGTGGGTGGCAATCTGGTTCACCTCGGTCGCGCCTCTGCTTATCTGCTCGGAAGCGGCAGACTGCTGCTCGCTGGCCGTGGCAATGGCACGAACCTGATCGGCGCTGGCCTGCACAATATCTACAATGGACCGCAGAGAATCCCCTGCAGAGCCTGCAAGCGTGGTAGAGCTGTTGACTGAGGCTTCGGCCTGCTCCATGCTGCGGATATTCTCGAAGGTCGCACTCTGGATGGCCTTTATGGCATCGTCCACTTCCTTTGTGGCAACCATGGTTTTTTCCGCCAGCTTTCGGACCTCGTCCGCCACTACGGCAAATCCCCGTCCGGCATCTCCGGCGCGGGCTGCTTCAATGGCTGCGTTCAGGGCAAGCAGATTGGTTTGATCCGCTATGTCCGAGATGACGCCCATGACCGAGCCTATCCCCTTAGCCCGATCGCCCAGATTGGCCAGGTCGTTTTTCAACCGGTTGGATCTGGTGCTCACTTCCTCAATGGCGCTGATAACCTGCTCCACAACGGTTGAGCCGTCTGTGGCCTTGAGGCGGGCCTGTTCCGTGTGGTCCGCTGCCTGCGAGGCACTGCGCGCAACTTCCATGACCGTGGCATTCATCTCCTCAATGGCAGTGGCGGATTCCATTGTCCGTTCGCGTTGCAGGTCAGCGCCCTGTCGTGCCTCATCAATGTGCCCGTTCAGAGCTTTGGCTGAGGCGTGGATTCTGAGGACGATGGAATCCAGTTGCGAAGCCGCATGCAGCATGCCTTCCTGTCTGGCGTTTTCGGCATCCTTTCTGGCTTCCTCTGCCTCTCTGGTGGCGGCCTGTGCCTTGAGTGACTCATTGCGCGCCTCTTCGGCGCAGCGCTCCGATGCGGCGATCATGTCCTTGAGACGGCTTACCATGGTGCGCAGGGCCGCGGCGAGTGTGCCGAGTTCATCCTGACGGCTCAATTCGAGAGAGCCGTTCAGATCGCCTTCGGCAATGCCGGTGGCAAAGTCCATGGTCCGGCGTATGGCCGCGACAATGCCACGCACGATGAAGAAGATGATCGTTGCCGCCACGATGGCGACACCTGCCGTTATGGCCATGCTGCTGATGCGGATTTCATCGATGGAGGCAAAAATATCGTCCGTGGCAGCCCCTACCCCGATGATCCAGCCGGTTCTGGGCTCTTCGGTGAAGCTAACGGTTTTTTCAATCCCGTTGAATGTGTAGGTTATGCGCCCGCTGCCTTCACGAAGCATGGTCCGCATCCAATCTGTTTTGCGGGATTCGCCGTTGAGGATGAGGGTATGGTCCGGGTGGGCCACAAAGTCACCTTTGGAGGATAGGGCAAAGGCATAGCCGTTCTCACCGATCTGTATGGGGTCGATGATGATGTTGGAGAGTTCGGTCAGTTCAACTGCTGCAAACAGAACGCCCACGGCCTTTGCATTTACCATGACCGGTGCCGCGACCACGATAATGGGATGGCCGGAATCTTTGGTCGTCAGCGGCTCCGAGACGACTGCGGAGCCAAGCAAAGCTCCTTTGAAATAGCTGCGGTCGCCGATGTTCAACGTATTCTCCTGTGAGCGTACCGAACTGGCGAGGACCGTGCCGTTTGCATCCGCAAGACTTACAGACGAGGCGTAGCGAGAATGTTGGGCAAGGTTTGTAAGCTGTTTGGCGGCTTCATCCACCTCCATGCGGTCTTCACCCTGATGGGCCAGAAGGCTGGCGTATCCTGTCCATTTGGCTTCACGGGTAACAGTGCTCTGTAATTCATCCATCCATAAGCCGATCTGGCGCGACAGGGTCTGTGCGGTCATTGTAGCCTGACCGTTCATGGCCTGCTCAACGGCTTGCCGTGATAGATTGTACGTGAGCAGGGACGATAGTCCCATGCCGATGACTATGCAGCCCATGATGGGCAGCAGAATGCGTTCTCGTAAACCCAATTTCATGTTGTCTCCCCATGTGTATCGAAACGTAAGGTTATTTGTGATGCGCGGGTTTCATATAGAGGCCCATAAGTGTGTTGAGTGGCTGATGAGTAATATGGTTACATTGAAAATGCAAATCATTTTCAATTAGGTTCTGTATTGTCTATATTTATCTAGAATTGTTGATTCTTAAATAATTCTAACGCCGATAATTTCTGCCGATGCGTGCAAAGTTGTTTCAGGGCAGTAAAAAAGCCCCCGTACCGGCAAACGGTACGGGGGCTTTTTGTGTTGTCTTTTCTTAGGCGCTTTTCAGTTCCTCGATCAGGCCCTGAAGTTCCTGCGCCAGTTCCGTCAGTTCTTCAACGGCTTCCGAGGAGCGGGTCATGATGTCTGCGGTTTCCAGAGCGATGTGGTTCACCTCTTCCGCGCCGCGGCTTATCTCTTCGGATGCGGCGGACTGTTCTTCACTGGCTGTGGCAATGGCGCGAACCTGATCGGCGTTGGCCTGCACGATCTCTACAATGGCCTGCAGCGAGTCTCCGGCGATGGTGGCCAGTTCCGTGGACTTGCCTACGGACATGGAGGCTTCTTCCATGCCGCGGATGTTGTCGCGCGAGGCTGCCTGAATGGCCTGAATGGCTTCATGCACTTCCTTGGTGGCGGTCATGGTCTTTTCCGCCAGCTTGCGCACTTCATCGGCCACCACGGCGAAGCCGCGTCCGGCTTCACCGGCACGGGCTGCTTCGATGGCGGCGTTCAGAGCCAGCAGGTTGGTCTGGTCTGCGATGTCCGAGATGACGCCCATGACGGAGCCGATGCCTTCGGCCCGCTGCCCCAGTTCGCCGAGGCTCTCGCGCAGGGTCATGGATTTATCGTTCACGTCGGAAATGGCCTTCACCACGGACTCTACAACGCCGGAGCCTTCCGCCGCCTTGGCCTGTGCCTCTTCCGCATGTTCTGCGGCTTCAGAGGCGTTGCGCGCTACCTCCATGACCGTGGCGTTCATTTCTTCCATGGCCGTGGCGGATTCGGCTGTGCGTTCGCGCTGGCGTTCGGAGCCGTGCAGAGCTTCGCCTATCTGGTCGGCAAGCAGGCCGGAAGAGGCATGCACGCGTTGAACAATGGTTTCAAGCTGTGCTGCTGCCTGCAGCATGCCCTCGCGTTTTGCGCTTTCGGCCTTGAGGCGCGCTTCGTCAGCCTGACGCGTTGCCTCGCGAGCGCGGGCAGATTCTTCTTCTGCCTCGGCGGTCTTGCGTTCGGACATGGCGATCATTTCCTTGAGCTTGCCGACCATGGTGCGCAGGGCATCGGCAAGGGTGCCCAGTTCATCGCCGCGCTGCAGGTCAAGGATGCCGGAAAGATCTCCGCCAGCCACAGTTTCGGCGTAGGCTACGGCCTTGCGGATGGCTCCGACGATGGGACGGACGATGACAATGATGAGCAGGGCGATGGCAGCAATGACGGCCGCCGTGATGTATATGCTTGTGGTTCGCACTTCGGCAACCGAGGCGTAGATGTCGCCCATTTCAGCGCCAACGCCGATAATCCAGCCACTCTTGGGTTCCTCACGATAGGTGACGATCTTGTCCAGTCCCTCGAAACTGTATTCCAGAATGCCGTTGCGTTCTTTCATGATGGTTTTGCCCCAGTCCAACTCGGAGACGTCCGTCTTCAGGATGAGATCCTTGTTGGGGTGCGCTGCCAGCTTGCCCGACCTGGCAATGATGAACGCGTAGCCCTTCTGTCCGAGCTTGACGGGGTCTACAACCAGTTCCGCGAAAGAACCCATCTCTACGGTGCCGTAGAAAATGCCGGTGATTTTGCCCTCAACCCGGGCGGGGACGGCGACAACGACCACAGGCTTGCCGGTGGCCTTGCTGAGAATGGCGTCTGATATGGCCGGCTGGCCTTTCATGGCCTTGGCGAAGTAGTCACGATCTCCCACATTCAGTTTGCCGATCTGGCTGGGGGTGGAGCTGGCGATGACCATCCCCTTGTCGTCGGTGATTTTGATTGAGGAGACGTATGCGGAGTTCTTTAAGAACTCCGCGAGCTGGGTGTTGGCTGCTTGCACATCTTCCGGGATGCTGCCCTGGTTGGCCATGACGCGGGTATAGGTTTCCCAGTCGGATTCCCATTGAAGAACACGAACCGTGTCATCAAGCCAGCTGGTCAGCTGTCGCGTCAGTGATTCTGCGGATTGGCGTGCCTGGCCGTTCATGGCGTCTACCACAGCCTGCTTCGCAAGATTGTAGGAAAGCATGGATGAAAGGCCCATGCCGAGAACGATACAGATGATGATGGGCAGGAGAATGCGTTCACGAATTCCCAATTTCATAGAGCCTCCCTTCGGACCTGATCTGAAATGTGGCAGTGGCTGTTCTGTGCATGTCTGGAATGAGCCTGTTGGTGTGTGCTTTTCGGCAAGCTGGGACACGACACTATCCCAACTTAGACCTGTTTGTAAGGTAGCGCAATACGCTACGGACGTAACCATTGGTTGCGAGCAAAAAAAGGCCGGAAGATGTGCTCTTCCGGCCTTCAGTATTCTTCTGGCGATGCTGGTTAGTCTTTCTTGGGCAGCACGGATATGATTCTGTCTGCCAGTTTGGCAAAGGGCAGGCTCTGCAGGTACACGGTTCCGGTACCTTTGAGCGTTGCGAGGAACATGCCTTCGCCGCCGAACATCATGGTTTTGAGACCGCCCGCAGCCGCGATGGAGTAGTCTATGCCGTCACTGAAGGCGACAAGACACCCTGTATCGACCATGATGGTCTGATTGTTGAGCTCCTTCTTCACCACCGCGCCGCCTGCGTGCATGAAGGCCATGCCGTCGCCTTCCAGCTTCTGCAGCACAAACCCTTCGCCGCCGAAGAACCCGGCACCGATCTTCTTGGTGAATGCCACGCCTATGCGGGTGCCGCGTGCTGCGCAGAGAAAGGCGTCGCGCTGGCAGAACAGGGTGCCGCCAACGGCAGCAAGGTCAACGGGTACGATGTGCCCGGGAACAGGGCCGGCAAAGGCTACGCGGCGCTTGTCGTTGCCCCTGTTGGTGAAGTGGGTCATGAACAGGCTTTCGCCCGTGACCATGCGTTTGCCCGCGCTGAATACCTTGCCGAAGAAGCCGGAGTCCGCCTCCGAACCGTCGCCGAGCTTGGCTGCATAGTCAATGTCCGCGTCCATCCAGCACATGGCACCGGCTTCGGCGATGACGGTTTCCTCAGGGTCAAGTTCCACTTCCACGACCTGCAGGTCGTTGCCGTAAATCTGGTAATCAACTTCGTGGCTTCGCATGTTCCATTCCTGTTTTGGTCTGATTGGTGACGTTGTAATGTAGGTACCCCGTAGCACGCTTCCGCAGGTAAGGTCATCAATTTAGTAAGGAATCGAAAGGCAGCCCTGCCGTGTTGCTCTTTTTGCCTGCAGTGGGTTTGGCGGTGCCGGTACGTCTTTGCCAGACTCTTGCATTTTTTCGGTGGGCGTGTTGCTGTGCCTGCGCATCACGTTTTTTCATGGAGCAGATATGACCACCACATTGCCTATCGGCATGTTTGATTCCGGAGTAGGGGGGCTGACCGTTCTCAAGGCGCTCAGACATCGTCTCCCCTGTGAAGATATATTGTACCTTGGCGATACCGCTCGCCTGCCCTATGGCACCAAGAGTCCCGAAACCGTTACCCGCTATGCGGTGCAGGCTTCCGGCAAGCTCATAGAGCGAGGCGTCAAGCTGCTTGTCGTGGCGTGCAACACGGCCACTTCCGTTGCGTTGGATGCCCTGCGGGAAGCCTATCCCGGCATACCCGTCATCGGTGTGGTCCAGCCCGGAGCGCAAGCAAGCTGCCGTGCGTCCGCAAGCGGCTCCATCGCCGTTATTGCCACCGAGTCCACCATTCGCGGCAACGCATACCAAAAGGCAATTCACGCCATCCGCCCGACAGCGAACGTCATCGGCAAGCCCTGTCCGCTTTTTGTTTCGCTGGCGGAAGAAGGGTGGCTGGACGGCGAATTGGTGGAAGGCATTGCGGCGCGGTATCTGTCCTCCCTGTTTGAAGACGGGGAAGCGGGCATCCGCCCTGATTGTCTGGTGCTTGGCTGTACCCATTTCCCCCTGCTTGCGGGGGCGATCCGCAACGTCATAGGGCCGGAGATAGCCATCGTGGATTCTGCGGAAACCACGTCGCTTGCCGTGGAGGAAGAGCTTACTGCCCGCGGTTTGCTGCGCACTGCGCCGGGCTGCGGCGGAACCCGTTTTCTGACCACGGACGATGTGCCACGTTTTGTCAGAACTGGCAGCCTATTTCTGGGCATGAACATAGCACCCGAGGACGTTGAGCTGGTGGACCTGTAGTTTCCTGCAGTCGAAATGCTGTTTTTCCTGTGCACGGATAATGTGTCGTGTTATTGTGACCTTGCATGCAGTATGTGCGTATACCGTAACAGGAGAGTCCCGTTATGAATAAATTCAAGCTGAGTATTCTTGTTCTGAGTGTGGCCGTATTGTTCGGTCTGACAGCTCCCGCCTTTGCCGAAGACCCGGTTGTGATTGCCGACTCCGTGTTCGACAAGGTGGACGAGGCCATGGGCCGTGCCGAGAAGGCGCGTGAGGTGTATGATCGCGCGAAGGATATGGGCAAGCCTGCGGAAGAGGTTCGCAAGGCTGAAGAAGATCTCAAGAAGGCGGAAGGCGACCTGCGTCAGGCCAACGTCAAGCTTGATACGGCCCGGGAAAATGCCATTGCCGAAGCCGCCGGCGTGTCTCCTGAAAAGGTGCGTGCCATGCGCGCTTCCGGTATGGGATGGGGCAACATCGCCAACGAATTGGGCGTGCATCCTTCCGTAGTGAGCAAGGGAGCCAAGAAGTCCAAGCACATGAAGGGCAAGAAGTCCTACGATGATGATACGGATGACGACGGCAGCAAGAGCAAGAATAAGTCCAAGAGTAAGTCCAAGGACAAATCCAATGGCAAATCTAATGGCAAGTCCGGCAAGGACTCCGGCGGAAAGAAGAAATAATGCAAAGGCCACCCTCACGGGTGGCCTTCTCTATTCGTTGCGCAGGTAAGGGGCGGGCTTGCGGTTCAGGGCCCGCATGGTGCCGGCAAGGCCGAACAGCAGCGAGAAACCTGTGGCCGTGGCTATGGTGGCAAGGGCAGCTACGGGCTGCACCGTAAAGCTGAGGCGCATCAGCCCTTCTACAGCGGCCCATGCGGCAAGGGTTCCGGTCAGGGCGCTGAACAGGCCCGTGGCCAGCCCGGTCAGCAGGAATTCCGTTACCAACGCCAGCAGAATATCTCCCCGTGTGGCTCCGCAGACCTTGTAGATGACGGCATCGTAGATGCGTCGATGCCTATCCGCAAGAATGGCCCCGGCTAGCACAAGCAGGCCGGTGCACAGCATAACGGCGGCCATGGCGCGGAACACCATGCCCATGCGTTCCATCAGGTTGCGTACGTCAGCCAGAATTTCCCGCATGCTGAATGCGGTGACGTTTGGATAGCTTCCTGTCACCTTGCGGTACAGGGCGTCCATGTCGCTGCCCTTGCCATAGGCGGTGACGGCCCATGTGACGGGCGCGTTGTCCAGAAGTCCCGGAGCGAACAGCACGGCGAACTGCAACTGGAAGGTCATCCAGTCCACCTTTCGTATGTTCGCTATGGCGGCCGTCACCTCGCGTCCGAGGATGTTGAAGGTAAGGGTGTCGCCTATACCCACTCCAAATCCCTTTGCAAGATCGTCCGTGAGCGAGATGATGGGCGGCCCCGTGTAATTTTCCGGCCACCAAGCCCCCTGCACGATCTCTGTGTCTTCCGGCATGACGGCAGCGTGGCTGAGTCCCCTGTCGCCGCGAACGGCCCATTTCGCTTCCGGCTTGATATCGACTTCCTCCACGGGAGCATCCTTGATGCGGATGATGCGTCCGCGAACCATGGGGCCGCGTTCCATGCGGGTTACGCCGGGGGCTTGGGCAAGTGTTTCAAAGTCCTTGAGCTGGTGGGGCAGAATGTTGATGAAGAAGAATGCCGGTGCTTCGCGGGAAAGATCGCGTTCCACGGCTCTGGTCAGGTTTTGCTCAATCTGGGCGATGGCAACAAGGGCGGTGAGTCCTAGCCCCAGCGCGAAGACAAGGTTGACCGTCGGAGCTCCCGGGCGGTGAATGGAGGCTATGCCCAGCCGGAAGCTGGGGTGCCCGGCCTGCGGAGCACGGCGTGAAAGGGCCATCATGCCCCACGCTACGCCTCTGAACACGGCAAGGCAGCCGATGACGACAACCGTGAATCCGCCTGCCAGTTTCCAGTCAGGAGTAAAGAGGAAGACCAGTCCGGCCAGAGATGCGAAGGCGGCTGCCACCATGGTTCTGCCGGTGGCGCTCAGCCGTGTGCGCTGTGTAGCCACGTACCCCCGGAAGAGCACGGCGGGCGAAACGTTGCCCGCCAGCAGCAAGGGCCTGAGGGAGAATGCAACGATGATCAGGCAGCCCAGCAAGGCGGCGCGGAAAAGCGGTGTCCAGTGCAGCGAGGCGTCCGGAAGAACGGGCAGCATTTCGGCAAGACTCTCCCTCGCGACCAAGGGGACCAGCGCGCCGAGCGTGCAGCCTATTGCGATACCGAAGATCCCGATGATGGCTATCTGGAAGAAGTAGGTCCACAGTACCGTGCTCACGCCACCGCCCACGCACTTGAGGGTGGCGATGTTCTGGATGCGGCTGGCAAGATAGCCGCGCACGGCTTCGGCTATGCCCAGCCCGCCGACCAGCAGGGCTCCCAGCCCTATGAGCAGCAGGTCGGCATCGATGCGGTCCAGAAAGGTGCGGATGCGCGGGGCCGCCCGCGTGAACGGTTCCACGCGCCAGCCGGTGTCGGGAAAAGCGGCGCGGAGTGCCTCCGTGAATGTTTGCACTTCCTGCTCCGTGGCAGTTCTCCCCTTGTTGAGCCGCACGCGCAGGTGGCTGTGTATGAGGCTGCCCGGAATCAACAGGCCCGTGCTCTCCATCGCCTTGAGGGAGATGAGCACCCTCGGACCGAATATGATGCCCTGAAACGCTCTGTCCGGTTCCTTTACCAGCACGGCGCTGATGCGAAAAGTCGTATTGCCGACGGTGAAGGCCTCTCCTGTCTTCAGTCCAAGCCGTTCCAGCAGCAGCGCATCCACAACAGCACCGAATACGGGCCTTCCGTCAGCTGCGGGCGCTTGCTCCGCCAGCGCCTTCTCCAGAGGCATGGCCGGAGACAGCTCCGGCACGCCGTAGAGCGGGTAGGCTCCGTCCACCCCCTTGGCGGCCACCAGCATGGCTTCGCCGGATGCCGTATGGGCCATGCCGCGCAGGCTTATGGAGTGGCTCAATGTGCCGTGCTGTTCAAGCCATGCCCTCTGAGGTGCGGTTGGGTGTGGTGTTGTCAGTTGGACCGATGCATCGCCGCCCAGCAGGATGCGGGCGTCCCGGTTGATGGCGGAACGGGCGGATTCCGAGACGGAACCGACGGCGGCTATGGCGAAGACGCCGAGGATGAGACAGCTCAGAAAGACCGTGAAGCGGCGCTTGCCCGAGCGCAGTTCCCTCAGGGCCAGCCGCGCGGCGAGGGATATGTCGCGCAGGGAGAGGCTCATTGGCGGGTCTCCGGTACGAAGAGGCGTCCGTCTTCCATGCGTACATGACGCGTGCAGCGGGCGGCCAGTTCCTTGTCGTGGGTGATCAGCACCAGCGTGGTGCCGTGCTGGCGCTGCAGGGCGAACAGGTGGTCAACCACGCGCGTACCGGTTTCCGAATCAAGGTTTCCCGTGGGCTCGTCCGCAAGAATGACTTTGGGGCGCGCGGCAAAAGCGCGGGCCAGCGCAACTCGCTGCTGTTCCCCGCCTGAAAGCTGGGCAGGATAGTGGCGGGCCCTGTCTGCCAGTCCCACGGCGTTCAGGGCTTCTTCGGCCAGTTCCCGGGCGCGCGGCATGTGGGCGAACTCCAGCGGCAGGGCTGTGTTTTCCAGGGCGGTCATGGTGGGGACGAGATGGAAGGATTGGAATACGATGCCCACGTGCGTGCGGCGGAACCGGGCCAGACTGTCTTCATTCATGGCGCACAGGTCGTGGCCTGCAATGCGTACCGATCCGGAAGTGGGGCGTTCCAGTCCCGCCATGACCATGAGGGTGGTGGTTTTGCCCGATCCGGACGGGCCTAGCACAGCCACAGTTTCCCCTTCTTCCACGCGCAGGGAGATTCCGCGCAGGATGTTGACCTCGCCGGAACCGCCTACTAGATTCAGATGTATATCGGAAAGCTCGATCATGGAGTTGCGCATGCGTACTGTCCTTTTCGGCCGGTTAATGAGAGCCGTGTCCTTCGCTGGAATGGCGCTGGCCTTGCTGTATGTTTCAGGCGTAATCGGCTCGCCTTCAGTCTATAGTAACCAATCCGTGGCGACAGGCAAAGGCGGTGTTGCAGATGAGGGGCGTGCCGGAGTGCACATCATGGCCTTCGGCGACAGCCTCACGGCAGGATATGGTCTGGAAAACAGCCACAGCTTTCCGGTTGTTCTGGAACGCCGCCTGCGCGAACTGGGCTACGCCGTGCGCGTGACCAACGCGGGGGTTTCCGGCGATACGTCGGCAGGCGGTGCTGCCCGCATATCGTGGGCCTTGGCAGACAGACCGGACATCCTGATTCTTGAGCTTGGTGCCAACGATGCGTTGCAGGGTCTTTCCCCGAAGCATACGCGCGAGAATCTGGAGGCCGTTATCAGGACCTGTCAGGCGCAGGGGGTGAAGGTGCTGCTGGCAGGCATGCAGGCTCCCCGGAATCTGGGGCAGGAGTATGCTGCCGCGTTTGATGCGCTGTATCCCGAACTGGCGAAGGCTTTTGACCTTGTATTCTATCCCTTCTTTCTCGAAGGGGTTGCCTTTGATGCCACCCTGAATTTGCCGGATGGCATGCATCCCAATCCCGCAGGCGTAGAGCGGGTTGTGCAGGGGATGTTGCCGTTTGTCCTTGGTATGCTTGAATAAGTGTGTGTGGTTTTTGAAAAGCGACCTCTCGTATCGGATTGCGATCAAGCAAGGTCGGGACGGGAGGTACATGGGCAAAAAATGCCTTGATTTTCAAAATACATTGAGGTATTATCTCTTTATAAGCGGAATGGTCTGGTCGGTCTTCCGATGACCCCGCTCACGCCCTGTCCAGCGATACTCACGAATCCGCCCGTATCCCTATAGCGTCACACTGCTTTCGGCCGGTTTTCTTTGCTGGAACGCCTGATTACAGATCACCATAGGGGGCCGTCCCCCTCTCAGACAGCCGCTGTGGCTGACAGTCTCGAACCTTGGCGTTGTGCCAGCCTGCCAGCTGTTATGGCTTGCGACTGACGCCGCGTAACCAAAGGGGATTTGCCATGTCTACGTATTACACACATTCCTTGGACAGCCTGCCGTTGACCGATTCGGAAAAACAGGCCGTTTCCAAAGTGATGGCACAGTATCAGTTCCGAGCCAACGACTACTACCTTTCTCTCATTAATTGGGAAGATCCCGACGACCCCATTCGCAGAATCATCGTGCCGCACCCTGCCGAAGCACGAGGATGGGGAGCGCTCGACCCGTCCAGCGAAGGCGATTACACCGTCATGCCGGGGTTGCAGCATAAGTATGCTGACACGGCCATCATGCTGGCGAACGACGTTTGCGGCGGGCTGTGCCGTTTCTGCTTCCGCAAGCGCATTTTCATGGAAGGCTCCGAGCCTGCCAAGGTGGATGTGGAAGAAGCGCTTCGTTACATTGAGGGCGCGAAGGAAATCACCAACGTTCTGGTTTCCGGCGGCGATCCGCTGCTGCTTTCCACACGCAAGCTGGAGGAAATCATCTGCGGTCTCTCCATGATTCCGCATGTCCAGTTCATCCGCATCGGTTCGCGCATGCCGGTCTTCGATCCCTACCGCATCATCAACGATCCTGAACTGGTCAAGATGCTTGGTAACTACAGCCGTCCGGACCGGAAGATCTACATCCAGACTCATTTCAATCATCCCAACGAGATGACTGACGTTGCGCGCAAGGCCATTCACATGCTGCAGCGGGCAGGGGTCATTCTTACCAACCAGACCCCCCTGCTGCGCGGGGTGAACGATGATCCTGAGGTGCTGGCAGATCTTTTCAACGGTCTTGCCCGCATGGGCGTGCCCCCCTATTACCTGTTCGTCTGCCGTCCCACCACGGGCAACCATCATTTCACCGTGCCCATTGAAGAGGGCTACGCCATTCTGCAGGCTGCGCTCAGGCAATGTTCCGGCCCTGCAAAACGAGCCCGTTTCTGCATGTCGCATGCAACCGGCAAGATCGAGGTGCTGGGCGTAACTGCCGACGAGGTACTCTTCCGCAGACATCGCGCCCCCGCCGGCAAGGCGGCAGGTCAGATTCAGGTCTTTCCCCGTAATCCGCGGGCCGTGTGGCTGGACGACTATCTGGAGGCCGGGCCCGGAGACACGGAAGAAGCGCAGTCCGGGACGACTGCGCTGGACATGCCGGATCTCTGCAAGGTGTGCGGAGCAGGTGTTCCCCGCCCCAACTAGGAGTTGGGGAGCCGGGTGCTATGCATCGGGTTGACAGGGGCACCCTCCCTGTATAGTCCTATAGTTGTGGCAACATCCGCTTTGCTCCGCATCGTCGGATGGTTTTGCAATCAACAACTGTCTATATGAGATTCATGGAGGATTTGATGCACAAGTACGAATGCCCCTGCGGATATATCTATGACCCCATGGAAGGCGACCCTGATAACAACATTCCGCCGGAAACCGCCTTTGAGAATCTGCCGGAAGACTGGGTATGTCCGCTCTGCGGTGCCGAGAAGGAATTCTTCACCAAGATGGACTAGTCCTTTTTCGGCATGACCCTGTGACCATGAAGCCCCTGTCGTATGACGGGGGCTTTTTGTTTTCTGGTGAATGAATCATGATGGGCAGGCGGGCATACCCGTTTACGGTCTGGCGGCACTGTCACGAAAAGTGTTGCGGCTCTTGGCTGAAATAGTTTTGGTATCTTGATTGACCGGAGATAGGTTGAGTAATCACGCAATATCTGGTAGCGTTATCCCGCATCTGGAGGGCGTTTGCAGCCTGAGCAAGCGAAGCTGCAGGTTGTTTGCCGTACCAAAAGGAGGGGCTGTGTTGGGGATACTCAGGGGGATACGCATTCCCCTTTCGACCAAGCTTGCCGCAGTGGCAACAGTGCTCTTTGCCTGTTCTGGAATCGGCGTGTTGGGGGCGCTGCTTGCGCTGTCGGTTAGTGCGCCGCTGACGCCTGTGGACATCGTATGGCTTATGGCCTGTTGTGCGGCCCTGCTTATGCCGCTCTACTATTTTCTGCTGAACCATCTTGGCAGGGAACTCATATCAAGGCCGTTGGAAGATTTGACCCAGACGGCTCGCGATCTCGGCAGCGCTCCGCTGCCTACCCGCATTCCTGTAGAAGACGAGCTTGATGCCCTTGCCGTGGCGCTTGTGCGTTCGGGTGAATCACTTTCCGAGCGGCTGCGCGTTCTGCGGGCATCAAATACCATGCTTGAAGCGCTGGTTTCTGATCTGCCCGGTTTTGTGAGCGTGCAGGACAGATCCTTCCGTGTTGTTTACTGCAACAAGGCGTTTACCACGGTGTTCAATACCCGGCCGGGAGATTCCTGCCGCAGGCTGTGCAACCGCGCCGCTCCCGGGGGCGATTGCCCCGTTGCGCAGACCTTTGCCGACGGGCAGCCCAGATTGATGGAAGAAAAGGGTGTGTATCCGGACGGAACTGTCTCCCGATGGCTGGTTGCCACCGCGCCCGTACGCTCCGATGACGGTGCCGTGGCCCACTGCATCGAGCTGCGGCTTGACCTGACGGCTCTGAGGTAGCTGCGTCCGGTATTCTGCATCCGTTTTACACGACACTGAATCTAAAGGCGTCACCTTCCTTGGGGGAGAGTGGCGCTTTTATTGTTGTGTGCAATTCACTCCTTTCTGGGGCCGGTTCACGCCGCGGATTTGCTCATTCACACTTAAGCTGGAAATAATGGATGATTATAGGTTATATACTCATAACCTGTTTGAGGGAAAAGGGGATCGGTCCGATCCTTCCGCCACTGGATTCTCAGATAGCCGGAAACGGTTTGATCTGGAATTTGTGGATCTGGCCGGTTCAATGTCGTACGGGGCGCCTCCCTGCTGCGGCATGTAACAATCATCTGTTAAAGGAGTGAGGAATGTTTTACTTCTTTCTAGCTTGCGCTCTGCTCATTGCCGGCTACTTCGTCTACGGCAAAGTGGTCGAAGCCAACTTCGGCGCTGACGTATGTCGCGTTACTCCTGCATGCCGCATGGAAGACGGAGTTGACTACGTCAAGATGGGCCCCAAGAAAATCTATCTTATCCAGCTGCTCAACATCGCAGGTCTGGGCCCCATCTTCGGTCCCATCCTCGGTGCCCTGTACGGTCCTGCCGCTCTGGTCTGGATTGTGCTCGGCAGCATCTTTGCCGGTGCTGTGCATGACTATTTTGCCGGCATGATGTCTGTGCGTTACGACGGCAAGTCTATTCCGGATGCCGTGGGCTACAACCTCGGCAAGTTTGCCAAGCAGTTCATGAATATCTTCTCCATCGTGCTGTTGCTGCTCGTGGGCGTGGTATTCGTGCTCGGCCCCGCCAAGCTGCTTGCCAACAAGATCGGCTTTGATCTGGACAAGCCCACTGCTGTGGCAGTGTGGACCGGCATCATCTTTGCCTACTACTTCCTGGCCACCATTCTGCCGGTGGACAAGATCATCGGCCGTCTGTACCCCTTGTTTGCTGTCTGTCTGCTGGTTATGGCCGGCGGTCTTTCCGCCATGCTGATCATTGACGGCTACACCTTCTTCCCCAACGGCGTGGGCCTTGCCAACGTGCATCCCAAGGGTCTGCCCATGTGGCCCCTGATGTTCATCACCATCGCATGCGGCGCCATCTCCGGTTTCCATGCTACCCAGTCTCCGCTCATGGCGCGCTGCATTCCCGATGAAAAGTGCGGCCGTCCCATCTTCTACGGTGCCATGATCGGTGAAGGCATCATCGCCCTCGTATGGGCAACTCTCGGCATGACCTTCTACCAGACCCCCGAAGCGCTGCAGGCTGCTCTGGCTAACGGCGGCCCCGCTGCCGTGGTAGATCAGGTTGCCACTACCCTCATGGGCCCCATCGGCGGCTTCCTTGCCATCATCGGCGTAATCATTCTGCCCATCTCTTCCGGTGACACCGCATTCCGCGCAGCCCGTCTGATCATCGCCGACTTCACCAAGGTTACTCAGAAGGATGTTGTCAAGCGTCTGATGATTGCTGTGCCCCTGTTCCTGGTGGGTTACATGATCACCAAGACCGATTTCGGCATCATCTGGCGCTACTTCGGTTTCTCCAACCAGACTCTGGCTACCATCGTGCTGTGGGCATCCGCAGTTTACCTCGTGCGTCACGGCAAGATCCATTGGATCGCTTCCGTGCCCGCAACCTTCATGACTGCAGTTTGTGTTACCTACCTGTGCGTGGCTCCCGAGTTTGCCTTCAAGCTGGACGCCAGCGTAGGCTACCCCATCGGTATAGTTGCCGCTGCAGCCTGCTTTGTGGCATTCATGCTGAAGTCCCGCACCATCCCCGTTGAAGCCAACGCTTCCGACTCTCCCGGCACCATCGGCTAGTGCCGCAGGTGTCTCTTGCTGAAAACGAAGCCCCCGCCATTTGGCGGGGGCTTTTTTGTCTTACGCGAGAGCTGCCAGCCGCGATGGCGGTGCCAGCAGGTCGGCTATGGAAATGCTGTCCAGCGCGTTTTCCAGAATGTTGGAAACCTGCATCCATGCCGGGCGGGTGGGGCAGTGATCGCTACGGGGGCACTGGGCGGCCGCTTCGTTGTCGCAACACTGGGTCAGATCAATAGGGCCTTCAATGGCGCGGACGATGTCTCCGAGCGATATGTTGGCCGGGGCGTTGGCAAGCGTATGACCGCCGGTAACGCCGCGGGTGCTGGAAACGAGCCCCCCTTGTTTCAATGGGCGTATGATCTGTTCGATAAATTGGACGGAAATGCCCGTATGCTCGGAAAGCGTAGTGGTATTGACCACGGCATCCAGATTTTCCGCAAGGATGACCAGAATACGGGTTGCGTAGCGTGAACGGGCAGACAGTTTCATTGCGGCGCCTCTCATCTGACATTTAATATTTTCTATTGTATGACTGTATGGAAGGCTGCTTCAATGGTCAATAGCATACTTGTCGGGTATGTTATCGATGGTTTATTTTTTGGCCTTTTGAATAGCGTATATACCTACTAATGCGATGATTGGGGGGATGGTTGAGAGTTTGATTAGCAACAGAATCTCACTTCTAGATACATAATTTCCAAATCCCTCAAAAATGAAAACATATGCCAGAAGACTTAATAGCCAAACTAGTAATCCAGCAAGGTAAAAGCGAACAATTTGAGGCTGCCTGTCTAACAAGGAAACAATAAAGATCAGAGGAGTCGAGTGAAAAACTGGTTGCTGATATAGAAACCGACCGCCGGCGATACCAGCCATGATTGGAAGTAGTATCCAGCCAGCCCCTCGTGGTGTAAGTGTTTTGCCTGCAATTATCCCTATACCGTAAAGAAGGGCCATTTCTATGGCAAAGACAATAGAAATGGCCAAGGAGAAACCAATAATTGCGCGAAAATAGGCCATGATGATCCTCTTTAATTAAACTTAACCGTTAGAATATATTTATTTATATCGTTTTGCAATATATAGAAAAGGATATGTATAAAATGGATAAAAAAAAGGCCGCCCGTGGGGCGGCCTTTTCGGTCGGGTGCAGAGTGCTACCGTACGATCTTCCAGTCACCACCTTCAATGCGGATGACCTCAAAGGCTGTTTTGTCCAGACCATTATGGTCCTGCGCAGAGAAGTTGAATATGCCTGCCGTGCCTACCATGCCGGTGATGGACTCCAGGGCGTCGCGGATAGCCTTGGGATCATCGGAACCAGCCTTTTCAATGGCGGCCTTGAGCAGCAGCATGGCATCCCACGCATGCCCGCCGAAGGTGGACACCGCAGCGTTGTAGTGCTTGGCGTAGCCGGCTTCATAGTCGAGCAGCATGGCCTTCTGAGCGTGGCCGTCTTCCAGCTGTTTTGCCACGATGAGGCGCCCCGCAGGGAGGATGAGCCCCTCTGCGGCATCACCGGCCAGTTCAATGAATTTCTTGGAAGCAACGCCGTGGCTCATGTACAGGGGGGCTGTCATGCCCAGCTGGCGATGGTTGCGTGCAACAACGGCGGGGCCAGGATTCGTGCCCCAGCAGATGACGGCATCTGCGGCAAGCCCGCGGATTTTGGTCAACTGTGCCGTCATGTCGGTATCCTTGGGGCCGTATACTTCGTCGGCTACCAGTTCAAGACCCGCTTTGGGGATAAGGGCCTGCAAACCGGCACGACCGGACTGACCGTAGCCGTCGGAGACGGTGAGAATGGCCACGCGCTTGGCACCGGTGGTGAGAATGTGGTCCAGCAGCCTTTCAATGGCAAAGCTATCGGAAGGTGCTACCTTGAATACCCACGGGTTGACCGGGGTAACGATTTTGTCGGATGAGGCGCAGGATATGAGCGGAATGCCGTAGCGCGTCATGTTGCGGACAATGGCGAGCGTGTTGCCGGAGGTTGTGGGCCCGATGATGGCCTTCACCCCGTCCTTGCGGGCCAGTTTTTCCACAGCCAGCACGCACTTGTTCACTTCGGTTTCATCGTCGTACTGGATGACCTCGACCTGCCTGCCGAGAATGCCTCCTGCGGCATTGATGCTTTGTGCCGCCATCTCAAGGCTGTTCTTTTCCGGCTCTCCAAGGAAGGATGCCGGGCCGGTGCTGGAGAAGATGGCCCCGATGCGGATGGGGTCCGCTGCCAGCGCGTTGGTTGCCGTAACCATGAAGAGTAACAAGAGAATAAGGCCGGAACGTTTCATGAAAATCCTCTTTCAGACTGAAAATGTTTCATTGTGCACACTCTCCGCCACGGCGGAGTCTACCCCGGCCATACCCGAACGCTGCTTTTGCTCCTGAAGGTGGCAGCGTTACTGTATTGGGGACTCTTTCGGATGGGGCGCAAGATGTCAAGTTTCACATCATATTGAAAAGGCATGGTATGATGCGGAGACGAAAAGAGGATGGGCTTCCGGAGATCGGGGGGGGTGATCTGCCGGAAGCCCAAGATAGGTTGGTCTGAACAAACGCCCCGGGAACGCATGTACACGGCCACGGAAGGGGGGGGTATTCCATGCGCCTGATGCGGGCCCGGTATTCAGATCCCGTTACAGACTCCGATCAGAATTGTTGGGGGGGTGAACGCCTGATCGCTGGCATCCTGATCGTCATCTGCGAACTTGCTATAGCAGAAGTCGTGCCAGAATCTGTTAACGAGTTACTACGTTTCGGGACGTTGAATTCCGTGTGCTTATTCGCAAGATGCATTCCGTAGCGGATTGTTTCGGGCGTGGAACTGTTTGTGCTGTGCGAATTCGCACGTGCGATTCCGCTCATTGTGCGAAATCGCACACTATTTCTGGAGCCGTCTGTGCAGGGCGTAGCGGGAAATGCCGAGATAGGCAGCCGTCTTGCTCTTGTTGCCTTCAAAGCGGTCCAGCGCTTTCTGAATGATGGCGGTTGTCAGGGCTTCCAGATCAATGGGGGCTTCAGGCAGTTCAAGGCTTTCTATATCCAGCGGAATAGTGCCGAGGCTTTCCGTGCCGCTGAGCATGTCGCGTCCCGGATTCAGGAAGCTGATGTGTTCCGGCAGGAGCATCTGCCCATCGTGCACAAGTACGGCCCGTTCTATTGCGTTTTCCAGTTCACGCACATTGCCGCGCCATGGGTGGTTAAGAAGGATGTCCATAGCCTCAGGCGTGATGCCGATAAACTGTTTGCGCTTGCGCTCGGCCTGGCGTTTGAGGAACAGCGCGGCGAGGGCCGGAATATCCTCTTTGCGTTCCCTGAGCGGGGGAATGAAGAGATGGCCGACTTTCAGGCGATGGTACAGGTCGCGGCGGAACAGTCCTTTTTCCACCAGTTCGGCAAGGTCAAGGTTGGCCGCGCAGACCACCCGCGCCTTGAAATCCCGTTTGCGGATGCCGCCCACTCGATAGTAGGTGCGGTCTTCCAGTACGCGCAGGAGCTTGGGCTGCAGGGTAAGGGGCATTTCGGCAATTTCGTCCAGAAAGAGCGTGCCTGATGCGGCCAGTTCCAGCTTGCCCGGAGAACCACCGGCGCGGCTTCCCGTGTATGCTCCGGCTTCATGGCCGAACAGTTCGCTTTCGAAGAGTTCGTGGGGAATGGCCGCACAGTTTATGGCCACAAAGGGGTTCTCGCAGCCGCTCTCGCCGAAGTGGATGAGGCGGGCGATGATCTCTTTGCCGGTTCCTGTCTCCCCTTCGATAAGGACGGGAACGCTCGGGTCCCTGTGGAACATGCGGGCATCATTCATGACCCGTTCGGTTGCCGGAGATTCAGATACCACCGTGCCGATGCCGGAAACCTCGCGCAGCAGGGTGCGCGCTTCATCAAGGTCGCGGCGCAGGGTGCCTGCCACCTCGTTCACACGGTTGTCCAGATGCTGGCGCAGGTCGCGGTTTTCGTTGAGCAGAGCCTGGTGCTCGGCACAGCGTTCCACCACTGCGGCGAGTTCGCGGGCATTGATGGGCTTGTTCAGGTAGTCGTAGGCACCGTGACGTAAGGCGCCTACGGCGGTTTCCATGTCACCGTGACCGGTAATGAGCACCACGTCGCAGCTTTCCGTTTCCGGTGCGTTCTTCAGGGCCTTGAGCAGACTGATTCCGTCCATGCGGGGCATGCGGATGTCCGTGATGATCAGCGGGTAGTGATTCTTTCTGGCCTCTTCAAGAGCAAGCAAAGGGTCGGTAAAAGGGGTGGGCTCATGCCCGAGATCGCTGAGAACAATCCGCAAGCTCTGCAGGCTGGTGGTGTTGTCGTCAACTATCAGTATGCGCATCCGTTACTCCCGCTTCAGCATCTGCCGGGTGCAGTGTGATGATAAAGGTGGCTCCGCTGCCCTGCATTGTGGATACAGTGGATATTTCCCCCCGCCATGCCTCTACGAAGGTATGCACTATGGAAAGCCCGAGTCCCATGCCGGAACCGGCATCCTTGGTGGTGAAGAATGGGTCGAAAATACGTTTTTCCAGCCCCTGCAGTCCGGGGCCGTTATCGGCTACGCGCAGGCGGAGCGAGCCGTTGTCCAACTGTTCGGTGGAGATACGTATCCATTTATCAGCCTGACGGGAAGAGTCGATGGTATCAAGCGCATGCATTGCGTTGACGACCAGATTGATGACAACCTGCTCCAACTGGACGAGATTGGCAAGCGCATCCGGGAGGTTGGTTGCCAGTTGCAGGTCAAGCTGTATGCCGTGTGCGTTGAGCTGGGCACCCACGAGTCCAAGTGCCCGTTGCACGGCCTTGTTCAGGCTGGCGCGTCCGATGGGAGGCGCATCCTGCTGCATGACCAGTGAGCGCATGTGGGCGATGATTTCCTGAATGTTGTCGGCTTCACGCAGAATCCAGCCGAGACGCTCCAGCAGATTTTCCTGCGAGAGGCCGTGTTGCTGCTCCACCAGCAGTTCCAGTCCGCTGGCATAGAGTCGCAAGGCTGAAAGCGGCTGGTTGATCTCGTGTGCGATGCCGGCGGCGAGGGTTCCCATGGCCTCCAGCTGGCGTGCGCGGTTCAATTGTTCGGTTACACGTTTTCGCTCCGTGATGTCTTCCAGAAGCAGAATGACCGAGTTGACCGAGTTGTTCACGTCGCGCGTGGGGCAGGCGGTGATGCGCAGGGCGCGCAGTCCGTCATCTGTTTGCAGAAAGGCTTCCGAGGGGAGCTGGCAGGCGAATTCCAGTTCCCGCACCCTGCCGTCGGTGAATACGTTCATGAGCATGCTCTTGGGATTCCATGCTCCGGCCTGTGCTTCCGCCACCGGTTCGTTACTCCCCGCCCCGCAGGCCGCCGCAAACAGGGCATCCGCCTTGAGGTGTCCGGTAGGAACATGGTTGCCGTTGAGAGTGATGCCGAACCATTGCGAGAACAGCGGGTTGGCTGCGGTTATGCGCATGGAGGCGTCCACCACAGCTATGCCTACGGCAAGGTTGTCGGTTATGGAGCGGTAGCGGGCCTCTGACATTATCAGGGCTTCCTGCACCTGCTTGCTCTGAGTGATATCGATGCCAAGCTTCAAAACCAGCGGCGAACTGTCTTCGTCCGTAAAGGGATAGGAATAGATGCGGAACGCCTGCCTGTTGGCCGGGTTGGTCCATTCGTAAATGGAAAGGCTGCCGGTATCGAACACATCGAAAGGCGGACATGTGGGGCAGGGCTCTGACTGGTTCTTGATGACCTTGTAGCAGGGGTGCTTCAGGCTGGAACCGAAAATTTCCTTGAAGGTCTGGTTGTGGTACCGGAGCGAGTAGTCCGGAGCCACAAGGGCCACAAAGGCCGGGAGCCTGTCGAGCAGGCCCAGCAGTCTGTCCCGTTCTGCCTGAACGGCTCGTTGCCTGTCCATGTCTGCCGGGGCAAGCCCCAGCGTGGCGGTGACAAGCTCGGTTTCATCGGGCAGCAGAATCGGTCGGGGGCAGACCTGAATATCGGCAGGATGCCCGTCAACAGTCATGAGGCGGATGGTGTACGGCTCAAAAACGCCACGCTCCTCATTGCGCATCTGTCTGGCAAGTATGGCCGGAATGGGGTCGGCGCACAGGGCCTTGGTCAGCGCCTGAAGAAGGTCGCGTCGCGAAATGCCCAGCAGGGGGCAGAGCAGGGAGCCGGCATACCCCAGATCCAGCGCGTCGCCGCCGGAAGCGGAATCGCTTATCTGGCGCAGAAAGCGGAGAACCTGCGGAGGCGTATGGCCTTCAGGTTGTATTTCCGGGGGCTGGGGCGGGTCAGGTAGCATGGTGTTTTCTGCGCCGTGCGGTAATGTCTGTCGGCTGTTCCGTTGCCGGAAGCCGTGGGTTGAATGACAGGTGCCAACCCTCAGTTGCCTTTGGCGGTGGAGGATGACTGTTGCCAAGGATGATGTGGCAATACCGCAGATCAGTCAAAAGCGAAATGGCGGCATCCCTATACGGCTCTGCCGGTTGGAGATGCGTTGCCGTTGCTGCCGGGGGCGGTATCACAGGTGGTTCAAGCCGTTCAGGACTCGTCTGTTCCTGTCTCCATCAGGCTTTTCATACTCGTGTCTATGACGCTCAATGTATGGGCGAGTACGGTATCCACATGCATGATGGCGGCAGTTGCCCTTTCACGTTCACCGAAACGGAGGGCGTCTGCGCAGGATTCAAGCGTGGCGGCAAGCTCCATGGCCCCCACGTTTTTTGCTGCGGCCTTCAGAGCCTGTGTCGCTCCGCTCGCCACTTCGGCAAGGGGGAGGTCGAGGCGGGGTGAGTTACCGCGTAGCGCTTCGCGGATGCTGTGCATCTGTTCCACCGAGTCTGCAAGAAACGCCTGCCAGATTTCGCGCACCAGCTGTGCGTCTCCGTCCATTCTTTCCAGTACGTCCGCCGTGTCCAGCATGGGCCGCAAAAGCTGCGGCGATTCTGCCGGAGCGGTATCTTCGGGGGGCGACGTATCCTGCTGCATGGCTCGGGCTATGGCCTTGTAAAAGCGGGTCGCGTGGATGGGCTTGGCAATATACTCGGTCATGCCAGCTTCAAGGAATCGTTCGCGGTCGCCTTTAAGGGCGTGCGCGGTAATAGCGATGATGGGAATATCCGGCGCAACACCGTCGGCAAGGCCCGAGCGGATGCGGCGCACGGCCTCCAGACCGCCCATGCGGGGCATCTGGATGTTGCTGAGCACAAGGTCGAAGCGTTCCTGAGCCAAATGCACCAGCATTTCCAGGCCGTTGTTGGCTGTGACGCAGGTATGGCCCTGCTTTTCAAGGAGCAGGCGGACAAGTTTGCGGCTGACCAGATTGTCGTCCACGGCCAGTACGTGCAGTTTGTGCGGGGCGGGCTGTTGAACGGTAACGGCCTGTTTGTCCTGCTGCGCTTTGCCGGAAGGCGTAAGGCACACTGTGAAATAGAAGGTGCTGCCGTGGTCCACCCTGCTGCGCACCCAAATTGAGCCGTCCATGAGCTCTACCAGTTCTTTGCAGATGGCAAGGCCCAGACCGGAACCGACGTGCTCCTGCGGATTATCGCGGTCAACCTGCCGGTAGCGCTCGAATATGGCCGTCTGCCGGTCTTCGGGGATGCCTATGCCGGTGTCGCGTACCGAGAAGAGCAGCTGGATGGAGCGGTTGTTGTCGCCATTGTCTGTCGTCTGGGGAGCGCCCTGTACGGTGTTCACCTCCACGGTGATGCCGCCGGAAAGCGTGAACTTGATGGCGTTGCCCAGCAGGTTCAGCAGAATCTGCTGCAGGCGTCCGGAATCACCGATTATGGTTTTGGGGACATCGGGCGCGATGTGCCATGCCACCTGAAGTCCTTTCTTTTCCGCATCGGGGCGGATGGTCCGTACCGCTTTGGAAAGGCAGGCGTACAGCTCGAAGGGGCGTTCTGTCAGAGACAGTTTGCGGGCCTCTATGCGGGAAATATCCAGAACGTCGTTCAGGATATTGAGCAGGTTCTCGGCAGACTCCAGTACCGTGGTCAGATATTCGCGCTGCTCGGTGGACAGATCCGTGTCCAGCGCAAGGTCGGTCATGCCCACAATGCCGTTCAGCGAGTTGCGTATTTCGTGGCTCATATCCGCAAAATAACCGGACTTGGCAAGGTTGTCCTGTTCCGCCCTGCGCCGCGCTTCGTCAAGGCTGCGCTCGGAGCGGTGTTTGAGCATGGCGATTTCTATGGTGGAGTGCAGCTCGCGTTCTTCAAAGGGCTTGATGAGAAAACCGAAAGGATTGGATGCCTTGGCGCGCTCCAGCGTTGCTTCGTCAGAGTAGGCGGTGAGATAGATGACGGGAATGCCGAGTTTCGCCGTGATGACGCTTGCGGCCTGAATCCCGTCCATTTCGCCCTTGAGCCGGATGTCCATGAGTACAAGGCTCGGCTGCAGTTCCGCTGCCTTGCTGATTGCGGTTTGTCCGTCTCCTACAATGGCTGGCACGGAATAGCCCAGACGTTCCAGCGTGCGTTTGATATCCAGTGCGACAATCTGTTCGTCGTCCACGACCAGAATGGATAAAGGCATGCGTCCTCCGATGCGGGCATGAGCGGGGCAGGCGTTCAGGATACCGCCGTGCGGTATGACAACTCCTCTGTCTCAGGTGTCATCTATGCAACAAAGAGGGGAGTATTTCAAGTATGTTCAGGAGATAAAGATGTTGTGGCGTGTTGACGAACATATTCTGTTGTGTCACTCTCGTCAGCAAACTCCGTACTGAACCATGGGGGATGATGTGAAGAATTATCTGGGAACGCTGCTTGTTTCCGTAACGTTGCTGGCCGGTGCTCCGGCTGTTTCGCAGGCTAAGGGGCTTGCCGAATTGTTGCCGGGGTTGCTGGAGAAGCATGAGCGCGTGTTGGCCAAGGAGAGCCAGATTGAGGCTTCTACTCACGGGGTTGATGTAAGCCGCTCCGGCTGGTTCCCCAGACTGGACGTAACGAGTGACGCATCCAGCGAGCAGATAGAAAGGCCCGGCAGCCAGCCAGACGATTACACCTCCCGTGCTCGCAACATGCAGAAGATTCGGGGTACCCAGCTGCTGTATGACTTTGACGCCACCACCCGGCGTGTCGAGCAATCCGAGGCTGTGCTTGAGCGGAGCCGTCTTGAGCATTTCTCGGCGCAGCAGGATATTCTTCTTGATGGCATCAGCGTCTATCTGGATGTGTACAAGGCTTTCAAGCGTCTTGAATACGCCACACGTTCCGAGGAACGCATCAAGCAACAGACCGGCATTGAAGAGACGTTGGTGCAGCGGGGAGCAGGCGTTTCTTCCGACGTGTTGCAGGCCAAACAGCAGTTGCTCGGTGCCATGGCGTTACGGGTGAATATTGAAGGTGAACTTGCCCGTGCCCGTGCCCGTTTTCGTTCCCTGTATGGCTATGCTCCCGATACGGCGGAGATAAAGACTTTTGAAAAGCCTGTGCTTCCGGCAGATCTTCTGCCCGCTACTCCCGACGATGCCGCTGTTGCCGCCATTGACGGCAGCCCCCTTCTCAAGGCGGCGGACGCTACCGTATCGGCAAGCGTGAAGCAGGTGGAGATTGACCGCACCCGTTTCTATCCCAATTTCAACCTGTTTGCCGAAGCTCGTCGACGCGAGAACGACAACGGGGATTCCGGGGTGCGAAACGATTCGGGATTCGGTGTGGAGATGGCGTGGAATCTGTTTTCCGGATTCGGTGATGAAGCACAGTTGAATGCATCGCGTGCTTCGGTGTCACAGGCGCGTTATGTACAGGCCGACATGCGCAGGACGGTTGAGGAGAATGTTCGCATCGCATGGCAGGATTTGCGAGCCAACCGTCGCAACGCCAAGCTGTTGCGGGAGCAGACCGAGATTCTCGGCGAGTTCATGGATATGGCCAAGCGTGAACGCAAGCTCGGTACCCGTTCCTTGCTGGATGTGCTGGTCGCCGAGGTGAACTACATCAATGCTGTGAGTCAGGCCCTTGCAGCGGAAGCCGAAGCGCTCCGGGCAGGGTATGCGACCCTGCATGCCATGGGTAAGCTTGATGTCACCCTGTTCAAGGCTCCCTAGTGGAGAGTCCGCCATTAACGAAAAGCGCCCCGCAATGCGGGGCGTTTTCGTTGATGGGTGAACGGTTGTCAGCCGCCGAAATAGCCGGGGCTGATCACCGAAAGTGCTTCGGTGTATTTACTGCGCAGCAGGGCAAGCTTGCCGCCCATGGCCTTTTCCTGTGCGGAAATGTCCATGGAGCATTCAGACGCTAACTGGCTGTTAAGCATTTCGATTTCCCGTACCGTGGACTTGATCAGGTTCAGGGTATCTGCGAATCCGGCCTTGCCGTCGGCCTTGTCTGCGTTTGCGAGCACGTCGTAGAGGCGGGCCTTCCAGATGTTCAGCTCCATTTCCACACCTTTGCAGTAGTTCTGTACGGCCGCTTCGCGTTGGGAATCGGAACTGCATCCCTCAATTGCCGAACAACTCTCACAAGGACCGGGGTAATCCATATTGGGCATGGTTTCCTCCATCGGTTGGCAGTTTTAGATGTACCTGCAAAGTACCATCGGGTACGTGGGGAGCAGTATTATTTTTTGGCTTACACCCGGGTTACAGCAGCAGGTGGCCGCAGCCTTCGCGCAGAGCCGTGGCAAGAGCGCGGGTCAAGGATGTGCCAAGGCTCCACTGGTGCCAGTAGAGCCTGACCGAAATGTGCGCCTGCGGAGCAAGGGCAACCAATGTGCCCTGATCGATGAGGGGGAGCCCCTGCGGGTGCGGCACCATGCCGTAGGCAAGGCTGGCGGTCACAAGATCCACAAATACTTCTGATGACGGCACGTAGTGGGTGGGAAAGTCGCCCGCACTCAGCCCCCAGTGCTCGGCAAAACGGCAGTGGAGCAGGTCCTTGCGGTTGAAGGTGACTGCAGGGGCGCGGCGAATGGCCTCTGCGGTAACGCCATTGGGAAACCAGCGTTGCGCGAAGGTGTGCGTGGCAAGGCATTGGTATTCCATCCGGCCCAGATAGAAGCAGGAACAGCCTTGAATCGGCTCTGGTCTGGTGCTCACGCAACCGGCTACTCGGCCTGCGCGCAGCAGATCATGGGTCTGTTCCTGATCATCCGTATACAGGTCCAGCAGAACGCTGTTGGCTTCAAGAAAAGGTTGCAGGGCTGGCAGGAACCATGTGGCAAGGCTGTCTTCGTTCACGCCCAGCGCAATGACCGGCAGGGCATCCGACGTTGGCAGCAGGTCGGCAAGCAGATCGGATTCCAGATGATAGACCTTGCGGAAGTGTGCCAGCAGGCGTTGGCCAGTCTCCGTGGGGCGGACAGGGGTGGAGCGGATCAGCAGTGCCTGTCCCACGTTGTCTTCCAGTGTACGAATGCGTTGCGATACGGCAGACTGGGTGATGTGGAGCCTGCCAGCAGCCTTGTCGAAGCTGCCTTCCTCGGCCACGGCGGCCAGTGCTTCCAGTTGTTTGTAGTCCAGCATGTCTATGCATAAGAAAAATTAATTAAATAGTAAAATAATAAGTTTTACTTGTCATAATGCGCGGGGTAGGAGGAGGGCACATGCAGATGCCTGACCGGCAAATTACGGTGCATGTACGGAGAGCATCATGCTGGGAGCATATATTCAGGGAATCGGGATGGGGGGCGGTTTGATCGTCGCCATTGGTGCGCAGAACGCTTTTGTGTTTTCGCAGGGGGTGCGTCAGAACCATCATCTGACCATCGCCCTGTTATGCAGCCTGTGCGATGCCATGCTGATCTGTCTTGGTGTGTCAGGCGTGGGGACGGCTGTGGCGAGTAGTCCGACGTTGGGGAGGTATGCGGCCTTGTTCGGGGCGGCCTTTCTGTTCTGGTATGGCCTTGGAGCGTTTCGCTCCATGCTGCGGGGCGGTTGCCTGAAGGATGAGGCCGACTGCGAACTGGCTACGCGTCGATCCGCCATTGCCGCTACGCTGGCCGTGACGCTGCTTAATCCGCATGTCTATCTGGATACCGTGGTCCTGCTTGGCTCCGTGAGCGGTCAATACGGCGGTGAAGCCCGTTACATTTTCGGGGCCGGGGCTGCAACGGCATCCTTTCTCTGGTTCTTTTCCCTTTCGCTGGGCGGCAGGCTGATGGCGCCGTTTTTTCAATCCCGGACGGCGTGGCGCGTGCTCGATGGTATCGTCTGCCTGACCATGTGGTGCATCGGCGTCGGACTGTTCAGGCAGGGACTAGCGTAACGGAAACGAGCTATGGGACGGGCAGTTAGCAGAAGGAAAGCAGGGCGTCAGAGAGCAGCTTTCCATCCACGAGCGGAGCGCTTTGTTCACTGATCAGATTCAGATCAAGGACTGCAATTCCACGGGCGGCAAGGGCATCCCTGTTTAGGGTGCCGTTGTAACGCCCGTTTTTCGTATCCAGCAGAATGGCGTTGAGAACGTCGCTGTCCTTGATGTTGTCCGGGGCATCCTTGCGCAGGGTGTGCAGCAGCCGCTCCACCTGCATGGAGAGGTCGTGGCCGAAGAGTTCAGGATCGGTACCTGTATTGGGAATGAACACCTTGGGCTTGCGGCTTGCGGCAATGGCTTTGCCGATGCCGTCGGGCAGCAGGGTGGCGATGATGCTGGAATAGAAGCTGCCCATGGGATAGCAGATGAGGTCTGCCTGCGCGATGAGTCTTCTGGAATTGTCGCAAAGCGGAATGCCGATGCGTTCCTTGCCATGTAATGACGGCGTGAGCCAGATGTCCTCAATGGGGCTTTGCACGGGGGGGTGCCATTTGCCGGTAAACATGTGCTGGCCGACCACAATCTCGTTGTTTGCGAGCCGGACGGCAAGATGGGCACAGCTGTCCACGACGGGACGTACGATGCCGCGCACTTCAACCAGCTTGGAAAAAAGGTAGATGGCAGGATCAAGTTGTTTGCGGTTGGAAGTATAGCCTGCCGTGAGCACCAGATTGCCTATGCTTGCACCGTGCAGATCGAAGTCTTGCGGCATCTGGTCTGCAAAGAGTTGCAGGTTGTTCCGGATGATCTCGCGCATGGGCTCGGGGATGGGCTGCATGAGCGCATGCGTCCCCGTCGTGAAGAGTTTCAGCTCGTCAGCCAGATCCTTGTCGGACGCCTTCTGGGCCATGCGGTAGACAAACAGATCGAATATGGCGGGGTTGCCCTGAATGGACTGGTCTGCAAGCGCCATGAGGCGGCTGCGGATATCACCCACGGCTGGCATGTCAAAGGCTTGCCTGAGCACTGCGGAACTGCCGCCCGAGTCGAAGGGCGTGATCAGGTGCACGGAGTTATGCGTGTAGTGCGTCAGTTGTTGGGCCAGGTCGTGCAATGCCGAGCCGCCGCTGAAGAACAGCGCCTTGGGGCCAAGCTGGGGGGCGTGACGAAACCGCTCCAGCTTGAGGGGGTCGGGGATGGTGATTTCCCGTGTTATTGTCAGGTGCTGCTTGAGATGCATTGTTTCGTACGGTTGCTGTAATTCGGGCTGCTGTGGCAGCGCGGCGTTTATGCTGGTTTTTTAACCGGCAATGTTTTGCAGAACATGGTCAACATACAGGGCGGCAGCGTTCATGCCGCTGGAATCGCGGATGCCGCGAAAACCGCCGAATGCGGAAACTTCAAACACGTAGGGGCCGTCGCTGGTCAAGGCCACGTCTACGCAGGTGAAGTCCAGCCCGAAAAGCTTCTGGGCTCGGGAGGCCAGTTCCAGAACTTCCTCCGAAGGCTCAAAGGGGGCATACCGGCCGCCGCTGGCGGTGGTGGTGTTCCATGAATCGTTGGTTTTGCAGCGGGCGTAGGTAGTCAGATATTGCCCACCGAGAAAGACCACGCCGAGATCCTTGCCCTCCTCAAGATCAACAGCTTTCTGAATGTACATGAGACGGTATTCACGGGCATAACGCTCCACGGCGTCCCGCGCCTGCGGCCCGTGCTCCAGCATGAACATGCCGCGGGCCTTGGACGTGTACAGGGGTTTGAATATGGCGCGACCGTATTCATTAACGGCCTCCAGAGCAAGTTCAATGTTCTCCGTGATGGTGGTCGGGGGCATGGGAATGCCTCCGGCCTGCAGGGTAACCGTGCAGGAGAGCCTGTCCAGCACCCTGATGATACTGAGCGGGTCCGAGAAGACAGGCAGGCCCCGCGTCTTGAGAAAGCGCAGTATCTCCAGTCTGTCCAGCAGATCCGGCGAGTATCGGGACCCGATCTTCTTGATGATCAGGCCGTCAAGTCCGGCTATGTCCGTATCTTCGTACATACATCTGCCTGAAGGCAGGTCCAGCCGTACCTTGTCCATCTCGATGAGCAGCCGGAACCCCGTCTTTTCAGCCACGGCATCGGCGAGCTGCTCGGAAGACCAACCACCGCGTGTACCGACAACACCGATTCTCACATCAGTCTCCTTTTGCAGCCGTATCAGTAGTACAGCACGTCTCTGGGCAGCTGGAAGTTGCGCCACGGTGCATCTTTGTGTGCAACGATCTTGTCCATGAGGAAGTGGGCCCGCATGTACATTTCCTTGGCAAAGGCAAAGTTGAGCTCATAGCGCGTGGAGGTGTAGAATGAGCGTGCAAGGGCAAGAGCCAGACGGGCCTCGAACGTGTCATCGTTGTTCTGTGCGGCATATGTCTTGGCGAACTGGTCGAATTCCTGAATGGCCCAGTTCAGCCGTTTGCGCATGGCGGGTTCGAAAACCGGCATGCGGAAGTTGGAGACCATGAAGACGGAGACATCCTGAACGTAGTCGAAGTCCCGTGAGCGGTGCAGGTCTACGTAGCGAATGGCCTGCTGCATGTGGTCGTAGACCACGTTGTTCACGTTCAGGTCGCCGTGGATGAAGACGCTGAAGGGGGCGAGCAGTTCTTCCTCCAGTTCCTCGCATTCGTCCAGCAGGTCGAAGGTGGACAGAACCTCTGCGTATCCCACCCCCATGGATTCACGGGACAGTTCGGGATGCACCTGCCGGATGGACGCCATGCGCGAACGCAGCTGCACCATGTAGTCAATGGCTATGGGCGCGTTGCGTCTGGTCTTTTCCCATACTTCGCGCAGGGTCTGGAAGAGAATGAACATGGCGTTCTTTACCAGCTCTTCCTCGCCGGTCAGTAGCACTTCATCAAGGGTGCAGCCGCGGAGGAATTCCACCAGCAGGGAGGCGTTGGTGCCCTCCTCATGGTAACCGTAGATCTGCGGTACGAGGTTGGGGAAGATGGTGCTCCAGCGTTCGATGTTCGCACGCTCCTTCCGCACCTTGGCAATGGTACCTTCCTTGTAGATGGAGCCCAGCTTGTCGGCCTGTTCGCGTATTGTTCCGTCTTTCTCGGGCGCTGCGTCCACCCGTCCGATGCGACAGCCGGAGCGGGTGCCCCAGATGGCCTTGAAGTCGATATCCTGCAGGGAGCCCTTGAATCCTGAGCTGGTCAGGGTACGTTGCAGGGCCTCGAACTGCGTAATTTTGATCTTCTCGCCGATGATGCTGAAGATGAGCGCCTCGCCCACGTTGAGCAGTGAATCACCGATACGTTCCAGATAGCGGAAGATGAAGATGACGGTGATATGACTCTGGGCATCGCGCCCGCTGCCAAGCTCGGTGAGCACACGTTCGAATACCCGTTTGTACATGCTGTCCAGTTCGTATTCCGCGCGGCAGATGGCCAGCGCGCTGGCCAGATCCTCCCGCTCGAAGGCGGGTAGAATCTTTTGTAATGCGGACTGGATTTCCTCGAATATCGGCAGGTAATCTGCCTCACGCAGAAAATTGTGGTCTGAGAGATAGCCCATCTGACGGACTATGTTGACGCAGTAGTCGGCAATACGCTCAAGGTTGACCGAAATGGCATGAATGGCCCTGATGCGGTTGATTTCGCGTTTGTCGAGATGCTTGTCCGTATGCAGGCGTGAATAGCACTTGTTTTCGATGATGGTCTTGAGGTTGTCGATATAGTCGTCACGGGTTTCGATCTTGTCGAACAGCGTGCGGGAAGGTGTGCGGAGGAAGGAGAGGGTGGCGTTGATCTGTCCTTCCACCTCCAGAATGATGAATTTGAAATTTTCGCTCAGGCCTTCAAAGGTGATCATGCGTTATCCGGTAGTTACTGAAAGTTCGTTGTCTGCGCTGTCTGGTTTGGTGTGGCTTTCCTTCCAGCCGATCTTGATGGTCAGTTTGCTGGAGTCGCCATAGCGGCGGGCTTTAACGGTGAAGGCAAGCAGCCCTTCAGGGGCAAGCTCTATGCGGTCTCCGTGGGCGGCCAGAGTTACCTTTCCGTTCTCGAATCCCTGTATCAGCGATTCCAGAAAGACCTTGATGGACTGGGTGTCCTGCATGGACTCGAATGCGAATTTTTCTTCTGCCATGGTGGTGTTTCTCCGGTATGAAGCGAAAGCTGATTAAAGGGTGGCGAGCCGTTCCTTGTAGCAGCGGATGACAGAGGCCCTGTCCACTGCTCCGAAAACAAGCTTTTTTCGAATGTTCAGGTCGTCCCACGCTGGTTGCAGGCCCACCTCCCGACTTGCCTTTTCCTTGTCCTGTTGGTCAAGGGGGCGCGTTTTTTCGCCCAGATGGCAGTCGTCGCCCATGAAGATGAGCAGTTCGCGCTGGCTGCTTCCGCGGTTCTTGTTGTGCTGGTTAACCACTTCAATGAGGAAGTCGGTGTAGCGCTGGGACTGTGGGTTCCAGACCTCGTAGCCATCCACGTCATAACCTCGCAGCAGTATGGGCCAGAACTGCTCGGGGTGGGGAATGACGATGCCGCCTCCAAGGTTGCGGGTTTCTTCAATGATCTCGGACGCCCTGTAAAAGTAATCCAGCGGAAAGTCGTTTTTTACAGCTTCTTTCACTGCCTTGATGAATGCCTGAGCATGGTCGATGAACAGATCACCCAGAAGGGGGCGCATGCCGTCCACAAAGTCCCGCAGCAGCTTGTTCTTGATGGAGGAGGGGGGGACGTCTGCCCAATTGTCGTTGAGCATGCTTTCCACCTTGCCCGCGAGCAGGGTGGCGAAGGACACGAGTTGCTGGTTCGCGCCCGTCGCACGGGCGGCCTTCTCCAACCGCTCCTGATTGGGACCGGTGAAGCTTCTGAGAAACTCGAAAAACTGGCTTGAGCGGTACTTGAAGGTGTGGCTCAGCATGGATTTGAGGGTATGGGCCTCATTCAGCCTGTCATTGTGGAAATGCAGGAGCAGTTGCACCTTCTGGTTGAAGCCGCTGGAGTAGCAGTCGACTTCGACGCCGGAATAATCTCCGTATTGCAGGAGTTCATTATGCTGGGTCGGGATGATGAGCCGTTCATCGGCATTGGGGAACATGGCCTCAATGCGTTGGCGGCACAGATCCATGGGGATGAACTCGGGGTGCCAGTGGCAGGCGAGGATGCTTTCCTGCCGTTTGAAGATGGCGTCCGGCGAAACAATCTGCTTTTTTTGCCAGTCCGAAAGATCAACGGAAACAGCATGGAAAAAGAGGGCGCGATCTTCTTCCGTGATTTCCTCGGGAATGGCGGCGAGCAGTCTGTCGGTATTTGCGCACTGCTGTGAAGTAGGTTGGGCGAGTTTCATCATGGGCGGCTATTTGTACCGTTGGTGGCAGTCGGTTTTCACATGGTTGATGGCGTCTACCGCATCATGCATGGCGGTTATGTCCTGCGCCTTCCACGCTGCCATGAATTCGTCCAGAGCGGCATTGTACGGGGCGTAATATTCAGAACCGCAATCATCGTATCGGGTCATGAGGCGGGACTGTGCTTCAAAGGCCTGTACAGCCTCAGCAGGGGGGAGCTTGCCGGTATGGACGGCCCGGTAAATGGCCTTGAAGCTGGCCTGCAGTTCATGCTTGAGATTGGAGTACGGCTGCGGATGCTGCTCTTCGCCGGTTTGCGGCGCGTGTTCAAGGGTGGCGGCTGGTTCGCTATCACCGCTCAGGTCCAGATTGCCGTGATCATCCCGGAATTTCAGCTTGAGGCTGACAAGGCCATATTCGTCCTTCACGCCTATCTGGAGCTTGCGGAAGCTCTCAAGGGAAGGCAGCTGTGTACTCCCGGTCTGCTTGCCTTCCAGTGCATCGGCAATGTCCCTGAAGAGAGCAGGGAGCTCATCTCGGGTGCATTCCAGTACGAATTTACGGCTCATGGGTACCTCGGGGCGCAAAAGGGGCAGCATTGCGTCGGGGCGGAACACAGGGAGGCTGCTTTTCGTGCCTGTGCGTCATAGCGTGTCCGTGCGTTATAGCGTGGCTGTGGAACCGTCGGTCGGCAGGCGATTTCGTCCAGTGCTTCATTCTGCTGGTCTTCTCGGACTCGCCCAGCCGTCTCAATCTGGTATTGTAGCCTATGGGCCTTGCGTGTCAATTGTCCTTAACATGACGCAAAATGATTCATTGAGGGGGGCCGCAGGCAGGATGGGGCCCTTCACGTTCCGTAACCCGGCCATAAGAAAAGCCCCCGCTATTGCGGGGGCTTTGTTGTATCGGAATGCGTGTCCGAACTAGGCGTAGTACGCGTGGTTGTCCACAAGAAGGGGATTGTCTTCCAACTCTTCGAGGAACTTGTCGGCGCGTTCTTCCTGATCCGGCACATCGATGTCGGAGTGAACGTATTCGCGGTAACCGGTACCTGCGGGGATGAGGCGACCAACGATAACGTTTTCCTTCAGGCCGCGCAGGGAGTCCATCTTGCCGCGCAGGGATGCCTCGGTCAGCACCTTCGTGGTTTCCTGGAAGGAAGCCGCGGAGATGAAGGAAGAGGTGGTCAGCGATGCCTGAGTGATACCCAGAACCAGCGGCTCCGCCTTGGCGGGCTGCAGGCCTTCGGCGACCAGACGCAGGTTTTCAATGCGGAATTCCTGCTTGTCCACCTGCTCACCAACGAGGAAGCTGGAATCGCCGGTGTCGATGACGGTCACCTTCTTCAGCATCTGTCGAACGATGATTTCGATGTGCTTGTCGTCGATACCAACGCCCTGGAAGCGGTACACGTCCTGAATTTCTTCGCACAGGTAGTTGGCGAGGTGCTTCTCGCCCTTGATGCGGAGAATGTCGTGCAGTTCCGGCTGGCCTTCGGTAAGCTGTTCGCCCGCTTCAACGAAGTCGCCTTCGGTAACGGTGATGTGCTTACCCTTGGGTACCAGGTATTCCTTGGCTTCGCCGATTTCGGGGGTAACCTTGAGCTTGCGCTTACCCTTGGTTTCACCCTCGAAGGACACGATACCGTCGATTTCAGTAACAACGGCAAGGTCCTTGGGCTTGCGGACTTCGAAGAGTTCCGCAACTCGGGGAAGACCACCCACGATGTCCTTGGTCTTGGAGGTTTCGCGGGGCTTACGGGCGATGATGTCACCCGCTGCCAGCTCCTGACCGTCGCGGATCATGAGAATTGCGCCCACGGGCAGCTGGTAGACGGCGGGAATGCTGGATTCGCCGCGCATCTTCACCTCGCCGTTCGCATCACAGATGGACACGGAGGGGCGCAGGTTCGTGGTGCGGTACTCGATAATCGTACGAGTTGCCATGTGGGTTGCTTCGTCGATCTTTTCCTGGAAGGTCTTGCCATCGATCAGGTCGCTGAACTTGATGGTACCTTCCACTTCGGAGACGAAGGGTTCGTTGAAGGGGTCCCATTCAGCAAGAATGGCGCCCTTCTTGACTTCCTGGCCGTCCACCACGTTCAGGCGGGAACCGTTGGGCAGGATATACTTTTCACGTTCACGGCCCTGTTCGTCTACGATGCCGAGCTGACCGGACTTGCCGAGCACCAGCATCTGGCCGTCACGGTTGGTGACTGCCTTGACGCGGGACATGACCACGCGACCGGTGTGCTGTGCTTCAATGCTGGAACGTTCGATTTCACGGGACGCCGTACCACCGATGTGGAAGGTACGCATGGTAAGCTGCGTGCCGGGTTCACCGATGGACTGTGCGGCGATGATGCCGACGGTTTCACCGGTGTTGACCAGCTGACCGCGAGCAAGGTCGCGACCGTAGCACAGTGCACAAACACCATGTTCGCTGGCGCAGGTGAGCGCGGAGCGGATGGTGATGGTGTTGATGCCGTACGCATCCAGCTTTGCCGTCACTTCTTCATCAATGAGAGTGTTGGCGGGGATGAGCACTTCCTTGGTCTCAGGGTGGAACACGGGGTAGAGCAGCACTCGGCCGAGACAGCGCTCGGTGAGGCGCATCTTGATTTCGCCGCCCTTGATCAGGTGGCCCAGTTCCAGACCGTCAACGGTGCCGCAGTCATGCTCGCCGATGATAACGTCCTGTACCACGTCCACCAGACGGCGGGTGAGGTAACCGGAGTTAGCGGTCTTGAGTGCGGTATCCGCGAGACCCTTACGGGCACCGTGCGTGGAGGTGAAGTACTGCAGCACGGAGAGACCTTCACGGAAGCTTGAGGTAATGGGGGTCTCGATGATTTCGCCGGAAGGCTTAGCCATCAGACCGCGCATACCAGCCAGCTGACGCATCTGGTCCTGGTTGCCTCGGGCACCGGAGTTGGACATCATGAAGATGGAGTTGAACGTCTGGTTCACTTCCTGCTTGCCAGTCTTGGGGCAGGTGAGGGTTTCCGTGGAGATGGACTTGATCATCTCGTTGGAAACGTCCTGAGTGGTCTTGGTCCACACGTCAACGATCTTGTTGTATTTTTCCGTACGGGTGATGATACCTTCGCGGTATTGGCGTTCGATATCGTCAACCTCGTCCTGTGAGCGCTGGATGATGCCCTTCTTGCTGGAAGGAATTTCAAGGTCCTTCACTGCGATGGTCACGCCTGCGCGGGTGCCGAACTCGTAACCGAGGTTCTTGAGGCTGTCGCACAGCAGAACGGTCGCCTTGATGCCGCACTCGCGATAGGCGGTGGACACCAGACGGGCGATGTTCTTCTTGGTCATGACGCAGTTCACATGCTCGAAACCGAGACCTTCGGGCAGGATTTCTGAGACCAGCACACGGCCGGGGGTGGTAGCCACCAGCTCGCCGTTGGGCATGCGAACCTTGACGCGGGCATGCAGGGAAATCTGACCATGGTCGTATGCGGTAACAACTTCCCACGGACCGCAGAAGTACATGCCTTCACCCTTTTCGAAGGAACGCTCAACGGTCATGTAGTACAGACCGAGAACGATGTCCTGAGAAGGCACGATGACGGGCGAACCGTTAGCGGGCGACAGAATGTTGTTGGTGGACATCATGAGCACGCGTGCTTCGATCTGTGCTTCCACGGAAAGGGGAACGTGCACGGCCATCTGGTCACCGTCGAAGTCCGCGTTGTATGCGGAGCAGACGAGGGGATGCAGACGGATTGCCTTGCCTTCCACGAGGATGGGTTCGAACGCCTGGATACCCAGACGGTGCAGCGTGGGAGCGCGGTTCAGCAGAATGGGGTATTCGCGAACCACTTCTTCCAGAATGTCCCATACGACCAGTTCTTCACGCTCAACCATCTTCTTTGCGCTCTTGATGGTGGAAGCGAGTTCCCTTTCTTCGAGCTTGGAGTAGATGAAGGGCTTGAAGAGTTCCAGCGCCATCTTCTTGGGAAGACCGCACTGATGCAGCTTCAGATTCGGACCAACAACGATAACCGAACGGCCGGAGTAGTCAACGCGCTTACCGAGCAGGTTCTGACGGAAACGGCCCTGCTTACCCTTGATCATGTCGGACAGGGACTTCAGCGGGCGACCGTTGGTGCCGGTGATGGCGCGGCCGCGACGACCGTTGTCGAAGAGCGCGTCAACTGCTTCCTGCAGCATACGCTTTTCGTTGCGGATGATGATGTCGGGCGCACCCAGTTCCATCAGTCGCTTCAGACGGTTGTTACGGTTGATGACGCGGCGGTACAGGTCGTTCAGGTCGGAGGTGGCGAAACGGCCGCCGTCGAGCGGAACGAGAGGACGCAGTTCCGGCGGGATGACCGGAATAACTTCCATGATCATCCACTCGGGCTTGTTGTCGGACTCGATGAACGCTTCAACAATCTTGAGGCGCTTGGTGAGTTTTTTCTTCTTGGTCTGAGAGCGGGTGGACTGGGATTCCTCGCGCAGGGTTGCGCGCAGTTCTTCCATGTTCAGTTCTTCCAGCAGGCTGCGAACAGCTTCTGCGCCCATACCCACGGTAATGGCGTCTTCGCCATAGTGGTCGAGCACCTGGAAGTACTGGTCCTCGGAAATGACCTGCATCTTGGTGAGCGAGGTCTGGCCGGGATCAAGAACGATATAGGAATCGAAGTACAGCACCTTTTCAAGGTCGGCCATGGTCATGTCGAGCAGGGTACCGATCTTGGAAGGCAGCGTCTTCAGGAACCAGATATGTGCAACGGGCGCGGCCAGTTCAATGTGGCCCATGCGCTCGCGGCGTACCTTGGAAGCAATAACTTCAACACCGCACTTTTCGCAGACGATGCCGCGGTGCTTCATGCGCTTGTACTTGCCGCAGTTACATTCGTAGTCCTTAACAGGACCGAAGATCTTGGCGCAGAAAAGACCGTCGCGTTCAGGCTTGAACGTACGGTAGTTGATGGTTTCCGGCTTCTTTACTTCGCCATAGGACCATTCCCGGATGCTCTCGGGCGCAGCAATGGAAATCTGAATGGCCTTCAGGTTGCGAATGTTGGTAGTCTGGGTGCTGGTGCCCCGGACAGTGAAAAGGTCGTCTAACGTCATGGTTGATACCCCACCCAAATTTGGTTTGTATGCGGGTTTCGGGAACCTGTCTCTGTGATATTCAGAATCGGGCCTGCGACCTTGGGATGCAGTCGCAGGCCCGCGAGGTTACTCGGTAATGAATCCGGAGCGCTTGGGGCGCTTCTTGCCTTCTTCCTGATGCAGGGTGACATCCAGACCAAGGGACATCAGTTCCTTCACAAGTACGTTGAAGGATTCGGGCAGGCCTGCTTCAAGGAAGTTGTCGCCCTTCACGATCTTCTCGTACATCTTCACGCGGCCGGTCACGTCGTCCGACTTAACGGTGAGGAATTCCTGCAGCATGTAAGCGGCACCGTGTGCTTCCAGGGCCCAAACTTCCATTTCACCCAGACGCTGGCCACCGAACTGGGCCTTACCGCCGAGCGGCTGCTGGGTAACAAGAGAGTAAGGACCGGTGGAACGTGCATGGATCTTCTCGTCTACCAAGTGGTGGAGCTTGAGAATGTACATGACGCCCGTAGTGACGCGGTTATGGAACCTATCGCCGGTGCGGCCGTCGTACAGCACTGTCTTGCCGTCGTTGGCAAGGCCTGCGTGGTCGAGCCAGCCCCAGATTTCTTCTTCAGAAGCACCGTCAAAGACCGGAGTCTTGGTGACGATACCGGTTTCCAGCTTGCGTACGGCCTTGACGAATTCTTCATCGCCCAGAGTATCGACCATCTGGTCGATGTGCTTGGACTTGAAGACCGCCTTGACCTGCTCACGCACCTGCTTCAGCGGTTCGCTGGAGGCGACCAGATCGGCAAGCTGCTGGCCGAGCTTGAGCGCGCCCCAGCCAAGGTGAGTTTCCATGATCTGCCCGATGTTCATTCGGGAGGGAACGCCCAGGGGGTTCAGCACGATGTCCACGGCGGTGCCGTCTGCGAAGAACGGCATGTCTTCAAGGGGCAGAATCTGGGAAACAACACCCTTGTTACCGTGGCGGCCTGCCATCTTGTCACCTACGCTAAGCTTACGCTTAACGGCGATGTAGCACTTGGCCATCTTGATGACGCCGGGGGGCAGATCGTCCCCTTCGGTCACCTTTTCGCGCTTGTTGTCGTAAATGCCCTTGATGAAGGAAATCTGGCTGTCATAAGCCTCGATAACCGCATCAAGCTGTTCGTTGATTTCCTTGTCCTTGAAGAGGCCTGCAAGCTTCTTCACGGGCACCTGACGCAGCACTTCCTCGGAAGGCACGTGGCCTGCCTCGGCGAGAACTTCGCCCTTCTTCTTGCCGGCAATGTTGGTTGCCAGCTGCTTTCCGGCCACCAGTTCCACGATCTTATCCATGGTGGAGGTCGTCAGGGCATCGATGTGGTCCTGTTCCTTGCGGTCAAGGCGGGCCAGTTCGTAGTCCTCGATGTTGCGGGTGCGTTCATCCTTTTCACCGGAGCGGCGGTTGAACACCTTCACGTCGATGACGGTGCCTTCGATTCCCGGAGGAACCTTCAGGGAGGTGTTCTTCACGTCGCGTGCCTTGTCACCGAAGATGGCGCGGAGCAGCTTCTCTTCGGGGGTGAGCTGGGTTTCGCCCTTGGGGGTGATCTTACCCACAAGGATGTCGTCCGGCTTTACGTTGGCACCGATGCGGATGATACCGCTGCCATCCAGATTGCGCAGCATGTCTTCGCTGACGTTCGGGATGTCGCGGGTAATTTCTTCGGGTCCGAGCTTGGTGTCGCGGGCAACAACTTCGAATTCTTCGATGTGCACGGAGGTGAACACGTCTTCCTTCACCATGCGCTCGGAGATGAGAATGGAGTCTTCGAAGTTGTAACCACACCAGGGCATGAACGCTACAACCAGGTTCTGGCCCAGTGCCAGTTCGCCTTCTTCGATGCCGGGACCATCCGCAAGGATGTCGCCCTTCTTCACGATCTGGCCGGGAAGACAGGTGGGCTTCTGGCCGAAGCAGGAGTTCTGGTTGGACTTGTGGTACTTCAGCAGGTCGTAGTTACGCACGCCACCGGTGTTGGGATACAGGTCGCCTTCGTAGCTCACGATGATGCGGTCGGCATCCACATAGCGGATGATACCGTTGCCTTCGGCGATGATACATGCGCCGGAGTCGCGGGCCACGTCGCCTTCCATGCCGGTGCCCACGATGGGCTTGCGGCAGCGGAGCAGCGGAACGGCCTGACGCTGCATGTTCGAACCCATGAGTGCGCGGTTGGCGTCGTCGTGCTCGAGGAAGGGAATGAGCGCTGCGGAAATGGACACCATCTGGCTGGGAGAGATGTCCATGAGCGTCACTTCTTCGCGGGGAGACATGATAACGTCGCCGTTCACGCGGGTGGTCACGTATTCGTTCACAAAACGGTTGTCGGCGTCGAGCGGTGCGTTTGCCTGTGCGACAACGGCACCCAGTTCGCCGGAAGCGTCCATGTAGTGGACTTCATCGGTCACCTGAGAGTCGCGTACAACGCGATAGGGGGTTTCGATGAAACCGAAATCGTTCACCTTGGCGTAGGTGGTCAGAGAAACGATAAGACCGATGTTCGGACCTTCAGGCGTTTCAATGGGGCAGATACGGCCGTAGTGCGAGGTGTGCACGTCGCGGACTTCAAAGCCAGCACGTTCACGGGTAAGACCGCCGGGTCCGAGAGCTGACAGGCGGCGCTTATGCGTGACTTCGGACAGGGAGTTGGTCTGGTCCATGAACTGGCTGAGCTGGGAGGTTCCGAAGAACTCCTTCAGCACGGCGGCAACCGGCTTGGGGTTGATCAGGTCATGGGGCATCAGAGTGGCCACTTCCTGCAGGCTCATGCGTTCCTTGATGGCGCGCTCCATGCGTACGAGGCCGATGCGGTACTGGTTTTCCACCAGTTCGCCTACGGGGCGCACGCGACGGTTGCCGAGGTGGTCGATGTCGTCGGCAGGACCGTGAGAGTCCTTCAGCTTGCAGAGCACGGAGATAGCGGTGAGGATGTCCTCATCGGTCAGCGTGCGCAGCTCGAGGGATTCCTTCAGGCTGAGGCGCTGGTTCAGCTTGTAACGGCCCACGGGAGACAGGTCGTAGTAGTCGGAATTGCGGAACAGGTTCTCAAAGAACGAGGATGCAATTTCGGGAGTGGGCGGAGAGCTGGGACGCAGGCGACGGTAGATTTCCACACGGGCGCTGTCTTCGTCGGTGGTCTTGTCCATGACGAGGGTGTCGCGCATGGAAGAAGATACGTCAGTGCCCTTGGTGTGCAGGATGGGCAGACGGGTCACACCGGCATCGCGCAGGCGCTCGATGGTCTCGGGGAAAACTTCGTCAGCGGCTTCGGCAAGAACTTCACCGGTGCTTTCGTTGACAATGTCTTCGGCAAAGTACATGCCGACGATGGTGTCAGGAGCAACCTCGATGGTCTTTATTCCGGCATCAACCAACTGGCGCCATGCACGCTTGGTGATAAGCTTGCCCTGCTTGGCAAATACGTTCTCGCCATCGACGAGATCAACGTAGGCGGGTTCCTTGCGGTACAGTTCCTTCTCCACTTCCCACATGAGCTTGTCGCCGTCGAGGTGGAAGACTTCCTTCTTGTAGAAGTAGTCGAGGATCTGGGTGCGGCTCATGCCCATGGCCTTGAACAGGATGGTTGCGGGCATCTTGCGGCGACGGTCGATGCGGACATACAGGATGTCCTTGTGATCGAAGTCGAAGTCGAGCCAGGAACCGCGCATGGGAATCACGCGACAGCTGTAGAGCACCTTGCGGCTGGAATGGGTCTTGCCGGAATCATGCTCGAAGATGATGCCGGGAGAACGCTGCAGCTGGTTAACGATAACGCGCTCGGTGCCGTTGATGATGAAGGTGCCCTTCTCGGTCATCAGGGGCAGGGTACCGAAGTAGATATCCTGTTCCTTGATGTCGCGTATGGTGCGGTTCTGGGAATCTTCATCAACGTCATACACAACAAGGCGGACCTTGATGCGGATGGGGGCTTCGTAGGTGAGGCCCTTGGATATGCATTCCGCCTGATCGTACTTGGGCTCGCCAACTTCGTAGCTGACGTACTCAAGACTTGCAGTGCGGTTGAAGTCTTCTATGGGAAATACGGATCTGAATACCCCTTCCAGGCCTTCTTCGGGCAGACGTTCCGTACGACCTTCCTGCAGGAACTTCTTGTAGGAGTCCACTTGCAGGTTGAGCAGATGCGGAATGGGAAGGGTTACTTCGATTTTACCAAATTTCTTTGTAAGCTGGCCCATGTTTTCACCTCAGGGGAGACGGTTTGCCACAGATACGGATAGCAGCTGCTCCGTATCAACTGGCGACGGCAGTTGCGAGACCGTTGTTGGCGGAGGTCCGGAACGGATTCATGCATGCTGGGCACAGACTCGTGGCCGGGGAATGCCATAAAGATGAGTCTGCAATGGAATGGCTGCAGTGCACATGCTTACACGACAGCAGAAAGCAGAGCGCATCCGCCATAGAGCGCCCTGCACTTGTGCAGAAAATTCGGGGTGTTATGCGTCCGGAAAGGGTGTGCAACGTGTCGCCCGATATGGATTTACGTTAGGTGTATGGAGAGGTCGACCAAAATTTGCAGAGTAGTTTGCCCAACGCAAAATGGCAAGAGTTTTTTGGGCTCTATGCCGTTATATTTTGTAGTTGAAGAAGCGCGGGCAAGTTTCCCTGCCCGCGCTTTAGGTCGCTTGGTGCGAAAGCGAAATTACTTGATTTCGACTTCTGCGCCGGCTTCTTCGAGCTGCTTCTTAGCGGCTTCAGCGTCATCCTTGGATACGCCTTCCTTCAGGGAAGCGGGAGCGCCGTCAACCTTGTCCTTAGCTTCCTTCAGGCCGAGGCCGGTCAGAGCGCGAACAACCTTGATAACGCCGATCTTGTTGGCGCCGGCGTTCTTCAGGATAACGTCGAACTCGGTCTTTTCTTCTGCTTCTTCAGCGGGAGCAGCAGCGGCAACAGCAGCAACAGCGGCTACGGGAGCAGCAGCGGAAACGCCGAAGGTTTCTTCCAGTTCCTTGATGAACTCGGAAAGCTGCAGAACGGTCATATTGGAAATGAACTCAACTACCTGTTCTTTGGTAACGGACATGGTGATCTCCTTACAAATTTTGGCTTAGTTAGGTTGGGTTAAGCAGCTTCCTTCTGTTCCTTGATTGCATTCAAGGCGTACAGGAAGGTGCGGATGATGTTGGCGAAGAGGCCAACGAAATTGGTGGGTACGGCGTTCATTGTACCAAGTGCCTTGGCGAGCAGTTCCTGCTTGCCGGGCAGCTTAGCCAGTTCGCCCAGCTGCGCTTCGTTGAGGAAGGAACCCTCAAGGGAAGCGAACTTGATAGCAAACTGCTTGCTCTTCTTGGTGAATTCAACAAGCGCCTTAGCCACTGCGACAGGATCATCGAACCCAAGGGCAACAGCGCAGTTATCCTTCAGCTTGGAAGAAATAACTTCGTGCTGGGTGCCAGTGAATGCGATGCCGGCCAGGGTGTTCTTCACGACGTGGTATTCACCACCGCCGTTACGAAGAACATCACGCAGCTCGGTCATCTTTTCCACCGGCATACCCTTGAAGTCGGTCACCACTGCGATGCTGGCAGCTTCGGCGCGAGCCTTCAGGCGCTCAATAATCGCAGCTTTTTCAGACCTATTCACGGTGAGTCTCCTTGGACTAAGGGGTGCCAAGTGGAAACTAAGCCAATCGTCTCGGCAGGGCTTACGTTTTGTTAACAGCCTGCTGTCTGCGACTTAGATTCCATTTCTCTTGCCAAAAAGGCTTGGGTGGAAAACCACCCAAGCCGAATATCTTTCGAAGGGTCTTTCGACTAACCTTCGAGGAATTTCTTGATCAGGGTCGGATCAATCTTGATACCGGGGCCCATGGTGCTGGAAACGCACATGGCGCGCATGTAAGTGCCCTTAGCGGAAGAAGGCTTCAGGCGATTTACGGTCTCAAGCAGGGTCTTCAGGTTGCCGAGAAGCTTCTCGGGACCGAAAGAAACCTTACCGATGGGAGCGTGCAGAACACCGGCCTTGTCAACCTTGAACTCTACGCGGCCAGCCTTCACTTCGGAAACGGCGGCGGCAACGTCGAAGGTTACGGTACCGGTCTTTGCGTTGGGCATAAGACCGCGGGGTCCGAGCACACGACCAACCTGGCCTACGAGGGCCATGCAGTCGGGGGTGGCAATAGCGCTGTCAAATTCCAGCCAGCCGCCCTTGATCTTTTCTACCAGATCTTCAGCGCCTACTACGTCTGCGCCTGCAGCGGTAGCTTCAGCCTGCTTTTCGCCCTTACAGAACACTGCAACGCGTACAGTCTTGCCAAGGCCGTGGGGCAGGGCGCAAGCGCCGCGAACCATCTGGTCGGAGTACTTGGGGTCAACGCCGAGATTGATGGAAACGTCAACGGTTTCATCGAACTTGGCGAAAGCAGAAGCTACGGATTTTGCAACCGCTTCTTCCACGGGCAGCTTTTCGAGGAGAGAAACTCCCTCAACTGCCTTGCGATATTTTTTGCCGTGCTTGGGCATTGTCATCCTTCCTTTGTCTTGTTCTGCGATAATCTCCTGCCACTCAATGCAATTCGAATACTGCTGGAGTAAACCAGCGAGCGGCAGTCCGACTGATTTCCAGAAACTTACTTAATGTCAACACCCATGCTGCGGGCGGTGCCCATGATGGTCTTCTTCGCAGCTTCAAGGCTGGCTGCGTTCAGATCGGGCATCTTCAGCTTAGCAATCTCTTCGACCTGATCCATGGTCAGGGAACCAACCTTCTTACGGTTGGGTTCGCCGGAACCCTTCTGAACCTTTGCTTCCTTGAGAATCAGGACGGAAGCAGGGGGGGTCTTGGTGATGAAGGTGAAGGAACGATCCGCATAAACGGTAATAACAACGGGGATGATCAGGCCCTTCTGGTCCATGGTCTTAGCGTTGTATTCCTTGCAGAAGCCCATGATGTTCAGACCATGCTGACCCAGAGCGGGACCGATGGGCGGGGAGGGGTTAGCCGCACCTGCCGGAATCTGAAGCTTGATTTTTGCAATTTCTTTCTTAGCCATTCCAATATACCTCTATGGCAATCGCCGTTAATTCGGCGTAAATGCTCTATGCGCGTTAGCCTTTATCCACCTGGACAAAATCCAGTTCAACCGGAGTCTGTCTACCGAAGATGGATACTGAGACGCGAAGTTTGCCCTTGTCGAAATTGACATCCTCTACAACGCCGTTGAATCCGCCGAAAGGACCGTCAATGACCCGGACCTCGTCCCCACGCTCGAAGCTGAACTTCGGCCTGGGTTGTTCCTGTCTGGACTCCATCATGGAGAGGATGCGCTCGGCTTCGGAATCCCGCATGGGGGTAGGACGGTTTTTGCCGCCCACGAAACCGGTTACCCGCTGAATATTGGAAACCAGATGCCATGAAAAATCGGTCATGACCATTTTGACCATGACATACCCAGGGTAGAACTTGCGGGTAGAAGTTCTCTTCTCGCCCTTTACAAGCTCAACTACCTTTTCGGTCGGTACAACGACTTCTTCTATCTGGCCCTGTGCCTCATTGGTACGGATCATCTGGTTGATGGTCAATTCAACACGCTGCTCAAAACCTGAGTAGGTGTGAATGATATACCAACGGGCCTTCGGTGCGGGAATGTGTTCCTCAGTCATGGGACAGTCCAATTTAGGAAAGGATGTATTCAACGAGCTTCGTGAGACCCAGGTCAACTACACCGAGAAAAAGAGACATGATAACTACAAGCACGAGCACTGCTACGCTTGTCGTTATCGTCTCTTTTCGGGAAGGCCAGACTACCTTCTTAATTTCAACCTGGGATTCTTCGAAGTACTCTTTGAGCTGAGAAATCTTGCTTTCAACACCCGCCTGGGAGTCGTTGGCTTTTTCAGCTTTCTTAGAGTGCTTATTCGCCATGGTCGCCTCACCGAAAAGGGGGTAAGAAGAAAAGTGGCAGGGGTGGAGGGATTCGAACCCGCAACATCCGGTTTTGGAGACCGGCGCTCTAGCCGTTGGAGCTACACCCCTGCTTTATCGAAAACTACCTTACTTGGTTTCGCGATGGAGCGTGTGTTTCTTGTCCCAAGGACAATACTTCTTCAGCTCCATACGACCGGTAGTATTCTTCTTATTCTTGTCGGTCGCGTAATTGCGCCGCTTGCACTCGGTGCAAGCAAGCTGAATGTTAACGCGCATGACTTACTCCACGATCTCAGACACAACACCTGCGCCAACGGTACGGCCACCTTCACGGATAGCGAAGCGGAGACCCTTTTCCATTGCGATGGGGTGAATGAGTTCTACGTTGAACACAGCGTTGTCGCCGGGCATTACCATTTCTACGCCTTCGTCCAGTGCAATCACGCCAGTGATGTCAGTGGTACGGAAGTAGAACTGAGGACGGTAGCCGGTGAAGAACGGAGTGTGACGGCCGCCTTCGTCCTTGGACAGAACGTAAACTTCTGCCTTGAACTTGGTGTGGGGCTTGATGGAGCCGGGCTTGCAGAGAACCTGACCGCGCTCAACTTCATCACGCTTGATACCACGGATAAGGAGACCAACGTTGTCGCCAGCCTGACCTTCGTCGAGCAGCTTGCGGAACATTTCAACGCCGGTACAAGTGGTCTTCTGGTTGGGACGGATGCCCACGATTTCCACTTCTTCGCCAACCTTGATGATACCGCGTTCGATACGGCCGGTAACAACGGTACCGCGGCCGGAGATGGAGAACACGTCTTCGATGGGAAGCAGGAAGGGCTTGTCAACTTCGCGCTGGGGCTCAGGAATGTAAGAGTCACAAGCGTCGAGAAGTTCCTTGATGCAGTTAACAGCCGGATCGTCAGCGCTGTCGGCTTCCAGAGCCTTCAGCGCGGAACCGCGGATAACCGGAATGTCGTCGCCGGGGAAGTCGTAGGAAGAAAGAAGTTCGCGAACTTCCATTTCTACGAGTTCCAGCAGTTCTTCGTCGTCAACCATGTCGCACTTGTTCATGAATACGACGAGGGACGGAACGCCAACCTGACGAGCGAGCAGGATGTGCTCACGGGTCTGGGGCATGGGACCGTCGGTTGCTGCTACTACGATGATACCGCCGTCCATCTGTGCGGCGCCGGTGATCATGTTCTTGATGTAGTCGGCGTGGCCGGGGCAGTCAACGTGTGCGTAGTGACGCAGCTTGGATTCGTATTCGACGTGTGCGGTAGCAATGGTGATGCCGCGTTCCTTTTCTTCAGGAGCCTTGTCGATTTCGTCGAATGCAATAGCCTTGCCGCCGCCGAGCATAGCAGCGCACTTGGTGATGGCTGCAGTGAGAGTGGTCTTACCATGGTCAATGTGACCGATGGTGCCGATGTTCACGTGCGGCTTGGTACGAGTAAATTTTTCCTTACCCATGAGTAATTCTCCCTGGCAATGTTGTTCTCGATTTTACACCGAAAATAAAAAATGGAGCCCACAAGCAGGATTGAACTGCTGACCTCGTCCTTACCAAGGACGCGCTCTACCGACTGAGCTATGTGGGCTTCTATACTTAACTGTAGGGGAGAACTCAAGCGTGGGTGGAGCGGGAAACGAGACTCGAACTCGCAACCCTCAGCTTGGAAGGCTGATGCTCTAGCCATTGAGCTATTCCCGCATCATAATGCCGTAGTTCTCCGACGTATGTCTCCTACAGCTTTGTCAGCGTTCATGGTGGTGGAGGGGGGAGGATTTGAACCTCCGAAGTCGTGCGACGACAGATTTACAGTCTGTTCCCTTTGGCCACTCGGGAACCCCTCCACGTGGAGCTGGCGATGGGACTCGAACCCGCAACCGGCTGATTACAAATCAGCTGCTCTGCCAGTTGAGCTACGCCAGCCAACGGAGATGAGTGTTTATATTCGACTCAAACATTTGGCAAGCGAAAAATGGCGTTTTTTGAATTTTTTTTTCCGAGCTTTGAAATTTCAAGGAAAACCAAGGGTTTTACCCGAATGACTCAGCTACGGAAAAGGGCTTCTAAACGCCAAGTAGTTAAAAGTACTGGCAGTTGCGTTGCAGGGCCCACGCATCTCGTAGGGGGCCTTTTATACAACTCGGCATAACCACGCAAGCGAAAAATGCATGATATCGCATATTTTTTCGATTTCAAATAATTAATCAATAAAATAGCTATGTTGCAATTGTCTGGTTTTGCCTTCAGCTATATATAAATGAAAGAGCCGCCCATGGGGCGGCTCTTTGGAGGTGTCATTGATTAGCTTTCTAAGCTGCTGCAACGGCGCGGCCGGCATGAGCTTCAGAGGTGGCAGGTTCCGGGGTGAAGGCGTGCAGCTCCACGGTCTCGAGGTAGATTTCGGCATTGTCATTGATGGTGCGCAGGAACTGGTTGTTCAGCGCATGGCCGGAAGCAAAGATCTCGAAGTGTCCCTGCAGGGGGGTGCCCAGCATGGTCATGTCACCGATGAAGTCCAGAATCTTGTGGCGGACAAATTCATCGTCAAAGCGCAAGCCATCCTGGTTGAGGACGTTGTACTCGTCAAGAACGATGGCATTGTCCAATGACCCGCCGAGTGCAAGGCCGTTCTTGTGCAGATATTCCACTTCACGCATGAAGCCGAAGGTGCGGGCCTTGGCGATCTCCTGCGTAAAGGTGGCGGGAGTAATTTCAAGCGTCATTGACTGGCGACCGATGAGCGGATGGTCGAAGTCGATGGTATAGTCTATGCGCAGCCCGGAGTAGGGAGAGGCCTTGATGTACTTGCCGTCCCTTTCGAAGTTTATGGCCTTCTTGATGCGTTGAACCACGCGGTTGCGGTTCTGGCGGGCAATCCCTGCATCTCTGAGCAGGAAAGCGAAGGAGGCGGCGCTGCCGTCCATGATGGGAACTTCTCCGCCCTCGATGTCGATCTTGATGTTGTCGATCTGGAGGCCTGCGATGGCGGCAAGAAGGTGCTCAACGGTTGCGACGGAGGTGCCGTCGATACCGAGAGTTGTGGCGAGCCCGGTGGCGATTACGGAGTTGGGTTCGGGAGCGATGACTTTTACGCCGTGTTCTCCGTGGATGTGGAAAACGACGCCGGTGTCTTCCTTTGCGGGAGACAGGGTGAGCTTCACTACCTTGCCGCTATGTAGTCCGATGCCGGAGCAGCCGATTGCTTTTTTGATCGTTGTCTGTTTCATACAGCCTCCGATATCTCAATAAGCAAAAAGCATGCCGTGGAGTGCATGCTGGTAACCTGCTGAAATTACAGGTTGCGGTGTTGTGGTTTTAGTAAGGTGCGGTGTGTGTTTTCAGCAATGTGTTGTTTTTTTACACTACTGCGACGTGCGAACCGCAAAGGTCATTCTGTCCAGCCCGGCCAAGTCTGAGATGATTTTTTCATCGCGCCATTTGCCCTCCCTGGATTGCAGATGGGACAGGTTGGGGGCTGCCTGAGTGTATCCCATCTCCATGATAAATATGCCATCGGGTTTGAGCCAGTTTTCCGCATTGCGGATGAGGGCTGCGGCATGTTCAAGACCTGTGGTGCCGGGGACAAGAGCTGTACGGGGCTCAAACTCCCGTACTTCATGGCTTAGTTCTGCATACTCGGCTTCGCTGATGTAAGGCGGGTTGGTGGCAATGCAGTGTAGGCTGCGATTCTGGAAGAGCGGTGTCATAAAGTCGGCGTTCACGAATGCCAGGCGGTCGCGTACGCCGTGTGCGGCGGCATTGGTTGCGGCAATTGCCAGAGCATCGGGCGAGATGTCTACGGCTATGCCCATGGCATCAGGCAGCTCCGCTGCAATAGTGGTCGCGATGCAGCCCGTTCCGGTGCCGAGGTCGGCAAAGAGGAAGGGGCCTTTGCCTGCAAAGCGTCTTACCACCTCTTCGATGATGTGCTCGGTCTCAGGGCGGGGGATAAGTGTTGCAGGCGAAACGGCGAAATCCCGCCCATAGAATTCACGACTCCCGAGGAGATAGGCAACGGGTTCGCCCTTGCCTCGGCGTTCGACAAGTTCGGCGATGGCTGCCCACTGGTCTTCGGTGACAGGGCGGTGCGGGTCGGTCAGCAGGTCGAGTCTGCTTGCGCCAAGTATATGCATGCACAGCAGGTCGGCTGACAGGCGCGGAGAATCAACGGCCTTCCCGGAAAGGTATTCCGAGAAGGCCGTAGTGATGGTGCGTATGGTGAGCTGTGCCGGTCTGGCTATAGCCATGCCTAGGCCTCGGCCTGTGCCTGCAGGGCTTCGGTCTGGTCATGGGTGATCAGGGCATCCAGCAGTTCTCCCAGATCCCCTTCCATGATGGCGTCCAGCTTGTACAGGGTCAGGTTGATACGGTGGTCCGTACAACGCCCCTGCGGGAAGTTGTAAGTGCGGATACGGCCGGAGCGGTCGCCGCTGCCGACCAGCAGCTTGCGCTGTTCAGCCTGTTCTGCGTGCTGCTTGTCCTGTTCCATCTGCAGAAGGCGCGAAGAAAGAATCTTCAGACCCTTGGCCTTGTTCTTGTGCTGGGACTTTTCATCCTGACAGCAAACAACAAGGCCGGTGGGGATGTGGGTAACGCGCACGGCAGAGTCCGTGGTGTTAACCGACTGGCCGCCGGGGCCGGAGGACCGGTAAACGTCAAACCGCAGATCTTCGGGGCGGATGTTCAGGTCCACTTCGTCCGCTTCAGGCATGATCGCAACGGTGGCTGCGGACGTGTGAATGCGACCCTGCGTTTCCGTGGCGGGGACGCGTTGCACGCGGTGGATGCCGGACTCGAACTTGAGGCGGCTATATACCTTGTCGCCCTTGATGATGGCGATGACTTCCTTGAGGCCGCCGGTGCCGGTTTCGCTGGTTTCCAGCACCTCGAGGCGCCAGCCGACACTTTCTGCGTAGCGGCTGTACATGCGGAACAGGTCGCCTGCAAACAGCGCAGCCTCGTCACCGCCGGTACCGGCACGGATTTCAAGAATGGAGTTCTTTTCATCCATGGGGTCCTTGGGCAGCAGCAGGATTTTGAGGTCGTGCTCCATGTCGGGCAGTGCGGCCTCAATCTCCTTGATTTCCTCGCGGGCCATTTCGGCCATATCGGGATCGCTGTCGCGAAGCAGCATCTTGTTTTCTTCAAGATCCTGCTTGAGCTTGCGGTATTTGCGGAACGCGTCGACCACCAGCTTGAGGTCGGCGTGCGTTTTGGTCAGTTGGCGGTAGCGCTCCTGATCCCCGAATACTTCCGGGGAGCTGAGCTGCTGTTCGAGGTCTTCGAATCGACGTTCCAGGTTTTCGAGCTTGGAAAACATCAGTTTTTCTCCGAAACGGTATAGTCGGGGGCGTGAACATCGGCTTCCGCGTCATCGCCGAGCGCTTCCTTGAGGGCAACGATGGCGACTTCCAGTTGCTGGTCATCCGGTTCATTGGTGGTCAGCATCTGCAGCAGCATGCCGGGGGCGCTGAAAACTTTGCCCCAGAAGGTGTCATTCATTTTTGCGGAATACTTGATCGCTTCATAGGCGATGGCGCTGATGGGGGCCATGAGGCCCAGCTTGAGAACAATGATGAAGCTGTGCTTCACCCACATGCTCTCGGGAGTCCAGATCAGCAGCAGGGCAGGCACCAGAATGGTATGCAGAATGATGGCAATGGACAGCACGAACAGCAGGAAGGTGGTGCCGCACCGGGGGTGCAGGCGGCTGCGCAGGCTGGCGGATCCGGGCGTGACGGTGTAGCCGTCTTCATAGGTCCATATGACCTTGTGCTCGGCGCCATGGTACTGGAATACCCGCTTGATATCCGGAATGAAGGATATCCCTACGATGTAGGTGAGAAAAATGGCGAATTTGAATATGCCGTCCCATACATGGAAGCTCAGTCCGTCGGCATCGCCGCCGAGTCCGATGAACTTCATGCCCAATGAGAACAGGTGCGGCAGGACAACGAAGAGTCCCAGCGCGAGAACGATGGAAAACACCAGCGTCATGGCAAGATGCCACGGCTTCAGTTCGCCTTCGGTCTCTTCATCAACGGCTTGCGTCGCGGAATAGTTCAGCGCCTTGATGCCGTTTACCAGTGTCTCGATAAGAATGGGAAAGCCGCGGACGAACGGGCGCTTGAGAAAGTCTGCGCCAGAGAATGTGAACCAGGGGCGGTTGTCTACGATGATGGACCCGTCAGGACGACGGACGGCGATGGACAACCGGTCTTTGTTGCGCATCATCACCCCTTCCATGACGGCCTGGCCGCCAACGGTGCATCGGGCGGCAGAGCCCAATGCGGCGATGATGTTCCTGATCACATGGAGATTGGTGCTCACACTATCCCTCGCTGCAGCAATAGAACACTCCTCCCCGGAAAGCACTCTTTCCGGGGAGGAAAAATCGTTGTCCGACAATGCCGGACCACGGCCACTGTAACTGCGAGAGACGAGCTACTTCTTCTGGAACTTGGCGTACTTCTTGTTGAAGCGGTCGATACGACCAGCGGTGTCAAGAAGACGCTGCTTGCCAGTGTAGTAGGGGTGGCACTGAGAGCAGATTTCCACTGCAACCTCAGCGGCCTTGGAGGTGCGCAGTTCGGATTCGTAACCGCATGCGCAGGTTACCTTGGCCAGGTACACTTTGGGATGGATGTCAGTCTTCATAATATATACTCCTCACGGAAGATGCAGAACGGAAGCTCATACTGTAAACGGAAGGGGAAGGCAAGGAATTATTTGTTGTGCCATGTTTTCCGTTGATGTAGAAGCCCAGTCGTCACGTATGGCGACCGGGGACCGGTTGGCCGGTATATGCGACAACCGGCAAGGTCGAGGTATGCCTCCCTGAGCACAATGTCAAGGTTTGAGAGTATGGCTAAAAAAGAACGGGCAGATCAGTTGGTGCATGAAGCAGGGCTTGCGGAAAGCCGTGAAAAGGCCAAGCGGCTTATCATGGCGGGGCAGGTGTACCTGCTGCGCAACGGTGTGCCGGAGCCGGTGCAGAAGCCCGGTCAAAAGGTAGATCTGGATACGGAATTCGAGGTGCGTGGGGTGGAGCGTTTCGTCAGTCGCGGGGCGTACAAGCTGCTCACGGCCATTGAGCATTTCGGTATTGATGTGGAAGGAAAAGTGGCTCTAGATGCAGGCGCGTCAACGGGCGGCTTTACGGATTGTCTGCTGCAGCATGGGGCTGTCCGGGTGTATGCCGCTGATGTCGGATACGGGCAGTTGCATGAAAAGCTGCGTCAGGATCCGCGGGTCATCAACCTGGAGCGGACCAATCTGCGACTTGCCGAGCCGGATCTCATTCCTGAACTCGTGGATATCGTCGTTGCCGATGTGTCGTTCATTTCTCTTACGCTTATTCTCCCCCCGTGCGTCAGCTTCATGCGCGAGGAGGGCGTGCTCGCCGTACTCATCAAGCCTCAGTTCGAACTGGGACCGGACCGGACTGAGAAAGGGGTAGTGCGTGATCCTCAACTGCATCAGGAAGCTATCGACAAGGTCTGTGACTTTGCCCGCGAACAGCTGGGCCTGACCGTGGTGGGCGTTGTGCCGTCCAGCATCAAGGGACCCAAGGGCAATCAGGAGTTCATTGCCTACATGAAAAAGGGGTAGCTTCAGGCTTGAGGCGGTTCCTTGCCCAGCACTTGTTCAATAAGAGCAACCAGATCTTTCTTCTTGAGCGGTTTGGGGATGTGGAAGTCGCATCCCGCATTCAGGCTTTCTTCCCTGTGCTCCGGCAACGCATGAGCCGTGATGGCTGCCACCGTGGTACGCTCACGTCCGGTTTCCTTTTCGAACTGGCGGATGTGCCGTGTGGCGGTAAGCCCATCCATATGGGGCATCTCCACATCCATCAGCACAAGGTCGAATCTGTTGTTCTTCAGAAGCTCGACCCCTTCCTCTCCATTCTCCGCAAACCACGCGCGGTGCGGTATGCTTTTGAGATACAGTTCCAGCAGGATTCTGTTGGATTTGTTGTCTTCAACAACAAGCAGGTGCGGGATATGCGTATCATCTTTGCCGGACTGGATGCCGCCCGGTATGCTGAGGGGCTCAAGCGATGCCTGCTGCACGGAGGCAATGGGGCGTAACGCCCCTTTCTGTTCCATGGCGTTCAGCAGGCTGTTGCGAAGCACCGGCAGCTGCAGCATGGTGCAGCCGCAGGCGTGAGACTCCTGTTCATTCTGTAGTCGGCAGCCCAGTCGGTATGTATCCACCTGCTTTGTGTTCTCTTTTGCAAGCTGTACAAGACGGCATACCTGATCAATGGGCTGTTGTTCGTCAATGAAGATCAGGTCTGCCGTATTATTGCTGAAGAACGCCTCGGCTTCTTCTGGTGTGGTGCGGACATGACAACGGGCCCCAAGGCTTTTGAGCAGGTCGGCAAAGGAGTGGCCCGTCAGTTTTTGGGGATAGAGGATGAGGGCGCTGAGATTTTTGAGGGGAAGGGCATGGGGGCCGTTATCGCCAGAATATTCCAGTCTAAGATCAGCGTGGAATGTACTTCCCTTGCCGGGAGCGGATTCAAGCCAGATGCAGCCATTCATGCGTTCGCACAGCAGTCGGCTGATGGTGAGTCCCAGTCCCGTGCCGCCGTATTGACGGCATGTTGAACTGTCTGCCTGAGTGAATCGGTCGAAAATGGTTTCATGGTGATCAGGATGGATGCCGATACCGGTGTCCCGTACCGAGAAATGAAGGTGCGCCAGGGGCGGGCCGGATTCCCGGTATTCGACTCTGTGCTCCACCGTCAGTTCAATCTCTCCCTTCTTCGTGAACTTTGTGGCGTTGCCCAGCAGGTTGAGCAGAATCTGACGCAGACGTTTGGAGTCGCCAATGGCGGTTGCCGGCAGATCGGCGGGAATGCGGACGCCGAAGTCGAGGCCTTTCCTGAAAATTGGATGGGCGGAGACGCGCACCGCATCGTCAATGGTCTGTCGCAGGTTGAAGGGGGAGCATTCGAAGGGCATCTCTTCGACTTCAATGCGCGAGAGGTCGAGAATGTCGTTGATGATCCCTACCAGATTTTCGCCGGCATTGCGGAAGATGTCCACATACTGTCTCTGATCCTGTGTGAGCCTTGTTTCCCACAACAGATCCGCCATGCCGAGGATGGAGTTCAGAGGGGTGCGGATTTCATGGCTCATGGAAGCAAGAAAACGGCTTTTGGCCTTGTTGGCCTGTGCCGCTTCCTCTGCGAGTTCCCTTTCTCGCCTGAAGGCGGCCCGCAACTGTCGGTTGGCAAGCGAGATGCGTTCCGTTCTTTCCTGCACCTTGTGTTCAAGGTCGTCATACAATTCCTTGAGCGAGGTGCTCATCGCGTTGAAGTCGTTTGTCAGCTGGCCAAGTTCGTCGTCGCGACCGGGGCGGGGAAGCGTGCGGAATTGCCTGCTGGAAATATCCCGGGAAAGTTGGGCAAGATCGCGAACCGGGGTCACGATGAGTTTGTTGAGGAATATATTGAGCACAATGCAGATGAGGGCCAGAAAGAAGACGAAAAGCAGGGCCATCTGCGAAGCTCGCGTGACGAGTGCGGTATTGAGCGGGGCTAGATAGAGACCTATTTCAACAGATCCCAGGGTTTGGGCGTGGCTGGGGGGAGTGTTTTCTGAGGCGGTTTGGTGGGAAGGTGCTGACACTGGGGGGGGGATCACAGAACCGGCCTGCTGTCCTGCCTCTATGGCGAGTGAGGTTTGAGGCAGCGCTGACAGGGCGTGGTTTTCAACTGCCTCTGCCAGAATGGGGGCCGAAACAATGAGCAGGGCATCGTCCCTCGTGGCGCTTCCATTCCGGGCTGGGGTGGTATTCTCAGCCCGGACAAGGCTGCGGCCCTGAGAATCCTTGATTTCGCAGTAGGCGATGCTGGGAGAACTTGCGGCTGAATGCGCCAAGTCTTCTAAAAGATAGTAGCTGTACCGCCGGATATAGTTCGCGCTGCTGCGGGCAACCACCTGAGCCATGTGGTTGCCTTGTTCCTTAACCGCACGTACAAGCTGGGTATGTTCTTCCGAAAGTACAAAAGCACCCAACGCGAGCAGACAACTGCCCAGAATGCAGATGAGGCCGAGATTGACCCGGAATTTAAGGCGGTTGTGTATTGCGTTTGACATATCTGGAAATAGGGTGTGGCTGTACAGTATCTGGCTCATGTAGATTTGCCAATAACGTCTACCCCCGTATCTCATTATTTTTCTTCTAATCTGTTTGGTTGGTATGTCGGGCAGGTGTTTTTTGGGTGATAAAAAGGAGTGATCCGGATGTCGTTTTCTGATTGCCGGAGCAGCCGGGTGGTTTTGGTTAGCCATTGTCTGCTCAATGCTAATGTAAAAGTTTGCGGATTGGCCCGTTATAATGCGGTTCATTCAGCTGTCGCTGATGTCATAGCTGCTTCCGGGTGTGGAATAGTGCAGTTGCCATGTCCGGAATTCCTGTTTCTGGGATTGAAACGGTGGTGGCAGAGCAAGGCACAGTACGACACTCCGGCGTATCGTCGTCATTGCGCCATGCTGGCGGAGAGTGTGGTTGATCAGGTGGTCATGTACCGGAGCGGAGGCGTGGACGTCGCGGGCTTTCTGGCTGTGGAGGGAAGCCCCAGTTGCGGACTTTCGCAGGTGTATGATCACCCTGAGTGGGGAGGGCGCCCGTGTGATGTTGATACGGCTTCTGCCAAATGTGCCGGGCGAGGGATATGGATGGAGGAGCTTCTGGCCTCCTTCGATCGCCGCGGGATTTTGGCAACTCCTTTGTACGGTGTGGGAAGCGAGGCTGATGAAGCTGCGGTGCCGGAAGCGCTGCGCTCTTTTCTGGCGGCAGGCTGATAGGCTTGCATATGGATATGAAAAGCCCGGCCGTTGTAGATTCGGTCGGGCTTTTTTTCGTTATCGTGCGTGCGGGGGTCAGGGGCGAAGGTCTGTGACGACTATTTCGCCGGAAATAATTTTCAGACGCAGGGCGTTCACCTCTTCGATAACCGGTTCGGTGATGATGTTCCGGGTGTGACGCATGTCTGTCAGCGTAACCGCGTTGTCGGCAAGGCCGAAGTCCGTGACGCCGGGCTTGAAATTGCCTGTAACGGCTCTGTACACCTGCAGGTAGGTGGCAACGTCCAGTCGTTTGACCATGCTGGTCAACACCTTGCCCGCGGCCATGTCGTCCTGATCCGAATCCACACCGATGACATAGCGCCCTTCAGTCCGTCGTGCTGCCTCAATGACTCCGTTGCCGCTCAGCCCGGCAACGGCAAAAATGATATCCACGCCGTTGGCGAACATCTCCTCGGCCATGGCATAGGCCCTGTCCGGATTGCTGAAGCCCGAGAAGTCACCGGGAGGGGTGATGTAGTGGATGTCGACGGTCACGTCCGGTGCTACTTCCTTGACGCCTTCCAGAAAGCCCTGTGCAAAAGCGGCTACGGGGGCGACGTACGTTCCGCCGAGAAAAGCGATCTTTCTGGTCCGGCTCACTCTTCCGGCCAGAGCGCCCGCGAGGAACGAACCATCCTGTTGGCGGAACATGATGGAAGCAAGGTTGGGAATACCGGCAACCTTTTCTTCATAGAAAATGAATTTCTTGTCCGGATGCTTCGGCGCATACTCCCGGGCATGATGCGTGTGCTGGGCTCCGAGCAGTACAAGAATGTCGCATTGCTCCACCAGAGCTTCCACCTTGTCAGCGGGGGCGGTGCCGGTGGCATCCGCTTCAAGCACGTTCAGGGAAAAGCCGAGTTCCTGCTGCGCCCTGCGCAGTCCTCCATAGGCGTTGTCATTGAATGACATGTCGCCGAGTCCACCGGCGCCGGTAACGAATCCGACGACGGGTTTGTCCGTCTGGGCGTTCGCAGGAATGCCAACGCTGAACAGGGTCAGCACAAGCAGCAGTGAGACTGCAACGGCTGACAATATACGGGACTTCATGCAAACCCCCTTCGGCAGGAATGTGTGGAAACTGGGCCGGTGTTATCGTGTTATCTTAAGCGTTATGGATAGATAATGCAATCGGGTCGGTCCGTTGTCCTGTCTCTCGTTGCTCAGCCCATGAGGAACGCAAAAACGTTGTGTTCAGCAAGAATCTTTACCCCGATGAGCAGAAGCACGCTGCCGCCCAGTATCTCCGCAAGTTGGCCGAAGCGGGCTGCTCCGCCGATAAGCCGGCCGATGTGCAGGCCGGCCGCCGTGAAGGCCAGCGCCACCAGACCGATGATGATTGCGGGATACCAGATGGAAATACCCAGCACCGACATGGAAAGTCCCACGGCCAGCGCGTCTATGCTTGTGGCCACGGAGAGCATGATGAGCGACATGCCCTTGGTGGGATCGCAGCGTTCAGCTTCCTCTGTATCGGTTTCAAAGGCTTCCTTCAGCATGCGGATGCCTATCCATGCCAGCAGGGCAAAGGCTATCCAGTGGGCGTATGATTCAATGAAGCTGCGGACCGTAAGACCCAGTGACCAGCCTATGATGGGCATGAGTGCCTGAAACAGGCCGAAGTGCCAGGCCAGCCGGAAAGTCTGGCGTGAATCCACACACTTGAGTTGAACGCCGGTGGCGATGGCAACGGCAAAGGCGTCCATGGCCAGAGCCACGGCGATGGCGAGAAGTTCCAATGCGGTCATGCTAGAATGCCTTGTTCATGGTTTCCAGACAGCGGAGCAGAGTGCTCCGGGAGTCGGCGTCAAGATTGGCGGTGAGGGATTCCGTAAGCCGCATGTGCAGACGGTCATGCTCTTCAAACAGGGCCATTCCCTCATCCGTCAGTTCCACGATGATGGAGCGGCGGTCGCTTTCATGGGGTCTGCGGCGTACGCAACGCTTGCTCTCCAGCCTGTCTATCAGAACCGTCAGGGTGCCTGTGGTTATGCCCATGCGGGAGGCAAGTTCCTTCATCTGCATGGCCTTGTGAATTCCCAGAATCTCGAGTGTATGCACCTGAGGCAGAGTCAGCCCCTTTTCGCGCACCACGTCGTGCTCCCATGAAGAGAGCTTCTCATAGAATTCCACAATGGCATGGTTCAGTGCGTGCACCACACCGGCATCCGGCATGTCCGAAGTCTTCAAGGCTGCTCCTTAGAGGTAACCGGCGTCCACAAGATAGCTGTATACGCCGAAGGCGGCGGTCAGTAAGCCCGCAACCCGCATGATGAGGGGTTCCAGCCACGGGCGCTCCAATGCGCGCATGGCGTTCGCCACCTTATAAATGGCATAGATGACGGCCGCAAGTGCAATGGCGGTGCCCAGCGCGTAACTTGCGAACACGGCGGTGCTTTTGAATGCATCTCCGGAATCGAGCGCATAGGAATACATGATGGCGACCGTGGGGCAGGGAACAATCATGTTCATGAAGCCGAAAACGAACAGGCCCCAGAAAGTGACTGAACGCAGCTTCGGTCCGTGCGCGCATCCGCATCCGCCGTGGCCGTGGGTGTGGTGATGCCCTTTTCGCGCGTGCGCGTGGTCGTGCTGATGCTCATGAACATGCTCGTTCACATGCTCGTGTTCATGATGCCCGCAATTGCAGGGAGCTTCATGTACATGACCGTGGTGGTGTTCGTCATGCTCATGAGGTGAGTGAGCATGGTCAGCGCAACACGCTTCCGTATGATGTTCGTGCCCGTGATCGCAGTGTCCATGCCCGTGGTCGTGGTCATGAGCGTGGCTGTGCAGCAGTTCCGGTTTTACCACCAGAATGAGTCCCAGCACCACCAGCACGCCTGCGGTTACCAGATCCGTGATGTGTTTGATGTCTGGGGGCAGGCTCATGGAGATTGCGCCAAGGGTGAGGCCGATGGCGAGGCATGCCAGAGAAGTGCCGATGATGAAGGCCGCGGTCAGGGAAAAGACTCGCGCTCCGTTGCGTTCTCCATATACGAAGGGGGCAAGTACCAGCCAGGAATGCCCGCAGGGATTTACTCCGTGGATGAGACCGAGAAACAGGCTGCTTTGCAGGGCGATGAGGAATATTTGATCGAATTCCATGTGAACCTCTGATTGTTTGAAGATCAAAAGGCTCTATGAGTGTTTTGTTTGAGTGTCAAGTATAATGGGTGTCGAAGTAAGTCTGTCGTGCTCAGTTTTGCTTGAACAAATTGATATTGCAGGAAAATGATTATTCGATGCGTGTCATGCGCTACATGATCAGCGGCAGAAGGCCGGCGCCCGTTACGAGAAACCCGAGAATCCAGTTGACCGGCTGGGGGGGGAAGTGGGGCTGCCATGCTTCGGGCGAGTCTAGTCCTCTGGCGGCAACGGCAACGGTCTGGTTCCACGTCTTCTGGGCAAGAAGGCGCAGGGCCGCCTGAGGCACCAGCAAAAAACGTTGCCAGCGGGAGCGCTTGGGCTGACGCAGCCGGATGGTCTGCTTCACTTGCGCGAAGGTGCTTTGCACCAGAGGCAGGAAATGGATCATCAGGGCCAGCGACAGGGCGGTTTTCCAGCTGTTCTTCCCCAGTATGGGGCGGAGGAACCACGAAAGTGCCAGCCCCAGCTGGCGCGGTGAGGTGGTCAGGGCAAGAACCAGTCCCAGTCCGATGAGCACGCAGAGGCGAAGGCCGAGCAACGCCGCTTCAATGGCGTTCTGCCGTAGCAGCGGCAAAGGGAGCAGGTGTATGCTGGCCATGGAAGGGAGGCTGTCCAGAATGAATTTGAGGAACACCCACAGCAGGATGAAGGCGAGATAGGAGCGGAACATGGGCCAGCGGTCGCGGGTAAAGAAGTCCGCGCGGGCGCACAGCAGCCAGAGGAAGAACGAGTAGGCCCCGAGCGTCGTGTTGCCCACATGCCACGTGGCCACGCCGAAGCAGCCCGCGAGCAGAATCTTCAGGCGGGGGTCCAGCGTATTGAGCCAGTGGGGTGCGGCGTTTGGTGCGGGGGACATGGCGTTATCCGGTTGTTGCAGGGAACTCGGTTGCGTTGGCTTCGCACGGCCGGTTCCGCATGATAGTATGGTCGTTTGGGCGCGGTTGCTCGGGCCGCGTCAACGTCCGTACAGGGAGATTTTTCATGAAACAAGCACTTTCTGCAAGTCGGGATATCTTCGGTTCACCATCGGTGTATCCGTGTATCTGGAATTCGATCGAGCGCGCACAGGAGGCCGACGGACAATCCGGCCATGTATGTCCTTCGGCAACGGAGTGCCGTAGTGCGCGGGAGCAGGGGGCGGAAGGTGCGGACAACCCTGTGCCCCCCCGCCTGTACCGCCCCCTGTTCCTCAATCCCGTTGCGGCCGGATTTCCTTCGCCCGCAGATGATTACATCGAACGCTCTCTCGATCTGAACGAGCACCTTATCCGCAATCCTCCGGCCACCTTTTTTGTCCGCGCGCAGGGGGATTCCATGCTTGGCGCGGGTATTCACGACGGTGATATTCTGGTGGTGGACCGTTCCCTGACGCCTGCGCATAATCGTGTAGTCATTGCTTCGGTGCATGGGGAGCTGACCGTTAAGCGTCTGTGGAAGCGGGACGGCATGGTGGTGCTGCGGCCTGAAAATCCGGCCTATGCTCCATTGGATGTGAGCTCGCTGGAGCAGTGCGAGGTCTGGGGCGTTGTCACTGCCGTCATCCATGCCCTGTAGGTGACGTCATGACGGCTGTTTCCCCTCTCCCTATCTTTGCTCTGGTGGATTGCAACAATTTCTACTGTTCCTGCGAACGGGTGTTCAGGCCGGATCTTGCGACGCGACCCGTGGTGGTGCTGTCCAATAATGATGGATGCGTTATCGCCCGCTCCAACGAGGCCAAGGCGCTCGGCATCGCCATGGGCGCGCCATACTTCAAGCACAGGCACTTGCTGAACAGGACCGGAACGGCGGTATTTTCGTCAAACTATGCCCTGTACGGCGACATGTCGTCGCGGGTCATGCAGGTGCTGAGCATGTTCTCGCCGGATATGGAAGTCTATTCCATTGATGAGGCCTTTTTGCGGATGGACGGTTTTCGCAGCCGCAATCTGACCGGCTACGCACAGCAGATGCGGGAGCAAGTGCGCCAGTGGACGGGGATTCCGGTTTCCGTGGGCATGGGACCGACCAAGACTCTTGCCAAGATAGCCAGCAGGGTCTGCAAGAAAACGCCTGCCTTCAAAGGTGTGTTCGACATGACCCGCTACTGGGATTCGCCCGCCGCCGTGGACCGCATTCTGGATACGGTGGGGGTGGAGGATGTGTGGGGCGTGGGGCGTCGTTATGCCGCCAAGCTGGCGAAAAGAGGTGTGCATACCGCCCGCCAGCTACGTGATTTGTCCGATGAGTGGGTGCGGCGGCATATGACGGTGGTGGGGCTGCATATCGTGCTGGAGCTGCGCGGGATCTCCTGTATCAAACTGGAAGAAGCGCCTGCGCCCAGACGGTCCATCGTCTCATCCCGTTCCTTCGGCGCTCCGGTGGAATTGCGGGCTCATGCGCATGAAGCCGTTGCCGCCTACATGACCCGCGCGGCGGAGAAATTGCGGCGGGAGTCGCTTGTGGCGCATAGCGTGGGCGTGTTTGTGCGGACCAATTCCTTTAAGAAGGAAGAACCGCAGTATTCCAACTTCATAACCCGCAATCTTGCCCGCCCCTCGGACTACACCCCGCTGTTGCTGCATGAAGGGCGCGAGTTGCTGGATGCCATTTTCAAGGATGGCTACCGCTACAAGAAAGTGGGGGTGATGCTGGCGGGGTTGGAGTCAAAGCACGGCAGGCAGGGCAACTTGCTGGATTGCCTGAGCGGCGAGACGGAGCGTGACGGTGCCCGCGATGCGTTGATGCGGGCGACGGATGCCATCAATGCCCGCTTCGGACGCGGCACCGTGCAGTTTGCCGCCGGTGGCGTGAAGACGGAATGGCAGATGCGGCAGGACTTTCGTTCCCCTCGCTACACAACGGACTGGAAGGAACTTGCCGCAGTCCGTTAGGTGCTATCTATCATTCTACAACCATTGACAGAATGTGGATTGAGGCGAATTATGCCTTCCGATTCCGGCATGCCGGAAGAACCTGATTGCGGAGGTACATGATATGGCCCTCTCCACGTGGATTGCGTATGCGCTGATCATGACGGTCATCGCCTATACTCCCGGTCCCATGACTCTGTTTTCCATGTCCTCCGGCGTACGGCACGGATTCTGGCGCACGCTGCCGGGCATCATGGGCGGTTCGTCCGCTTACATCATTCAGATGTGTATCGTGTATGTCGGCCTTGGCGCGGCGGTGCAGAGTTCCCAGATTTTCTTCCAGAGCATCAAGTGGGCCGGTGTTGCCTATCTGTTCGTGCTCGGCATCCGCAACTGGCGGGCCGCTTCCTCGTTGCTTGATATCAGTGAGAGAGTCTGTCCTGTTTCCGCCCGCAAGCAGTATGCACTCGGTTTTGCCACGGGCATGTCCAATCCCAAGTCCATTCTGGTGTTCACGGCACTCTTTCCGCAGTTCATCAGGCCGGAGGGAAATTATACCCTGCAGTATCTTATACTCGGGGTATCCTTTTTCGTCCTGCAGTTGAGCAGCGCTTCTACCTACGCTGCATGTGGTTCCCGCATCGTGAACTGGCTGGTCCGTCGCCGCATGGCACATATGCAGGGGCGCGTGACCGGCGGCATCCTTTTTCTTGCCGGAGGGGCGCTGGCCCTCAGTCGCAGATAGTCGCAGAATGTAAGGGATGGAAAATATTTCTAGTCGTGTCTAAAACTATGCGGAATAATTCGTGATATTTTTTTGAGACGAGGCGCGTGAGAAGTAGGGGGCTTTCATGGATGTTGCAGCGCTTGACTGAAGCGTGCCCCATGTGTTTCGAGTGCTGAGCGCGTAGCTGATGACGTACGTAATCGCGCAGAACCGCGTGGCGGCGGACTGTGCGTGGCAAGCATCGCTTCGTTTGCGGAGTTTTGGGAGTGATGCCGGATATCTTTTGTGTGTAGAGTCCGGCGTGCTGCAACTCGATCAAACATCGTCCTGCGGACAGTTCTGCCGGACGCAAGGGTGTCGCCGTCCCGCGGGGCGACAGTGAAGGTGTATCATGTACGCACGTGAGTGGAAGTGTCTGTGTCCCCCGCAGAACAAGGAAGGGTTTCTGGATTACCTGTACAAGACCGGCGTGCGCGAGATTCTCAAGGCGCCTGGATATATGGGCTTCCAGCTGATGGACCGCGAAGTCGGCGACAAGGTGGAGATTGTGCTCATCACCTACTGGAAGTCGTTGGAGGCTGTGGCCGAATTTGTGGGTGAAGATATTGATGTGGCCAAGCTGTATCCGGAGGATGAACTGTACGGCATTGAGCCGGATCTGACGGTTCGCCACTACAAGGTGCTGGAACGCAGCCTCGCCTGATAGCTGAAGATATGTATGTGAAAAAAGCCGGAGTCCGCAAGGATTCCGGCTTTTCTTTTATCATGTTTGCAATTAGCGGTTGTGTGGGCGTGTATGTTTATTTGGTTAAAAAAGAAGGCTAAGGAGGAGGATATGGCTGTCTGGCTTCATAGGATCTCGCATAGGTCTGACGTTTCACACCCTCTGTTGGAAAGAGGGGTGTTAAGTATAGGATTTTCAGATTTTAGTTCTGTATCGTTTTGTGAAAACGTCAGACTTAATGGTTTAGATGCGTTGGCAGAAGAGTTTCAGAAAAAATGGAATGTTTGTTCTAGAAGGCGATTTAATTTATGGAATTTTGTTTTTAGAATGAAAAAAGGGGATAGGATTGTTGTTCCTTTTTCCGGAGTGTTCTCGGTGTATGAGATTGTCGGTGATGAGGTGTTCAAAGCTGTAGATCTGAATGTCATAAATTTTAAAACAAATCTTGGAAAGGTTATAAAGCATGGAATAGATGGCTTGTTGTATGATGAAGATGATAAAATTATAGATCTTGGATTTTTTTGGAAGGTGAATTTGGTTCAAGAGAATGTTCCAAGGCGTGATTATGTTGATAGTGCATTGTCTTCAAGAATGAAGATATTATCAACAAATGCAGATATTACAGATATTGAAGGGGCCGTTGATGACGCTTTGTTGCGGTGGAAAGAGAAAAAGCCGATAAACCTTCGTTCAATTCTATATGAAAAAGTGAGTAGTATCGTGCTTGATTCAATGCTGAAATCATTGGATCCAGATAGGTTCGAAAAGCTCGTTAAATGGTATTTTTTACGGTTAGGAGCTTCCCGTGTATTTATTCCCCCAAAAAATGAAACGGGAAAGCAAGGCGATTGTGATGTTGTGGCGGTTTTTGAACCTCTTAAAACAATATATTACGTGCAGGTAAAGTTTCATACGGGAACAACTTCAGACTACGCCGCAAGGCAGATTATCGATTATCGAACACTTAAGGATGTGGATGAGGAAGGATATTCGACAATTCCGTGGGTAGTTTCTTCTGCTGAATTCTCCAAGGAATGTATGGAAACAGCAAAGGAACATGGTGTCGTTCTTATTACTGGAGCGGATTTCTGTTTGATGTTGCTGGACGTGGGAATGAGTTCGCTTGACGAAGCGTTTGTTTGAGGCAGAGTTGACAAATTGAGAATGTGTGAAAAAAGCGGCCCAGTTGGGCCGTTTTTTTCACACTGTTTAGTTAGTCTTTCTTCGACTTGGGAATGAGCAGGTGCGAGAAGTAATGTGGTTTTTCCGGAGCATCTGCAATGTTGCGGATAATCTGTTCGCCTTCCATGCCGAGGCGGGAGATGAACACGGTCTCACCTTTCTTGCCCGTCGCATCAAGTACCTGCCGGATGGCGCCGAAATTCCGGTAGGTTTTCAGAATGACGCTGTTGTCCGCCTGTGCGAGCATGGCGTGCAGTGAATCCGTATCCCGTACGCCGGAAAGCAGCAGGAGGTTTTCGCCGGATTCGCACAGGATGGTGCGGGTGTGAGCGGCGGAAGCCTGATACGAGGTGATGCCGGGAACGACTTCGATGTTCGCGTCGGGGCACAGTTCCGTCAGGGTGCGCATCAGGTAGCCGAAGGTGGAGTAGATGAGCGGATCGCCCAGCGTGAGGAATGCGCCGCTTCGGCCGGAATTGAGAACTTCCGCCACGGCCTTGGCGTTGTCCTGCCATGCGATGGCCAGTGCAGCCTTGTCGCGGGTCATGGGAAAGCCCAGCATCATGGTTTCCACGTCCTTGCGCAGGTGCGGCGCGGCAATCTGCAGGGCGGTGGAATAATCGTTCTTGGTGGAAGCTGCGGCAAAGATGACGTCCACCGTGCCGAGAATCTTCGCGGCTTTCAGCGTCAGCAGGTCGGGGTCGCCCGGACCTACGCCGATGCCGTACAGGGTGCCCGTCGTTGCGGAATGGATTGCGGTCATGTTGTGTATCTCTCTATGGGCTTTCACGGTTCTGTGGGGAGCCGTTCTGCCCTAGTTTTTGCTCAAGGGTGGTTCGGGAAAAGCCCGCGGATGCAGGAAGCGGGCGAGCTCCTCCACGGCTTCCACGGCCCTCGGGCCGGGGCGGGAGAACGCGTGCTCGTCCACGGTAAGCAGTCTGTTGTCCGTTACGGCCCGCAGCGTAACAAAGTGCGGGCGCTCGGCCATGGGGACGGGCACCGGATTCATGGGGCCCGTTTGCATGATATAGACATGCGGGTCCAGCCTGATGAGTTCTTCCTCGTTCAGGCGCACCAGCTTCATGTCGCTTTCCAGTACGTTCCGGCCGCCGGCATGGGTGATGATGTCGTCGACGATGGAGCGTCCTCCGGCTCCGAGCAGGTTCGGGTAGCGTACCTCGAAAAATACTGTGGGGCGGGCCGGTTCATGTGCCACCGCCCGCGTTACTGCGTCAAGGCGTTTTTCCATGCCCGAAACAAGGGCCTGTGCCGCTTCCGGGGAGTCCGTCAGCGCACCGATGCGCCGAATCACGTCAAAGAGTTCCGCAAATGAGGCTGGCTGGAAGAAGGCCACTGGAAAACCGAGTCGCTCCAGAGCCTGCTGGGTTTCGGCTGCCTGTTTGCGTCCGCCCAGTTGCAGAATGCAGTCCGGCCCCAGTGCGGTGATGATCTCCGTGTTGGGGCGCATGTGCGTACCGATGGAGGGAAGTCCTGCGATGCTGGCGGGTTGGGTGTCGGCCTTTGTGCGGGCGATGATGCGGTCTTCAAGTCCCATGGCGGCGAGGATTTCGTTGAATCCGCCGTAGAGGGCAATGATGCGTTTCGCCGGTGCCTGCAGGGTGATGGTCCGTCCGGCATCATCCACGATGGAATGCTGAGGCGCACCGGCCTGTGCGGTCATGGACGAAAGCACAAGGAACAAGGAAAGCATCAGGGCCGACAGCCGCAGAAAAAATTGAACGCGTGGCGCAGGGGAACGTTCGCTCCGGATGGGCGCAAGGCGTTGCGTGGGCTCGCCGTGAGGAAACCGCATGTCAGTCATGGTTCAGCCTCGGTGCAGGCAGGAGCGGAGAGAGGCAGGCCTGCGGCACGCCGGTGACAGGGTGGGAGATGATGTGAATGCGTGTTTCATAGATGTCTGAAAGATGCTGTTCGGTAAAGATATCGGATACAGGGCCGTCCAGCACGATGCGTCCCTCTTTCAGGAAGATGAGTCTTTCACAGTACAGGGCTGCCATGTTCAGGTCGTGGATGGCGGAAATGACCGTGGTCCCTTGCGCATGGCGGGCATGCAGCAGGCGGAAGACTTCCACCTTGCGGGCAATGTCGAGGCCGGATGTGGCCTCGTCCAGCAGCAGGCAGGGCGTCTGCTGGGCAAGGGCGCGGGCAATGAGCACTCGCTGGAATTCACCGCCGGAAAGAGCCTGGGCCGAACGGTGTGCAAGATGCGCTGTACGGGTTTCCTGCATGGCGCCAAGAGCGATGTTTCTGTCTTCGGCGGAGTAGCCGCCCAGAAAGGAAATGTAGGGGTAGCGGCCCATGAGCACGAGAGAAAAAGCTTCCATATGCGGCTGTTCGCCCAAGCGTTGCGGGACAGAGGCTAAACGCTTGGCACGTTCCGTCGCGGCAAGCGTTGCCGCGTCATCATTGGCCAGCCGCATCTCGCCCGATATGGGGGGCAACACGCCGGAGAGCGTGAGCAGCAAGGTGGTTTTTCCGCTGCCGTTGGGGCCCAGCAGGCCGACCATTTCGCCGGAGTGTATGCACAGGTTCACGTCGCGTAGGACAGGTTGGCCGGCGTATCCGCAGGTAACATTGGTCAGGGTGATCATATGGCGTCCTCCCGCATGCGTCGCCTGAGTAGCAGGCAGAAGAAGGGGCCGCCGAGCAGGGCGGTAACCACGCCCACGGGCAGTTCCGCACCTTCCGGCAGAATGGTGCGCGCGGCCACGTCGGACCAGAGCAGGAGCAGCCCCCCTGCAAGACCGGAACTGACCAGAAGCGGCCTGTGCTCGCCGCCCTGCGCCATGCGCATGAGGTGCGGTACCACTAGACCCACAAAACCGATGACGCCGGATACGGCCACTGATGCTCCCGTGAGCATGCTGGCTCCCACAAGCAGCCACAGGCGCACGCGGTCGGCATTCATTCCCAGTTGCCGCGCCTGCGTATCACCGAGGGCGAGGATGTCCAGCTCGCGGGAAAAACGCCAGATGATCAGGCTGCCCACGGCGAACCATGGAAGAACCAGAGTGCACTCGTTCCAGCCGCGCCCCTGCAGGCTGCCCATGATCCAGAAGACGATGGAGGCGACGGATTCCTCATCCAGTGATTTGACCAGTGAAATGAGTGCGGCGAGGAAGGTGGCGACCACCACGCCCGCCAGCACCAGCGATTCGCGGCGCAGCCTGCCGCCGGAACGTCCCAGCATGATGACGGCAAACAGGGCCGTCAGCGCGCCGACCATGGCTGCGGCAGGCAGGGTGCCCACGAAAGGCAGCAGGGGCAGTGTGGCGGAAAGGCCCAGCATGATGACCAGCGAGGCTCCGAAGGCAGCACCGCTGGAGACCCCCAGTGTGAACGGATCAGCCAACGGGTTGCGCAGGATGCCTTGAAATACCGTTCCCGCCATGCCCAGAGACGCGCCGACCAGCAGGGAAAGCACGACTCTGCCCAGACGGATGTCCCAGACTACCAGCGTTGCGGCAATGTCGGCCTGTGCCGGGCTTGCGCCGGTCAGCTTGCCCCACAGCAGGGACAGTACCTTGGGAGCAGGAATATCCACGGGGCCGAAAAGACATGCCGCCACCACCGAGATTATGCAGGCTGCAAGTGCGCAAAGCGCCGTGCGCCTGAATCGGCGGGAGCGGGCGGAGTGCATTGCATGCGTGGTGCTGTCGGTGGTGGCGGTCATAGTTCAGTCGGTTCAGTCGGGTTGAATGCTCGTTACTGATTCAGACGGGAGAATGCGTCCCGCAGATGGTCTACCCATATGGCGGTAATGGCGTCAAACTCACCGGTGCCGCGCAGAATAGTATGCACGGTGAAACCTTCTTTTTCCAGCACGCTCTTCCAGCTTTCCGGTTCAGGGCCTGCCATGTCGTTGCGGGCATGGTCGCCGGCAACGGCCATGAGCGGCATCAGCCATACGGTGCGTGCCTTGCGGGCTTTGAGTTCATTTACCACGTCCTCAAGCGAGGGCGCGCCTTCCACAGTGCCTACAAAGGCGTTGGGCTCAACCTTGGAGAGATAGTATTGCAGGCCGGGGTAGTAGATGTTGGCAGGGTGGTGGGTGCCGTGTCCCATGAGCACCACGGCGTCAGTCTTCTTCCGTTCTGCGGGAAAGGTGGAAACAAGCGCCTTTGCCGCCTTTTCCATATCGTCCGGGGAAGAGAGCAGCGCCTCGCCCAGCGTTACGGTCCGGGTTCCTTTGGGCATGTTGCGGAAAGCCGCCACGGTTCGGATGAGATCATGAAATTCGGCGCCGGGAATGGTGTGCAGCGACTGCACGGCCACGTGGGTAAATCCTTCATCACCCATGCGTGCCAGCGCGGATGCGGGAGACAGCAGGGCCGTGCCTTCATTTTCCTTGATGGTCCGGCGTACCTGTTTTGCGGAATAGGCCCAGCGGATTTCCGTATCAGGGAAGGCCTTGCGGACTTCTTCCTCGATGTTGTCAAACGCGGCACGGGCCTCGGGTACGGTGGTGCCGAAGGCCACGAGCAGAATGCCCTCGCGTTCGGCCCCGTTCTTGCCGTGTCCGGCAAATGCGGGCAGGGCGAGCACGAGAAGCAGCAAGAGCGTTGTCGACCATCTGGTCAGGCGGGAAAGAAACATGAAAATAACCTCCAAAGTGATCTTTGGGGCCGGTTGTGAGGGACGAAACAAAAAAAATCCTTCCACGCATGACGCATGGAAGGAATTCCGTTTTCATTCCGTCCTTGTTCCGCGCTGCAGTAGCCCCGTGCACGCGGAAGATGCCTTCGACCCTGTAAGTGCCCGAAAATGGCGTACGCGAGACAGGGTCGCACCGAAAGGATCAGGCAGGTCTTCCGGCTTGTCCCGCCGTTTCCGGCCTTCCCGGGGAAACCCAGTGGCGCGCGGGGGAAACGGTTTGTATGAGACTTACGGCGGCGGGTCCGCTCCCGACTTGAACGGGATTCCCTGTTAGGCCCCTTGGGGCACCTGAACCGCACGATAATAGGCGAGCCGTCATGTGCGGTCAAGGATTCGCTACGTGCTCGGGGGGCTGACTGTTTCAGGCGAGGGCAAGGTACGCCCAGGTTACGGCGAGCAGGCTGGTGATGCGCAGAAACTGGCTTTGCAGCAGCATGACAAGGCCGAGTTTTGGTGTGAACACACCTGCGTGGGAAGGCAGCTGATGGCGTAGCGCGCGGATGGGCGTAGCGACGATGGTGCCAAGAATGAGGGCCAGGACGATTTGTTGTGTGGTCAGGGTGCCCGCATCCAGTAACGCGCCTGCGGCGGCGATGCCGGATGTGAATTCCGCAGCCACGGAAAAGACAACGACCCCTGCGGCTTCCACCGGCAGGAGGCCGGTGACGGCCCAATGGGAAAATGCATCACGCAGATAGTCGAACGCGCCGGTCTGATTCAGGGCATACATCAGAAAGTAGACGGGGGCCGTGATGGTGATGATGCGCCTGAATCGTTTGCCGAAGGCATCCAGCACCTTTTGCATGGTCGTCTTTCTGCTCTGCGGCATCGTTTCCGCTTGCGGGGTTGCGGTGGCGGAGGTGGAAAGCTGTATGCGGCTCCATGCCAGTACGGCAATGGTCCGCAGCAGGGCGGCAAGGGCATTGATGGAAAGGTAGATGATGCCAGCGGTGCGCGTCATGGGCACCACAATGAAAAAGGTTGTGGGCAGGTGCAGCAGAAAGACGGGCAGGCCTGTGTTTACAAGGTAGGAAAGGCGCATTTCCTGCTGCGTTATCCTGCCGTCCTGCCAGTAGTTCATGAGCATGGTGTTGGCCGTGGTGCCGGAGAAGAAGGCGGCAGTGAAGGCTGCGCCGGACTCGTCGCGCAGGTTGCCGAAGCGCATCAGCGGGCGCACCACGCGGGCCAGCATGGGAGCCCAGCCCATGCCCTCGACGGCAAGGCCGACCAGAAGCCCCACGCCCAGATACAGCAGCATGCGCAATAGCGGGTGTATCAGCTTGGGCCATGCCTTGGCCCAGGCAAGGAGTGCGGGGTCGTGGCGTATGATGAGAACGAGGGCACCTGCGCACAGGGCGAATGGAAGGATGCGGGCAACAATGCCGGAACGTTTCCTGCGCATGCCGGCGGGGCGAGACGTCGTGCTCTCTTTGGGGAAGGACTGGGCTGTGTCGGTCAACGAGATGAACCTTGTTTGGGAAATGTCATCACTGCCGGGAATTATGCCACCACGTATTCCGGCAGGGGCGGGGTATAACGCGATAATCAAAAAGTAACAATGCCGCGTCAACCTGGAAACATGACGTGCATTGTTCCTTGCGGAACGGGAAGGAGTGCTGCGGGCAAGGCAGGGGAGATTGAGAATTATTTAATGTTACAAGCCCGCGCTTGCTGCAACGCGTTGTTAAGGTATACTTGTTCAAGACGAAGTATGGAGAATGTGGTGCGTTTGATCTCGCTCCATCTGGTGTTTCGTTTTGAGGAGTATATCGAGTGAATTGCTTTTTCCGGAAGCCGTTTTTTATCGCAGTCATTCTGTTGCTGCTGGGCGTATGGGGGCCTTTGGGGCTTTGGGCAGCCGAGGACGCCGCTCAGAGAGCAGTGCCACAGGTTCAACGTCTGCAACGGGTTTTGCTGCTCAATTCCTATCATCCAGGCTATCAGTGGTCCGATGGCATAGTGGAAGGGGTTCGGGAAATATTGAGCCAACGGAAGGTTCCTCCGGAGTTGTATGTTGAATACATGGATACCAAGCGGAACGATCTTTCCATCGCCTTTCCGACAACCTATGAAGTGCTGCATGACAAATACGGCAAGGCCTCCTTTGATGCCGTAATCGTTGCGGATGACAATGCCCTGACCTTCGTCCACACCTATCGTGACGAGCTGTTTCCGGATACGCCGGTCATTTTTTGCGGCGTCAATGACTACGAAGACAACCGTGTCCGGCGGCCTTGGCTGACCGGAGTGGTGGAGGCGCAGGATTATTTCGGCATCATTGATCTTGCGCTGCAGATTGATCCGGGTCGCAGTCATTTCTATGTGGTTTCAGACCATACGCTTACCGGCAGGGCCATGTTGAAGGGAGTGCGACAAGTCATGCCACTGTTCAAGGACCGGGCACGCTTTACCGAACTGGTCGGGCCTCCGGTTGCCGAAATGCAGCAGGTTCTGAAGACGCTGCCTGCAGATGCGGTGGTGCTCTACCTTTCCTATTACAAGTTGCAGGACGGAACATTGCTGACCCTGCAGTCCAGCATTGATACCGTGCTGACTTCGTCTTCGGCACCGGTATACTCTCCCGTGCCTGACCATATCCACATGGGGGTTGTGGGCGGTGTCATGCTCAGCGCCCGCCTGCAGGGCGAAGTGGCTGCCAGCTTGTCCGGCCGTGTGCTGGAGGGTGTGAGCCCTGCCGATCTGCCTCTGGTGACAGACAGTCCCAATGTCATCATGGTCAACTACAAGGTATTGAAGCGTTTCAACTACGCCTTGAGCAGGGTGCCAGCCGAAGCGCAGGTGCTCAACCAGCCTTTCTCCATCTGGAAAACACACCGCACCACGGTCATAATCGTGCTTGTTCTGGGCGGATTGCAGTTTGCCGTCATTGTCCTTCTTATCGCAAACATGCGGCGCAGGGTACTTGCGGAGAAGTCCATGAAGGCCGCTCGTGATCTTGTACTGAATATTATCAACTCCATGCCGTCCGTTTTGGTTCACGTGGACAGCGCGGGGAACATCGTCTCCATGAATGCATCTGCGCTTGCCATGGTGGGCAAGGATGAGGATGACATAAAGGGACTGTCGTTGACCGATGTTTTCCCACACCTTGCCCGTCATGCAGAGAGGGTGCTGAACGCCATTGACACGGGAGCAGCGCTCAAGTTGCAGAGAGCCAGCATAGTGCTGGAGGGCGAACCCCGGTATTTTGATATTGAAACCTACCCCCTCAGAGAGCAGGAGATAGGTGAGGGGGGCGGGGCCGTGGTGCGGATAGATGATGTCTCGGATGCCGTTCAGATGGAAACCGTGATTATTCAGACCGAGAAGATGCTCTCGCTCGGAGGGCTTGCCGCAGGCATGGCGCACGAGATCAATAATCCGCTCGGCGGCATTCTTCAGGGGGCGCAGAATATTGAGCGGCGTGTAAGTCCGGGGCTGCCTGCTAATATGAAGGCTGCGGAGAAAGTGGGATGCGACTTGAGTAAGGTGTATGCCTATCTTGAAGAGCGGGGAATACTCAGGTTGTTGCAGGGAATTCGCGATTCCGGCGCCCGGGCGGCGGAGATTGTATCGCACATGCTTGATTTCAGCAGGGGCGAGGCATCGCGCAGAACGCTTGTTGATATGCATAAATTGGTCAACAATGCTCTGGAGTTGGCTCGTAACGACTATGACCTGCGCAGCCACTATGATTTCATGCAGGTTGCCTGCCGTGTGGATACCGAGCCGGATATGCCGCTTGTTCCCTGCCGTAGTTCGGAAATTGAGCAGGTGCTCTTCAACCTCTTCAAGAATGCGGCGCAGGCCATGGCAAGCATGGAAAGGCCGCTATCCGAGGCAGTGCTGAACGTCCGCATTTTCACGCGAGATGGTCAGGCCGTGATCGAAGTGGAGGATAATGGGCCGGGGCTTGATCCCGTGACACGTACGCGGGTGTTTGAACCCTTCTTCACGACCAAGGGGCCGCGGGTGGGTACGGGACTGGGGTTGTCCGTTTCCTATTTTATCATCACGAGAAACCACGGCGGTTCCTTTACCGTGGAGTCCGAGTTGGGCAAGGGGGCCTGTTTTATCATTTCAATTCCTTTGGCAGAGCGTGCAGACGAAGACGTATAGCAATGTATAAAATCTCGGCCTGTGTTTACTGCTGCCGTACGTGGCGTGTATCATTCCGTCTGGTACGTCTCATGGACGTTTGTTCCGGCTGATGATACATTTATGAAGAATCCCGGACCTGCATTCTGCGGGGGGATGCTAACCTTAATCGGATGGTGCCATGTCTCAGACGAATATTCTCCTTGAATCCGGTACCAACGAGCTTGAAGTCGTCGAATTCTTCATTGATGAAGAGGACGGCTACAGGGCTCACTATGGCGTTAACGTTGCAAAGGTGTTGGAAATTCTTCGCAAGCAGCCTGTTACGTCCATGCCGGAAATGCCGCATCCTGCGGTTATGGGAGCTTTCAAGCATCGGGATAATTCGATTGTGCCGCTTATCGATCTTGCGGTGTATCTGGACCGTAATCGAAAGAAGAGTTCAGACCCCAAGGTTATTGTCACGGAATTCAATGAGGTGGTGACGGCCTTTCTGGTGTCTGGTGTGAACCGCATCCATCGGATGAGCTGGGAGGATGTGGAAGCGCCGAGTGAATTCCTGCAGAAGACGACTGGCAACTCCATTACCGGTGTTGTCCGTCTTGAAGGGCGCGTTGTTTTTCTGCTCGACCTTGAAATGATCGTGGCCGACCTTGATGACAGTCTGGCCATCCGCATGGAAGCCCCGACGGCCGATCGTGTCGCAGGAAAGACCTACACCATAGTTCATGCCGATGATTCCGGCAGTGTCCGTGCGCTGGTAAAGTCGCTTCTTGAGGCGAGCAACTTCCGTGTAGTGCAGTTCACCAACGGCCGTGATGCATGGGAATATCTGCAGCGGCAGGCGGCAGAAGCACGCGAAGAGGGTGGCAGTCTTGTGGACAGGGTGCAGGGGATTATCTCCGACATTGAAATGCCGCAGATGGACGGTCACAACCTGTGCAAGCGTATCAAGGAGAATCCGGATATGCGCATGCTGCCTGTGGCGCTATTTTCTTCCCTCATCACCGAGAAGCTGGAGCACAAGGGGACGGCTGTGGGGGCGGATGCCCAGTTCGCCAAGCCGGACCTGCAACGCCTCAGCGAGTTCATGCTGAATCTGCTTGCCGAACGAGGCATGTAGCCGCCTTCCTTCAATACCTTCCAGAAAAACGTAACGCGCCGCTCCGGGCTATCCGGGGCGGCGCGGTATTGTCTGCCCTACGCTTGTCCAGAGTGTAGGGCGTCGACTCTGTCGGGTATCCCCCCCGACAGTTTCCGAAGGCCATTTCCGTACTTTGTCCAACATGTGGAACGGCGCTTCGGCACGGACAGACCGATGTCCTGCCTGCCTATAGTCAAGAAGCGTGCCAGAGTCTGGGAACCCGCATGGGACGGTCTTTTGATATAATTGCGAGTGATTCCTGATATCTTTTGTCGCAGTTAAGTGCACCAGAATGAAACGTTTATGTCCTTATTCCATGATTTGAGAATAGTTAATCCGCTAATTCGGATTAACGGAGAGGGTTCCTGTCTGCAATAGAGGATTAACGCCTCTTTCTCTGCGGTGTCGCGATGTCGTACTTTTTCAGAAGATCATATAGGTACGAGCGGGAGAGGCCGGAAAGTGCGCAGGCTGCAGGGATGTCTCCGTTGCTTTGTTTCAATAGTTCGGTGAGATAGCCAAGGAATGCGGCGTCTCTGAAGGCAAAGAACGGGGGGAGGTTGGGCTGGTCGGCAGGCGTGTCCGATATCGTGGAATAAGAATGAGAGTTGTCCGCAGGAACGGATTGGCTGGCCTGCACGTGGGGCGAAAGAGCCTGTTGCGCGTGGTGCGCTTCCGTGTTCGTCGCCGGAAGTGTGCGGGACCGTCTGTCGAGCTGTTCAAAAGCGCTTGATTCAGGCGTCTCAATCGTGTCGCTGATGACACAGGAGGCCCCCGGTCTGAGCGGAGGAGTGAATGTATCGCCAAGGTCGCCAAACGTATCCGGGGGAGCTGGCTGCATATCCTTGGGGGGCAGCAGCCCGTCGCTGCTGTCGGCCACGGTCAGCCAGCTTTTTGCCGCGTCAGTGCTCCGGGGCAGGGGGGCAGTGATTGAGCTGGCAGCAGCCCGCGCAATACTGATGCGCACATGGTCCGGCAGGTGGCGTGAGAAAAGTTTGGGCTCGTCCTGTGCAGCGAGTACGGCACGTTCCAGCGTGTGGATGAGTTCCCGCACGTTGCCGGGCCATTGGTATTCCTTGAGGGCGGCGTGCAGGTCTGTGGAAATGCTCTTGGCCGGCATGCCATATTTACCGCAGAGTCGACGGATGTAGTGTGCCGAAAGCTCCGGAAGGTCGTCCAGACGTTCACGGAGCGGCGGAATGTGCATGACAACGGTGCGCATGCGGAAGAGCAGGTCGCTGCGGAAGGTGCCCCGCGATACCATTTCCTCGATGTTGCGGTTGGTGGCACAGATGAGCCGGAAGTCGGATGTGATTTCGGCGCGTCCGCCCACGGGGCGGAACCGGTGCTCCTGCAGCACGCGCAGGAAAATTTTCTGCATGGCAAGGGGCAGTTCCCCTACCTCGTCCAGAAAGAGTGTGCCTCTGTGGGCTTGTGCCACAAGGCCGTCCCTGTCCTTGTCAGCACCGGTGAACGCGCCTTTGCGGTGACCGAAAAGCGTGGAGCCCGCCAGTGTTCTGGAGAGGGAGGCGCAATCCACTGCCACAAAAGGCCCGCTGCTGCGCTGGCTGTTGTCGTGAATGGCTCGGGCGAAGACTTCCTTGCCCACGCCGGTTTCGCCGTACAGCAGGGTGGAAGCGTCGGAGGCTGCCGCTTCCGAAACAATATCGAGACAGCGGGTGAGGCCGGGGCTGCCGCCGATGATGGAATCGCGTTTGAGCCGCACCTCGCCGCGTTTGCCGGGCTTGCGTCCCCGGTAATCCAGCGCACGGATGAGCGGCAGCACCATGCGATCCACAGCGCCCTGCTTAGCCACATAATCCCATGCGCCGTTGCGAATGGCACGCTCGGCTCCGTCCGCGGTGGCGGCGTCCGTGATCATGATGACTTCCGGTTTTGCGGGCTGGGTCCGCAGCTTGGGCAGGGTGTCCAGACCGTTGCCGTCCGGCAGGGCAGTGTTCAGAAAGATGATGTCGGCGTTGCGGAGTGAAGGCGTGGAAAGCGCGATGCCCAGAGATTGCGCATGTTCCGCCTGATGACCGAGTCCGGCCACGATGGCGCCGAGAGATTCGCAGAAGGCGGGGTCGGCGTCTATGACGAATATACGTGCCATGTCGGTGGTTCTACTCCTGATTGGTGTCCAGCGCTACTTCCAGAAGATGCAGCATGGCCTGTGAATCCATGGGCTTGCGGGCAAAACAGCATATGCCGGACTCCCGTGCAAGGTCCAGCGTCACGGGGTCTGTGGCCTCTCTGCACAGGGCTACCTTCACATCGGGGTGAATGCCTTTGACGGTGCGTGCCAGTTCCAGTCCGTTCATCTGCGGCATGGCAAAGGCCGTGACGATGAGGTCGAAGGTGGGAGGAGACTCCATGAATACGCGCAGGGCCTCAACGCTGCCGGAAATGGTGTCTATGCGGTAGCCGAGCGGGGCCAGCAGACCGCGCCATTTGCGCAGTTCGCGGGGGTCGGCGTCCACCACCAGAATGCGTTCGCTGCCGAGGCGCGGTGCCGGTGCAAGGGGTTGGCTCTGGTCCACCTCGCGGGCGTGCGAGGGAAGGTACAGGCAGAAGGTGGAGCCGAGTTCGGGTTCGGAAAGCACGGTGATGCCGCCATCATGTGCGCGGGCGATGCCGTGCGCCACGGAAAGGCCGAGGCCCTGTGCGCCGCTGCTGCTCTCTGTGGTGAAAAAGGGGTCGAAGATGCGGGTGGCGATCTGCTCTGTCATGCCGCAGCCGGTATCCTGTACGGTCAGGCGTATGTAGTGGCCCGGGCTCAGGTCGGCACGGAACGCCGCTGTGCGTTCGTCCAGTTCCACATTGCGCAGGCTCACGCTGATGGTGCCGCGTTCGCCCACGGCGCGGATGGCGTTGCTCATCAGGTTTTCCAGCACCTGCCGTATCTGGGTGGGGTCTGCCAACACCGTGTCCGGATGCGCGGAAAGGTCTTCGCGCAGGTCCACCTCAGGCGGGAGCAGCGGGCGCAGATCGTCCAGCGTCTCCGTGATGATGGGAGAGATGGTGACAGGCCGTTTGTCTCCCTCGCGCTGACGGCTGATGGTGAGGAACTGGTGCATCAGCGCTTTTGCCCTGTTGGCCGCGCCCAGCACTTCGTTCAGGTTGCGGCGGGCCGCATGGTTGTCCGGTATGTTGCGCAGCGCATCTTCCGTGTTGCGCAGAATGGGCTGGAGCAGGGTGCCGAAGTCCGCCGCCATGCCGCCAGCAAGAATGCTCACGGCCTCCAGCTTCTGCGACTGCCGAAGCTGTTCTTCGATGAATGTCCGCTGGAACTCGGTTTCCTTGCGCTGGGTGATGTCCACCAGCGTGCCTTCGTAATAGCGGATGGAGCCTTTGGTCGTATAGACGGCGCGGGCGTTGATGAGCGCCCAGATGAGTCTGCCGTCCCTGCGGCGGAACTGCAGCTCGAAGTTGCTGATGTTGCCATGGGATTTGAGTTGCTCCAGCATCTCCAGAAAGCGCGGGGCATCCAGCAGGATAGCTTGTCGATCTTCCGGAAACTGGCGCAGCATGGCACCGGGGGAAGGGTAGCCGAAAATTTTGGACAGGGCAGGGTTCACCAGCAGGAACGTTCCGGTTCTGGACTTGCGGAACATGCCTTCCACGGCGTTGTCAAAGAAGCTGCGTACGTCCTGTTCTTCCCGCTGCGGCATCTGCGGTCGGACTGTGGGCGGTGTGTGGTGCGCTGTCATGCGGGCGACTCTAGCCTTGCCGCGCTGGCATGGCAAGCAGAGGCCTGCAGCCTGTTTGGTATATCCTGTCCACCCCCTGTTGCGCCCCTTCGGTACCGTCTTTTCATCGCCTTCACGCCATGCTCTCGTCGATTGTCCGAAAAAAGCCTGTGATACGGGTTTTGCCTCATGCGGGGCACAGGGCTCCGCTTCACTGCAAGTAACAGGAGGACAGATCGTGGCGAGACATTCTCATCCACATTCAGGCGGAGCCCTTACCCGCATGATGACCACCGAGGAGTGGCTGCGGACAGAGGCCTTTGCGCCGAAGCCCCGTAACGCCGCCATGGCGGCGGCCATGAATCCCGATGTGCCCATGAGCACGGAGGAGTACCTGCGGGCCATGTTCGGTGAACAGGAGACAGGCTGGAAGGCGGCCAACATGGTGGGGCCGTGTGGCGGAGCCGGTCGCACTATGGCGGCGAAACAGGTGGGCGGCAGGGGCACCGCTGCGGCGGGGCGTGCCGTTGCATCAGCAGACGTGCGGCCTTCCGAGGAGCGGGGTGCGTTTGACGTGAGCGGCATGTTCGCGGACGAGTGGGAGACGCAACTCGACGACAACGGCTTGCCCGTGTTTGCGGATCAGGCGGGGTATCGCTCTGCGGGGGCGAAAGGTTCCAACGGTCAGGCAGACTGGTTCAGGGAACTTGTTCCGCAGGGGGATGATGGAGAAGCGGCAGAGGGAGGCAGTGCCGCAGCGGAGGGCGCAGGAAGCACAAATTCCGGCAGCGCCGCCATGCCTCAGGCCGGACCGGACCAGATTCGCGACCTGACGCCGGACTCGCTGCCCCGCGAAGAGTTGCGACGCTTTGCGGTCAGTCCGCAGGGGGCCGCATATGGTGTCGCACAGGGGGGCACCCCCAGCGTGGCCCTGCCCGCCATGCGTCCGGTCTTTGCCGAACTCTTCGTGCAGCGCGATGAGGAAGGTCGCATCACCCGCAAGGTTATGAGCACTCCCTTGGGCAAGGACGTGCGCACCTATGCCTATGATGCAGCAGGGCGACTGGTCGCGAGCGGTGTCATTGTCGCCAAGGGGGAAGCTGTTGCCGCTTCGGTAGGTGACCGGAAGGTGCCTCGTGCTGCCGGAGTTGCGGCGGCAGGGTGTCAGCCTTACGGGCAGGGCTTGGATGTGTCGTATGGTCAGGCTGCGGGCGCAACCGAAATCGTGACTGAGGTGTATGTCTATGGTCTCGCAGGCGAGCGTCTGGCTTCGACCCGCGCTGGCGTTGGCGAGACTCGCTATGTCTATGACGAGGCTGGCCGGATGGTGCAGGCCGGTACCGTGCGCTTCGTGTATGACCAGTCCGGCAGGCTGGCCCGCCGCCTGACCCCCGCCGGAGAAACCCGCTACGACTATGACGCCGCCGGCAACCTCGTCGCCGTGGCCCTGCCCGATGGTCGCGTGATCGAATATCTGCTTGATGCCGCTGGCAGACGCATCGCCAAGTCCGTGAACGGCGTCATGCTGGAAAAGTTCGCGTGGCGCGACGCCGTAACGCTGGAAAGCACCTCCCGCCCCGACGGTTCCGGCCTCTGCCGGTTTATCTATGCACAGGACTCACGCATGCCCGTCTGCATGGAACGCGGCGGCCTGCGCCTCTCCCTCGCCTTTGACCAATCGGGCACCCCCTTTGCGGTTGCCAACGCAAACGGCGATTTGATACAGGCTTACAAACATGATGCATTCGGTAATGTTGTCAGTATGCTGACGCAGGATGTCCGCATCCCCTTCGGCTTCGGCGGCGGTTTGTTCGATGCTGACACCGGCCTTGTCCATCTCGGCTACCGCGAGTACGACCCGCGCATCGGCCGCTTCATCCAGCCAGACCCCCTCGGCTACGCTGGCGGCGATGTTGATGTCTACGGCTACTGCCTTGATGATCCGGTGAACTTGGTGGACCCGTTGGGGTTGGAGCCTGCGGCTGGTGAGGCTGGCAACGGGAATGGCGCGGAGCAGAAAAAGGAATCGGAACCGGCCAAGAAAGTGCCGGATATTACTGAGCAGGGTGAAGAGATTCCTGCTGTTCCGCCCAAGCCTTCTCCTCCCCAGCAAGAGGTGCTCCCCGAAGGTTGGACAGTAAAGAACGGGGTGTACTTCAATGAGAAAGGGGTACCCGTTGGCGAAAAGGGCTTGCAAAAGCCAGCGATAGACCCTGTTGATGTTGTTGCTGGCGTCGGCTCGGTGGCGGCTAAGCCTGCAATACAGGCTGCAAAGGCTGCGGGTATGGCTGTGCTTAGCCATCCTGAATATATGGAGCCTGCCATGGAAGCCATCGGGGGAGCGGTTATTCCTGGTCCTCCTAGTTTAAATTGGGCAAGTATTAGAGGATTCGCAGCTAGCAAAGTTTATGAAATGATTCAGGGAGAATAATTGTGAAAGTGACTCGTGGAGATTGGCTAAATTCATTGGTATTCCTTTTTCTTGGTATATGGCCATTGCTTTCGGGCGACTATTACACTCGTGAGGGGGTGCTTATGTATAGTTGGGTGCCCTATGTTTTGATCGCTGTAGGCATTTTGATTCCAGTCGTTGCCAATAAGCTGCGATCAAAGGGAGACGATTCTTCCCAGAAGTGATTTGTAAGGCCGACGGCTTTGCCGTTGGCCTTTCTTGCATAGTCTACCCTCTCCGCATCCCCCTCGGCTACGCTGGCGGCGATGTTGATGTCTACGGCTACTGCCTTGATGATCCGGTGAATCTGGTGGACCCGCTGGGGTTGGAGGGAGCGGCTGCTAATGAGGTGCGGAGGTCCACAGACCACACCCCTACCGTGGTGCCCGGGATGCCTCCTCTGGATAACCCGGTTATTCGCCAATCTCAGTATCCTGAGGGGGTGCCGGGGGTAGAGCCGAGGCCGGGCGCTACGAAAAGGATTGTTGGGGCATGTGTCGGAGGAGCATCTGGGGCTGCAATAGGGCTTGGCCCTGGAGCTGCCCCTGCGGGCTGTTTGGGTGGCATTGTCAAGCAAGGAATAGAAGAGTTTGTTAACGGAGTACGGGAACAATAATTAGCAATGCGGAGAAGGGGAGCTCCTCTTCTCCGCATTAAGGAAAATCTATATGGATATTGTAACTGGTTTGTTGTCGTCTGCTTCCATGTGGTGCTTGCTTGTGTTTTGGATTGTTAACTATATATTTGAAAAGACTCATAAGGAAAAGTATATAGGGTATGATCAATTTGTGTTTAGAGATTTTACAATGAGAAGATATTGTTTTGCAGTTTTGCTTTTGGCGTTAGGTGTGATCCGTATTTTTTTAGCCGATGAATATGCTGTGATATTTATTCTTATTATTGCTTATGCCCTTGTAAAGGAATTTAAATATAATGGGTCGTATCTGGTTACAAAAGATTCAAGTGTGATGCATAAGATAGAAAGTGGCGTAGTTGTTAATTGATCGTGATTCTACTGTGGCTGAGTTTTGAGTGTTGTGTGGTTTGAGTAACGTCACTGGAGAGGCTAGCAGGGGGATGCAAAAACAAGCTAGTAATGTTGCGGCTGCATAATGTTTTGCATGGAGCTTTGGGCTACCGCAAGCGTAACTAGAATAATAATGGGCCGACGGCGTTGTCGTTGGCCTTTCTTGTATAGCCTACCCTCTCCGCATCCCCTTCGGCTTCGGCGGCGGTTTGTTCGATGTCGATACCGGCCTTGTTCATCTGGGCTACCGAGAATATGACCCAAGCATCGGCCGCTTCGACCAATAGGATTGGCCCGACCCCCTCGGCTACGCTGGCGGCGACGTGGATGTCTACGGCTACTGCCCCGTATCTGCTGGTCTGATCCGGTGAATCTGGTGGATCCGCTGGGGTTGGAGCCTGCGGCTGGTGAGGCTGGCAACGGGAATGGCGCGGAGCAGAAAAAGGAATCGGAACCGGCCAAGAAAGCGCCGGATATTACTGAGCAGGGTGAAGAGATTCCTGCTGTTCCGCCCAAGCCTTCTGCTCCCCAGCAAGAGGTGCTCCCCGAAGGTTGGACAGTAAAGAACGGGGTGTACTTCAATGAGAACGGGGTGCCCGTTGGGGAAAAGGGCTTGCAAAAGCCAGCGATAGACCCTGTTGATGTTGTTGCTGGTGTCGGCTCGGTGGCGGCTAAGCCTGCAATACAGGCTGCAAAGGCTGCGGGTGCTGCGGCAGTTGATGCTGCCAAGGTAGCAATGTCGCCCGCAACCGTTGCAGTTGTTCAGGCCGGAGTGCAGCGAGTGGGTGATAAGACTGCTCAAATGGTGGATAGAGCGAAGGCTGCATACTACGGCAATGCCGAAATGTTGAATAATGCATACGACGTTGCAGATGGGATCAAGAGCCCGATGATAGGTGGTAATCCCGCTCAGCAGTTGGGTGGGGTAATAGGTTTTTCTTATGATTATGCAAAAGATAGCTGGTAGGTTGCAATGCAGATTAAGATGGGTAATGTCGCGTTTGCAGGATTCTTTATTGCAACAGGGATTATTGGGTTAGGAGCCAAAGATCCTCATTTTAAATATAATGGCCCGCCTTTGCCATGGTGGGGGGCATATGTATTTATTGCCTGCGGCTGCATAATGCTCTGCATGGAGCTTTGGGCCGCCCGCAAGCGCAGGTAGATTGGCAGTAGGCCGGTGGTTCTCCATCGGCCTTTATCCTATGGTTTATCCTTTCCGCATCCCCCTTAGCTACGCTGGCGATGATGTGGGCTTATGTGGCTTCCTTCAGTTATTTTTGAAGGTTCAACTCCTATACATCTCCAAACAAAACGGCGTTACCGAATTCCGGTAACGCCGTTTCTTGTTCCATATAATAAGGATAGGCTCTGCGGGTTATTCCCTCGGCAGCAGCAGGTACATGACGCGGTCGATAATTTCCAGCAGGTCCAGATACAGGCCGCCGCTGGCCATGGGGGGGCCGAAGAGGGCGGTGCGCTGGTTCTTCAGGGACTCGCGGGAGACCGTCTCGGGAAAGGTCTTGGAAAGCGTCATGGCAAGGCGCTCCGCCAGCAGGTAGCCTTTCACGCCTTCGTGGAAGAGGCGCAGTTTCTCAAGGAAAGTGGCGGAAACGTCGTTCCAATAGGCCAGCGCGTCTTCGGTGGGTTCTGAAGACACGGCCGAGCAGATGGCGCTGTACAGGTTGTTCAGGTTCGCGCCGGGAATGCCCGCACGCCAGCCGATGAGCCATGCATTGCGCTGGAAGAACAGGCAATGGTTCTTGCCGATGGTGACGATGTCGTCAAAGATTTCTCGTGCCTGCACGAGCGCGGGATCGTTCCATACGGTGGGGGCGTTTTCCAGATTCCACGGCGGCACGGCGGAGCTTGTAGCGGATAAACCGTCAGGGCAGGCCTCGCTTCTGGTCAGCTCGCGGATGATGTGTGTGAGCCAGCGGTTGGCGTCCGGCGAATCCGGCGTTTCCAGATGTGTGTAGCTGAGCACGTAGCGGCCCTTGCCGTAGGTGCCGGAAAGCACACAGGGTTGACCTGTCAGGAAGGTGGGGCGCAGCTTGATGTCGTAGAGCGTTTCCCAGTCGTTGAAGGTGCCGGGGGGCAGGGTGCCCAGCGGCAGGTCGGCAATCCAGAAATCTTCACCCGGCGTGGTGTAGCTGGCCAGCACCTCCACGTTGGTGCCTTCTTCCGGTGCAAATCGGGCAGGCCACCAGATGGGCACAAGCGGCGACTCTCCCAGCGTGGAGGGAATGAGGTGCTGTGCGCCGGAAATATCCGTGCCGATGCTGGCGTGAATGTGGCCACTCACAAAATGCTGCATGCGATCGGTGAATTTGGCGCGACCCCACGGGCACAGGCCAAGGCCGTCAGCACTGGTCAGACCCAGTCCCGCGCCGCCGCAGAAGCCCAGATAACTGCCGCCGTTCTTCACATATCCGCGGATGGCATCAAGGCCCGCTTCACCCAGCGCGTCGGATTTCAACCGCGCATTGCCGCCGGGCACCAGCAGCAACGCGGGCGGCTTGCCAGAAAGCAGTCCGTGGGCTATTTCTTCCCCCCGCACGATGCGATAGGGCAATTGCATGGCTTCTATGGCCCGCCAGACAAGCAGGCCCCAGATGTGGGATTCATCCCATAATATATAGATGCTTGACATTGTTCTTCCGCTCATTAGTGTGTCCGTCTGGCGGACTTGGCCGCTCTGTGCTATCTGGCGGCTTGAAAGTCGGCAGTGTAGCAGCGGGGCGGATCTTACGCAAACCGAAACGCGACACCGGAATCTATCGCCGGTGGCAACATATCGCAATACCATGTTTTTTGGAGAATGACATGTCGGAAAACGCACTCCCGAAGGGATACGAACCTCAGGACGTAGAAGAACGGTGGCGCAACCACTGGGAAGAAAACAAGGTCTTCACACCGGACCCGAACGCCGAGGGAGAGCCCTACTCCATTGTCATTCCTCCGCCCAACGTCACGGGCGCGCTGCACATGGGCCACGCCCTGAACCTGACCCTGCAGGATATTCTCTGCCGCTACCAGCGTCAGAAGGGCAAGAACGTGCTGTGGATTCCCGGCACCGACCATGCGGGCATCGCCACCCAGAACGTGGTGGAACGTCAGCTCGCAAAGGAAGGCAAGGGCCGCCACGATCTCGGCCGTGAAAAGTTCATTGAGCGCGTCTGGGAATGGCGTGAAGACTACGGCAACCGCATCCTGAATCAGGTGCGCAAGATGGGCGCATCCGTGGACTGGACCCGTGAACGCTTCACCATGGACGAAGGTCTTTCCAAGGCCGTGCGCAAGGTGTTCGTGGAGCTCTACAATCAGGGCCTCATCTACAAGGGCGACTACATCATCAACTGGTGTCCCCGCTGTCATACCGCGCTGGCCGACGATGAAGTGGATCACAGCCTTGAAAAGGGTGCCCTGCACTACATCAAGTATCCCCTTGAGGACGGCTCTGGCCATCTGACCATCGCCACCACCCGTCCTGAGACCATGCTCGCGGACACCGCCGTGGCCGTGAACCCCGAGGACGAGCGCTTCAACCACCTCATCGGCAAGCATGTCATCCTGCCGCTGGTGAACCGCAAGCTCATCATCATCGGCGACAAGTACGTTGATATCGAGTTCGGTACCGGCTGCCTGAAGGTGACCCCCGCCCATGACCATAACGACTGGGAACTGGGCCGCAAGCACAACCTTGAGGTGATGAACATCCTGAACGACGACGGCACGCTGAACGAGTCTGCCGGCGCCGACTACGCAGGACTGACCTGCCCGCAGGCACGCACCAAGATTCTGGCAGCGCTGGAAGCTGAAGGCTATCTTGACCATATCGATCCGCATGATCACAACGTGGGCCACTGCTACCGCTGCAAGACCGTGGTTGAGCCTTACGTATCCACCCAGTGGTTCGTGGCCATGACCAAGCTGGCTCCGCGCGCCAAGGCCGCCGTGCCGGAAATGACCCAGATTTTCCCCGAGTCGTGGATCAAGACCTACAACCACTGGCTCGATAATATCCGTGACTGGTGCATCTCCCGTCAGATTTGGTGGGGCCACCGCATTCCTGCATGGGTATGCGCCGACTGCGGCGAGCTGCTCGTGGATACCGATGCGCCCGCAGCCTGCAAGTGCGGCAGCACCAATCTCACGCAGGACGAGGACGTGCTCGATACGTGGTTCTCTTCCGCGCTCTGGCCTTTCACGACCATGGGCTGGCCGGACAAGACCCCCGAACTCGCCAAGTACTACCCCACCTCCGTGCTCGTTACCGGTTTCGACATCCTGTTCTTCTGGGTGGCGCGCATGATGATGATGGGCCTGCAGTTCATGGACGAAGTGCCCTTCAAGCACGTGTACATTCACGCTCTCGTGCGTGACGAGCACGGCAAGAAGATGTCCAAGTCCACCGGCAACGTCATCGACCCCGTGGAAATGATCGAGAAGTACGGCTGTGACTCCCTGCGTTTCACGCTGACCTCCTTCGCCGCCATGGGCCGCGACATCAAGCTTTCCGAAGCGCGTATCGAAGGTTACCGCCACTTCTGCAACAAGATCTGGAACGCCACCCGTTTCGCGCTGATGAACCTGCCCGAAACCGCGCCCGCTCCGGTTGATCTGACCAAGGTGGACCTGCACCACAAGTGGATTCTCTCCCGCCTCGAGGGGCTTAAGAAGGCCACCGAAGCTGCAACCGACGCCTACCAGTTCAACGAAGTTGCCCAGAACCACTACAAGTTCATCTGGAACGAGTTCTGCGACTGGTACCTCGAACTCATCAAGCCCGACATGCGTGCGGGCGGCGAGCGCGAAAAGGCCGCACAGTACGTGCTCTGGATCGTTCTGCAGGAAATGATGGTGCTTCTGCACCCCGTCATGCCCTTCATTACCGCCGAAGTATGGACCGTTCTGCCCGGCATCGATAACCGCGATATCGCCACCATGCCCTTCCCGCCCTTTCGCCCCGAATGCGCAAGCCGCGCAGCCGAAGCGGACATGGAGCTGGTGCAGAACACCATCGTGGCCGTGCGTACCATCAAGGCCGAGCTCAACATCTCGCCTTCCGCGAAGATGGACATGCTCATCCGTACCGCTTCCGAAGAAGTGCGCGGGCTGCTTGAAGCCAACAGCGAAGTGATGCTCTTCCTTGCCCGTCTGAACAGCGTTACCTGCGGTTCGGACGTGAAGGCTCCCAAGGCATCCGCTTCTAGTGTGGTTTCCGGCAACGAAATCATTCTGCCCCTGTCCGGTCACGTGAACTTTGATGATGAACTTGCCCGTCTGGACAAGGAACTCGGCAAGGTGGAAAAGGATCTGAAGGGCGTGCTCGGCAAGCTGCGCAATGAAAGCTTCGTTGCCAAGGCTCCCGCCGAAATCGTGCAGAAGGAAAAGGACCGCGCCGTCGAACTGGAAGAGACGCTGGACAAGCTGCAGAAGCTGCAGAAGCGCTTCCGTGACGCCATGGAATAGAATGTAATGACCGAGCGGCCTGCAATCGCAGGCCGCTCGTGTATTTAGTTCAAGAATTTTGTTGCATTGTTTCGCCTGTGGCGTTTTTAAGCACGCCTCCGGCGGGCAGGGGGATAATCCCCCTGCACCCTGTGATAGCGAGAGAAATTCGTTCGTCGTGTTGTTCCCGGCTTAACAAAGGTTGTTTGGGTGTGGGAGGGGCGGCGTAGTTTGCAGAGGAAATCCTTTCTACACGCGGAGTGTGTGCCAGTACGAAAAAGGGTTTCCAAAGGGCCGGTTGGCCCTTTGGCCAGCGGAGCGAAAAAGCGCCGCAGGCCACATAGAATAGAAACAGCTTCCGGGAGAAGTGTATGCCCATAGCGCCGCGTCATCTGGTCGCCTCCTGCGGGCTGGACTGCTCCCGCTGCATATCCTGCTCGGAAGGCAGAACCGTGGCCCTGTCGCGGGAATTGCTGGCGCTGCTGGGTGAGAATTTTCATGCCTACGCGGCTCGGCTGCAGGGGATCAACCCTGCGCTTGCGGAGTATCCGCAGTTTCGCCGTGTGCTGGAGTCCCTTGCGGAAGAGCGTTGTGCCGGGTGCCGTTCCGGTAAGCGGGTGTGCCTGCCCAGTTGCAATGTTATGGACTGCACCACAGCCAAGGGTGTGGAATTCTGCTTCCAATGTGACGAATACCCCTGTACGAATACGGGGTTGCCCGAGCCGGTCCTCAAGAAGTGGCGTGCGCAGAACGACCGTATGCGCGAGATCGGCATTGACGGATACCTGAGGGAACTCGCGGAAACGCCGCGGTACCCGTAGCTGAATATTCATCGGATCGGGAGTGCTGCCCGATTCATTTGCGGAGGAGCGATGAAAGTTTACCTGATCGGAGCCGGACCGGGCGATCCCGGTCTGTTGACCATAAAGGGCCGCGATGTGCTGAGCGAAGCGGACGTCATTGTCTATGACTACCTCGCCAACAGCGAATTCCTGAACTACGCCAAGCCCGGCGCGGAAATCATCTACGTGGGCAAGAAGGGCGGCGACCACACCCTGTCGCAGGAAGGCATCAACAAGCTCATCGTGGACAAGGCCAAGGAAGGCAAGGTTGTTGCGCGCCTGAAGGGTGGCGATCCCTACATGTTCGGCCGCGGCGGCGAAGAAGCCGAAGAGCTTCTGGATGCGGGTGTTTCCTTTGAGGAAATTCCCGGCATCACGTCTGCCATTGCCGGTCCCGCCTATGCGGGCATTCCGCTTACCCACCGCGATTACGCCTCTTCCGTGGCCTTCATCACCGGCCATGAGAATCCCGACAAGCCGGATTCCTCCCATAACTGGGATGCGCTGGCCAAGGGCACGTCAACGCTGGTGTTCTTCATGGGTATGAAGAACCTTCCCCATATTTCTGAACAGCTCATCAAGCACGGCATGGACCCCAACACGCCTGCCGCACTGGTGCACTGGGGCACGACCACCAAGCACCGCTCCATGGCTTCCACCATTGAGAAGCTTCCCATCGACGGTCCCGCGCAGGGCTTCACCTCTCCTTCCCTCATCGTGGTGGGCGGCGTGGTCAACCTGCGCGAGCGTCTGAACTGGTACGAGCAGCTGCCCCTGCTGGGCAAGAGCGTGGTGGTTACCCGCGCACGAGAGCAGGCCAGCGGCATGGCTGCACAGCTGCGCAAGCTGGGCGCTAACGTGATTCAGTTCCCCACCATCAAGATCAATCCGCTGCCGGATTATTCTGAAGTGCATGCGGCCATCCGCAAGCTGGATGAATACGAATGGCTCATCTTTACGTCCGTGAACGGCGTGAAGCACTTCTGGCTGCAGATGGCTGAACTGGGTCTCGACACCCGTGCCCTCGGCAAGGTCAAGGTGGCGGCCATTGGTCCCGCAACTGCGGACATCCTGCGTGAAAAGGGCATCGAGCCCGACTTCATTCCGGAGAAGTATGTGGCTGAAGGCGTGGTCAAGGGCCTGCTGGAGCGCGGCATGAACGGCTCCAAGGTGCTGCTGCCCCGCGCCATGGAAGCCCGCGAAGTGTTGCCGGAAGAACTGCGCAAGGCCGGTGCCACCGTGGACATTCTGCCCGTGTACGAAACCGTGCCCGCAGGTGAAGCCAAGGACGCCGTGATGGAGCTGCTGGAGAAGGACGAACTGCACTGCGTCACCTTTGGTTCCTCCTCCACCGTAGACAATTTCTTCGCGCTGGTGTCTCCCGATGTGGTCAAGACGCACAAGGCCAACCTCAAGCTGGCCAGCATCGGTCCCATCACCGCCAAGACGCTGGAATCCTACGGCTTCACCCCTGACATTCAGCCCGAGGATTACACCATCCCCGCGCTGGTGGAAGAACTGAAGAAGAATCTGTAGCCGCTACAGGTTATGATGATTGCAATAAGGCCGGAGTTCGCTCCGGCCTTTGTTCATTGTAGCGCTTGAGCCGTGGTGTCGGGTGGTGCCTGCAACCTTTGCCAAACCCGCCGACCTCTGGCAAAGAAAGACGAGAACGGATGCATACTGTCCCCATCGGCGCGAAACGCTGATGCGGGAGTAAAACGGAATAGGATGGATGAGGCGGGGCGGATCGACGCAGCCTCTCTTCGCCTGAGACCTTTCCCGCTTCATAGGGAGATGCCGCACATGGCCTTGAAAATTGCTGTGCTTGCATCGGGCAATGGCTCGAACTTGCAAGCCATACTGGATAAGCACGCAGCAGGCGTGCTGGATGTGGATATAAGGCTGGTGCTGTGCAACAAACGCAATGCCTATGCGTTGGAGCGTGCCGAGGCGGTGGGCGTGCCAACCCTGTGCCTGCCCCATACAGACTATCCCGACAGGGAGAGCTTTGATCAGGCCATGATCAAGGCCATACAGGAATCCGGGGCGGACACCATCGTTCTGGCAGGCTACATGCGTCTGCTCACGTCGGCTTTTCTTCAGGCGTTTGCCGGCAAGGTCATCAACATCCATCCCGCCATTCTGCCCGCCTTTGCGGGTGTGAGGGGAGCGGCGGATGCCCATGAGTACGGCGTGAAGCTTGCTGGTTGCACCGTCCATTTCGTGGATGAGATCATGGATCACGGACCGGTCATTATTCAGGCCGCTGTTCCCGTGAATCCGGAAGAGGATGTGGAGACGTTGAAGCAGCGCATCCACAGTGCAGAACATCGTGTCTACCCGCAGGCCCTGCAGTGGCTGGCGGAGAATCGGCTCAGCCTTGAGGGACGCGTTGTGCGGCTTGCTTCGTCGGACAAGCCAAAGCTGGCTGCCGCCGGAAATTGCCTTGTCTGGCCGCCGCTGGAAGAAGGTTTTTAAATTGAAGCCCCTCGCAGGAGGGGCTTTTCACTTGAAGCGCAGGGGCGAGCGCTGCAAAGAGCTGCTTAAGCATTGTTCTGCTTTGGCGTGCGCTTGCACAAGGCGGTCATGATGGCCTATGCAGTGATCGAACGCCGCTCCTGAAGGATGCTCCCGATGATTGAAACCATACTCACGCTTTTCACCGTCTGTTTCTTTGCCCGCATGAGTCCCGGTCCGGATATGATGCTGCTCATCAAGCATTCCACAGCTGCGCATGGCTATTCCGGTGAAGAGGAAGGTGGCGGCAGTTGCCGTGCCGCCTACGCCTGCGTGCTAGGGGTCTGTGTGGGGTTGTGTTTTCATGTCATGCTTTCCGTTCTGGGGCTGGCCATCATCATCAAAAGCAATCCCATGGTATTTGCGGCATTGCGTTATGCCGGTGCAGTCTACCTGCTGTATGTAGGCTGGCGTTGCTTTACGGACAGGGATACCGTGCAGCTGGAAGGGCAGGGGGGGCTGTGCACCACCGCAGGGCAGGGATTTCGTGACGGTTTGTTCTGCAACCTGCTCAACCCCAAGGTCACCATGTTCATTCTCAGCGTGTTCATGCAGCTTGTCACGCCGGAGACATCCCTGTTCGAGCGTCTCGCCTATGGCGCGGTCATCGTGCTTGAAGGTCTCTTCGGTTGGGCCGTGTTCGTCTATTTCCTGCATACGCCGTTCATGAAACGACTGTACGGAAACCATGCGGGCATCATCAACAAGACAACGGGTGTTGTCCTGTTTGCGCTTGGCGGGGCCATTTTCGTCTGGGGTTAGGCGCTGCATTAGGCTGTATTGCCCCTCAGCTTGATTGAAAACTCGGGAATGCGTTATTGTGGTCGTAAGAGTGATTGTTCCAACGGTAGCGTGACGGAGCGCAGGCGTATGACAAAGCAATTCAGGTTGACCCTGTCGGAAGAAGAAAAACAGTATCTGCTGGATCTGGTGCGGTGGAGCATCCTGCACAGGCTGGCAGGAAAGGGCGGTGACGTTGCCGAGGCTGCGCCCGTACCGCCTTCTGAGACGTTGCAGTTGCCTTTGGGCGCTTTTGTGACCCTGAAGCGTAACGGCGCCTTGCGTGGTTGTATCGGCTATGTGATGGCAGAAGAGCCTTTGTACAAAACCATCACCCGCATGGCTCAGGCTGCAGCCTTTGAGGATCCCCGTTTTTCTCCCCTTGCTGCCGAAGAGCTGGAAGGGCTGGATGTGGAAATTTCCGTACTTGGCCCGCTGACACCGTGTGATGATGTGCAGGCCATAGAAATTGGCAGGCATGGCCTTATCATCCGGCGCGGAATGCATTCCGGCCTGCTGTTGCCGCAGGTTCCCGTCGAGTGGGGATGGGACAGGGAAACCTTTCTTGCGCAAACCTGTCGGAAGGCGGGACTGCCTGAGGATGCCTGGCAGCAGTCAGGCACACAGATAATCTGGTTTGAGGCGGAAGTATTTTGACGGCGTTGTTCTGCTATTCGAACTCGGAGGAGCCATGAGAGTGTTTTCCAATGGAAAGAAAAGCTTTTCCATCACGCGGGCTGCTCTGAAAACTGCGATTGTTTACGGCGTGTTCGGTGTGCTGTGGATACGTTTTTCCGACCTGCTGCTGGATTACACCATTGACGATGCGCGAACCATGACGACCGTGCAGACGTATAAAGGATGGTTTTTCATTCTGGTTACGGCTGCTCTGCTGTTTCTTCTTGTGCGACGCAATCTGCTCTCGCAGAAGGCGTTTGAATCCTCCCTGCGGGCGAGTAATGCAAGGCTCGACGGCATGTTCCGCGTGGCTGGCGGTGTAGCGTTCATTCTGAGCAAAAAACGCGGTGGGTTGCATTTCGTTGAAGCGGTGAGCCCGGGAGCTGTCCGCATGTTCGGTCTGGAGTATTCTGATATCGGCAGGCCGGTGCACGGGTTGCCGGTGCCTGACTCTCTTTTGGTTTCGGCTGCGGGCAAGGGAACTGGCCTGGATGGCATGACCGAGATACTCTTTACAACCCATCAGGGGCAGGAAAAAGCGCTTCTGGGAAGGACTCTGACCCTTGAGCCCGAAGAGGACGGTACGGAAGTACTGCTTTCGGTAGCCTTGGATGTCACCGAGCGCAGGCAGATGGCGAGGGAACTGGAAGCGGCTCACGGGGTTATCAAGGGTATTCTGGATGCCGTTTCGTCCATCGTGATCTGTGTAGATGAAAGAATGGGGGTGCTGCATTGGAATGCGGCTGCCCAAGCCTGCACGGGGCTGGATATGGCGCAGGTCAAAGGACGTCCCCTGAATAGTGCGTTTCCTTTTTTGCAACCCCGCTTGAACGAGATATCCCGAGCCGTTGCGGAAAAACGCAGCCTTGCCTTTCAGATGCGTCCCTCTGCAGATGTGTGCCTCATGCAGAATGGGAACGCTGAAACCAGAGGCGCAGGCGGCCCCATATTTTACGAAGTGCAGGTTTTTCCCCTTACACATGAAGGAGGGGGGGGCGTCATACGGGTGGACGACATCACCGAGCGCGTGAGGGTTCAGGACGTTCTGGTGCAGACGGAGAAAGTTATGTCCGTGGGCGGACTGGCTGCCGGTATGGCTCACGAGATCAATAACCCTCTCGGGGCCGTCATGCAGGGAGCGCAGAACGTACGGCGTCGGCTTTCCAGCGACCTTCCCGCAAACAGGGAGGCCGCGGCCGAAGTTGGGTGCGATCTGGAAGCGCTTGACCGGTATGTGAGGCAACGCAACCTTGACCGCATGCTGGACGGTGTTGTCGAAGCAGGAAGGCGGGCTGCGGATATCGTAACCAACATGCTGGACTATGCCCGAACGGCCGATTTTTCCCACAGCGGTGTGCACGTCGATCAGCTTCTTGATAAGGCACTGGGGCTGGTGGATAACGACTATAGTATCGAAAAGGGATATGATTTCAGAATGATCCGGGTGGTGCGTGAATACGGGAAGGATCTCCCCATGGTTTCATGTTCCCGCATAGGCATAGAGCAGGTGGTGGTCAATCTGCTGCGCAATGCCGCACAGGCGATGTTTACCTATGAAGGGGGCGAAGGCTGGAAGCCCGAGATTCGGATACGCACTTATGTTGGCGATGATCGTGTTGTCATTGAGGTGCAGGATAACGGCCCCGGCATGACCGGAGCCCAGCAAAAGCGCGCTTTCGAACCTTTCTTCACGACCAAGCCGTCTGGCGAAGGCACGGGGCTTGGGCTTTCTGTTGCACACTATATCATCACCTCAGTCCATAGAGGGGAATTCGTTCTGGAAAGCGAGCCCGGAAAAGGGGCCTTGTTCCGTATTTCGCTTCCCCTGCAGAGAAGCCCGGAATTAGGATAGGCCTTGGGCGTATGTTGCCGGTAGCCTAACCCGCAACCTTTGTGCTACCTCCCCTTGCAGTTTCGTGCGTCGGCAACGACGGGATTCTCCCGCTTGTCTTCGCGTATTCATTTCTCCCGCTAAGGAAACGATATGTCCAAGGGCTTCTCCACAAACGCCGACAACAGGCGTATGTATCTTTTTTTGTTGATCATGGTTCTGGCTGCGGCCGTGGGCTTTCAGGGGTGGCGCACCCTTTACAACAATTTCGCCGTGGATGTGGCCGGACTGACCGGCGAGGAGAACGGTTTTGTTCAGTCCCTGCGGGAGGTGCCGGGCTTTCTTGCCCTGCTGGTCATCTATCTGCTCCTGCTGGTGCGCGAGCATACTCTTGTGGCGCTTTCCGTGCTCACCCTCGGGCTCGGCGTGGCGCTGGCGGGCTTTTTCCCCTCTTTTCACGGGCTGTTGATCACCACATTGATCATGAGCTTCGGGTTTCATTATTATGAAACCACAAACCAGTCCCTCATTCTGCAGTATTTCGACAAGACGCAGGCTCCGGTGGTGATGGGGCGGCTCAGGGGCTTTTCGTCCGGCGCCAATCTTGCCGTGGGCGCTACCATTTTTCTGCTGGCTCCGTATCTGGAGTTCCGTACCTTGTTCTGTCTCTTCGGCGGGTTTGTGATACTGGCAGGTCTGTGGTGCCTCGTGCAGAATCCCGCTTCGCCCAATATTCCTCGTCAGCGCAAGGGCATGGTGTTCCGTTCCCGCTACTGGCTCTTTTATGTGCTTACCTTCTTCAGCGGGGCCCGCAGGCAGGTTTTTGTGGCCTTTGCCGTTTTTCTGCTGGTGCAGCGCTTCGGCTACACTGTGCAGGAAATCACGGCTCTTTTCGTGATCAATAATGTGGTGAACTGGTACCTATCGCCCGCCATCGGGCGCGCGGTGAACAGGTTTGGCGAGCGCAAGGTGCTCTCTCTGGAATATGTGAGTCTCATATTCATATTCGTGGCCTATGCCTATGTGGACAGCAAGTTGCTGGTGGCCGTGTTGTATGTTCTTGACCATGTCTTCTACAACTTTGCCATGGCTATCAAAACCTACTTCCAGAAGATTGCCGATCCCGGCGATATTGCCCCCAGCATGGCGGTGAGCTTCACCATCAACCATATTGCCGCCGTGGTCATTCCTGCGGCGGGCGGGCTGCTTTGGATGGTGGACTACAGAATTCCCTTCCTCTGTGCAGCAGGGCTTGCGGGCTGCTCGCTGCTGTTGACCCAGTGTATCCGCCTGCCGGAGCCTGAAGGCAAGTAACCGCGCGAAGCGTATAATCAATTGCTTCAGGCAGCATGTCGCGCTAGTATGGTCTCATCTATGAGTCCATGCGAAAAAGGAGTGTGACATGCAGCGCTGTAAACGGATCGCCCTGAGCCTCATTTGCCTGTCGGCTTGCCTGCTGCTTCTGTCGGTGTCGGCTTTTGCGGAGGAAGGGCAGACCAAAAGGCCCCTCAAAGACACGCCGCAACGGGTAGCTGCCCGCGCCACGGCAGTTTCCGTTGAGCATGAGGGGGACGATCCCGCCGGTATCCGGCTTACTTTCCAGCTCAAGGAACTGTTCAACACGGTCAGCCTGTTCAAGCTGACAGACAGCGATTCTCCAAAGATCAATCTGCTCATCTCCACACAACCGGAGTTTGCCTCACGCCCGGAAATCGGATCGGCCTATGCCGTGGTCTGGGTCTTTGCCGAAAGCAAGGGGAACCTGCAATATTATCTCGGAAGGCAGGTCGGCGTTGTGAGCGATGCCACTGCCGTCAATGTGGCGAGGCAACTTGCGGAGCGTACGGACGGCATTGCTGTCAAATACAACTATCTCTTCGGAAAATAACCGGAGGTGGGGATGGACAGGGCTGTCTTGTTGACCGTAAGCGACGATATGACCGCCATGTGGGGAATGCGCTTTGTCTCCGGTTTCTTTGCGGAAAAGGATAAACTGGAGGTGTGCGTTCTTTATGTGGCTCCTTCCGGTTATGCGGCAAAGCACGAGGAAACTCGAATAATCCTGTCGGACCTGCAGGTGCGCAAGGGGCGGGAGATGGTCGAGGCCGCGAAGAGGTGGCTGGTCGCTCACGGCTTTTCCGAGCACAAGGTGAAGACCAAGGTGCTTGCCACGCAGTACGGCGTGGTGAAGGACATTGTCGCTGAAGCGCATAAGGGGCTGTATGACGCGGTTGTTGTGGGGCGCCGCTATCTGGACTGGATGGAAATGTTGTACACCACCAGCGTGAGCAGAGGTATTCTCTGGGAGAGCGTGGATTTTCCGGTGTGGATATGCAACGAGCCGGACCCCACGCGCAGGAATATATTGCTCTGCGCTGACGGCTCTGCCTCAGCCTCCCATGCGGCAGACCATGTAGGCTTCATGATGGGAACCGAGCCGGAACAGCGCGTGACCATTCTGCATCTGCGCTCGCCGGGTATCGTGGCCAGTTCCGCAGTTGCAGAGGCTCGCCAGCGGATATTGGACAACGGGATAGAGGCTTCGCGTATCAGCACGCTTGTCACGGACGGGCTGGACAAGGTGGAAACCATAATCCGCCTTGCGCATGAAGGGTGCTTCGCGGTGGTTGCGGTGGGGCGCAGGCCTGACCTGCCAGAGTCGCTGATGAAACGGCTTTTCACCAGATCTGTCAGTCTGGGGCTGCATGAACATGTGAACCAGTTTTCATTGTGGGTGAGTAAATAGCCTGTGCTATGCGCACTGTATCATGCTCTATATTTTCAAGAAATAAACCCGATCATGCTAATAGGATTTTATTGCAACCTGAAGCTTGCCAACCGGTCTTCTTGATGCTAGATGATTTTTGTCGGACGGTAGATACACTGTTTGACGACTATATCGCCATATTTCCGGAGTTCTCCGGTCCATATTGAGCGATTCGCACAAGTTTGAGGATTGCCCCCCAATTCCGCCTTGAATCATGCGAATCGCTCTATTTTTTTGCCTTTCTCCAACGTTTCTGCCCCTGTCTCCCTAAATGTCTGAATAAATCCGATATGGGTCTATGCACACACGCTGGCAGCCAATTTGGGTTCATAGCCGGTTTTTTGCATTGAAGTTGCGCTCACAGAATGGTGCTGTAGGCTATGTGTGATGTGTTTTAGAGTCTTTTTGTGTTTGTTTTAGTTATTTGTAGTTTCTTTTGGTGGTTGCGTTTACTGTTTTCGTTGATAAGTGCTTTTGATTTCGGGCGGTAACAGGCTGTGTCACAGTATGCGTATGAATATTGTCTTGGACAGGTTGCTTTGGGGTGTGTATTTTGATTGCGGTTTCTTGAGCGTACCTAAAATGACTAATTCTAACACATGCTCGGAGAGATGGGATGAAGAAGCTTATTACTCTGTTGTTCTTTCTGGTGCTGGCCCTGCCTGCTGTTGCATCGGCTGAGAAGCCGGTTCTGATGATGTCCACCACGACCAGCACCGACAACACGGGCCTGCTGGACGTCCTGAAGCCTGCGTTTGAAGCCGAGACGGGCATAGAACTCCGCTGGACTGCTGTTGGTACCGGCAAGGCGCTTGCCATGGGGCAGAACTGTGACGTTGACGTGCTTCTCGTGCACGCACCCGCTTCCGAAAAGAAGTTTGTGGAAGAAGGTTTTGGTGTGGACCGCACCCAGCTCATGTACAACGACTTCGTGATCGTCGGTCCTGCTGCTGACCCCGCCAAGGTCAAGGGTATGTCCGTGGGCGACGCCCTGAAGAAGATTGCGCACACCGCTACGCCCTTCTGCTCCCGTGGTGACAACTCCGGGACCCACAAGAAGGAACTGTCTTTGTGGAAGTCTTCCGGCATGGCAGTGCCCGAGAAGGATGCATGGTACATCCAGACCGGTCAGGGCATGCTGCCCACCATTAACGTAGCGAATGAAAAGAACGCCTACACCATGACCGACCGCGGTACCTTCATCAAGTATGAGGCTTCCCACAACGGCAATCCGCCCATGGTCATTCTGGTCGAGGGCGACGGTGTTCTCTTCAACCAGTACAGCGCCATGGCCGTTAATCCCAAGAACTGCCCCAATGCCAAGTTTGATCTTGCCAAGAAGTACATTGACTGGATGGCTTCCCCTGCCACCCAGAAGCGTATTGGCGAGTTCTCCCTCATGGGTAAGCAGCTGTTCACCCCCAACGCGGGCAAGTAGGCGTAAGTTACTCTAGAGATGAAAACATGTAAGGGCGGTTGCGTACCGCCCTTTTTTATGGAACAGGTGTTCATCTATGGATTTCATACTGGAAGGCATATACAGAGCATTTCTGCTCCTGTTTGGTGGTCATGAGGAAACCTGGTCCGCGGTGTATGCAACCGTGGCTGTTTCCAGCATGTCCATCGTCGCCACCGTGCTTCTCGGCGCACCACTGGGCTTTCTGCTCGGCTACTGTCGTTTTCCCGGCAGGCGGGTGGTGCGGTTGATTGTGGATACCCTGCTTTCCTTCCCCACGGTCGTCATCGGGTTGATTGTATACGGCTTTATTTCGCGTAGCGGTCCGCTGGGCGAATTTGGGCTTCTGTTTACACTGCAGGGTATAGCGGTGGGGCAGGTGCTGCTCGGTCTGCCTGTGGTCGTGGCCATGGTGGCAAATGCTGTGGAAAATGCGGATGACCGCCTGCAGTATACGCTGCTGACGCTTGGCGCAGACAGCAGTCAGTTGCTGCGGGCAACGCTTTGGGAAGTGCGCTATCACGTCATGCTGGCCACCGTTGCCGCCTATGGCCGGATAGTGTCTGAAGTGGGCATCTCCATGATGGTGGGTGGCAATATCAAGTGGCATACGCGAACCATCACCACGGCCATTGCCTTGGAAACCGGCAAGGGCGAATTCGCCATGGGCGTGGCGTTGGGCCTTGTACTGCTGGTTATTGCCTTCGGTGTGAATATTTCTGTTTCCGGTCTCAAGCGGAGGGTTGGCAGATGAGTGCCCTGTATACGCTTTCGGGCATTCGGCAGGTCTATGCAGGACGGCTGGCGCTGGAGATCGATTCCCTTTCCATCGGTGCGGGGAGCATTGTGGGCGTTGTCGGGCCAAACGGAAGCGGCAAGTCCACGCTTATGCGCATGTTGGCCTTTCTTGAAGTGCCGCAGGCTGGAGAAGTCCGTTTTGACGGCATGACTGTGGGGGGCGCTTCAAACGGTGCCAAGGCTGCCCTGCTGCGCAAGCATGTGACGTTGCTGACGCAGGAGCCATATCTGCTGCGGCGCTCCGTTGCGGAAAACGTGTCCTACGGGCTTTCTGTGCGCGGGCTGCGGAATTATGAGCAGACCGTACGCGCTGCGCTTGAGGAAGTGGGGTTGCCGCCTGCGGAGTTCCTGCACAGGCAGTGGTTCGAATTGTCCGGTGGGGAAGCGCAGCGTGTGGCGCTTGCGGCGCGCATTGCGTTGCGCCCCAAGGTGCTGCTGATGGACGAGCCTACCTCTTCGCTGGATGAAGAGTCGACAGAGCGTATCAGGGTGGCTGCCATGCATATGCGTGACGGGCATGGCACTACGCTTGTCATCGTTTCCCATGACCGCGACTGGCTGCACTCCGTGGCAGACACCATGGTGACGCTGCGTAACGGTCGTCTGGTTTCCTGATTCGTTTCCATTCCTGAACTGATACGAGCCGGGCGTGTGAAGGTGCGGCAGGTTATGTTTCCTGCTGCGTCTTTGTCTCGGTTTGCGCCGAGTCGAGGGGTAGCCGGATGGTGAAGCTTGTTCCCTGGCCGGAGGTGGAATCGACCGTGATGCTCCCCTCGTGGTTTTCCGTAATGATGAAGTAGGAAACGGAGAGCCCGAGGCCCGTGCCGATGCCGGGGGCCTTGGTGGTGAAAAACGGCTCGAACGCTCTTTTTCTGGTGGCTTCAGGCATGCCCGGGCCATTGTCGGCGACCGTCAGTACGGCCCAGTCTCCATCCTTTCTGGACGAGATGCGGATGACCGGATTCTCTGTTCCGCTCATGGCCATGGCCTGTGCGGCATTCTTGATCAGGTTGAGCAGAACCTGCTCCAACTCAGTGCTGATGCAGGGAATGGGAGGCAGGCCGACTTCGTGATCAGTCTCTATGGCAACTTTCTTGATGTCATAGCTTTTTTTCAGATCATAGTCGCTTCGGGCCATCTCCACCGTTCTGTCCACCAATTCGGCAAGGTTGTGCTGTGAGCGTTCAGAACTGCTCTTGCGTGCGAAGTTCAGCATGTTCTGGACGATGCGTGCGGCCCGTTCTCCAGCATCGCGTATCCCTTTCAGCATGGTCAGTATCTTCCGGCTTTCCATGTAGCCGGATATGGATTCCAGACTGCACCCGGCTTCCTCAGCGGCCTTCCGGTTGCCCTCCAGGGCCGGCGAGAGCCTCCGCTCTATGTTTTGCGCACCCTGCAGAATGGCACCGAGGGGGTTGTTGATCTCGTGCGCCATGCCCGCCGCAAGTCCCCCCACGGACATCATCTTTTCGGTTTGAATCATGACCTCTTCTATGCGTGCCTGTGCCGTCATGTCGTCTATGCGGATGACGGCTTCGGCCTTGCCCTCGCGTTCCAACGGGTAGATGACGATGCGGGCCGGTATCCGCCCCTTGGACGTGGCAAGTCTGGTCCGTTCCGTCGTGTGCGGGCTGTTGCTGGCGATGGTCTGCCTTGCATTGGCCCATTGGTCGGCAAGATCCGGTACGAGGGTGGGGAGTTGCTGCCCTATGGCAGCTTCTCTGTCGATGGCAAAGTATTCGGTGGCGTGGGTGTTCCAGTGGCGGACAGCCCCGTTCTCGTCCAGGCCTATTATGATTGAAGGCATGGAGTTGATGATGTCGGTCAGATAGCGTTCCATTTGCAGTATTCGCTGTTCCGAGCGCATTCGCTCGGAAATGTCCACGGCAATGGAACAGAGACCGTAGGGCTGGCCTGTGATGTCGTGCAGCGGAAACTTGGTGGTCAGGAATGTGTGTGGCTCTCCATGAACGGTGAAGTACTCTTCCCATTGCTGGGAAATGATCCCCTGCTGGGAGGAACTGGGGTCGCCCACGCTTCGGGTTTTCTCGTCGGGGGGGAGCAGGTCGTTGATGTGTCTGCCTGTGATTTGCTCGTGCGGCAGGGCGGTAAGGTGCTCAAAACTCGGGTTGGCGAAAACGACATTTCCAGCAAGGTCGGTAACTATGACAAGGTTGCTGGTGTTGTGCAGTATTTCCTGAAGACGGGCCTCGTTTTCCAGCAGGGCCTTGCTCTGGGTGCCAAGGCTTCTGAGCAGCAGTATGGTGATGACGGTGACGACGATGAGAGCGCCCCCGATGCCCATCTGCTGAAGAATCAGGGTGTCTCGTTGCCCGGTGATGGTGCGTTGCATGACCTCCATCTCGCCGAAGAGCGAATCCTGCAGCAGGGTGGCCTCCGTATGGATGACAGAGGTGGGAACTGTGATGAGAATCGCAACGTCGTTGTGATTGGCGGTAAGAGTAAGGGGGATGACGATAACGAGCTTGTCCCCTTCGATCACTGCCGAGGTGGTCTTGCCCTGAATGGCGCGTAGGTGTTCCTTCCAGTTGGCGTCAAAGGTGCTGATGTGTGTGCCTGTGCTGATGTCTTTCAGCGTGGAGGCGGCTACATGGCCTGTTCCGGATATGATGAAGGAATCGGCCCCACCGTCGAAGAGTTCCTGTTTCAGTGAGAGCATGAGGTTGTGCATGAAATCGACCTGAAAACCCACGCCGACGCTGCCCGCAAAGCGCCCGCTGACAATGATGGGAGCGGTAGCCGTGGTGAGCCATGTCACCTTGTCGTTCATCATGTATGGGTGCAGGGTTATGAAGTGGGGGGTCAGGGTTTCCTTGACTATGAGATTAAAATCCCCTCTGCGAAAGCCTTGCGCGGTGAGTTCTTCGGAGTCGCACTCCGTCAGCGGAGCAGAGACTATCGAACCGTCCGGCTGGCGCATCCAGTTGCTTGTGAACCTGCCAGAGGCGTCGTAGCCGGAACGATTGGCGTATGCCTTAACCTGTTGGTCAAACATGCCGGGTTCCCAGCAGGAGAAAACGGCTGCAAAGTCCTTCTGATTGTGAAGCAGGCGCTTGAGACGCAGGCTTTCCCTGTCGCGGCTCATGCTTTCAAGGGGACCGGACTCACGGGTCCAGCCAAGCGATTCAGCCAATGTGGTGGCCACGATCATGGCATTGCTCAGCCGTGATTCTACAGTGGCCGCCTTTAAGCTGGCCTGAGCCACGATGCGCTGAATGGCAATGCCCGTTGCCTGATCTGCAAAGATTGAAGAAACCTCATGCGTGAAGCTTTCTGTTCCGTCTATGGCCAAGCCGGCAATACGGTCTGCAGTAGTGTAAGAAAAGGCGATGACGAGCAGGCAGGTAAGGGCGAGGCAGGTGCTGGTGGCTATGCGAATGGGAGAGCTCCAGAGGAGCTTGCGCATGAGCGGGTGAGGAGTGGTTCGCAGCATGATGATGTCCGTCTCGTCTGGGTGACTGGGGATGCTTTTATCGTAACCGATATCCAGAGGTGTTATCAAGGCGAATGGAAGAGAATGAGTGAGTTTTGCTGTTGCAGGGCAAACAAATACGAAGATGAGGAGTGGCTACCCTGACGGTATAAGGGCAGATAGGGTGCTAACCCCGCTGTTTTAAAGGGGTTGAAAAGGAATTTGAAGAAAATTTGAAAATTCGTTGACAAGGGGGGCGAGTTTCTTTAGTTATCTGCCTCGCGCACTGGGCTGTCGTTCAATTGGCAGGACACCGGATTCTGACTCCGTCAATCAAGGTTCAAGTCCTTGCAGCCCAGCCATCAAGCGTCCCCATCGTCTAGCCTGGCCCAGGACACCTGCCTTTCACGCAGGCGACAGGGGTTCAAATCCCCTTGGGGACGCCACAGGAAAAATAGCCGCTATCGAAAGATGGCGGTTTTTTTCGTTTCATATCCCCCTTGCACCATGCCTGCTGATCTTTGTAGTATCGTCATGTATTGCCCGTATGCCGACAGGCGGCAGGGGTGTTTGACCTGTTACGCGATAGAGGAAGGAACATGTCCGAATTTGCCAATGTCACTGTGATCAAGAAGGCGAATGTGTATTTTGACGGAAAGGTGACCAGTCGCAAGGTCGTGTTCGCGGACGGGTCGTTCAAGACTCTGGGCATCATGCTGCCCGGCGAGTACGAGTTCGGCACCAGACAGGCCGAGGTGATGGAAATCATGCAGGGCAGCATGAAGATTCTGCTGCCCGGCGAAGCCGACTGGCGCACCGTGCAGGGCGGCGAGAGCTTTGACGTGCCTGCCGACTCCAGCTTCAAGCTGGTAGTGGAAACGCTCGTGGACTACTGCTGCTCGTACATCGACTAGAGTCGTCTGCCGGAATGAAAAACGCCCCGCAGGAGCTTCGGCTCTTGCGGGGCGTTTGTTGTTTTGCTGGTGTCATGCTGCAGGGGCAGAAGGGGTGGGGAGGGTGGCCAGAAGTGCCTCTTCCTGCCGTATGATTTCACAGGCCAGCTTGATGAAGCAGTTGGAGCCTCTGGTCATTTTCTCGCCCTTTGCCAGGTAGATATTGGTCATGGGCAGCGGCGGATAGCCCTCTTGCGGGCCCAGAATCAGTGCGTTGGGCGGCAGGGATATGGGGGTAAGCGCAGCAACGGCCGCACCGGCGGCAATGGCGGCATGCAGTCCGGCAAGGGAAGGGCTGGAGTAGGCGATGCGGTAGGCAAGGCCCGCAGTGTTCAGGGCCTCTATGGCGTGTTGCCTGTAGGAACAGCCCTGAGAATAGACCGCCAGTGGAACAGGTGTTTCCTTGTGCACGAGATAGCCGGCAGAAGACACCCAGATCAACGGGGTGTGGGCAATGATCTCCGTGCCTGCAAAGAGATATGTTGAGGTATTGATGAAGAAATCAAGCTCGTTTGCGTCCAACAGGCGTTTGAGTTCTGCGCTGTTATCCGTGCGTACTTCCACCTGCATGGCCGGATAGAATTCGGCGAAGCGCTTCAGAATGGTGGGGAAAAAACGCATGGAAAGTTCGTCGGACGTGCCTACCCGCACCAGCCCTGTCAGTTCCGGCGTGCGCACGGCGGCAAGCGCCTCGTCGTGGGCTTTGAGTATGCGCCTCGCATGAGGGAGAAATGTGTCACCTGTACTGGTGAGACGTACCGCTCGCCCGCTGCGGTCAAAGAGCTGCACCCCCAGATCGCTTTCCAACTTCTTGATCTGCTGGCTCACGGCGGATTGTGTCTTGTGCACGGCTTCCGCTGCACGTGTGAAGTTCAGGGTTTCAGCCACAGCCACGAACGCACGGAGCAGGTCTGTTCCGATATCCATGATTAGCACCTCTAATGATGTTCATTACGGCAATTCGTTTCCCTTATCAATGCGGGTGAGGCATTCTCGCGTTGAAAAGAACGGAGGTGCGTATGAACATATTGATATTGATGACAAACAGTCTGCTGAACAGCTTTCGGTCATGGAGGCAGGCTCGGCGTTTGGCGAAGGAGCAGCGGAAGGTGCTGTATGATCTGTTTGAGATGAATGATCATATTCTGCGTGATATCGGCATGCCCAGAGAACGCCTGAGCCATATGCTACGCGAGAGCCGGAGGGTGAAAGTCTATGAGAGATCGTCTGAACCGGCAGCAACTAGCGGTGCGAAGCAGAGCAGTTGTTGCAGGTGCCGCAGCTTGCAACACCCCTGTCGCGGCGGGTCGTGTTGACGGAGGGCGGCCGGGGAAAATGAAACGCCCCGCCGTCAGGAGACAGCGGGGCGTGCAAACTATTCTTCGGTATATTACGGCGTGACGCCCTGTGTGCGGCCTGTATCTCTCACGCAGGTTACGCCGGTGGTCGTCTGCTGTCGGCTGCGGATGTTCTCCATGTGCAGGCGGGCCTGAATGTACTGTGCCAGCGCGTCCACGGCGCGGTCACACAGAGGGAACACGGGAACGTTCGCCGCGTGCAGGGTGTCGCGTAACGGGGCGTAAAGCGTGCCGCCGTCCGCAACGCAGACAATGGGCTTGTCCGATTCCGCAGCCAGCGTTGCCATGCGCGCGGCAATGCCTTGCGGATCATGCAATGCGTACGCGGGAATATTCGTCTCGGCCAACGTATGCATGGCGGGCGAAAGCGGGTCCAGCCCCACGATCACGGCATCCACGTTGGGGTCCTGCACCATGGCGGCGGCAACGAGGGCGTGGGTTTCATCATCCGCCGCAGGGTTGATGTCCATGGGGTTGGCTATGCCTACAAGGCTGTCCAGACGCTTTTCGCGCAGAATGGTCTGCAGGGCGTCGCGGGTTGCGGGGGCATAACTTGCCAGCCGCATGGCGTAGTCATCCGAGTGGATGGAATCCGCCATGCCCACGGCTTCAAAGCCCGCACCGCTGACAGCGCCGAGCCTGTTGCCGCGGATGGTCTTCCCGTGCAGGGTTTCCGAGAGCAGGAAAAGGTCCTGAAACTGGGTGAAGGTGCGGGCTACAATGGCTCCCGCCTGCCGCACGCAGCTGTCGCAGACCATGAAGTCGCCCGCCAGAGAGGCCGTGTGGCCGCTGGTGGCGGATTTGCCTTCCGGCGTGCGTCCCGCCTTGTAGAACAGCACTTCCTTGCCTGCCAGAACCGCTTCGCGCACGGCGCGGCAGAATTCCAACCCATCCAGATCGTTGAAGCCTTCCGCATAGATTGCAATCACGTCCACATCGCTGCTCTGCGTGAAGTAGCATAGCATGTCGCCCAGCGTCAGGTCCGTCTGGTTGCCCATGGAGATCATGTATGCGGGGCGCAGTTCGGGGCACTGGCTGATGCGGTGCAGCATGAAGGCCCCGCTCTGGCTCACGAGGGCGGCGCGGCGGTAGGTGCCGCCACGTTCCTTGGGCAGCTTTTCTTCGGGAATGAACCACGTGTCATATTTGCCCGGGCGCGAGACAACGCCCATGCAGTTGGCCCCCAGAAACACGGGACCGCCGTGTTCCGTGGCGTGCACCGCGTTGATGCGGGCAATGACCTGCTCGGCGCGGGTGCGGCTCTCCTCGGTTTCTCCCATACCGCCGGGGATGAGCATGACGCTGGACGCGGCGTTCAGATCAATGACCTCATCCACGAGGTCCGGCACCTGTTTGGCGGAAACGGCCACCACAAAGAGGTCAACCGAGCCGTTCATGTGGGCGGGCAGGTCGCGCAGGGAGGGCACGCAGGCCACGCCGTCGATCGTGGTCTCGCCTTCGCGGATGATGACCACGTTCTCGGGTGCAAAGCCCTCGGCAAGAATATTGCGCAGGATGGTGCGCCCGAAGTTTTCGCGGCTGGCGGAAACACCGATGATGCCGATGGACTTGGGGTGCAGCAGGGCGTCTATGCGGTGCACGGGACGCGGTACGGCGACCTGTTCGGGCAGCGAGAAGCGACACATGCCGTCCAGTGGCACCATGAGGAAGTCCGTGAAGGCGAAGGGGTTGATTTCCAGTTCTTCTATGATGAAGGGCGCATCCGGATTGGCGGGGGAATAGTGGTTGGCCATGCGGATGAAGGACTCAAAGCATTCGATAAGTTGCTCGTCGGTGACGATGCGGCGTTGGCCGCGCGTAAGCCCCGCCAACTTGCGGTACGAGATGGTCTGGCGGAACAGGCTGAAGAAGGTCTCACCGTCCGTCAATTCGGTGGAGGCGGCTACAATGGCCTGTCCCTTGCGGAATCGTTCCGCATAGAGTTCCGTGTCCGTTCCGCCAAGGCCCGCGCTGAGCACCATGCCGAATTCACGGGTGCGCCTGAGGCCCACGATCAGCTCGTTGCCGAAGGCACTGGAATCCGGCGGCATGAACTGTACCTGCAGCACGCCTTTCAGGTCGCGGCTGATGGCGTCCACCAGCACCTCGCCGGAAAGCCCGCGGTACTGGGCGGGAGCCGCATCGGGGTAACGTTCTATCCACGTGGCGTAATTTTCCGGCACTTCGTAGAGCATTCTGCGCCATGCGGAGCGGATGCGGTCCGGCTCGCGCTCCACAATACGCACGCCGCCCACCTCGGTCTTATGGACGATGGTGGGCGATACGATCTTGAGCACGGCTTTTTCGCCGGGAATGGCGGTCAGCTCCTCATCAGAGGGGCGCGCGCCGCGCGGAATGAGGTTGGCGCGGGGCGGCGTTTCAGCTCCTGAACGCGAAAGCAGGGTGTACACTTCGTATTCGTACAGAAAGCTGCGACCTTCGCCGTGGGCAGTCCTGAAAAGCTCGGTAATGGCCTCGAAGTCGATGGCAAGCTGAGGTGCGGGCATGGCGGACCTACAGGAAATGAGGTTGCGGGCGATAGCCCATGTGGGTGGATATTTCCATGGCGGCATCAAGCAGCTGCGGTGCAAGGGAGATGATGTCTCCGTCGGTGAACTGTGAGGGGTTGCCGCTCAGGCTGACTGCACCGACAACTTTGCCTTCCGGTCCGAAAATTGGCGCGCCGATTGTGTCCAGATGGATGAGGGTCTCGCCGTATACCAGCGAGTAGCCGCGTTCCTTGGTCGCTGCCAGTTCCTGACGCAGCTTTACGGGATCCGTAAGCGTCTTGGGAGTGTAGGCATGCAGTTTGACCCGCGCCAGATGGGCGATGACCTGTTCACCCGGCAGATAGGCGAGAATGGCACGGCCTATCCCGGTGCAGAAGGCGGGCACGGTGGGGCCAATGTAGGAAGACGGGTGCCATTCCTGATGGTCGGTGCTCATGGTGGTAAGCACTACGTCGTTGTTCAGCACGCCCACTCTGCCGATGGTGGAGGTGTGACGGGCGAGATAGCTTATGGGCGTGGCGGCCTTGCGGTTGAGCGAGAAGGTGGCGGACTGCAATGCGCCAAGTTCCAGCAGTTTGAGGCCGAGATGGTATTCCTTGGTGGATGGATCCTGTTCAAGGTAGGTGGCTTTTTCCAGCGCACTGATGATGCCGTGCGCTGTGCCTATGGCAAGGCCCAGCGTTTTGGCGACATCGCTGACCCGCCAACTGGGATGTTCAAAGGTGAACAGGCCGAGTACCTGTGTCGCCCGCTGAATGGATTGCTGCGACATGAATAACTCCTTTCGGTAATGTCGAAATCTATTCGAGATATACGCTCAGGCTTTTGCAACTGTCAATGATATGAGATTGGCTGGGGAAGGAAAGGCGAGTACGGGATGGCGCAGTGCCGATTTCCGATGAGTCCGGTAGGATGGAATGGCTGGGTGGCACGCCTGCGGGAAGAAAGGCGGGTAGGAAGGGGCGCTATTGGTTCAGTGAGAGAGGGGGCGTCAGGCTTTGCAGGTGCTTCTGTTTCAGCTTCTGGTATGACGTGACGGCGAGGACCTTCCTGAGCGCCGCGTCATAGCGGTTGATAATGTCCTTGGGCAGGTGGCGTCCGAATACCGTGTACAGGTTGCCGGTGGCTTCCGGCATCGGTATGACCCTGACCTCATTGTCGAGGGAGAGCTGGTTTATCGACTGTATCAGAATACAGGTGTCCGGGCAGAATACTATCTCGACCCGATCGTTGACCAGCTTTTGCAGGTTGAGGACAGTGGCGGATTCGCCGGTTGTCGGTTCGAAGCGGGCTCCGCTGTGGAGAAAGTCGGCAGGCATCCAGGCACCGCGAACAGTGCCTACGCGTTTGGAGTCAAATCGCGTTCCGGATACATATGCAGACATGGGGTTGCTGTTGCGTACGGCCAGAGCGGCGGTAATGGTGCCGAAAGGATGTGTCGGATAGACAAAATGCGTTTCCCGTTCCGGCGTTTTGGAAAGCATGAGAATGGCATCCAGACCGCGGGATTCGAAATCATTAAGGAGACGTGCAAAAGGATAGGGGCCGGCCATTTCGATGGAAATCTGCATTTCCGGTGCGACATGCCGCACAAGCATCTCAACCGCTGCACCCGCAGCTTGTCCCGATGCAAGCTGATAGGCATGGGGTGGGGCCTGAAAATACCCTACGCGAAGCGTTGTGAGGTCGCGAGAGAACAGGGGGGCGTCCTGTCCTTGTGCAGTGTGGGCGGCCAGCGGACAGGACAAGACGAAAGCCATGCACAGGAGTGTGGCCAGAAGGAGCGAGTTACGAGATGGTTGGGGCATGATTCTTGTCCAGTGTGAGATTGGATTCTCTATGAAGAATACCGAGTTATCGTCAATGAAGAAAATGTCTTTAGGCATCCAAAAGGACCGGAGTTGAAACTTCCGGTCCATTCAGAGTGTGTTTGCAGGCCGTGCCCGGGATGCTCGTCATATCGCACTGTGCCGGATTGCGCCGGACAGTGGCGGGGCTGGCATCATTCGAAGAGGTGCATGAATGCACCGTATCCTTCCTTGACCATGTCTTCTTTGGCGATAAAGCGCATTGCGGCGGAGTTCATGCAATATCGTAGTCCGGTCGGCTGCGGTCCATCCGTAAAGACGTGCCCCAGATGTGAATCCGCATGCTTACTGCGCACCTCGATCCGCGTGACAAAGAGTCTTCTGTCTTCACGCTCCACAATGTTCTCCGGAACAAGAGGCTGCCAGAAGCTGGGCCATCCAGTTCCGGAGTCGTATTTGTGGGTGGAGCTGAAGAGCGGCTCGCCGGATACGATATCCACGTAAATCCCTTCGCGGTGATTATCCGCATATTCATTCCGGAACGGCGGTTCGGTTCCCTCCTCCTGCGTTACTTCGTATTGCAGGGGCGTCAGGCGGGAACGAAGAGTCTCCTTGTCCGGTTTGGTGAAGTCTTTCCAGCCTCCGCCGGCTGCGGCGTCCCCGGCGACAACCAGCAGCGTGATGACGAAAACCGGAAAAAGTATTTTTATCCAAAGCGCTATGTTCATGGCGATCTCCAGTTGTCAAAAAGCTTGTGGCTTTTAGTAGAATTGCTTGTTTCAGCAGGGAGTTCTAACATACTTCAGTAAGCAGTTTCACTACATATGAGTAAAATAGGAATGCCTTTTGATTAGTCAACGTAAGAGTGTTGCTTTATCAAGAGATGGTGACATTCTGTGCCGGGGTGTTTATAGTGAACCTAAGCGAGGTTCACATGCGCATTGATGCCAACCTTTCCGCGTTAGACGCCATTGCTCTTAGCCAGCAGGTGACTGCCAACGATATTGCCAACGTCAACACAGACGAGTTCAAGTCGAGCGACGTCCGTCTTGAGACCGGCCCAGAGGGAGAGGGTGTGCAGGTTTCTGAAATCCGGCAGGATTCGTCGCCCGGTCCGGTGACGCATTATCCCGACCTGCAGGTGGAGGCTTCCGGCGGTGATGGAGCTGTGCAGGAGGTGGTGGAAGGTTCCAATACGGACTACGTGCGGGAGACCGTGAATATGATCCGCGATGAAAACGCCTATGCGGCCAACGTTCGGGCCATCCGCTCGCAGGTGGAGCTCATCGGTAACTTTATTGACGAAGTCGCATGATCCATTGTTTTGCCGAGGGCCGAATTGCCTGAGGCGTGATTTGTGTTCACACGAATTCACTATGCTGCGCCGTGCCAAGGCGCAGTTTTTTTTTAGATAATTTCTATATTGTGGTTGACTTTGTGTCATATTCTTGACAGTCGTATATATTATATAGTTGGCATAGCTTCGCCCGCATTCCCGTTCGCAAGGGCATTATTGAAACCGGAGGCGCAATGGACCTCAAAACCACCGGCATCATTGGTCAATCCACTTCCCTGCTGGAAGTGTTCAGGATTCTCGCCAAGGTAGCCCCCACAGACAGTACCGTTCTCGTTACCGGAGAGTCCGGAACCGGCAAGGAACTGCTTGTGCGTGCACTGCATGCCAATAGCCTTCGCCACCAGGCCCCCTTTGTGCCCATCAACTGCGGCGCCATTCCCAAGGAGCTTCTGGAATCGGAACTCTTCGGGCATGAGAAAGGGGCGTTCACGCATGCCATACGCAGCCGTCCCGGACGTTTTGAGATGGCAGATGGCGGTACCATTTTCCTTGATGAAATCGGTGAGATGGACCTGCCGCTGCAGGTGAAGATTCTGCGCGTGCTGCAGGAAAAAGAGATAGAGAGAGTTGGCGGCACGTGTACCAAGAAGGTGGATGTGCGCATTGTGGCGGCCACCAACCGGGACCTTGAGGATGAGGTTCGCGCAGGTCGCTTCCGCGAAGATCTTTTTTATCGTCTGAATGTCATTCCCATGCACCTGCCACCCCTGCGGAATCGCGGAGGGGATATTCTGGTGCTCGCCCAGCATTTTCTCGAAAAGTTCTGTGAGCGCAGGGGCAGAGCTGTTTTGCGGCTTTCCGACGATACGCGCAAAGTGCTTTCCGCGTACAGTTGGCCGGGCAACGTGCGGGAACTTGAAAACTTTATGGAGCGGCTCAGCATTCTCTGTGATGAGGATGTGGTGCAGCCCGTTGATCTGCCTGCGAAGATTCTGGATGACGTCGGCAATATCGTTGATCTGCCGGAACCGCAGCAGCCTGTGCAGCCTGCTCCGGCGCAGCAGGGGTTTGTGTGGCCGCGCATTGAGCACCTGCGTGAGCACGGCCTTGGCCTGAAGGAATTCCTCGATCTAGCGGAAGAAAAGTTGCTGCTCGAGGCTCTTGAAATGGCCGACGGAGTCAAAAATCAGGCTGCAGAGATTCTTGGCGTAAAGCGCACCACCCTGATCGAGAAGCTCAAGAAGAAAAAACTTGAGTAGCTATCCTCAAGCATTTCCGAAAGTTATCCGATAAGAAACAACTGGGGTGCCGGATGTGCCGCTAGAGCGGTAGTCCCGAGAACCGGCACATTCTCAATATTGCATGCAACTTGCATTTAATTCGGAGTGAGTCGTATAGCTGCCACCAGATGGATCTGGACTCTTCTTGCGGCAGGCGGGATTTGGCTGGCAACCGCCGGACCTGCCACAGCCCTGACTTGGTACTGGGGTGCCCATCCGGACAAGGAACGTCTGGTTTTGGTGCTCGACAGACCGGCAGACGGCTATTCGCTTGAACGTACCGGCAAGCAGGCGCTCACTCTTACGCTTCCTCCTGCCGAAACCGGCACATTGAAGGCACAGTCTTCAGTCAAGCCGCTGGGTAATGCCAAGCTGCTCGGCAAGCCCACCGGAAGCGGCCGCACCATTACCATTCCCACCAAGACAGCCGCCTTCGGGTATATTTCCACCACTGTCAGCGGCAACAAGATTGTCGTCGACCTTTTCCGCGACCCCATTGGGGCGCGTTGGAAACCACGTAAGGATACCCCCAAGCCTGCGGCTGTCGTACAGCCTCAGGATGCTGCGCCCGTACCCGCTGCCGCGGCAGAGAAACCGGTGGAGCCCAAGGCCGAGGTTGCCGTTGCTCCTCAGACGCCCAAACCGGCAGCTTCACCGCCAGCTTCTCCGCTGGACGCCCTGAAGAAGGTGGAAGTGCCTGTTCGCGGAAAGAAGACGGAGCAGAAGAGCGCACAGCAGAGAGCGCCTATCGTCGAACGGCCGGGAACACGGTCGCTGGACAAGGTGCTGCCGCCTCCGCTGAATGAGAAGGTGCTTGTGGAGGGTGGACGGGGGGCAGTCTCACAGACGGCTCCCCATAATGCATCCCAGTCTCTCCCGCAGCCTCCTCAGGAGCCTGTGGAAACTGTGCCCGCACAGCCGGCACCCAAGGTGAGTTCGCCTCCGGAACGGCCTTTCTTTGCCGTGCCCTACACCTATCGTTCCCGTATCAATACTGGCGGCCCTGAAGACTGGAAGGAGCAGGTGCGCCCGCCTGCGCCCGTTGTCGTGGATTCTCCCATGCCCAATGCGGAAGGCAGTATTCGTGCCCGCGTTTCCAAGGCGCCGGAAGCATGGCGCGAAGACGCGCCCACGGATGTCCCGCAGGAGGCTGTGGCCATTGCCCGCAAGATACAGGATGCCAAGCTTGCCATGGAGCGCGAGAAGGCTGAGAAGCTGGCCCGCGAGCAAGCCGAGAAACAGATTCAGGCTGAAAATGCACGACTTGCCAAGGAGCAGGCCGTGGCGGGCAAGACGCCTAAGGAAAAGGCTGGAGGCAGTCAGGTTTCCGAAGCCGGAAAGCGCAAGGAAGCTCAGCCTGCGCCGGTAGCGCCTGCACAAGTGCCGCCCGCCGCCAGTGAACAGGTGCAGGCCGTGGCGCAGGGGCCGGAGTTTTCCGTGCGCGCCAAGGTGGCCCCCCCCGGACAGGTGACCACCCTTCGCCGTTCGCCCGATGCGCCCCGTGCACCTCAGGGTGCAAAACCGGTTGCGGAGCAGGGCGGTGATGTGCCCATGCCTCCAGCCGGCAGCGCTTCCGTGCCGGCCGTTGCGCCGAAACCGGCTCAGCCTGTACCCGGAGATGGCGGGGCAGACCGTTTCGCCGTGAGCGATCAGGCGCCTCATGCACCCAAATATCCCGATCTGAAGCCTGCCTTTGCCGATGCAACGGAGCCCAAGGTTGCTCCTGAGCCGGTGACAGTGCCCGAGCCGCAGATGGAAGAGGTGGTCAGCAACAAGCCCGCGCCGCCGGAACCCAAGGTTGTGTACGTGGATAAGGACGGCAACCCCATTCCTCCGCCGCCTGATCCCAAGGATCTGTTGTTCCAGGCACAGGCTGCCCTGAACAATGGCGAGGCAGCTGCCGCACTTGAGCAGTTCAAGGCACTGAAGCGTATGCCCAAGCTGACCGAGGAGCAGCGCGCCGAGGTATTGAACGGTATTGCCGATTCGACATACGCTCTTGGCAAAGATGACCTGCTGGCCAACTACGAGAAGATCATTCAGGCCACCACCGAGGCCATGAACTACAACCTCAAGTCCGATTCGGTGCCCTCGCATCTGCTGCGTCTGGCCATGACGAACATGAAGATAGGCAACGTGCGTGAGGCAGAGGCCTATTTCAACATTCTGCGGAAGAACTATCCGAACAGCGACCTGATCCCCCTGACGTACTACTACTGGGGTGATTACTATTTCAACAAGGGCGAGTGGCAGAAGGCCGCAGACAACTTCCAGTACGTGGTGCAGAACTATCCGGACTCCAAGTACGTGCGCGAGTCAGGTGTGGGACTGGCGCGTGCGCTCTACAGCCTCGGGTTCTACGATCAGGCCTTCCAGATCGTGGACTATGTGGAAAAGCGCTGGCCACGCTTCTATCTGGAATACCCGCCCTTCCTGAGTCAGATGGGTGACGTGGAATATCGTATGAAGAAGTACGATAAGGCCCGTATAACCTACTGGACGTATTATAATATTGATCCGGACGGGGATGAGGCGGATATGATTCTGGCCCGTCTTGGTGACCTGTACGTGGAACTGCGCGAACGTGATGCGGCCCGCGAAGTGTACGAGGAAGCCGCACGTAAGTTCCCCGATCGGGACGGCGGGCTCATTGCCCTGATGCGCCTCGCCGAGGAAGGCGTGTTCGACAGCCCGACCCTCGCGGAAATGTTCTCTATTTTTGACAGGCCCTATAACCTGCGCCCGCTGCAGATCTATTCCAAGATCATAGAAGATCATCCGGACAGCGCGCTCGTGCCTTTGGCCCGTCTCAAGAAGTCCATGTGGTACCTCTGGAACAAGCAGTATCCGGAGGCGCTCACCACGGCCACGTCGTTCATCAAGCAGCATGCCGGACATGAACTGACCGGCCGTGTGAAGGAAGTGGCCTTGAAGGCCTTCAACGTCATGGTCGCGGACAACATTCGCGAAGGCAACTACGAGCGTATTCTGCAGATATGGGACCAGTTCCCCATCGTGCGCGGGCAGGACACGGAGCTGGCTCCGGAAAGCCGCATTGCGCTCGGTCTTTCCTACTGGAAGCAGAAGCAGCCATCCAAGGCGCTGGAGGTCATTGATCCGTTCTTCCTCGGCCTGAAGATACCCGAGACCTCTGAAATGGCCCTGAACCTTGCGCTCAGCATCTATCTGGACAACGAGCGGTGGGCGGATGTGGTCAATCTGGCACAGCGCATAGAGCTTTGGGATCTGAACCCCGAAAGCCGGAAGCAGCTCGATTACGCACTGGCGCTGGCGTATGAGAATATGGGCGAACACGACAAGGCGAGCCCCATGTGGGATGCCTTGGCAAAGGTTCAGGACGTGCCGCTGGATCAGGAGGCCTATACGCTCTTCTTCCTGAGCCGCGAAGCCGAGCGCAAGGAAGACTGGGAAACAGCCTACCGCCATGCCAAGCAGTCCCTGATTGATTTCCGCGAGCTTGCCAAGCGTGATCCCGACAAGGGGGACCCGCAGAAAATAAAGGATCTGCTCGGAGCCTTGATGGATATTACGGAGCGTACCGGCCGCGCCAAGGAGGCGCTGGACTGGGCTCGCGAATATGCGCAGGACGTGAAGCCCACCGATCCGGACTATCCCGGTATGCAGTATCGCATTGCAGGGCTTTACAAGAAGAATGCGAATCTCGAAAAATGGCGGGCCATTCTTACCGAGCTACGCGACAGTAATCCGAATTCGTTATATGGTCGCATGGCGGCTTCCGAATTGCGCACCTATGATCTGACGGAAGGCGCTTCCAAGTTCTCTCCCACCGGCAGGCTGTAATCTTTCGGGCTGCCTGCCCCGTTCAGGAGGTTACGGTTATGGTGCATCCCTCGCATACCATCAGACGCCCTGTCGTGGCTGGACAGTTTTATACCGGCGACCCCGAGGCGCTCAGGCAGCAGGTGTCCGAGTTTCTTGCCGCAGGGCAGAGACAGCCCAAAGGCGAACCTGAGGCCGCGCCGACCATGCTGGCCATGGTTCCCCACGCTGGCTATGTCTACTCCGGCGCCGTGGCGGGGCAGACCCTTGGAGCGGCCCGTCTGGCGGATACCGTAATCCTGCTTGGTCCGAATCATACGGGGCGTGGAGAGCCCGTGGCGGTATGGCCGGGTGGAGAGTGGATTACTCCCCTAGGCAGTGTAGCGGTGGATGCGGATTTCGCTGCCTGTCTCGTCAAAACGGATCCCGTGTTTGCCTTGGATACCGCCGCGCATCTATACGAACATTCTCTTGAGGTGGTGCTGCCCTTCCTGCAGGTTGCCAAGCCCGACGTGCGTATTATCCCCATCGCCATTGCGACTCCCTCGCCGGAAGTGCTGGCCCGTTGCGGGGCTGCTCTGGCCCGCTGCATTCAGGTCTATAAGACTCCCGTCACCATGGTGGTCAGCTCTGACATGAGCCACTATGTTTCGCACGAAGAAGCCAGGCGTAACGACTTGCTCGCTCTTGCCATGGTGGAATCGCTGGACCCCGAAGGGCTTTACAACACGGTACGCGAACATGGCATTACCATGTGCGGCGTGCTGCCCATGACGGCAGGATTGGTTGCCTGCAGGCTGCTGGGGGCAGACAGGGGCACGGTCGTGCGCTACGCTACGTCGGGTGAGGTAAACGGCGACATGGATAAGGTCGTCGGGTATGCGGGCGCTCTTGTGCCTTCTCCTCTCTAGGCGCACGGACGTACTTGTGCAGGGGCTTGCCTAAGGGTATTGATGGCGCATCATGTCCAGAAAACTGTGTCTTATTCACGCGAACTGTCAGGGCGACCCGCTGCGCAAACTGCTGATGCTGCATCCGCAGTTCGGGCAGGAATTTGAGGTCGTCAAATATACCAACTATCTGCGTGAGTCCATTCCGGACGAGCAGCTTCGATCCTGCTCTCTCTTTCTCTATCAGCCCCTTGGCGAAAAGTGGGATGACCATGCCTCGGATGCCTTGCTGGCCCGGGTTAATCCTGACGCCGTGAATCTGGCCATCCCCAACATGCTGTTCAAGGGCTACTGGCCGTTCTGGACCAACCGCAGCCCCATTGAGTTCGGCGATGCCTTTCTGGACAAGCTGGTGGGCATGGGACTTGAGAAGAAGGAAATCCTGTACATCTGCCTGCACACGGACATCGCAGCAAAGCATGATCTGGCCGCCATGTTCGAGAAATCCATTCTGCACGAGATTGAGAAGGAAAAGGGCTGCGTTGTAGGCACCGTTGATCTGGTGCTGGAGCGGTTCAGGACAGAAAAGCTCTATAATACCATCAACCACCCCAACCGGCGTCTCATTCTGCATGTGACCGCCGGTATTCTCTCCCATCTGGGCTATGCGCCCCTGCCGCGGGTGCTCGTGGATGCTTTTCAGGATCCGTACCCTGAGTTTGAGTTGCCTCTTCATCCCCAGATAGCTGCGTTTCACAGTCTGTCCTTCGGCGATGCAGCCACCCGTTACAATGTCTTCGGCAAGATGCGGACATATGAGGAGTACGTGGGCTTTTACGTGGACTGCAGACAACTCAACATCCGCGATTTTTCAAGCTACCTGCACCTCGTGTGAGGATTTGGTGCGTGATTGGCACTAAGTCTGACCGATCTTGTCAGAATTGCATCCATGAGGCATGCTCCGGACATACTGTTGGAGGTTACGTATGAACGGAACCATTGTGGCTGTGTGTACCAGCACGCGAACTGGCGAAAAGAAGGTGCCGGTAGAGAGCGTAACGCTGGAAAAGGATTTCGGTATTGTCGGGGATGTACACGGCGGAACCGGAAGGCAGGTGAGTCTGCTGGCCATTGAAAGCGTGGACCCCATGCGCGAAAAGATGCCCTCGTTGTCTGACGGCGACTTTGCCGAGAATCTGCTCGTAAGGGGTATTCCTCTGGCGCGGTTGCTGGTGGGGACAAGGCTGCGTGCCGGTGACGGTGTGGAACTGGAAATCACCCAGATCGGAAAGAAGTGCCATTCCAAGTGCAATATCCACAAGACGGTCGGATACTGCATCATGCCTACGGAGGGCGTATTTGTGCGTGTTCTGAGCGGAGGCACCCTGAAGCCGGGGGACCCCGTCTCGGTTATATAAGCCGCATCCCGCCCTGCTGTTCTGAAAGGGCGCTGCCCCCTCCTGTTTGGAGGAAGTGAAAAAAAGAGCCGATCGTGAGACCGGCTCTTATTTATTTTCGTGAAAGGTGCAGCTACTGAAGAATGGATTCTATGGGGAACAGGTCCTTTAACACGGTCTTGTTCTCAGCGCTGATGGCGATGCGAAGTGCGTACATGTCCTTCAACGCCATGGTCTCAGGAGGAGAGAAGCTCGCAACCACCTTCTTGAAGCGGGAAATGGTGAACTTCAGATCCTTGCTGTCCGCGTTGATAGGAAAGATCTGTCCATCTCGACCGATCAGGGAAAGTACGGCAATGCCGTCTATGGTCTTGGACGCATCAAGGTTGTTGATGTCAAAGGAGACGCGGATGGTTGCATCATCGGCAGGCTTGAGCATGACATTCTCGACGCTCACAAGCTGCACGTCTTCCGTTGCCAGCAGGGCAGAGAGGTCGACTGACGGCTTTTCCTTGGAGGAATCCTCAATGCTCATGGTGCCGAACAGCGCCTGCAGTTCTTCAGGGTCATTGGACTGCAGAATCTGCTCAATATTTTCCAGGCGTTCGAGTTGGACCTGCGTGGCTCGCAACTCTCTTTGCAGGTCAATGCGTTCGCTCTGCAGAGCGGCATTCTGTTTCCAGTAGTTGTATCCAGCGTAGAAGCCCAGCGATGCCGTAATCACCAAGATCAGCTGCAGCCATATCAGAAGCTTGAGCCACATGGGGCTGATTCTGAAGCGGTGCACTTTGGTGTCATCGCGCATGAACAATACGCTGTACTTTTCATTCATCTAGAGCGGTCTCCAGTCTTCGCTTTCTATTCTCCAGGATATGCCGTCGGGACGCAGCACCAGAATCTTGATGCCTTTGTCACTGAATCCATCGGAGCTGCTGTACTGTTGTATCATTTCAACGGTCAGGCCGTTGCTGCTTACGGAGTATTTCGGGTTGCTCAGGCGGACCTTCTGCGGTTTCGCCGAAACCCATACAATCTTTTTATGATCGCGTATGGCCGCAATGCCTTTACGGGTGCCCTGAGATGCGCTTTCCGTATAGCTTTCTGCGTACTTTTTCAGGTTAGCAGATTCCCACGCGGTACGCCACCCCTCGATAAACTGGTCAATACTTTGCTTTTGTGCCTTGAGAAAGTCGGGTTCAAGATCAAGATCGGCACGTTCCCACTCCATGCCCGCGATAAGCAGGTTGCCTTCCGTATCCTTGTGCCAATACAGGCGGCGGTAGCCTTGCACAGTCAGGTTGGGGGCTCGGTAATACTGCTTGAACCACGATACCCAGTAGTCCGGGCCTTGCAGTACGTATATGTCGTCAATCCAGTTCAGGATCCAGGGCAGGTTCTTGAACAGACGCTCCTTGGTAGCCACAAAGTCGGCAAAGTCGCCCGACTGGGATTTCGTATAGGCGTCGCCGTCATAGTATTCAAACATGACCGAATCGCGGTTGCCCCAGGCTGTTGCCCATTCGCGGGTCATGTTGAGAACGGCGGAGGCGATCTTCTTTTCCTCGGTTGTCTGGGGAGCCTTGTCCGCAATGGTGTGGGCCAGAACAACGGGGGTGCCCGGCTTCAGGTTGGGGCCGAGCTTGAGCAGGTCTGCATTGTTCATGGCCACGCAGCCCTGGGTTTCGCGGGGGACAATGTTGTGCCCGCGACCGTGAACCCATATGCCGTGTCCGGATTTCTTGCGGAGCAGGTCCATGGGGTTTGGGTAATTCAAGGTGTAGGCCATGCCGCCGTACAGCCCGAAGTCAAGTCCGTTGGGGATGTGACGTTGCACAAAGTAGACGCCTTCCGGCGTTTTCTTGTCGCCTTCGTCCTGTTTGTCGCCCTCGATTTGACCGGTCGTGCACACGTATTGGGCGGCAACGGCAAGAGGACTCTTGTGCTCCATGAGGTAGAGCTGCTGCTGTCCCTTATCCACGGCAACGAGCGAGGGCGGAATGCCCGGATGCTCTTCAAAGCGGGCCTGCCAGCCTTTGGTCAGGCCTGCGGAATAACCCGCCTGAGGAAAGGCGAGTGATACGATGGACAGAATAAGAACCGAGAATAATGCGGAGCGCATAGAGTCCTTGCGATGAGGCGCGCCCGTGATGCTTGCACGGGCGCGCCGGGTGCTTGCTAAGCGTTCGCCAGTTCCACCAGTTCCTTACGGGTGAAAATGGATATCAGATCGTAGCCTTTTTCCTTAAGGGCTTCGCGTCCGCCTTCCTGCCTGTCGAGCACGCAGCATACGCCGGCAACCTTGAGGCCGGCTGCTTCGATGCGTTCGATGGCGGTAATGACGGAACCACCCGTGGTAACAACATCTTCAAGCATGTATACGGTCTGCCCTTCGGTGAAGTTGGCAAGACCTTCAACATACTGTCCGGTGCCGTGGCCCTTGGCCTGCTTGCGGACGATGAGCGCGGGCAGGGGCTTGCCCTGTTCGTGCGAGATGACGGCAACGGAGCTGACCAGCGGGTCAGCGCCCAGGGTCATGCCGCCCACGCCGTGAATGTCCTTGTCCTTGAGCAGGTCAAAGAACAGCTGGCCGATGAGCCAGCAGCCTTCGGGATGCAGGGCGGTCTGGCGGCAGTCGAAGTAATAGTCGCTCTTCTTGCCGGAAGCGAGGGTGAAGTTGCCTTCGCGGTAGGACTTTTCCGCAAGAATGCGTGCGAGACGTTTTTTGAGTTCAAGCATTGTGGTTAGCTCCGGTTAGCCGAAAACCCGGTTGAAAATCAGGTCTTCATGGCGGAGATAGTAGCTGGGGTCGAAGATTTCTTCAAGCTTCTCCGCCGTAAGTCGTGAAGTTATTTCAGTATCCTTGCAGACGATGTCCTTGAAGAGCTGCTTGGTGTCCCAGCTCTCCATGGCGCAACGCTGCACCATGACGTAGGCGTCCTGACGGCCCATGCCCGTGTCCACCAGTGCGAGCAGAACGCGCTGGGAGAAGAACAGGCCCATGGAACCCATGAGGTTGCGGTCCATGTTCTCGGGAATGACACGCAGGTTGTCGATGAGACCTGCAAGGCGGTTCAGGATGTAGTCCATGAGAATGGTGGAGTCCGGCATGATCACGCGTTCCACGGAAGAGTGGCTGATGTCACGCTCGTGCCACAGGGCCATGTTTTCCATGGAGGCAAGGGCGTTGGTGCGGATCAGGCGGGAAAGACCGGTCATGTTCTCTGCGGAAATGGGGTTCTTCTTGTGCGGCATGGCCGAAGAGCCCTTCTGGCCCTTGCGGAAACCTTCTTCCGCTTCCAGCACTTCCGTGCGCTGCAGGTGGCGCAGTTCCACGCACAGGCGTTCAATGCCGCCTGCGGCGAGGGCAAGGGAGGTGAAGAAGTGCGCATGGCGGTCGCGCTGGATGATCTGGGTGGAGATGGGGTCAACGGAAAGGCCCAGCAATTCGCAGGTGATGATTTCCACTTCTGCGGGAATCATGGCCATGGTGCCCACGGCGCCGGAAATCTTGCCGACGCGGATGCCGTCCAGCGCCTGCTTGAAGCGCTCGTAGTGACGGGAGAATTCAGCATAGAATCCTGCCATCTTCAGGCCGAAGCTGGTGGGCTCTGCGTGAATGCCGTGGGTGCGTCCCATGCACAGGCGGCCCTTGTGGGCGTGTGCCAGCGTTTTCAGGGAAGCGAGCAGGCGCTCAAACCCTTTGCAGATAAGTTCGCCTGCGCGGGTGAGCAGCACGCCGTTGGCGGTGTCCACGATGTCGGAAGAGGTGCAGCCGAGGTGGATGAAACGGGCGGCGGGGCCGACCTTTTCTTCAACAGCGGTCAGAAATGCTATGACGTCGTGGCGTGTGGTTTCTTCGATTTCAAGAATGCGATCCACATCAAAGTCGGCCTTTTCGCGGATTTGCTTCATGCTCTCGGCATCAATCTCGCCGAGCCTGTGCCATGCCTCGCACACGGCAATTTCCACTTCCAGCCAGACGCGGAACTTGTTTTCCAGTGTCCAGAGCTGGCCCATTTCAGGGCGGGTATAGCGATCAATCATGGTGGCTGACTCTCGATCGGGTTGCAGGTTCGGAACGTAGCCGCCTTATTCCGGCAGCGATCAAAAAAAAGGCAGCCCTTGGGCCGCCTTGGTGGTTAAGAAGCGGTACCACCGGACGCCACTGCGTCGGAGGTGCCTGAAGCAGAAGAGGTTCCGGATCCCGGTTCGGAGCTACCGGAACTTGCGGCGCTTGCCGAAGAATCCGGTTTGGTGCTCGCACTGTTGCGGCCATATTCGGAAACGTACCAGCCCCCCCCCCTCAGTACGAAGGTGGTGTTGGACATAACTCGCTCGGAAGTACCGCCGCAGACGGGGCAGTCCGGTTGTGCGTCTTCAAAGGACTTCTGCCATTCCTCGAAGATCTGTTCGCATGCATTGCAACGATACTCATAAATGGGCATCGCGTCCTCCGCTAAACAACAAAAACTGGATACGGGCATCGCCCGCGAATATAACTGAGCAGCGGTTTCACAGCCGCGCTAATGAAACCGCCACAGAGATAGCAAAAAACAGATAGCCGCATGTGCGGCCCGAAGCAGGAACTAAGCCTTAGCGGCCTTGGCTTCCTTGATGCGCTGCTTGATGCGCTCTTCACGGCGCTTGCGGCGACGGTCCAGTTCCTTCTTGCGTTCAATCTTCTTGTGAGCCATGACGAGTCTCCTTCAACGTTATAATCAATAGAATATACTACTCGGGATGTGGTGCCTTGTCCAGCGGTCAGACATCTCAGCTTGTCCTGTCGAAGTAGCCACTTATGGATTCAGCAAAAACAATATCCACATCCCTGAAACCTTCCATTGCGAGCAGGCTCTTTACCGTGTCAAGGGCCGTCTGCGCAAGGGATTTTTGTGCAGTGGAAATCTGGAGCAGGGCTTTACCCTGTTCTGGGATGCGCAACCGGAAATCGGTCAGGCCAGTATCGGCCAGTGCATCTTCAGCTTTCCCGAGCCTGAGCATGGTGTCAGCGTCGGGTTGCAGGCCGTAGGCGAACCTGGTCATCAGGCAGGCACGTGCGGGCTGATCCGGCCAGTCGAGACCGGTTTCCCGCGCGAACTGGCGAATGTTATCCTTGGTCAGTTCCGCCAGTGCGTAAGGGCTGAGAATACCCAGTTCTTCAAGTGCGCGTCTGCCTGGGCGATATTCCGTGGCGTCCGTGGCGTTGGATCCTTCCAGAATAACGGCGTCATGCCCGTAGAGATCCCGAAAGCCGCTGAACAGGGCAAGCTTGCAGTGGTAGCAGCGATCTTTGTCGTTGGATGCGGCTGCGGGAATTTGAAGCGGATCAAAGCGGATGGCCATGTGGCGGATGCCTTTCCCGGCCAGCCAGCGGCGGGCGAAGGCGGTTTCCGCCGGGCTGAGGTGTGGACCGGTGGCATGCACCGCCGTAAAGGGGAGTTTGAGCCGGACAAGGGTAAACGCCAGCAGGCGGCTGTCGATGCCGCCGGAGACGGCAACCCCTATTCGTTGATTGGAAAGGCCCCTGAGGATTTCCTCAAGGGCCTGAATTCTTATTGAATACTCGGACATTTTTACCAGGCCGGAATGGGTTCCACAGGTTCCGAGAGAAGGAACTCGCCCTTCTCGATCCATTCCTTCAGGGTGTTGGCCACTTCCAGCGAAATGGAATAGCTGGTCATGGGCACGGTTTCCACCTTCTTGCCCTGAATTTCCACCTCGCCGCTCTTCAGGTCTTCATAGGTCACGTGCTGCAGCACGCGCGGCAGGCAGTTGGGATAGTCGTGGCCGTAATCCTTGACGGGCATCTGGATGTCGGAATCATCCACGCCGGTGTACCACGCGATTTCCTCGTTCAGAATCGGAATGGGAATGCCCACGCCCACACTCATTGAGCAGCCGTAGCCGATGAAGCTGAGGCCGCGCAGGTAACGGGTGTTCATCTTCTTGAGGTCACCCTTGACCTGAATGGTGCCGGCTGCGGAAAGCGGCAGGCCGCGTTCCGTGCGCTTGGGGTTGGGCACATGTTGGGTGCCCGCACCGACCACATAGCCGATGCCGCCGCCAAGGAAGATGCGCGTGCCGAAACCGATGGTCTTGAACAGCGGGTCGTTGAACAGAGGCGAGAGCTTGCCTGCCGTGGCGTAGTTCACATTGCGCATGTTGGGCTTGAGCGGCCCCATGTAGGTGTAAATGATGCGGCTGGTCAGGTTAACGGCCGCATTGTAGTTCTGATAGCAGTTGCGGGGGTTGTACAGTTCGGCAAACGGCAGATCCGCAAGGCTGATCTTCTTGTCCAGTGACTTGCGGGGGTAGCAGTCCGTACCGTAGGCCTCCGCACGAAGATGAACGGATTTACCGCGGACGAGGTCTTCAATGACATGGCCGCCGCCGTACTTGAACGTACCGGGGTAGACCTTGTTCAGCGGGTCGTCTTCTGAAGGTTCGGTGGCGCCGATGTAGCTGTCCACGGCGGCAAGGCCGGCGTATGCGGGCACGCCGTTGAGCCAGACCTTGGACGTCTTCATGGTCGGGGGTTCTTTCTGCCCGATATTGAACAATAGCCCGGAAGAGCACATGGGAGAGAAGGTGCCCGTGGTAACCACGTCCACTTCACGGGCGGCCTTTTCCTTGCCCATGGTGCGGACGGCTTCGGTCATTTCTTCCGCATTCAGAACAACGGCCTTGCCTTTGCGAATGCGATCGTTGATTTCCGCGATGGTCTTGTTAACCGTAAACTTGGACACGTAATCCTCCTGAACTGGTCCGGATATCTGGATAATTCCTGATGTGATGGCGACTATATCAATTATTCCAGATAACCTCAAGTAGTTTGCTCTCCGCTAACGGACGTGAGGCTCTCCGCAATGCCGGATGAAGTGCTACGCGGGGCGGCTGCCCGTAACGTTTCGCTGTACATTCCCCAATAGCGGTTAAAAAAAACAGGCACCGCGAAGACCGCAGTGCCTGTTGGACGGCAAGATGGGGCAGCCTACAATTGGCTGAGCATTTCCTTCGCCTTGTCAAAGTCCGGTGCCAATTCCAGCGCTATCTGGAACATCTCGCGGGCGTTGTCCTTTCGGCCTGCCCGCATGAACACCAGTCCCATGTTGTAGGCAAGAGTCTTGTCCTTGCGCGGGAAGTTTGGGTTAATGCCGAGGGCGCTCTCCAGATGCTCCGCTCCTGTGCGGAACTGCTTGCCTTCCGCGCAGGCCATGGCGAGGTTGTAGAACAGGTGCTCGTCGTCGGGGGAGATGCGCAAGGCCTTTTCGTACTCCTGCGCTGCCTCGTACCATTTTCCCTGCTTGCGCAAGGCAATGCCGAGGCTGTTGAAGGTGGCGATGTCCGATTTTTCGAGCATGTCGCCTTTGGCATCAAGGGCGCGGCGATAATACTGCTCGGCCCGGACCGGATCGCGCTGGGAATATACGTGGCCGATGCGTTCGGAAATTTCGCCGATGTAGGAAAGGGCTTCGCGAGTGGCCTGATTCACGGCGCTGTCAAAGAGCTTCTCCGCTTCTTCCTCGTTGCCCAGTTCCACGTGAATAGTGCCAATATCCACCTTGCGTTCCACGTTCAGCGGGCTCAGTCTGTCGAGTTTTTCCAGGTACTTGAGCTGCTGTTCAATCTCGCCGGTTTCCCTGTGCAGGTCGGCCAGCTTCTTGAGCGGTTCCAGATACAGCTGGGCGTTGTCGCTGGCGCTTTCGTACGCCTCGCGGGCTTTATCAACCTTTCCCAGCCCTTTGTAGGCGTCGCCCATGACGAGAAAGCCCGCTGCGGAGTTGGGCTTGATTTCAAGAATCTTGCGGCTGGCCTTGAGCGCCTGATCGTAAGCACCGCGTGTGACCATGCTCTTGGCAAGGTCTATGAGCTGGCCGAGCTTGCCTTGCGGCTTGATCGTGAAGGCGATCTTTTCGATGAGCGTATTGATGGAAATGGGCTTGGTGATGAAGTTGTCCGCGCCGATTTCGTGCAGGAGAACAAGCTTCTGCCTGTCCGCTTCACCGGTCAGGATAATGATTTTGACGAAGTCGAAGGCATTCTTCAGCTGTCTGACAAGGAACCCCATATCCTTGCCCTGCAGGGTGCGTTCGATGAAGATGAGAATGCTCTTGCGGCGCAGGCTGGTATCACGGATCGTCTTGAGAATGTGGTCAGGGTTGCTGACCACACTCATGCAGTCTTCGGTTATGGCAAGGTGCTTCTGCACCGTACCCCGAAGGATGCTCTGAAAACTGTTGTCATCGCTGACAATGAGAAAATAGCCTTTTGAAACAGTCACGTAATCGACCACATGGCCTTCATACTGCTTCTGTTTCATTTTCATGCTGATGTTACTGGCCATTCATATCTCCGGTACAGAATGAGTGTGTTCACGGCGGGACGTTCTGTGCCGATGACGGTCGGCATCCGCGTCGTGCTTACCATGTTATGCCTTAACAGGCGGGTAAACGCCATAGTTATAACACAAGCGAGAGCAAAGCGTAGACGATGCCGCCGGCACCGATGGCTGCATAAAGCAGCAGTCACGGGGTGCAGCGGCCGCCGTAGCGTTTCATGGCGAAGAGGAAAACACCGAAACCTGCGGCTGCGGCCAGCAGGGTGCGCAGTATGTCCATGCCGATCCTTTTACGCGGCGGCTCTGCGGCCTCCGGGTATCGTTACAGTTTTTCGCCGCAATACTTGCAGTATACGGCGTCTGCGTCATGTCCCTCTCGGTTGCAGGAAGGGCACACTTCCGTGCTGACTGTCTGCTGGGCAGTCTGGGGGCGGGCCATTTCGATGGTTATGATCCCCGTGGGCACGGCAATGATGCTGTAACCCAGAATCATGACCACTGAGGCTAGCCCCTGACCCAGCATGGTCTTCGGGGATATGTCCCCGTAGCCCACCGTGGTCAGGGTGACCACGGCCCAGTACACAGCGCGCGGAATGGAGGTGAAGCCGTTCTCTTCGCCTTCGATGACGTACATGAGGGCTCCGAAGAGAATGACCAGCGTCACCACCCAGAAGAAGAATACGGTGATCCGCTTCCGGCTGGCCCGCAACGCACGCAGGATGAGTGTGCCTTCATGTACATACTGTACGAGTTTGAGCACGCGAAAGACACGTAATACGCGTAAAACTCTCAAAACAGCAAAGAACTGCACGGCAGGAAAGGCCAGTATGAGCCATGTGGGCAGGATGGAGAGCAGATCGACAAGGCCGTAGAAACTGCGGGCATACCTGACCGGGTGATTAACACACCACAGGCGCAGCAGATATTCCACGGTGAACAGACCGGTAAACAGGAATTCCGCCCAGCGCAGCACTGGTGCGTAGGGGCTGGCAGCCGGTGTGGCGCTGTCCAGCATGACCACGGCCACGGAGCAGATGATGCAGGCTATGAGGGCGATGTCGAATGTGCGCCCAGCGGGCGTTTCTGCTTCGAATATGATCTCGTAGGCTCTCAGGCGCAGAGGGGATGCAGGCATGCCGAGTCGTGTTCTCCGTTGTTTTACCGTTGTTTCCTGCTACCTCGCCTTGCCCTGTGCCGCCACGGCGTTGGCTCTGGCTTCCGCTTCAGCAGGGTCGCCGAGGTAATAATGGCGGATGGGGCTAAGGTCGTCGTTCAGCTCATATACCAGTGGCAGGCCGGTGGGGATGTTCAGTTTCATGATGGCATCAGGCGTCATGGCATCCAGATGCATGACCAGCGCCCGCAGGCTGTTTCCGTGAGCGGCAATGAGTACGCGTTTGCCGGAGCGCATGGCGGGGGCGATTGTTTCGTGCCAGTATGGCAGCACGCGGGCAACCGTGTCCTTGAGGCTTTCGCACAGCGGCAGTTCGTCCGGCGTTACCTCTGCATAGCGGGGGTCCTTGCCGGGAAAACGGGCATCATCCGGGGTCAGGGCCGGAGGCGGCGTATCGTAGCTTCGCCGCCAGATGAGCACCTGCTCGTCGCCGTATTCACGTGCAGTCTCAGCCTTATTCAGACCTTGCAGCGCGCCGTAATGCCGTTCGTTCAACCGCCAGTGGCGATACACGGGCAGCCAGAGCAGATCCAGCTCCTCCTGCACGATGTTCAGTGTGCGGATGGCACGTTTGAGTACCGAGGTGTAGCAGACATCGAAGGACAGCCCTGCTTCCTGAATGAGCCGTGCGCCGTCCTTCGCTTCCTGCTCTCCGGCAGGGCTGAGGTCCACGTCGGTCCATCCTGTAAAGCGGTTTTCAAGATTCCAGGCACTTTGTCCGTGTCGCAACAAGACGAGGGTATGCATGGTATCCTCCGTGCCGCAGTATGCTACTCGGCAGTCTGAATATTGTATGATTTGAGCTTGCGGTAGAGATAGCTCCGCTCAAGTCCGATGGCTTCCGCCAGTTTGCTTATGTTGCCGTCGAATTCCTTGAGCTTGGATTCCAGAAAAGCCGCTTCAAAGGCATTGCGCGCGGCCTTGAAGTCTACAGCGCCCAATTCGATGGCGCCCGTATCCGTCGTGGGGGACGAGGCTGCCACAGGGGGGGTTGATGCGAATTCCGGCGGCAGGTCGAGTACGTCCACGGTCTGGCCGGCAAACATGATGAGCATGCGTTCCACGAAGTTCTTCAATTCACGTACGTTACCGGGCCATGGGTAGGCGAGCAGGCAGCGCTCGGCATCCTTGGAGAAGCTGATGGGCCTGAAGCCGTGCTCGCGGACCATGGTGTCGTGAAATTCGCGGATCAGGGTGAGAATGTCTTCTCCCCGGCTGCGTAGCGGAGGCAGCGAGAGGGGGAAGACCCGCAGGCGATAGTAGAGGTCTTCACGGAAGTTGCCCTTCTGGATTTCCTCTTCCAGATTCTTGTTGGTGGCGGCGATGACACGGACGTTAACGTGCATGGTCTTGTTGCCGCCAACCCGCTCAAAGCTTTGCTCCTGCAGGATGCGCAGGATTTTGGCCTGCGTCTTCATGCTCATATCGCCGATTTCGTCCAGGAACAGGGTGCCGTTGTCAGCCAGTTCGAATTTGCCGGTCTTGGCCTGATCCGCACCGGTGAAGGCCCCTTTTTCGTGGCCGAAGAGTTCGCTTTCAATGAGTTCTTCCGGAATGGCCGCGCAGTTCACGGCTACCAGTGCCTTGTCCTTGCGCTTTGACTGGGCATGGATGGAGCGGGCGGCAATTTCCTTGCCGGTTCCGTTCTCGCCGGTGATGAGAACCCATGCATCCGTGGGCGCGACGCGTTGGATCTGCTCGCGCAGCTTGACGATAGGGGCGGACTCTCCTGTCACGGTGACTGTCTGTTCGCTGGCGATGCGACTTTTCAGCGCCTGGTTTTCCTTGCGCAGGTTGTGAAATTCCAGTGCCTTGGCAGCGGCAATGACAACTTTTTCCAGCGAGAGGGGCTTTTCGATGAAGTCGTGAGCCCCGCGCTTGATGGCGTTGACCGCGGTCTCGATGTTCCCGTGGCCGGAGATCATGATCACTGGCAGGGAGCTGTCCCTATCCTTGATCTTGCCCAGCACGGTAAGCCCGTCCATGCCGGGCAACCAGATGTCCAGAAAGACAAGGTCCGGCTGTTCCACAACCAGCATGTCCAGTCCGGCTTCGCCGGTTTCCGCTTCCGATACCGTATGGCCTTCATCTTCAAGAATGCCCCGAAGGGAAAAACGTATGGCTTCTTCGTCGTCTATGATCAGTATGTGCGCTTTGCTCGGCATTACGCCCGCTCCGGAATTCGTTCTCTATAGTGTCAGTGTGGTGCCGGTGGAGGCCGGTCAGGAGCATCGGTTGCTCTCTGCGGCCAGTCCTCGGGGTCAGTCCTTCGGAAAGGTGAAGCCGACATCGAACAGGGCTATGCAGGCTTCGGCGGCATCCTTGTCGTAGGCGGTTCCAATACCGCTGCGCAATTCATCCAGTGCGGGCGGCAGCCCCAGTGAGGGGCGGTATGGACGATGGGAGGACATGGCCTCTACCACATCTGCCACGGCAAGTATCTTTGCTTCTTGTAGAATATCCTTCGCTGATAGTCCATTGGGATAGCCGGAACCGTCCAGCCGCTCGTGGTGCTGGTGTACGATATCTGCTACTGGCCAGGGGAAGCTGATCTGGCTGAGAATGTCGCGCCCAACCGTGGTATGGGTGCGCATCAGATCCATTTCCAGTCCGGTGAGTTTTCCCGGTTTTGCCAGGATTTCTGCGGGGATGTAAATTTTTCCAATGTCATGCAAGGTTCCGGCAACGCGGACGGCCTCAATGGATTCGCTGTGCAGGCCCAGCAGGTCGGCAATGGCGCAGGCGAGTTTGGCCACTCGGGTCTGGTGCCCTGCAGTGTAGGGGTCGCGCTTTTCCGCAGTGACGGCAAGCGCCAGCACGGTCTGTTCAAAGGTGCGGCGCAGTTGGCCCAGACTGGTTCTGAGCACCTCTTCCGACCGTTTCCTGTCGGTCGCGTCACGCAGCACGATGACCGAACCGGTGGTTTGGTCCAATGGGTCAATCGTTCCGGAAACCGAGATGTCCACAGGCACTATCCTGCCGGAGCGGGTCTCCACGGTGGCCGGCGAGGGCTGAGTGTATTGTCCGTTGCTGGCCTGTATGGTGCGGGTGGTGATGATCTGCCCCGTGCTGTCGTCCCGCACCCTGAACTGGTCGGAAAACAGTCTGCCGGTGGCCCGTTCTTCCGTGATTTCGAATATGCGGGCGGCGGCAGCGTTGATGATGGTCACAAAGCCTGAACCATCCAGCGTGATGACGGCGTCGCCGATGCTGCGCAGGGTTGTGGCGAACCAGCGTTCCTTGTTGCGGATGTCGCTTTCCATTCTGTGCTTGTAGAGCGCCATTTCAATGCAGGTGTGCAGTTCGCGGTCTTCGAACGGTTTGAGAATGTAGCCGAAGGGTTCCGTAATCATGGCGCGCCGCAGGGTCGCTTCGTCTGCGTGTGCCGTAAGGTAGATGACGGGAGCCGAAATCTGCTTGCGCAGCAGCGCCGCGGCGTCGATACCGTCAAGGGAACCGCTCAGGATGATATCCATGAGAATGATGTCCGGAGCAATGGATTCGGCGCGTTGCACCGCCTCTTCGCCGGAGGTGACCGTCACCAGCGTCGAGTAGCCGAGCTGCTGCAATCGTCTGCGTATGTCCAGCGCTATGACTGGCTCATCTTCGACGAGGAGTATGGTGATCGGTTTATCCTGCATGGTGTCACTCATGGGATCATGACGTCAGAATGTTGCGAAGGGCATCTTCCAGATCGGTGAAGCGGAAGTTGTAGCCGGTTCCGGAAAGCCTTCCGGGCAACGCAAACTGTCCTTGCAGTACCAGTTCCTCTGCCATTTCGCCGAGCATGAGGCGGAGCATGAATCCGGGAACGGGAAGCCATGACGGCCGGTTCATGACCCGGCCCAGCGCGCTGCAGAAGTCGCGCATGGTGACAGGAGTGGGGGCGGTGAGATTGTATGGCCCGGCACAGTCCTTGTTTTCAATGAGATGAGCGATCGCTCCGGCAGTATCGTCGCGGTGGATCCACGAAAAACCCTGTTGGCCGGTTCCCAGCGGGCCACCTGCGAAGTAGCGGAAGGGGGGGAGGAACTTTTGCAGCGCCCCTTCGTTCGGTCCCAGTACTACGCCGGTGCGGGTAATGATGCGGCGTATGCCCATCTGTTCAGCTTCGACAGTGGATGCTTCCCAGTCTTTGGCCACGGAGGCGAGGAACCCTTCGCCGGAGGGAGAAAACTCGGTATAGGCGTCAGGGCCAGCCAGCGTCTGTGAGCCGCCGTAGTAGCCGATGGCCGATCCCTGTACCAGCACTTCGGGCAGCACGGTCAATACGTTGAGCGCCTTGATCAGTACTTCCCCTGTCTGAACACGTGACAGGCGGATTCGCTGTTTCTGTTCTTCGGTCCAGCGCGCGGTGGCTATGTTTTCACCCGCGAGGTTGATTATGGCATCGGCGCCTTCGCAATACTTGGCCAGTGTATGGGGATCGTTTCCGTCCCAGAGGACAAAGGAAACGTCCATGGAGTGTCCCTGCGGAATGAGGAAGCGTCCTTTTTCGGGATTGCGGGATGGGATGACGACCTGCCATCCCTTGTCCAGCAGGAGGCCGGAGAGTGCCGTGCCGATGAATCCGCTTCCGCCGAGAATGACTGCACGCATAGATTTGTCCCTGTTTTCGTGTGGATAGAGTGCACGTCCCGTGTGCTCCGGTGACGCCGTTTAACAGTACCACACATTATGCCACAGGAAGCTCTACAGTGACAATGGTTCCTCCATTTTCAGCGTGATTTGCTCGCACATAGCCGCGGTGGTCGCTGACAATGGACTTTACGATGGTCAGGCCAAGCCCCGTACCACCTTTTTTGCGGGAGAAATAGGGCTCGAACAGGCGTGAGCGTTCTTCCTTGGTGAGGCCCGGGCCGTTGTCCGCAATGTCTACCCGGATCAGGCCGAGTTGCTTGTCATGCCGCAGCGTGACCGAGACTTTGGGATTGTCGCGGCCTTGCAGGACCTCGGCCGCATTGCTGATGATGTTCAGGAAGGCACGGTGCAGGGCCTCTCTGTCCATGGGGATGGTGGGGATGGCCGAAAGGAACTTGAGTTCCCATTCGATGTGGCTGTGGCTGTGCCGGAACAGCGAAACCAGCTCTTCGACAAGCGGTTCAATCTGGTCGGGCTTGGGCGTGACTTCGGGCAGTTTGGCGAAGGCGGAGAACTCCTGCACCATCTGCTGCAGGTGTTCCACCTGACGAACGATGAGGTCGGTGCACTGGTCGAAAACCGGATCGCCCACATCCTTGCCGTATTTGCGCTGCAAGCGCTGTGCGGAGAGCTTGATGGGCGTGAGCGGATTCTTGATCTCATGGGCGATGCGTTTGGCGACCTCGCGCCATGCGGCCATGCGCTGCATTTTTTCCAGTTCGGTGATGTCTTCGAACACGATGACAACGCCGTATTCTCCGGAGTCGCGCGAGGGCAGGCCCACCGCGTTGACCAGCAGCTTCAGTTCCCGGCCGCCGACGGAAAGATCCACCTGCCGCTGCCAGAGAGACTCCGGCATGGACGTGAAATGCAGGTACATGTCATCCACCAGTTCGGCATACTCTCCCTGCAGCAGTTCGCGGGCGCTCAGGCCAATGAGGTTGCGCGCCTCCACGCTGAAGATGGCGGAAGCGGCCTTGTTGAGCGTGGAAATGCTGCCGGAGGCGTCCAGCGAAATGACGCCGGCGGCAATGTTGTCCAGCACGGCTTCTATGTATCTGTTGCGCTGTTCCTTTTCGAAATTCTGGCGCCCCAGCTTGATATTGGCGTCAGTAAGGCGCGAGCGGCTCTGTTCAAGGTCCTCGGCCATGCGGTTGAATGACTGCACCAGCACGCCGAGTTCGTCGGTGGAGGTGTCTTCAAGACGCACTGCAAGGTCGCCCCGGGCGATGCGCTCCGTACCTTCGGCCAGCGCAAGTATGGGGGCGGCCAGTTCTTTGGCAAGCCGGAAGCCGAACCACATGGCGCCGAGAATGATGAGCAGGGTGAGCACACCGAGCACGAAATACAGCGTGACCTTGAGTGGATGTTTCAGCGTTTTGAGCTTCTTGTATTCCTCAACGCCGCGCACGATGCGGTCCAGCCGGAACATGACTCCCTGCCCCACGCTTTCCACCAGCACCAGATAGCCGGTTTTGCCTTCGTCAACCGGCATAACTCCTACGGCGTAGTCCGCGTCTGACCCCGGCCATATGAGCGACCAGAAAAGGGGCTGATTCTCAAGACTGTCCCAGTTGATGCGGGCCTTGGTTTCTTCCCAGACGTTGGAAATATCCTTTGGCCCGTGCCAGTTCTGCTCCTGCTTGTCGGGGCGGATGACGCCCACGAGGGTGAGATCGTATTCGGTCAGTTTATTGGAAAGGTACTCATCCATGGCCTTGCCGCCCCATGCGAAGCGGCGGCTGATGATTTCCTGAATCATGAACTCGCTGCGGTGCTTCAGCCTGTCCCGTGAATCCGCATAGATGGACTGGCCAACCTCCAGCGCCTGTTCCATGGAGTGCTCTACCTGATTTTTGAACCAGTAATCCACGGAGGTTTGCACAAAACGGGCGCTGACCAGAAACATGAGTACCGTGGGGAAGAGGGACAGGCACATGAAGGCCAGCACAAGGCGCGTGCGAAGCCGGGAACCGAGCACTCTGCGGCGGCGTTCCAGCATGAGCTTCACGCCGTTGCGGATAACGATGAACAGAACCAGCAGCAGGAGAATGAAGTTCAGGTTGAACAGGCCGAGAAAAAAGTATGAGTCCACCCCGAAATACGTGAGTTCAACCCACGTAAGGGCCACGACCATCAGAAAGGCGACGGCCGCAAGGATCAGCTCCCTCTGGCGGCGCTTGCGCTCGCGCGTATCCGCAACGCTTACGCGGATGGTGTCGCGGTGGGCAGCATCTTGGGTGGTCTGCCCGACGTTGTCATCCGAGTTGTGTCCGTTTTGTGTTTCGCGCGCGGTCATGGTGCCTTCGTGTGTCAGAAGGTGAAATTCATGGAATAGTGCATGGATGGGGCGATGTCCCAGGACCAGAAGAAGAGGGTCTTGGTGAGCCACGGGGGAACGTTGTCATTCTTGATGCGGATGTTCAGCTCCACGCGGTAGTCCCGTCCCCGTTCCAGCGCGGCAAGCTGGCCGAGGTTGATGGTCAGCTTTTCCCAAGTGTTTTCAAGCAGCTTGATGAGGCTGGTGTTCTTGTGCAGCGTGGTGTCATTTTCATGCACGATGACATATTCGCGGGTGAGCACGTCGTAGGTGAGCACACTGGTGAACTGCTGTCGGGTCAGGGTGCTTGCGAGCCAAAGAGTGCCGGGTTCTGAAAGGGTGGCTTCGCAGTCAAGCGTGACCTGAGAGCCTTCCTTGAGCATGAGGCGCAGGGGATCCAGCTCAGAAAAACCGATACCGAAACGGACGGCAATCTGTCCCTCGGAATTGTCGAGAACAAAATCGCGCAGGTGCAGTTGCTGGTCGGCTGCGGCGGAATGGAGCGGACACAGCAGCGTCGTCAGCGTCATGATGAGCAGGAGAAGGCCTGCATGTAGTGAGAGGCGATGGTGTGCGATGTTTGTCATGGGCTTGTGTTGTAACTGTGATAAGGCTGCGGAATAGTGTCATACCACTGACTGCTTGGCAACAGTTTGCGCGGAGGGACAGTGCCCGGTGCATAAAAAAAGGCGACCGTAAGGCCGCCTTTTTTCTTGTTGGTGGAGACGCGATTACAGACCCAGATAGGCCTTTTTCACGTCATCGTTGGAAAGCAGGCTGGCAGCGGAATCCTCAAGCGTGATTCTGCCGTTCTCCATCACGTATCCGCGGTGAGCGATCTTGAGCGCCTGGTTGGCGTTCTGCTCCACGAGGAACACGGTGGTGCCGCCTTCGTTAACCTTCCTGATGATGTCGAAGATCTGCTGGATGATGATGGGGGCAAGGCCCAGAGAAGGTTCGTCCAGCAACAGCAGGCGGGGCTTGCTCATGAGTGCGCGGGAAATGGCCAGCATCTGCTGTTCGCCGCCTGAAAGCGTGCCGCCCTGCTGCTTCTGGCGCTGAGCCAGAATGGGGAAGAGGTCGAACACGTAATCAAGGTCGCGCTTGATGCCTTCCTTGTCGTTACGCAGGAATGCGCCGAGATCCAGATTCTCCATGACCGTCAGTTCGGGGAAGATCAGTCGGCCTTCCGGTACCTGACTGATGCCGAGGCGTACGATCTCGTTGGCGCGCATCTTGTGAAGCAGCTTGCCTTCGAAGGTGATCTCGCCGGAGCGGGGCGGAGTGCCGCCGCAGATGGACATGAGCGTGGTGGACTTGCCTGCGCCGTTGGCGCCGATAAGCGTGACGATTTCGCCCTGCTCAATGTGCAGGTTGATGTCGCGCAGGGCGTGAATATTGCCGTAGTAGGTGTTGACGTTGGTAAGCTTAAGCATGGTCCTCTCCCAGGTACGCCTTGATGACTCGGGGGTCCTTGCTGATCTCGGCAGGGGTGCCATGCGCGATCATGCAGCCGTATTCCATGACATAGATGCGCTCTGAAAGGCTCATGACCATGCTCATGTCGTGTTCGATGAGCAGAATGGCCATATCCAGTTCGTCGCGGATACGCAGGACAAGCTGCTTAAGCGCTGCGGTTTCCTGCGGGTTCATGCCTGCTGCCGGTTCGTCCAGAAGAAGGAGCGAAGGCTCCGTCGCGAGGGCGCGGGCGATTTCCAGACGGCGCTGTTCGCCGTAGGGCAGGTTGCAGGCGAGATCATTGTAATGCTTGTGCAGGCCGATGTATTTGAGCAGGTCGTAGCTTCTGTCCACGATTTCCTGCTCTTCCTTCCGCACCGCCGGGGTTCGCAGCAGCGCGCCAAGGATGCCTGCCTTGGTGCGGCAGTGGCGTGCTATCATCACGTTTTCAAGAACGGTCATGTTCTTGAACAGGCGGATGTTCTGGAAGGTACGGGCCATGCCCAGTTCGGTAACAAGGTTGGGCTTCATGCCCTTGATCACGGTTTCGCTGCTGCCCTTGGGGGTGAAGCGCACTTCGCCTTCCGTGGGGACGTAGATGCTGGTGATGCAGTTGAAGAAGGTGGTCTTGCCGGCACCGTTGGGGCCGATAAGGGCCACGATTTCACCGGCGTCGATCTTCATGTCCACGTCGTTGAGGGCGCGCAGGCCGCCGAAGTTCTTGGAGAGGGAACGGACGTCGAGTACGGTAGCCATTACGCCTTCCCTCCTTCATCGGCGAGACTTGGATCGTTCACCGTGTATTTTTTACCCTTGGGGGCGATGAGCCCCTGCGGGCGGAAGATCATCATCAGCACCATCGCAACCGCGAATATGATCATGCGGTATTCGGAGAAGGCGCGCAGATATTCGGGCATGAGCACGAGGAATGCGGAGCCCAGAATGACGCCGAGGTTCGACCCCATGCCGCCCAGTACCACAATGGAGAGGATGATGGCGGATTCGAAGAAGGTGAAGCTCGCGGGGTTGATGAACGTGGTTTTGGCCGCAAAGATAACGCCCGCAAAACCGGCCCATGCGGTGCCGAGACCGAACGCCATGAGTTTGGTGTTCACGCGGTCGATGCCCATGGCCTGACAGGCGATTTCGTCTTCACGCAAGGCCTGCAGTGCTCGGCCGATACGGGAATCCTTGAGGCGTTGTACGGCGATGATGGTGATAATCGCCATGACCAGCACGATGTAATAGATGTAGATGTTGGCACCGGCAACGGTCAGTTCCTGGCCCATCAGGCCGGGACGGTGGATGCTGGAAATGCCGGAGGGACCGCCGGTCAGATCGCTCCAGTTTTCGAGAACCAGCCGGACGATTTCGCCGAAGCCAAGCGTGACGATGGCGAGGTAGTCGCCGCGCAGACGCAGTACGGGGAAGGCCAGAGCCACACCGGCCAGAGCTGCCATCACGCCGCCGATGGGCAGGGCGACCCAGAAGCCTATGCCGAAATAGTGGTTCAGCAGGGCGTAGGTGTAAGCGCCGATGGCGTAGAAGGCTGCATGACCAAGGAAGAGCAGGCCAGCCACGCCGACGATGATGTTCAGGCCAAGGCCGAGAATCACGTACAGCAGGAAGGAGATGAAGATGTTGGTCTGGTAGGTGCTCACCAGCCACGGCATGATCATGAACAGCGCCAGCGCGCCGCTGTAAACCGTGAAGGTGAAGCGCTTGTCCGAGCCCAGCCGGTCGGTGAAGGAGGGCTTGGCCGAGGTGGTCGCAGGGGCGGTCTTGACCAGTTCCTTGCGGCGCAGAGCCCAGCGCCAGACAAAGGAGAGGATGAAGCTCCCCACGGCGATATAAACCATATTCATCCACCGCCACTCTACCGTGTTTTCAATGGTGTTTACACGAATCACCATGAGCGGCAGGGTGAGGAACATGAACCAAACGCTGACGAGTAGCGATTTTTTCAGTTCTTGCATTGCTTGCATAATAAGTATCCCACACGCAGACGGGCTGCGTTCTCTATGTGCGTAAACGGGTTGCTACACCTTTTCCACAGGGGCTTTGCCCATGATGCCGGAAGGTCTGAAGATGAGGAACACGACCAGCAGGGTGAACGCGAACACGTCTTCATAGTCACTGGAAATGTATCCCGTGGCGAAGCTCTCTGCGAGACCGAGGAAGAGGCCGCCGAGCATTGCGCCGGGAATGGAGCCGATGCCGCCGAGAACCGCGGCGGTAAACGCCTTCACGCCGGCAATGAAGCCGATCATGAAGTTCACCTGTCCCACGTGGGAGGCGATGAGCACGCCGCCAAGCGCTGCAAGCGAAGAACCGATGATGAAGGTGATGGAGATGACCCTGTCGGCGTCAATACCGAGCAGCATGGCCATCTTGCGGTTCTGTGCGGTGGCGCGCATTGCCTTGCCCATTTTGGTGTACTTGATGAACAGGGTGAGGCAGGCCATGGCGACGGCGCTGGCTACAACGATGACGAAGTCGCTGGATCCGAAAATGTGTGCAACCGGATCAAGGAATTCGAATTCGGGGATCAGCGCCGGGAAGGGAAGAAAGTCGGAAGTCTGTGCCAGAATGACGTAGTTCTGGAGGAAGAGAGACATACCGATGGCGGAAATAAGGGGCGACAGACGGCCTGCGTTACGCAGGGGTTTGTACGCGATCTTTTCCATGGTGAAGCCGTACGCCGAGCAGTAGATGACGGCGACCACGGCTGCCATGAGCAGGATGGCAATGGCGGGGAAACCGTAGATGCCCAGAACGCCAGCTACTATGAGGGCGGAAAAAGCGCCGATCATGTAGATTTCGCCGTGGGCGAAGTTGATGAGCTCGATGATGCCGTACACCATGGTGTAACCGAGTGCGATCATCGCGTAGATGCTTCCGCGGGTAAGCCCGCCGAGCGCTAATTCAAAAAAGTAAGACCAATCCATAGTGACCTGTCCCGTCCGGATTCCCCCGCGCACCCCAACGACAACGGGGTGAGGGCGGGTCGTAACTCCGGCTTTTGAGTAAAGAAGCAGGGGACAGGCGTTGCCTGTCCCCTTGAGAATATCTCAACCAGTCGCAATAATTACTTGAGTTCTACGTACTTGCCGCTCTGAACCTGGTACATGGAGAAGCCAACGCCCACTGCATCGCCGCGGTCGTCGAACTTGATCTGGCCCACGGGGGTGTCGACCAGTTCTTCATGCAGAACCTTGGCCATGGCGTCGAACTTGGTGGAGTCGGCCTTGTCGATGGCGTTCAGCAGTGCCAGGGCAGCAGCGTAAGCGGAGTCGAAGAAGGCGCCGGGTTCGGTGCCGAACTGCTTCTTGTGTGCTTCAATGGCTTCCTTGTACAGGGCCAGACCGGAAACGTCGCGGGGACCGGAGGCGTAAACGCCTTCAGCATCGCCACCGGCAACCTTGATGAAGGTGTCGTCCTTAACGCCGTCATCGGATACGAAGGGGGTATCCATGCGCTTCTTGCGCATCTGGGCAACGATCTTGGAAGCTTCGGGATGGTAGCCGCCGAAGATGACTACGTCGGCGTTTGCACGACGGATCTTCTGCACAACGGCGGAGTAGTCCACGGCACCGGGGGTTACGCCTTCAAACAGAACCACTTCAGCCTGCTTGCCGTCTTCGATGAACTTCTTGGCGAAGTCTGCATAGCCCTTACCGTAGTCGCCCTTGTCGTGCAGCACGGCAATCTTCTTGGCCTTCAGGTTGTTGATGGCAAAATCAACGCCCAGCTTTGCCTGAGCGTCGTCAGATGCGATGGTACGGAAGAAGGTGGGGTATTCGCCGGACTGGGTCAGCGCGGGGTTGGTTGCGCTGGGGGACATGACCGGGATTTTGGCTTCGGTGTAAATGGGCAGGGCTGCCTTGGTGGCACCGGAGCAGATGTGGCCCAGAACGGCAACAGCGCCGTCGGAGATCAGCTTGGTGGCAACGTTGGTGGCCTTTTCAGGCTTGCACTCTTCGTCCTGAATGAGCAGTTCGATCATCTTGCCGTCGATGCCGCCCTTGGCGTTGATCTGTTCGACAACAATCTTGGCGGCGTTCATGGTAGGAATGCCGTAGGAGGCGAGGTCACCGCTGTGGGGACCGGCAACGCCGAGCTTGATGGTATCTGCAAAGGCGGGGCTGCAGAACATGGCGATGGCAAGGCCGGCAATGATACGCTTCTTAAGTCCCTTGAAATTCATTGGATCCTCCGAAATTAGCAGTGGCGGTACGAAAATGTGAAAAAACCCCAACTGAGGCTGCCGAACCGGTAAACTCCCAGTGTTTTTGCAGCAAGCAGCCTGAAAAATTTGTTTCGAGCCTTTTTGAACCTTTCGTCGTTGTTGTTGCTGAAAAGTGGAAAATTGTCAAAACCGGATGCCATAAAACCGCAAAATATGTCAATTTGCTGGCTGTTTCGTCGCTCAATATGACAGATTGCAACTTTATGAACTCTGTAGCCTGTCATGTGCAAGAGAGTGACCTGAAAAAGTACGAAATTGTCTGAATATGCCCTGCTGAATTTGTCTTGCTGTTATTGAGGGCGATGGGAAAAGTTGAAGGTTGCTTGCATATTTCTTTAAAACAGCCTGTAAAAATTGATGAAAAAATTGGCCGTTCAGGTCAGTGTCTCGGATGGTGATTCTTACAGGTGGTTCCGGCTGATCTTTGGCTTGTCTAATCAGCGGGATATGCTATTCTTCGTAGCCGGATAGCTGTATTGGGATGCCGTCGGCGTGTTCAGAGTGTCATTTCGTCAAGGAGAATCATACCATGGCTGTATATAGGTCTTTCATTTCAAGAATTTTGCCTGTTGTTCTTCTCAGTCTGCTGGCGGCGTGCTCTTCTTCGGAAGAAGCGCCCAAGGCCAAGGCGATCAAACCGGTGAAGGTGATGACTGTCGGGGAACGTGAGGCCGGAGTGCTCCGCGCTTTTCCCGGAGTGGTTGTAGCCGGTGATTCCGTCGATCTCGGATTCCGCGTTGCCGGTCAGCTGGCCGATTTTCCGGTCAGGGAAGGGCAGCAGGTGAAGGAAGGCGAGATTATCGCCCAGTTGGACAAGAAGGACTATATTACTTCGCTGCGCAACCTTGAATCCCGTCTTGGCGGGGCCAAGGCTTCTCTCAACGAAGCGCGTCTCAATTTTCAGCGTAATGAGCAGCTGCTGAAATCCGATACCATTTCCAGATCCGCATATGATACGGCCAAGGCACGGTATGAGAATACTGTTTCCGAGCTGGAGTCCCTTGAACAGCAGATCCGGCAGGCTCGTCAGAACGTTCAATATACGGAACTGCGTGCGCCGTTCTCCGGTACCATCGGCACCAAGTACGTGAAGAATTTCGAGAATGTGCAGATTCAGCAACCCATTGTGCGGCTGCAGAATCTGGATTCGCTGGATGTGGAAGTGCAGATTCCCGAGTTCGTGTTCATTCTCTTCAAGAATTACAAGGGAGCGACCACTCCTCCCGTAGTCCGCTTTGCTGCGTACCCCGACCGCGAGTTTACCGCACGGCTGAAGGAATACCAGACTGTGCCTAACGCCCAGACGCAGACATATACCGTGACCATGACGATTGATGCGCCCGCGGACATTGCCCTGCAGCCCGGCATGACGGCGGAAGTGCAGGGCAAGCTGCCTCCCACCATGGCGACCGAAGGCTACATGATTCCCTCCGCCGCAGTTTTCGGCGGAGAGGGGCAGAGCAAGCACGTATGGGTGCTGGGTGAAGATATGACCGTGCATTCCAAGGCCATTGTAACAGGAGAAATGCAGGGCACAGATATCATAATTTCCAGCGGCCTTGCTTCGGGAGAGCGTATTGTCACTGCCGGTGTGCACTATCTTGAAGAGGGACAGCAGGTCCGTATTCTTGAAGGGCCGGTAGGGGGGCAATAAACATGAATATTGCCGAGTTTTCCATACGCAAGCGGGTGAGTACGCTTGCCCTGACCTTTGCGCTGATTCTGGGCGGACTCGCCGCCTATACGTCCATGGGCAGGCTTGAGGATCCTGAATTCACCATCAAGGATGCGCAGGTCATCACCATGTATCCCGGCGCATCGGCACAGGAAGTGGCCGAGGAAGTGACAGAGGTGCTTGAGAGCGCGGTCCAGCAGATGGGCCAGCTCAAGCGTGTCACCTCCGTTTCCAAGCCCGGGGTTTCCACGATTACCGTCACCATCAAGGACGAGTACGGCAAGGAAAAGCTTGCCCAGGTCTGGGACGAGCTGCGCCGCAAGGTCGGCGACAGTGTCTCCTCGTTGCCGCCCGGCGCCAAGACGCCGCTCGTTGTCGATGACTTCGGCGACGTATACGGCATTTTCTTTGCCGTGACGGCAGACGGGTACAGCTACAAGGAACTCAAGGACTACGTGGACAACCTCCGCAAGGAGATGCTCGTGGTTCAGGATGTGGCCAAGGTGACCATCTGGGGCGCACAGCAGGAAGTGGTCTATGTCGAGATTTCGCGGGCCCGTCTGCGTGCTCTTGGCGTTTCCATGACTGATGTGCTGAACGTGCTTTCGCAGCGCAACCTCGTGACGGACGCCGGTCGTGTGCTGGTAGACCCCGAGTACATCCGTATTTCTCCGAGCGGCGGCATTTCCTCCGTGGACGATCTGGGCGACCTGTTCGTTACCGACGCCGGTTCCGGCAAGCTCGTGTACCTCAGGGATATCGCCACCATTTCCCGCGATTACATTGATCCGCCTCAGAAAATGATGCGCCAGAACGGCAAGATTGCGCTGGGTCTGGGTATTTCGCTTGCTTCGGGCGGCAACATCGTTGATCTGGGCGAGCGTGTGCGAGCAAAGCTTGCCGAGATGGATGCTGAAACCCCCGTGGGCATAGTCGTTGATCCGGTCTATTTCCAGCCGGACTACGTGACCAAGGCGGTAGACGGATTTGCCATAAGCCTGATTGAGGCGATCGTCATCGTCATCGGCGTGCTCATGGTCACCATGGGCCTGCGCAGCGGGCTCATCATCGGCGGCGTGCTGCTCATTACCGTTGCGGGCTCGTTCATTTTCATGACGATGATGGATATCCAGTTGCAGCGTATCTCGCTGGGGGCTCTCATCATTGCCCTCGGTATGCTGGTGGACAATGCCATCGTGGTGACGGAAGGGATGCTTGTGCGCATCCAGAAAGGCGAGAATCGCATAGCCGCAGCCGGAGAGGTGGTGCGCCAGAACATCTGGCCCCTGCTCGGCGCCACGGTCATAGCAGTCATGGCCTTTGCCGCCATCGGGCTTTCCGAGGATAACACCGGTGAGTACTGCGGCTCCCTGTTCTGGGTGCTGCTCATTTCGCTTATGCTGAGCTGGGTGACGGCCATTACCAGCACCCCACTGCTGTGCGAAATGTTCCTCAAGGGCGGGGGCGCTGGCGACAAAGACCCCTACGGCGGCATCATGTTCACCTTGTATCGGGGAATGCTGCGTTTCTGCCTGAACAACAGGTGGCTGACCATGGCCGTGATGGGCGGGTTGCTCGCCGCCTCCATTGTGGGGTTCGGCTTCGTCAAGCAGAGCTTCTTCCCTGATTCCACGCAGCCGCAGTTCTTCATCGATTTCTGGAAACCGGAAGGTACTGACATTCGTCAGACCAGTGCCGAATTGAAAGAGCTTGAAGCCAGAGTGCTTAAGGATCCGCGCGTGGAGTTCGTTTCCACTTTTGTGGGCGGCGGTGCTCCTCGTTTCATGCTGGTTTACGGTCCTGAGAAGGACTTCTCCAACTATGGCCAGTTGATCGTGACGGTGAAGGACTACAATGAGATTCCCGCCATGATCGAAGAATACAAGCAAAACCTGCAGGATGCTCACCCCGAAGCCTTCTTCAAGTTCAAGAAGGTGCGTCTCGGTCCGGGGCGTGACGACCCGATTGAAATACGTTTCAGCGGGCCAGACCCCGAGGTGCTGCGTACCATTTCCGCCGAGGCCAAGCGCATCATGCGTGAAAGCCCGAATGCCCAGGGCGTGCGCGATAACTGGCGCGAGAAGGTGAAGGTGCTTGAGCCCGTTGTTGCCGAAGCTGCTGCAAAGCGGGCGGGACTGGACAGGACGGATATTGCAAAGGCGTTGCAGATGGCCTTCTCCGGTTCCACGGTAGGCGTCTACCGCGAGGGAGATTCCCTGCTGCCCATCATAGCCCGTCCGCCTGCGGAAGAGCGGCTGGAAGTGGGGCGCATAGCCGACGTGCAGATATGGAGCCCTTCGCAGAAGGCCATGATTCCGCTCAATCAGGTGGTTTCCGGCTTCCGTACGGTCAACGACTACAGCCTGCTGCAGCGTCGTGACAGAAAGTACACTGTCACAGCTGCCTGTGAGCCTGTTTCCGGCCTTGCGAGCGTTCTCTTCAAGGACCTGCGGCCGCAGCTTGAGGCCATGCCCCTGCCTTCAGGGTATTCCATGGAGTGGGGCGGCGAGTACGAGGATTCCACCAATGCGCAGGAGGGACTGTCATCGTCCATTCCGCCCACGGTGGTGCTCATGGTGTTGATCACCGTCGTGCTCTTCAACTCCCTGCGGCCTCCGCTGATCATCTGGCTTACGGTGCCTCTCGCCATTATCGGCGTTACCTGCGGCCTTCTCGCAACGGGACAGCCCTTCGGCTTCATGGCGCTTCTGGGCTTCCTGAGCCTTTCGGGGATGCTTATCAAGAATGCCATTGTGCTGCTTGATGAGATTGCCGCCCAGATAAACGAGGGCAAGGAATCGTTCCATGCCGTGCTGGAAGCTTCTGTCAGCCGTATGCGACCGGTGCTCATGGCGGCGGGAACCACGGTTCTCGGTATGCTGCCCCTGCTGGGCGATGCCTTCTTCGTGGCTATGGCCGTTACCATTATGGCGGGCCTTACCTTTGCCTCTATCCTTACGCTGGTTGTTGTGCCTGTTCTTTACGTCATCTTCTACGGTGTGCGTGAGAGCAGAGCCTGACCACAAGGCAGCATGAACTGAAATTGAAAGCCCCGGCCTTTTCGGCCGGGGCTTTTTTGCTGTGAGGTGCGTAAACCTTATTGGCTCGCGGACTCCAGTTGCTGAATGAGCTTGCGCAGATCGGCAATCTGGCTTGCCAACTCCTGAATGGCGTCCGCCGCCTGTTCCATGCCCTGCGTCGTTTCGCCCACGATCATGGTCACTTCTTCCACGGAGCGGTTGATTTCTTCCATTGCAGCCGACTGTTCTTCCGCGGCAGTAGCAATGCCGGACACCTGACTGGCCGTGTCGTCCACCAAAGTCACAATGGCTGAAAGTGCTTCGCCTGAACTTTTGGCCTTTTCCGTGGCCACTTGGACGGCCTTGGCTGCCTTGTCCACATGTCCAATGTTCAACGTGGCGGAGGACTGGATGCTGTGGATGCGTTCGCCGACTTCCTTGGTTGCGGTCATCGTTTTTTCGGCAAGTTTGCGTACCTCGTCCGCAACCACTGCAAAGCCGCGTCCTGCTTCGCCAGCGCGGGCGGCCTCGATTGCTGCGTTCAGGGCCAGCAGGTTGGTTTGATCTGCAATATCCGAGATAACGGTAAGAACTTGTCCAATGGAATCGGCCTGAGAGCCGAGGTCTCGCATGTTATCTTTGAGGGTGGCGGCCATTTTGTTCACGTCATCTATGGCGGTAATGACCTGTTGAACGACGACTGCGCCTTCGGATGCCTTGTCCTTGGCTGAACCTGAACTATCCGCGGCGTTGCTGGAATTTTTAGCTACCTCGTTGACCGTGGCGTTGATTTCTTCCATGGCAGTCGCGGTTTCCTGCATTCTGTCGCGCTGGATACTGGCCCCTGAGCTTACCTGATCAACCTGTGCGGTCAATTCTTCCGAGGCAGAAGAAACCCGCTCCGATATGGTGCTGGCCTGATCGGCAATGTCCTTCATTCGCTCAAGCAGGGCTGCGACACGTCGTTGCTGCTCCTCGGACTCTGTCAAGGCCGTGCGGGCGCGGGTTGCCTGTTCTTCGGCTTCCAGACTTTTGGTTTGGGCCTCTTCCATTTTGCTCTTCAAATTATCCACCATGATGGTGATGGCGTTATGAACCTGTGCAATTTCGGCCTTGAACGTTCCTTCGGCCTTGGCTTGCAGGTTGCCCCGGGACACTTCGTCGGCGAAGTGCTGGATCTTGCTCAAGGGGTGCAGCAGTTCTCGCCTGAGAATGAACAGTGTGCTGATTACAACGATGATCAGTACAATGAAACCGGCAAGGAGCATGGCATTACGTAACGTTGAAATGGCTGCAAAAGCTTCGGCCTCGTCAATTTCTGCAATAAGTGCCCAGTTTGTGTCGAAGAGGTTCAGTGGGGTGAACGAAGAAAGAACCGGATTGCCGTTGTAGTCGATTATGATGCGGGTGTCTGATTTTCCTGCCAGAGCATCGCGAGAGGCCTCCGTATCCACTGAACCCTTTGAGGGGTTTTTGAAGGAGGCAATAACCGAGTGGTTATCCGGATCAAGAAAGGAATCAGACCTCATCAGTTTATCCGGCCCGACCAGATAGGTCTCGCCGGTTTGCCCCAGGCCGTCGCGCAACTGCATAAGATTGTTTATCTTGTCCAGAGGGACCTGGAGAATGACTGTGCCCACCGTTTCCCCTTTGTTCTTCAGGGGGGCTCCTATGAAAGCTGCTGGTGCCCCTTTGGAGGGGGCGTAAGGGGCAAAGTCGGCAAAGGCTGTTTCGCCTTGCATTGCCCGCTTCCAGACTTTGCCGATACCGCTGGAGGAAAGCTTGCCGCGGGCAAGGTCCTGTCCGAGGTCTGGTTCCTTGGTAACACTGAAAAGTATGCGCCCTCTGTCATCTGTAATGAATGCGTCATAGTAGCCTGCATCTTCAACCCAGTAGTCGAACTCTCCAAGGGCGTTTTTGTGAAGGGTATTGTATTCGGCACTTGAGATGTTGACGTTATCTCCGTTCATGCCGCCGGAGCTATCTGCGTAGTCAATGAATTTGCTGAGGTGCTCTTTGGCGGTCTGTGAGTGGGCGAATGACACTATGTTTGCCCGCCACATTTCAGTCAGCTCACTTGCTGAATGCTTCTTGATTTCTCGTATGGAAACGAGTTGTCCAAAGAAACCTTTCTCAAGACTTGAAGCGGCAATGTTGTATGCGTAGAGCCCCATGGCCATGAGAGGAAGCAAACCCACGAGAAGACAGAAAGCAATCATTTTTGTCTTTAGTGTAATATTCTTCATTTCTTGGCCTCCGGAAGGATGGGGGCGTTTGCTACCCACGGTTATGTATTGATGTGTCTGTTGCGTGACAAATAATGATATGCATAACGGGCCGTAGTTGTGGATGTTTCCTTGCAGGCATGTAGCCCTGTTGTGCATGCTGCAAGGGGTTCCGGGCAGAGTTGCTTGAATTAATTGGCGGGCTCATTGGGTTGATTGAGCGCACCGCTATCTTTAATTCTATATTGTCGTCCATCTGTCGGACGCTATTATATCCTCTCCCATGATCGGTCGCAGGCAGCCGGTGAGTGGCTGCTCCTTTCCGTTTACCCTTCCGCCATGTCCATCATGCCGTTCACCGAAGAGCACGTGCAAAGCTGCTTTTTCTTTTCTATAGGGATAACTGAGCGGGTCCTGCCGGATGGTCCGGCACAGGGCAGAGCAGCAATCTGCAACAAGCGAGGTGCCGTATGAAACCGGACATGAAAGCGTACTGGAAAACAAACATCGGTTACATGGCTGTACTGCTGTCCATCTGGGCACTGGTCTCCTATGTGTTCGGCATTGTGCTTGTGAACGAGCTGAACGCAATCAAGATGGGCGGGTTCCCTCTGGGGTTCTGGTTTGCACAGCAGGGGTCTATCTACGTCTTTGTCATTCTGATCTTCGTCTACTTCCTGCTCATGCGTCGACTCGACCGGAAGTATGACATCGATGAATAGCGCTACCCGCGCAATGCGTCTCCCCGACAGGGGGACAGGCGGGAAACAAACGTGAACAAGCAGCAATGACGGAGAGTGAGCAATGAGTATCCAGATATGGACCTACATCATGGTCGGCGCAACTTTCGCCGTATACATGGGCATCGCATGGGCAAGCCGCGTACGTGATACCAAGGGCTTCTACGTGGCGGGCGGCGGGGTGCCGCCTCTGGCAAACGGCATGGCAACGGCGGCGGACTGGATGAGCGCCGCCTCCTTCCTCGGCATGGCCGGGCTTATTTCCTTCTATGGGTATGCAGGCTGTATGTATCTGATGGGCTGGACGGGCGGTTACGTGTTGCTTGCCCTGCTTCTGGCCCCGTATCTGCGTAAGTTCGGCAAGTTTACCGTGCCGGATTTTGTTGGCGACAGATATTACTCCGGCACGGCGCGACTGGTGGCGCTTATCTGTGCGGTCTTTGTGTCGCTTACCTATGTTGCAGGACAGATGCGCGGCGTGGGCATCGTGTTCAGCCGCTTCCTTGAGGTGGACGTGAACACCGGCGTGTTCATCGGTATGGCCATTGTGTTCTTCTATGCCGGAATCGGCGGCATGAAGGGCATCACCTGGACGCAGGTGGCACAGTACGCAGTGCTTATCGTGGCCTTCCTCATTCCTGCCGTGGCCATTTCCATGAAGATCACGGGAACACCCATTCCGCAGCTGGGTTTTGGTTCCGCCATTGCTTCCGGACCTGACGCGGGCATCTATCTGCTTGAAAAACTCGACCAGATCGGTACGGACCTCGGCTTTTCGGCATACACCACGGCCTTTGGCGCAGGCAGCAAGCCCATGATCGACGTATTCTGCATCACCATGGCACTCATGGTGGGCACCGCCGGTTTGCCCCACGTTATCGTTCGCTTCTACACGGTGCCTACGGTTCGCGGCGCACGTCTTTCCGCCGTATATGCCATCCTGTTCATTGCCATATTGTATACCACGGCTCCTGCTGTGGGGGCTTTTGCCCGGTACAACCTGATCAACTCGCTGAACGATGTGGCTTATACGCAGGCACCCAGCTGGTTCAAGAACTGGGAAAAAACCGGCCTTATCGCATGGCTGGACAAGAACGGCGACGGTATTGTGCAGTTCCGCAAGGGCGATGCCTTCAAAGGCAAGCCGGTGTTTTCCGGTGAAATTGGCAGAGACGGACAGCGTGTTGTGACCAACGCTCCCGTTGACAGCCCCAACGAACTGTATGTGGACCGCGACATCATCGTGCTGGCTAACCCTGAAATCGCCAACCTGCCTCCGTGGGTTATCGCGCTGGTGGCCGCCGGTGGTCTTGCAGCAGCCTTGTCCACGGCATCCGGCCTGTTGCTGGTTATTGCTTCCAGCATCTCGCATGACTTCTACTACCGCATGGTCAATAGGCAGGCTTCGGAAAAGCAGCGGCTGCTTCTCGGGCGTATCATGATCGGCGTGGCCGTGTGTATCGCCGGTTACTTCGGCATCAACCCGCCCGGCTTTGTGGCACAGGTGGTGGCATTGGCCTTCGGGCTTGCGGCGTCCTCCTTCTTCCCCACGCTGGTGCTCGGCATCTTCTGGAAGCGCGCCAGCCGTGAAGGGGCCATCGCAGGCATGGTCAGCGGTATCGGGTTCACCATGCTCTACATCGTGCAGACCAAGTTCATGGGCGTTGCTCCCTGGTTCATGGGGATCAGCCCCGAGGGTATCGGCTGTGTGGGCATGATCATCAACTTTGTGGTAACGATAGCAGTATCGCATATGACTTCCGCACCTCCCCAGGAAGTGCAGGACATGGTGGAATCCATCCGCATCCCGCGTGGTGCCGGAGCCGCCATAGATCATTAGAACTGATTCGCGTGTCCCGTGCTACGCGCACTCCCTGATAGCGCGGGGGCGGAACTGGTTCCGCTCCCGCCGTCACGGGAACCGGCGGCACGGGCAAGGTGGAGTGCAGTGAGACTGGCTGCATGTTTCAGGACAACCTCCCTGCAAGACAGGGGGCTGGACAGGGAAGAGCCTGCAGCGGGCCGATAAGCCTTTCGGGCCAACTGCGCAGGCTCCGGTAACGGCAAGCGCAAACAGGGAGAAAGCACATGGCAGACCCATCCAGACAGCCACAGTTGGCATTGGACTTTCTGCGCGGCACGCTGCCGTTCAGTGAGCTTTCTGCCGATGTGCTCGGCTGGCTCGCCAAGGCCTGTTCTGTTGATTTCATGCCCTCAGGCACCCGTCTTTTCGAGCGCGGACGTACCCGTCCCGACAGGTTGTGGCTGGTGCAGAAAGGGGCGGTGCGGCTCACAGGCGGTCCTGATGCCGAATCTACTCCCCAGACTGCTGCTGGCGAAGGCAGGCAGGGTAACGCCTCCGGGGAAGTCTCCGGTTCCGACTCGCTGACCGACGTGCGGGGCGAAGGCGCTTCCGTGGGAGCAGTGGCGCTTATGGATGGCGGCTTTGCCACCGCTGATGTGGAAACGGTGGAAGATACGTTCTTTATCACCATTCCCCGGGCTGTCTTCCTTGAGCTGGTGGAGCGCGAGCAGGTTGTTTCGCAATACTACATGAAGGGATTGCCCGAGAGGTTCGTTTCCAAGGCCTTTGCCGAAATGCGCGTTCGATGCGAAGGGCTTGCGGACGAGAAAGGGCTTTACCTTTTTGCCAGCCGGGTGGGTGATCTTGTCTCCCGTCCCCCGGTAAGCGTCGTGCGCGGCACTTCGCTCAGGCAGGCGGCCGCCTGCATGGTGGAGCAGGGCGTAGGGTCGCTGCTTATTCGCGAAGGTGCTTCAGAGGCTGTCCTGCCTGCCGAGCAGGAGAGCGGCAACGGTCTTTCCATGGTGCTCGGCGAAGACTGGGACGAGCGGCTCGGCAACCTGACGGCGGCAAACTGGAGTGGCGGAGAGCGGCTTGCGGATGATTCGGACGGCGAGATCATCGGCATTGTCACCGACTCCGATCTGCGCAAGGCTGTGTCGTTGTGCATGGACTACGGCGCACCCGTGGAAACGCTGATGAACGCGCCGGTTGTCGCCATGGATGCCGAGCGTCCCTGCTTCGACGGATTGCTGGAGATGATGCGGCGGCAGATTCACCACCTGTGCGTTACACGCAACGGGCGCATCGTGGGGGTGATAACCGCGCACGACATCATGGTCATGCAGGGGCGCACTCCCATGTCGCTGTTCCGCGAGATCATGCACCAGCGTACACTGGAGGGCCTGCATCCCCTCGGGCAGCGGGTGGCCCACGTGGTGCGCGGGCTGGTGGAGGAAGGTGCCCGTGCCGGTGCCATCACCCGCATGATCACCGTGTTCAACGACCTGATGCTGGAAAAGGTGCTTTCGCTGCTGCAGCGCGAACTCGGGCCCGCTCCTGTGCCGTTCTGCTGGATGTGCATGGGCAGCGAAGGCCGCCGCGAGCAGACGTTCATGACCGATCAGGACAACGCCCTGATCATCCGCGACACGGAAGATCCGGTTATCAGACGGGCTGCGGAATTTTACTTTGCCGCTTTTGCCGAGCAGGCCGTGCACCATCTGGATGCCTGCGGTTTCAAACGCTGCAAGGGCGACATGATGGCCAGCAATCCGCGTTGGCGGATGGAACAGGCTGGTTGGGCAGAGCTGTTCGGCAACTGGATTCGCAGGCCGGAGCCGGAGCAGGTGCTCAACTCATCAATTTTCTTTGATTTCCGTTCAGGCTATGGGCGTTCGGATTACGTGGACGGCCTGTGGCGTCAGGTGCTGGACGATGCCGCCTCCAACGAACTGTTTCAGCGGCATCTGGCAGCGGATTGCCTGCGCATGCGGCCCCCGCTCAGCTTCTTCCGCAGCTTCATTGTGGAAAAGGACGGCCAGCACCGTAACACGCTGGACCTGAAAAAGCGCGGCGGCCTGCCGTTCGTGGATTTTGCGCGGGTCATGGCGTTGCGCCATGGCTTACGCGAAACGAACACCATGGACCGTCTGCTCGCGCTGGAAGCGGCAGGGCATGTGCCTGCCCAGCTCGGGCGCGAGGCCCGCGATGCGTACGAGTTCGTCATGCATCTGCGGCTGGTGCATCAGGTGGGGCAGATAGAGCGCGGTGAGCAGCCGGACAACCATATCAACCCCGCAACCCTCACGGACCTCGAAAAGCAGACGCTCAAGGAAGCTTTTGCGGTGGCGGTGCGGTTGCAATCCTTCCTCAAGGAAATGTTCCACATGCACATGGGATAGGCCCTGATCATCAAACCTGTAACAGCCCAATGGGAAAGGACATGCCATGATGAGTACATCGGCATCCGCCACAACCGGTTTCACCGGCAGGATAGCAGGGCTGCTTCAGGCAGTCCGTAAAGGGCTGGGGCGCTGGACAGGTCCCGTACATCCGTTGCTGGAAGAGAACTATGCACTCTTCGCGGACTTTGATCAGGAACGGCCCATAGAGGAGTATTCCTTCGTGGTGCTGGACAGCGAACTCACGGGCCTCAATCCTTCGCGGGACGAAATCGTCTCCATCGGAGCCGTGCGCGTGGCAGGTTTCAGCATCAATCCTTCAGACACGCTGCACCTCATGGTGCGTCCGCGCGGGACGATGCACAAGCCCGCCACGCTCGTGCATCGCATCACGCCCGAAGCCGTGGCCGACAAGCCGCCCATTGAAGACGTGCTGCCCGAACTGCTGCGCTTCTGCAACGGATCGCTCATTGTGGGGCATCATGTGGGGCTGGACATGGCCTTTCTGAACAGGGCTGCCAGACGGCATATGGGCGGTTCGCTCGCCACGCCCTGCATAGATACCATGCGTCTTGCCCAGGCATGGGAACAGGAGCGCTGGGAAGCCTCGTTCGATCCTTTCCAGCCCAGCATATCCTACAACCTGCGTGATCTTGCCGCGCATTACGGACTGCCCCGTTTTCAGGAGCACGATGCGCTGGAAGACGCCATGCAGGCCGCCTATCTCTTTGTTTATCTGGTGCGCAAGATGCGCGGCGGTTCCATTCGCACCCTGAAGGACCTGTTCATGGCAGGCAGAAGCTGGCGCTGGTATATGTAAAGGCTGCGGAGGAGAACCGTTTCCGGCAGACGGGGGGGCATTATTCAGGGATGAAGTAGCTTTTGCCCGATGGGGCTTCAGTAGTGGTCAGGAGTATCCTTGTTGCAATGTGATTGGAAAGTATTGTATAGGAGGTGGTAAATTTGTTCGTTGTCTGAACATGTTAGAGGAATTTCTCTGTAGATTACACCTGAGGCTGGATTGTAGAAAATGACGTCATTTTCTCTTCGGATAGTCCGTGCGTAGCATGAAAGTTCATTCAATGACCATCACAACGTCATTATTGTCTGCCGTTGTCTTTCTGCTTTTGTCTATGCTGCCTGTTCAGGCCGAAATGCTGGTGCTGACCACAATTGAACCGCCGACCAACTATGTGCAGGACGGCGAGATAGTTGGGACGTCCGTTGATGTCGTTCGTGAGATACTCCGGCGAATGAATGTTGACGCTGAAATAGAAGTTAAACCATGGGCAAGAGTGCTTAATATTGCCCAGACCACTCCCAACGTCATGCTCTTTACCTGCGGCCGAACTCAGGAGCGCGTTGATTGCGGCTTTCACTTCATAGGTCCGGTTGTTTCCCGAAAGCACGCCGTTTATAAAAAGAAAGAAAGCCGGATAACAGTGACAAGCCTTGAAGATATCAAACAGCAAGGGCTGGTCGTAGGTGGCGTCCACGACGACTGGCGAAGCTTGATGTTTGAAAGCAAAGGCCTCCGGGTTGATATTGCTCCAACTCACGCACAATGCGTGGAAAAGATGTTCGGCGATCGTTTTCCACTACTCATCGGATCCGATATTGAAGTGCCCGAGTGGCTTGAACAAACGGGGCGTCCTGCGGATTCCCTTGAAGTCGCTTTTGTCTTCATGGAAGCTCCCAGCTTCATCATGCTCTCCAAACACACTTCTCCCGCACTGGTGCATCAGGTGAGAGAGGTGTTTCGCGCCATGCAACAGACAGATTTTTTTGAGATGACGGCTGCCAAATATACTGAAATATTGAAGTATAAGTTGGAATATTCGCCTGAAAAAGGCTTCCATCGGCCCGAGTGAAATGACGGGGCTGCTGCTGGGGCCCCTATTCCGAATCGTCATGGGCATGGGGGCATCTTCTTTTCCGTGATGTGATTATTCAAAACCAGGAACTCCGCGATGCTGCTGCATGTAGGACAGGCGCGGGAATTGACCGTGAGGCCGCTTTCCCGTATGTCCTGCCGTACAAAGAGAATCAACCGCGTCCGGTCGTTTCTGCCGGATGCGATACAGCATAGGACGAGCACCCCATGAGCAATTCCCCCATCGAGTCTGCCAAGGAAAATGCAGAAAAGAAGGAAGGTCCGGGTCTGGACTTCATCCGTACCCGAATCGCAGAAGACAACGCCTCCGGCAAGTATCAGGGCCGCGTGCATACGCGTTTCCCTCCGGAGCCCAACGGATATCTGCATCTTGGTCATGCCAAGTCCATCTGTCTGAACTTCGGTATTGCCAGCGAACATGAGGGCGGCAAGTGCAATCTGCGCTTCGACGACACCAACCCCGTGAAGGAAGACACCGAATACGTGGAATCCATCATGGAGGACGTGAAGTGGCTGGGCTATGACTGGGAAGACCGCATGTTCTATGCATCCGACTATTTCGACCGCCTGTACGAGCTGGCCATTCAGCTTATCAAGGACGGAAAGGCGTATGTGGATTCCCTGTCTGCCGAAGAGATTCGCCAGTATCGCGGTACCCTCACTGAGCCCGGCAAGGAGAGCCCCTACCGCAACCGTTCTGTGGAAGAGAACCTTGATCTCTTCCAGCGCATGAAGGACGGCGAATTCGAAGAAGGCGCTCACGTGCTGCGCGCCAAGATCGACATGGCGGCTTCCAACATCGTGATGCGCGACCCCACCCTGTACCGCATCCGCAAGGCGCATCACCATCGCACCGGCGACACGTGGTGCATCTACCCCATGTACGACTACACCCACTGCATTTCCGACTCCACGGAAGGCATCACGCATTCCATCTGCACGCTGGAGTTCGAGAACAACCGCGAGCTGTACGACTGGATGCTGGAAACCCTTGGCCTTTACCGTCCGCAGCAGATTGAATTTGCCCGCCTGAACCTGACCTACACCGTGCTTTCCAAGCGCAAGCTCATTCAGCTGGTGCAGGAAGGGCACGTGCGCGGTTGGGACGATCCCCGCATGCCCACTCTTTCCGGTGTGCGCCGTCGTGGTTTTCCGCCGGAAGCCCTGCGCGAGTTCTGCTCCCGTATCGGCATTGCCAAGGCGGACTCCATGGTGGATTACGCGCTGCTGGAATTCTGCGTGCGTGAGAAGCTGAACGCCGTTACGCCCCGTCTCATGGGCGTGGTCGATCCCATCAAGCTGGTTATCACCAACTATCCTGAAGACCAGTACGACGAGTTCGAAATGCCCCTGCATCCGGAAGATGAAAGCTACGGCACCCGTACTATGCGCTTTGGCCGCGAGCTGTGGATAGAGAACGACGACTTCCGCGAAGAAGCGCCCAAGAAGTACTTCCGCCTGACCCCCGGTCAGGAAGTGCGTCTGCGCTACGCCTACTACGTGACCTGCACCGGCGTGGTGAAGGACGATGAGGGCAACATCAAGGAAGTGCACTGCACCTATGATCCTGAAAGCAAGGGCGGTTCCACCGCTGACGGCCGTAAGGTGAAGGGCACCATCCACTGGGTTTCCGTCTGCGACGGCGTGCCTGCGGAAGTGCGTCTCTATGAGCCGCTGTTCCTGAAGGAGAACCCCAATCAGGTGGAAGAAGGCAAGACCTTCCTCGATTACCTGAACCCCGATTCCGAAAAGGTTGTTACCGCGTATCTTGAGCCCCGTCTCGCTACGTATGAACCCGGTACCCGCGTCCAGTTTGAGCGCCTTGGCTACTACTGCGTGGACAAGGATTCCCGCCCCGGCAAGCCGGTGTTCACCCGCACTGCCACCCTGCGTGACAGCTGGGCCCGCGTGGAGCGCAACCAGAAGTAGCTGAATGCGGCTGGTGCTGCAGAGATGACAATAAGGAAAGGCTGTCCGGCAACGGGCAGCCTTTCTTCGTGCATGGAAGAGGGCGTGGTCATGTTGTATTATGATGGGGGTGGTGTTACTGTCTAAAATTGAATTCAAATCTATGATTCCAGTCTGTTGCATGCGGTGGGGAATGCGGGGTGAACAAATGTTTCGCGTGTTATCATTGGTAATTATCTGCCTTTTGGGGGTGAACTCGTCCGCAGCGGCGGCAGATGTGCGGCTTGCCATTCCGGACTGGCCGCCTTTCAGCAGTTCAGAGTTGCCGGACAATGGGGTCATGACGGACTTGGTTGTTTCCGCGTTTCATGAGTCGGGCTATGCCGTTACCGTGACAATGCTTCCGTGGAAGCGGGCGCTTCTCAAGGGAGAGGAAGGCGAAGTGGATGCCGTGCTTGGCGCTTCATACCTGAAGGAGCGTGAAGCTTGCTTTCTATACTCCCAGTGGTGTTATCGCGTTGAGCCCTATTTCTTCTGCATGGCGAGAGAAAAGGAATATGAAGCCTCTGTAGAGGATTTATGCCCCGCTACTTTGGGTGTTTATCGCGGTTCAGTGTTTTTGAAGGAGCTTGCTGAGACCTGCCTGACCATAGAGGAAGGGAACGACCACGAGCAGAATTTGAAAAAGCTCGGCAACGAGCGGCTTGATTATGCGCTTACGCACCCGGAAGTTGTATTGTATATGGTGCAGACGGGCGCGATTTCGCCCGGCCTGCTGCATGTCTGCGGTAAGCCCTATGCCCAAGATGCTGTGCATGTCGTATTTTCGCGAAGAAATGGAAAGGCTGCCCAACTTGCAGCGGCCTTTGATGAAGGGATGCTCAAACTGCTGCAAAGCGGTGAGTATGATGCCATCTTGAAGCGGCATGGCATTGATAACGAAGCGCTGAAAGAGCTTGGCATAATGAGACGGTAGACAATAGGGCCTGCCGCTGGTCATTATTGTGGTCGAATTTGTTGAAACACAACTATGCTTCTGTCGGCTCTGAGGCCGCTTTTCTGTTACCTGTCTATTCTTTCCCCAATATATAAACGACCAATGCCGCCAATAGGGGTAACTGGGGTTGTATCTCTAACCCGAGCCCCGGAGGTACGGTTATGAAATGGCTTCTGTTGGTCGTGCTGATGATCGCCATTTCCGCCAACTACGTCATTGCGAACATGCATGATCCGGTTGCAGAGAAGGTCTGGAACGAGGTCGTCAAAGACGCGGCCTACAAGAAATGGAAGAACTGGCCTGATCACGCCGGAATGCAGTGCGGCCTCTCCTCTCCGCATGGCGAGTTGCATATCGTCTATGTGAACGATGTGGGACTTTCGAAGCGGGGAACTCCCAAGCCTTACGGCACCGTCGTAGTGAAGGAAGATTATACTCAGGACCGCAAGCTGGACGCTATTACGGTCATGTACAAGGTGCCGGGGTATAATCCCGACGCTGCAGACTGGTTCTGGGCACGATACACGGCAGATGGCAAGGCCGGCCCTGTCGGTACGCCGGAAGGGTGCATCAGTTGCCATATGGAACGGTCAGGCAGGGATTTCATTATAGTCTCACAGTATTGATTCAGCGCTACGCAAGAGAATACAGAGCAGGTTCCGGCATGGGAATCTGCTCTTTTTATTGTGGGGTGTGGGGGGGGCTAGTCAAAGTCAAACCAGTTACGGATGGGCTTGAGGAGGCTGATTGCAGCAATTGGGATGGCAATGGAGTAAATTTTCCACATGATATCGGGTGAGGCCCCATTCGTTATGGCGATGATCCATATGCAAGTGATGAGCACAGAGGCAATGGAGATAAGGAAGAGTATTGCTAATATTTTGTTTTCTTTTTTCCTCCTATCCTTGCGACAGGGAAGGAAAAATCTTCGAGATGCTACCGTTCCAGTGAAAGCAGCAAACAAAGCGAAGCAGGTGACGGTTGCACATAGGAAACCTTCAAAAATTGGCTTCTGTATTGTTTTAGGGAAACAGTTCGGGGCGAAGGCAAAGGTTATTAAAAATAATGATAATCCTATACAATAGCTCATATTTCTTATTAGTCGTTCTGACATTGGCAGTTCCCATGATGAAGTTGGTGAGAGTTGTATTAAATTTTGATAATAGTATTGAGTGTCTTTTGTGAGATGTTTGAGCTGGCCAATAATGATTGATGCTACAATATTTTAAATCTGACAAGTTGTGTGTGTTGGATTTGTGTATTCAGAGCTTAGTTGTGCCTGTGCTAGGTTGATGTGTTATGATGTGTGAATCTAAATATTGAACAAATGCTAAATTGAAAACATGATTAAAATCATAAGTGATGTTAGTTGTGTATTGGTTTGCTAATTCTTTTGGCGAGATGGCGTGCTTGTTGTCCGCACAATAGAAAAGGGTCCAGTCTTGCGACTGGACCCTTTGTCTTCTGGCGATGAGGGGGGGATTTGAACCCCCGATACGCTTTTAAGGCGTATACTCGCTTAGCAGGCGAGCTCCTTCGGCCGACTCGGACACCTCACCGTAATCCTCAGCCTTGCGGCTGGCGCATGCGGCCACACATGCGAGACAGACTCTTTACAAGAGCAGGGAAGGGCTGTCAACCGGACAGGGCATGAAAAAACGGAATTTCATGCAACTTCCGTGGGCTGCTGATTCTTCCGTTCACTGCTCAGCAGCGGCGCATTGTCTGAGAAACTCCAAGCGTTCGGTCATGGAGTCCCCCGGCGGGTGGATACCGCCCTGTATGCGGCATACCTGCCGTGCATGGCAAAAAGTGCACTGCGCAGGGAGAATGCCTGATGCCGCCTGTTTTCTGAATTGCCTGTAGGCAGGCGATGCCCAGATGGTTTCAAGGGAAGCCTCTGCCACGTTGCCGAACTCCAGCGAGGGAAGCGGGTGCTGCCCCGTTCCAGTGTACTGCACGGCATCCTTATCCGGCAGGCATCCGAGAATGCACGGCGTGACCTTGCCTTCTGCCGTGATCACCAGACTGTGCTGCACAGGCTCCGGACAGGCTGCATTGATGAACTCGCCATGAGGAATCATGCCTGTCTGCCCAGACGTGGCAACAGGCCCGTTCTCCTGTTGCGGCGGGGGGCATGCTTCCTTTCTGGCAGATACCTCGGGCGTATCTGGTACAGGCAGACGAGCATGAATGGACAAACCGTGTTCAAAGGCTGCGTCCAGAACACTGACAACAGGTCTGATGGCCTGCCGGAACTCTGCTTGCGTGAGCGAGGCGAAGCACTCGCCGTACATGCGGGCGTCCGCTACCAGAGAAATGCCGCTTACGGTCGCCTCATGTATGCCGTACTCTTCCATGAGGTCCGGCAGCAGGCACACATCCTCCACGGCTGAAACCGTGGAGAGCCACGCGATGTGGATATGCGGGCGCGGGCTGCCGAGCTGCTCCTTGATACACTTCAGGCGGGCCATGGCATCCAGCACGACGGTAAAGGGAGTGGAGGGGCGCAGGGCGTTGTGGTGTCTTTCGCCGCCCGCAAGGGAAAAGGCCATGACGTCGAGTCCGGTGTTAACCAGTGCGGCTAACTGCTCATCGCTTACTCCCAGACCGCAGGTGGTGGTGCCTGCCGTGCAGCCCTGCTGTCTGGCAAGGGCGACCATCTGCGATAGGTCGGGGTGCAGGAGCGGTTCGCCCCAGCCCTGCAAATGCACATGGCGCACACGGGCCAGCGAGGGCAGCAGAGAGCGGAAGACAGACATGGGCAGCAGGGTATTGCGCCAGGATTGTCGCAAGGCGGTGCGGGGGCAATAGATGCACGAGGCGCGGCAGAGGGTCGAGACCTCCACCTGTACGGATTGCCAGCGCGGGCGTCGTGAGAACAGGGAAAAACGCATGAGATTCTCCACTGCGGATAAGGGCATATCGCTACAGTAGCAGAATCGGGGAAGGCGGCAAGCTGCGAAGCCCGACAGGTAAACAAAGAGGCCGGAGATGAATCTCCGGCCTCTGATGTTCGGCAGACTGGATGGTTCAGGCGGCTAGCTTCTGTAGTCCGCGTTGATGTCTATGTACTTGTGGGTCAGGTCGGATGCCAGCAGGGTGTAGGTGCCGTTGCCGTGCCCGAGTTCGATGTCCAGAATGATGTCCACTTCCTTGAGGTAGGGTTCCAGCATGGTGTCGAAATCGGCGTCCGTGGGCTGGCCGTTGCGGAACAGTTCAACGCCGCACATGGTCACCACCACGTCTTCGGGGTCAAACTGCGCACCGGAGCGGCCCAGAGCGGCCACAATGCGGCCCCAGTTGGCGTCGCGGCCATACATGGCCGTTTTTACCAGCGGGGAGTGACCCACGGTGCGGGCGGCAAGCTCTGCGTCTTCCTTGCTCTGCGCGCCGGTCACGTTGATGTGGATGACCTTGGTGGCGCCTTCGCCGTCCTGCACCAGCTTGTAGGCAATTTCGCGCATGACGGCGGTTACGGCCTCCTGCATGACGGGGCGATTGGCGGCATTCACGGCCACGCCGGAAGCGCCGTTGGCAAGGCCGAACACTGTGTCGTTGGTGGAGGTGTCGCCATCCACGGTGACGCGATTGAAGGATTCGTCAACGCCTGCGCGGAAGATCTCCTGCCACATGGCGGGGTCGACAGCGGCATCGGTGATGAACACGGCAAGCATGGTGGCCATGTTGGGGCAGATCATGCCTGCGCCCTTGGCTACGGCCAGCAGGGTAACGGGCTTGCCGTCGATCTCCACGGTGCGCGAGACGATCTTGTTGAAGGCATCCGTGGTCATGATGGTGCGGGAAAAGTCTTCGGCAGTGCTCTTGCCGAGATCGGATGCGAGCGGGGCGGCTGCGGTTTCCCACTTGGCCATGTTGAACTGCATGCCGATGACGCCCGTGGAGGCGGGAAGAATTTCTTCCGGCATCAGGCCGACGGCGTCAGACACCAGCTCCATGGTGCGGCGGCAGTTGGCAAGGCCCTGTTCGCCCGTGCATGCGTTGGCGTTGCCCGCGTTGATCAGCACGGCACGCGCAAAGGGGCGGGCGTCCAGCAGGGACTTGGCCATGACAACAGGGGCTGCCTGAAATTTGTTGGTGGTAAATACGCCCGCAGCGGCGGCGGGCAGGTCGCTCACAATAAGGCCGAGATCCTTGCGGCCGGAATATTTCAGATTCGCCTCGATGGTGGCGAAACGGTATCCCTTGGGGGTGTTCATGGCGGCTCCGGTTCGGGCGTGTTCATACAGGCCGCAGGCAGGTGCATGTCGTCATGCCTTGCGAGTGTATGTGCAAGCCTCGGGTCTGTCAGGTGAACGGGCGTTCCGTCCGGAAACGTGGGCGGAAAGGCACCCGGCGGAGGACTGTTTCAGCTCAGTAAGTCCGGCCTGTGGCAAGCGGTCGTGCAAAGGAAACCAGCCTTGGCGATGCCGTTCAAGGCTGCGCAAGCCTTTGTATCAACGCTTGTCCTTCCTCCGAATGCAGGTGCTTGTCAAGTATGGTCATGTAGCTGGTGATGTCGTGTTCCAGCACGTCATACTTGCTGGAGTACAGGGCAATGAGGTTGTTGACCACGGAGAGCAGAAAGGTGCGGTTCTCCGTGCCTAACGCAGCGTCGGCTTCCGTGAAGCCCTCTTGCCTGGGATTGAAGGTGTAGGATTTGCCGATGTGCATGAACTGGCTTTGGTAGGTAGCGTCAACCTCTATGCCCTCATCCTGATTGCGCTTGGCCTGTTCGTAGAGCCATGGCGATATGCTGGCCGCAAAGGGGACGGGATCCCCTTCAAGCTCTATGCGGAAAATCTTCCCCGTGTCGTTGGCTCTGGAGAATTCCTTGTCGCCTACTGCGGGCGCGCCGAAGGTATAGGTCTGCATGTGCCCGGGTTCTACGCCAATGCCGCGCATCATGGCCGTGAAGATGAGTCCCACGGCTCCGCCGAGCGAATGACCGGTGATGAGCAGGTCGGCCTTGCCCATGGATGTTTCCGTGAGCAGGGGGCGTGTGGCGTCGTTCCACGCAATCTGGTTGTAAACGGCTTCGGCATATCCCAGAAAGCCCTGATGGACCCGCCCCGGAATGGTGGTGTCCTTGAGGCCGCGGTTGGCGAGCTGCATGTTGGTTATCCAGTCTTCTGACGAATCGGAACCGCGCACGGAAACGATATAGACCTTGCGCCCTTTATACATGCCTTGGGCCGCGAAGAACTGATAGTCCGCCGGTTGGAGGTCGAAATAGCCGAGCAGGGTGAAGCCGCGTTCGGCAAGGCAGGTGCGGACAGTGGGCTCCGGCAGATACCCCAGTTGTGAGAAGGCGGCTGCCGTATACGCCACACGGGGGTGGAAAGCCGTGAACTGGCCAAGCTCCGGTCTGTTCAAGGCGGTGCAGGCCTGCTGCAGCAGGGCAGCATTGTAGGGGGTGAGCGAAACAACATCAGCCCGTCCGGCCTCCGGGGCCGGAACGGGCTGATGAGAAGATGCACATGCCGTGAGCATGAGGCAGGCGAACATCGCAAGCGTCAGTACGTGTCTGCGTACCGTTAAGCCGGGTAAACCCATGCGAGTACACCTCCTGCCCTGTGAGCGGGCTCAGGCGTTTGTATTGTGTGTTAGGCGCCGGTGCCGCAGCACTTCTTGTATTTCTTGCCGCTTCCGCAAGGACAGGGATCGTTGCGGCCCACCTTGGGCTCATCGCGGCGCGCAGGCTGCTTCTTGGCTTCTTCCTGCTGCGGAGCTTGCGCTGCGGAGTAGGAAATATCCTTCTGGGCTTCCTTGTGACGCAGCTCTTCGCGCAGACGCTCTTCTTCGCGCTGGCGGGCTTCTGCTTCGGCCTGCTCGTCCGCCTTCTGGATGCGCAGGCGGGTGAGCGCCTTGAAGATGTTTTCGCGCATGCGCAGCAGCATGGACTGGAACAGGGAGAAGCCTTCGCGCTTGTATTCCTGCTTGGGATCACGCTGACCGTAGCCGCGCAGGCCAATGCCGTCGCGCAGGTGGTCCATGTTGAGCAGGTGTTCCTTCCAGCAGCGGTCCAGCTCTTCCAGCATGAAGTAGCGCAGGATGTCGGAATACATTTCCGGTACATCGTTTTTCAGTACGTTCAGCTTGCCGAGAACGGCCTCACGCACGGCGTTCTGGTCCGGCACGGGCGGCATGGTCATGTCGCGCGCAATGTTGAAGGTCTCGTCCAGACGGGCAGCCATGGTGGCGGCCATTTCGTCGTCGTGGGTCTTCTGGGCTTCCCATTCGGCGTACAGTTCGTCCAGAATGTCGTCGAGGAATCCGTGCACCAGCGGTTCCAGATCCGTTTCCATCATGGAGGAGCGGCGCAGGGTGTAGATGACTTCGCGCTGCTGGTTCATGACGTTGTCGTAGTCCAGCAGGGCTTTGCGGATTTCAAAGTTGTGGCCTTCAACGCGCTTCTGGGCGTTTTCAATGGCCTTGGAAACCATGTTGTTGACGATGGGCTCGCCTTCTTCCATGCCCAGCTTCTGCATGATGGTGGAGATGCGTTCAGACCCGAACAGGCGCATGAGATCGTCTTCCAGCGAGAGGAAGAAACGGGAGCTGCCGGGGTCGCCCTGACGACCGGAACGGCCGCGCAACTGGTTGTCGATGCGGCGGGATTCGTGACGCTCGGTGCCGAGGATGTGCAGGCCGCCGAGTTCGCGTACGCCTTCGCCGAGCACAATGTCGGTACCGCGGCCCGCCATGTTGGTGGCGATGGTCACGTGGCCGCGCTGGCCGGCTTCCGCAACGATGCGGGCTTCTTCTTCATGGTGCTTTGCGTTGAGCACGTTGTGGGGAATGCCCACCTTCTTGAGCATGCCGGAGATAAGCTCGGAGTTCTCGATGGAGATGGTGCCCACCAGAACAGGCTGTCCCTTCTTGTGCAGCTCGGCAATTTCCTGAACGATGGCGTTGAACTTCTCGCGGCGGGTGCGGTAGATGCTGTCGGGATGGTCAACGCGGACCATGGGCTTGTTGGTGGGGATGGAGATGACCTCCAGCCCGTAGATCTGCCCGAATTCCACGGCTTCGGTATCAGCCGTACCGGTCATGCCCGCAAGCTTTTCATACATGCGGAAGTAGTTCTGGAAGGTGATGGATGCCAGCGTCTGGTTCTCGGCTTCCACCTTCACGCCTTCCTTGGCTTCCAGTGCCTGGTGCAGGCCGTCGGAGAAACGGCGGCCGGGCATGAGACGGCCGGTGAATTCGTCAACGATGACGACCTGACCGTCCTTCACGATGTAGTCCACGTCGCGCTTGAAAATATGGTGCGCCTTCAGCGCCTGCAGAATGTGGTGCTGATGGGTGATGTTCTGCGCATCGTAGAGGTTTTCCAGATTGAGCAGCTTTTCGCAGTGGGCCACGCCTTCATCGGTCAGGGAGACGGACTTGGCCTTCTCATCCATCGTGAAGTGCTGGTCCTGCTTGAGCGAAGGAATGATGTTGTCGATCTGGGCGTACAGCGTGGTGGTGTGCTCGGAAGCACCGGAGATGATGAGCGGAGTTCTGGCTTCGTCGATGAGGATGGAGTCCACTTCGTCCACGATGGCGAAGTGGTGGGGGCGCTGCACCAGCTGTTCCTTGTAGAACTTCATGTTGTCGCGCAGGTAGTCGAAGCCGAATTCGTTGTTGGTACCGTAGGTGATGTCCGCGTTGTAGGCTTCCTTGCGTTCTTCGTCGGTAAGACCGTGTACGATAACGCCCGTGGTCAGGCCGAGGAAGCCATAAAGCTGGCTCATCCACTGCGCGTCACGCTTGGCGAGATAGTCGTTCACGGTCACTACGTGCACGCCCTTGCCGGTCAGCGCGTTGAGCACTACGGGCAGGGTGGCCACAAGGGTTTTACCTTCACCGGTCTTCATTTCCGAGATCATGCCGTTGTGCAGCACGCAGCCGCCGATGAGCTGAACATCATAGTGGCGCATGTTGAACACGCGGCGACCGGCTTCTCGCACCATGGCGAAGGTTTCGGGAAGAATGGAATCAAGGGATGCGCCGTCGGCAACCATCTGCTTCAGCTCGGCAATGCGCGAGGGGAAGTATTCGTCGGACTTTTCGCGAAGTCCGGATTCCATGGAATTGATGGTGGCGAGGATGGGGCGCAGGTGCTTGAGGAAACGGTCGTTCTTTGAGCCGAAGACTTTTTTGATAAGGCCGAGCATTCTTTCTCCCGAAAAAGGCGTATCTGGTCTCCGGCGAACCGGAGGGATGGACGGAACGTTGATGAAGTGTCGTCAGCGGGGCCGCAGGCTATGTGGCAGCGTGAACGGCGGACCATTGACGAATCCGGTTATTCGTACTGGAAAACTACTAAGAACGCAACGCGCATTGGCAAGACACGCAACGCATATTAGTTGCAGGATGTTGCAGGATTTTCCGTGTCCGCTGTTTTTTGCAGGCGGGGGGGCGCAACTTCAATCCGGTGGCATTGCAGGAAAAGAGAAGTGCCGTCTCCCTCTCGTCGGGAAACGGCACCGCAGTTCGTCAGGGAATGATGATGTCCAGCCAGTGGCCTACGGGAACATCCTTGTCGTCCAATGCGGGACGGGAGCTGCGCAATTGCAGGGTGCAGCCGCTGCAACCTGTGAGCACCTGCGTTCCGGCATCCGGATCGAGGGCGTTCCAGCAGCGTTTGGCCACCTCACGCGAGAGGGGCTGGTCACCTAGTTGCAGAACGCCTCCCATGCCGCAGCACTGTACGCCGGAAGGGGCTGACATTCTGTTCGCCAGTGTCTTGGCAAGCCATGCCTTGTCCGGGTCCTTGCCGCCCCAGTGACAGGGCTGGTGGTAGCGGACGCGTTTTGGCGCATCCTCGGTGGTAACAAAGGTGCTTTCTCCCCACAGGGCGGAGAGCGGTACCAGCGATGCGGCAAATTGGTCAGCCTCTCCCTGTTCCCAGTTTACGTCGGTGCAGTGGGCATATTCGGCAAGCCCGTGCTGGCAGGTGGCGCAGAAGGTGGTCATGCGCGGACGCCCCGCAGCGCGCCATGCGTCGACATTCCTCTGGCGTGCGGAATGGGCGGCATCGGGAATGCCCGCGTGGTCCAGCGTAAGTCCGCAGCAGGTCATGGCGTTTTCCGAAAGCACCTGAAAGCCCAGCTTTTTCAGCAGGGTTAACGCCTTGGCATGCCACGACTTCTGAATGCGTCGCGCAGTACAGCCCGCAAAGAGCAGTATGGAGTGGCCTTCGCCCACGTTGCGGTCATAGTTCTCCACCTTCAGCCAGGGAGTGATGTCGCGTGCGGGCGCCATGGCGCGCATGGAATCCATCAGGCGGGAGAAGGTCTTCGGGCCGATGTCCTTGGGCGCAACCTTGCCGAAGGTGGCGAGTGCGGGCCACAGGGCCGCGCCCCGTTCTATCCACTGCTTCCACACCCACTGCTGCCAGCCGGGATGCATGGCCCGCAGTTCCGCCAGCTTCTGCGGAACGGAGAGCTTTTGCGGGCAGGCTGCAAGGCAACGCCCGCAGGAGAGGCACTTGTCCGCCAGTTCGCGGCAATCCACCACGTTCAGCCGTTCCGGCGAGCGGGCCAGCGTTTTCAGCATGTACTGCTTGGCCTTGGGAGAAAGTTCCTCGCGTCCCGTGGTGAGCATGACGGGGCAGACCGAAAGGCAACGCCCGCACAGGATGCACTCCTGCGCGGGCGGATTCTGAGTGCTGTCGTTCATGATTATTCTATGCCGCTTTCCTTGGTTTCAGCTGCCAGTGAGGCGAGCGTGTCACGCAACTCAAACGACCCGCTGTTATCGACCTTGCCTGAAACGATTTCGGCGGGTGTTACGCCCATGCCGTAATAGGAGAGGTTGCGGTCGTGATTTATGGCAATGGTGCCGCCTTCCAGCGCCATGCTGAAGGCGATTCCGCGTGTAAAGGCAACGTAAACTATGCCCTTTGTGTGGGTTCCGTAATCAATCTGGCCGCTGTGACCCGTCGGGCCGATGGCGGCGGAAATGTCGGCATTCAGCGTCAGGCCGCTCTGCAGGGCGTCTTCAACATACTCCTGTTCCATCAGGATGAGCATGCAGGTTGTGATCTGTCCGCCTGCCTGAAAGCCGAAGCTCAGGTCTGCCATGGTGATGAAGGACGGGGGCGTCCACGAGCCGTCCGTATTGCGGGCCAGCATGACCCCTGTGCCGCCTTCAACGCCGATAAAGTAGCTGCCCTTGTACAGGGAGGGAAAAATGACCACGCCCTTGGCCTTGCGCAGGTATGAACGGAATGGTGGCACGTCGTCCGCCTTGGCAAGCTGCTCAAGGGCGGTTTTGGAGTTGTTCACCAGAATCTGCTCACGGGATGGATCATCATGCGTCCTGTCGGCATGTCGTTTGCCACTGCAGCCGCCCGTCAGCAGTGCGGCAAGCATGCAGATGGTCAGAACGGCAATCGTGCCGCGAACGGTATTGGCAAGGCGCATGGTCATCCTCTGTACGGCTTCGTCACGTGGTTGTCCGGGCGGCACGCGCCGCCTGTCTTCATGACGTAATTCAGTAAAGGGTAGCCTGTTTTACCGTGCTCGGCAACGGGCAGCGAGCTGAAGAAAAAGAAATATGTGGCTGGGTCGCCTTGGGGCAAAGGCTGAAACGGGTGGGCGTATCGGACATGCCGGAAGACAGTCCGGAGAGAGTCTGCAACTGCCGTCAGAACGCTTTGCCCGGGTTCATGATGCCATGGGGGTCAAATGCGGTCTTGATGTCGCGCATGATGCGCCGCTCTTCTTCGCAAAGCTGTTTGTGCACGTAGGGGGCTTTGGTCAGGCCGATGCCGTGTTCGCCCGACAGGGTGCCCTTGAGTGCCAGCACATGCTCCATGACTGCCAGCTTGGCCTTTTGCGCCCGTGCCTTCTGGTCGGGATCGGAGGCATCGTGCATGACGTTCACGTGGATGTTGCCGTCGCCCACATGGCCGAAGGTGAGGATGGTCAGGCCGCTTTCTTCCGCGATTCTGCGGATGCCAAGCAGGGCGGTGAGCAGTTTGCCGCGGGGAACGGTGACGTCGTCGGAAATCTTGTTTGGGGCAACGTAGTAGGAAGCGGGATTGATGAGCCGGCGGATTTCCCACAGTGGTTCCTCTTGCTCTGAGCCCAGTCCCTGCTCCAGCCAGACGGGGGCTTCGTCGGCGGCCTGAAGGGCCTTATGCAGACGGGCAAGGTCCGCAGGCAGGGCCGCTTCACTGCCGTCCAGACGGAACAGCAGGACGGCACGGACACCATTTTCGCCCTGCGGCCACGGTACGGAAACCAGCTTGGCCAGACAATCCAGCACCTCTGCGCCCATGAATTCGAGCGCGGTGGGCAGAATGCCCGAGCGGAATACGCTGCGCACCGCCCCCATGGCATCTTCCAGCGATGCGAAGCCGGCCATGAGGGAGGCTGTTGCTTCGGGTTTCGGCATGAGCTTGAGGGTGACGTTGCTCATCACGCCAAGCGTGCCCTCGCTGCCCACCATGAGGCGGGTAAGATCCAGCCCCACAACGTTTTTGTGGTTGCGACCACCGCATTCGATGACCTTGCCGCCGGGCAGCACCACGCGGCAGCCCAGCACCCATTCGCGGGTTACGCCGTATTTTACCGCACGCATGCCGCCTGCACAGGTCGCGACATTCCCTCCGATTGTCGAGATACCGAAACTGGCAGGATCGGGCGGATAAAAGAGTCCCATGCCCTCCACGTGTTTCTGCAGGTCGCCGGTGATGATGCCGGGTTCCACAACGGCCACGAAATCGTCGGCGTCCACGTCGATGATGCGGTCCATTTTCAGGGTGGATATGACGATTCCCGGTTTTTCCGGCACGCACAGCCCAACCACGTTAGTGGCACGGGCGCGGGGGTAGAGCGGAATGCGCTCGGCGTGTGCCCAGCGCAGCAGCTCCACGATCTGTTCTTCCTCCAGCGGGCGGACAACCGCCAGCGGCAGGCCTGTCAGGCGGCTGGCGTCGGTTTCGAAGATCAGCATTTCCTCAGGGGTGGTCAGGCAGTCGGAACCCGGAAACAGGTTCTGCAGAAAGTGTCGCTGGGTGGCGTTGAGGGCGGTGGTCTTCGTCATGGGCTGTCTGTGTTGCGGCTGTCTGCCGTTGGCAGGGTTGGAGGTGTGCGGAGGAAGGGAAAGGATAGGGAAGAACGGGGCGTTGCCCCGTTCCCCGCCAAAGGGAATGATTCCCTTTGGAAACCCCGAAAGGGGGGGCTGCGATTATCCTTCGCGTCCTCGTTATTTACGGGGTGCAGGGGGCTTAGACCCCTGCCGGGTGGAGGGCAGAGCCCTCCCCGCCGGAGGCAATAAAATAACTCCCCAAACTGCCTGAACTGCTACATGCCTGCCAACTGGCGGGCCACGTCACGCTGAATGTCGCGTTCTTTGATGCTGTCGCGCTGGTCGTGCAGCTTCTTGCCCCGTCCGAGGGCGATTTCCACTTTGACGCGGGAGTCCTTGAAATAGATGGCCACGGGAACCACGGAGAAACCACGCTGATCCACCTTGGCTGCCCATGCGGCGATCTGGCGGCGGTGCAGCAGCAGCTTGCGGTCGCGGTCGGGGTCGTGCTGGGCGTAACCGGCGTTCTCATAGGGAGCGATATGCAGGCCCACAAGCCATGCCTCGCCAGACTTGAACTGGACATAGCTGTCGCGGAAGGCGACGAGTCCGGCACGCAGCGACTTCACCTCGGTACCGCGCAGTTCAATGCCCGCTTCAAGGTTTTCAAGCAGTTCGTAGTAGTGGCGGGCCTTCTTGTTTTTTGCGATATGCCCGCTGGATTCCTTCTTGTTCTTTTTGCTCATGGTCTATGTCTAATCGTCCTGATCAAGCAGGGATGCGAAAAATGTCAGTTCTTCAGGGAAGCGCTTGAATATGGTCTGGCGTACCTTGCGGTTGATCTTGGAAACCGTGGCGTGGCTGAGCACGTCACGCAGCAGTTGCTTGCATTCTTCCATGTTCACCTGACGGATGATGCGCTTGATGCCGGGTATGGCCTGCGGAGCGATGGAAACCGCATCTATCTGCATGCCCATGAGGATGGGGATGCAGTAGGGGTCGGATGCCACTTCGCCGCAGACGCTCACTTCTATGCCCGCACGGTGGGCGGCGTCCACAACATATTTGATGGACCGCACAATGGCCGGATGCAGGGGCTGGTACAGGTAGGAGACGTGCTTGTTGGCGCGGTCGATCCCCAGCGAGTACTGGATGAGATCGTTGGTGCCGATGGAGAAGAAGTCCACTTCCTGCGCCAGCGTTTCGGAGATCATGACCGCGCTGGGCAGCTCGATCATGATGCCCACGGGCATGTTGGGGTTGTAGGGAATGCCGGCTTCGTCCAGTTCCTGCCGGACAATGTTGAGCTGGTAGCGTGCCTGCCGCACTTCCTTGATGCCGGAGATCATGGGGAACATGACCGCCACGTTGCCATGTACGCTGGCGCGCAGAATGGCACGCAGCTGGCGGCGGAACAGCTCCTGATTCTTCAGGCAGTAGCGGATGCCACGCAGGCCGAGAGCGGGGTTGGCTTCTTCCAGCTTCTCCTGCGTGTTCATCATCTTGTCCGCGCCTACGTCCAGCGTGCGCAAGGTGACCTTGGCGGGGGCAAGGCGTTCGGCAATGGTAGCGTATTCGCGGTAGAGCTCTTCTTCCGAGGGGGCTTCCTTGCGGTTGAGGAAGGCGTATTCCGTACGGTAGAGGCCCACGCCTTCGCCGCCGTTGTCGAGCACGCTTTGCAGCTCGTCGGCAAGTTCTATGTTGGCCTGAATGTCCAGCCGGAAGCCGTCCACGGTTTCGCCGGGCAGCTTGCACTGGCGGACGATGGACTTCTGGTAGTTCTCGAACTGGTACTTCAGGTCGGAATAATCGGCGAGTTCGTCTTCCGTGGGGCCGATGAGAATGCGGCCACGCAGGGCGTCCACGATGATCAGGTCGCCGTCGCGTACGGTTTCTTCAAGGCCTTCCACGCCGACGATGGCGGGAATTTGCAGCGAGCGGGCCAGAATGCCCGTGTGCGAGGTCTTGCCACCTTCGCAGGTGGCAAAGGACATGATCTTGTCCTGTTCCAGCTCGATGGTATCTGCCGGCGTCAGGTCGTGCGCCATGAGCACCATGCGTTCCTCAAGGGCGCGCGAGGTGTCCTTGCCGCCGAGCAGGCGTTGCATGATGCGCTCGGCCACCACGCGCACGTCCTGAATACGTTCGCGGATGTACGGATCGTCGATGGCGCTGAAGGCGGCTGCGATGCTTTCCACGGACTGCTCAAGGGCCCATTCCGCCGTGATACCGCGTTCGCGGATGCGGGTGGCAGCTGCCAGCATGAGCTTGGGGTCCTGACAGATCATAAGGTGCGAGTCGATGATCGCGCCGTGTTCCCGAAGCTCTTCGGGGACCTTGGCGCGGGCAGCCTCAAACTCTTCGCGTACCTGAGCGGACGCGCTGGTGAGGCGGTCGATTTCGTAATCCACCTTGCTGGCGGGAATGGTTTCACGCGGGATGTGTCTGCGGCTCTGGCGGTTGATGAAGAACGCCTTGCCGATGGAAATGCCTGCGGAAACCGCGACGCCGTGGAGAATTTCGCGTGCCACTTATGCCCCCTCTCCCAATGTGCATTGAAAGACGTGTGCCATATGTTCAAGGGCCTGCTTCGCGTCGTCGCCCCATCCCTTCAGGGTGAGCTCGGTTCCTCGTGCGGCGGCAAGGGAGAGGATGTCGAGAATGGACTTGGCGTCCACCTCCTGATCATCCACCACGAGCCTCAGTTCGCACTGGAACTTCTGGGCTTCCTGCGCAATGCGCGCCGCAGGGCGGGCATGCAGGCCCAGTTCGTTCCGCACGCAGATGATTGCTGAAAAGCAGCCCTCATGTTCGCTAATCGTGTTGTGCACTCTGTGCTATCCTTTATTCGGTCTCACGCGGCCTACATGCCGGATGAGAAGTATCCTGTCAGCATGGGTACGATAAGCGCAGCCAGTGCCAGGATAAAGAGTAGTATGATTCTGGACAGGTGGAATCGCCCCAAGATCCAACCGGCCAGACATAGCCCGGCGCTGGCAAGCCCCCAAGCCAGCTCCCATGAATACCCCCAGATGCTTTCCAGATGTGCCCATGGCCAGACTTCGTACAATAGTATCACAAGAACAACGGCGTTGGCGAGTTTGAGTCGCTCGCCCCAGTTGATAAGATCCCAGTTCTTAAGCATGTTCAGCACCTTGAGGCCGCCGCGAAGGCCTGCCGCAAAGGTGAATAGCTTGAATGCGTGCAGGGTCAGGAACAGCATGAGCGACCAGCACAGGGCCACCCAGTGCATGTCTGCCACAAGCATGCAGGTGGTTGTCAGCGACCAGAACACCAGAAAGCTCCCGCCGAAGACGGAGTCTCCGATGGCCGAGAGGGTGTAGGTGGTCGTATCCTTCAGTGCCGTCAGCATTTCTGCGGGAGCCTTGCCACGGGCGATGAGCGCCTCCAGCGAAAGGAAGGTTCCCACCAGCAACGGGGTCCAGAAGGGGTGCGTATTATAATGCTTCAGGTACCGCTTGCGAGCGTCCCGGCGTTGCTTGGGGTCGGGATAGATGGCCCGCAGCCCGGGTTCCATGGCGTAGACAATGCCCACATTCTGCAGGCCGCGCGTGTTGAACGCGGCACCTACAAGGTAGGTGCGCAGAAAGCAGCGCAGCAGGGTTCGGGCATCCGTCATGGTGTTCATGGCATGTCTCGTCGGCCGAAGGGTAACCTGATGTTCGGATCTATCGCAAAATCGGGCTGTCAGCGTTGCATGAGCTGATATATCTCGCCTACGCTCCAGCCCTGTACGCGGTCTTTCACGCGGCGGGCGATGTCGCGGGGTTTTCCGCCCGCGGCCGATTCTTCCCTGACAAGGGCGAGGACGGCGTTTTCGTCCGGCTTGTCCACGCTTTCCGGGGGGCCGATGACCACGGTGATTTCTCCCAGCAGGTCATCGGGAACGGAGGCGTGTTCCTCCAAGCGGGTGAGGATAAACTCCTCATGTGTCTTGGTCAATTCCCGTGCGACACACAATTCTCTTGGTCCGAGCACTGCGTGGGCTACGGTCAGCGTTTCCGCGAGGCGGTTCTTGCGCTCGAAGAAGACCAGTGTGGTCTGCACCGCGCGGAACTCGCCGAAAAACTTTTCCTGATCACTCTTCTTGCGGGGCGGAAAGCCCATGAAGGTGAATGGCTGCGGAGCAATGCCGCTGGCTGCGAGGGCGGTAAGCGGAGCACTGGGGCCGGGGACAACGGAGACGGCAAGGCCTTCCTGCCGTGCAAGGCGCACCAGCCGGTAGCCGGGGTCGGAAAAGAGGGGCATGCCCGCATCGGAGACCAGCGCAAGTACCTGCCCCTGCTGCATGGCTTCCACCAGCGAAGGCGCCTTGGCTTCCTCGTTGTGATCGTGAAAGCTGGCAAGCTTCTTGACCGTGACGCCGGTCATCTTAAACAGGGTTCCGGCACGACGGGTATCTTCCGCCAGTACCAGATCTGCGGCTTCCAGCACTTCCCGGGCGCGGGGGGAAAGATCACCAGGGTTGCCAAGCGGTGTTGCCACCACCCACAGGTTCGGAGAGATCAAAGGCATTTTCCATGTGCTCCACTTGGTATGCGTCGCCGGTGCGTACAACGGCGATAAGGTCGAACCGGCAAGGCCTGTCCCACAGGTTTGCCGCGGAAATATAGTGCTGCGCCGCCTTGATGAGGGTTCGGCGCTTGGCTGCCGTCAGCGCCTCGTCCGGTCGCTGCAGGGAGCCTTTGCTGCGGGTTTTCACTTCAACGAAGATGGTTTCCTTCCCGCGTGTGCAGACAATGTCCAGTTCCAGTCTGCCGTGCCGCCAGTTGCGGGCCGTTATGCGGTAGCCCCTGTCCAGCAGGAAACGGGCTGCGGCGTCTTCGCCATTGGCACCGGTGACAAGGTGAGGAGCCGTCGCCGTCTGTTCTCCGCGGTTGCCTACCACAGTGAGGCCTGCTCCGTCACCACGGTTTGGGGTGTCTCCGGACGAACCTTGGCAAAGGTGAGGCGGTGCATGCGGCAGGGGCCGTTCTCCGCAATGGCTGCAATGTGCTCCTGTGTGCCGTAGCCCTTGTGCTGCGCAAACCCGTATTGGGGGTAGCGGCGATGCAGGCTGTTCATGAGCCTGTCGCGGAATGTCTTGGCCAGTATGGAAGCTGCGGAAATGGCCGGAATTTTGAGATCGCCCTTGATGACGGTGGTCTGCGGCATGTCTGCGGCAAGTTCGAAGGGAATCTTCTGGTTGCCGTCTATGGCGAGGAAGACCGGAGGAACCCGCAAGGCCTGCACTGCGCGATGCATGGCCAGAAAGGTGGCCTGCAGGATGTTGATGCGGTCGATTTCCTCAGGCCAGACAACCCCCACGCCCCAAGCCAGCGCCTGCTGCCGGATAACGGGGTAGAGCGCCTCGCGTTTTTTCTCGGTAAGCTTCTTGGAGTCGGTGAGTCCTTCGATGACCAGTCCCTGCGGCAGAATGCAGGCTCCCGCGACGACGGGGCCCGCAAGGCATCCGCGTCCGGCCTCATCGATGCCGGCAAAGGGATGCGGCCATGTTGCCTGCAGATCCGGTTCGGTTCCGTCCGGAGTGAGCAGGTTCATGGCAAGGGGTGCGGCGTTTTTCTTGCGGGGCATGCAGCGTTCCTATTGCAGGGTGAAAGGTCTTGGGCCGTATCCTTTGGCCATGCCTCTTGTAGACAGGTTTCTCCTGTCTGTTCAAGAAGAAACGTGCCGGGAGATACGTATGTAGGGCAGTCGCCGGACACGAAAAAAGGGGCTGGCAGCGCCAACCCCTTTCATCACCTTGGTGCAACAGCCCGAAGAGCTTACCAGCGCTTCTTGGGCTTGATGCGGGCAGCCTTGCCCTTGAGGTCGCGCAGGTAGTACAGACGGCTGCGGCGTACGCGGCCTTCCTGAACCAGTTCAATGCGCTCGATGGAAGGAGAGTGCAGGGGGAACACGCGCTCAACGCCAACACCTTCGGAAACCTTGCGGACGGTGAAGGTAGCGTCGGTGGTGCCCTTGCTGATGCGGATTACTGCACCCTGGAAAACCTGGATGCGTTCCTTTTCGCCTTCGATAATGCGCATGTGAACCTTAACGGTGTCGCCGCTGTTGAACTTCGGCATGTCGATGCGCAAGTGTTCACGTTCGATCTTCTGAATAGCATTCATATTAGTGTCCCCTTTGGCCTAATTTTTCGCAACACGGGTTACGTGGGGTTTGCGTTCGTTTGTAAACTTTACGGTGCGGCGCTCACAGTGCGTCGCCCAATATCCGATCAATGATAATGGCTGCAGCCGTTCTCACAGAGAGGTGGTTGTAGCCGTCAAGGTATCGAACCGGCCGCAGTATTCCGTCACACTCCTCCAGAACCTGCGGGGCGAGACCGTGAGCCGTACCAAACAGAAGCAGAACAGGACGTTCCGCCAGAATATGGCGGATATCGGCAAAATTCATATTGCCCGCACCCTTGGCGCTCGTCGCTACCAACAGGGGCTTCTGTCCGGTCCGTTCCGAAATATCGCGCACGGCGTCTTCAATATACCCGACACCACGGATGATCTGCAATGCCTCACCTCTATCGGGGTTGGCGGCGGTTCCCGGACCGGTCACCCAGTGCCGGAGCAGTTCATCCAACATGCGTCTCTGATCTTCGATGGGAGTGGAAATGTAGTAGCCACCGAGACCATAGGTGCATGAACAGCGGCCTATATCGTGTATATCGAGGTTTGTCAAAGAAACCGCGACAGATTTTTTCTCTTTATTTACAACAGGATAGTGAACCAGTGCGCAAAAGAGATTTCTGCCGACGCGATTTCTGTCTTCTTTTTTCAATATTTCCAGATCGTTGGAAGACAGGGGTGCTTCCTGCAAAATATCAGGTCTATTGTGCAGAGTTATCTTCAACGCCTGTTCGCGGCGCCATTCGGCAATGCGCTTATGGTCGCCGGATTTCAGGATTTCCGGCACTTCCAGCCCTTCAAAGACATCCGGGCGGGTGTAGTGGGGATATTCCAGCAATCCTGCGGAAAAGCTTTCCTCCTCGCCGGAATCCTCATGTCCCATGTAGCCGGGGACGAGGCGCGAGGTGGCTTCGATGACGGAGAGGGCGGCGGTTTCGCCGCCGTTGAGCACATAGTCGCCGATGGAGACAGGCTCAATAGCGAACAGCTCTTCCAGTCGCGCATCAAAGCCTTCATAGCGTCCGCAGATGATGGTCACGGACTCTTCCTGTGCCAGCTCGCGGGCCATGGCCTGCGTGAAGGGGCGGCCTTTGGGGGCCATCATCAGGATTCTGCCGGGCTTACCCGAAGATTCCTGAATGCTGCGCAGTGTCTTGGCCAGCGGGTCTGCCATCATGACCATGCCGGGGCCGCCGCCGTAAGGGCGGTCGTCCACGGTGTGGTGTTTGTCCGTCGTGAACTCGCGGGGATTCTTGAACGCGAACGAGACGAGCCCGGATTCATTGGCCTTGGCCATGAGTCCGCACCCGAGCGCGGAGTCAAAGAACTCCGGAAAGAGCGTGACGATGGTGAATTGCATGATGGAGCTGTGCTACTCGCCGCCCAGATAGAGGTCGAGCAGTCCTTCTGGCGGTGCTATTGTGACAGTGCCGTTATCAAGATCAATGTCGGTGACGAACTCGTCGGTGGCGGGGAAGAGCACTTCCCGCTTATCGGCGCTTTCTATCACCCAGACCTCTGATCCGGCATTGAATTGGAAGTTAACGATGTGCCCGATAGAGGTGCCGTCTTGCAGGCGTACCTCCAGACCCTCGAGCTGGTAGAGGTAAACCTCATCCTCGCTGGGGTCGGGCAGTGCATTCTCGGGTACGAGAACGCTCACATTACGCAGGGTCTCTGCGCAGTTCCTGTCGCGGCAATCCTCAAGCAGCAGCAGTTCGCGTCCCTGATGGGCGCGAGTAGAGACCACCTTGTGACGGGTGGGCTTTGCCTTGCCTTTCTGCAACCACACGAAATCGTTCAGAAGTAAAGGGGAGTCCGCGTAGTATTCAACGCAGACTTCCCCCCGCAATCCGTGTGGCTTGACGATCAAGCCTATCTGTAAGAGTCGACTGTCAGTCATCCGCCCGGGCGGAGGCTTTATTCCAGAATTTCCAGAACAGAGCGCTTCCTAGCTTTGGTGGAGGCGGCACCGAGGATGGTGCGCATCGCGCGGGCCGTACGGCCCTGCTTGCCGATTACCTTGCCAAGGTCTTCCTTGGCTACCTTCAGTTCAAGAACAGAAGTCTGTTCACCCTCGACCTCAGCAACGGAGACTGCGTCAGGGTTGTCCACAAGCGATTTCGCGATGTACTCAACCAGATCCTTCAACATGGCTCACCTCCAGTCGTTGTTCAGCAGGATGTCAGCAATAGGTGAGCTGCCTAGGCAGGTCGCCATGAACAGAAGCTACTTTACTTGCTTGAGAAGTGCGCGAACGGTGTCGCTGAGTTCAGCGCCGTCGTTCATCCACTTCTGAACCTTGTCCATGTCGATCTTGATTTCGGCAGGCTCAACCATGGGGTTGTAGTAGCCCAGGTATTCAAGGGGACGACCATCGCGGCGGGACTGAGTGTTCGTCGCCACGACACGGTAGAATGCACGCTTCTTGTTGCCCATACGGGTCAGTCTGAGTTTAACGGCCATCTCGTTGTTCTCCCATTATATTATGTAATAATATGGTTTTTCCCGGAAAGCGCAAGGAGAAAGAATCCCCGGTTTTCCGCGTATTCGTTATCGGACCAAAGAGCCGCTATTTTTTCTTGCGGCCCTGCTTCTTCTTCATCTTTTCTTTTTTGCGGGCGTCGCGTTTCTTCTTCAGGTCTTCCTTGGAGAAGCCCTGAGAAGCATCGCCACCGTCCATGCCGGGGAATCCTGGCATGCCAGGCATTCCGGGCATTCCCGGCATACCGCCCATTCCGGGCATTCCGCCCATGCCCTGCATTGCCTGCATGGCTTCCATGCTGGGCATATCGGCCTTTCCGGCTTTGCCGGGCACGCCGCGCAGTTTGCCCATTCCCGGCAGATTCAATCCGGGGATGGTGGGCATGTTGGACATCTTGGGCATTTTGCCCATCTGTCCCTTTTTGCCGCCGCCACCCATCATCTGCTTCATCATCATTCGCATCTGCGAGAAGCTTTTGATGAGGTTGTCCACGTCCTGCACCTTCAGACCGCAGCCGCCTGCGATACGCTTTTTGCGGCTGACGTTGATGAGGTCGGGATTGCGACGTTCCTGATCCGTCATCGAGTTGATAATCGCCTCGATGCGGTTCATTTCCTTATCCGGCACGTTCAGGTCGCCGAGCTTTTCCTTCAGCGCACCCATGCCGGGGATAAGTTTGAGAATCCCTTCCAGCGACCCGAGCTTGCGCATGCGGCGCATCTGGGTGCGGAAGTCCTCGAAGTCGAATTCGGCCTTCTGCATCTTGAGGGCCATGGCTTCGGCTTCTTCCTGCGAAACCTCGGCCTGTGCCTTTTCAACAAGGGTGAGCACGTCACCCATGCCGAGGATGCGACCGGCGATACGGTCAGGATGGAAGACTTCGAGGTCGGAAATTTTTTCGCCCATACCGACGAACTTCACGGAAGTGCCGGTAACGGTCTTGATGGAGAGAGCCGCACCGCCGCGTGCGTCACCATCCATCTTGGTCAGCACGGCGCCCGTAAGATCGAGCTTGGCGTTGAAGGCTTCGGCCACGGTCACGGCATCCTGACCGGTCATGGCGTCGGCTACGAAGAGAATTTCCTGCGGGTTCAGCTTTTCCTTGATGGTGACCAGCTCGTTCATGAGCTGTTCATCCACGTGCAGGCGGCCGGCGGTGTCGAGCAGGATTACATTACACTGCTGTTCGCGCGCTTCTTCGTATGCGGCCACGGCGATATCCACCGGATTCATCTGCGGGGTGGAATTGTACGCCGGAATGTTCAGCTGCTTGGCCAGCGTGTGCAGCTGGTCGATTGCAGCGGGGCGGTAAACGTCGGCAGGCACCAGATACGGCTTCATTTTCTGCTTGCGCAGATAGTTCGCCAGCTTGGCGGACGAAGTCGTCTTACCGGAACCCTGCAGGCCCACCATCATGATGACGTAGGGCTGCTTACCGCGCAGGTCCAGACCCGTGGTGTCGCCGCCGAGCAGTTCCACAAGTTCGTCATGGACGATCTTGATGACCTGCTGTGCGGGGTTGACGCCTTTGATCACTTCCTGACCGAGGCAACGCTCACGGACACGGTCGGTGAATTGCTTCACGACCTTGAAGTTGACGTCCGCTTCAAGCAGGGCAAGGCGAACCTCGCGCAGGCCCTCCTGCACGTTCTCCTCATTCAGGGTCTTCTGACCACTGAACTTTTTGAAAACAGAATTCAGTCTGTCGGAAAGTGTATCAAACATCAGCACTCCACGTGAAAGACATAAGAGCGAGATCGGTAATCGAGTCCCGAAGGAAAGTCAAGGGTTCCCGTCAGCTTGTCAAGGGGAAGTTGCTGGTGCAGTGGAAATCTGTATGCAACGCAACTCTCCAATTTCATTCACGGAAAACGGCGCACCGAGTATGGAGCGGTGCGCCGTTACTTCAATGGATAAAATAACGTCGGTTTTGAACCGAAGCTAGCTGTTGGCTTTCTTGAAGCCTTCGGCCGCACGTTCGATGACTTCTTCACCCACGCAGAAGGTAAGGCGGAAGTAGCCGGGGCCGCCGAAGCCGCTGCCGGGAACCGCGAGTACCTTCTCCTGCATCAGGCGCTGGCAGAACGCCACGTCGTCGCCACCGGGAGCCTTGGGGAAGAAGTAGAACGCGCCCTTGGGCATGCGGTATTCGTATCCTGCTTCGGTCAGCACGCGGGCCATCACGTCACGGCGCTTTTCGTAGATGCTTGCATCCACCTGCGCGGTGAGGGCGGCCTTCAGCAGATGCTGGCCGATGACGGGCGGGTTTACGAAGCCGAGAATGCGGTTGGTGAGCATGAGGCCCGCCATGAGTCTGCCGCGGTCGGGCATGCGGGGCGAAAGGCACACATAGCCTACGCGCTCGCCTGCCAGTGACAGGTTCTTGGAGAAGGAGGAGAGCACCACGGCATAGTCGTACATGGGCAGCACGCTGGGCACCTCCACGCCGTCAAAGGCGAGGAAGCGGTAAGGCTCGTCGGAGATCAGGAAAACAGGACGGCCGTATTCCTTGCTCTTGGCGTCCAGCAGCTCGGCCAGCGAGGCGATTTCTTCTCTGGTGTAGACCGCGCCGGTGGGGTTGTTGGGCGAGTTGATGATGACCGCACGGGTCTTGGGCGTCATGGCGGCTTCAATGCTGTTGATGTCCAGCTCGAAGGTGTCGGGCTTGGACATGGCGGGCTTGAAGGCCACCTGATGGTTGGATGCGTAGAATCCGTATTCTACGAAATAGGGGGCCACGCCCACCACCTCGTCGCCGGGTTCCATCACCGCACGGAAGAAGGCGTTCATGGCACCGGCCGCACCGCAGGAGATGAGGCAGTCATCGGCGGCGACTTCCACGCCCTGCTCCTTCTTTACGAGGTTGGCGATGATCTGGCGTGCCCACGGAAAACCGCCGTTGGGCATGTAGCCGAAGGTGAACGGCTCTTCGGTCTTGTCGGCAAGGTCGCGCAGAATGTCGCCGACCAGTGCGGGGGCGGGAACATCGGGATTGCCGAGGCTGAAATCGCATACGGCATCCGCGCCATACTGTTTCTTCAGGGCGATGCCTGATTCGAACATCTTTCGGATCCACGAGGAGTTCTCGATGAAGCCGGAAATCTGCTGGGAGAGAAGTGTCATTGCAGTACCTCTGATTGGCTTGGGTGCCGGAAATGTTGCGTACGATCGTTCGCAGTCCGTGCGATGCAGGACTCCGGATAGGTTTGGATAGGGCATGAAGGCGCGAATGTCCAGCCGTGCAAGCCGGTTGGCATTCAGCTTTGAAACCGCTGCCGGTTTTCTCGGCGTCACCACTTGACGGCAGAATCGTACCGTCTTATCAGGAGTGGAAATCATTAAGAAGGCGTGAGAGACCTGGCTCGTAGACCGCCTAGCAACCTGAATGCCGCCAATCGGCCAAGGTGCTACTGCCAGCCCGCTCAGCGGGACCGATGAGGGAAGAATACTATGACTACCATTATTATCGCCATACAGACCATCGCAACTGCAGCCTTTGCAGCTCTGGTCCTTCGTGCGGTTCGCCCCGAACCCCGCCTCGTGCCTGTCCGTGTTTCCGACCGTGTCCGCGGTCGTCGAATGCGGTCAGGGCATCGCCCGCTTTAAGGGACAGCCCGCTCGGGCTCTGCTTCCTTTTTCCGTCGTTTCTATGAATTTCATGCGCTGCTGCGCCATGGCTGTTTTTCTGCTATGGTGCCTCGACGCGCATCCTTGTAACGCATGAGATGTCCGCATGCGCTGCCCCGCTGATCCATCGTCTTCTCTGTCGTCGATGGGGTAGCAGTCTGTCTGTTGCGGATCAGAGGTGTTCTATGACGCAGTCCAATTGCTCCGGCGCAGAAACCGCATCCAACGGCGTCTGCCTGTTCACACTTCCCGAACCGCTTGTCTTCAGGAGCGGTGCCGAGCTGTCGGGCGTGCAGCTGGCCTATGAAACGTTCGGTACGCTGGCGGCTGACAAGAGCAACGCCGTGCTCGTCTGTCATGCCCTGACCGGGGATTCGCATGTAGCCTCTTCCGTCCATGGAGGACAGGTCAAACCCGGGTGGTGGGATGAGTATGTCGGTCCCGGAAAGCCTGTGGACACTGACCGTTTCTTCGTCATCTGTTCCAATATCCTCGGCAGTTGCTACGGCTCCAGCGGGCCGGCCAGCATCAATCCCGCAACGGGCAGCCCTTACGGGCTGGATTTTCCCGTGGTCACCATTACCGACATGGTGCGCGCGCAGCGCCAACTGGTGCGGCATTTCGGCATCTCCCGCCTGTGCGCGGTCACTGGCGGTTCCCTTGGAGGCATGCAGGTGCTGGAGTGGGCCGCGCGGTATCCTGAAATGGTCGCCGCAGCCGTGCCCATTGCCACCACTACGCGGCATTCGGCGCAGGCCATTGCCTTTAATGAGGTTGCGCGGCAGTCCGTCATCTCCGATCCGAACTGGCAGCAGGGGGCCTACTATGGCGGCCCCGCACCCGATCTTGGCCTCGCGGTTGCGCGCATGATCGGGCACATCACCTATCTTTCCGACGAATCCATGCACGTGAAGTTCGGCCGCAACCTGCAGAACAGGGAGCAGCTTTCCTTCAACTTCGAGACGGACTTTCAGGTGGAGAGCTACCTGCATCATCAGGGGCGCAAGTTCGTGCAGCGCTTCGACGCCAATTCCTTTCTTTATGTCACCAAGGCAGCAGACTACTTCGATCTGGAGCTGGAGAAGCCGGAGAGCTACGCCTCGCAGGCGTTCAAGTCTTCCGACACGCGCTTTCTGGTCATCTCCTTCACCTCCGACTGGCTCTATCCCAGCTATCAATCCAAGACGCTGGTAACGCACCTGCAGCGGGCGGGTCGGGACGTGAGCTTCTGCGACATCACGGAGAAGTGGGGGCACGATGCCTTTCTGCTCCCCAACAACCATTTTGCCGATATTCTGGGAGGGTTTTTCAGCCATGTCCGCTAACCAGACTGCCGCCCTTCGCCCTCTTCGTTTTGACCAGCAGGTCATTGCTTCATGGATAGAGCCGGAAACCCGCGTGCTCGACCTTGGCTGTGGCGACGGCCAGTTGCTCGGCCACCTCGTGCGCGAAAAGCAGGTGCACGGCACGGGTATAGAGCTTTCGGAAGCGTACGTCGCCCAGTGCATAGGGCAGGGGCTTTCCGTGGTGCACGGCAATGTGAACGAGGAGTTGCCCAACTATCCCGACAAGGCGTTCGACTATGTTATCGTCAGTCAGACCCTGCAGCAGGTGCACCGTCCCACGAAGATGTTGGAGCAACTGCTCCGCGTGGGACGTTTCGGCATCGTGAGCTTTCCCAACTTCGGGTACTGGAAGGTGCGCCTGCAGGCCATGTTTGGCGGCAGGGCCCCCAAGACCCGCGAACTGCCGTATGAATGGTACGATACGCCGAACATCCGCGTGCTGACCCTTGAAGATTTCCGGAAGTACGGGGAGGAGATTCCCTTCCGCATCATGCGGCAGGAGGCCGTGGCCATGCCCGGCGGTGATCCGTTCCCGAGGCGGGTGAACCTGTTGCCGAACCTGCGTGCCTCGTACGGCATATTCATGATTGAAGGCAGGTAATTGTCCTTGTCGCAATGAGTTCTGCAAGATCGCAATTTACAGATAACACCATGGAGACAGCCATGACCGCATCATACCGTTTCGAGACCAAGGCCCTGCACGCAGGTTTTTCCAAGGACCAGAGCAACGCCCGCGCCATTCCGGTGCACCGCACCGCAGCGTATCTGTTCAACAGCACGGAGCATGCCGCCAACCTGTTTGCCCTGAAGGAGCTGGGGAATATCTATACACGGTTGGGCAATCCCACGCAGGATGCGCTTGAGCAGCGCATGGCCGCGTTGGAAGGGGGAGCCGCAGCCGTGGCGCTGGCATCGGGCACCACGGCCATTCATTACACGGTGCTGAATATCTGCCGGAAGGGAGACGAGATCGTTTCCGCCTCCAACCTGTACGGCGGCACGTATACCATGTTTGATGCCATTCTGCCGGATCAGGGCATCACCACCCGCTTTGCGGACTTCTCCAATCCTGACGACATCCGTGCCAAGATTACGGACAAGACCCGTATGCTGTTCACCGAGGTGATCGGCAATCCTTCCCTTGACGTGGTGCGCATCCGCGAGGTGGCTAAGGTTGCGGAAGAGTTTCATCTGCCGCTGGTGGTGGATTCCACCTTCACGCCGCCCAGCCTGTTCCGTCCGTTGGAGCACGGGGCGCATGTTGTGGTGCATTCGCTGACCAAATGGATCGGCGGGCACGGCACCGGACTTGGCGGCATTGTTGTGGACGGCGGCACATTCGACTGGACGGATTCCAAATTCTCGCTCTTCAACGAGCCGGACCCCTCCTATCATGGCCTGCGCTATGCCCATGACCTTGGTCCGCTCAATCCCGTGGCCTTTGCCCTGCGCCTGCGTCTTGTACCGCTGCGCAATCTCGGCGGTTGTATCAGTCCCGACAACTGCTGGTTGTTCCTGCAGGGATTGGAGACTCTGAGTCTGCGCATGGAACGGCATTGCGACAATGCGTTGCGCGTAGCCGAATATCTGAAGCAGCACGACAAGGTAGCCTGGGTCCGCTATCCCGGTCTGGCTGATGATCCTGCCCATCAGGCAGCCAGAGAGCAATTTACGGGCGGCTATGGCGGTATGGTCGTGTTCGGCATCAGGAGTGCTGCAGGCAAGGGTGCTGAAGCTGGCGCGAAGTTCATCGACAGCCTCAAGCTGGTCTCCCATCTGGCCAACGTGGGTGATGCCAAAAGTCTGGCCATTCACCCCGCGTCCACCACTCATTCGCAGTTGACCGAAGAGCAGCAGCGGGCTGGCGGCATAACGCCGGACCTTATCCGTTTCTCCGTCGGGATCGAGCATATTGATGATATTCTGGAGGATGTGGGGCAGGCGTTGGAGAGGGCTTGTTAGAAAGGATTTGGTGAAAGGACAAGCTCCCCCCATATTCAGCAAAAAAAGCCCCCGATGTTTCCATCGGGGGCTTCTCTTTTCATCTTATTTCCATTCTAGAACAGCGGTTCGGCTTCCATCTTCAGACGATTCAACCGAACCTGTGCAAACTGCATCTGCACCTGCATCTGATTCTTTTCCTGCCGGTTGGCGTGAATCTCATTGGCGAAGAAGATGCCGTTCTTGGGGTCTTCCGCTTCGAAGAGACGCTTCTGCTTTTCATCCAGCGTTTTCAGCTGCTGCTGATAGCTGGCAACAAGCTCTTCAAGAGCGGGAATGCTATTCGGCAATGATTCTGCGTCGCTTGGGTTGGTCACTGGTGGTCTCCTGCTTGGGCTTGCGAGTCATGGTCGGCTCGGGCAGTCCGTTGTAGAACGTCCAGAACGAGGGCATCAGGTCGGTGATATTGCCGGGGTTGGCCAGCTTGATGGAACGCTTCAGGAACGCGAGCATGGCAAAGGCCATGGTCCAGTTGGCGTCGGGGCTGGTCCAGAGGGGAGCGGCCGGCACGTCGACGGAGGGGAATACCTTGCCGTCGTCGATGAGCATATGAGCCTGCGCCACAAAACCTTCAACAAGCACGAGATCCATGCCTGCGGGCAGGGGGGGCAGGGCGACCGGTTCGCCGGTGGCCTTGGCGCGTGCGCACGCCATGGCAACGCTCAGCGGATAGTAGGCTGCCGGCAGGGTGCCCATATCGGGCTGGCCAGCCTTGGCTACTGCAGCCGTGGCGGAAGCGATGACCTTGCCGTCGCGGGCGGTCACTTCCAGTCCGGCAGAACGGAGCAGGGCGAGGGCGGCATCGCCTTCCTCGGTTTTTACGGGCCATGCGCCGTCAAGCTTGACCGTACCTGCGGTAAACACGGGAACGGACAGTAGGGTGGTGCCGATGACAGGGTCCAGCGCAAGCTGGGGCTCGGTGGGCACGCTGGCAGGTCCGGGGAAAATGGTGAAGTCGCTGGTGCCGCCGGAATACTGTACGCCGCACTGGTCGAGCAGGGCGGAGACTTCTGCGAGGCAGGTTTCAGCGTTGGCGTTATTGGTCAGGTTGATGGTCACACGCACATCCCAGGAAGTGGCGGCAATAAGGCAGGCCACGACGGCTTCAGCGGGAAGGTCGGAGGGGATGGCGATGGCGTCCGGGATGATGCCGGAGCATTCAAGACGAACGGGCAGACCGTTGGAGCGGGGTACTACGTGGGCCACACGGGCGCCGAGCTGCGGCAGAAAGTGGCGGAAGGCAGTAAGGTCGGCATCCTTGAGAACGGACCCGCCGGTAAATTTGAGCGTACCGTGACGACCAGCAGCCATGAGGGCGAGCAGGTAGAAGTTCAGATGATCGTCACCGGCGAATATGACCTTGTCGGCAAAGCTGAGGGCTTCGCCACCCTTGGATATGACGTCGCCATCCTGCCAGTAGAGAGAGGCGCCAGCCTGATTCAGAGCTTTGACAAGCTCGGTGACAGGATCGGCGGTGAGCAGGCTCTTCAGGCGGCATTTGGTGCCGGACATGGCAGCAAGCGTCATCCAGAGACGAGCGCTTTTCAGCGAAGCGGGACCGGGAAGATCAACGTTAACCGGCTTGCGGTTAGGAGAAAGGGTGAACTCCGTTCTCTCGTCAGATTCGGCCTTGCTGGTGAACTCGATGTCCTGAATAAGGCTGAAGAGCTGGCGGGCAAGTCTGGGGTCCTTGCTGAATTTGGTGGCGTTGGCTTCCCACAGCAGGCGCAGTTGCTTTTCGCTGGAGATGCCGGTGGTGCCGGAGCCTTCCTTCTTGGGACGTCGGGTTTTCTGGATGAGCTTGGAGCGGCGCGCCAGCAGCTTCATCAATTCCACGTCCATTTCGCTGATTTCCTCAACGAGGGTCATATTCTTTTTCATCGCTATTTGCCTTTCATTGAACATTGGTATGTGTGGCGTTCCCCTAGCGTGAAACCGCATTGTCCGCAACAAGAATAATGCGTGTCAGACAATCGCGGTTGGGCTTTAATGTATTTGTAACCTGTCGTCCGTATCAATACATTATATATAGGTCATGTTGGGCAGCAAGGGGGAATTGTGTGCCAACCTTCACAAGCTGATGCGTCGGCTCGGAACTTCTTTAAAACCGTTTTCAGTATTTGTGCATAACAGGCACAGAAGAGTAGGAAAGGGCTTTAAGGCAGGAAGTGGGTTGTTTGGTCAAACAATTCCTGCAGTTGGGGAGGCTTTACCCGCATTAATTCTGAACAAACTCTAGAAAATTCGCATTGAGGCTATTTCGTGAAAAAATGCATTAAGAACGCGCGGTGCTCTTGCAACCTTGGCCTATTCAATGTAAATGGCTATGGACCAAACGGCACAGGCCCTTGGTTAAGGGGATGTGTAGAGTTCTGTAACATCATGAAAAACAGTCGGTTATGCTGGTTTGAGTGGGCTTTGTGAAAAAAATGAACAAGCCCCTTGACCTAGTACCGCTGGCTTTGTTACTTCTCTCACAAGCGATACGGAATAGTCGTCTGTATCGTCCGTTGTCTTCGGTGGAGTCCCAAAAGGCAGGGCAATTGTTTGGATCTGCTTTTTTGTCTCCATCGAATGATGGACCCCGAAATGGGAAAAAGGCTTTTAGGTAAAACCTTTAATTTCGTTGTGTTGGAGGATAAGGTATGCCGACTTACGTAGACCCGTCTAAGTGCGATGGCTGCAAGGGTGGCGAGAAGACCGCCTGCATGTACATCTGCCCCAACGACCTCATGATTCTGGACGCTGACGCTATGCGCGCTTTCAACCAGGAACCTGAGGCATGCTGGGAGTGTTACTCCTGCGTTAAGATTTGCCCCCAGGGTGCAATCACCGCTCGTCCCTACGCTGACTTTGCCCCCATGGGTGGTACTTGTATCCCCATGCGCTCCGCTGATTCCATCATGTGGACCGTTAAGTTCCGTAACGGCAACGTGAAGCGCTTCAAGTTCCCGATCCGCACCACCCCCGAAGGCTCCATCAAGCCCTTCGAAGGCAAGCCCGAAGCCGGTAACCTGGATGACGAACTGCTGTTCACTGAAACCGAACTGGCTCTGCCCATCGAAGCTCTGGGCCAGAAGATTGAAGTTGCTGAAGCAGACATCACCATGGTTCGTAAGGCCTCCGCTGTTTAAGCGGTAGCCCCGGTCAAAGTAACGAAAAGAAAATTTCCTATAGGAGATATTATCATGCCGATGATTCCTGCTAAGGAAACGCCCCGTGGCGTTGCTATCGCTGAGCCGGTAGTAAAGGAACACGACGTCGACATCCTTATGGTTGGTGGTGGTATGGGTAACTGCGGCGCTGCTTTCGAAGCAGTGCGTTGGGCCGACAAGTACGCTCCTGAGCTGAAGATCATGCTCATCGACAAGGCCGCCCTCGAGCGTTCCGGTGCTGTTGCACAGGGTCTCTCCGCTATCAACACCTACCTCGGCAAGAACAATGCTGACGACTACGTTCGCATGGTTCGTACCGACCTGATGGGCCTGGTTCGCGAAGACCTTATCTTCGACCTTGGCCGTCACGTTGACGATTCCGTTCATCTGTTCGAAGAGTGGGGCCTGCCCTGCTGGATCAAGGACGAGCACGGCCACAACCTGGACGGCGCTGCCGCTAAGGCTGCCGGCAAGTCCCTGCGCGCTGGCGACGAATGCGTTCGTTCCGGCCGTTGGCAGATGATGATCAACGGTGAATCCTACAAGTGTATCGTTGCTGAAGCTGCTAAGAACGCCCTGGGCGAAGCCCGCATCATGGAGCGTATCTTCATCGTTAAGCTTCTGCTCGACTCCAAGGAAGAAAACCGCATCGCCGGCGCTGTAGGCTTCAACCTGCGCGCTAACGAAGTTCACATCTTCCGCACCAACGCCATGGTTGTTGCTTGCGGTGGCGCTGTTAACGTGTACAAGCCCCGCTCCACTGGTGAAGGTCTTGGCCGTGCATGGTACCCCGTTTGGAACGCAGGTTCCACCTACACCATGTGTGCACAGGTTGGCGCTGAAATGACCATGATGGAAAACCGCTTCGTTCCCGCCCGTTTCAAGGACGGTTACGGCCCGGTTGGCGCATGGTTCCTGCTCTTCAAGGCTAAGGCCACCAACTTCAAGGGCGAAGACTACTGCGCAACCAACCGCGCAATGCTGAAGCCTTACGAAGATCGCGGCTACGCTAAGGGTCACGTTATCCCCACCTGTCTGCGTAACCACATGATGCTTCGCGAAATGCGCGAAGGTCGCGGTCCCATCTACATGGACACCAAGACTGCCCTGCAGACCACCTTCGAGACCATGACTCCTGCTCAGCAGAAGCACCTCGAAGCCGAAGCTTGGGAAGACTTCCTCGACATGTGTGTTGGTCAGGCCAACCTGTGGGCATCCATGAACATTCAGCCCGAAGAAACCGGTTCTGAAATCATGCCCACCGAGCCTTACCTCCTCGGTTCCCACTCCGGCTGCTGCGGTATCTGGACTTCCGGTCCCGACGAAGCTTGGGTACCCGAAGACTACAAGGTGCGCGCTGCTAACGGTAAGGTATACAACCGTATGACCACCGTTATGGGTCTGTGGACCTGTGCTGACGGCGTTGGCGCTTCCGGTCACAAGTTCTCCTCCGGTTCCCACGCTGAAGGCCGTATCTGCGGCAAGCAGATGGTCCGTTGGTGCATCGACCACAAGGACTACAAGCCTTCCATCGCTGAAGACTCCAAGGCCCTTGCTGACCTGATCTACCGCCCCTACAAGAACTACCTGGCCGGCAAGGATGCTTCTACCTGCCCCGTAGTTAACCCCGAGTACATCTCTCCCAAGAACTTCATGATGCGTCTCGTGAAGTGCACCGACGAATACGGCGGCGGCGTAGGCACCTACTACACCACCTCCGAAGCTGCACTGAACACCGGCTTCCACCTGCTGGACATGCTGGAAGAAGACTCCCTGAAGCTCGCTGCTCGCGACCTGCACGAACTGCTTCGTTGCTGGGAAAACTACCACCGTCTGTGGACCGTTCGTCTGCACATGCAGCACATCGCGTTCCGTACGGAATCCCGTTACCCCGGCTTCTACTACCGTGCAGACTTCATGGGCCTGGACGACTCCAAGTGGAAGTGCTTTGTTAACTCCAAGTACGACGTGAAGACTGGTGAAACCACCATCTTCAAGAAGCCCTACTACCAGATCATTCCCACTGCTTAGTATCTGAGTAGGTCTTAGAACTCCCGGGCGGTTGCGGGTAACCGCAACCGCCCTTTTTCTTCCCTGACCCAGACGGTCTAAGCCGGGGCAGTAAGTTTAAATGCCTTATTGTCTGGGCTTAGGCCGTTTTGTCGAATTGGCCCGAAACATCCGTAGGGAGGATAGCAAGAATGTCCAACTCCATACTCGTCGTCGGCGGCGGCTTCAGCGGTATCACTGCCGCTCTGGAAGCTGCGGAACTCGGCTACGAAGTGTACATCGTCGAGAAAAGCCCATTTCTTGGCGGCCGGGTGGCACAGCTTAATAAATATTTCCCCAAGCTCTGCCCTCCGTCCTGTGGCCTGGAAATTCAGTTCCAGCGCATCAAGAAAAATCCCAATGTGAAATTCTTTACCCAGGCTACGGTGGAATCCGTGGCGGGCGAGGCAGGCGACTTCACCGTTACCCTGTCCATTGCGCCCCGTGGCACCGCTCCCAGCAGCGCAGACCTTGGCGCCCTTGCAGAGAGCCTTGAAGGTGAAGTGAAAGACGAGTTCAACTTTGGTCTTTCCACCCGCAAGCCCCTCTACATGGACACCCCTTTCGGCTTCCCCAATCGCTACGTTCTGGAAAAGGACAATCTTTCCAAGGCTGACAAGCTGAAGATCGGTTCCAGCGTGCATTGCGACATGAACGAAGCTGAAAAGAGCGTCGTGCTGAATGTTGGAAGCATCGTACTCGCCACCGGTTGGAAGCCCTACGACGTTACCAACCTCACCAATCTTGGTGCCGGTCAGATCAAGAACTGCGTGTCCAACATGCAGCTTGAGCGTCTTGCTTCTCCCAACGGCCCCACCGACGGTAAGATCCTGCGTCCCACCGACGGCAAGGCCCCCAAGAAGATCGCCTTCGTACAGTGCGCCGGTTCCCGTGACCAGAACCATCTGAACTTCTGCTCCTACATCTGCTGCATGGCCTCTCTGAAGCAGGCTCTGTATGTACGTGAGCAGTACCCTGATGCTGAAGTCACCATTTACTACATCGACCTGCGTACCCCCGGCCGCTATGACAAGTTCATGCGCAAGGCCACCGCGGACGAAATGATCCACCTCGTCAAGGGCAAGGTTGCCGGTGTTGAAGCCGACGCTGCCTCCGGCGACGTGATCGTGGAAGTTGAAGACGCTGTGAAGGGCACGAAGAAGAAGGTCCGCCACGACATGGTGGTTCTGGCTACCGGCATGCAGCCCAGCCTGTCCGGTGAAAAGAATCCGTTTGGTGTTCAGCTGGACGAGGACGGCTTCGTCATCGGCGGCGAGGCCAAGGGTATTTTCGCGGCCGGTTGCGCCACGAAGCCCCTGGACGTTATGCGTACCGCGCAGTCCGGTACCAGCGCCGCACTCAAAGCTATCCAGACGGTGCGAGGGAGGTAGTAGATAATGGCCCAAAAAATAGGCGTATATTTTGACCAGTCTGCTCTTGGCGTCATTGACGGTGAAGAGCTTGCTGCGCACGTTGGCAAGAAGTTCGGCGATGCCTGCCCCGTGGCAAAGGTTTTCCCCGTACTGGCTGCAGAAAGCGCCCGTGCTGAGATCCGCGCCGACATCGAGGAAGAAGAACTGGACGGCGTGATGCTGTGCGGTGCTTCCCCCCGTGTTGACTGGGATCTCTACAACTTTGAAGGCGTGCTCGTAGATCGCGTAAACCTTCGCGAACACTGCGCAATGGCCTTCAAGGATGCTGACGGTTCCGTACCGGAAGCCGGCGACGACGCACCCGAACTGCTCATGCTCATGGCCAAAGACTATGTGAACATGGGCGTGTTCAAGATGCAGAAGACCAAGACCCCCACTCCTCCGGAGTTTGAAACCGTCAAGACCATCCTCGTTATCGGTGGTGGTTGGGCCGGTCTTACTGCAGCCAAGCAGGCAGCTGACTACGGCCACGACGTTATTCTGGTGGAAAAGGAAGCTGCACTTGGCGGTAAGGCCGTGGGCATGCTCAAAACCGCTCCTCTGGAATACCCCTACACCGACGCTCACGAGACCGGCATCGAGAAGAAGATTGCCGATGTGACCGGTAACGATAAGATTAAGGTCATTACCAACGCACGTCTCGAAAAGCTGGAAGGTCTGCCCGGCCAGTACAAGGCCACCATCAAGGGTGAAGAGTTCCCCGTCGGTGCTGTCGTTCTGGCAGCTGGCTGGGTTCCCCAGAATCCCAAGGTGCTCGGCCCCATGGGCTACGGCAGCGTTCCCAACGTGGTGACCGCAGCTGAATTTGAAAAGATGGTTAAGGAAGGCACCCTTTCCGCAAAGCGCGTTGCCTTCGTTCTCAATACCGGTCTTGTAGACGGCGGCGACATCTACGCTCCTGCCTGCGCTGAAGAGGCTCCGGCCGAAGAAGCCAAGAAGGAAGAAGGCGAAGATGCTCCCAAGTACGTTCACAAGGACTTGGAATCCGTTCGTCACCTGCCTATCTCCAATGCTGTCAGCTCCGTGGTTGCCCTGAAGCAGGCCAACTATGTGTGTGACACCTTTGAAGACGGCCAGGCCTTCATCCTTTACGACTCCATGGTCGTACAGGGTATTCACGAGCGTTACTACAAGGCTGCCCAGAACCGCCTCGGCATCATGATGTCCAAGGCCGAGATCAAGGGCATTGCCGCAGACGGTGATGAAATCATCGTTTCCGCCGGCAACACCCTTATGGGTGGCGACATTGAAATAGCTGTCGACATGGTTGTTCTGCCCACGGGTATCGTACCCGCCACGGCAAAGGATCCGATCATGAACTTCGTGTACCGTCAGGGCCCGAACTTCCCGGATCTGGAACTCTTCGAAGGGTATGCAGACTCCAACTACATCTGCTTCCCCTACGAAACCCGTCGTACCGGCGTATACGCTGCAGGCTGCGTACGTCAGCCCATGATGCTGGACGCTGCCGAGGAAGACGCCATCGGCGCCACCCTCAAGGCCATCCAGTGCATCGAGTCCGCAAACCGCGGCGTTGCAGTGCATCCCCGTTCCGGCGACCTCAGCTACCCCGTGTTCAACTTCGTTCGCTGCACCCAGTGTAAGCGTTGTACCGAAGAATGTCCCTTCGGCGCGCTGGACGATGATGAAAAGGGTACGCCGCTGCCGAACTTCAGCCGCTGCCGTCGTTGCGGTACCTGTATGGGTGCCTGCCCCGAGCGTGTTATCTCCTTCGATAACTACAACATCGACCAGATCGGTACCATGATCCGTGAAGTTTACGTTCCGGACAACATGGAAACCGGCGGTCCCCGTGTCATCATCCTCGCCTGCGAAAACGACGCATACCCGGCGCTGGATATGGCCGCCATCCGCGGCAAGAAGTGGAGCCCCTACGTACGTATCATTCCCGTACGCTGCCTCGGTTCCGTCAACGCCATCTGGGTTGCAGACGCCATGTCCAAGGGTATTGACGGCGTTATGCTGCTCGGCTGTAAGTACGGCGACGACTATCAGTGCCACTTCGTGAAGGGCTCTGAAATCTGTAACCGCCGTAAGGACAACATCGCTGAGACTCTTAACCGCCTTGGCGTTGAACCTGACCGTGTGGACCAGTACGAAGTCGCCATCGACGAGTACGATAAGGTGCCGGACATGATCGAAGAGTTCATGAACATGATCTTCGAAAAGGGTCCGAACCCGTTCAAGGGCTACTAGGAGGAGATGGAACATGGCTCAGTCCGTAAGAATCCAACCTGATCTTCAGTTTGTCAAAGAGTTGCAAGCTGTTGGTGGGGACTCGCTCAAGAAGTGCTATCAGTGCGCTACCTGCAGCGTCGCCTGCCCCATCTCTCCCGCTAGCAACCCCTATCCCCGTAAGGAAATGGTATGGGCTTCCTGGGGTTTGAAAGATAAGCTCATCAATAACCCTGACATCTGGCTTTGTCACAACTGCGGCACCTGTTCCGACCTGTGCCCCCGTGGTGCCAAGCCCGGTGACCTGCTCAGCGCCCTGCGTAACATGGCTTACCAGCGCGTGAACCTCTTCCCCACCATCGGGAAGTGGATGAGCAGCCCCAAGTATCTGATCAACCTGATCGCCATTCCGGCGATTCTGTGGGCGGTCATTTGGTTCATTCGCGCAGGCCAGCTCGGCACCGCATTCCCTGTTACCGAAGCCGGTGACATCGTATACGGTCTGCTGTTCCCCGGCGACTTCACCATTGACCCCATCTTCATGGCCACTTTCTTCGGCATGATGTTCTGTTTCTTTAAGGGTACGAAGAACCTGATCAGCTCCTTCAAGCCGGAAGGCTCCACGCTGGTGCTGGGCAAGCAGAAGTCCATGCTCATGTGCCTGAAGGACGTGCTGCTTGAAGAAATCATGACCCACAAGAAGTTCAAGGACTGCGGCGACGACCGTTCCGACCGCAAGGCCGGTCACATGCTGGTCTTCTATGCCTTCCTTGCACTGATGGTCGTAACCGGCGTAGTTGCCGTTGGTCACTGGGGCGGCTACCTGTTCCCCGCTTACGCTATCCACACCCCGCTGCATCTTGCCCATCCGGTCAAGCTTCTGGCAAACGTGGGTGCCGTAATGCTTCTCACCGGCATGGCCATTCTGACCAACCGCCGTCGTGCACAGGAAGCGTCCAAGACCAAGTCCAACTACTACGACTGGTATCTGCTTAATGTCATCTGGGCTGTCGCTCTGACCGGCGTGCTTTCCGAGCTCTTCCGCTTGGCTGGCATCCCCCAGATCGCGTACACCGTGTACTACATGCACCTGGTCACCGTGTGGATGCTGTTCGCATACCTGCCCTGGTCCAAGCTGGGCCACCTGGTATACCGTACTGCAGCCCTGACCTACGTGCGTCACATGGGACGCCGTTAGAAAACGACAAGCGCTCCCGCCAGAGCGGGAGCGCGTCAAGAAAAGACTTCAACAAGAAAATATTCTTTCCTTGATTATAGGAGGCCCAAATGTCTGAAGAAGCACGCAGGGTTTTCAAAATGGAAACCATTCTTGGTGTAATTGCCGGCAAGAGCGGTGCTGATGTTGCCGATCTGCTTGGCTACCTGGCTCAGCGCGAACTCTCCACTGAAGAGCTCGGCGCAGTAGCTCCCATCGCAAAGGGCTGGCTCTACAGCCTGGAGCCCCGTTTCATGGCTTGTGCCTACAGCGAAGAAGTTGTCTTCGAAGAATGGGCTCAGAAGCAGGTTGCCACCCTGGGCGACAACGTTTCCATTGAACCCATCCCCGCTGCTGAAATGGCTGGCATTTCCGTTGTGCTGGACAAGATGGCTGAAGCCAAGGCTACCATCGCAGCTCAGGTTGCTGAAGTTGCCGAACTGAAGGGCAAGGTTGCTGAACTGGCTCCCTTCGAAGGCAAGACCGCTACCCTTGAAAAGCAGGTTGCCGATCTGACCGGTAAGCTGGACAAGGCCAAGGCTGACCTCACTGCTGCTCAGAAGGAACTGAAGACCTTCGACGGCAAGGTTGCCATCAACGAGAAGGAAATCGAATCCTCCGTTAAGGATATGGTTTCCAAGGGTCTGAAGGAAGCTCTGGCCAACCTGCCCGTTGGTGCCGCTGTTGCTGGTGCCGTTGCTGGTGAAGCCGCTGCTGCTGATGAGCCCGCTGGTTTTGAGGATTCTTCCTCTTCCGGCGAAGTACCGGATACCTTCGGTTTCGGTGCTTCCGGTGCCAGCGACGACGGTTTCGGCTTCTAAGCCGACACCGTTTGCCGCAAGCAAACGATATGAAAGCCCGGTCCTTTGGACCGGGCTTTTTTCGTGTAAGGGTAGGGAGGTTCTCCCAAATATTAAAACGGCCCGATTCAGGAGAATCGGGCCGCTTGTTTTCCAAATACTGTGGTTCCGGTTTGCTAGCCGCCTATGGCGTTCATGCGCTTGTCGGCAACTGTGTGTTCGCGCATCTTCTGCAGAATTTTGTATCCCAGCGGCTTGTTGCGGTTGGCTCGTTCAAGCACTCGGCGGACGAAGCGCTCACCCAGCTTGGGGTTTCGGAGCAGCGGGCGTAGTGAGTACTCCTTGTCTGAGAACAGGCAGGTACGGAGTCTGCCGTCTGACGTAATGCGCAACCGATTGCAGTCGTTGCAGAAATGGTTGGACATGGGAGAAATGACGCCGATTCGTCCCTTGCCGCCTTCTATGCCGTACAGGCGGGCCGGACCGGCCTTGCGTTCTCCGTGTCCCAGCGGGGTGAGGTTAACGTGCTCCTGAGCAGTGGCAAGGATGTCTGCTGCGGACCAGAAGTTGTCCTGGGTCCAGCGGTTGCACTGCCCCATGGGCATGAACTCGATGAAGCGGAAGTCTACAGGGTTGCGCCGGGCAAAGTTGATGAATACGGGGAGTTCGTCGTCGTTGATGCCTTTAAGGGCAACGGCGTTCAGCTTGACCTTCATACCCAGTGCCAGTGCCTCGTCAATGGCGCGGGTGACGTTGCGCAGCATATCCCTGCCGGTAATGTTCTGGAACTTCTGTCTGTTGAAGGTATCCAGCGAAATGTTCAGACAACGGACTCCGGCATCCTTCAGCGCTTGCACTTTGCCGGAAAGCAGCGTGGCATTGGTGGTGATACGCAGGTCAAGATGGGGGTGGCGCTGAAGCATCTGCTGTATGAGGTGCAGAATGTTCTTGCGCGCAAAGGGCTCGCCACCGGTAAGGCGAATCTTGGAAATACCCATCTCCGCCACCAGATCCACGAGCCTGAGGATCTCTTCATAGGTAAGAATGTCGTTGTGCTGCAAAAACTGCATCTGTTCGCTGCTCCAGCAGTACATGCAGCGCAGGTTGCACCGGTCGGTAACAGACAGGCGCAGATAATCAACGGTGCGGCCGTGGCTGTCGGCAAAGTGTCCGTGGGCTTCTTTACCCTGTGGAGCCGCTGAGGCTATGCCTGCAAGATCGGCAGGATCGGCGAGCAGTGATTTGGTCATAGTGCAGCTATGATTCGACGGGCCATTTCAAGGTCCGCAGGATAGTTGATGTTGAAGAAGGGGAGTGACTCCCTGCTAGTATACGGTATATGCAGTTGGGCCGATTTGTCTATCACGCGGCTCAGTTTGTATATGCCGTTCTCAATGGCTTCTTCAAAGAGCGGCAGGGCGGCAAAATCGTAAATGGCGACAAGGGATTCGATGAATCCGGTTTCCACCTGAAGGAAGGTCGTCATCAGGGTGGACTCTGTGCGCTCCTTGCGTTTTTCCACCAGTTTCATGAGGGTATGCGTATCCATGAACGGCAAATCGCAGGAAAGTACCATAATTGGTCCTTGCGCAGCACGCAGGGCGGTCATGACTCCGCCTATGGGACCAAGTCCCTTCTTTTCATCGCAGATCCAGAAATAACCGTTGGTTTTGGGTTTGGTTGTTCGCCCGGAAATCCACACCTCGTCTGTCACCTGTGCCAGCAGGCCGCAGGCACGATTGAGCATGTCCGGCTCGGAATCGCCATAGAGCCGGATAACGGTCTTGTCGTTCCCAAGACGCGTGCTCAGGCCGCCAGCGAGGACAACGCCGGTAAGGGGTTCAGACGAGGGCGCGTTCACGCAAGCACCCGTCCGGCATTGTCCACAAAGACGGAGAAGCGGCCTTCCTTGTCCCGTGTGAAGCCTACCAGCGTTGCGTTGTGCTCAGTGGCCATGTCCACGGAGGCCGTGGTGACGGCGGAGCGGCTGATGATGAACCGGAATCCGGCTCGAAGCGCCTTGGCGCACAGGCTGGAAGTGACCCGTGCCGAAACCAGCATGACCTTGTTCGAAAGGTCCACATTGGAGCGGTTGGCCCATCCGGCAATGCGATCCAGACAGTTGTGGCGGCCAATGTCTTCCGCACGGTGCAGCACCTGCATGGATACGGGATCCAGAACTCCGGCGCGATGAAAACAGCCGGTGTCGTCCCACAGGCCCTCGCCGCCCATGAAGTCCGCCATGGCCTTGAGCAGCACCGGGGCGTGGATGGGAGCGGGGTTGCCTGCAGCAGGAGGCAGCGTTGCGCCGAGCTTTACGTCAAATTCTGTTTCCGCAAGCTGTGTAACGCTGCCGATACGGCCAGCCCCGCCCATGTCCAGCAGCACGTGTCCGAGTGCAAGGTCTGCCAGATTGCAGGGCCATGCCCACAATGTCTTGGGCGGTGCATGTTCGGTGTGTATGCGTATGGGAATTTCGCGGCTGAGCACGTCATGCTGGTCTTCCCAGACTCCATCCTTGAACCGGCGGATGGTGATGCCGCGCGGGGCGGCTTCGGTACAGTGCGTCTTGATGGCCATATCAGAATCCCCATGCGGAAAGCGTTGGGCGCGAAAGCCCCTGTTCGCGGGCCAGAATATCCAGCGCCAGCGACTCAAGATCGTCAAGGGCAGGGATGCTCACGGCATCGAGCGTCCTGAAATCTGCTGTTTTCATGTAACAGTTGCAGGTCCGGCACACATGCACCTCGAAGCCGGGTTCGCCTTCCGCTTTGAAATATTCAAGCTTTTCGTGGTCCTCTTCGCCGCAGAAGGCGCATTGCAGGCGCTTTGCACGATAGTCGGAACGGCAGAAGGAGCAGCTCAGGTGTTTGAAGCCTTCCTTCTCATGAAGTGAAGCGATGAGCGGCTGGGATCCGCAGTAGGGACAATGGCCGAAGGTCCATGGTTCGTCATTGTTATGATGCTCCCGCAGCTGTTCAGCTACGGCCTCAAGCGAGGGAGAGAGGCTGCCCTGCACCAGAAAACGGACCAGGCTCGGGGCATCGGGCAGTCTGGCTGCCCAGTCCGCGAAGAACAGATGGTCATCCTTCAAAAAGGCTTCGCATGCTTCTGAAAGATTGAAGCTTCTGTCTTCAAGGCCTTTGCGGATACTCCCTGCGGCTTCTGTCAGGCTCCCGCCGATTGCTTCCATGAGTGCCAGCAGCTTGCCAAAAAGGATGGCGGTCTGTTTTGCATCATAGACAAATAACTCGCGAGGCAGAAGCGGCACACCCTGAACGTGGGCGTCCGGCGGAGTGGGGAGGGCTGGGGCCTTAACGGAAACCTCGCTGCGGCTTGCAAGCTGCAAGGTGGCTGTGTCGGAAACGATGCGCAGCAATGCGGCGGGCAGAAACTCTTTTTTGCTCAATAGGGTGAGCTTGCGCTCAAGACGTTTCTGTTCCTTGTCCATGTCAAAGCTCATGTTATCTCCTCAAGTGCCGTTCTGTGAAAATGTCTGATGGAATGCTAGCAATCTCATGCGAAATGACAATACCTGAATTCATGCGTCAGGTTTAGCACAATTTCAGAGCAAAAACGCATGGGTATGGTTTTACTGTCTGAAATAGTTTGTCTTTAGTCTTGTCTATGCCGTAATGGTAAAGATTGGATGATAGTGGATTAGGGCTAACTATTGCGAACACAAAGAGATCACAGATGGCATATCTTCTGCTTACAGGCTTGCCTGAGGTGTTCGAAATGGCGTACAGTATGCTCTCAGGCATCTATGTCTATTATCTGGGGGATGTATGATTCAAGCAATGAGCAAACATGGAAGGGGGCATTCAAGCAGCGGTTTGTTTGCTGTCATGCTTACGCTACTGCTTGCAGTTGTAATTCTCGCAGGTGACAATGTATATCGTGTATACAAACGTGAACAGGATATAAGGGTTTCCCGGGCTCAGGAGCTCGTTAATAACCTGTTGGAACAGACCAACGCTTTTTATGAGCGTTATGACACAACTTTCAGGGCTCTTGCTCTGACTGTGCCGTTTTCACATCATCAAACTGAACCTGCCAATCATTTGGCTCGGCGACTCCTTGAGGCCAATCCCGAGCTGGTAAATGTAGCTGCCACGGATAAAACCGGAGTTTTCTTTGCCTCAGCCATTCCTTTCAAGCAATCGGGCGCTTCCATAAGTAACCTTGATTTTTTCAAGCGTATTGCCGCTGGTGCGCCCAAGGTTGTCATGAATCCTCATCTGGGCCCCCTCAGCAAGCATCTTGTTACTGGGATGATAGTTCCGTTGCATACGGAAGAAGGAGAGTTTAACGGGGTTATCGGGGCATCCATCCTTTTCAGCAGTCTGACAAAACAGTGGGACAGGTATATTGCCGGAAAAGATATCTCATTGTTGGTATGGGATCATGCGATGGTCATCAGGCATGGTTCCGATGACAAGAAAGGGTTGATCGGTGAGCCGCTTGCCGACGACACAACCCTGTCGGCAGTGTTGCCTCTTGATAAACGCCAGGCTCAGTCTGTGCTGTTTTCGGAATCCGGGAGGCGCTACCGGGCTGTCACAGGTTTTTCAGAGATCAGCAACCTGCAGTTCGCCGTTATACTTGAGCATGATATTCCTCTGATGCATGTGTTTGAAAAAACACCATATCTATGGGTTCTGCTGGCGACCATCGGCATGTTGGCAGTATCGTCGGTCGTGGTTTATGTGCGTGAGCGGGATTGGCAAGCCAATCTGCTGGTCAGTGAGCGTCAGTATCAGAATCTGCTTGACGCCATTCCGGCCACGCTTGTCGGCATCAATGCGGACGGAGTGGTCACTCATTGGAACCGGGCTGCAGAGGCGATGACCGGTGTCTCTGCTGTCCGTGCACTTGGAGCTGATGTGCGTTCTCTTATTCTTCGTCCCCAGATGGAACCATTACTGCAACAGGTCTTGAATAAGGAGGAAGTTGCCGAGTCTCTCAATGTAAAGGTGATGACGGAGGATGGCATAAGGTACGAAAATATTCGTTGTTATCCTGTTGTGGCGGGAAAGATGTTCGGTGCTTTGCTTCGAATTGATGATGTGACTGAACAGGTGCGTTTCAATGAAGTAATGATTCAGACGGAAAAGATGATGTCCGTGGGCGGGCTGGCTGCCGGCATGGCGCATGAAATCAACAACCCGCTTGGCATTATTATGCAGAGCACCCAGAATGTTTTTCGTCGGGTGTCATCTGAGATGAAGGCGAATCAACAGGTGGCTGAAGAGTTGGGCGTGGATCTCACGTCTGTGGGCCGTTATCTGGAAGCGCGTGGTGTCATGGGTTTCCTCCGGAACATTCGTGAGGCGACAGGGCGTGGTTCCAAGATCGTCAGCAACATGCTGCAATTCAGCCGCCAGAGCAGCGGGCAGAAGCAGCCTTGCGATATGAACCAGCTGCTTGATGGTGCATTGGCGTTGGCTCAGGGTGAATATAGCATGCGCAAGAAGTATGACTTTAAACGAGTTAGAATCATCAAGGACTATGCTGAAAACTTGCCTAAAGTCGAATGCGCCGCCACGGAAATTGAACAGGTTGTGCTCAATATTTTGAAGAATGCAGCGCAGGCCATGGCAGAGCATTGTGAGAAAGATTGCCAGCCAGAAATTGGCTTGCAGACTCGGTTGGTTGATGGGGATGTGCGAATTGATATATGGGATAATGGCCCCGGTATGGAGCAAAGTGTTCAAGACAATATCTTCAAACCATTTTTTTCCACTAAGCCCGTAGGAAGCGGAACAGGACTGGGGCTTTCGGTTTCACATTTCATCATAACACAAAACCATAAAGGGACGTTAGGTGTGGACTCCGAACTCGGAAAAGGATCTCGTTTCATCATACACCTGCCTCTGGTTGCTGAGAATAACCGGAGCGCAGCCAATGGTATCGGAGTACCTAACGAAGAGTAGTCTGCGGGGGATCGTAATGTCGTATTCTTTGAAGAATGATGGTTATGACATTCCGGAGTTTAACTATTATTAAAGGGCTAATCTTGGCGAATCAGTATGGGATTATGCCAATAAAAAGTCCCCGTCATATCAGGATGACGGGGACTTCTATTTGCAAGCTGTTGGAATCTAGCCGCCCAGATAGGCCTTTTTCACTTCGGGGTCGTTGACGAGTTCTTCGGCAGAACCGCTGGCCACGATTTCGCCGGTATCCAGCACATAGCCACGGTGCGCAAGGCTGAGTGCAACCTTTGCGTTCTGCTCAACCACCACGATGGTCAGGCCGTCTTCCTGATTGATCTGCTTCAGGGTACGGAACATTTCGTACATGAGCAGAGGGGCAAGTCCCATGGAAGGTTCGTCCAGCAGCAGCACATCGCATTTGGTCATCATGGCGCGGCCTACGGCCAGCATCTGCTGTTCGCCGCCGGAAAGGGATTCGCTGCGCTGGTTCTTGCGTTCCGCAAGGCGGGGGAAGAGGTCGAAGATGCGCGCAAGGTCGCGCTTAATCTCCGTGTCCGGATCGTTCTTGCGGGCATAGGTGGCCAGCGTCAGGTTTTCCATGACGGTCAGGTTGCCGAAGATGCGTCGACCTTCCGGCGCAAGCGCAAGATTCAGCTTGGCGACAACGTCATGGGGTTCCACGTTCAGGATGGATTGTCCCCTGAACTTGATGTCGCCGGACATCACGCGGGGAGCCTCGGGAGGAGGCAGACGCATGATGCTGTTCAGCGTGGTGGATTTGCCCGCACCGTTGGCACCGATGAGCGTAACGATCTCGCCTTCGTCCACATGGAAGGTCACGCCGTGCAGCGCCTCGATATTTCCATATTTTACGTATAAGTTTTCGATAGATAGCAGCATCAGATTGTATCGTCTCCAAGGTATGCCTTGATGACCACGGGATTCTCCTGAATCTCTTCCGGGGTACCGTCGGCGATGGTGGAACCGAAATCAATGACCTTGATGTGTTCACACAGGGACATGACCACCTTCATCTGGTGTTCAATCATCCAGATGGTGATGTCGAATTCATTGTGAATCCATCGAATCAGCTTGATCAGCCCCTCCACATCTGCGGAGTTGAGGCCTGCCGCAGGTTCGTCCAGCAACAGCAGTTTGGGTTTGATGGACATGGCGCGCGCAATTTCCACACGGCGCTGCATGCCGTAGGGCAGGTTCTTGGGGCGCTCATAGGCATATTCCTTCAGGCTCATCGCCTCGAGCATTTCCCAAGCCGTGCTGTCGATGGACGCTTCGCTTTTCCGGTACCGCTTGGTGCGCAGAAAGGCATCCCACACGTTGTACCCCATGCGGTAATGCTGGGAGATGCGGATGTTGTCCAGCACGGTCATGTCGTGCCAGAGCCGGATGTTCTGGAAGGTGCGTGCAATGCCCATGGAGGTCACCTGATGCGGCTTGAGGCCCGCAGTGGGCTTGCCGTTGAACATGATGGTGCCTTCCGTGGGCTGGTAGAAGCCTGAGGTCAGGTTGAACACGGTGGTCTTGCCTGCGCCGTTGGGGCCGATGAGGGCGAGCAGTTGTCCTTCCTCAATGCTGATATTGAAGTCGGAAACAGCCTGCAGGCCGCCGAAGCGCTGGGTCATGTTGCTTATTTCGAGAAGTGCCATGATCGTTCCCCTCCCTACCTGAAGCTGTAGAGTTTGCGCAGTTTCGGGAAGAGATCAGGCAGTTCCCTGTTGCCCAGAATGCCTTCGGGCCGGAACTGCATGAGGAAGAACAGGATAAGCGGGATGATAACCCATTTCCATACCTGCGAGATTTCATAGCTGTCCGGCAGGATGCCCATGGTGTGCATGAGGCTGTCGATCTCCGGAATGACAAAGCGCAGGGCTTCGATGAGCATGGTGAAGAGTACGGCGCTGAGCACGGAGCCGCTGAGCGAGCCCATGCCGCCGAGGTAGACCATGACCAAGCATTCCGTGGACTTCATGATGTTGAACGACTGCGGGTTAACGTAGCCGTAAACATGGGCGAACAAGCCGCCCGCAAGACCAGCGAGGCCGGAGGAGAGCATGAAGGCCGCGATTTTCATCTTGTTGGTATTAACGCTCATGATTTCCGCTGCCACTTCGTCCTGACTGATGGCGATGATGCCCTTGCCGTAGGTGGACGATACGAAGCGACGGATGATCCAGATGGAGAAGAGGGTGCCGATGATGATCCAGATCAGCATCCACGGGATGTCAGCCGTGTCGCCCATGGCGTTGATGACGCGTTTCATGCCCTGAAAACCGCGGGGGCCGCCGATCACGTCCATGTTCTCAATGGCAGAGATGATCATGTAGTTGGCCGCAATGGTGATGATGGCGAGATAGTCGCCGCGGGTCTTGAACGAGGGCAGGGCTACGATCAGGCCGGCAATGGCAGCTACTCCTGCACCGGCAAGGATGACGAAGGGAAAGCCCAGCCAGGCCAGGTCTGGCGGCAGCAGGGCGGGGCCGAACACCTTGTCCTTGGTGAACAGGGCCACAGAGAGAACAGAGGAGACATAGGCGCCTACGCACATGAATCCACCGTGTCCGCATGAGAATTCGCCCATGTAGCCGTTGATGATGTTCAGGCTGGAGGACAGAATGATGTTGATCCCCATGAACATGATGACCGTGAGGATGTACTGGTCAAGAAGGCTGTATTGCGCACTACCCACCAAGGCAAGGCAGGAGAGCAACAGCGCGATGGTGAACGTGTGTTTTTGCATCGGGAGTTCCTGTTTCCTGAGTTAGATCTTGGTGGTCTTGGCAATGCCGAACAGGCCCGTGGGCTTCATCCAGAGGATGACCAGCAGGATGCTGAAGGCAAAGAGGTCGCGGAAGGAAGACGGCAGCACCGAGGCAACGCCGATTTCGATAAAGGCGAGCAGGAAGCCGCCGATAAAGGCTCCGCGAATGTCGCCGATGCCGCCCACAACCGCTGCGATGAAGGCCTTCCAGCCGATGAGCGCCCCCATGTACGGTTCAAGGATAGGGTAGGACATGGCGAACAGCATGCCTGCAAGCCCCGCAAAGCCGGAACCGAGAATGAAGGTGAACACGATGACCGTGTTCAGCGGAATGCCCATGAGCGGAACTGCGAACTTGTCGAACGATACCGCGCGCATGGCCATGCCAAGCTTTGTCTTGGTCACGATCCAGTGCAGGAAAAGGAAAACGCCGATGGCTGCGAAAATAACCATCAGCTTGAGGTTCGTGATGGATGCCCCGCCGATGTTGAGAACAACAGTATCAACCATCTCGGGGAATTTTTTGCGGCTTGCTCCGAGCAGCGCGAGGTTGCCGTTTTCAAGGATGAGACCGCACATGAGTGCCGTGATGACAACGTACAGTCTGTGAGCACCTTTTTTGCGCAAGGGGCGGTAAGCCACGCGTTCAAGGGTAACCCCCACGCAGGCCGTCAGCAGCATGGTGAGCGGCACAGCCATGGCGACCAGCATCCAGCCGGAAGCGAAACCGCTCAGTTCGGCAATGAGCATGGAAGAGACGAAAAATGCGATATAGGCTCCGACCATGAAAATATCACCATGGGCGAAGTTGATAAGAAGCAGCACGCCATAAACCAGGGTATATCCAACAGCTATAAGGGCGTAGAAACTGCCCCACTGCAACGAGTTGATGACGTATTGCAGGAAGCCTTGTAGCAGCGTTTCCACAGGGAGGAGACCTCCTCAACAGCACATTCAGGAACTGTCGTTAAATGGTTGGTGTTGTTGTGGTGTGGTGCAAAAAAGGCGGCGGGGAAAACCCGCCGCCTTGAGTCGTTTAGCGGGTGGCTATTGCGGGCAGACTGATTCGGTGAATTCGAACTCACCCTTGGGGCTGATCTTTACGACAACGGCGCACTTGATGGGGTCGCCCTGTTCGTCAAAGCTCATGGTGCCGGTGATGCCTTCGAACTTCTGAATCTTGGACATGGCTTCGCGGATGGCCTTGCGTTCCTTGCGGACGTCGGACTCAACCTTACCTGCTTCCTGAATGGCCTGCAGCACCAGACGGGTTGCGTCCCAAGTCAGGGCAGCAACGTCGTCGGGGGTGTAGCCGTACTTGGCAGAGTAACGGTCGATGAATTCCTTGGTCTTGCCGGTTGCGCCGGCTGCTGCGTAGTGGGTGGAGAAGTACTGACCGGCGCAGTCGTCGCCGCACAGGGTCATCAGTTCAGCGGAACCCCAGGCGTCGGAACCCATGAAGGGGCCCTTGTAGCCGAGCTGACGGGCCTGCTTAATGATCAGGGCTACCTGATTGTAGTTGTCGGGAACAAAGATGAAATCGGGCTTGGCTGCCACGATGGTGGACAGCTGAGCGGAGAAGTCCTGGTCCTTGGTGCCGTGGGATTCGAAAGCAACCACGGAACCGGCGCCCTTCTTGCCTTCCCAGACCTGCTGGAAGATTTCGGCAAGGCCCTTGGAGTAGTCGTTGGAAACGTCATAAATGACAGCTGCGGTCTTTGCACCGAAAGTCTTTTCGGCAAAGTTGGCTACCACGGGACCCTGGAAGGGATCGAGGAAGGCAGCGCGGAATACCCAGGGACGGTCCAGGGTGGTGTCGGGGTTGGTGGACCAGGGGGTCACCATGGGGGTCTGGTTGTCGTCGCAGGTGCCGCCGGCGGGCACAGCCTGCTTGGAAGAGTTGGGGCCGACAATGGCTACGACCTGGTCGCGCTCAATGAGCTTGAGAGCAACGTTAACGGCAGATTCAGCCTTGGACTCGTTATCTTCATAGATGAAGTCCAGCATGTACTTCGTGCCGCCCACATCAAGGCCACCAGCGCCGTTGATGTCTTCCTTGAGCATTTCGGCGGCGAACTTGGAGGCTTCACCTACCTTCGGGATGTCACCGGTGAGCGGGATGTTGAAGCCGATCTTGATGGTGTCTGCTGCAATGGCCTGAGCAGCGAAAAGCAGCACTAACAGAGCCGTAAAGACGATTTTCCTCATGGATAGCCTCCTCAACATAATGATTTTGCCAAAAAAAGAATGGTTCCCAGTGCGATGTACAGTACCCGAAGCTGTGACTCTTGCAACCACTTTTTGCCTCGTTGACTATTTTGTCAAAACACTATAATTTCAGTAAGTTATGTATTTACAAATTTGTAACAAAAAAACTTCATATATTTCAACATAATATGAGTGTCTAAATGGTCTGCTGTGTTACAAAAAATGGGTTTGACTGTTTATTCAGTGTGTGATGATTTGTCTGAATTTATTGAGTTTTTACAATTTCGTGATGCAAAATAGTTGTTGACATACCTGTTTGGGGCGTTCTGTGGGTTTCATCACTGTTTGCCGTTACAATTGTGTTTGCCATCAGTATTTTTGAAAATACCGCAGATTTCTACATAGGCGCATTATAATATGATGGTGCGGCCATAAAATTGTCGGGTTGTGTGATCATTGCACCTTGGGCTACAACTCCCTCGCACCAAAGGAATCGCAAAAGGAGCGTTTGGGTAGATGAAGATAGCCTTTGCCAAGCTTAGTCCCGGAGGGAACACGACCATCCTTCTTGATATGCCGGCTCCGGAAGGCCCGGTGCGAGCCAAATTGGCCAATGAAGTCATGCATCCGCTGCATCTTGGCGGAGAACAGGTCGGCTATATGGATATGGATGGCGGCCCTCTCCCCAGTCTTGAGATGATGGGGGGAGAGTTCTGCGGCAACGCTGCGCGGTCATTTGCGGCGGTGCTGGTGATGCGGGGACATCCTTCAATTGTCCGGGACGAGACGGAGAACCGTTATTCCGGACACATCCGCGTATCCGGAGCCAACGGGCCGGTCCCTGTTTCGGTCTCGGCTCGCGAGGTTCCTGCGTCGTTTAGTGCTCATGAGGGGGCAATGCGCACAGCCTATGAGGCCTCTGTCCGGGTATTCGTACCGCACGAAGCCGCAGGCTTCCTGCATCGTGTCGAATCCGGCATGGATGTAGTTTCGCTTGAAGGCATTACCCATGTGCTGCTGGATGCAGTCCGGCATCCCATGTCTGCCGACTACAGCGAGCAATGTGCCCGTATCCGGGCAGTCTTGGGGCTGGAGCGGGCCGAGGCTGTTGGTTGCATCTGGTATACCCGTGAAGAATCCGGCTTGCGCATCGACCCTGTTGTCTGGGTGCGTGGGACGCAGTCCACCCACTATGAAACAGGCTGCGGCTCGGGTTCTGTCGCTTTGGGGCTGCTGGAAACCGTCCGCACGGGAACGGCGTTTTCCGGGCATGTGCTGCAGCCGAGTGGGCAGACCATATGCGCTTCCATTGAGTATTCTCCTGAAGGCGGCTTCAGGGGGGCATGGATTGGGGGTGAGGTCAGGCTTGTCGCAGAAGGGCAAACTCTGCTGGCCTGATACGGCAGTAGTCCCTGAGGGCGTGAACGAACGTGTTGCGCGGGGGCATGCCGGAAGGGCTTGTTGGCGGGGCTTGTCTCCCGGGCCTGATGGGAGTAATGTGCGCACGCGGTACTCAGGTACAGATACACTCATCATTAAACCGATCGGACTCTTTTTTCATGGAACTTACTCTTTTGGCTGACCTGTGGGATTATCTCGCAGTGGAAAAGCATCTCCCCGGCAAGCTGTCTCTCAAGGTTGATCTCGCGATCAGAAATCATCCCAAGGCAGCCGAATTGTCCAAAAGCGGTGTCTCCGGACTGGCAGCCATCCGCAAGACACGCATGAACATATTTACCCGTACGCTTGTTGTGGAGTACGATACAGCACTTTTGCCTTTTGATCGCCTTGACGCCCTGCTGCGCTGTACGGATATGGAGCAGATGCGTTCAATGGCAGAACAGATTTCCTTGGCCTGATGCGCATTGAACGCAGCTGTTAGAAAAAATATACTGTACAGCAGCCCCCATCGCCTTGTTATGGTCCCATAATGCAATTGATACGCTAAGCCATCCGGTGCCGGTAACTGGAACGTACAGGAGGAGCCATGGCCGAAAATAATCAGTATCTCACATTTTCCCTCGCGGAAGAGATATTTGCACTTGATATCAGCTCGGTGCGAGAAGTGCTTGAACTTGCTTCCATTACGCGCATCCCGCGCACTCCCAGCTATATGCGCGGGGTGATCAATCTGCGCGGCCATGCCGTCCCCGTTCTGGAGCTCCGACGCAAGTTCGGCATGCCTGCCATTGAAGACACGGTGAATACCTGCATCATTATTGTAGAGGTGCAGCTGGATGGCGACACCACGATCATCGGTACCTTGGTCGACTCCGTGCGCGAGGTCTTCGAAATGGGGCAGGACACCATTGAGGCTGCTCCCCGCATGGGCACGGCAATCAAGTCCGAATTCATCAAGGGAATGGGCAGGCAAGGCGAGAATTTCGTGATCATTCTGGACGTGAACAGAATTTTCTCCGCAGAAGAATTGGCCGAAGTCTCTTCTGTCGCGCCGGTTTCCGCGCCCGCCGAGTCGGCGGTGCAAACGGCCGCCTCATAGTCGGCACATTGATTGCGACTCCGCCCAGGCCGCTCCGGATTTGTTCCGGGGCGGCTTTTTTTGCGCATGGCTTGTTCGGATTGTATAAGTATGTCAAATTCTGACTGTAGTTACCTCAGCAATGGCGTACTCCACGCCTACTTCAATACAGGACATCAATCGGCCGGAACAAAGCATGTCTGACTTGCGGAATAGCCCCTCCCACGATCTCGTTCAGGAATTGGAACGATTGAAGCAGGAAAACGCCCGCCTCAGGGGGCGCAACGATGAGCTTGCGGGAACGCTGGCGTGTTTCTCGCAGCCGATTCCCGTGGTGCGTTCCATAGCAAACAACGTAAAAGACGCCATCATGGTCCTTGATGAGGAAGGGCGCATCATAACCGGCAATCCCCTTGCGGCATTCATGTTCGGCGAGGTTCAGGATACCTTTGGCGGACAGGTGATTCATGACCTGCTGGGCGCGGCTGATGCGGGCATGCAGGCCTTTACTGCCGCAGTGGAAGGCAATGGTTGCGTTATCACGGAGCAGCAGGGCTTGGGGCTGAAGGAATGGCGTTCCGCGCCGCTCGTCATAGATGGTAAAAGACTGATCCTGCTAGGCCAGCTTGATGTTGCCGACAGGTTCTCGCTCCGTCAGGGGAATTTGCAATTGCAAGCCTTGTTGGAAGAGAGGGGCGTTTCCCGGAGCATCGCCTTGCGGCAGATACTTGAGCGCCAACGGGCGGAAGAGATGTTTCGCAGGGAGCAGGGGGTCTTTCAGCTTATTCTGGATACCGATCCAAGTTATATTTCAGTCTATGATGCCGAGGGGCAGCCGCGTCTTGTAAACAGGGCCTTTTCTCATCTTTTCGGATTCAGGGAAGAGTTGCCGTTGGCAGAGCAGTTCCGGCAATCTGCGGCGGCACGGCAGTTTGCCTGCGACAGGACAGAGCGGGTGTGCCGCACGGGAACGACTGAGTACTACGAGTGCGAAGTTGAAGACGATATGGGTACCTTCCGGTGGTATGATGCGGTCATAACACCGTTGGAAACACCTTCAGGTGAGACGTTGGCTTTGAGTATTGCAACTGACGTCACCGAGCGGAAAGTCAGCCAGCTGGCATTGGAGCAGGCGCACAGCGAGCTGGAAGAGCGCGTCAAGGAGCGCACGGCTGCGCTTGCCGAGCTGAACGAGCGGCTCGTGCATGAGGCAATGGAGCGTCTCGAGGCGCAGCGTCGGATTGAGGAAAGCGAAGCCCGTTTCAAGAGTCTGTTCTTCACCAACCAGGCTATCAAGTTGCTCGTTGACCGTGAGAGTCTTGTCATCAGGGAAGCTAACAACGCGGCCCTGCAGTTTTATGGATATACGCGTGAGGAAATGATTGGTCTGCCGGTTACGGCGCTCACCATGAGTACCGAGGAGCTGATACGGGAGCGGCAGGGCGGGATGTCCCGTGAGGGGAGTGCGCATTTTGAAGCCCGCCACCGGCTCAAGAACGGTCGGTTCGTTGATGTGGAAGTGTATTCGGGCTCCATTGAAGGGGAAATGTTCAAGACCATTTTTGCCATCGTGCATGACATATCCGAACGCAAAAAGGCGGAGCGTCTGGTCATAGAACAGCGTAACCATCTTACCGCCCTGATGAACGCATTGGCCGATTCGGCAATGCTGCTGGACGTGGAAGGCACAATCATTACGCTGAATACTGCGGCGGCAACGGTGTTGGGTGGAACGGAAGAGGAGCTTGCGGGTGTGAGTTTGTTTGATAAGGTACTGCCCGTGAGCGAGAAGCATATGCGTGCAATAATGGAAAAGGTTCGGGAGACCGGCCAACCTCTGCGTCAGGAATACGCCTCCGGTGATTCTGTTTGGGACGTCACCTGCAACCCTGTTCTGGATATTATGGGCAACGTGGGCGGTCTGGCCCTGTACGGCAAGGATGTCTCTGCGCGCAAGAAAGCCGAGGAGAGAATGCGCTGGCTTTCCGCCCGTGTGCTTTCGGCGCAGGAAGAGGAGCGTAAGCGTATCGGGCGCGAACTGCATGACAGCACGGCGCAGATGCTCTCCGGCATCAAATTCATGATGGAGGCGGATCTTTCCATAATGGAACGTGCCAAGCTGCCGCATGACACGCGGGCCATCCGCAAGGTAGTTTCTCTGCTGCAGGGAGCAATTATTGAGTTGCGCCGTATCATCATGGACCTGCGCCCCACGGTGTTGGACGATCTGGGCTTGCTTTCCGCCCTGCGTTGGTTGCAGGATGAATTTTGTACCATGCATAGCGGGACAGGTTTCCGCCTCTTATTGGAAATGGACGAGGATCTGTTGAGCGAGGTGCAGAAATCCGTGCTGTTCCGCGTGGCTCAGGAAGCCATTGCCAATGCCGTCCGGCACAGCAGGGCAGACGCATTGAGCCTTTCACTTGTGCGTGAAGGGGATTATTGTTCGCTGGTCGTGTCTGATAACGGTGTCGGATTTGACCCGCGTGAACTCGTGGGGGCGGGGATCGGGCTCGACAGCATGCGCGAACGCCTTGAACTGGTGGAGGGGCAGTTGCACATCTCATCGGAAAAGGGCATTGGCACACAGGTGAAGGCATTGGTTCCCATCAGGAAACACGATGAGATGCGCGATCAGAACAGGGAGTGAATTTTGTCTGAATTGAATCCGGTCTGCCAGAGCTTCTGCGAGCATACCGACGCCATTGAAGATGTCCGTAAGGCCATGGCTGACGATGTTCACATCACCGCGCTTGCCGAGCTTTTCAAAATGCTCGGTGACGGAACCCGTGTACGTATGCTGCTGGCCCTTGCGCGGCGGGAGCTGTGCGTGTGCGACCTGACGGCCATTATCGGCATGTCCCAGTCTGCGGTGTCCCACCAGTTGCGCTATCTGCGCACCGCCAAACTTGTCCGGTACCGCAAGGAGGGCAAGAACGTCTTTTATTCCTTGGACGATGACCATGTTACCGGTCTGCTCATGCAGGGGCTTGAGCATATCCGCGAGTAAGACGGATAACAGGGGCTCAGAGAATGAAAAAACCACCGTTTCCGGTGGTTTTTTTATTATCAGTTATCTCGTTTGCTGTTTGCGTTCCCTTGCATGGGCTGTCAGCCCCCAGTCGTCCAGTACGCAGTAGAGTGCCGGAACAAGGAACAGCACCATAACCGTGGACATGGTAAGCCCGAAAATGATGCTGCAGGCAAGGGGGATGAGCACCTGAGCCTGGATGCTGGTTTCCGTGAGCAGGGGCAGCAGGCCGGCAATGGTGGTCAGCGAGGTGAGCAGCACGGCGCGCAGCCTGTTGCGGCTGGCCGCAGGTGCGGCCCGCACGGGCTCCAAACCTTCTCCGAGCCGTAGTTTCAGGAATTCCACAAGCAGGATGGAGTCGTTGACCACGATGCCGGCGAGGGAGATGAATCCCATCATGGAAGGCATGGTCAGATCCAGCCCCATGAGCAAGTGTCCCCATATGACGCCAATGAGCGCCATGGGAATGGCCATGAGCACGCATATGGGCTCCGAGTAGCTCTTGAACTGGAAGCTCAGCAGTATGAACACGCCGGCAATGCCCACAATGAACGCCGTACGCATGGAGTTGCCGGTCTTGGCTCCTTCCTTTGCCTCACCTTCCAGCGACATGTGTATGCCCGGATATTTCTTGAGCAGACCGGGAATGAAGGATTGCAGGGTGTCTGCGCGAATCTGGCTGGCATTGGCCAGGGCGGTGTTCACGTCGCCTTCGACGGTAACGGTGCGCAGGCCGTTTACCCGGGCGATGCGCGCCCAACCCCGTCCGTATTCGATATCCACCACGTTGCCGAGGGGAATCTGGTTGCCGGAGACATCCGTGATGTGAAAGTAGTCAAGGTCGGCAAGGCTGTTCTTGTCATCGGGGGCAAGCCGTACGTCCACCTCGTAGGATTCGCCGTGGTACTGGAGTTCGGTTGCCGTTTCGCCGAAAAAGGCGGTTCGCAGTTGGTTCCCGATACGCCTTGCGTCAATGCCCAGCGATTTGGCGCCCTTTTTCAGCGTGGCCCGCAATTCGGGTTTGCCGGGGCGCAGGTCGTCTTGCAGATCCACCACGCCGTTGTACTGTGACAGCCAATGCTGCAGATCAAGCGAGGCGGCTTTGAGCTGGTGCATATCCTCGCCCGTGAGCCGGAAGCTCAGCGCCATGCCGCCGGGACCGATAACCGGCTCTTTCCAGACAATGGAGATCACGTCCGGTACAGAGCCCGTACGGTCACGCCACATGCCCGCCACGTCGTCAAGTCGCAGGGTGCGCAGGTCGGAATCCAGCAGGTCTGCGGAAACCGTAACGACATGGGGGCCGGTTTCATCAGCATCAGAGTTGGTGTTGTAGTAGACGGCGATATTCTTCACGAGCGGCTGGTTGTCTGGCTGTTGCGGGGCATATTCGGTATCAATGCTCTTGAGGGCGGAAATGAGCTGTGCGGTAACGGCTTCAGTCCGCGCAAGCGGGGTGCCCTGCGGCAGCAGAACCCGTGCTTCTATCTGGTCGCCTTCAAGGTCCGGAAACACTTTGAATTTCAGTCTGCCTCCTGCAATCATGCCCACGCTGATGAGCAGCAGGGCAATGACGCAGCCCACGAAGAGATAACGCCATCGGACCGCCGCATCCACGGCTTTACCGAGGCGTTCCTCTTTGAACCGTTCGAATTTTTCATCGAAACGCTGACGGAAAAGGCTTTTGCGGTCCTGCCGCATGGCACCGAGAGAGTGGGCCAGATGATGGGGCAGAATGAGAAAAGCCTCTATAAGGCTTACCCCCAGCGAGAGGATGAGTACAAAGGGCATGACCCAGAGCACCTTGCCGATGTTGCCTTCCATGAATACGGCCAGCGAACCGAAGACGAGTACCGTGGTGGCAAAGGAAGAAATGACGCCGGCCGCCACCTCACGCGTGCCGTCCACCACGGCCTCGAACGGGCGTTTGCCCCTGTTGATGTGGGCCGCCACGTTTTCGGCAATGACGATGGCATCGTCCATGATCAGGCCGGTGGCCAGCAGAAGGCCCACCATGGTCATCATGTTTATGGTCATGCCGGTCACGTGCATGCCGTAGAGAGAGACAAGGAAGGAGACCGGCAGGCCCATGGCCACCCAGAAGGCATACCGGAAGCTGAAGAACAGCCACATGGTGAGGAACACGAGCACAAGGCCCTGAATGCCGTTCTTCAGCAGCATGTTCAGGCGGTCGGAGACGATGTCGGAAACGTTCTTGGTTACTGTGAGGTTCACGCCGGGTGGGGCTGTGTGGCGTTCCTTTTCCAGAAATGCCTGTGCCTGGTCAACAAGGTTCAGGGCATCCTGTTGCTGGGTTTTGTTTATTTGCAGAATGCCCGCCCGCAACCCGTTGAAGATGACCTTGTCTTCATCCAGCTCGAACCGATCGGTGATGGTGGCTATGTCGCCGAGGCGGATTTCCGCTCCGGAAGAGCCCGCTACAACAATAAGCTCTTCAAACTCCTGAATGGTGCGGCGCTGGTCCTTGAAGCGGATGAGAATGTCTCCCGTGTCCGTCTGCAACGTGCCGCCGGGCAAGTCCAGACTTTGGGCGGCAATGGTATCCGCTATGTCGGCTGCTGAAAGACCGTATTGTATGAGTGCCTGCGCAGGCACTTCTATGCGGATCTGGTGGTCGGAAAAACCGGCAATGGTTATCTGGGTGATGTCTGTGGTGGCAAGAAGCTGCCGTTTAAGCTGCTCGCAATATGCCTTGAGGTCCGGTGCGGACATGGGGCCGGAGACAGCCACGGACATCACGAAGTCCAGCCTGTTGAGCTGGCTTATGATCGGGGTTTCGACGTTTTCGGGAAAGTCGTCGATGGCGTCCACCTCTGTCCGCACATCGTTCAGAAAACGATCTATGTCGCCTCCCTCGGTCATTTCCGCAATGATGACTGCGGCTCCTTCCTTGGCCTCGCTGGTCACTTCGGCAATTTCCGACAGGGCTTCAAGAGCTTCCTCCACCCGTTCGCAGACGGCTTCTTCCACATCCTCGGCGGTTGCGCCGGGGTAGAGGATGGATATCTGCACCTTGTCCGGCGTGAAGCGGGGAAAGGTTTCGCGCAGCAGTTTTGGGGCAGCCAGCAGGCCCATGAGCAGAAAGGCTGCCATGAGCAGGTTTGCTGCGGTGGGGTGCGACGCGAAGTACGCGAGAATGCGCCTCATCGGACACTCCCTTCGCCCAGAGCTTCCCGGGTGATTGTTTCAATCGCCTGTTCGTCGGTGACGGGGTTGAGCAGCATGTTCTCCATGGCGGGAATGACGTCCGTCAGTACTATGGTTTCTCCTTCCGCAAGGCCGGAGCGCAGCACCACAATGTGCCCCTGCGGAAAATCCACCGTGACTTTGCGCAGTTCAAGACGGTTGTCGGCGTTCATCACGTAGACGGTGTCGCCGTGCAATGCCGAGCGGGGAATGGCGACGGCGGGATCAATGGGATGGCCGCGCAGCTCCACCTCGCAGAACATGTTGGGCAGCAGCGGCGGCCGCTTGCCGGGTTCGGCCTTGATGTACGAGTCATCCACGGCCACGTATACTCCGACTGTGCGGGTGTTCGGATCAATGGAGTCGTTCATGCGCGTAACACGGCCTTTCCACGAGACCGTGTCGCTGCCCAGTTCAATGCGCACAAGGGCATCCAGCGAAAGAAAACGCTGGAAGGTTTCCGTGGTCAGCTTTTCGCCTTGCGCAATGGGGTTGCCCCCTCTGGGCACCACGTAGCGGAACATATACATGGGCATTTGCGCCACGGCTTCGGAAAGCCCGATGGAGTCAGCCTTGGCAATGGTCTGGCCGGAATTCACGGCTTGGCCTTTTTCAACGGATACTTCGGTTATGCGACAGTCGAAGGGGGCTCGGATGTAGGTCTTGGCCAGGTCTATTTCCGCTTCCTCAAGACGGCTGCGACTGGCCGAAATGCTGGCGAGAAGGGCCTGCCTCTGGGCGGGAATGCCATTCAGTGTGGTGCGGTAGGACTGTACTTTGTTTTCCTGCGTGAGTAACTGGCGTTCCGTGCTTTCCATTTCGGAACGGGCAATGGTGCCGGAGGCCATGAGGTGCTTCATGCGTTCATATTCCTTTCGGTAGAGGTCCAGAGATTTTTTCTCCACTTCATAGGAATGTTTCGTGTCCCTTTCCGTCTGTTCCAGTTCGCGCAATTGGGCCAGCAGGTTGTTCACGTCTGCCGTGGAGGCCTGCCGGGCCGTCAGGCGTTTTGCCGGATCAATGCGGACCAGCATGTCGCCCTTGGCAAGCAGGGCGCCTTTCTTGAAATAGGGATTGATCTCTACGATCTGCCCGCTGACTTCGGTCACGGCCTGCCATTCCTGACCGGCCTGAATGTGGCCGTAGCCTATAACTCTCGGAATCACGGCAAGTTGCGGGGCCTTCATGACGCGGACAGTTGTGGTGCGTTCTGCCACTTCCACCCGTTCAGGTTTGCGGGCCGTTTTGATGAGAACAACGAGGCAGAGTATGCCTGCTGCCACGGCAGGAATGATGAGCTGTCTTCTGGATAAGGATATGCGCATGGTGTGCACCTGTGGATTTCGATGTTCAGGCCTGTCGGATGGCAGACCGCTCTTATTAAGTCGGTTGGGGCGGTCTTGAGGTTACAGATCGATAAGGTCCCTATACCATTCCGTTTGCATTGGTTCCAGCAGCAAGAAAGGGGAGTCGAAGATTTGTGGATAGTGGTTCACATTGAATATGTTGTCATCGGTTTTCCTTGAGTCGCGGGGGATTATGCCGCATATTGGGCGAAACAGCTCTGCCTGTGCCGATGCGGGCGGGAAGTACAGGAGGAAACATGGGAAATATGCGTGCCGTGCATAGCCGGGTCATGATTGTTCTGAGTCTGCTTGTCGCGTTGGTGTTTCTGGTTCCCGCGGTCCGGCCTGCAGAGGCTGGCAGAGGCCGTGTGGTTGCCGAGAAATGGGTCTCGCAGACGGTTTATCTTCCCGTGTATTCAAGTGTTTTTTTCGGGAACCAGAAGAAACGCACCCGTCTGTTTAACGTTGCTGTTACGGTGAGTGTGCGGAATACAGATGCGTCCTCTCCCATTGAGATTCTGGGAGTCCGTTATGTCAGTTCTGCCGGCAAGACCTTGCGTCAGTATGTGAAAGAGCCGCTGGTTTTGCCTCCGCTGGCCGCTTTTGAGCTTGCGGTTGACGAATCTGATGAAGAGGCGGGGGTAGGCGGCTGTTTTATCATCAAGTGGAAGGCCGCAGATGCCGTGAGTGCGCCGCTCATGCAGTCTGTCATGATTGGAACGCAGAATTCGCAAGGTATTTCCTTCATTACGGAAGGCCGCATGGTGGAAGGGGTGCGGGAGTAGCTCCCTGGTTTGAGTTGACAATCAGTTCTGACATGGTTCATATTGGTCAGACCAGTTTGCGGAAGTATTTTCTTCCGCGGTAAGGTACGCATGAAGTCGGAAGCAGTGGAAAACAAAACAACGCGCCGGGTGCGCCTGCATGAAGAGATTGTCGCCCAGATTCGCGAACTGATAGCGCAGGGCGAACTGAAGTCCGGTGACAAGTTGCCTGCGGAGCGCAGGCTTGCAGAGATATTTCGCGTTTCGCGTCATTCCGTGCGCGAAGCCATCCGGTCGTTGGAGCAGCAGCAGATTGTGACCAGCCGCCTGGGCGACGGGACCTATGTTCTGGAGAAGAAGGAAGAACAGGTCATTGAGCCGTTGGCAACCGCTCTGGAGCGTTGCCGCGGCAAGCTTGCCGAGGTGCTTGAACTGCGTAAGCTCATTGAGCCGCAGATCGCCTCGCTGGCGGCGCGCAACGTCACGGATGACGAGCTGATCGGGCTCAGGGCTCAGCTGGACAGGCAGATTGCCGAGATTCAGCTCGGGAATACCGGCTCTGAAGCGGACTGCGAATTCCATAAGCTTATTGCGGCAGCCACGGGCAACAGCGTGCTGTTGGAGATGGTTACCCGCATCCACGACCTCGTTGCGGAGAGCAGAGACTTCACGTTGCAGAATGATCACAGACGCGACTGGGCCATAGAAACCCATGAGCGCATTCTCAAGGCCTTGGTGGACCGTGATCCGGAAGCCGCCTACCGGGAAATGTATGATCATATTGCCTACGTGGAGCAGTTGGCGCTGAAGGAGCTGGGCCAGTAGCACGTCGTCGGTGAGCAAAGGGTGTGTGCCCTTGCCCTAAGTCTTGGGAAGACGCCCGTCGATCTGTGGCTGGCCTGTTCTGCACGAAAACAAGGTTGCGCAGGATCTGCCTGCTCCGGCAGGTTGGCTATGCACCTGTTTGCTGCACCATTTTGCCGCACCATAGAGGAACCATGTTCACCACTCTTATTCTTTACCTGGCCCTTGGCGCTGTTGCCGGTATTCTTGCCGGACTGCTTGGCATAGGTGGCGGCCTTGTCATTGTGCCCATGCTGCATTTTGCTTTCCAGTGGCAGGGGCTGCCCGTTGAGCACCTGATGCACATGGCTCTCGGCACCTCGCTGGCCACCATCATCATGACATCCGTTGCCAGCTACCGGGCCCATGACAAGTTGGGCGCCGTGCGCTGGGACATCTTCCGCAGCATTACTCCCGGAATCATCGTGGGCACCTTGATCGGTTCGTGGCTTGCCGCACGCATGTCTACCGGCATTCTCAAGGCCGTGTTCGTGTGTTTCCTGTATTACGTGGGAACGCAGATGCTCATGGGCATCAAGCCAAAGCCGACCCGTGATATTCCCGGCACTGCAGGCATTTTCGGAACCGGCAGCATAATCGGCTGCGTCTCCAGTATCGTTGGTATTGGTGGCGGCACATTGACCGTTCCCTTCATGACCTGGTGCAATGTGCAGATGCATGTGGCCATCGGAACCGCCTCGGCCATAGGTTTGCCCATCGCATTGGCCGGAACCCTGGGATACGTCATGAACGGTTGGGGTGTTGCCGGTCTGCCTGACTGGACCGTGGGGTTTGTCTACATTCCGGCCCTGCTCGGCATCATCGCCGCCAGTGTGCTGACCGCTCCCTTCGGTGCAAAGCTGGCGCATAGCCTGCCGGTATCCAAGCTCAAGCGCATTTTTGCCATCCTGCTCTACGTGGTGGCCACCAAGATGCTGTTGAGCCTTTTCTAGCCTCTCCTGTCTGCGGCCTGTTTCTTTCTTGTTGCTGGCCGCTTAAGCTTTCCCCTGTGATTGGCCGGACTACCTTGTGAGGTGGCCGGTTGGTTGGCATCCGCCCCGTACGCGAAAGCGTGCGGGGCGGTTTGTTTTCACGAGGGGGAACAGGGCGCAAAAGGGACGATCAGTAGTGAACATTCACTATGATGTTTTGTTTCGATTCTGTTGCAAGCCGGTTTCGTTTTTTTACATAATCCCTCTACCTGAGATTGTTGGGATTGTTCCTAACTTTGGCCTTTACCTGTGGAAAAAAATATACTTGTTGGTCAGGCCACTCAGGGCTAGGTTGCCTCTCAGGGAAGAAAACAGGATGCAACGCTGCATTGGTTCTTTTGATAATTGCTAGCGATATCAGATTGTTGCATTGTGTAAGCTTTTTGCTTTCCCAACTACGGCCTTACCGGGGTTTCATGCACAGCGTTGCTGCACAGTTACGAAGGGTGTGTGGAAAACCTGCTGGGATGACTGAGCAACAGGAGGATGTCGTGCGTAAGAATGGCATGGACGATATGATTGAAAAATTGGGTGAGGATTTTGCCAAATTCGCCGGGACGCTGCGAGACGTTGAGAGAACGGAGGATGGTGATTTCATAGTGCCTGCGGATGTGATGCTTTCCATCGTAGGCCATGTCGAATCCATGTTCGGCACAGTGCGCAAGACGCACGTGTCGGTCAAAAGCGCTCTGGTAACCGAGCAGCTGTCTCGTGATAGAGCGTGGGATTTGCTGATGGAAGAGGCTGACTGCGGCACCGAACACTAACTGGTCGAAATTCGCTGTACTGATAAAGGCCCTGCAGGCACGACCTGCCGGGCCTTTGTCTTTTTTGTGTGTGGGCTGAAAAGCAGGTCGGGGATGGTCTGAAAAGGGCAAAAAAAATGGCGGAAGCCGAAGCTTCCGCCTTGATTGCACTTGCGCGCTGGTAGCGACTAAACGCAGCCAGTGGGCTTGGGCAGACCGGCCATCTTACAAGCGCCCTTGCCGGGGCCGGAGGGGAACAGTTCGTAAACCTGCTTCAGCTTGAAGCCGGTGTTCTTGGAAAGAATACGAACCATGGGAGCGATGCCGTTCTTCTTGTAGTAGTCCTGCAGGAAGTCCAGAATCTTCTGGTGGTCTTCGGTGATCTCAGCGATACCTTCGGATTCCTTTACGAACTCAACCCACTCAGGGGACCATTCTTCGAAGCGAAGCAGGAAGCCGTCTTCATCAACCTCAAAAGTCTTACCCTTAAAAGAAACTTCAGCCATTTGTGTCCTCCTTGGACATGCTCTTCAGCGTGTATCGAGCTAGACTATGCCGGAAACCGGAATGGTATCCGGCAACCAAAGTAAGCAGCTGTCCGCTGCTTGTTTCCACACAGGTAACGATGAACCATTCAAAGGTATGAAAGGTCAATCTTCAGCTATTATCCCGCTTTGGATAAAGCCGGATATAGGGGTTTGTCAATGGTCTGCCTGAAAAAAGCGCAACGCGTGCGCGACAGGAGAATAATGCCTTAAAAGGCCGCGGTGCCGTCCTGTTGGGGAGCGGTCACAACCATTGCTACCCTGTAAGTGGTGCTTAACATGCCACAAGGATTTCAAAATTTCAAGAAAAGTCGTCCTAATGTTTCCTTATTGATTTCAGTGTATTGCCTGTGATTGAGTGTGCAGCTAAGTATTTAGGGTTTTGTTTACTGCCAGTGGGCGGATGTGACACTGAAAAGGGAGAGAGCGTTACGCTCTCTCCCTTTTAATGTCATTAACCAGTGGTCGCGGCTTGCGGGTTACGTAAGCGCGTGGACGTGGTCGCGGGCCCAGAACAGCATCTTGTGCCTGGACTTGAGCTCCTCGATGATCTTGTTTTCTGCCGTACGGTCCATGGGCATGATGCGGATGTTCACAACGCGGCTTTCCTTGTTCTTGTCCGGCCCTTCCATGGAGGTCAGGATGGAGATGATGCGGGCGTTGTGTTCGCGCAGCGTGTCTACGATGGGCTTCAGCGTGCCCGGGGTGTTGGGCAGTTCAAAGGCGAACTGCACACCGCCGTAGCGGACGCCGGTGATGGTGATGAGCACTTCGAAGATGTCGCTGTCCGTGATAATACCTTGCAGAATGCCGTCATCATCGACCACGGGCATGCCGCCGATCTTCTTGCCGATCATGGTGACGGCAGCGTTTTCCACTGTGTCCAGCGGCTTGGCGCACACCGGATCAACGGTCATGATATCCTTCACCTTGATCTCGGAGAGAAGATAGTACAGCTCGTGCACGTCAAGGCTCGTGGCCTTGGAGGGGGAAGCTTCCTTGATGTCGCGGTCGGAGACGATGCCGACAACGCGATTCTTGGCGTCCACCACGGGCAGTCTGCTGATGTCGTGCTCCTTGAGAATCTTGGAGGCCTTCATCATGGACGTGTCGGGGGTGACGGTAAGTACTTCCTTGGTCATCCAGTCGCGAATAAGCATAAGGTTCCTCCTTACTCAGCCAGAAAAGTATGTTAGGCCTGAGCCGTTGGTTTCATTTTCCGTAGGTTTACTATAATCATCTTTTGGCAAGGCAAACAAGAAAAAATAATCACCATAACATGTTATGGCGTCAATATTCGGTCTGGAACCGTTTATCCATGATTCTTTCGTGTCTTTGCGAATTGTGCTGTTTGCTGCATCCTTCCGGCAGGGAACGGCAACGGGGCCTCGGCGAAGGTGATAGCGCTTTCTGCCGATATGGCCGTCCCATTGGCGGGCGGCAGATCTATACGTGCAGTGTCTATTGGGAGTGCATATGCGATCGCTGTATCTTGATTGTTCCTTGGGCCTTGGCGGTGACATGCTGCTTGCCGCCCTGCACGGACTGGGTGCGGACTTTGCTGTACTTGAGGGATTATTCTCGGATTCAGGCGTCGCCGTGGAAATACGCCCCGAGACCGTCACACGGCAGGGAGTAGCAGGGTGTTCCATGAGTATTCGCTGGGAGGACGGGCAGCCGCTTCGACACCTTGCTGATCTTGAGGACATTCTGAACCGGCTGGCCGTTTCCCCTTCCGTCAAGGAGAAGAGTGCAAAGGCGTTGCGCCGACTTGCGGAGGTGGAAGCCACCGTGCATGGCGTTGCCGTTGAGTCTGTGCATTTTCACGAGGTAGGGGCCATTGATACGCTGGTGGATGTGGTCGGTGCTTTCTGGGCGCTGGAACAAATGGGCGTTGAAGAGGTGGTGTGTTCCTCATTGCCGTGGTTCACGGGAACGGTGCAATGCGAGCACGGCACCATGGCGCTGCCTGCACCCGCCACGTTGCAGCTCATGCAGGGCAAGCCAGTGCACCCCACCGCTTTTACGCAGGAGATGGTCACGCCTACCGGCGCGTTGCTCATAGATGCTCTGGTTTCACGGTTTGCCGAAGGACCGACGGGTACCTTGCTCGGGAGCGGGCTGGGGTATGGTACCCGCGATTCGGGAGGAGGGCTGCGTACGTTCCTGCTGGCGCAGGCGGACGCAGGCAAAAGCAATCGCGCGGGAGCTGCTGAGGCCGTGACGCTTGATACCGTCGTGCAGCTTGAGAGCAACGTGGACCATCTGACCGGCGAGGAAATCGGGTTCTGCTTTGAGTCGTTAATGGAGGCTGGCGCTCTGGATGTGCTCTATCTTCCCGGGATCATGAAAAAGAACAGGGCGGGCGGGGTACTTCGGGTGCTTTGTGCGCCGGACATGGCAGATGCCGTGCAACAGGCTTTCTTTCATCACACGCATACCCTCGGCATTCGTCGCAGTCGTGTGGAGCGGGTCACGCTGCAGCGGCATGCTTCCCGTATGGAAACACCGTTGGGCGAGATGGAGGCCAAATCCTATAGTCTGGGAGGTCGGCAGATTTCCCGTCCGGAATATGAGGCTCTGGTGGCTTTTGCCAGAAAAACGGGGCGGAGTCTGCCGGAGTTGCGGGCCATGATGTCTGGTGGGGCCGGGGAGGAAGCGTCTGACGGAGATGAGGACTGCAATATGTAGTCAGTCATGGCGCAGCAGGATGAGGGCTTCTCCAGTCATGCCTATGCCGCCGGGATGTTGCAGAGGGTTTCAGAATGTCCCATGCGGGAACGCGGGTGGGTTTTAGTCCGCTCCGTATGAAGCGGCTTCGCTTTTTGTACGAAACAGCAGCAGACCCGATCGCATTGGCATCGGTCAATATGGCCCTGTCAGGGGCGTTCGCGGGCAGTTGCCGTCAGCGGATGCGCAGGCTGCGCCAGACCGATTCGAAGGTCTCCGAGTCGCAGGCCGTGGTGGTGCCTGATTCGTGCGTCACCATGAGCATCTTGTTCTCGTTTTCCACTATCCATGCCGTTCCCTGAATCGTGCGCGTCTTCTTTTTGCCGTTGGCAAACAGGGAAAGCCGTTGCAGCAGGTTGGGCCGTGTTTCCTTATGCCACCGGTAGCGTTTGCGGGAACCGTCCGGCAGTCCGGCCTTTTCCTTGCGGATGTTTTCCAGCGGGGTGTCCATGGTGTCCCGAATCCAGACCCTGAACGGTTGTCCCTGCAATACCACGTTGGCGGGAGCAAGGCGTTTTATGCTCAGGGTGCAGCGGCCGTCGGTAAAGTCCAGTTCACTCAGGCCGGGTTTGAATTCCGCTTTCGCAAGCGTGTATCCGGCTGGTGCCAGAAACTGCAGGTCGTTTATCGCGTAGGGGACAGGGGCCCCGGGCAGAGCCATGGACATGCTGTTCAGAACGGGGCGCAAGGCTTCTGCCTCTGCAGCGCTCTTCAGCGGGCTTTGGATAAGCACGGTGCTGTTGGAAGGTCTGTGCAGGCACAGGGCACCGTTGGCACTTTTGTGCGAGAATGGATGAACTTCAAAGTCAGGCGACATGGCCGTGAGCAGTTCGGTCCAATGGGAAGGGATGTCGGCAGACGTGAAGGAGAATCCCTCAAAGCGTTGCATCTGCCTTTCAAGAGCACGACGCTTGCGCGGGATGGAAACAGGGCCGGATTCCACGGTCCACTTGCATTCCAGAACGGCAAGGTCGTTACGGGTAATGAGAAGGTGTCTGGTGTCAATGATTGCCGGTATCCAGTCGTCGGGCACGGTCAGGACTAAGCCGTTCCATGCCACCGGACTGCCGGGTATGTCCGATGCAGCGTCCATGTGCCATTCCTGTTGAGGGTTGCCAAAGGCGGAGTGCCGCGTGCTTATGGCGGGTATCCGCAGCCTGTTTCCGGCAGACTGCTTTTTTTCCGGCAGTTTGTCCAGAGGGTGTTGGCTGAGCAAATAACTAATATCGTATTTTCCCTTGCCAAGGGGCGACCGGACATTAGATGTCCTTAGCCGGAATGGTCTGTCCCGGCTGTTATATTGTTTTCTGCTCCCTTTCGAGAGTGATGTACCTGATTGCAAGAAGTGGTGCCGCCAGCGGGAACTCGTGTGAGAGAGCCTGGGGCACTGAGAAATGAGAGAGGTCGCTGCGTGTCGAACGACTATCCTGCCCGCCTGTATGTTGAGGTGACAACCCGTTGCAATCTGCGTTGCAGCATGTGCGTGAAACAGACGGAAGGCTGCGGCATTGCCGAGGCCGATATGCCGTTCGAGGTTTTTTCAAGGCTGGCCTCGTGCCTGCCCCATGCCGAGGCGGTGTTGCTGAATGGCGTGGGAGAGCCGCTGTTGCACCCGCAACTGCCGGAGATGGTCCGTTTTGCACGACAGCATATGGTACCGGATGCCATGCTGGGGTTCCAGTCCAACGGGTTGCCGCTGACTCCGCAGCTTGCGGAACGGTTGCTGGCGGCAGGCCTTTCCACAGTCTGCCTTTCCGTGGATTCCATCGCCTCCGCAGAAATGGAGACACTGCACGGCGGCGGGCAGACCATGAGTCTTGGCCGCTCTTTCGCCATGCTGCGTGAGGCGCGCCAGCGCACCGGAAACGACCGTTTCCGCATCGGGGCCGAGTTCGTCATCATGCGGCGCAATCTGCATGAACTGCCACAGGTCGTCCGCTGGGCATCGGAACAGGGCGCGGCCTATATGCTGGCCAGCCATGTATTGCCCTATGACGAGCGGGCCGTTGCCGAATCCGTGTTTACGCAGGATTCGCCGGAGGTGCTCGCCTTTTTCGGGGAATGGCGCGACAAGGCCGCTGCCTTGGGGCTTGATCTAGACCGTTACTATTCCCTGTTCCGTAAATTTCACCGCAGCGAGGACGAAAAGCGGCTGGTGGCCTTTGTGCAGGAGATGCAGCAGGCGGCCAGCGCGCAGGGCATTTCGCTGCACCTCAAGCGGCTCATCGAGCAGTCCGGGGCTATCCCCCTTGCCGAGGTGGAGGCCGTCTTCGCCGAGGCGCGAGCAGTGGCGGAGGAATGCTGTCTGGAACTGCACCTGCCCACGGCTGCGGCCCGCAAGGAGCGCCGCTGCGACTTTGTGGAGGATGGGGCCGTGTTCATTACGCCCGATGGCGGGGCGCATCCCTGCTATTTTCTCTGGCACCGCTATTCCTGCCATCTGGACGGACAGAAGAAGACCGTGCGGCCGGAACGCTTCGGCAGTGTGGCGTTCTCCTCACTGGAAGCGATCTGGCGTTCGCCGGAGTATGCCTCGTTCCGGAAAGACGTGTGTGCCTATGAGTATCCCGACTGTTCTTCGTGCACCATGGGACCGTGTGATGACATGACCGGTGAGATGGGGCCCTTTGAGCATGATTGCCACGGCATTACGGTTCCTTGCGGGCATTGTCCGTGGTGTCTTGGCGGATTGCAGTGTCTTCTTTAATTATTTCACGGTAATTCAGGTTCAGTTGAGCCTATTTTCCCAAGTGGGACACCCCATTGCTTGGTGTTAGACTTCCGGTCGCAAATAGTCTATGTAAGGCTGTTCATTGCGGGTGCTCCAATTCTGTTGCCGGAAGGGCGCAGTTGCGGTGCCCCGAACGCTCCGGCCAGCGGTCCCGCTGCCGGCATTACAACCTTATGCACAGGAGGAATGACGTCCTTCGGGACGCCATCCAAAATACATATGGCGAAACAGGCACATATCAGAAATTTCAGCATCATCGCGCACATTGACCACGGCAAGTCCACGCTGGCCGACCGTATCCTTGACATCACCGGTCTTGTTCAAGCCCGTGACAAGAAGGAACAGTACCTCGACCGCATGGAAATCGAGCGCGAACGCGGCATCACCATCAAGGCTCAGGCTGTCCGTATTCCCTACAAGGCGAAGGACGGCAACAACTACATCCTGAACCTCATCGATACTCCCGGCCACGTTGACTTCGGCTACGAGGTTTCCCGCTCCCTTGCCGCGTGCGAAGGCGCGCTGCTGGTCGTGGACGCCTCGCAGGGTGTGGAAGCCCAAACCCTTGCGAACGTCTATCTTGCGCTGGACCATGACCTTGAGGTCATTCCCGTTCTGAACAAGATCGATCTTGCCAGTGCGGAGCCCGATCGCGTGAAGGCGGAAATCGAGGAAGTCATCGGCCTTGATACCACCGATGCGCTGGGCGTGAGCGCCAAGACCGGCCTGAACGTGGAACAGGTGCTCGAAGCCATCGTGGAACGCCTGCCCGCCCCTGAAGGTGACCCCAATGCGCCTCTCAAGGCGCTGATCTTCGACTCCTGGTACGATTCCTATCAGGGCGTCATCATCATGTTCCGCGTGGTGGACGGCACTCTGAAGAAGGGTGACAAGATTCGCCTGATGGCCACCGGCAAGGAATACGAAGTAACCAAGCTCGGCGCATTCAGCCCCGAGATGATCGAAATGAAGAGCCTCACCGCCGGTGAGGTAGGCTACCTGTGTGCCACCATCAAGGAACTGGGCGATGCCAAGGTGGGTGATACCGTAACACTGGTATCCAACCCCGCCAGCGAGCCTGTTCCCGGGTTCAAGGTGGTCAAGCCCATGGTGTTCTGCGGGCTTTACCCCTCGGACGCCAACGAGTACGAGCCGCTCAAGTATGCGCTGGAAAAGCTGCAGCTCAACGACGCTTCCTTCTCCTACGAGGCGGAAACTTCGCAGGCGCTGGGCTTCGGCTTCCGCTGCGGTTTCCTCGGCTTGCTGCATATGGAAATCATCCAGGAACGTCTTGAGCGCGAGTTCGACGTGGATCTCATCGCCACTGCTCCTTCGGTTATCTACAAGATCAAGACCGTGGACGGAAAGAAGATGGATATCGACAGCCCCGCCAAGCTGCCGGATCCCACCAAGATCGAGACGCTGTACGAGCCCTTTGTACGCTGTGAAATTCACGTACCCGACGAGTATGTGGGCAACGTGCTCAAGCTGTGCGAAGAGAAGCGCGGCATCCAGAAGGACCTGAAGTATCTCACGTCCAGCCGTGTCATCATCACCTACGAACTGCCCTTTGCGGAAATCGTGTATGACTTCTTTGACAAGCTGAAGTCCTACACCCGCGGGTATGCTTCCATGGACTATGAAATCATCGACTACCGCGACTCCAATCTGGTGAAGCTCGACATGCTCATCAACGGCGAACCGGTGGACGCGCTCTCCATCATCGTGCACCGCGACAAGGCCCAGTATCATGGCCGCGCTGTGGCGCTGAAGCTGAAGAACACCATTCCCCGCCAGATGTTCGAGGTGGTCATTCAGGCCGCCATCGGCACCAAGGTCATTGCCCGCGAACGCAATGCGCCCATGCGCAAGAACGTGACCGCCAAGTGTTACGGCGGCGACATCACGCGTAAGCGCAAACTTCTGGAAAAGCAGAAGGAAGGCAAGAAGCGCATGAAGCGCATGGGCAACGTTGAGTTGCCGCAGGAAGCCTTCCTGGCCGCACTGAAGGTAGGCGAAGACTAGCGGGTTGTTCTTTCCGTACACGCGAACAGAAACTGTCCGACTACCCGCCCGACACACGCCGAGCGGCAGAATATGGAACGCATCATGTCCGAATTGAATCAGAAGAGTGGATTTGCCGAATACTTTGAAGCGCTGTTCATTGCCATTCTGCTGGCCTTGTTCATCCGTTCCTTCCTTGTGCAGGCTTTTACCATACCGTCCGGTTCCATGCTGCAGACCCTGCAGATCGGTGATTACCTGCTGGTGAACAAGTTCACCTACGGCATTCGTTTCCCCTTTGTGGTGAAGGAAACCAATCCCTCCGGCGGTTCATGGTGGTCCCGCCATTCCGTGGTGCTCGGACCCGAGCTTGTGCACATGAATGATCCCGAACGGGGCGATGTTGTCGTATTCGAGTATCCCAAGGATCCTTCCATCCACTATATCAAGCGCGTTATCGGCGTGCCCGGTGATACGGTGGAAGTGCGCGACAAGGTGTTGTACCTGAACGGCGAGAAGCAGGACGAACCCTATGTGCAGTATGTGCGCACCTTCCCCGGCCCCGGTGATAACTTCGGTCCCATTGTGGTGCCGGAAGGCAAGTACTTCTGCATGGGCGACAACCGTGACGAGTCCTACGATTCCCGTTTCTGGGGCTTTGTGGACCGCTCCGCCGTTGTGGGCAAGGCGCTGGTTCTCTACTGGTCCATGGATGGTATCAGCTCCATCCGTTGGAACCGTATCGGCCGCTCCGTGCACGACCTGTAGCATGCAGCAACCGGCAATGCCGGACTGATCAGAATAAGCGAGTCCCCCGCCGCAAGGTGGGGGACTTTTTTGTGGTTGCGGGGCAGGTGGCGCGTTGCCGTCGATCTGCGGCTATATGAGAATATGGGCAAGTGTAGGGATGGTTCTCAGGGAGCATGCAGAGGGGGCTGGATCGGCTGGCTGGTCTGCTGCGCTTGTTAGAAGCGAATTATCGGGTGTGCCCCGGCAGTGGCTTTTGATCACACGCTGTGTGCTGGCTGGCAGTGTTCCTCCTGCCGTGGAGACTGCTGATGAAAGGCCCTGCAGTTATGAAAAAAGCCCCCGTGCGCAAACATGGGGGCTTTGGAGTTCTTGATGCGATGCCGACTGAAGCTAACGGACGCCTTTTTCGCGCAGGAAGGGAGTGTAGCGGCGGTCGGTACCGTTGATGTGCTTCATGAGCCATTCCTTGAGGAAGCGCATGACATCCATGGTGACCGTCAGTTTGCCGGACTTGAGGCCCTCTTCGAAGTCGAGCACCTTTTCCACGAACTTTTCGTGCTGGCGAATATGGTCAGGGGTTTCGGGGTACCTGTGCTTGGCAAACAGGTCTTCCTCGAACTTGAAGTGGGTGACCGTGTAGTTCTTCAGTTCATCCACGATCTTGATGAGATGCTCTTTGCTGCGGCGTTCCTTCATGGCCCTGTGCAGACTGTTGATGAGCTGCACGAGACGTTTATGCTGGTCGTCGATGGACTTGATGTTCAGCGCAAGATCGTCCGTCCACGTGAAGAGATCGCCGTTGCCGTTGGTGTCCACGCCGGTGGCCTTGCCGGATGCAAGCGACTGGATGACGGTGTCCAGCTCTTCCACAAGGCCGGAGATCTCAACAAGAGCTTTGGCGGAAACAGACATACCCTCTGCGGTTTCGGATGCCACACGGGTGACTTCGGACACTGCGCGGTTGATCTCTTCCGAGGCGGCAGACTGTTCTTCCGATGCCGTGGCAATGGAGGAAACCTGCATGGCGGTTTCATCAACAATATGCACGATCTCTTCCATGAAGCGGCCTGATTCGGTGGCTGCTTCGGTGGAAATGACAATGTCCTTGGCGGCCATCTCCACGGCCTGCACGTTCTCGCGGGCATGGGTCTGGATGAGTTTTACGGCATCGCCCACTTCCTTGGTGGCGTGCATGGTCTTTTCTGCCAGTTTGCGTACTTCGTCCGCCACCACTGCAAAGCCGCGGCCGGCTTCACCCGCGCGGGCGGCTTCAATGGCTGCGTTCAGCGCCAGCAGGTTGGTCTGGTCCGCAATGTCGGAGATGGTGACCATGATCTGGCTGATGGAGTCGGCCTGCTGGCCGAGCTGGCCCATGGTTTCCTTGAGCGACATGATGCGCTGCTGGATCTGTTCGATGGAATCGACAGCCTTGCGCACGCCCTTGGCGCCGGTTTCGGCGTTTTCCTTGGAGCGGGCGGCGGATTGCGCGGCGCTGGAAGCGTTCTGTGCAACCTCGAAAACGGTACCGTTCATTTCCTCCATGGCGGTGGCAGTTTCCGTCATGCGGTCGCGTTGAATATCCACGCCGTTGTTCACGACCTCAATCTGGCGGGAAAGCTCTTCAACCGAGGCGAAGACCTTGTGGGAAACCCCCTGCGCCTTGTTGGCCACGGCGGTCATGGTGTCAAAGAGCTTTTGTACGGTCTTGCGCTGTTCTTCGGCGTCCTGCAGGGCCTTGGCGGTTTCTTCCGCACGCTGGTTCGCCTCGCGGCCAAGGGCATCGGCTTCCGCCATCTTGGCCTTGAGGTTGGTCACCATCTTGTCGATGTCGTCCTTCAGGAAATGCAGTTCATGGGCGTAGCTGCCTTCAGGCTGTGCGTCCAGCTTGCCACCGGCAATTTTCTGCGAATAGGCGCGCAGGTTGCCAAGAGGCGTGAACAGGTCACGTCTGAGACCCAGCAGTACTATCAGCAGAACCGCGGCACCGAAGGCGGCACAGGCAAGTTCCAGTATGAGCAGGTATTGTACCTTTCCCTCGGCTGAGGCCTGCATCAGGGAAACGGCCTTGGTCATGGCGCCTACCAGTTTGTCGCTGGCTGCAGGCAGCGTGGCGGTGGCTTCCGTGTTGCCGGAAAGGGAGGCATCCACCTGCTTCTTATAGTCCTTCCAGAGCGAGGCAACCTGCGAAAGCTGGCTGGCAACGCTCTTGTCCGGTGCGGAAAGGGTGGCCACGGGGCCGGATGCCTCCAGCGTCAGCGGCGCATTGCCGCCGTTTGCAAGGGCATTGAGGGTTTTGTCAAAGATACGGATGGAGCTGGATACACGGTCCTTGTATCCGGCGTCCTTGGATATTTCAAAGGCGAGTGTGTCCTTGGCTATTTTCTGGCTCAGCATGCGCTGGCGGCCGGAAAGGTTGATGGCGAGTCCATCCCCTTCCTGAGAATTGGTCACGATCAGCGTCCCGGCCAGCATCGTCAGCGAAACGAAAAACAGGCTGAGAACAGACAAGAGAATTCTTGTACGTATGGTCATTGTTCCCCCGTGGTTGAGCAAATAACGTTAGCAGGAATGATGATATGGATAATTGATCTCGTTAGCAATGTAGAAGCCCGAAAAATTTTCATATTTATTTTGTTCTGCTCCTTATAGGGTCATTGCTGTGCCAAATCTATGAATAATCGGTTGCGAAGTCTTGTGGTTATGTTGCCTCTGGGTCTTCTTGGAACCAACCGAGGCCGTGTAGGATGAGATATCTGTTGCTGCGGTCTTTCGTTTTGGTCGGGCGATTTTGCGGGTCTTCCCGTTTCACTGCCCAAAACGGTACGGCATGTTGCATGCTGTATCGGACAAGATGACCAAGGCATAAGGGTATGGATCTGGAATGACAGCGATAAACCAAGTCCTGAACAGGTGAGCGGGGGTATGGTCGCACGAAAGGGCTGTGGCCCCCATGTTGGTCTGGATGTGTTAAGCTGATCAGGAAGTAGATCTCGCGTGTTGGCTATCTGTATATTTTGAACTTCTCTCGGCAGGGCGGGCGGGAAAGGCCGATGCTGTTGTGAGCCCGGTAAGCAGAAGCCGGTGCGAGAAACTCACACCGGCCCTGTTGGATCAGTATTCAGGTTCAACGTGCTTCCGAAGGTCAGGCAGATCTATTGGAGCACTGGATACAGGACGATGTCATGTCTATTCTTTCAACTTGCGTCCAACCGCTGCAATCCAGGTTAGCCCGACGAGGAGCAGGATGATCGTGGAGGGTTCTGGCGTTGCAACCGCAGGGGCACGCAATGACATCGCCATCATCTCGGGTGCTGGGGGATAATTGATTTCGGCTTCCGGTACGAGGAGTTCGAAATCGACAACGCCCTCGGGATACCCCTTGACGTTGGCAAGGAAGTAGTATTCCCAATCAAGCCTTGCAGGGCCGTCATCCCCTTCGTCTCCATCGTCGGAAGTCGTGGACGCCTTGCCTCCCTTCTTGCCTCCGCCTCCTGCATCCGGTCCGGAGAAGAATGGGTCGGCACGCAGTATATCCTCAAGACTCAGCAAAGCGACATCGCCGGTCAGGAGAAATTCGAAGGCATAGGTTTCGCCCATCGGTATTCCGCTTGAAGGGTCGCCGGAAGTGAACATGCTGCCGATGCTCGCACCGGCATCCCAGAAACCGTGATAATCCGGGGACGGGATGAGGGTGGACTTCATGGTTGTCATCGGCATGTTCCAGCCGCTGACGGTGGTTTCGCCGTTGGTCACGGATTGCAGTGACGCGGAAACTCCGTCCGGAACATTGAAGAGAAAGGCTGTGATGTAGGGAGAAATGTAGACATTGTAAAGGTTGCCGTCAGGGTCCGTGGTCTCTTGGACAATTGTCTGGGAATTGTTTTGGATAGTGACCGTGATTGTTCCTGACTTGTTTGATTGCCCCAACTCCCAGGTGAATCCGGCGTTAGCTCCGATTTCACCGTAGGAACCGTCCGCAAGGCCCATTGTCAACGACATTCCATAGATCGGAGATGCAAAGGGCAGCCATATTAGACATAAAGCCAAAAACATGTGTGCCAGGTATTGCATTCCGCTACCTCCTTTGGTTGGTAAAGCCTGTCTGGGAACACTTTCAGTGTTCATCAAAAACAAGCAGGGGAATAATAGCGGTGAGCAATAACTGTGCCTGAATATTTGGTAATTAATTTGATATTTCAGAGTGCTACGGTAGAGAATTGTTCCATTATATCTTAACATGTAAGTCGATAAATCTTACAGTAGAAACGAATGCGTTTCTGGAACGTTCGGGTGGAGAAAATTTCGCTCACAGGGTATTATGGCTGCTTGCGTTGATGAACCAATCATGTCGGATGCGTCTGCATCGGGTTTTTGTGCAGGAAGCATCGCCAAATATATCGAAGTTAGGCAGTCGCTTGTCCTTTATCGCGTTTTCTTTTAACAGCACGGTGCATACACAATTTCGAACGGACACCTTATGATTTCTACAATTTCCTGCGCTGCCCTGTTGGGAATAGACGCATTCAGGGTTGATCTTGAAGTGGACCTGGCGCGGCAGGGCATGCCCGCATTCACGCTTGTGGGTCTTGCCGAGGGGGCCGTGCGTGAAGCCAAGGAGCGTGTGTTCGCAGCGCTCAAGAACGGCGGATACAAACTGCCCCCATCCCGCATAACCGTGAACCTTGCCCCTGCCGATCGTCGCAAGGGCGGTAGCGGCTACGACCTGCCTCTGGCACTGGCATTGCTGGGCGCGGCAGAAGTGCTGCCGCAGCAGAAGCTGGACGGCTGGTATGTGGTCGGCGAGCTTTCCTTGACCGGCGAACTCAAGCCCGTGCCCGGCGTGCTGTCCATGGCCATTCTTGCCCGCAAGGAAGGGGCGAAGGGCTTTCTTGTTCCGGCGGACAACGCAGCCGAGGCGGCTGTGGTGGAGGGGCTGGATGTATACAGCATCCGGTCGCTGGGCGAGGCGGTCGGTTTTCTTTCCGGCGAGACGGCTTTGACGCCCGTGAAGCGGGACATCCGTGACGTCTCGGCCAGTGACGACTGGCTGCTGGATTTTGCCGAGGTGAAGGGGCAGGAACATGCCAAGCGCGCTATTGAAATTGCTGCGGCGGGCGGGCACAATTTGCTGTTCCTCGGGCCTCCCGGCAGCGGCAAGACCATGCTGGCTCAGCGTATTCCCACCGTGCTTCCGCCGCTTACCATTGACGAAGCGCTGGAAGTGACCAAAATTTATTCCGTGGCAGACATGCTGGGCGAGAGTTCGCTCATCCGGACGCGACCTTTCAGATCGCCGCACCATACCATCTCGGATGTGGGGCTCATCGGCGGCGGTGCCTATCCGCGTCCGGGCGAGGTGTCGCTGGCGCATCGCGGCGTGCTTTTTCTGGACGAGCTGCCGGAATTCAAGAAGCCCGCGCTTGAGGTCATGCGCCAGCCGCTGGAAGCGGGCAACGTCACGATATCCCGTGCCGCGATATCGTTGACCTATCCGGCTGACTTCATGCTTGTGGCAGCCATGAACCCCTGTCCATGCGGCTATCAGACTGATGAGCGGCATACCTGCGTGTGCAGCGATTTCCAGATTCAGCGCTACCGCGCGCGGCTTTCCGGTCCCTTGCTGGACAGGATAGACCTGCATGTGGAAGTGCCCGCCGTGCCGTATGAGGATTTGCGAAGTGAGTCTCCCGGGGTGACATCCGCCCAGATGCGGCAACGAATCGAAGCCGCCAGAGCACTGCAGGCTGCGCGGTATGAAGGTACGCCCTGTATGACCAACGCCGACCTTTCCGGCCGGTGGCTTGAGGACTTCTGCCGTCTTGGTGCGGCGGAGCACGCTTTCCTCGGCAAGGCCGTGAACGCGCTGGCCCTGTCTGCCCGCGCCTACACGCGCATACTGCGCATTGCGCGCACCATTGCAGACCTTGCGCGTGAGGAGACTATTGCCGTTTCGCACATTGCCGAGGCCATCAACTGCCGTACGCTGGACCGGCAGGGCGGGGCGTAAGATGTATCGCTGCTCCAGATGCGATACAAGCAGATCATCAACGTAAAGGCCGGAAGCGCGAGCTTCCGGCCTTTGTTGTGCCTCAAGATTGTCTTGGCGGTACTTCATCCAGATCCTGATTGGGCCGTATTCGCCATTCCTGCGCTGTTACGCCTCGCTGGTCATGTAGGCCAGTTCGCCGCCAGCGGTGGCGTGAGCGGGAGGGGGAAATGTTGTATGGGACGGGATGGCTGACACACATCATGACACATGAAGATGCCACAACGTGCTTTCAGGATACTGTAAAGTTGGATGAATCAGCGTCTGCGGCGTTGTTTCTTGCCGGTGGAACGTCCTGCCATGCGGTCTGCGGCACGGCGCTGGCGGGCGTAGATTTTGGCCTGCTGTTTTTCGTCGTCCTGAGCGGCCTGCTCCCGTACCAGTTTGCGGTAGTTCTCCACACGGCGTTGCGGGATGATACCCTGTTCCACGGCTTCTTCCACGGCACAGTCCGGTTCGCCATCGTGCTTGCAGTCGGCAAAGCCGCAGCGCAGGCCCAGTTCGATGATGTCGCCGAATACTTTGGAAAGACCGTGTTCGCAGGGGGGCAGACGCAGTTCACGGAAGCCGGGCACGTCCATGATGAGGCCGCCGTTGGGCAGTGTGTAGAGCGTGCGGCTGGAGGTGGTGTGGCGTCCCTTGCTGTCGGAGTCCCGAATGGCGCCGGTGAGGGTGAGCTCTTCGCCGCTCAGGGTGTTCACGAGTGTGGATTTGCCCACACCGGATGAGCCTACAAGCGTTGCGGTGCGGCCGCGCTCCACCCACGGGAAGAGGGCGCTGACCGTGTCGATGGTCAGGGCGTTGACGACCACCACGTTCAGATTGCTGTTGAGCGCGCGTACCTGTGCGGCGCAGTCGTCCGCATGTTCTGCGGTGACGAGGTCGCGTTTGGTGAGCACCACGACCGGCGTTACGTCATATTCGTAGGCGATGGCCAGATAGCGTTCAAGGCGGGAAAGATTGAAGTCCTCGTTGAGCGAGGAAACGATGAACAGGGTGTCCAGATTGGCCGCCACCAACTGTACGCTGGTGATATCCGAAGGAGCGCGGCGGGTGACAAGCGTCTGGCGGCTCAGGATGCGTACGGGCCACTCGCCCGTTTCATCAAGGATGAGCCAGTCGCCTACGGTGGGCCTGTCTTCCGGCTCACCGGACAGCCAGTTGCCGGGTATGGCGATCTGGCGTTTGCCTTCGGACCCCATTATGAACATGACCATACTGTGTACGCTGCAGACGCGCACAATGGATGATTCCGCAGGGCGGTCTTCGGTGAGCTGGTCTTCGAAAAACGAGTTCCAGCCGAGGTCGGCAAGATGGGGGTAGGCTGTGCTTGTCATGCGTCCTTTGACAGTAGCGGGAATGTTGTTCGTTGCAAAGTATATCCGGCCCCGAAGGGCCGGATATGATATTCAGTGCTGGTCCGCGGCAGGCCGCGATCAGGCGCAGTGTTATGAGCGGGTTGCCTGCTCGGAGGCATACACCTCTTCGAGAATGGCTCCTGCTCCCTGCTGTTTTACGGTCTCGGCAAGCTCAAGGCCAATCTTGCGCGCTGCTTCGGCGGTGCCGGCAACGGTTTCGCGGATGATGCGCTTGCCTTCAAGGTCGGCCACAAAGCCCACCAGCGAGAAGCTGTCTTCACCCGTCATGGTGGCGTGACCGGCGATGGGTACCTGACAGCCGCCCTGCAGGCCGAAGAGGAATCCGCGTTCGGCTTCCACGCAGATGCGGGTGGGGCGGTGCTCCAGAAACGCGAGCAGTTCATGCATGTCTTCGCGGTCCTGATGGAATTCAATGCCCAGTGCTCCCTGACCCACGGCGGGCAGGAAGCGGGGCGGCCCCAGAATTTCGTGCTTGGGTGCGGTAAGGCCCAGACGCTTCAGGCCGGAGGTGGCCATGATGATCGCGTCGAACTCGCCGTCCATGAGCTTGCGCAGGCGGGTATCCACATTGCCGCGCAGGGACACGACCTTCAGGTCGGGGCGCAGGGTCAGAAGCTGCGACTGGCGGCGCAGGCTGCTGGTGCCCACGGTGGCGCCCTGCGGCAGGGAGTCCAGCGTGTCGTAGTTGACGGAAAGGAAGGTGTCCGATGCGTCTTCGCGCTGGGGAATGGTGCCCAGAATGAGGCCTTCAGGCAGTTCCATGGGCACGTCCTTCATGGAATGCACGGCAAGGTCTGCGCGGCCGTCCAGAAGGGCTTCTTCGATTTCCTTGACGAACAGTCCTTTGCCGCCGACTTTTGCCAGAGGTACATCCAGAATGATGTCGCCCTTGGTCTTGAGTACGAGCAGTTCAACGGAAACCTTGCCCGCATGCTGCCGTTCGATGCAATCCTTGATGTGGTTGGCCTGCCAGAGTGCGAGCTTGGAGCCACGCGTGGCGATGACGATGTTCTTCATTTCGCGTCCGCTTGAGCTTGAGGTTCCGTGCCGGAGGTTGCGCTTCGCGACTAGGCGCAAGGCCGACCGGCGAATATTCTGGTGCGGCGCTATGCCGCACGGGATTCCGTACCGTGCCTGCCGTTACTTGCAGGTAGAACAGTTGCCGCCGGAGCAGCCGGAACAGCCGGAGCTGCCCGAAGGGGCGGAAACGGTTCCGCCGGGCATCTTGAACTGGGTGGCGGAAAGCAGTTTGTGCGTTGCGCCGGAAGCGCATGCGGGGCATGCCGGCGTATCGTCGCCGAAAACCAGTTCTTCAAATTCATTGCCGCAGGCTTCACACTTGTATTCATAAATGGGCATAGCAGTTCCTCCGTGAATGTTTCACGGCATGAGATAATGCCGATCGCGCGATCGTCAAATGGTGCGGTTAACCCTGACAGGCTCCGTCCGGCTCGTTCAGGTAGGGCTGAAGCTCCATGACGTTCTCGAACAGATAGTGGTCCGTGAGCTGGCAGAGCAGGTGTCCTATGGCGATGTGCACTTCCTGAACAAGAGGCGTATGCCGGTGGGAAACGTCAAGCAGGTGTTCGCAGAGCGGAGCCATGCGGCCGCCACCCTGTCCCGTGATGCCGACGGTGGTGATGCAGCGTTCACGGGCGACTTTGAGGGCTTCGACAATGTTGTTGCTGTTGCCGGAGGTGGAAATGGCCACAAGCACGTCGCCTTCGGTGGCCAGTGCCTGCACCTGCTTGCTGAATATGAGATCGAAGCCGTAATCGTTGCCTATGGCGGTGAGGATGGACGAATCCGTCGTCAACGCGATGGCCGGCAGGGGCGGGCGTTCCATGATGAAACGGTTTACGAATTCGGCAGCCAGATGTTGCGAGTCAGCTGCACTGCCGCCGTTGCCGCAGAAGAGAATCTTGCCGCCGCGCGCAAGGCACAGGGCCAGAATCTTGGCCACTTCGTTCACCTTGTCAGCGTTGGCCTCGAAATAGGCCTCGCGCAGACGGGCGCCTGCACGGGCATGTTCCATAATAATCTCTTTGGCGGTATTGTTCATTAATGCTCCTGCCTGATGGAAACGAATCTCATATCCGTCTTAGTAACGTAAATCCACTTGGGCAGTATACTAAATGGCGCAAAGTGACAACGGTATGTCCTCCGCTTTTTCCGGCCGGAAAAAATATCTTGACGGAAGCGCGCTTCATCCTTGATGGAATCGCGGCTTTTTACTAGGGAAATCCGATGAGCCGAACCATACAATCAGTTTTTATCGTGACCAAGGCAGGACACACTGCCGCACTCGAACTCGCAGACTCTCTGAAGGAGTGGTTTGTGGAGCGCGGATGCAGTGCAGAAGTGTTTGAGAACGGGCGTCTGCAGTGGCAGCGGGTGGTATTGCCTGCTGAAGGCGGACTGGTTCTCGTGCTGGGCGGCGATGGCACCATGCTGAGTGTGGCCCGCCGTCTTGTCGGTTCGGACGTCCCCGTGCTGGGGGTCAATCTGGGCCGGGTGGGATTCCTGACCGAAGTGTCCGTGGACGAGTGGCCGCAGCAACTTGAGCGTCTGTTTGACGGAAGCATACGATTCGTGCGTCGTTTCGCCCTTTCGTGCGCAGTTGAACGCAGTTCGCACCGTATATACAGCGGCGTGGCGGTGAACGACATGGTCGTGCACCGCGGGGCCCTGGCGCGGGTGATCAAGCTGGAACTGCACGTGCAGGGCGAGCGTCTGGGCAGCCTGCGTGCAGACGGCCTCATCGTGTCTACCCCCACGGGTTCCACGGGCTATGCGGTTTCCGCCAACGGTCCGCTCGTTCACCCCGACCTCGACGCCTTTTCCGTCACTCCCATCTGCCCCTTCCTCAACGCTCTCAAGCCCTTTGTGCTCTGTGGCGACATGGAGCTCGGCATCGTGATTCAGGATACGGATACCGATCTGTACCTGACGCAGGACGGGCAGGATGGTGTGATTCTGAAGGGCGGAGACCGGGTGACCATCTCGCGGGCGCAGAAGGGCCTTCTGGTGGCCGAGCTGGGCTGCGCCAGCTATTTCGAGCGGCTGCGGACCCGTGGATTTTACAAGGATCAGCAGTAGCGGCGGAACGTCGCCCGGAGCCTGCCCGTGCCGTACATGGCCTGAAGTCAGGCTGGATTCAACTACAATGCCGGACGGTTTCGCCACCTGTTGTCATGCATGGCAGAGCGTGTGCGGCGGGCCGGATTTCTTTCAACCAAATTCCGGAGGCCGTGCATGAGCGTGTTGCCAGAGTTGAAGTCTGTTCGGGATGTTCGGTGGGGCAAGGATCCGTATCTGGATGCCTGGCTGCATAATTTCAAGACCGAGAACAACATCGAACACCTCATGAACCCCGAGAATGTTGCTCCGGACGAGCAACTCCGGTTCATGGTCGCGCTGGACGAACAGCAGGTTTACATGCCCTGTTCGGATGCCATTTTTACGCAGTTGCTGAGCAAGGAACGCCCCAAGGCGCTGCATCAGGAATACACCCGCATCTGGCGGTTCATCATGCGGCTTATCAGGCAGCATGGTTTTGACAAGTACAACCAGCGCCGCGTCATTCAGTTCTGTAAGTTGCGTTTCCGCCAGCATATGAATTCACGGATCATGATCCCGTCGCGTCTGGCCAAGCGTCTGACCAGCATCGTGCTCACCCAGTGTGCGGTGCCCGATCCCTACAAGGACGGCAAGCTCAAGGCCAACCGCCTTGCGTGGGAATTTCTGAAGCGTCCTTCCACGGAGCGCCTCATCCTTGCCAATCCGCCGGAATGCAACTCTGCGCCTGACATCAGGGAAATGCGCTGGGAGCTGGACTTCCTTGAGCTGCGCCGTCTTCTGTATCTTTCAACGCTGCCCGTGCTGTGGCAGGATGCTGATCCTTCCCCGCTGGAGGTGGAAACCGAGCTTGAAAAGCCCTGCGGCGAATGCAGCCGTCTGCGGTTGCTGCTGGGGCCCGAGGACGAAGAACGCAAGAAGATTCTCTACCTTCCCGACGTGAGCGGCGCCTTTGTCTTTGACCTCAAGATCATCCGTTCGCTTATCAGGCAGGGGCATCAGGTCGTTCTGGCTCTCAAGGAGGGCTTTTATTTCAACACGCCGACCCTGTGGGAGATCGACCGCGACCCTGTGCTCAAGGAAGCCACGGCCGGGGCCCATATACTGCATGACGACGGGGTGACCAAAAACGAACTGCTGCGTCTGCTGCGCGAGCACCGGTTCCTGATCATTTCCGACGGAACACGCGAGCAGCTGAACCTGTACAAAACCAGTGTGACGTTTGCCCGTGCATGGAAGGAATGTGATCTGGTCATGGCCAAGGGCGGACGCAATTATATGAACCTCATCGGGTGCAGCCACGATTTTACCCGCGACATCGTGTGCTTCCACCGTTCCGAGGACGGGGAATTCCATCTGCACACGAAGCCCCGCGCCAAGTGGGTGCGCAAGTTTACCGAGGCCGACCTGCACGGCAAGGCCAAGGAAATTATCACCGCCATGCGTGAAGCCAGGGCTGCCGGCAAAAGCGTCATGTTCTACAGTGCAATCATCGGCTCCATTCCGGGACAGACAGGTCAGGCTATTCGCGTGGTGGATACCTTTGTGCGGCACCTGCGGGAACGCCTTGAGAATACTTTTATCATCAATCCTGCCGAGCACTTCGAAGAAGGCATGGACGGCGACGACCTCATGTTCATGTGGGAGCGGGTCCAGAGAAGCGGCATGCTTGACGTCTGGCGTTTTCAGACGGTTGAGGATATAGAAACAAGCTTTACGTTGATGGGGCGCAAGGTACCTTCGGTCTGGTCGGGCAAGGATTCGACCTATTCCACCGGATGTACTAAGGAAATGCGCATTGCGCTGGACATGCAGAAGGCGCATCCCGAAATGCAGATCATTGGCCCCAGCGCCGACAAATTCTTCCGCAGGGCTGAATACGGCGTGGGCAAATATTACGACGCGGGCATTAAAGCCCCCTAATGCGGTGCGCGCATAACAGAATCAGGAACAGGCTTATTCAAATATGATCGGTTTCGACGATATTTCAGCTGAATTGGAACGCTGCTTTGCGGCGCAGGTGCAGGCCACTGCCGATTGGCACGTGATTGAGCAGGAAGATGCCACAGACGTGGCGGAAGGGCCGGAACTCGGCAATCTTGCGGGACTGGTGCTGGCTCAGCATCTCATGAATTTCAAGCTGTGGCATGTGGAAGACATTGCCCGCCGCAAGGATGTGGGGCCTGAAGTCATTGCGGACTGCAAGTACCGCATCGACCGCCTCAATCAGCGCCGTAACGACTTCATGGAAAAAGTCGACGCCTGCATCGTGGGGCTGGTTACGCCCATGCTGCCCCCGTTGCCTGCGGATGGTAGCGGCGTGCGGCATAATACCGAATCGCTGGGCATGTCTGTGGATCGTCTGTCCATACTTAGCTTGAAGATTTTTCACATGCATGAGCAGACCGAGCGTACGGATGCGGACGAAGCGCATCGCGAATCCTGCCGCGCCAAGCTTGCCGTATTGCACGAACAGCGTGCCGATCTTGCCCGTGCTGTGCTCGAATTGCTGGATGACTACCGTTCCGGCAGCAAGCGGCCCAAAGTATATTTTCAGTTCAAGATGTATAATGACCCCGCGCTGAACCCGCAGCTCTACAAGGGCGGACAGGTCAGCTAGGGAAGGGCTGGGCTGGTGGCTTGCAAGCCGCCTGCCTGCGGATACTGAGAGCATGGTGGCCGCCCGGGGCCTGCCTCTCTGTCCTTTTGGCTGTATGGCTGGCAAGCTCGCCAGATTGCTGAAGGTTTTGAAGCGTATTATTCACGTTCGGCTTTATCATTATGCTGAAGCGGTTCACCGGTGCCGAATGCGGCGAGACCGTGCGTAGTGTGGCCGTGCGTTGCGAGATATGGATTGCAAGGAGATTGTCATGGCGAAATATGAAGTTGTCATCGGGTTGGAAGTGCACGCCCAGTTGAAGACGGAATCCAAATTATTCTGTTCCTGCTCCACCCGTTTCGGCAACGACCCCAACGAGAACGTGTGCGAGGTCTGTTCCGGAATGCCCGGCGTTCTGCCGGTGCTGAACAAGCGGGCCGTGGAATTTGCCGCCAAGATGGGGCTGGCCATGAACTGCACTGTGCGCAACCGCTCCGTGTTTGAGCGGAAGAATTATTTCTATCCGGACTCCCCCAACGGCTACCAGATTTCCCAGCTGGGGGAAGCTATCTGCCATGGCGGCCATCTGGACCTGAACATGGGCGACTATACCCGTCGTGTGGGTCTTACCCGTATTCAGCTTGAGAACGATGCGGGCAAGTCCATTCACTCTGCGGCAGACAATGCCTCTTTCGTGGACTTGAACCGTACGGGCGTGCCGCTTATCGAAATCGTGTCCGAGCCGGACATGCGGAGTGCGGAAGAAGCGGTGGCATACCTGAAGTCTCTGCGTGCCATTCTGCTCTATCTGGGCATCTGTGATGGCAACATGGAGGAAGGCAGCTTCCGTTGTGATGCTAACGTCTCGCTGCGGCCCGCAGGACAGAGCGAATTCGGCACCCGTGTGGAGCTGAAGAACATGAACTCCTTCCGTCATGTGCAGAAGGGGATCGAGTACGAAATCGCGCGTCAGCAGGACCTGCTGGAAGACGGCGAAGAAGTGGTGCAGCAGACACGCCTGTACAATGCGGAAAAGAACCTTACCGCGGCCATGCGCGGCAAGGAAGAAGCGCACGACTACCGTTATTTCCCTGATCCGGACCTTATTCCCATCATGCTTTCCGATGAGCAGATTGCCGTATGGCGCGACGAATTGCCCGAACTGCCCGAGCAGCGCAAGGCCCGTTTTGTTTCCGAACTGGGGCTGCCGGAGTACGATTCGGAAGTGTTGACGCAGGACAAGGATATGGCTGACTACTTCGAGGCCGCTCTTGCCGTGTTCAACAATCCCAAGAAGGTGAGCAACTTCATGATGGGGCAGTTTCAGCGTGAGTTGAACGAGCGCAACATGACTGCCAAGGATGCTCCTATCCGTCCGGAAATGCTGGCCGAACTGGTGCGTATCATTGAGGAAGGCCTTATCTCCAACAAGATCGGTAGCGACATTTTCCCGGAAGTCTTTACCAGCGGTGTTTCTCCCGAAGCGTATGTGAAGGAGAAGGGCATGGTGCAGATTTCTGACTCGTCCGAGTTGGAACGTGCCGTGGATGAGGTTATTGCCGAGAATCCTGCGGAGGCGGAAGCGTATCGTGGCGGCAAGACAAAGCTGCAGAGCTTCTTTGTGGGACAGGTGATGCGTAAGACCCGTGGTAAGGCAAATCCTGCTCTTGTGAACGAATTGCTTGCAAAGAAACTGTAGTATCGCTGCGTGTTGCCGTAGGATGGTAGTGCTTTTCCGTGCAAGACGGTGCGATGCATAGAGAGAATTTGGCGAATGCTGTAACAGTTTTATCTCTGTTTCAATTGAAGCCAAGTGTTAGAAATGAGTATGCGGCCCCTTTGGGGGCCGCATTTTTATTGATATGTAAGTTTTTGTTTATGTATTTTCATGTATGGATTGTCGTAAAGCAGTTAGCCATGGCAGCAAAGGGGGGGGGAGTGTAACAATCCCCAAAGATGGGGTTTGAAGTAATACTTCATTACATGTTTTTGAGGGTGAAATGCTGACCGTGCATGTCGTATTTCAGTCAAAATGCGTGTCCGTTTTGTTCAGTTGACGTATGCAATATGGAGATGTATAGGGTTTTGTGTAAAACATATTGTCGAATCTGGTAATTATTAACGCTGTAGTTGCATATCCGGAGTGAGATGTGGACGATTACTTGAAAGGGGCATTGGAAATTGTGAAGGCGCAGGCCAGCGTTCGCACAATGACCGAAGAAGAAATCACGTCTATGGTGCGGACGCTTGCGGATAATATTCGCGAGATAAGTATGGGATCGGAGGAAGGGGGGCCGGAACTCGATTCAGATATTGATCCTAAGAAATCCATAAAGGAAAAATCCATTACCTGTCTTGAATGCGGTAAGTCTTTCAAGATTCTGACCAAGAAGCATCTCGTTTTGCATGGGTTGGATGCAGCGGAATACCGTGAAAAGTGGGGGATGAAAAAGAATACGCCGCTCGTCTGCAAGGCCCTGCAGCGCGAACGTCGAAAGAAGATGAAGTCCATGGCGCTTTGGGAAAAACGCCGTAAGAATGCACAATAGTATTATTAAGAAACGCGCCTCAGGGCGCGTTTTTTTATGGTCAGAAGCTCTCTCCGCGGCTGTATGCCTGCAACCTTTTCGCAGCCTCAACCGTGAAGTGTTCCGGTTCAAGAATGTTCACCAGCTTTACGCCATCCTCTGAGGATATGATGCCTATCATGCGCAGATGTTCCAATTTATGGAGGATGTCCAGAACCTTGTCCTCAGGGCTGACAAAGGCGTCTTTCAGGGACATGAGGGCGTGCATGTAATCGAACTGGCGCACACCGTTACGGGCGAGTAATTCAATGGTTCTGCAGGTTCCCTGAAACAGGCTGGGGACCTGCATGGACTTTTTGGTGCTGGCTCGAAGGCGGTGTACGAGCACGTCTATGAGGGTCTGCATGATCTGGGGGGAATCGCGGACAAAGTTGTCGAAGTCGTCCTTCTTCACCTCCACCGCCCGCACGTCATCCAGTGCGATGGCAGTCGCCGTGCGCCGGTTATCATCCAGAATCAGGGACATTTCCCCGAACATGTTGATGGGATTCAGGATGGCGAGAACCTTCTTCTTTCCATGAACTTCCTTGGAAAGTTCCACGCGCCCTTCCTGCAGCAGATAGGCGGAATCTCCTCTGCTACCTTCGCTGAAGATTACGGAATACTTGAGAAAGGTTCTGACAACGTAGGATGACATTACAACCTCCCCGCATGCTGGTGGCGTTACCAGAGTGTAGCATGTTTTGCGGTGGAGGAAACTGAAAAGCAGGTGAGGCGGGCGAGTTAACGAGTCAGAGCGCCCTCATGGGCAAGGTGAATGCGTCCTTCCTGCTGCTTTTCAGGGCGCCATGGCGTTTCTGCGAGCACCATGCGGTAGCCGAAAGATACGTAGAGAGAGGTGTGTGTCTGTTCGGGGTCCAGACGGAATTCAAAAGGAATGGCGCGTTCGCCGGTCATTTCGCGGGGCAGGATGTCCACTTGTGAGGACGCTATGACATCACCGGAGCTTTCGCTGAGATAGACCGTAAAGGATAGCTGGTCGTAGTAACGGGCCCACTCCGGGAAGAGTTCCGTGTTGGGATAGGCCGTCCCCTGCAGGCCTACGCCCTGCTTCAGGGGCATGTTGTGGAATTCGAAACGCCAGAACTTCATGGAAATGGTCTGCGGGGTGTCGGTCAACCAGGGGCGGCGGTCCAGATGGCTCACATTGAGATAGGAGCAACCGGACAGCATCAGGGTGACGAGGAGCAGCAGAGCGGTGAAGCAGCGTTTCATGAAACGTTCCTGTGGGCTTATTTGATTACGGGCGGCCCCTGCACAAGCATTTCCGCAAGAGTCATGTTTACCCGCGGCAGGACGCGAAGCTTGGCTCCGACGTATTCCATCTCCAACTGCACCAGTTCCTTATACAGTTCGGTCCTGTCCAGTGCGGGTACCAGTTCGTCTGGCTTTCCCTTAACATTATCCACAAAGCGGTAGCAACCGGTAAACACTCTTCTTTCGCCGTTGGGCAGCAGCATGGTGTTTCGTGTGCCATGCATGCGGCAGATCATGAGGCGGTGTTTGTACACGCCGCACAGCCCGTCATCGTTGAGGGGGCACATGACGCTGGGTTGCAGGTTCATGGAAAGAGAGTGGTGATACTGCTTCACGGCTTCATGCGCGCGCTGCAGGTACAGGTCGCGTCGCTCCTGCGGCAATTCGTTCATGCCACGCCACAGGTAGCTCCATTCCACGTAGGTGTGATGCTGGAAATAGCTCACGCAGCAGTTCTGCTGGCAGTTTTCGCAGCTGAGGCCAGCTTCGCGGGCGGTTTCGGCATAGGCCGCGGACATGCGGTCGTAGAGATTGCCAAGGCGGGCAAATACGCCCACGCCTTTTCCGCGCTTCATATTCTTTTTCATGAACGTGACTCCAGCCAGTGCCGGATGGTTTGGGCACAGGTGTCGGGAGCGAGGTCTTCGCAGCGGACTGTGAAGTCTGCGGCTGCTTCGTACAGGGCCTTGCGCTCGTTGTAGAGGTCTTCGATGGTCTGGCCCGGGGCAATGGCCAGTCCGCGTTCGGGATTGCGGCTGATGCGCTCCAGAATCGTGGGCAGGCTGACATCCAGATAGACGACAGGTCCCAGCGTTTTCAGATGATCGACGGCGAACTGGCGGTATACCACGCTGCCACCGGTGGAAATGACGGTGCGACGCGCGCCGATGCGGCTGATGATGGAGCCTTCCACGTCGAGGAATTCTTCTTTGGTCATGCTGTCCGCAACGTCCTGCAGACGGGTGCCGTAATGGGCTTCGATGATGTGATCGGAATCAATGAAGGCCCAGCTGAGCTGGGTGGCGAGAGCTTTGCCCACAGTGGTCTTGCCTGCGCCAGCCATGCCGATGATGGAAACACATTCCTCGTCGGTGGCAACAGGTTGTCTCAGGGTCGGCGTATCAGACATGGAAAAGGTGTCCTCTGGAGTGATCGATTTGCTTGGAGCAGGGGTAGTTGTGCCTTTGCGGGGACGTTGTGTCAACTTCATAAGCCCGCGCCAGAGGCGGGTGCATATAAAAAAACAGGCCCGCAAAAGCGGGCCTGTTGAGTGCGAAGTGTCGTGTAACCGCAGCAGGCTGCGGAAACCGATTAACGCTTGGAGTACTGGTAACGTGCGCGAGCTGCGCGCTGACCGTACTTCTTACGTTCCTTCTTGCGTGCATCACGGGTAAGGAAGCCGGCCTTCTTCAGAGCGCCGCGCAGGTCGGCGTCAACTTCCAGAAGGGCGCGGGAGATACCGTGGCGAACTGCCTGAGCCTGGCCGGACATGCCGCCGCCAGCAACGTTCACCTTGATGTCGAACTTGCCGAGGGTCTTGGTCAGCTCGAGGGGCTGACGCACAACCATCTGCAGGGTCTTACGCGGGAAGTAATCTTCGTAGGGAAGACCGTTTACAAGGATCTGGCCCGAGCCAGCGTAGAGGCGGGTCCGAGCGGTGGCGGTCTTTCTTCTGCCGGTACCGTAATCAAATTCTTTGGACATATTCTTCTCCTGCCTCTAGCTCTTAGGCCTGGATTTCCAGAGTCTGGGGATTCTGTGCCGCATGGGGATGCTCAGGACCAACATAGATCTTGAGCTTCTTCAGCATGGCTGCGCCGAGGCGATTCTTGGGCAGCATGCCCTGAACGGCCTTGCGGATAACCTCTTCGGGCTTCTTGGCCAGCATGTCAGACAGGCTGGTCTCACGCAGGCCACCCATGTAACCGGTGTACCGGTAGTACTTCTTGTCGGCCATCTTGTTGCCGGTGACCTTGATCTTCTCGCAGTTCACAACCACGATGAAATCGCCGTTATCCATGTGGGGGGCGAATTCGGGCTTGTGCTTGCCGCGCAGGCGGTGAGCGATCTGAGTTGCCAGGCGACCGAGGATCTTATCTTCGGCATCTACCACGAACCATTCGCGGTTGATATCTTCAGGCTTGGGGCTGAACGTCTTCATAATAATATACTCCTGAGTGCGAAGCTCGAAAGGGGAACTTCATAGGGAGTTTTAGGTTCGTTGTCAATAGTCAAAAGCATCCGCACATAACTCCGGGTTCGGAGTGATGTGTTACGTCAGTGCGCCGGAAGGCATTGCCTTCGGCTTGCGTCGCCTTTCACCAAGGCGGCGTAAGGGCTTCCGTGATCTTCTGGTGAGTTGGATTCAGCCAAATGATCCGGCAACCGGCACGACGGGAGCAGACGGGTAACGGGTGGGGCAAGGCCTGTAGGCCCTGGAAAAAAACGTCAGTCCCTCGTGGAAACTGTTGATCTTTATACTACGACATCCTAACTTGCCAAGTGATTTTTTCAAAAAATTCAGGAGCGCCATATGTCCAATATTCGCAAGAGTCTGCTGCAGTTTACCTTCGCCGGTGCATACATGAAGCGATGGAACGACAAGCTGCGGCCCATGGAATTGCTGGAAGTGGACAAGCAGGCGCACAAGATGATCGTGGCATGGCTGCTCTATCAGTTGAATTCGGAAGGCCGCCTTCAGGGGGAGCGCATCAAGCTTGGCGAGACCATCGTTGAAGGGGGGATCTTCGACTACTTTTTCCGCCTGGTCATCACGGACATAAAACCCCCAATATTTTATAAGATACGGGAGAATCCCCGTCATTACGCCCAGCTCATCGGCTGGGTGCAGGGGGAACTGGAGCCGGTGCTCGCTCCGCTCGGCAACGGCTTCTGGGATCGTTTTGTGGCCTATTTTGCCCATAGCAGGAAGAAGACGCTTGGTGACGAGATTCTGGATGCCGCTCATCTCTACGCCAGCAAGTGGGAGTTTGACCTGCTCAAAAATCTGAATGGCTTTGACGACGAAATTCCCGATATCGATGCCTCATTCACAGAACGTCTGCAGGCCTATTCGCACCTCAAGGGTGTGCCTGAGCTGCTTTCCGGTTCGGACAACGTTCTTGGCAGGCTGGCGAACCTGTGCGGGCAACTGCGTTTTCAGAAGCGTTGGTCCCAGACGCCGCGTGTACCGGAAACGTCGGTCATCGGGCATATGTTTCTCGTGGCATGCTACAGCTATTTCTTTTCCATTGCGCAGGGGGCTTGCGGGGCGCGCCGCCAGAATAACTTCTTCTGCGGGCTCTTCCATGACCTGCCGGAACTACTGACCCGCGATATCATCTCGCCCGTGAAGAAGTCCGTGGACAAGCTGGACGACTTCATCAAGGAATACGAAGCCGAAGAACTGGAGCGCCGGGTGCTCGGCCCCATGCGTGCAGAAGGGTACGAGCGCCTTGCATGGCGGCTTGGCTATTTCCTCGGTCTGGAAACGGGGTCGGAATTCGATGAAGCCATAGTGGTGGACGGCGTCATCAAGAAACTGAACTTTGAGCAGTTGCAGACGCATTACAATGAAGATCAGTTCGATCCCAAGGACGGCGTGATGCTCAAGGCCTGTGATACCATGGCCGCTTTCATCGAGGCCTATACCGCTGTGCGCAACGGCATTTCCGTGGATGAATTGCATCAGGCCCTGTGGCGGCTCAGGCAGCAGCACCGCAAGCTGGTCATCGGTAATATTCACGTTGGCGCACTGTTTGCCGATTTTGACTGATTTTCATCAGGCAGGGTCTATTGTGCTCTTTACCAAACAAGGGCAACTGGTTACATTCGATCGTAGGCTTACAACCTTTTAGCGGGGCACCACTGTTCCCGAGGGAGATGCATATGCTGTTACGAACCCGTGCCTGGGATATTGTTCGCGAGGAGTATCCAGTGATGAAGGAGGCCAATTCTCTGGCCGATGCCATGCGCGAGTTGAATGCCGTGAGCGACAGCGGGTGTCTATGTGCGCTGGTTATGGACGATAACGGTCGTCTCAAGGGTGCGGTTTCCATGTGGGACACCGTGCGCTTCATGGAAGACAATCTGCTTCGTGGTGATGCCTTGCGCGGACTGGACGAGAACCGTTTTGAACAGATGTACACCAACGCCTGCAAGGTGGCCGGTTCCACATCCGTGAAGGATGTGATGGACAAGAATCCGACTGTGGTAGCTCCCGACGAACCTCTCTTGGTCGTTCTTGAGGACTTCGTGAAAAAGGGACGGAGCTATGCAGTGGTCAAGGAAGGCCCGCGCGTGCTTGGCGTGATCATGATTGCCGACATTTTCAAGGAAATCAGCGGCCAGATCGTGTGTCGCAGCTAAAAGAAAAACGGACACTCCTTTGAGAGTATCCGTTGGATGCGGATAAAGATGCTCCGGTGCCAGGCTTGCCCTGTCGCCGGAGTTTTTTGTGGATCGGTTATGCCACGGGTTGATCAGACTGGGCTGACTGGGTTGACTGTGCAGACTGGGCCATACGGAAGGCATCCGTAAGGTAGGCGTGGTTTAGCAGGAGCGTGTAGCGTTCATCATAGCGCTTCTTGTCTTCTGCCAGCTTGCGTGCTGCCTCCGCCGGTTCGGTGCCTGCGGCATAGGGGCGTGAGCAGATCATGGCTGAAAAGGAATCCGCCACGGCAACCAGTCTGCCGAACTTGCTGATCGTCTCTCCCTTCAGTTTCTGGGGGTAGCCGGAGCCATCCAGTCTTTCGTGATGTTCAAGGGTCGCCTGCTTCATCTCGTCAAAGGCGAACCCGAGTTTGTGCATGATTTTCGCGCCCACAATGGGGTGGGGGGTGAGCTTTTCCTTCTCGTCCATTTTGAGCGGGGTCGTCTTGGCGAGGATGAACGGCGGCACTTTGCACATGCCTATGTCATGCAGCAGCAGAGCCAGAGCCGCCTTGTCCAGATCGCGCCTGCGGTATTCGCTGCGGGCGGCATAGAACAGCCACAGGCCAACGGCAAGTGTGTTCACCGCGTGCGATGCAAGGTTGTGTTCACGGTTCAGGCGTCGCATGAACAGCTTGATGCGGTGGCGGTCCTGAAAGATGAATTCGGTGAACACCATCACATCCTGATACAGCTGTTCGAAAACGGGCATGACGGGCTGTTCGGCGAATTCGTTCACGCGCAGGGCCAGTGCCTGCATGAATACGTCGGCAATCTCGCCCTGCTTCAGGTTCTGGTCCACCAGCACCAGGTCGAGTTGCTTGATGATGTGCTTGGAGTATATGGGGTGGTCTGCGCGGGAAACGAACAGGTTGCCGTCTTCGCACAAACTGTGCACCGCCTCGACCTGTTCATTGGTGAGGCGGGCACCTTTTTTGCTGTATGGCTGCAGGCGGGCTATGCTCTCCTTGAACTCGAACAGGTCGACCGGAGGGCGGTATTTGGGAAAGCTCTCCAGGATCGGTTTGGCGATCTGGTAATACTCTTCCTGAATCGCGTCTGGGATGGGGCTGCCGGCTGCACTCATGTTATTTATGGTAGATTTTTACCAGGTTTGTACCTCTGGCCTTGGCACCGGGTTTGGGCTGGCCTGCGGTGATGACGACATTGGCACCTGCGGGCAGGAGCGGGCATGTTTCAATGAAATGTTCGGCTCGTTCCAGATGGCCCGGAAGCGCGGTGTCAACGGGTTCGGGCTTTACGCCCCACGAGAAGTTCAGGCCGCGCAGGGCCTCGGGGTCCGGGGTGAGGCCGTAGATGATCTGCCGTGGTCTGCGGGCGGAAAGCAGGCGTGCCGCTGAACCTGACATGGAGTGGGCCACGATGGCATCGGCCTGCGTTTTTTCTGCCAGGAGGCTGGCGGAGTAAGCCAGAAAATCCGGGGTTCCCTTCTCGTCGTCGGGGGGGTGTATGCGCTTTGCCTCAAAGTGGATTTCTTCCGCCTGCTTGGCGATTTCCACCATGAAACTCACCGTTTCCACGGGGTATTTACCCATGGCGGTTTCTTCGGAAAGCATTACGCAGTCTGCACCGTCAAGCACCGCGTTGGCGACGTCCGTGGTTTCCGCACGGGTGGGGACGGGGTTGTTGACCATGGAAAGCAGCATCTGCGTGGCTACGATGACCGGTTTGGCGGCCTTGTTGCACGCACGGATGATGCGCTTCTGCATGGCGGGCAGCATGGGCAGGGGGCATTCCACGCCAAGGTCGCCTCGTGCCACCATGACCACGTCGGTCACTTCCAGGATGTCTTCCAGCCTGTCCACGGCGTTCTGCCGTTCCAGCTTGGCAACAACGGGAATGTTCTTTCCCGCTTCCTTGATGATGGCCTTGGCGGTGAGAATATCCTCGGGGGTCTGGACGTAGGAGAGGGCGCAGGCGTCCACGCCGAGGGCGAGGCCGTCGCGCAGGTCCTTCTTGTCCTTATCCGTCATGGCGGGCAGATTCACCGGCTTGCCGGGAAGGGCAAGGCCTTTGCGTGAGGTGAGAATGCCGCTGTTCTGGCATTCCATCTCGAATGCGCCGAGGGGAAGTTTTTCCGTGATCACGAACTGGAGAACGCCGTCGCTCAGTACTACCTTGTCGCCCACTTCCAGCGTTTCCATGATGGGCGGGTTGTCAAAGGGGATGAACGGCAGCTCGCGCACCATCTCAGAACCGGAAGGCCCCAGCACCACTCTGTCGCGCTGGTCCAGAGTGAGGGTGCCCTGCCGGATTTCCCCGATACGTATCTTGGGGCCGGAAAGGTCCTGCAAAAGGGTTAGGGGGACACCGTGCTCCTTCTCCAGTGCGCGAAGGAGCGCGATAAGATCCGTGAACATGGAGGCATCACCGTGAGAGAAGTTCAGGCGGAAGATGCGCACCCCAGTCTGGATCAGTCTGGTCAGGGTTTCCGGCGAATTGGACGCCGGACCGATGGTGGCGATAATTTTTGTTCTCATACCTGAAACTCTTGGTGAATTGTCAATTTCTGTCAAGTGTATTTGTCTTGACAGTATTTCATAATCTACAAAAATTCTAGACAAAAAAGGGTGGTGAGCATGAGACTTGTAACTATATAAAAGAAAAAGTGGTAAAGTGTGGTAAAAAGTGGTAGGAGCATGAGGTATGTTGTTCAGAGGAAGATCACACCGCAGCCTCGACCCCAAGGGGAGGCTCATGTTGACCCCGGAAATACGGGACATTCTGCTTTCGCGCTCGCATGAGGGAAAGCTGGTGCTCACTACGTATGACCGGTGTGTGGTCGGTTATCCTCTGCCGGACTGGGAAGAGTTCGAGCAGAAGTTCCAGAAGCTGAAGACCCCTTCGCTCAAGGTTCGGAACTTCCGTCGCCTGGTTATCGGCGGTGCAGAGGAGATGGCTCTGGACAAGCAGGGACGCATCCGCATTTCCGCGGATCACATGGCTTATGCCGGGCTGGACAAGGATGTTGTCATTGTCGGGCAGGGCAGCAAGTTCGAAATCTGGGACAAGGCGCGGTTCGAGGCGCTCATGTCCGAAGACAGCTTTGATGACGTGGCCGATGAATTGGCCGAAAGCGGGATCGATTTCCCGATTTAGTCTGTCATACTTACAAGGAAGGGGAAGCCTGTGACACAAGGCGAGGAATCAAATCGCTCCGGGGCAGAATGGAGTGATCATGTTCCCGTGCTGCTGAGCGAGGTGCTGGAGTATCTGGCACCCAAGCCGGGCGGCTATTATCTGGATGGTACTCTGGGGCTTGGCGGCCACAGCGAGGCCATCATGGAGGCTGCGCAAGGCAAGGCGCAACTGGTCGGTCTTGATCGCGATGTTGCCACGCTTGAGCGTGCCCGCAAGCGCCTTGCCCGCTTTGGCGACAACGTGCACCTCTTCCATTCCAAGTACAGCGACTACGAAGAAGTTCTGGATGAGCTCGGTTGGGACTTGCTTGACGGGGCGCTCCTTGATATCGGCGTTTCCTCCATGCAGCTGGATCAGGCGGAGCGCGGTTTCAGCTTCCATGCAGATGGTCCGCTGGATATGCGTATGGACCCGGATAGCGACACGCCGCCTGCAAGCCATATTGTGAACAAGGGCAGTGCAGAGACGTTGCGCATGATTATCGGTAAGTACGGTGAAGACCCCATGGGCGGCCGTATCACCAACGCCATTCTTGAAGCACGCGCCAAGGCTCCCATCGAAACGACGTTGCAGCTCGCAAAGATCGTTGAGATGGCCTATCCCGCCAAGTGGCGTGCGCAGGCCCGCAATCATCCGGCTACCCGTACCTTCCAGGCGTTGCGCATGGCGGTAAACGGTGAGCTTGATGAGCTTGAATCTTTTCTGGGAACGATTATACCACGCCTCCGCCCCGGCGGCAGGGTGGCCATCATTTCCTTCCATTCCCTTGAAGACAGGATGGTCAAGCATGCCTTTGCCGCAGAGGCGAAGGGCTGCATCTGTCCGCGGCAGATCCCTGTATGCGTGTGCCATCACACCGCGCAGGTGCGTATTCTGACCAAGAAGCCCGTCATGGCAGGCGAGGAAGAGCTGGCGCGCAACCGTCGCTCCTCCAGCGCAAAGCTGCGCGCGGCGGAAAAACTGTAGTGGAGGCCGTCGTGAACAACAGCATGAGCGGCTGGATTCTGGGGACCATACTTGCGGCGGTTACGAGCCTGGTGCTCGGGCTGACGCTCGTCTGGCTCAACATCGAGCGAATGGACATCGCCTACGGGCTGCAGAAGCTGCAGGTCGAGCTTGATAACAGCGCCGCTCATGGCGCCAAGCTGGAGCTTGAGCGGGATAACCTGCTCGCCCCCTATAGGCTGCGCCGCAAGGCGGAAGAATTGGGAATGCGTCCGGCAATGCCCGGACAGATTCGCAGACTGGAAGATCTGCAGTAGTTTTCCGGTGAGGAGCAAGGCGTGGTTTTTGGCAAGAAGGCAAAGAATCCCCGCACAAAGGCGGTAAAGAGGCCTGCCCAGCAGCGCGTCAGCGGACGCGACTGGGGACGCTTCCGCCTTGGTGTTGTGGGCGCCTTCTTTTGCGTCGTTTGGTTCGCCCTGTGGTGCCGCGCCTTTTATGTGCAGATTTATCGCGGGCCGGAGTTTGCCGCCAAGGCCACCCGCCAGCATCTGGCGCCGGAGCTGGTGACGGGGCGTCGCGGTTCCATTCTGGATCGCAACGGACAGGTGCTGGCCCGCAGCGTGGCAAGCAAGTCCGTGTTTGTGCGTCCGGTGGAGATTGCCAATCCTGCCGAGGCGGCGAGACTGCTGGCATCCGCACTTGATATGCCGCTTTCAACGGTCCGGTCCAAGATACAGGAGCGTCGCCGTTTTACATGGATAGCCCGCAAGATAAGTGACCGGGCCGCCGTGACCATCAAGGAGGCCCGCATGTCGGGCATCTATCTGTCCACGGATTACAGCCGCGCCTATCCGAACAGGCAACTTGCCGGCAGGTTGCTCGGTTTTGTGGGGATGGATGATCAGGGGCTGGAAGGGATTGAGCTCACGCAGGATGAGCAGCTCATGGGGCAGGACTCAAAATACGTTGTCCAACGTGACGCCGCCGGACGGAGGTTGTACCTCAACGGGCCGGAACGGGACCCGTCGATAGACGGACTGGATGTCCGGCTCACATTGGATGCACAGATACAATTTTTTGCAGAGGAGGCACTTGCGGAAGCGGTGACCTCCTTTGAGGCGTCATGGGGTGGGGCGCTCATGGTGGATGTGGAGAGCGGAGACATTCTGGCCTGGGCGGAATATCCCCCGTTCAACCCCAACGCCTACAACCGGTATTCACCGAGCCAGTGGCGCAACCGCATTGCTGCGGACGCACTGGAGATGGGCTCCACGATCAAGCCGTTCCTTGTGGCCTCGGCCCTCGAGGAAGGCAAGATTACGCCGGACAGCCTGTACTACTGCGAGAATGGCAGGTGGCAGTTGCACAACGTGCGCATCAAGGACACGCACAAGAACGAGTGGCTGCCTGTGGAAAAGATTCTCCGCTATTCGAGCAACATCGGTTCCGCCAAGATCGGCCTCGATCTTGGGGCGGCTACCTACTACAGCTACCTTACCCGTCTTGGCTTCGGTGAAAAAACCGGCATGCCTGTGCGGGGTGAAGCGTACGGAATTTTGAGGCCGGCAAAACGCTGGCAGGAAGTGGATCTTGCCAATGCGGCGTTCGGACAAGGGTTTTCTGCCACCATGCTGCAACTGGCGCAGGCCTATGTCTGCCTCGCCAACGGCGGTGTGCGCAAGCCGCTGAGGGTGCTTGCAGACAGCCCGGCGCACGGAAGCTCTGAGCGGGTGTTCTCCGAGAAGACCGCTTCCACGGTGCTTTCCATGTTGCGGGGCGTGGTCGAGGAAGATGGTACGGGCAGGGCTGCACGCATTCCGGGTATCAGTGTCGGCGGCAAGACCGGTACGGCGCAGAAGGCCAGCCCCCAGGGCGGGTATGGCGACAAGTATACCGGTTCGTTTGTGGGTCTGATTCCTGCGGAATCCCCCCGCTATGTGCTGATGGTCGTGGTGGATGAGCCTGTGAAGAACCATTACGGCAGCGTTATTGCCGCTCCTGCGTTCCGGCAGATAGCCATGCGGTCCATGGCCTACATGGGCACCCTGCCGGATACCGGCGAGGGCACTGCCTTTGCGGGAGTGGAAGAGCCGGTTGTCAACAAGGTGGTTCCGGGTGTTTCGGAAATCCGCCGCGATGTTTCCAGAACCGCCCTTGCAGACGATTCCACTGTGCCGGATGTGCGCGGCAAGTCGTTGCGCTGGGCGGTTGAAGCGTTTGCCCGCAAGGGCATTATCCCCACCCTGCAGGGTGAAGGGTTGTTCGTGAAAAAACAGAGCCCCCAGCCGGGAACTCCCTGGTCCAAGAATGGCTCGCAAAAATACATACTTTGGCTTTCGGAGCGCTCTTAGCATGACACAGGTTATTACGTTGGAACAGCTGGCGGATCAGGTTCGCACCGGATTGATCACCCTGCATACGGATTCTCGCAAGGTCATGCCCGGTGATGTATTCATTGCCGTTCCCGGCGCATCCATGGATGGCGGCGACTTTATCGGCGACGCCCTCGACAAGGGCGCGGCATATGTCGTTTGCCGCGAACGCAGCATGCCCGAAGACGGAGCGGACGCCCGTTTCGTGATTCATGAAGACCCGCAGGCCGCTCTTGGCATTCTGGCGGGCATCAAGTTCAGCACGGAAGAACTGGTGTTCCCCGTGGTGGGGGTGACCGGCACCAACGGCAAGACCACGGTGACCTACATGCTGGAACATCTCTTCAATGCAGCCGGCCGCAGGGCGGGCGTTATCGGCACCGTCAGCTACCGCTGGCCCGGCACCGAGCTTGAAGCCAAGATGACCACCCCGGACTGCCTCAAGGTGCACGCGTTGCTGGCGCGCATGGCCGCAGCTGAGGTTGACGGCGTGTTCATGGAGGTCTCTTCCCACGCACTGGACCAGAACCGCACGGCGGGCGTGGAATACTCCGGCGCCATCCTGACCAACCTGACGCAGGACCATCTTGATTACCATGGCGACATGGAAACCTATTTTCAGGCCAAACGCCTTCTCTTCACCTCGGTTCCCAAGGCGGGCAAGGCCTGCGTTGTGAACGTGGACGACCCCTACGGCCGTCGCCTGCTGCCTGAACTGCCCAACGGCATCGGTTTCACGCTGCACGATGTGACCATTGAGGGCTGCCGTATTCTGAAGGGTGAGGTTCTCTCCTGTACCGTGGATGGTCTGCACCTGCGCATGACTCTTGATGGCGAAAGCTGGGAACTCGTTTCTCCCATGGTCGGCTATCACAACGCTTCCAACCTGCTGGGCGTGCAGGGCATGGGCCGCATGCTCGGCCTCTCCGCAGAGGATATGCGCGGGCTGGAAGGCTTCAACGGCGTCCCCGGTCGCCTTGAGCGCATTCCCAACAGCAAGGGCGTGCATGCCTTTGTGGACTATGCCCACACTCCCGATGCGCTGGAGAACGTGCTGACGGCGCTGCGCAAGGTCGGATTCGAGCGGATCATTACCGTGTTCGGTTGTGGCGGCGATCGCGACAGACGCAAGCGTCCGTTGATGGCAGAGGCCGTATGCCACCATTCCGACGTGGCTGTGCTGACCTCTGACAACCCCCGCACCGAAGACCCGCTGGCCATTCTGGAAGACGTGAAGCCGGGGCTTATCGGTTGCGCCCATGTACTTATCGACCCTGATCGCAAGGCGGGCATCGCGCTTGCCGTGGCGGACGCCCGTCCCGGCGATTGCATTCTTGTCGCGGGCAAGGGTCACGAAGACTACCAGATAATCGGTACGGAAAAATTTCCTTTCAGTGACCAGGCCGTTTTGAAGGAGTTGCTCGGGTGAAGCTTACTCTGAATGCCATACAGAATGCCATGGGCGCCATCGGATTCCTTGGCGACGCAGGCAGCCTTGTTCCCACGGGTGTACAGACGGACAGCCGCGTTCTGAAGAAGGGCGAGCTCTTTTTCTGCATCTCGGGCGAGCGGTTCGACGGCCATAACTTTGCCCGCACCGCCGTTGAAAGAGGAGCCTGTGCCGTGGTTGCCGAGCGCCCTCCCTTTTCCATGGACGAAATGTGCTCCATGGAATGTGAAGAAGGCGGCGTGCCGCTGCTCATGGTGCGCAACTCAGTGGAAGCGTTGGGAAAACTGGCTGCCTATCACCGCCAGCAGGCATCTGCCACGGTGGTTGGTGTGACCGGTACGGCTGGCAAGACCACGGTGAAGGAAGTTCTGGCGCAGGTGCTCTCCGTGCGCGGCGAAACCGCCCGCAACCACCTGAACCTGAATAACCAGATCGGTCTGCCCGTATCCATGCTTTCCGCAACCGGCGATGAGTGCTTCTGGGTCATGGAGGCCGGTATCAGCGAGCCGCACGACATGGATGAGCTTGCCAGCGTGCTGCGTCCCGACCTCGGCATCGTGCTGAACGTGGGCAGCGGGCATACGCAGGGGCTGGGCGACAAGGGCGTGGCTTATTACAAGGCACGCATGCTGAACTACATCGCCAAGGGCGGTGTGGGCCTTGTCAGCGGCGACTACCCCGATCTGGTCCGCGAAGCCAAACGAAATTTCCGCGAGGCGCGCTTCTTCAGCGTCAAGGATGCTGAGTGTGCCTACTTTGCAGAATATGTCGGCCCAGATTCGGAAACGAACGGGCGCTACAAGGTGCGTCTGGACGGCAAGGAATTTGAGCTGGTGGCTCCCTTCCGCGGAGCCTTTGCCGCCGAGAACGTCATCGCCGTGGCGGCCGCTGCGGACATTCTCGGTCTCAGGTCCGATGAGATCATCAAGGGATTTGCCGGGGCAAAGCTCCCTGAGAAGCGCTTCTGCTGTCAGCAGCGCGGCAACTGGCTGGTCATTGACGACAGTTACAACGCCAATCCGCTTTCCAGCGCCCGCATGCTGGAAACTGCATCGGAGATGGCAGAGGGCAGAGCGCTCATGCTTGTCATGGGCGAGATGCGTGAACTGGGTGATGAGGCCGTTCCGGCACACGTTCAGCTTGGCAGAAAGATGGCAGAGACCGCTCCCGCCGCAGTGTTCTGGGTGGGCGGCCATGAGGATGAGGTTCGCCGCGGGCTGGCTGAAGCCGGCTGGCAGGGCGAGATGTTCGTTGTTCAAACTCCAGAGGAATTCGTGAACCGTTTCATGGATACGGACCTTCGGGCCGGATTGGTTCTTTTCAAGGGGTCGCGCGGCAACAGGCTGGAGCGGCTGGTGGAAGCTTTCTGCGCGGAACCCTGCAAGTTGGAGGAAAGCGATGCTGTATAACCTGCTGTATCCTCTGAGCGACGACATCACGCTTTTCAACGTCTTCCGGTACATCACCTTCCGTTCCGTGTGGGCGCTGCTTACTGCGTTGCTGCTGTCTATCGTGCTCGGGCCGTACTTCATCAAGTGGCTGCAGCGCATCAAGTGCGGCCAGTACATTCAGGAAGAAGTTTCCTGCCACAGCGGCAAGGCCGGTACCCCCACAATGGGCGGGCTGCTCATCGGCTTTACCATGATTACCAGCTCGCTGCTCTGGTGCGACCTGACCAACACCCGTGTATGGCTCACCCTGTTCGTGTTCACCGGGTTCGGACTGGTCGGCTTTCTCGACGATTTTTCCAAGCTCCGCCGCAAGCGTAACAAGGGGCTTTCCGCAAAGGCCAAGTTCCTCTGGCAACTGCTTATTGCCGCTACGGTCATGTTTGTGCTGGTGCAGGACCCTGCATATTCCACGCAGCTTGCCGTGCCTTTCTTCAAGAACATCGCCCCGGACCTCGGCTGGCTCTACATCCCCTTTGCCATGTGCGTCATGGTCGGCGCTTCCAACGGCGTGAACCTGACAGACGGCATGGACGGACTGGCCATCGGTCCCACCATTATCGCGGGCATCGTCTTTGCGGTGTTCGTTTATGTGGCGGGTCACGCGCAGATGTCTTCCTACCTGCAGGTGGCCTCTGTTCCCGGTGTGGGTGAAGTGACCGTCGTCTGCGGTGCGCTCATCGGCGCGGGCATGGGCTTCCTCTGGTTCAACGCCTATCCGGCACAGGTGTTCATGGGCGACGTGGGCAGCCTGTCCCTCGGCGGCACGCTGGGTTTTCTGGCGGTGCTCTGCAAGCAGGAACTCATCCTGCTCGTGGCGGGCGGCCTTTTCGTGGTGGAAACCCTCTCGGTAATCCTGCAGGTGGGCTATTTCAAGTTCTCCGGCGGCAAGCGAATCTTCCGCATGGCACCCCTGCATCACCATTTTGAATTGAAGGGCATACCGGAGTCCAAGGTCATCATCCGGTTCTGGATAACCTCTGCACTGCTGGGCCTCGTGGCTCTCAGCGTACTCAAGCTCCGCTAGGTCGAATGATATGAAGATCAGCTGTCAGCAGAGCCCCGTAACTCCCGGCATGAAGGCCGTGGTTGTGGGCGTGGGAAGCACCGGCATGGCTGCCGCGGAGTTGCTGCATGCGCTTGGCGCGGATGTGCGCATCGTGGACCGCAGTGCCGAAAAGGTTTCTCCGGCGTTTCGTGAAGTTATCGATCGGTTTGGTTTTGAAACCGCCTTTGGCGACCACAGTGCGGAACAGTTTGCGGGTGCGGAACTTGTCGTTCCCAGCCCCGGCGTTCCCGTGCTCAAGCTGGCCCCGTATCTGCCCGAAACGGCGCGGGTGATGGCGGAAACCGAACTGGCATGGCACTGCGTGCAGCATATTCCCGTGTTGTCCGTGACAGGCACCAACGGCAAGACCACCACCGTGCGTCTGTGCGCGAAGATGCTGGAAGATGCCGGAAAGAAGGTTTTTCTCGGCGGAAACATCGGTACCCCTCTCAGCCGCTTCGTGCTGGAAGGTGGCGAGGCAGACGTGCTGGTGCTGGAGCTTTCCAGCTTCCAGTTGCAGACCTGTTCCGCTCTGCGTCCCAAGGTTGGTGTGCTGACCAATATCACTGTGGACCATCTCGACTACCACAAGGATATGGACGAGTACACGGACGCCAAGATGCGCATGTTTGCCCGTCAGACCTTCGAGGATAAGGCCATCTTCGGTCCCGGTCTTGAAGACCTGCCGTATCGCTACGACGTGAAGGCGGAAATCTGGTTCTTCGATGATTCCGCACGCTTTCCGGAAGCCCTGCTCAAGGGGCGTCACAACCGCCTGAATATGGAAGCGGCCTTTCTGGCCTGTTCCGTTTTCGGCGTGACCGTGGAGAGCGCTACGGCAACGCTGCGGGAGTTCACCGCGGACGAACATACGTTGGAAACCGTTGGGTCCGCCAAGGGCGTGATCTTCGTCAACGATACCAAGGCAACCACCGTGGATGCCGTACGTGCCGCGCTGGAAACTTTTGAAACGCCCATCCTGCTCTTGGCGGGCGGCGTTTACAAGGGCGGAGACCTCACCACTCTGCGTGAGCTGATCGGCACCAAGTGCAAGGCAGTGGGGCTCTACGGCGGCAGCCGCGAAAAGTTTGAACAGGCATGGGGCGGATGCGCACCCATTTCCTACGACAGCACCATGGAAGAAGCCGCAAGAAGGCTCATGGGTGTGGCCGCCGAGGGTGACGTGATGCTGCTTGCACCGGCCACCTCCAGCTTTGACCAGTATGCGAATTACAAAGCGCGCGGAGAGGACTTCCGTCGCATTCAGGCCCTGTTGGCAGGAGAATAGGAATAATGGCTCCCTTGAAGAAGAACGCAATGAACCTGGACTGGGTACTGCTTGCATCAGCGGTGTGCCTGGTCGCGTTCGGCCTGACCATGGTGCTTAGCGCCAGCGGGATCATGGCCGAGAAGTTTCATGCGGATAAGTACTACTTCTTCAAGCGCCAGCTCATGTTCGCAGGCATCGGCGGAATAGGGATGCTGGTTGCGGCTTCCATACCCCGCAAGTTGTTGAATCAGCTGCAGTATCCCGCACTGGGGCTTGCTTTTGTGCTGACGGTTATCACGCTCACGCCTCTCGGAACCACCATAAACGGTTCCAGCCGCTGGATATCGTTCGGCATTTTTGCCGTGCAGCCCATGGAATTCGCCAGAATCGCGCTGGTGTTGTATCTGGCCTACTTTTTCAGCGCCAAGCAGGAGCTGGTGAAAACCTTTTCCAAGGGAGTCATACCGCCCTTCGCCGTTACCGGCCTGCTCTGCCTGTTGCTGCTCAAACAGCCGGATTTCGGCGGTGCTGCCGTGATGGCCATTCTGCTCTTTTTCATGTGTCTCGTCGGCGGTACGCGGCTTATCTACCTTGCCGCATCCGCCATGCTGGCGGGCGGTGCAGGGTGGTTGCTCATCATGCGTTCCGGGTACCGCTCCCGTCGTCTGCTGGCGTTTCTCGATCCCTTCAAGGACGCGCAGGACTCTGGCTATCAGCTTGTGCAGTCGCTGTTCGCCATGGGTTCCGGCGGCATCACGGGGCAGGGCCTCGGTGCCAGCAAGCAGAAGCTTTTCTTCCTGCCCGAGCCGCACAACGACTTCATCATGGCGGTGGTTGGCGAGGAGCTTGGTTTTGTGGGTGTTTCGCTGTTTTTCATCATCATGGGAGTGTTCCTGTGGCGGGCCTTTCGTGTGGCCTACCGGCAGGAAGACCTGCGTGACCGCCTGACGGCGTTCGGGCTGGCGCTCATTCTCATGCTCAGCGCAGTGTTCAATCTTGCCGTGGTCATGGGAGCTGCGCCGCCCAAGGGTGTTGCCATGCCTTTCATGAGCTACGGCGGCAGTAGTCTTGTGGCGACCTTTCTCTGTGTCGGGTTGCTGCTCAATTTTTCAAGAACGTCTGAAGGGACGGCGTAGGATATGAAGCGTTTTGTTCTGACCACCGGCGGTACCGGTGGACACATCTTTCCGGCACTGGCCGTAGCCGAGGAACTCCGCAAGCGTTTCCCTGATGCGGAATTCCTGTTCGTCGGCGGCGAGTACGGTCCGGAGCGCGATATCGTGACGCGGGCCGGAATCGAATTCGTCGGTCTGCCCGTGCGCGGGGTGCTCGGCCGTGGTCTTCGTGCAGTGGGGGCCGTATTCGGTCTTGCCAAAGCTACGGTACGCGCCATGGGCATTATCGGCAGCTTTAATCCTGACGCGGTTATCGGATTCGGCGGATACGCGGCCTTTGCTGCCTGCATGGGGGCAAAGCTGCGTGAGAAGCCCGTGGCTGTGCATGAACAGAACAGCGTTCCCGGTCTTGCCAACAAGCTGCTCGGCAAGGTGGCGGACCGTATCTTTATTTCCATGCCCGATCCGGACGAACATTTTCTCCCCCGCAAGACCGTGCTGACCGGCAATCCCGTCCGTGCCAACATCAGGGCGCTACGTGAATTGCCGGTAAATGAAACCGGTAGCCGCCGTCTGCTGGTCGTTGGGGGCAGCCTTGGCGCCCGGGCCGTGAATACGGCTGTCATGGCGATGCTGCCCACCTTGCGTGAAGCAGGCGTGACCGTGCATCACCAGACAGGGCAGGCCGACCTTGAGCGGGTCCGTGCCGCCTACGAAGAGGCCGGTATGCAGGGTTGCACCGTGGAGGCATTTATCGATGACATGGCGACAGCGTATGCGCAGGCCGACTTGGTGCTCTGCCGCGCCGGAGCCACCACGGTTGCGGAACTGACGGTGGCAGGCAAGCCCGCCGTATTCATTCCTTTTCCTTACGCCACGCATAACCACCAGGTGCACAATGCCCGCTTCCTTGAGCGGCAGGGCGCAGCACTGGTGGTGGAAGAACGGCAGCTTGCGGCAGATTCCGCTGAATCCGTGGATCTTCCCGCACTTGTCACGGCACTTATCTGTGACTCTGGCCGTTTGAAAATGATGGCGCAGGCTTCCCGCAAGCAGGGATGGCCTGAAGCCGCCGCCAACGTGGCGAGCGGTCTGCTCGACATAACGCGCAAGGCGCCTCTGGCGTCTCTGGTGCATGAATACAAGAAGTAGGTGTGTGATGATCAAGATTCGCAAGATTCACATGGTGGGTATCGGTGGTGCAGGCATGAGCGGCATTGCCGAAGTTCTGCTCAACCTCGGTTACGAGGTTGCCGGTTCCGACATTGCCGACGGCCCTGTGGTGCGTCGCCTGAAGAATCTGGGAGCGGAGATCTTCATCGGACACGGAGCGGATAACGTGACGGATGTGCAGGTGCTGGTCCGTTCTTCCGCCGTGAAGGATGACAACCCTGAAGTTATCGCCGCCCGGGAGAAGAAGATTCCGATCATTCCCCGCGCCGAAATGCTTGCCGAATTGATGCGCCTGCGCACCGGCGTTGCGATTGCCGGTACCCACGGCAAGACAACCACCACTTCTTTGACGGCAGCCATTTTTGATGCCGCGCAGACCGACCCCACCGTCATCATTGGCGGGCGGTTGAATGCCTATGGCACCAACGCGCGTCTGGGCGAGGGCGAATTCCTGATCGCAGAGGCGGACGAATCCGACGGTTCGTTCCTCTGTCTGTTGCCCATCATGACCGTGGTGACCAACGTGGACCGTGATCACATGGATTTTTACGCGGACCAGCAGGCCATTGATGATGCCTTCGTGCAGTTCATGAACAGCGTGCCCTTCTATGGCGCGAACATCGTATGCGGCGACGACCCCGGCGTGCGCAGGTTGTTGCCGAAGGTGAAGCGGCCCTGCATTACCTATGGTTTCGGTCCCGATAACGATATTCGTGCCGAAGTGCTTTCCTGCACCGAGATGAGCCACTTCCGTGTCATCGTGCAGGGGCGTGATATGGGGGAAGTGCATCTCTCCCAGCCCGGCCGTCATAACATCCTTAACGCGCTTGGGGCCATCGGCGTCTCGCTCGAGGCCGGCATTTCCGAAGCGGCCTGCATTGAAGGGCTTTCCGGTTTCACCGGCGTAGGCCGCCGCTTTGAGCGCAAGGGCGAGCGCAACGGTGTGCTGGTTGTGGATGACTACGGTCATCATCCGGCCGAGGTGGCCGCAACCATCAATACCGCCAAGCAGTGTTTCCCCAACCGCAGACTTGTGGTCGCCTTTCAGCCCCATCGTTTCAGCCGTACGCAGGCGCTCTTCGGCGAGTTCTGCAAGGCCTTCGAAGGGGTGGACAAGCTGCTGCTTACGGAAATCTATCCGGCATCCGAAGCGCCCATTCCCGGCGTGAGCGGGCAGAGTCTGGCGCAGGGGATTCGTCAGGTGACAAATACCGATGTTCTGTATTGTCAGGATTTTCAGGCCGTAACAGAGGCTCTTCCTGAAGTGTTGCAGCCCGGTGACCTCTTTATCACTCTGGGTGCAGGCAACATCTGGACTGTTGGCCAGAAGTACTTGGACGGAGAATAGCAGTATGTCGCTGGTTATTCTGCAGGGGCCGACCCTCAGGGAACGTACCACGCTCAGGCTTGGTGGAAGCACCATTGCCGAAGTGGTCATTGCCCGTGCGCAGGACTGCGACGAATTGTCGCTTGCGCTGGAGCGCCTTGGCGGCAAGCCGCTGGTGCTGGGGTACGGCAGCAATATATTGGCCAGCGACGGCGAGTTGCCTCTGGTGGTGGTGAATCCTGCTGTGATGGATGCGCCGCAGGTGGTGGGCGAGGGCACCGACGGTGTTCGCGTTCGGGTGGGGGCCGGCTTCAGACTTCCCCGCCTGCTTGGCTGGCTCTGCTCCAACGGGCTTTCCGGATTGGAAGGACTTTCGGGCATTCCCGGAACCGTGGGTGGGGCCGTTGCCATGAATGCCGGTTCTTACGGGTGTGAAACAGGAGCCAGACTGGAAAGTGTAACGATCTTTGACCCTCGCAACGGTGTGCGCACTCTCAAGAGGGACTCGTTGCACTTCGCATACAGGCATTTCTCCGTAGAAGAGACTGATGGTGCCTCTGGCGATACGTCTTTGACTATTGTTCTGGACGCAACATTCTGTCTTGATAGAGGCGTCAGAGACGATATTCATCGGGTAATGCGGGAAAACTACGCCAAGAAGAAAGCAACGCAGCCTGTAACGGCATATAGTGCCGGCTGCGTATTCAAGAATCCTTCGCAACAGGCAAGCGCAGGAAAGCTTTTAGACAGTTGTGGATTTAAGGGAAAAGAATATGGTGGCATGGCATTTTCGAAAATGCATGCTAATTTTTTGATAAATACTGGTAAAGGAACAAGCGAAGAAGCAAAGTATCTTTTATCAATTGCGCAGGAAAAAGTAAAGAAAGAAACAAATTTTTCACTTGAATTAGAAGTAAAAATCATCTGATGGCAAGAGTGGCTGCAATCAAGAAGAAGCGTGCGCCGGTTAGTTTTTCCGGCAACACGTACTCAAGGGCAAGATGCAGGAAACCAAGTAGCAGAAAGTTTCCGAATTTGTGGCCTTGGGTGCTTACACTATTTACTTCTTTTCTTTTTATTGTTATTCTCAGTATCGCATTGCTCTATTTGTATCGCTTTTTCACTGTGAGTGAGTACTTCTCGGTGAAGGAAGTGCAGGTGGCCGGAAATGTCCGGCTCGGAAGCGGTGAGATTCAGGCGCTTGCAGAAGTGCGACCCGGCATGAACAGTCTGGCCGTGCGTATGGGGGCGATGGAGGCCCGTCTGCTCAGCAATCCCTGGGTGGCAGGTGTCTCCGTCAAGCGGGAATTGCCCGGAAGCTTCTTCATCACGGTGCGCGAACGCGTGCCGCACTACTGGGGAAGGCGGGGCGACAAGGTGGTCTACCTCGATGACCGTGGTGACATGATCTGCGAGTTGGAGCCGACCAAGTTTACGTCGCTTCCGTTTCTCTCGATTGATCCGGGCATGGAATCCTGGCTTGAGCAGCTGCCTGACATGGTGGGATCGCTGGAAACGGCCAGCCTGCCCTTGGATATAAATAATGCCGCGTGGGTGAGACTCAGCAGAAGTGGGGGGATGGAGCTGTTTCTGGAGAATGCGGATATGACTCTCTGTCTGGGGGTCGAGGATTGGAACACTAACCTGAGCCGTCTGGCCTTGGTGCTGGGGGACCTGAGCCGCAGGGGCGAATTGAAGTATGTTCGCTCGGTGAAGGTGGACGGTGACAGTGTGTGGGTTGAGGCGGCAACTTCTCCTGCCGCCAGCAGATAATGAATTTTGGAGGTATGCAGTATGGCCAAGTCTGATCTGATCGTGGGACTCGATATCGGGACCACTAAAATCTGCGCCGTGGTGGGCGAGCCCACTCCTGATGGTGTGGATATCGTCGGCATCGGCACTGCCCCCTCCACCGGCCTGCGTAAGGGTGTTGTGGTAAACATCGAGCAGACCGTGCAGTCCATCAAGAAGGCGCTTGAAGAGGCCGAACTCATGGCGGGTTGCGAAATCCGCTCCGTCTACGCAGGAATCGCAGGCAGCCACATAAAGGGCTTCAACAGCCACGGCGTTATTGCGGTCAAGGGCGGCGAAGTCGGTCCCAAGGACGTGGAGCGCGTGCTGGATGCAGCCAAGGCGGTAGCCATTCCGCTGGACCGCGAGGTCATCCACATTCTGCCGCAGGAATACATCGTTGACGACCAGCGCGGCATCGCCGATCCCCTCGGTATGGCCGGTGTGCGTCTTGAAGTGAAGGTGCACATCGTCACCGGCGCGGTGACCAGTGCACAGAATATCGTGCGTTCCTGCCATCGCAGCGGTCTTGATGTTTCCGATATCGTGCTTGAGGCGCTGGCTTCTTCCAAGGCCGTGCTGACAGAGGAAGAGCGCGAAATCGGCGTAGCGTTGGTGGACCTTGGCGGCGGCACCACCGATATTGCGGTGTTTGCCAACGATTCCATCAAGCACACGGGCGTGCTCGCCCTTGGTGGTCAGAATCTGACCAACGACATCGCCTTTGGTCTGCGCACCCCCATGGTCAGCGCAGAGAAGATCAAGACCCGTTACGGCTGCGCGCTTGCCGAACTTGTGCGTGGCGATGAAACCATAGAAGTTTCCAGCGTGGGCGACCGTGAGCCCCGCAAGCTCTCCCGTCAGGTGCTGGCGGAAATATGCGAACCGCGTATGGAGGAGATCCTTTCCCTCGTGGATCAGGAACTCGTCCGTTCCGGATACAAGAACCTTATTGGCGCGGGCGTGGTGCTTACTGGCGGCACTTCGCTGATCGACGGGTGCCAGGAACTTGGCGAACAAATCTTCAACCTGCCCACGCGGATTGGCTATCCTCGTAATGTGGGCGGCCTGAAGGATGTCGTGAACAGCCCCAAGTACGCCACCGCGGTTGGTCTCCTGCGGTATGGCGCGGAAAAGGAAGGCTTGGAGCTGAAATTCCGCATTCGTGACGGCAATGTCTTCAACCGGGTCCTGTCCCGGATGAAGAAGTGGTTCTCGGATGTTTCTTAGGCGTTATCCGGGAACCGAATCCTGTTTGGTCTACACGTTTTTGGTCTACACTGTTTGAACTGAGTATTGGCGAAAGGAGAGGCGAACATGGAATTTATGGAAATTGAAGACAGCATGGCGAAAATTAAAGTCATTGGTGTCGGCGGTGGCGGTGGTAACGCTGTTAACAACATGATCAGCTCGGTACTGCGCGGCGTGACTTTCATCACTGCCAATACCGACGTGCAGGCGCTCAACAACTCGCAGGCCGAGTACAAGATTCAGCTGGGTGACAAGCTCACCAAGGGCCTTGGCGCAGGCGCCAATCCCGCAGTCGGCCGTGATGCAGCGCTTGAGTCCATCGAACAGATCCGCGCAGCCATCGGCGAGGCGGACATGGTGTTCGTTACCGCAGGTATGGGTGGCGGCACCGGCACCGGCGCGGCGCCTGTTATCGCGCAGGTTGCCAAGGAAATGGGCGCACTGACCGTTGGCGTTGTGACCAAGCCTTTCTTCTTTGAAGGCAGAAAGCGCCTTGAGGCTGCTGAAGCCGGCATCGAAGAGTTCCGCCAGCATGTGGACTCCCTCATCACCATTCCCAACGACCGACTGCTGTCCCTCGCCGCCAAGAAGGCAACCTTCGTGGAAATGCTGAAGAAGGCGGACGAGATTCTCTATTTCGCAGTGAAGGGCATTTCCGACCTCATCATGGTGCCCGGCCTGATCAACCTCGACTTCGCGGACGTGAAGGCCGTGATGGGCGAATCCGGTCTCGCCATGATGGGCGCAGGCAGCGCCACCGGCGAAGCCCGTGCCCGCGAGGCTGCCATGAAGGCTATCACCAGCCCCCTGCTGGAAGATGTATCCATTGACGGCGCACGTGGCGTGCTCATGAACATCACCTGTTCCTCCGATCTCACCATCGAGGAAGTTTCCGAAGCAGCAGGTGCCATTCAGGAAGCCGCGCACGATGATGCCCGCATCTTCTTCGGTACCGTATTTGACGACAACATCGGCGATGAAATGCGCATCACCGTTATTGCCACCGGCATTGACGCCACCCGTGCAGAAACGCAGGGAAACGGCGGACGGAGCGTTTCGGCGAACGGTAAGGTAACGCCCATGCGTAATGCCCCGCCCAAGGCCGCTCCGGCACCCCGCGCCCAGCAGCAGGTTCAGCCGCAGGCCGCTGCGCGTCCCGCACAGCCTGCCAGTCAGCCCATGAGTCAGCCCATGGCGCAGCCGCGTCGTGCTCAGGAAGTGATTACACGTCCTGCGCCTGCGCGTGGACTTGGCAACTTCAGCGAAGAAGACCGCAGCATTCCCGCATACCTTCGCCGTCAGGGACAGGTAGCGCAGGCAGCGCAGCAGGCAGCCAACCTGCATAACCCCGGTGAGGAAGATTTCGTATTCGACGAGGACGAGTTTGAGATTCCTTCCTTCATCCGCAAACAGGCGGATTAGGCAGGATTGAAACAGGGCGCCCGGTCCAGATGAACACGGGCGCGGATTGAGGGCTGCGGCCCGACTCCCTCCGTCACGGCATGTGAAGGACCGAGTCGCACCTGCCCTTGAGAGACCGTTGTTCCGTAATGGGAGCTGCAACGCTCCGCGGACGACAGATGTCGCATTCTCCGCTGTATGGTGCGGATCGAGGCAGGGGGTGCCTCAATGCGACAAAAGACAGGTAGACCCTGTGACCAGGTTTGGAACTACGCCTCTCCTTCCCTGCTCACAGTTTTTTAAAAGGCCGCTCCACAGGGGGGCGGCCTTTTATCATGGGATGTGGTAAATTAGCCGCTTCCAGCTCACTGCGGAAAGACTGTGTTTTCGAAAAAAGAATGGTGCCCTAGGGCACCATTTTGTTTTTTCAGGTAGGAGGATACGTGGCTAGCTGGGCGCACCGGCGCGTTTCACATAATAGACTGCGCGGCCTTCAGCTATCTGCGTGTCCGGCATGGAAGATGAGGTAACGCGGATATGCACGTTGGCGATGCGGTTGCCCAGCATGCGCACGTCGCCTTCCGCCACAAGGTCTTCAAAGGGGGCAGGGCGCTGGTAGTCTACGCGCATATCGATTGTTGCAGTCTTGTCTTCAGGCCCGAAGTGGGTCCACAGCGCTACCGCGCCGCAGATGTCTACGAGAAGGGCGGTAATGCCGCCATGCAGCACGCCGCGCATCTCGTTCCCGTTGAAATCTTCGCGGTAAGGCAGGCACACCTTGGCATAGCCCGGGCGTACATCCAGCACCTTTACGCCCAGAAAGCGATGGAAGGGAATGTCCTCTTCAACAAACTTGATCAGGTCTTTGTGTACTGTGCTGTTCATGGTGGTGGATGTATCGCGTATTTCGTATGCAGTCCATAGTCGGTATTCGGCGCTGCAACCGCCGTGATTATTGTAAAAACATATCTAAGCCCTGTACAGTAAGTTCTCTGATGCGTTACTGCTTATATATGAAGCTGAAACTGTTGAATATGGTGTTGATACTCGTGTTCGGTTGGGCGATTGCGGCTGTTGGCGCGGGGCGCGAAGCCGGTGCGTCTGATGTGCCGTCGCATGTTGCACTGGCAACGCACAACCTCAGCCCCTACGGGTGCTATGATGCTTCCGGACACTTTGATGGCATAGCTGTACGTGCCGTCCGGTATGCTTTTGCGGAAATGGGCGTAATTCTGGAGTTACGTGTCGTGCCGTGGAAACGAGCCCAGTATATGTTTCAGACTGGGGATGTGGACGGTTTTTTTGCGGCCTCCAAGAACGATGAACGTGATGGCTTGGGAGTTCTCTCTTGTACGATAGCAGACCAGCAATGGAGTTGGTATTATCTGCCGCACGGCGGTCCTGTACCATCAGATTCCGTCTTCAGGCAGAAGGCCAGGGTCGCTTCGTTTCATGGCGCGAATATGCTGCAGTGGCTGCATGATGAGGGATATAATGTTGTGGCCTCTCCGCCAACCACGGCAGAGCTTGTGGAATTGCTTGAGCGGCGCAGAGTGGACGCGGTGCTTGCGAATAATCTCGTTATGGAAGAGCTGTTACGTCAACGCAGAAATTCTGAATCTATCAACGTCTTTGTGCTCAAGGATAATCCGCTCGGGGTCTACTTTTCCCATTCCTTTCTTGCCAGATATCCTGATTTTCTCCGGCAGTTCAATGAGCATGTCGATACGTACCGGCGACAATTTCAGCACTGAATACGTAAAAAAGGGAGGCACGCTGTGCCTCCCTTTGTTCTTTCTGTTGCCAGAGGGCTTACATGCCCTTCTTGGCCATCATGTCGATGAGGTCGCCCACGCGGCAGGAATAGCCCCATTCGTTGTCGTACCATGAATAGATCTTGGCCATGTTGCCGGACTGCATCATGGTGAAGTCCGCTTCAACAATGGAGGAGCGGGGGTCGCCGATGAAGTCGGATGAAACCAGCGGCTGTTCCGAGAAGCCCAGAATTCCCTTCAACTGGCCTTCAGAGGCTGCCTTGAGGGCTGCGCGAAGGTCTTCAGTGGTGGTGTCCTTTTCCAGCTCGCAGACGAAGTCTACGAGAGAAACAGTGGGGGTGGGCACGCGGACGGAGTAGCCTGAGAACTTGCCGGCCATCTCCGGAATAACCAACGCCACGGCCTTGGCTGCGCCTGTGGAGGTGGGAATCATGTTGCAGGCGGCGGCGCGTGCGCGGCGCAGGTCGGAGTGGGGCAGGTCCAGAATGCGCTGGTCGTTGGTGTAGGCGTGGATGGTGGTCATTACGCCTTTTTTGATGCCGTATTTCTCGTGCACGACCTTGACGATGGGAGCAAGGCAGTTCGTGGTACACGAGGCGTTGGAAATGATGTGATGCTTGGCAGGATCGTAATCCTTTTCGTTCACGCCCATGACGATGGTAATGTCTTCTTCCTTGGCGGGGGCGGAGATGATGACCTTCTTGGCACCAGCTTCAATATGCATGGCGGCCTTGGGGCCGGTACGGAAAATGCCGGTGGATTCCACCACCACATCCACGTTCTGGCTGGCCCAGGGAATGAGGCGCGGATCGCGTTCCGCAAAGTTCTTTACCTGGAAATCACTGCCTACGTGAATGATGTCGCCCTCAACGGTGATCTTGGGCTCGAACGGTCCGTAGCTGGTGTCGTGCGCCAGCAGGTGCGCGTTGGTATTGATATCGAAAAGATCGTTCACGGCTACCACTTCAATGGTGTCGCGATGGTATTTCCATATGGATTTGAGAACCTGGCGACCAATACGGCCGAAACCGTTGATGCCAACACGTACTTTGCTCATGCTATCCTCCGGTCGCGATATGTCGCGTTGCTGGTAATGGTCAGGGCGAGACGGCTAGTCTTCAAACACCTGATATACGTAGGCGTTGGCCAGTTCGCTGGCACGTTTGAGCGCGGTATACATGCGCGCGTTTTCCAGAGCTATGCCGCAAAGGTTGGCGATGCAGCTCAGGAATTCCAGTTCTTCTTCGGTAAATTTGCGGGTTTCGCCGGAGTATACGCGCAGTACGCCGATAACCTTGTTGCCATGGGCGATAAGCGGGACAACAACAAGAGAGACAAGCCCTTCCTCAGATGCCTGCTGGGGATACTGGAAGCGGCCGTCATTGCGCACGTCTTCAATATAAATGGCCTTGCCCGCCAGCACTTCCTGATCAAGTTTGCTCTTGCCCACTTCCACAGGGCCCTTTTGTGCATAGCGCTCGCTGAGGCCGTAATACGCGTCGGGTTTGAGCAGGGTGCCATTGCGGTTCAGCAGGCGGATGAAGCAGCCTCTGGCCCCCATGGTTCTGGTCACCTGTTCTACAATCTGACCGAGAACGACCTTGGGCTCAAGGGAAGAGTTCACGACCTTGGCTATCTTGTAGATGGTTTTATACAATTCTTTCGATTCCATGATGCTACCTGCCTTTTATGGGTTATCCGCAAGGCTCGCTGCAGGCCGCGCTGGCGGCTGTCGGAGCGGTAAGTCAAAGAGAATATGCCGAAATTCCCTTAGCTCATAGCATAGTTGCATATGCATTGGTAGTGGATTGATAGGGCCCTTCAAGAAAATAAACGATACAATGCAGGGGGAAACACGGCTGTTGTCAGGCTCTGTGGGGCGGTTGGGCGAAAAAAAAGCCGGACCCTGAGGTCCGGCTTTGCAATCCTTGAAGCACGGTGTGTGCTAGATGGCCATGACTTCGGCTTCCTTGGCGGAACCGCGTTCGTCTGCCTTGGCAACATAGGCGTCGGTGAGCTTCTGCACTTCGTCCTGACCGTGACGGCAATCGTCTTCGGTGATCTCTTTGCCCTTTTCGAGCTTCTTGATCTGTTCGTTGGCGTCGCGACGTACGTTGCGGATGGCAACCTTGGCTTCTTCCACATACTTCTTGGAAACCTTCACGAGTTCCTTGCGGCGCTCTTCGGTCAGCATGGGAATGTTGATGCGGATGACTCGACCGTCATTCATGGGGTTGAGGCCCAGATCGGAGTTGATGATGGCCTTTTCGATCAGCGCAAAGGCGCCCTTGTCCCAGGGCTGTATGGTGATGCTGCGGCTGTCCGGAATGGCAACGGAAGACATCTGCTTGATGGGCGTGGGGGTGCCGTAATAGTCCACCACGATGTTGTCCACGAGCGAGGTGGAAGCGCGACCGGTGCGCAGCTTTCCGAATTCACGTTCCAGCGACGTGATGGCCTTCTCCATTCTTTCTTCGGCGTCGAGCAGGATATCATCCATTGGGTTACTCTCCTTGTACGATGGTGCCGACACTCTCGCCCAGCATCATGCGCTTGATGTCACCCTTGTACAGGTTGCAGACGAGGATCGGAACATTGTTTTCCATGCACAGCGTGATGGCGGTGGAGTCCATGACGCCGAGCTTCTTTTGCAATACATCAATGTAGTTGAGCTGCTTGAACATGACTGCATCTGCGTGCTTTACGGGATCCTTGTCATACACACCGTCCACCTTGGTGGCCTTGACGATGGCATCGCACTTGAGCTCCATGCCGCGCAACGCAGCCGCAGTGTCAGTGGTGAAATAGGGGTTGCCGGTGCCGGCGGCGCATATGACGATGCGTCCCTTTTCCAGATGGCGTTCGGCGCGGCGGCGAATGTAAGGCTCGCACACCTCCTGCATGGTGATGGCGGAAAGAACGCGGGTGGGGTGCCCGAGCTTTTCCAGCTGATCCTGCACGGCAAGGGCGTTGAGCACCGTAGCCATCATGCCCATGTAGTCCGCAGAGGAGCGGTCCATGCCCTTGGCGGACGAAGACAGTCCGCGGAAGATGTTGCCGCCGCCGATGACCAGGGCAACTTCTATACCCATATCAGCCACTTCAGCGATTTCTCGACATATCTTTGAAACAGTTGCAGGGTCAATACCGAATTTCTCATCACCAGCCAAAGCCTCGCCGCTCAGTTTCAGCAGCACGCGTTTGAAACGCAATTCGCTCATGTCCGACCTCTGGGGTTGTCGTTACTAATGCTATTCAAAAAATATGGCGGACTTGCCGCCATAAATACATTATTGTTCGTCGTAGGGCTTGCCCCACGTTCCTTCATCTACCCGTACATATTTGAGAAAGGCGTAAAATGCGCCGTGTGCGGCGTTGATGAAGCCTGCGCGGCCATCGAGTACGCCGCGCTGGAAGAAATAGAGTTTGGCAAACCGCATGGCGCCGTGTCCTATACCACGCATCACGCCGCCTTTTTTGCCTTTGCGGCGCAGGTCGTCCGCCCCTTGCTGAGCATAGGAGTTGATCTTGTCCAGATGCTGGGCAAAGCTCTCGTAGGGGTAGTGGATGATGTCCGCCTTGATGACGTCCGTTTCACCCTTGGGACGGAAGGAATAGTGCGCGCCGCTTACCTCAACCTGCATCCTGTCTGCACGAAATGCGCGCAGCAGCCTGTCCGGATACCAGCCGGAATAGCGCATGAACCGGTCATAATACCAGTTGCGGCGATGCACATAGTAGCCCGCAAGAGAGGCTGGCGCGGAGGGCAGCGCTGCAAGAATGCGTTCGCGCAGGTCATCCGTGCAGATTTCATCCTGATCTAGACTCACGACCCAGTCGGTATCGATCTGGGCAAGGGCGAACTGGAACTGGGGGCCGGGGCCTTCCCATTTGCGCTGCACAACTGTTGCTCCGGCGGCTTCCGCAATGGCAACGGTGCTGTCGGTGGAATATGAGTCCACTACCAGCACCTTGTCGCAGAAAGCCAGCGAGGCAAGACATTTGTCCAGCAGACGCTCTCCGTTGTAGGTGAGCACCAGTCCCGTTACCGTCGGTCTCACTTGGATGCTCCGGTGCAGGCGTTACAGATGGAACGTACGGCGTTGATCACGTCGTCCACGTCCTTTTCGGTCAGCTTGGCGGAAAGGGGCAGGCTGACGGTTTCGCGTCCGTATGCCGTGGCATGGGGGGTGTCTTCAGGCTTCCAGCCGAACCGCTTCTGGTAGTAGGGGTGTTCGGGGATGGCAAGATAGTGCACACCGACGCCGATGTTGTGCTTGCGCATGGCCTCGAGCATCTGGTCGCGTTCCACGCCGCAGCACTGCTTGTCCACGCGTATGGTGAACAGGTGGTAAGCATGTACGGTATCTGCTTCAGGCGCTGCGGGCAGGCCGAGGCCGAGATCGGCAAAGGCTTCCATGTAACGGTTCCATATGGCTTCACGGTGCTTCCAGTAACGTTCGATGCGGGGAAGCTGGTGCAGGCCCAGTGCCGCCTGCAGGTCCATCATGTTGTATTTGAAGCCGTGGTCAACCACCTGATAGTGCTTGTAGCCCGCATCGGAGAAGCGTGCCCAGGCGTCGGCGCTCATGCCGTGCAGGGCCATGATCTTGCAGCGGTCGATGGCGGCCTTGTCATTGGAGATGAGCATGCCGCCTTCTCCGGTGACGATGTTCTTGGTGGCGTAGAAGCTGAAACAGCCGATGTGGCCGATGGTGCCCGCCTTGCGTCCCTTGTATTCGGATTCGATGGCGTGTGCGCAGTCTTCAATGACCACAAGATTGTGCTTGGCGGCAAGCGCCATGATGGCGTCCATGTCGCAGCAGCGTCCGGCGTAGTGCACCACCATGATGGCGCGCGTGCGCGGAGAAATTTTTGCCTCAATGGCGGCAGGGGCGATGTTCAGCGTCAGCGGGTCCACATCGGCGAGAACGGGAGTGCCACCCGCGTGGATGATGGAGTTTACCGAGGCGCAGAAGGTCATTGCCGTGGTGATGACTTCGTCGCCGGGTTCCAGTTCAAGGGTGAGACAGGCAAGGTGCAGAGCGGCGGTGCAGGAGTTGACCGCGGCTGCGTAGGGAACGCCCTTGAAGGCGGCAAAGTCCTTCTCGAATTTGTGGACCTTGGGACCGGTGCCGATCCATGCCTTGCTCAGGCTGTCCACCACTTCATCTATTTCGTCCTGTTCGATCAGCGGCTGTCCGAAGACCAGAAAGGAATCGCGCATGTATATTGGCTCCGCTTGCTGTGCGTATGTGCGTCCGCTGCCTGTTGTTCCGCCGTGTACAGGGCGGGAAAGGCGTACCGGAAAAGGGACGCGGTTTCAGATTTGCGTTTCTGTGCGCCCTTTGGTCATGAAAGTCAAGACCGGTTCCGACTGCCCGTGAGCAGGCCTGTGCGGCAGGCATCAGGCTTGGCGTACAAGGGCCGAGAGTACCGTACCCAAAAAAAGGGGGTCTTGCGACCCCCTTTTACGAGCTATGCGAAGAAAAAGGCTATTCGGCCTCTTCCTCTTCTGCAACGGCGTCTTCACCAAGGGCGAAGCGCACGAATTCGGTAACCTTGGCACCGCCCTTGAGCAGGTCCTTAACGGCCATCTTGTCGTCGCGGATGTAGGGCTGGTCGAGCAGGGTAACTTCCTTGAAGAACTTCTGCATACGGCCATCTACGATCTTGTCCACGATGTTCTCGGGCTTGCCTTCTTCCAGAGTCTTCTGACGGTGGATTTCGCGCTCACGCTCGATCAGGTCGGCGGGAATGCTGGAAGCGTCCAGAGAAACGGGGTTGGTAGCGGCTACCTGCATGGCAATGTTCTTGGCCAGTTCTGCGTTGTCGGTGCCTTCGATGGCAACCAGAACGCCGATCTTGCCGTTGGAGTGCACGTAGGAACCGATAACACCGTCGTTAGCCAGAGTAACACGGGCAGCGCGGCCTGCGGACATGTTTTCGCCGAGGGTGGCGATGCAGTCGGTCACGTCAGCGGCAACGCGGTCGGTGAAGCCTTCTGCGCCGTTGGCGGCAACGTCCTGTGCGAACTTCTGGGAAAGGGCGATGAAGGCCTCGTTGCGTGCAACGAAGTCGGTTTCGCACTTGAACTCGGCCAGAGCGCCTACCTTGCCTTCAACCACGCAGCCGACGAGGCCTTCGGTGGTTGCACGGCCAGCCTTCTTGGCTGCCTTGGAGAGGCCCTTCTGGCGGAGCCAGTCGATTGCCTTTTCTTCGTCACCGTTGTTCTCTGCAAGAGCTTTCTTGCAGTCCATCATGCCGGCGCCGGTCTTGTCGCGCAGGCTCTTCACCATAGCGGCGGAAATAGACATCAGTATTCTCCCGAGGTGATTTTATTCTTCGTCTTTGCCGGCTTCAGCTTCAGCAGCGGCAGCCATGGCAACTTCAGGCTCAACGTCCTTGCTGTCCTTGCCCATTGCAGCGCCTTCCATGCAGGCTTCTGCGATGTGTGCAACAAACAGCTTGATGGCGCGGATGGCGTCGTCGTTGCCGGGGATAACGTAGTCGATCACGTCGGGATCGCAGTTGGAGTCGGTGATGGCAACGATCGGGATACCGAGCTTGCGGCATTCCTTAACAGCGATTTCTTCGCGCTTGGGGTCAACGATGAAAGCCAGCTGGGGCAGGCGGTCCATGTTCTTGATACCACCGAGGGTCAGTTCCAGCTTATCCATCTCGCGACGGAGAGTCAGGATTTCCTTCTTCTGGTAACGGTTTACGGAACCGTCTTCGAACATGGCTTCCAGCTTCTTCAGGCGGTCGATGGACTTACGAATGGTCTGGAAGTTGGTCAGGGTGCCACCCATCCAGCGGTTGGTCACGAAGAACTGATCAGCGCGGGAAGCTTCGGTGCGCACGGCTTCGTGAGCCTGACGCTTGGTGCCGATGAAGATAACCTTGCCGCCCTTGGCAACGGTTTCAGCTACCTTGTCATGGGCGCGGCGGAACAGCTTTGCAGTCTGCTGCAGGTCCATGATGTGGATGCCGTTGCGTGCGCCAAAAATGAAGGGGCGCATCTTGGGGTTCCAGCGGCGGGTCTGGTGGCCGAAGTGGACGCCGGTTTCCAGCATCTGCTTCATTGATACGTAAGACATGTGTAACTCCTGTAATGGGTTTTCTTCCACCCCGAGCCATGACCCTCGACCTGCATGAAGGTACGTTAATACGCCGACTTACAGGCACCCAAGGACGAAACTCGGAGTGTGCTTTGTGTATAAAAGGCAGGAATGGATACGTTGGTTTCAGGGAAAAGGCAAGCGTTTGTGCGCATCGCGAGCGAATTTTCACATGATTTTTATGACTCCGGGCGTATGAGAGCCCGAGGTCATCTTTCAACCCTCACGCTGTCCCCGCGGGGGACATGCCGCATGCGGCCATGCGCGGCAGGCTACTGGACCGGCACCTCGTCCTCTCCGGCGCGGCCAAGGCTGTCGCGTACGGGGTTGATGAGCAGCGCCATGTTCTCAACCTCCACGCGCACTTCGTCTCCCGGGTGCATGGGGCCTACGCCGGGCGGGGTGCCGGTGAGAATCACATCTCCCGGCAGCAGGGTCATGACGTGGGAAATGTGCATGACCAGACTGTAGGGAGAGAAGAGCATGTCGGAGGTGTGTCCCTCCTGCATGACCTGTCCGTTCTTGATACAGCGTATGGTCAGGTCGTCCGGATTCTTCACTTCCGTCTCAATCCACGGACCTATCGGAAGGAAGGTGTCGAAACCCTTGCAACGGCCAAACATGGCGTCCTTTTTCTGCAGGTCGCGGGCGGTGACGTCGTTGGCGCAGGTGAAGCCGAAAATGCTGTCCGGAACCTGGTCGGGGCGCAGCTTGCGGCTTTCCTTGCCGATGACGATGGCAAGTTCGGCCTCGTAGTCCACCCGTTGGGAGACTTCTGGCAGCAGGATGGGCTGGCCGGAGCCTATGACTGCGGACGGCGGCTTGAGGAAGTAGACCGGTTCATCAGGGATGGGCATGCCGAGCTCCGCCGCGTGGGCCTTGTAGTTCAATCCCACGCAGACCACCTTTGAAGGGGTGACCACCGGCAGTACGGCAACGTCTTCCAGCGGAATGGGATCGACGAAGCCCAGTTGGGGATTGAGGCACAGTACCGTGTCTTCGCGCAAGGCGGCGTAGAAGGCGGAATTCTTGTAGCGGACCCTGAGAACGCGCATATCCCCTCCGTTTCTGAACAGTTGTGTCAGGACGTTGTTGAGCGTACGGCGGCTGCGGTCAAAAGCTTTGTATCTGCAGGCAGCGTTGTGAGGCAGTATGGGAAAAAGGGCCGGAAGCGTCCATTATTCTTCCGGTCTTCCCCCTTCGGTTTCAGTCAGTCCGCGTTGCGCCGGTCGTTCCGTAACGGCAGATGCCTTTGGGCATGCCTAGACCATGGTGATGACGGGCAGCACTACGGGGTCACGTTCCAGCACCTTGCGGAAGAAGCGGCGCAGGGTGGAGCGGATGCGGTCCTTCAGCTTTTCCAGATCGCCCGGGCTCATGTTTTCCAGAATGTCCAGCACGATGCACTTGGCGTCTTCCAGCACGTGATTGTAATGGGCCTCGAAGATGAAGCCTTTGGACACGATGTCCGGCCCGTGCAGGATTTCCCAAATCTGCTCATCCAGCACGAGGAAGACTACCACCATGCCTTCTCCGCCCAGTATCTGACGTTCCTTGAGTACGGAGGAACCCACGTCGCCCACGCCCTTGCCGTCTACCAGCACGGTTTCCAGATTGATGCGCGGCTCCTTGCGGATGCCTTCCGGCAGCAGTGTGACGGGATCGCCGTCTTCCAGAATGATGGTGTGGTCGGCGGGAATGCCGCATTCGTGGGCAAGGCGGCAGTGCTTGACCAGATGGCGATACTCGCCGTGCACCGGTACGAAGAAGCGTGGGCGCACGGTTTCCAGCATGATGCGAAGTTCTTCACGGTAGGCGTGGCCCGAAGCGTGGATGTTGCGGAAATTCTCGTAATAGACCTCTGCCCCCAGCCGGTACATGTCGTTGATGAGCCGGGTGATGGCGCGCGCGTTGCCGGGGATGAACCGTGACGACATGATGACCGTATCCCCTTCCTTGATGGAGAGGGAGCGGTGTTCGCCGCGGGTGATGCGGGAAAGTGCTGACAGCGGCTCGCCCTGTGAGCCTGTTACCAGCAGGACGATCTCGTTGTCCGGCAGGGCGGGCATGTCCTGCGGGTCCATGTAGACGCCGGAAGGCACGCGCATGAAGCCGAGATCGCGGGCGATGTCTATATTGTTCAGCAGGCTGCGGCCGGAAACGGCCACCTTGCGGCCGTACTTGGCGGCGATGTCGAACACTTCCTGAATGCGCTGGATATGGCTTGAGAACAGCGTGACAACCACTCGTCCCTTGGCGTCACGGAAGATGCCGTCAAAGGTGTCGCGGATCTCGCGTTCGCCAAGCGAATGGCCATCCCGCTCAATGTTGGTGGAGTCGGAAAGCAGGAGCTGCACACCCTCGTCGGAAAAACGGCGGAAGGCGTCCAGATCGGTGCTGTGGCCGTCAATGGGGTTGGGGTCCAGCTTGAAGTCGCCGGTATGCACCACGCGCCCTACGGGCGTTTCCACACCGAGAGCGAAACCTTCAATGATGGAGTGGCACACGGGGAAGAAGTTGAAGACCATGTCGCCCAAGGCAAGACGCTGTCCAGGTTTCACAACGATCAGTTCGGTGCGATCCAGCAGATTGGCTTCGCGCAGCTTGTGTTCCACCAGCGCGAGCGTGAAGCGGGAACCGTAGATGGGCACGTGCAGCCAGGGCATGAGCCATGGCAGCGCGCCTATGTGATCTTCGTGTCCGTGCGTGAGCACAACGCCGCGCACTTTCTCCTTCTGACGGAGAATATGGTCGAACTGGGGAATGACCACGTCGATGCCGAGGTGGTAGTCGTCAGGAAACATGAGCCCGCAGTCCACCACGACCGAGGTCGTGGGGGTGGACCAGATGGTGCAGTTCATGCCGATTTCGCCGTAGCCCCCAAGGGGGGTCAGCGTCAGGAATTCTTGCTGGTCCGGCATGCGCGCATCTCCAGATAGGCGTTGTTCATTATGGTGTGCAGGTCCTCGAGAAACCTGTTGCGGTCTTTGAGGGTATAACCGGAAAGGTCAATGGGCGGCAGGGCCTTTACCCGCACCACATGGCGGCGCTTGAGCGTGATATGCCCCTTGGGCAGAATTTCACCGGTGCCGTCCATGACAACGGGAACCACGGGAAGACCGGTTTTAAGGGCCAGAATGATGCCTCCGGATTTGAAATCGCCCAAATGGGAGGTGTCCAACTGGCGGGTACCTTCGGGAAAAATGAGAATGGAGCGGCCTGCCTTGGCTATTTCCGCAGCATTGTCCATGGATTTCATGGCGCTTCGGCTATTCTTGCGGTCGATGGGAATGTGCTTGCCCATACTGAATGCCCAGCCCACGAAGGGAATGCGGAAAAGACTCTTCTTGGCGATGAAGGCCGGATAGAAGTCGCGCAGCAGCAGGGTGCTTATGGGAATGTCGAACTGGCTCTGGTGGTTGACCATGAAGACCACCGGGCCATTTTCAGGCAGGGCAGCAAGGTCGGACTCCAGCCGGATGCCGGAAAGGACAACAGCGCTACGGCTCCACAGGGCGGCAAGAAAGGCGCAGGCCTTGCCGGCCGGTGCGAAGACGCCCACGGCCAGAGTGGCGACGCTGATCACGAATGTGGCCGTGAGGAACGATAGATAAAACCATAGAGTACGGATCATGAAACCTTCCAGTGTGAATCAAGTCTGCCAAGCTACCGGAAAAAGTGGATTGCCTCAAGGGGGAGCGGGCAGCAAATTAAAGCCCCGCCGCAGATGCGACGGGGCTTGTCTCTTCCATTAGTCTCTGGCTGCCTCATGTTCGGCTACCACGCGGTCCACAACCGGAGGCGGAGCCTCTTCATAGTGGGTGAGTTCCATGGTGAACACGCCCTGACCACCCGTCATGGAGCGCAGGTCGGGGGCGTAGCGCAGGACTTCGTTCATGGGCACGTGTGCCTTGATCTCCGTGAGACCCGATTGGGAGTCGGAGCCCAGCACCTTGCCGCGCCGCGAGGAAAGGTCGCCGATGACGTCGCCCATGTATTCGTCCGGAATTTGCACGGTGAGCAGGACGATGGGTTCCAGCAGGGCGGGCTTCACCTTTTCCATAGCGCTTTTCAGGGCGAGGGAACCGGCGATCTTGAAGGCCATTTCAGAGGAGTCCACGTTGTGGTAGGAGCCGTCGTACAGCTTGGCACGGAAGTCCACCAACGGGTAGCCCGCAAGGAAGCCGCGCTGGGCCGATTCCTGAATGCCCTTGTCCACGGCGGGGATGTACTGGCGCGGAATGACACCGCCCACGATGGCGTCTTCGAACTCGTAGCCGAAGCCGTGGGGCATGCCTTCGATTTCCACCCAGCAATCGCCGAACTGGCCGCGTCCGCCGGACTGCTTCTTGTGTCGTCCCTGTACCTGGGCCTTGCCCTTGATGGTTTCGCGGTAGGGAACCTTGGGGGTTTTCAGCAGGATTTCGCACTTGTACCGGCGCATGGCTTTTTCCACGCTGGTCTCTATGTGCATCTGGCCCATTCCGGAGATGAGGATGTCGCTCGATTCCTCGGCACGGGAAAGGCGCAGTGTGATATCTTCGTCAAGCAGCCTGTTAACGGCTGCATACACCTTGTCTTCGTCTCCCTTTTCCTTGGGCGCGAGCGCGTAGGAGATAAGGTGCGGAGGCAGGGTGGGCGGGGTAAGCTTGAAGGGCTTCTTTTCGTCGGCAAGGGTGTCGCCGGTTTTGGTCATCTTGAGTTTCGGCAGGGCGACAATGGCACCGGGGCCTATGCCGCCGCGGGCGGGCGAGGTTTCCTTGCCAACCATGAAGAGCGGGGTGCCGATGCGTTCGGATTCACCCTTGTTCACGTTGCGCAGGCTGGCTTCGCCGTTCAGCGTGCCGGAAAGTACGCGCATTATGGTGAGTTGGCCCGCAAAGGGATCTGCCAGCGTCTTGAACGCGAACATGGCAAGTGGGGCATCGGGATCAGATGTACGGGTTGCGCTTTCCGCACCTTGCCACGGAGCATGGTCCATGGGGTTGGGGAACAGTTCCTGGATGGCGTCGAGAAGTTGGGCACCGCCCCTGTTTTCGAGCGAGGAACCCACAACAACGGGCACCAGCTCACCTTTGAGCACGCCGATTCTCAGGCCGTGCGCAATCTCTTCGGGGGCAAGTTCGCCGGTTTCCAGATACTTTTCCATCAGTTCTTCATCGCTCTCCGCGATGTTCTCGATGGTGGTCTCGCGCAGCATGGAGACCTCATCCGCCATCTCGGCGGGAATGGGGATTTCCGAAAATTTACCGTCTGCTTCAAAGGAATAGGCCTTTTCACCAAGGACATCCACAACGCCTTTGAAGTCCTGTTTGGTGCCTATGGGCATGTACAGCAGGACAGTGCGCATGCCCAGCATGGAGGAGAGGCCGTTGAACGCCATGTCGAAATCCGCACGGTCGCGGTCCATCTTGTTGATGAAGGCAATGGCGGGCAGGCCTGCGCTTTTTACATAGCTCCACAGACGTTTTGTGAGGGGGCGTACACCGTCCACGGCGTCTACAACTAAAATGGCGCTATCCGCACCTTTGAGCAGGTACTGGATATCGCCGATAAAGTTGTTGTCGCCGGGGGTGTCGATGAGGAAGTGACGGTTCTTCTGCCATTCGAAGGTGGCGAAGGCCGGTTGGACGGAACCGCGGCGCTTCACTTCCTCAGGTTCGTAGTCGAGGGTGGTGGAACCCTCCTCGACCTTCCCAAGGCGGTTGATGACGCCAGACTGAAACAGCAGCATTTCAGCCAGCGACGTCTTACCGCAACCTCCGGTGCCTACAATTGCATAGGTTCTCTGGGTCTCCAGTGCTTTGGACATATACCTCTCCCTTACTCAGTTTAAACCAGTTAAGACGGAGTTCTCTGGCCCGGCATCCGGGCGTTCGGTCCATTGCGAATATGCGGAGGGGAAATCAGTACGGCGTGCCCTCCGACTTTTCCCGATGATGCCACATTGAATAAGCTGCACCTAGTTGTCAACCCTGTTTGTAAAAACGCTTGTTTGGTTGCTCAGGCAAAATAGGGGCAAATGTATCATCCCGCCATGGTTTACCCTTTGTGTTGACCACGACGCGCAACTGATAGATGATGCGATAGTATTATGCAGAGGAGCGGTCATGTATTTCAATCTGATCATCGGTCTGGTCGTGCTCGGAGGGCTGTTTTTTCTGGCAAGGGAATTTGCCGGACGCCTGCGTTCTCCTCGCGCCATCCTGCAGGAAGAGCTGGAAGAGCGCCGCAGGCGTAACGAGCGTATTCAGGAAAACCTGCAGCGTATCCGCGAACGCGCCATTGCCAAGATGGTTCCCGTGCGGCGGGCCATAGACGAGATGAATGCATCCCTCCTTGTCTCGCAACGGTTCATCATTGAAGGGGAGGGCGAAACCGTCTCCCTGCGTCAAGGCAGTCTGACCATTACCGTCAGCTATCAGCTGGCTAGTTTTTCCGTGGATGGCACGCCCGGCGAGTTGCGTGAAGATGTGGCCCAATATGAGCGGTATGTGATCGATGTGCAGGATACCGCGTATGAACGGTCGAACATGCGTGAGGCCGTGACCAGCGAGGAGGCCATCCGCCTCGTGGCGCGCGAGATTGCCGCCCTGCTGCAACGCTGAAGCGGGCCGGACGCGTTGTCTTTGCCTCCGGCTGCTGTTATGCTGCACTATTCAGTACACGATACGATGAGGATATTCTTATGGCAAAGCCCTGCAATGTGACTCTGTATGCCTTATCCACTTGCATTCATTGCAAGAAGACCAAGCAGTTCCTTGAGGATAACGACGTGCAGTTCAAGGTGGTGTATGTGGACCAGCTCACCGGCGACGAGCGCAAGGAAGCCATTGCGCGCATCAAGGAATACAACCCGAAGCTGTCGTTCCCCACTATCATTATTGACGAGGGCGTGTGCGTCATCGTCGGGTTCCAGAAGGAAGAGATTCAGGAGGCGCTGGACATATGAGCAAGCAGATGACCGTGGAGCAGCTCTTTGAGATGCTCAAGAAGTTTCAGGAACCCAAGGGGTATTTCTTCAACAAGGACATGACCATGACCATGCCCCTGCTGGAGAATCTGCTTGTGAACAAGGAGCGCTACGGCTACATGGCCTGCCCCTGTCGCCTGCCCAACGGTACCTTTGAAGACGACAAGGATATCGTCTGTCCCTGCGTGTACCGCGAGGAAGACATGAAGGAATACGGGGCCTGCTTCTGCGGCCTGTATGTCACCGCCGAGGTGAACGAGCGGGAAGATACCTCCATCGTCGTGCCTGAACGCCGCCCCCCGGAAAAGATTCTGGGTCAGGACTAGAAAGCGAAAGCCCTGCCGTGATGAACGGCAGGGCTTTTTTTATTGTTCGATTCCCAGCGCGATCGCGCTGTTACGCAGAATCTGTTCCAGATCCGCGTCGCTCAGTTTCAGGCGTTTGCGTAGTCTGGCCATTTCATCCGCCGGATCGTACAGCGGATAGTCCGAGCCGAAGAGGATGCGTTCGCGTGGATGCTTCTTCCAGATGGCGGCAAGGGTCTCGTCGTCGATGAACTCCAGCGAGCTGGAGGTGTCGATGTAAACATCTCTGCCAATAATGCTTTCCAACGCGTACTTCCAGTGCCTGTAGCCGCCCATGTGGGCCGCGATGAAGCGTGCGCGGGGAAAGAGGTCCATCAGGGCGGCGAGCTTGTACGGGCAGGAGGGGTTTTGCTCGGGCGGCAGTACGTCGCCGATGTGCAGCATGAACATGAAGTGGTCCTGCGCCTCTTCGATGATGGGGTGCAGGCGCGGATCATCCAGACGGAAGCTCTGGAATTCGGGATGCAGCTTCAGGCCCATTATGCCGTTTTTCTTCAGTCGTTCCAGTTGGCAGGCCCAATCCTCGTAGTCGGGATGAATAGTGCCGAAAGGAATGACCGAAGGATGGGCTTCCTTCAGGGCAAGCGCAAAATTGTTGGCCGGAATGACCTGTGCTGCCGCAGTGGCAGCGGAATGGACCACAACCTTGTCTATGCCCGCTTTGCGGGCCCTTGCCAGCAAATCTTCTATCAGCCCGGAACCAACGCCGTGAATGCCGTAATGCTGCCCCAGCTGCTGGAGCACCTTGTCGGCAATCTTCGGGTGGAAGGCATGAGTATGCACGTCTATAAACATGGGCAGTTGCTTACTGCCGCCTTTGGGGAAAGGCAAGCGCAAAACATATCATGCAGGGAATGGAATTGGATGGAAGGCAGTTGCAGTGCTATTTCAATCAGCTTGCCTGCACATCGCCGGAGAACAGGTTCTTCAGCCAGTCCGGCACGGCCACGGGGCGTCCTGTTTCGTTCACGCAGGCATGCTGCGTCATGCCGGTTGCCAGCACCTTGGCCTTGTCTGCGTTCAGAATCTCGTAGGTGAACGTAATGGAAGCCTTGCCCCATTCGGCAATGCCGACGCGCACGTATACAAGGTCGTCGTAGCGTGCGGGAGCACGGTACCGGCACTGGGCTTCGCGCACGGGCAGCATGATGCCACGCTCTTCAACTGTGGCATAGCTCATGCCGCGTTCGCGGATGAACTCGCTTCTGCCGCGTTCAAACAGGTGCAGGTATTCGGCGTAGTACAGCACGCCCATTGTGTCTGTTTCACCGTAGGAAATGCGGTGGGGCAGGAAGGTTTCCGGTGTGGGAAAGCTCATGTGCGTATGCTCCGGAATGGATGATTGCTCGGGTTATGCGGATAATGTCTTTTCGGAGGCCGCAAGGGCGGCCTCGAAGAATGTCAGGATGTCGTTCCATGCCCGCTGTGCGAGTTGCGGGCAGTACCATGAATTGAGGGCCTCGTTCGGAATCAGCAGTTCATTGCAGAAGCCGTGACCCGCATCACTATATATGGTGAGGCGGCAGTCGAGGCGGGCGTCCCGCATCTCTTCCACAAAGGGGGGCACTTCGGCAAGGGGGACCACCTTGTCGTGCGCGCCGTGCAGTACCAGCAGCGGGCCGCAGGGTACGGCTTTTTCCGTGACGGGCTGCAGGGGATGCGTCGTGTTCAGATAGCCGTAGACGCTGCAGGTGGCGTCCACGGGAGCGCCGGAGCGGGCAAGCTCCAGCACGCAACAGCCGCCGAAGGAAAAGCCGAGCGTGAACACCGGCAGTCCTGCCGTGGCAGGATGTGCGCGCAGGGCGTTGAACGAAGCACGGATGCGTCTGCGCATCAGGAGCCTGTCCGAGCGGTAGATGCGGGAAACGGTACTGCCTTCCGCCGGAGAGGCGGGGCGCACGTCCTTGCCATACATATCGCAGGCCAGAACAGCATAGCCGAGGGCGGCAAGCCGTCCGGCGTGTCTGTGCATGTATTCGCCCGGCCCCATGAATTCATGCACCAGCAGCACGGCTGCCTTTGCCTTTTGGGGGACAAGGAGCAGCCCTTCCAGCAGGGTGTCCTGATCCATGCATTCGAAGGCGGTGTCTGATTCGAGGGAGGATGCGCCGGTCATTTCCGGCTTCCGTTTGCAAAGGCTGCGGGAATGCCGTTCATGTTGACTGCGGAGCGTTCCCGCCAGATCACGCGCGCACGGCACAGTTCCGTGCCGTCCTCAAGCGTGACGGAATGCAGAGTCTCGCGTGATGCGGGATCGGAGCAGGCGGAAACCAGCGGGGTTCCCGCACCGCATTCGGCACGAAAGGTGATGTCCACCAGCGATGGTTCATGCGTAGCCGAGAAGGACTCCGGTACCGATTCCAGCACCCAGTCCGTATAGCGGGCGTTGTTGACGTGTCCGTTCATGTCCAGATCGGCCTTGCGGGTGAGCACGGGGGCGTTGTGGGCTACCTCGCGCAGTTTGGGCACCGCACGGGTTGCAAATGCCTGACAGGGGGGCTGGTTCTTGGGGTACTCGTCAGTCACGAAGTCTGGAATGGGGGCCATGCGGCGGGTGGAAAAGTCGATGACCGTCCATGCGCTGGTGCCGGAGGCGAGCAGGTTGCCTTGCGCGTCGAAGGCTTCATAGCAGCGCATGGCCACCGTGCGGTCGTGGGTGGAGGGCCACGTGCGCAGGGTTATGGTCTCGCCTGCGGCGGGATAGCGGTCTACCGTGATGGAGAGTCTGGTCAGCACCCATGCGACTCCTTCGGCCCACAGCCGCTCGCCGGGAAAGCCGAGATCACGGGCGTTGTTGGAGGCCGCTTCCTGAAAATAGTCAGCAAAGGTGGTGGGGGTGGCAACGCCTGTCACGCCTACTTCATAGCAGCGCACAGGCAGCGTTTCTGTGCCGGATACGGTCATTGGGGTATCCTCTGATTTGAGTCCTGGCAGAGTCTGAGCGGTGCGGGACTGGAGTTGTCGTAAATGCGTCATCAGGTTTCGTGGCTGCGCAGCACGTCCAGCACTTCCACGCGGGAAGCCTTCCATGCCGGATAGGCTCCGGCAATGAGACCGAACAGGACGGAAGCGCCGCAGGACATGGCAATCAGCAGCGGGTCATATACATAGGGGAAGTTGCCTATGCGATATACCACGGTCACGCAGAGCAGAGCTCCGCATACACCAAGAAGGCCGCCAGTGCCAGACATGAGACCGGCTTCCAGAAGAAATTGCAGCACGATGGAACGGCGTTTGGCTCCCACGGCGCGGCGTATGCCTATCTCCAGCCTGCGTGAGCGTACCAGCAGGATCATGATGGACAGAATGCCGAGGCTGCCCACCATGAAGGAAATGCCGGAACTCATGACGCCCAGTGTCCACACGAGGTCCAGAGCCTGAGTCTGCAGTATGGCCGCGTCACTGGCCGTGAGCACGGCGAAATCGTCGCGGGCTGGATCGGTTATCTGGTGCCGTGCACGGAGCAGGGCTTTTGTCTCAGCCTTGGCGGCCGTCGTATCCGCGCCGTCGTACAGGGTCATGTAGACGCCGGAGATGTAATCCTGATTGCTCATGCGCCGCATGTAGGTGGTGACGGGGACGAATACCTGCTCGTCCTGATCGGTGCCGGAAAGGTCGCGGCCCTTCTCTTCCATGACGCCTATCACTTCGAGGCCCGCGCGGTAGAAAAATACGGTTTGCCCCAATGCCAGCTCGGGCTTGCCGAAGAGCTTTTCCGCAATGGTCTTGCCCAGTACGCAAACCTTGGCCCGTGTCTCCACGTCATTCCGCGAAATAAAGCGGCCAGTGGCCGGAGCTACGGAGCGTACAGCGGTATACGCGGGAGCCGTGGCCACAAGCTGGGCTGTGGTCGTGGTGCGCTGAAAGCGAACCGGCATGTTCTTTCTTACAAAGGGAACGCCGACGCGTACCTGCGGTACGCCGCTGATCAGGGCTTCTGCATCGGCGAGGGTGAATGTGGTGGTTTCGCTGCCGAAGCGGACGGAGCCGCTATGGACGAAGCGCACCTTGCCGGACATGGCTACAAACAGGTTGGGGCCGAGCTTGGCGGTCTCTTCTTCCGCCTTTTGTACCATGGCCTTGGAAACATGCATGACGCCGGTAAGGGCCAGTGCGCCGAGGAATACACCGAGCATGGCAAGGGCCGTGCGCAACTTGTGGGTGGCAAGCGCCTGCAGGGCGATTTTCAGGCCGCCGAACAGGGTGTGCAGCATGGAAGCGGCGGTGCTCATGGCTAATCGCCTCCCCGCAGGGCACGTATGGGGTCCATGTCGGCGGCATGTCGCGCGGGCCGCAGCCCGAAAATAACGCCCACCAGCGTGGCGGAGAGCATCGCGTAGCTGAAGATCTTCCACGACAGGCGGATTTCGATGAGGCCGAGCCGGGCCAGCATCTGGCCCATGGCAAGGCCCAGAAAAACGCCCACCACGGCTCCGAGCACTGTCAGCGCCACGGCTTCAATGAGAAACTGGGTGACAATGGCCTGCCTGTCGGCTCCCATGGCGCGGCGCAGGCCGATTTCGCGCGTGCGTTCGGACACGGAGAGGTAGAAGAGGTTGGCCAGCACGAAGCCGCCTACCAGAATGGCGGCGGCAGCCGTAATGCCGAGAAATATGGTCAGTCCGCCCTTGATCATGGCGAGAAATTTCTGCACCTCGGCGGCGGAAAGGATGGTGAAGTCGTTGGGCTCGCCTTCCCGCAACCCGTGCAGGTGGCGGAGCAGGCTCTCCAGATTGATGATGTTGTCTTCCATGTGTTCGGCGTCATGGAATTTGATGCGCAGGGCGCGGAAGTAGCGGCGGTCCACGCCGAAGCGTTGAACCATGGTGGTCAGGGGGATGATGACGCGGTCATCCAGATTGGCCCCGCCTCCGGCAATGCCGCGTGGGGTGAGTTTGCCTGCTACGGTGAAGGGAATTCGGTTCAGAAAGACGCTTTTGCCTACGGGGCTGGCGTTGCCGAACAGTTCCTTTGCCACGGTCTCGCCCAGAAGGCAGACACGGGCGCCCATCTCAACGTCTCCGGCGGAAAGGTCACGGCCTTCGGCAAGGGGCCAGTTCCACGATTCCCCGTAGTTCTCCGTGGCGCCGATGGTGTTTCCAATATCCCACTTTTTGTTGCCGTGGCTGATGCTTGTTGCTCCCGATACCTGCATGGGGACAACAAGATAGGTGCCCGGCAGTGACTGACGGATGCGTTCCGCGTCATCCCACGTGAGTGTCTTGAAACGCTGGCCCACTGCCCGATTGATTATGTCGCCGCCAAGAATGAGCAGGGCGTCCGGCCCGAATGACTGCGTGATTTCGTCCGCTTTGCGGTTGGCACCGTCATGGGCGGCGATGATGACCGTGAGCGAGGCGATACCCAGCGCAATGGCCGTGATGACGAAGACTGAGCGCAGCTTGTAGGCCCACAGCACGTTCAGGGCCATGCCCTGTATGCGCCAGAAGAGGCGCAGACGCTGGCGGAGTCCGGTGCGGAAGGTTGTGGCGGTTTGCGGAGTCTTCATGGTTCGTGGCGTGCTGCAACGGTGGGAGGTTGGAGGATGTTGATCGGCATATGGTAATCATCTGCGGCAGAACCGCAAGCGGAATCGTCGGACTGATGCGTCAAACAATCATGAGGAAGCTTGCCGGTAGGTTGTCGTTTCCGCAGCCCCGTTCTTTTGCAGTACATATGAGCTGTTGGGCAGCATGCACCAGATTCCGTTTTAAATGATGAAGGGCGCGTTGCCGCGCCCTTCTCGATTGTCGATTTCCTTGGAGAGCTAGCAGTTCTGCCAGCAGGCTTCCACGTGTTCGTCGGCAAGGCTTGTGGAGAATGCGCTTACGCCCCATGCGAGCAGGAAGGCGAAGGGCAGAGCCACCACGTTGGGGTCTACCCACTGGAGCAGGAACAGCCAGCTGCCCTTGGTCGCGTCGGCAACGAGCGTGGTCTTGCCGAAGAGGAACTGGCACAGACCTATGGAAGCAGCTTCCTTTTCATGGATGAAGAGCAGCCAGAACATGGAGGTCATGAAGCCTCCGATGATGGAGACCTTGGCACCGGCTTTGGTCATGCCCTTCCAGTACAGGCCGAGCAGGTAGGCAGGCAGGAAGGCTGCACCGCACAGGCCGAAGAAGAACGCCGTGGCGCGGGCGATGACGGATTCCGGCAGCACCCATGCCCAGATGAGGGCGGCGAGAATGGTGATGACCACGCCCATCTGGTTCACCGCCATGGAATTTCCTGCGGCACGCACGCGGGTGCGCATGGCGCGGGCATAGATGTCGTGGCCCAGCGAGGTGCCACCCACGTGGAACTGGCTGGAAAGGGTGGACATGGCTGCGGCGAACATGGCCAGCAGGAACACGGCGGAGAACCACGAGGGCATCATGGTTTCGATGAATGTGGGAATGATCTTGTCAATGTTGCCACCGGCCATGGCTATGCTGATTTTGCCGAATTCCTTGAAGAACACGGCGTTGGAAAGGGCGCCGACAGTGAAAGCCACGCCCGTCATCAACAGGATGAAAATGCCGCCGTAGAGCACGGCCCGGTTCAGTTCGCGGTCGCCGGGTACGGTCATGAAGCGCACGGCAAGCTGCGGCTGGGCAAGCACGCCCACACCCACGCCGTAGACGATGGTGGTGTAGATGGTCAGCCACAGGGGCGAGAAGGGCACGGCTCCCTGCGTCCAGCCGAGCATGCCGCCTTTCTGCAATTTTTCCGGCATCAGGTGGGCCATGTCGGTGAGCATCTGGTGACCTTCCGTCACGCCGCCGAGCAGGCTGTAAGTGTAGCAGATGAGTACCAGCATCATCACGGCCATGATGGTACCCTGAAAGACATCCGTATACATAACGGCCTTCATGCCGCCCGTGATGACGTAGAGCGCCACGATGGCAGTTACGCCGAGCAGCACCCATGTGTAGGGCAGGCCGAGGGAGACTTCCACCATGCGGCATATGCCGATGAGCACGGCAGCGGCGTAGACGGGAATGAACAGGAAGATCACGCCGCCGGTAAAGCCCTGAATGAATCTGGATTGATAGCGTTTGCCCAGCAGTTCCGGAAAGGTGTGGCAGTTGAGGGCAAGCCCCATGCGGCGGGTGCGTTTGCCGAAGAAGACCATGGCGATGAAGATGCCGAAGACCAGTGTGAAAACGGTGAGCCAGAGCAGGGGAAACCCGAACAGCCCTGCCGCGCCGCCGAAGCCGATGATGGCGGAAGTGGAAATGAAGGTGGCCCCGTAGGACATGGCCATGACGAAGGGGTTCACGCGGCGGCCTGCCAGCATGTAGTCATTGGCTCCCTTGGTTTCCTTCCACCCCTTGTACCCGAGATAGAAAACGATGGCGAAATAGACCAGCGTGGTAATCAGCTTGGCGGTCATGGTGTTGCTCCCTATGCGTTGTCTCCGCCTTCGTCAGGCAGAATATCGTCTATGGAAATGGTGTCCGGCGTGCCGGTGTTATTCCAGTTGATGTAGCCGTATGCCACGCAGCCTATTGCCGAAATGATGCATAGCCAAAAGGCCAGTGCCGTGTCCCAACTGCCGAGTCCGAGCATGTTTCCTCCTCAGGGTTAACGCCGTTACAACGAAAAAGGGCCGCAGGTTTTCACCTGCGGCCCTTGTGGGTGCCTTGGTTCTAGTTCTTCTTCAGCAGCGCGTGGTCGCGCACACCCGGGGTCCGCAGGCAATCAAGCCGCTAAAGAAGAAGCTAAAAAAGAAGCTGAATGCGAAGTGCGCAAGTGCGCGTGCGGTAAGGGTGTTCATAGGGATGTTGTTTACGCGGCTGTTTTCAAATTTGTCAAGCCGGAATTTGTTGTGGATATGAAAAATAATGACGTATCACTCCTGAGTGCGGTGGTTAATACTGCATTTGGGGCAAGCAGCTAACGGGATGGAGCTGCTGCCGGTTACCGTAAGTACGGTAACAGAAAGGGGGGCGCGTTGCCGCGCCCCCCTTATTCGGTTGAGTATGGATGGTTAGCAGTTCTGCCAGCAGGCTTCCACGTGTTCGTCGGCAAGGCTGGTGGAGAATGCGCTTACGCCCCATGCGAGCAGGAAGGCGAAAGGCAGGGCCACCACGTTGGGGTCTACCCACTGGAGCAGGAACAGCCAACTGCCCTTGGTCGCATCGGCAACGAGCGTGGTCTTGCCGAAAAGGAACTGGCACAGGCCTATGGAGGCGGCTTCCTTTTCGTGGATGAAGAGCAGCCAGAACATGGAGGTCATGAAGCCGCCGATAATGGAGACCTTGGCACCGGCTTTGGTCATGCCCTTCCAGTACAGGCCGAGCAGGTAGGACGGCAGGAAGGCTGCACCGCACAGGCCGAAGAAGAACGCCGTGGCGCGGGCGATGACGGATTCCGGCAGGACCCATGCCCAGACGAGAGCGGCGAGAATGGTGATGACTACGCCCATCTGGTTCACGGCCATGGAATTCCCTGCGGCGCGCACGCGGGTGCGCATGGCGCGGGCATAGATGTCGTGGCCCAGCGAGGTGCCACCCACGTGGAACTGGCTGGAAAGGGTGGACATGGCTGCGGCGAACATGGCCAGCAGGAACACGGCGGAGAACCACGAGGGCATCATGGTCTCGATGAATGTGGGAATGATCTTGTCAATGTTGCCGGCTGCCATGGCAATGCTGATCTTGCCGAATTCCTTGAAGAACACGGCGTTGGAAAGGGCACCTACGGTGAAGGCCACGCCCGTCATCAGCAGGATGAAGATGCCGCCGTAGAGTACGGCCCGGTTCAGCTCGCGGTCACCGGGAACGGTCATGTAGCGTACGGCAAGCTGGGGTTGGGCAAGTACGCCGATACCCACGCCGTAGACGATGGTGGTGTAGATGGTCAGCCACAACGGGGAGTAGGGCACGGCTCCCTGCGTCCAGCCGAGCATGCCGCCCTTCTGCAGCTTTTCCGGCATCAGGTGGGCCATGTCGGTGAGGGTCTGGTGGGCTTCCGTCACACCGCCGAGCATGGAATAGGTGTAGTAGATCAGAATGAGCATCATCACGGCCATGACGGTGCCCTGAAATGCGTCCGTGTACATGACGGCCTTCATGCCGCCCGTGATGACGTACAGGGCGATGATGGCGGTTACGCCGATCAGCACCCATGTGTAGGGCAGGCCGAGGGAGACTTCCACCATGCGGCATATGCCGATGAGCACGGCAGCGGCATAGACGGGAATGAACATGAAGATAACGCCGCCGGTGAAGCCCTGAATGAATCTGGATTGATAGCGTTTACCGAGCAGCTCGGGGAAGGTGTGGCAGTTGAGAGCAAGTCCCATGCGGCGGGTGCGTTTGCCGAAGAAGATCATGGCGATGAAGATGCCGAAGACAAGATTGAACACCGTGAGCCACAGCAACGGAAAGCCGAAGAGACCGGCTGCGCCGCCGAAGCCGATGATGGCGGAGGTGGAAATGAAGGTGGCCCCGTAGGACATGGCCATGACGAAGGGGTTCACGCGGCGGCCTGCCAGCATGTAGTCGCTGGCGCCCTTGGTCTCCTTCCAGCCCTTGTAGCCGAGGTAGAAGACAATGCCGAAGTAGACCAGCGTGGTGAGCAGTTTGGCTGTCATGCTGTTATCTCCCTATCTGTCGTCATCGCAACTGCCGTCCGGCAGCACGTCGTCTATGGAAATGGTGTCGGGCGTACCGGTGTTATTCCAGTTGATGAAGCCGTATGCCACGCAGCCAATTGCCGAAATTATGCACAGCCAGAAAGCCAGCGCCGTGTCCCAACTGCCGAGTCCGAGCATGTTTCCTCCTCTTGTTGCAAGCCCGAAAAAACAAGAAGGGCCGCAGGTGTTGCCTGCGGCCCTTCGGGGTGTTCGTGAAGCTACTTTTTAGCAGCGCCTTGAGGCGCACACCCGGGTCCCGCAGGCAATCGTGCCGCTAAAAAAGTAAAAGCCAAAAAAGAATAGCGCAGAGGCGCATGCGGTATGGGTGTTCATGGGCAACCTTTATCTTGTGTTTTTCATTATTGTCAAGTTCGACAATGAGAAGAACGCAATGGGACAGAACATTATAACGGTGTGACTTTGTCGCGGTGGTGTGGCGCTCTTTGTCTGGTGTGCTGAATGCTTGTTTTGGCGGGGCTTGGCTGGAGCCTGTTTGTGCGGCGCAGAGAGCAAAAGAAAAGGCCGGAATTGTTCCGGCCTTTTGCTTCGGATGGGCCCCCGGCCACATCTCGCCGCTAGTGTGGCGAATAATGCGGCAGGATGAAAGTGCGATCAGGCGCTTCGGGATCACCCTCAACTATGTGAAGGGATATAGTGTGCATACCCTTAACGTCGTTAAAACCTCTATCGGTCAGTGCGGACTGAACCTGAGGGCTATTCAAACAGTTTTTTCGCGCCTTCCTTGGCGGAATCCATGGCTTCGTCAATCTTCTTACCGGCCTTCTCGGCGGGGCCTTCTTCCTTGCAGCCGGCGAGGGGCAGGGCAAGAGACAGCATCAACATGGCAACAAGCAGCAATCTGGCAAACGTCATTGGGTATCTCCGTAATAAAAACATTGGTTCCGGCAGGATAGGGGGGCATTGCCGCGCACCGCCTGTCTGCCGGAGTAATTTCTCGCGGACCTGTCTGTCCGCAGGATGGTCCTCACCAATAATGTATACGTTGGCATCCGTACAGAGGTCACATGATTATGAAAAAAAATGAAAAAGGATAGTGCAGGCAGGCGAGGTCCCCGCAACCGGGGTGATGATCGGTAGCGTTGACCGGTATATGCCGGGAGTCGTCATGGGGACTTGGGGGCCGGTGGACATGCCCGCTGTCAGGACGTGGTGTCGGAAACGATGCGTCCGTCGGCGAATTCAATGCGCCTTGCGGCTCTGGTTGCGGTTTCCGGATCGTGTGTGACGATGATGATCGTCTTGCCCGCCGCGTTGATGGATTCGAAGAGATCCAGAATATCCTTGCCGGTGGCTGTGTCCAGCTGGCCCGTAGGCTCATCGGCCAACAGCAGGGGCGGGTCATTGAGCAGGGCGCGGGCCAGCGCCACACGTTGCTGCTGGCCGCCGGACAGGCTTGAAGGCTTGAAGTGCATGCGGTCCGCCAACCCTACACGTTCGAGCAGGGCTTCGGCCCGTTCACGCAGGAACTTGCCGCTCGCATCGCCATACAGGCCTGGGAGCATCACGTTATCCAGCGCCGAGGCGTAGGGAATGAGATAAAAGCTCTGGAACACCATGCCCACAAGGGTGTTGCGGGCGGCACTGCGGGTGTCGTCATCCATGCCTGCCGTATCCGTTCCATCAAGATAATAGTGGCCGGAAGTGGGGGAATCGAGCAGCGCCAGCAGGTGCAGCAGGGTGGACTTGCCCGATCCCGAAACTCCCTGAATGGCCACCAGCTCTCCGTGACCAATGCACAGATCAAGCGGCTTTACCGCCTCCACGGTCAGGTCCCCCTGCCGGAATGTGCGGGTCAGGGCCTCGGTCCGCACAACGTATGGCGCTTTGCTGGTCATCAGGGGGTCTTCTTTCTGGCGGACGCTGTGGGCAGGACGATCTTGACGGCCAGCTCGTCGCCTTCGGAGAGCCCCTCAAGCACTTCGCTGGACGTCTGTCCAAGCAGGCCGAGCTTGGGCTGGACTTGCCTGATGCCTCCTCCGGCTGCCTTGACGAAGACGTATTGTTCGCCGTCCACCCATTTGAGCGCATCGTTGGGCAGGGCGAGCACGTCCTTCTTTTCCTCCACAACCACGGTGCACTGGGTGGTCATTTCGGGCCGCAGCTCGGAAGCTGTTTCCGGTGTCAGACGGACAAGTGCCTGATAATAAACGATGTTGTCGCGGATTTCCGGTTCCGGATAAATCTGGTTCACGGTGCCGTCAAAGATGCGGCCGGGGTAGGCGTCTACGCGAAACTCCACGGGCATGCCGGGGCGTATGCGGCCCACGTCGGTTTCATCCACGTAAATCCACATCTCAAGTCGGGTCGGGTCAAGAATGGTGATGAGGTTGGCCACTTCCAGCCCCGCCACCACGGTCTCACCCGTCTGGGCGGCCACCTGGCTGACAACGCCGTCTATGGGGGCGTATATGGTCGTATAGGTGATGCGTACCTGCGTGGACTTGAGGGTTGCCTGCGCTGCGGCAACGGCTTCGCGGGCCTTGGTGCTCTCAAGCCGGTACTCGGTTTCAAGCCGCTTGAGGGTGGCGCTACGCGCCTTTTGGGTATTCTTTGAAACGGTGAATTTCTGGTTGGCGTCGTCCAGACTGTCCTGCGAATCCAGCTTCTGTTCCACCAGTTTCATTTTACGCTTCAGGCTGAGTTGCAGATATTCGGCCTCGGCCTGTGATGCTTTCAACTGGGCACGGGCTTCATTGATCTGCAGGGGATACACCGTGTCCACACGGGAAAGTTCGGCTTCCGCTTTGCGCAGGGCTGCTTCGGCTTCGGCAAGGCTGGCCTGTTGTTCGCGGTCATCGATTTCCGCGATGAGGTCGCCTTTCTTTACGCTGTCGCCCACGCGGACATACATCTGCTTGATGAGGCCGGTGGCGCGGCTGCCGGTTTTGACTATGGCTCCCACCTCGGGCTTGATGATGCCGGTGGCTTCAAGCGTGGCGCGGACGGTCCCCTTGGTGAGGCGGGCTGTTTCCAGCACCTTGGTTTCCTGCGATGTCCTGCCTGATTGCCAATACCATGCGCCCGCACCGACTGCGGCGAGAAGCAGGGCGAGTATGATCAGTCTGTTCCGCATGCGTTTCCTGTGATTCATTGTTTGCAGCACAGCGTTCCGTTGAGGGGATGCCCCAACGGGAGCGCACGATAACTGCGTGGACGCATACTATAATACAGTAATCGCATTAGGCCACCCCAAATGCAGAACGATTCCTGATTAGTCGTAAAAAAGGGCGGAGCTGTTTGGAAGCTCCGCCCCTTCTGTTGCATGGGGAAGGCATATGGGGGCCTCAAGGTACGAGGCTGCGCCCTGCTAAATGTCGACCACCTCGCATTCCATGCACTTTTCGCCATCCTTGAAGCGGATGCCGAAGTTGGCCCAGAACGCTTCCATAAGGTCGATGCCGTCGGAAAGGTCAACGGCGTCTTCCTGAAACTTGTAGCGGAAATACTCGAGGAAGGCCCGGGTGTTGTTGTCCAGCATGGGGGCTTCCGCAATCAGCGATTCCTTTTCACGCAGGGACTCGTAGTGGTCCATGGTCGCATACGCAAAGATGATTGCGTAGGAAAGCTGCGCGATTTTCCCGCGTACCGCTCCCAGAAAATCGTTGATATTCTGTTTCTCGCGGTACTCCATGATCTGGAAGCGGAACCAGTCGTAGTACTCCGCCTTGTTGCGGATGATGGCAAGGCTGCCCAGCAGGGAACGCTCAAGGTCTTCCTTGGCAAGGTCGGAAAGTTCTTCCTTCAGTACTTCACGCAGTACGGCATCGCGGAACTCAAAGGACTTTCTGGCCGCGGTGTACTGGTCGTACAGCTGGTACAGGTTCATGAAGTAGTTGGCGTACCTGTCCAGCTTATGACGGGTGAGTACGGGGAAGTGCCCCTTGTTCACCAGCAGGGTGAATTCGTGCCAGTAAATGGCGTAGCGGATGTGATTGTCGTAGGCGGTGGAGAAGATGTTGGGATGGAAGAGCAGCACATGACCCTGCGGGGTGAATATGGCCTTGGAGACGGGCTCCATGCCGGGAATGGATTTGTAGGTGCCTGCCTTCTGCAGCTCGGTTACCGTGGCATCGAAGTCCTTGGGAACAATGATTTCCTTGATGCGGAACGCCATGGTGTAATGCTTGGAGGCTTCTCCCAGCATACCGAGCTCATTGATTATTTCCTGCTGTTGTTCCTTGGTGCCGATTTCAACGGTGATTTGCATGAATTCTCCCTGTCGCGAAAGTTTGCGGGGAGCTTCCCCGCGCGTTTTGGGTATACCGTCACGCCCCGGCCCGCAAGAAAAAATGGCATCTCCGGTATTCGCCGGAAAACTCTTGAAGCGACGATAATTTTTGGCTGTGGAATGTTTTCCACAGGGTAACATTATGTAATAAAGCGCTAATGATGTGTTGACAGTTTTTTAATGGGTATTACTTCAAGAACGAAAAAAGCAAATCGAGCTCCCGAAGAGGGGCTCAAAGGAGGTGCCCATGGTTATCGATTTCAGTTCTTTCTATGACTTCCCCAGAGAGGTTGAGCGCTTCTTTGACGATGTGGCCCGCTTCCGCAGAGTGGGAACGGGCGGCGCTACGTACCCCCTGCTTAATATCGCAGAAGACGAAGAGAACTATTACGTTGAGATTCTTGCTCCCGGAGTTGACCCCAAGGAAGTGGAACTGACCCTCACGGAGAGAAGTCTTGTCATCAAGTGTGTGCGCAACGCCGCAGAAGGCCGCTATCTGCGACAGGAATGCCCTGCCGGAACATTTCAGAGGGTTGTGTCCCTGAACGTTCCTGTAGAACGCGACAAGGTAATGGCTTCCGGAGCCGACGGCATTCTGAAGGTTGTCCTTCCCAAGGCGGAAGGCGTGAAGCCGCGTAAGATTTCCATAACCGCCGCTGACAGCAAGGCGATTGACGTATAAGGAGGCCGGACATGACAAACGAAGTTGCAAAGACCGAAACGGCACTGCGGCGTATTGTTCCCGCTTCTGATATTCTTGAGCGTGAAGATGGCTTCCACATCATCATGGATATTCCGGGTGTGGTGAAGGAAGCGCTGGCCATTGAGATCGAGGAAAATGAACTGAAGGTTACCGGCAAGGTCGAAAGGCAGTCAGACTCTGCAATGCGCCGTATTCATACCGAGTTTGGTCCGGTGGAATATGTACGTACCTTCACGCTGACCGACATGGTGGACAAGGACAAGGTTAAGGCGTCGATCAGTAACGGCGTGCTGGATCTTTTTCTGCCGCGGGCAGAGGCGGCCAAGCCCAGGAGGATAGAGGTAACCACCTAGGTTGGAATGGGATACCGCTCTCCTTCCCTATGCGGAAGGCAAGGATTGAAAGGAACGTCCGGCAATTGCCGGACGTTTTCGTTTTTTTAATAATGTTGCTTCCATAGTATCCTGACTTATTGGTAAGGTGTAAGGACAATCGTTACAGGGTGGCTCATCATGGCGCGGGAGGCGTGATGGCTTGGCGGTGCGGGATGTGACCTCTAGCTTGAGGACGTGCTGAGGGGAGTTTGCCGAGATGAAACTGCGAGTCCTGTTTGTTGATGACGAACCCAATGTGCTGAACGGATTACGCCTTGTGTTGCGCTCCTTGCGAGACAAGTGGCATATGGCCTATGCGACAAACGCTGTTGAAGCGTTGGGCATGCTGGCCGGAGAAACCTTTGATGTAATCATTTCGGACATGCGCATGCCGGGTATGGACGGGGGAGATCTGCTGGCTGAGGTGCAGCAGCGCTACCCGCACATGCTGCGCATCATTCTGTCGGGCTACTCCGATCAGGCCATGATCATGAAGACGGTGAAGCCCGCCCATCAATTTCTTTCCAAACCATGCAACCACAAGGAACTGGAAGAGGTTGTCGAGCGTTCCATGCAGTTGCGTGGCGTGCTTGGCAATGATCGTGTGCGTTCCATTCTTTCCGATGTGGAAGCGCTGCCTTCCCTTCCTGAAGTCTACCAGGCGCTAGAGGCTGAACTTGGTAAAGAAAATCCATCTTTGCAGTATCTTGGTGATATCATTGAACAGGACATGGGGCTCACCGTTTCGTTGCTCAAGCTGGTGAATTCGTCCTTCTTCGGGCTCCGCAGACATGTTTCCAGCCCTCATCAGGCCGTTGTGCTGCTGGGGACAGAAACCGTAAAAAGTCTCATGCTGATACTCGCTCTGGTAAAGAAGTTTCATGTCAATAGCTCCCTCAAGGTGGATGCCTCATTGCTGTGGCAGCACAGCACATACACAGGGCATCTGGCTCGGTGTATTGCCGCCAAGTGTCAGGCAAGCAAGGAAATGATAGATTACTCCTTTATCGGCGGCCTGTTGCACGATGTGGGTAAGCTGGTGCTCCTTACCCGTTTCGAGAAGGAATATGCAGAGGTGTTGAAGCTGGTGCGCGAGGAAGGATTCTATATTCTTGATGCTGAACAGCGAGTTTTCGGAACAACACATGCCGAGATGGGAGCCTATCTGCTTGCACTCTGGGGGCTGCCTGCGCCGGTGGTTGAGGCCGTGCTTCGGCATGATGCGCCAGTTATTTCCGACGAGGGCGTCTTTACCCCCCTTGCTGCTGTTCATGTGGCCAATGTGCTGGAACGCCAGTTGCGCATTATTCACGAGGATTACCTGTTGCCGCAGTTGCACGAGGAGTTCGTCCATAGCGTTGGGATTGCCCACCGTATTGACGACCTGACCGAGGCGTGCAGGGGAATGCTTGACGCAGACGACTGCCGGGAGAGTGTGGCCTCCTGATTCTTAAGTCCCTTCGAGCCCGGAGCCGTAACCTGTTCTTCTCATTTCCCTAATGCATCCCGTTTCGCAGAAGGCGTAACGGCTGGTTTTTTCGTCCTCTCTTTCGGGGTTGCCATGCAGGGGGCAAATCTGTATTGTCCCCCCCTTCGCGTAACTGACATTTGCCGCAGGTTCGGCCTGTGGCTTTTTTCTTCCCGTTGATACAAATTTTGCATCACAGCCAAAGAGATCGAGAATATGATGACGAAAGAACTGTCTGCTGGCGGCCGCATTGAAACAACCTGTTCCCGCTGTAGCGATATCACCGGCCACATCATCGTGGCTATGGTGGGCGATGCCATCGTCAAGGTTGAGTGTCAGGCCTGCGGCAGTGTCCATAAATACAGAGAGATTCGTAAGCCCAAGCTGAAGTCCGAGACCTCCGGTGTTCGCAGGGTGCGCCCCGGTGAATCCAGAGAGCAGGCCGTGTCGCAGGCACGTTCCGAGGCTGCCAAGAAGGCCGCTCAGACTCGCGCCAACCAGCGCGCTCAGCAGGAAGCGGAAGCCGTGATGATTGCGTGGAAGTCGGTCATCGTCTCCAAGGGAGTCGGTGAGGCGCGTCCCTACAGCATGCGTGAGAGTTTTGCGCCCGGTGATATCGTTGACCATCCCACTTTCGGCATGGGCGAAGTGCAGGGCGTTACCCGTCCCGATAAGATGGAAGTGCTGTTCAAGGACGGCGTGAAGGTACTGCGCTGCACCCTGTAGTAGCCGCCGTATTGTGACGAAACAGGGCAGCGGATTTCCGCTGCCCTTTTTTGTTGCCGTGTGTGCGGGACGATGGAGGGGCGTGAAACGCCGGTTCTGCCCTTCCTATCAATGCAGCCTTCTTGAGCCGCCAGCCTGGGGGGTGCTGCCGGAGGATTTTCCGGGGCCCGTTTGGGCGTTGTCCTTCCTGACTCCCTTGGCGAGCTGGCTATCCGGTATGCCGGGGTAGGGCGGTCTGAACCACTCCAGAATGCTTTCCGCTGATGCCCGGTAAATGCCGTCCGAGCAGCGGCGGGCGGGAAAAGCGTCTTCCCGTATCCAGCGTTTAATGGTTTGCGGGCCGGCTCCTACCGCTTTGCCTATTGCCTGCAATCCCACGAAAACAGGGACGGCGGCATGCACGGGCATGCCCGTCGGGTGCCGATGGGATTCATCATGAGGCCGTTCAAAATCTCGCTCGCCCCCCCGCTCCAGTTCGGTAAACGGCCATGCAGGCTGGGCACCCGGTCTGCCGAACGTCGTTTGCTGCGGCGGCAGGCTGTCGCAGCGAGAGGCTGACCTATGCATCCGGCACCTCTGTCTTTTCTTGTCTATCGCCTGTTCCCCTTTCCTTTACCTGCGGGGCGGGCGTGCCTGCTGCGATGATCTGCACTCCCCTTGTTTCCTTCTCATGATTGCCTATATCGAAAGGGAGCCAGTTCATGCCTTCGATGGCCTTTATGCGGAAGTGGCTTGGTGTATACATGGCTGTTCTCTAATTGGTTCGCAGACTGTGTGCGGTTGCCATAAAGGCCGCGTTGCGGAATGTGGCGCATACAGGGGGAATGCTTCTCTGCGCGGCAAGGAGGAAAGGGGCGTTCGACACAAGCTGAAGATGGTCCGCTTCCAGCATGGTGAGGCAGGCGCCCGTCTCCGTAACGCCCAGTGGAGTGATTCGTGCTTCAGCCATAACGAGTGCCCCCGTCCTCAGCTTTTCTGCACACCATTGTGCTGCAAGGCCCCGTACGAGCAACGGCAGGGCATGGTGTCTGTCGGGATGGGATGAACAGGGTTGTCTGCCGGAGAATCCTTGGAGCATGCTGTCGTTATAGACCATGCTTTCCTGTACGCGTAGCAGGACGATAGCCAATTCGCCCTGTGCGTCCTGTCTGATCTGCGGTGTGTCCATTACCTTTCCCATGAGGGTTGCCCTGTTGATACTGGGCGATCCCTGTTGCAGCCTTGTTGCGATCATGGCCTATCCTTCTCTGTTGCCGGATGATTCGATCTGTGTCCGGCTTTTGCAGCGTTGTCTGTATTGTCGCACCGTTCAAGTTGTGAGTGTGTCCGGTGAGACGGTGGCTTCCTCGGTCAATATGATATCGTTTCGCCGGTTGCAGTTCGGCGGGTAAGGGGCGTTGCCAGCGCCAATCGGCCTGCCCAGCCGGTTGTGCGGTTTGTTCGATAGTTCGGAGCGTTCGGATGAGCGGCAGCGTGCCTCCGTCCGGCACCTTGGCCCGGGAGTGCGGTCCTGGGCAGGCTCAGAAGCCCAGCCCGATGTCCGGTGTGCGGTACAAGTCTCTGCCGTACCGGTCCGGCGGTATGGCGCCGCTGGCCCATGGGTCTTCAAACAGACCGAATGATGGGCCGCCTCCGAGCCGTGCTGCCTTGCGGCAGCGGTTGGAGCAGTAGTGTTCCGTCAGCGTGGCCGGAGCAAAGCCTGTTCCGCACTGTTTGCATTCCCGCTGATCCGGGAGTTTGCGATACTGTGCAGCATGCAGGGCGGCAGCTGAGCAGGCGCGTGAGCAGAACTTCTGGTTGCCGCGTCTGGGAACCATGGGTTGCTGGCACCATTCGCAGGGAATTGGCTTTGTTGCCCGCCGGGAGGCGGCCGAACAGGCTCGGGAGCAGAATTTCGCCTTGCCCATGGCAATGCGTCCGGGTTTGGCCTGAAACTCCTTGCCGCAGGTTTGGCAGGTGACTAATGGCATGAACTGCCTCCCTCAAAGTATTTGTTGCAGCGTTGAATGGCCTGATAAAGGGCCGTGGAGGTCTGCGCGGATGGAGTCATCTCGTGCTCGAAAAGTGCATAGTAGAGGTGGAGCAAGCGCTGATGCTCTCCGGATTCGATCTGGACCATGGGCTCGTATCCCCCCCGTGAGGCCTGCGGGCGTACGCAGGTGGCGCAGGTTTGCGTGCCTTCCCGCATCATGTTCCACGGGCGCGTGAAGATGCGTCCGCAGACACTGCAGGCGATATGGTCGTGCTCCGGCATGTGATGTGGATGCATAAACTCCTCGCTGTTAGATATAGGTTCTGCTTTGGTGTATGTATTTGTGCACATCTTGTGCGACTTTGGAACGCTTTGCCTGTATTGCTTGCACATATATTTCATTATTCGCACAGAAACGTCAAGGTGTCGTGCGATAATGTTCGGAATGGGTATTTACTTCTGCCCGTAATGCGCTATCATCTCAACATATGAACAATATTCGCACAGCCAGTGGAGACTGGCGCATTCGGGAATTCATAGCCGAGGCCATCGGGCTGGTCGGCGGCATCGCCGAACTGGCGCGTATTGCCGGGGTCAGCGAACGGACCGTCTATGCCTGGAAGAATGGCGAGAGGCACCCCAGCAGGACCAACCTGAACAGGGTGACGGAGCATCTGGAGTCCATTGTGGAAGGCGGCTGGACACAAGGAGGTTCCGGGCCGGGACTGCCGATGCAGGAGCGAACCCTTGCGCCCTATGGTTCCTCCGGCGGGAGAGCTGTTTTGGGAGACAAGGCTGCGGGCGCTCAGGCGAAGGCGGATCTGCTGGAATCCTTCGTCTTTGTGGAGAAAGCGCAGGCGCGCCCCAGTGCCGGTGGCGGTTCGCTGGAAACGGGTGGCGAGGGAGAAGGAGTCTACGCATTCAGGCTGGACTGGCTGACGCGCAAGACGGCGGATACGTCGCGGTTACGGATCATGGAAGTCATGGGCCGCTCCATGGAAAACACCTTACACAACGGTGACATGTGTCTGGTTAATGAACGGGATAAGGAGCTCGTGGAAGACCGGATTTATGTGATCCGCGTGCATGATGAAATTTACGTGAAGCGTTTTTCCCGTGCTCCGGGCAGATATCTTTTCCGGGGCGATAACCGTGAGCTTTCCTATCAGGATATCGAAGTCGATGTCTCCGACGAATCGCTGAACTGGGAGGTTATCGGCAGGGTTATCTGGGCGGGCAAGGACTTTTAGAAGCGGATTGTTCTGGCGCGGTTCTGCGATGTGTGCAACAGTCTTTGCACATTTTGTACAAGGTGTTGTGTTGCCGCCGGCAGTGGATCTCGTGAAAAATGATGGGGGGACGATGCAGGATTTTCTGGTGCAGTGCCGCTGGCCTGACGGAGAGATTGAGTACTTTCTTTCCGACAGCGAGGCAGAGGCCCGCGCATGGGCGGCGGATGCCCGCAGGGACAGTGAGTGTGTGGCCGGGGTTTATGGGCTTTTACTGCTGGAATCGCCTGAAGATGCCGGGGGGAGTGTCGGGGGGAGTACCGGGCGTTATGCCGGATTGCAGGTGCGGCGTGCTGCCGCCGGAGAGATGGTGCTGCAATGACCGTTTGGTCGCAGTAGACAGGCAGAGCATGCTCTGATTGCAACATGAACGGCGTCCGATGTTGTGGTGGCGCGGCTTATGCGTTGTCTGCGGGGGCAGAAGGCAAGGCGGCGTTTCGGGATGACAGGCGACAATGGGCAAATGGGCAAATGGGCTGGGTGACGGGTGCAGATCGCCTGTCTCTGAAGCAATAACAACCAGATGTGTATTTTTTGATCCGCCTGCGCGGAGGAATTTGTATGAATGGTGCACGGTATCTGCGTTTGGTCGCAATTCTTGCGGCATGTTTTATTCTCTGTGCCTGCGGTGCCCGCAGGGAAGGCATTGCCGACCTTGAAAAACTGCAGCAGCGCGCTGCAGCCTACCTGCCGGATGAATCCGGCCGACCTCTTGTCACCCCTGAGGTCCAGAAGGACTTGCAGGCCCGGTATATGGAAAAGTTTTTCGGCCCGTGGCGTAACGGCAAGGCCACGCTTGCGCCCGAGGTCGCTTTCTGGGGAACGGCGACCTTCGGCCGGAAGAAAGGGTTCGGAGAAAACCTGCAGCCCTGGTCCCTGCCTCGTTGGGAGGCTCTTGTGGCCATGCAGTTGGAAAGCTCCTATCCCTCCATGGCGCGGCATGCCATTGCCACGCGCAATACCTCCTTCCGGGTCATGCCCACGGACAAGCCCTTTTTTTATGATCCGGCCAAGGCCGGAGAAGGGTATCCCTTTGATTACATGCAGAACTCTGCCGTGTGGATTGGCACCCCCCTGCTCGTGACACACGCTTCCGCTGACGGGGCATGGTACTTTGCCGAGGCGGGCATGACCTATGGCTGGGTGCCGGCCGATGCTGTCGGCTGGACGGATGAGGCGTTCAGGACGGCCTACATGACCGGCATTTATGCAGCAGCCCTGCACGACAGGATTGTTCTGCGCACGGATGCCGGAGCCTTTGCCGGTATGGCCCATCTGGGAACCGTGTTCCCGGTTTCTGTCAGCGCCATGATGCTGGAGTCGGCACAGGCTGCCGAAGGTGTGGTTGCAGAGCAGGGTGGCGGCGTACAGGCGTTGCCCGTGCTTGTGCCCTTGCGTACGGTCGAAGGCGATGCCATCGCCGTATCTGTCAGGTTGCCTCTTACGGCGATGGGGCTCATGCCCCAGCCGCTTTCGGCGCAGGCTCTTGCCCGCTTTGCGGATGTGATGATGGGTCAGCCCTACGGCTGGGGCGGGCTGCTTGAAAACCGGGACTGTTCGGCAGCAATGCGCGACCTCTTTGCGCCTTTCGGTATCTGGTTGCCCCGTAATTCCAGCCAGCAGGGCAAGGAAGTGGGAACCCCTGTTTCGCTGGAAGGAAAAAGTGCGGCGGTAAAGCGCGCCATGATTCTTGAAGCGGGCATTCCGTATTACACCCTGCTCTGGTTCAAGGGGCATATCGGACTGTATATCGGGCCTGATCCTGTGACCGGCGAGCCGTTGCTTCTGCATGATGTGTGGGGAGCTCGTACCACATGGAAAGGCGTCGATGGCCGCGCCGTCGTGGGGCGGCTGGCCGTGACCACGCTTCGTTTCGGCGAAGAGCGTGACGACGTGCAGAAAGATTGGTTCTACGACAGGCTGCGCGGAATGGTGCTCATGCCTTCAGGTGAGGCGAGCGGCTCTGTGCAGTAAGAATAAGAAACGTGAAGCGGCGATCATGATCGCCGCTTTTTTGCGCTGCACGGTGTTTTGCTGCTCTGTCCTGTTCTGTACAGTTGACACCGTTTCGTTTATCGCTACTCTGCCGTAAGGCGTTGCCCGAGGCCGGACTTGCGACAGATTCATCTCGGGTAGCCCGGCTTGCTGGCTTCATGCAGCGCCGGAAACCGCAATCCCAAAAAACCGAAGCTGAACCTGCGGGCTTCAGTTTGCGTAGCAGGGAACAGGGTTCCTGTTCCGCCCGTATCGCTTCCGCACCGTTTTCCGGATACCTTCAGGAGGGCGGTGAGACGTCAGCGATCCTTCAGCTTCAGGATATCCCATGAGTGATTTTCACACCTTCTACATGGCCACCCATGGCTGCAAGATAAATCAGTACGAAACACAGGCTCTGCGCGAGGTCTGGGTGCGTCGCGGTTTCCGCGAGGTGCAGGCTGCGGAGGATGCCTCCGTGGTGCTCGTCAACTCCTGCGCCGTCACCGCCAAGGCGGTGAGCGAACTGCGCTCTGTGGTACGGCAGGCGAACAGAGCCAACCCCGATGCCCGCATCATCATTACGGGCTGTGCCGCACAGGTCATGGGCAAGGAGCTTGAAACCCTGCCCGGCGTAGTGGAGGTGGTGCCGCAGGAAGCCAAGGCATCTCTGAAGGCATGGCCTCTCAAGCTGGAAACTGCTGACGGTGCGGATGCCTTTCCCGCTTTTTCCATCAGCGGCTACAACCGTGCCCGCGCCGTTGTGAAGGTGCAGGACGGTTGTTCGCACCGTTGCACCTACTGCATCGTGCCGCTTACCCGCGGTCGTTCGCGTTCCCGCTCCATCGCGGATATTGTTTCCGAATCCCGCTCCCTGCTGGAGGCCGGATTCCGCGAGATCATTCTCTCCGGTGTGAATCTGCGGCAGTTCGGCAAGGATCTTTCCTATACGCCGGATTTCTGGGATCTCGTGTCGACTTTGGAATCCTCGCTGGGGCCGGACTGGGCAGGCGAGGCTCGCTTCCGCCTTTCGTCTCTTGAGCCGGGGCAGTTGAACGACCGTGCGCTGGAAACACTGTCGGCATCGCGGCTCATTGCGCCGCAGCTGCATATTTCCATGCAATCCGGGAGTGATAGCGTACTCAAGCGTATGGGACGCGGGCATTACAACGTGGCCCCGCTTCTGGAATTTCTGGAGCGTCTGCGCGGCGTATGGCCGGTGTATGGTCTCGGCGCGGACATCCTGATGGGTTTTCCCGGTGAAACGGAAGACGAGTTTGCCCGGACGCTGGAGGTGGTGAAGGCCATGCCCCTCACTTACGCCCATGTGTTCCCCTATTCGCGTCGCCCCGGTACGGCGGCTTCCGCCATGCCGGACCAGCTGGACAAGCAGACCAAGGCGGCGCGTGCCAAGGCCGTGCGTGAGATTGTTGCTGAAAAGAAGGCTGCCTTCCTGCAATGGCTTGTGGATAATGAAACTCCGCTGGACGTTGTGCTGCAGTCGGAGGAGACGAAAAGCGGCATTTCCCAGTTTTACACCGAGTGCCAGTTTTCGCTTTTGCCGCTCGGAGCAGCGCAGCGCAATATCGTCAGGGCTGTTGCCGTGAAGGTTCGCAAGCGCGGCCTGCTGGTACGTCCGCTGTAGTCTTTGCCATATGCCGCCGCATGGTGTACGGTACGGACTTGAACAAAGGTGCGTTGTAGCGTATCGGGGCGTACCGTTATTGCATGCGGCGTTTTTTGCGGACGCCATGCATCTGTCCGATCATGGCCGGTCCGGTTGCAGCAGTCCTGCTGCACACCATATGTGCATGCATCATTTTAGAATTTTTCCGCCCTGCCGATGCAGGGCGTTACCGTATCAAGAGGCTCGCAATGCTGAGAAGTATGACAGGTTTCGGACGTTGTTTCATGGAAGGCGACGGCTTTACCATGACTTGGGAAGTGCGCAGTGTGAACAGCCGCCATCTGGACGTAAAATGGCGGCTGCCTGTTATGGTGCGGTCTGCCGAGGCGCGCTTTGAAAAGGTCGTGCGTCGTTTCGCCACCCGCGGCAGGGTGGACGTGTCCCTGAATCTGCAGGTGCATAAGGCCGAACTGATGGCAGTGACCTTCAACGCCTCGCAGGCAGGTGCCATGATGGACCAGCTTGCTTCCTTCGCTTCGTCGAGGGGCGATGCCTTTGCGCCGGATTACAACCGTCTGCTCGGCATGGGCTTCCTGTGGGAAGACAGCGGTGCCGAACTGGACGAAGCCTTCGTGGCCAGCCTTGAAAACGGTCTTGCCGAGGCGCTGCAGGACTGGAACGTTTCCCGCGAGGCGGAAGCCGTGGCACTGGAAAAGGACATGCTGGAGCGTATTGCCCGCATGGAGGAATGGACCGCCATCATCAGCGAACGTGCTCCCCAGATCAAGGAAGATCGCTTCGCACTGGTGCGCGAGCGTCTGCGTGACGTGCTTTCCCGCAATGAGGTTGAGCTTGAGGAACAGCGCTTCCTGCAGGAAATCACCCTGCTTTCCGACAAGCTGGATGTGAGCGAGGAGATTACCCGCCTGAACACCCACCTTGTCCGCCTGCGCGAGCTCATGCAGTCCGGCGGCGATGCTGGCAAGCGTCTCGACTTTACGCTGCAGGAGTGCTTCCGCGAGATCAATACCTGCGGCAACAAGATTCAGGATCCCCAGATTTCCCACATCGTGGTGGATTTCAAGAACGAAATGGAAAAGTGCCGCGAACAGGTTCAGAATCTGGAGTAAGCCTGCATGAAGGGAAACAGGCTACTCAACATCGGGTTCGGCAACTTTGTGGTGGCAAGCCGTGTCATAGGCATCTACAGCCCCACATCCGCCCCCATGCGTCGCGTGCGTGAGGACGCAAGGGCGGAGGGCAGGCTGGTGGACGCCACGCAGGGCAGAAAAACGCGATCCATAGTGATTACCGACTCGAACCATGTTATTCTCTCCGCCATACAGGCGGAAACCATAGGTCAACGATTCATACAGGAGGATGAGGCATAATGGTGCCTGACACGCAAGACGCAACCGGAAAACAGGAAAAGGGCGCGTCCATGTCCAGAAGGGACAGGATGGAAGCTGAACGTACGGGCATCGTACTGGTACTCTGCGCGCCTTCCGGTACTGGCAAGACAACGCTGACCAGGCGTCTTCTCAAGGAATTTCCCCGCTTCGAGTTTTCGGTTTCCTACACCACCCGCCAGCCCCGCGATGGCGAAGAGCACGGTAAGGACTATTTTTTCGTGACCGAGGCGGAATTCACCGAAAAGCAGAAGGCCGGCTTTTTTGCCGAATGGGCAGAAGTGCACGGCAACTATTATGGCACCCCCAAGGAAGAAACCCTGCAGAAACTTGCCGCCGGCAAGGACATCATCTTCGACATCGACGTGCAGGGTGCCAGCCAGCTGCACGGCAGCCTGAAGCAGGGGTGCTACGTCTTCATCCTGCCGCCTTCCCGCAATGAGCTGGAACGCCGTCTGCACGGCAGGGGGACTGATTCAGAAGCCACCATCATCAAGCGGCTTGCCAATGCCGAAAAGGAAATGCAGCAGGCTCACTGGTTCAACGCATGGATCGTGAACGACGACCTTGAGCGGGCCTATGACGAGTTGCGCAGCGCCTATCTTGCGGCCACCCTGTCTCCCGCCTGCCATCCGGCACTTGTCAGCAGCATCATGAAGGGCTGGAGGGACAATGGCTGATCTCGTCATTGCGCTTGATTATCCGGACGCGCGCGGCGCGCTTGCCATGGCGGAACGCCTGAAGGGCGCGGATGTGTGGATGAAGGTAGGGCTGGAGCTCTTTACTGCCGAAGGCCCGTCGCTCATCTCCCGCATCAAGGATATGGGCTTCAAGGTCTTTCTGGACATGAAGTTTTTCGACATCCCCAATACTGTGCGCGGTGCGGTGCGCTCCAGCGTGCGGCACGGGGTGGATATGGTGAATATCCATCTCATGGGCGGCGAGCGTATGGCCCGCGCAGCCATGGAAGGCCTGCAGGAAGGCGCTGCCGGTTCCGGCGCTGCTCCTCTTCTGCTCGGCGTGACCGTGCTTACCTCCATGGCGCAGGAAGACCTGCCGCAGGGCTTCAGCACATCCCTGTCGGAAACGGTTCTGCAACTGGCTTCGGCGGGCAGCCGTTGGGGCATTCACGGTGTTGTCTGTTCCGGCCACGAGGTTGCCGCCATAAAAAATAGTTGTGGAAATGGTTACTTATGTCTTACTCCTGGAATACGCCCCGTAGCGCTTGGCGATGACCAGCGCAGGACCATGACGCCGGCGCAGGCCGTGCAGGCAGGGTCGGATTTCCTTGTGGTGGGACGCCCGGTAACCGGATCGGATGATCCTGTCTCCGCGGCACACGCCATACTGGAAGCCATGCGGCAGGCCTAGCTTCCTGCCGTCGTGAGTCTGGATTGCTGCGAAAGGCGTCGATGGTGACTTTTTAGAACTGTGCAGCGCGGTAGCGCACGGCGGCAAACAATACCTTGTCAGAAAGCCAGAGGTCGCTGCATGGCGACTCTTGCCCTTGGGAGAGAATATGGGAGAGCAGAAGGAGCAAGCGGCCGGGACCAAAGAGCGTGAACCTATCAAGGGTATTTTTTCCACGCAGGAATTGAAGAAGGTAGGGGCGGGCACCACGGTGCGCAAAACCGTCCAGAAAGCTTTCTGGTCTGTGGAGGAAGCCGGCGGCAAGATTGAGGTGCAGCCCCTCAACGCCAACTATGTGCCTTCCGGTCCCAAGAGGACCATCAGTCTTGAGGAGCTGATCGAAAAGTTTCAGCCGGAACCGGAGTTCTACGTACAGACCGTGTTCCCCAAGATGAAGGAGCTAAACAAGACCATTGCCCGTGCCGACAGGCACCGCCAGCGGGGTGAGGGCTTCAGCGCCGAATTCGAATACAATAACGCCCTCAAGGTGGACGAACAGAACGTGCGTGCCAACTTCGGGCTGGGACTGACCTACCTTGACCGCGGCGAGACAGAGAAGGCGGATAACATCTTCGAACGTCTCGTCAAGCTGGATGCCGCCTTCGACGTTGAGCACAAGCATCTGTTCAATGAATTCGGCATCAACCTGCGCAAGAACAAGATGCTTGATCAGGCGCGGGACTACTACTCAAGGGCGCTTGAGCTTTCCGGTAATGACGAGAACCTGCACTACAATGTGGCCCGCGTCTGTCTGGAGAAGCAGGAATATGCGCCCTGCGCCGAACATCTGCTCAAATGTCTGGCTATCAACCCCTCTCTTGATGCGGCTGTGAAATTTCTCCTCTGGCTGAAGCAGAAGGATTTTGTTCCGGCGGAAAAGAAGGCCGAGGTGGATGCGCAACTCGTCAAATCCGCCCAGGCCATCAAGCGCCAGAAGGAAGGCGGCGAGGCTCCTGCCGCCAAGCCGGAAGGAACTGCAGCGCCTGCAACGCCTCAGGAGGCTGAGGGGGAAGCGGAGTAATAGGGAGATGTGCGCGCAGCGAAATTGCCCTCCGGATTCTTTCCGGGGCGGACAATACGCGAGCGCAGTTGTCTTGCAGTGAAGACCGGTCTGGCGTCTTTGGATGATTCGTTCTTAACCTGAGTTGTGTGGCGGGGTCACGTAACAGGAGCGGAAATGCAGCATCACATGGAAGCGCAGGATTTTTTGGCGGACCTGTTGCAGAGCATGCAGGATCTTCCCTATGAGCCGAGCCTGCTAAGCGATCTCTTTTCGCTTACAAAGGATAATTCCCCCGCGTCACTGGAAGCCATAGGCCAGACCATAGCCCGCGGACAGGGGCTTGCCGCCCGTGTTCTTTCCATTGCCAATTCCGCTTATTACGGCCTGCAGTCGGAGGTTTCCTCCGTCTCGCGGGCCGTTGCCGTTCTTGGTCTAAAAGAGGTGCGCAACCTTGTTCTGGCCATCGGTGTTGCCGAGATTGCCAGCAAACGCAAGATGCCGAAAAAATTCGAGATAGCCGAATACTGGATGCATCAGGTGGGCGTTGGCGAAGCGGCGCGTCTTATCGCTCTGCATGCGGCAAAGAAAGGGGAAAAGGAAGATCCCGATACCCTCTATACTGCAGGCCTGCTGCATGACCTTGGCAAACTCTTCATAGCTTCTTTCAGGCCGTTGACCTGGGCAGCCATCCGCAAGTTGCGTGATACCGCGCAGATATCCGATGCAGAGGCAGAGGACCGCTATTGGGGCATGGACCATGCCGTTATTGCGGCGCATGTCCTTTCTTACTGGAACCTGCCGGATGTCCTGACTGACCCCATCAGCTGGCACCACCAGCCCCGCCTTGCCGGAGAGCACAAGTGCGCCGCCGCCATGCTGCATGTGGCTAATGCCCTGTTGCACAGCCGGGAGGCGCAGGCTATACCCATGTCCGAGACGGCAACGGCTCTGCTCTCCCGATTCGTGCCCGATATGGAGCAATTCGAGAGCGAGCTTGCCCTGCGGCTGGCCCCCGACAATATCCGGGCCTTTGTTTCACACCTCATCTAGGTTGCCTTCGTTCGCACATCACGGAGTCTCTTTTGTCCAAACAGTGGATTTCCCGTTCGGCAGACCCTGCACCGCAGGGCCTTTCTGCCTGGGCGGAACAACTGGAAATTTCGGATTTTCTGGCGGAACTTCTGTGGCATCGCGGCCTGCAGAGCCGTGAGGATATGCAGCAGTACCTCAGCCCCTTTCTGCGTCAGCTTGCTCCGCTGTGCCAATGGCCCGGTCTGGAGGAGGCGGCGGACGTGCTTGCACAGGGGCTGGCGGAAGGTCGCCAACTGGCCGTGTGGGGCGATTATGACGTGGATGGCGTGACCTCCACGGCTTTGGTGAAGAGCTTTCTGGCAGGGCACGGGATTGATGCGCTGCATCATCTGCCCAATCGTATGACCGAAGGTTACGGCATGAACGTGGCGGGCGTGGAAGCCCTGTTTGAGCGGGGGGTGCGCATGCTCCTTTCCGTTGACTGCGGCATTTCCGATTTCGCTCCCGTGGCGCGTGCCCGAGAGTTGGGCATGCTGGTGGTGGTTTCCGACCACCATCTCCCCGGCGAGAAACTGCCCGATGCCCACGCCATCTGCAATCCCCGTTTGCGTGAATGTCCGTGTCCGGCCTTGGCCGGCGTGGGCGTGGCATTTTTCCTCATGTGCGCATTGAACGCACGGCTTGAGAAGCAAACCGGCATCCGGCAGGACGTGCGTCCGTTGCTTGACCTTGTGGCCTTGGGCACCATCGCCGACGTGGTGGATCTGGCAGGCCAGAACCGCATTCTGGTCAAGAACGGCCTGCTGGTGCTGGCGGAAGGAAAGCGCATCGGCATGGCTGCGCTCAAGGAAGTTTCCGGCTATGCGCCGGGGGCGGCCGTGGGGGCAGGGCAGGTCGCCTTCGGCCTTGCGCCGCGCATCAACGCAGCCGGACGCATGGGCAGGGCTGGTTTGGCGCTTGATCTTCTGCTCTCGCAGGATCCCGAGGAGGCCAGACGGCTTGCGGCCTCGCTGGACGGCATGAACGAGGAACGCAAGAACGAGGAAGAACGCATTCAGGAAGCTGCGTTCAATCAGGCGGAATCACAGCTCAACCGCAACGCGTTAGTGCTGTATGGTGAGGACTGGCACTCCGGCGTCATAGGCATCGTCGCCTCCCGCGTGGTGGAAGCCCACTACAGGCCCACGGTCATCCTGTGCCGTGAGGGAGATATCATCAAGGGGTCGGCCCGTTCGGTCAGCGAATTTCATCTGCACGAGGGGCTCACCCGCTGTGCCGATCTGTTCATTGGCTTCGGCGGACACAAGCTCGCGGCGGGCATGTCCTTTGCGCCCGACAAGCTGGAGGCGTTCAGATCCCGTTTCACGGATATCGTCGAGCAGAGTATCGGCACCCAGCCGCTTACGGCCCACCTTCGTGTGGACGGAGACATGGGCTTTGATCTGGCTTCGGACTTTACCCTGCTCAAGGAACTTGAACTGCTGCAGCCCTTCGGCATGGGGAACAGTGAGCCCGTGTTCGCCTCGCCGCCCCTGTTGGTCAAGTCGCGCCGCGTCTTTGCCAGAAAGCACCTGAAGCTGGAACTCTTTGACGGGGCAAGCGGCATAACCCTGCACGCCAAGGCGTGGAGAATGGCTGAAGCCATGCCGCCCATGATCGAAGGCAGGAATATTCGTCTCGCTTTTTCTCCCCGCATAGACCGCTACAACGGCGGAGCCGAGGTGGACTTGCGCATCAAGGATTGGAAATTGATGTGATCTCAGATAGATATCGCCTTTACAAAAAATAAGGTATCTTAACCTTGCTGAACGGTCCTTAACGGACCGTTTTTTGCTGCATCTGTGGTGTTTCTTCGTTTCGGCAAAGATTGCCGATGACCCTTCGGTGAACCCGGGAGGGGGTAAACCGCAGAGAGGCGAGTATGAGCGTATCGGGGATTGATAAATCGTTATCGGGAACCAGCGGATGGATTCATGGTGCCGGGCAGCGCGGAAAGAAGGATTCCGGGCCGGATTATGATCAGCTGGCAAAGAAGATCCTGGAAGAGCGCGATCAGGATGGGGACGGACTTCTTTCCGCATCGGAACTGCGCATGTCCCGCAAGCGTTTTGCGGCGGTGGATACAGACAGCGACGGTTTCGTTTCGCAGGAAGAGCTGGCCACACACGTAAGCAGCGGCAACAGCAACAGCCATTTGCACAAGATTGCCGCGGCCATCATTGCACAGCAGGATACCGACGGCGACGGCAAGCTCTCCAAGTCCGAGAGCGAGCTGGCCAACGAGCAGTTCGAACAGGCCGACTCTGACGGAGACGGCTTCCTTACCCAGAGCGAAATCGCCAATGCCTTGGGGGCCTCGCGCAAGGAGTTCAACGAAGCCATGCAGGAAGGCATGGCCTCCATGCGCGGCGAGCAACAGGACCGCGGTGCCGGTAATGATGACCGCAAGGGGACATATCCTCTCGGCAGTCCTGATTCGGACGCCACCAGCAAAAGCGGATACAATGAACGCAAGGACTTGAACGGCGACGGCGTTGTTTCTCCTGAAGAGGTTGCCGCGATTCTGGAACACGGCCTTGCCAAGGCCAAGTCCATGGTTGCCAGTGGCGAGTTGGATATCAAGACCGAGGACAACGGGGGCAGCACTGTTGACGGCACAGAGGAAAATGCCGCTGTCATTGCCGGAGAGAAGCAGGATGAGGGGCATGGCGGCAGGCATGGCGTTCCTGTCTGGCTGCGCCGACGTGCCATGGAAGCCTATGAGGGCCAGATGGGGACTCTGTTGAGCCGCGTGCTCGGCGGAACCGGAACTCCTGTTGCGGCTGATGGTGTTGAAGGCGCATCGCCCGTCACCGAGGCTGCAGAAGGCACTGTTGCCGATCAGGTTCCCGCCGCGGATGCGACGGCGGCTGTTCCAGAAACAGGCGAGATGCTTTCGGCTCTGGTCTGATGTGCTTCAGCCTGCTTCGACCTTGGCCTATTGCAGGCAATGGATCATTGAATGCCAATGAACCGGCTCTTCGGAGCCGGTTTTTATTTTTCGGTCAGCCCATGAATCGAAATATCTAAAAGGTGCGATGTATTTCTCACCTATGCCGCTGCAAGACATTGCATGGAAAAATAACAGGGCTTCGTTGCTGCCGGTGCTTCCGTAGCTGTCCTTGCAGCGGCTACGTTCGGTCCGTCTAGCGGGCGTTGATGCGTATCACGTTACCGGCGGCCGTTGCGGCAATGGCAGCTCCGTCTCGGTCCACGGTGACGGAAACAACGGCTTCCGTTCCGCTCTCCAGAAGGATTGCGCTGCCGTCCGGGGCAATCTTCCATATCTCTCCGAAACGGGTACCCACAATCAACTGCCTGCGGTGGTCTACCGCCACAGCACTGGGACCGCGCAGTCCGCTCACGAGCACGCCGGATTCACCGTCTCTGGTCAGGCAGCGGACGGTTCCTGCTGTTTCGTCAGCCACATACAGGGCTCCGTGTGCATCCATGGCAAGACAAAGGGAAGAGGATTCCCTGTGCAGCAAAATGCGGGAGGATGTTGTATCTGCACCGGGGGCGGAAGGAATAGACTTGCCCGCCATGAGTACGGCGCCAGAACCGGCCTTCTGCAACTGGTTCAAGGCCTCCTGCCCGCCTGCGTGTCCGAAGACCGGCAGGCTGAGAACGGTCAGAATGCATCCGGCTGCAAGAGCGTGCCGCCAGACGCGATATCCGGAAAAGGTACTGGGAAAGGTCTCGTTGTGCATGGTTTCCTCCTGCATCACGGTGGATACGATAAGGGGATACTGCGCCCGGGGTATTGATATGTCCAATATTGCTTTATGTGGTGATTGATTTGTGCTATGTATTAATAATGGAACTCAGACATCTTCACTATTTTATCGCTGTGGCAGAGGAACTGCATTTCGGCAACGCGGCCAAGCGCCTGCATATGTCGCAGCCGCCGCTCAGTCAGCAGGTGCGCCAGCTTGAAGAGGAGTTGGGCGTTTCGTTGTTCAGCAGGACAAGCCGGAGCGTGGCCCTGACGCCGGAGGGGGCTGCTTTTCTTGAAGACGCCCGTGATATTCTGCAGCGCACGGAGCTTGCGGTGAAGCGGGTTCAGGCTGTGGCCAACGGGGAGGAGGGGCTGTTGCGGGTCGGCTTCATGGGGTATGCGCTCATGACCGGATACCCGCAGGCCATTCGGGAGTTCAGGCAACGGTACCCCAAGGTCCGTCTGGAGCTTTGGGAGTTTTCCACGGCGCATCAGCTCAGGATGATTGCGGCGGATGAGTTGGATGTGGGGCTCATAAGCTGTGTACGCGGGGTTCCCATGAAGCTGGACAGTCTGCTGTTCCGCAAGGAGCCATTCATGCTGTGCATTCCGGAAGGGCACCCGCTTGCCGAACTGGAAGCAGTGCCGCTTGCAAGGCTGGCCGGAGTGCCGCTTATCCTCTTTCCGCGCAAGGCGCACCCCATGCTTTACGATGCGTTGATTGCCAGCTTTCGCAATGCCGGTGTAGTGGCCGAGGTGGTGCAGAGCGTTGCCCGTATAGAAACCGGCAAGGCGCTGGTGGCTGCAGGGTTGGGGTGCTCCATTCATCCGGCTTCCGTCAGCGCCGCAATGAGGCCCGGGGTGGTGTACCGTCCGCTCATAGGCGACATGCCCAGCCCGGAGTTGCGCGTTGTGTGGAAGAAGGACAACCTGAGCGCTGCGCTCAGCCTGTTTCTTGAAGAAGTGCGCCTGTATAGGGACGAGGTGTGATCGGTATGACTGATTGGTCAGGGAAGGAAATTTTGCAAGGTCGGGGTTCCTCTCACTAACTCCCTGTGATATGCTGTAAACCTATCCAATGCGGGAGGTGAGAGCATGAGCGGATTGCATACCTTGCGTAAATTTGCGGCACCGGAGGTCATATTCGGCAACGGGGCCCGCTTTCTGTTGACCAAGTATGTTCATAACTTCAGCCTGAGCCATTGTCTGGTTGTGACCGACAAAGGGGTGCGCTCGACCGGATTGGTTGATGCGCTCATTGCTCCGCTGCATGAGGCAGGTGTTCGGACGACCATTTTTGATGACATTTCACCGAACCCCAGAGACGGCCAGATCCGCAGGGGGACGGCCGTATTTCTCGATTCCCGCTGTGACGGTGTTGTGGCCATCGGGGGCGGCAGCCCCATGGATGCCGCCAAGGCCATCGGTTTTATGGCCACCAACGGTGCGGATGTGCTGTCCTTTGAAGGGGTGGATAAGGTCGAGGCTCCGGCCCCGCCCATGATATGCATTCCGACCACGGCGGGTACCAGCGCCGATATTTCGCAATTCTGCATCGTCAACGATACAAGTCGCCATATCAAGATTGCCATTGTGGCGCAGGCCGCCATTCCGGATGTGGCGCTGGTCGATCCCGAATGCACCTACAGCATGCCCCCAGGGCTGACTGCCGCAACCGGCATGGATGCCCTTACCCACGCGTTTGAGGCTTATGTCTCAACCGTATCTTCCCCCACGACGGATCTCTTTGCCCTGGATGCGGTGCAGCTTGTACGCAAGCATTTGAGGCAAGCCGTAGAGCACCCTGACGACGTCGAGGCACGTGAGGGGATGATGCGTGCGTCCATGCATGCGGGGTATGCCTTTTCAAATGCCATTCTGGGGGCGGTGCACGCCATGGCCCATAGCCTTGGCGGCATTCTCGACGCGCCGCATGGCGATTGTAATGCCGTTCTGCTGCCTTACGTGGTGCGGGCGAATTTCATTACCGTACCGGAACGTTATCGGGAGCTCGCCGCTGCGTTCGGCATGTCTGTAAAGGATATGTCTGATGCAGTGCTTGTAGAGGAATTATTCAACGAGTTACAGATGTTTGGCAGGCAGCTTGGCATACCGGAAGGGCTGAGCGGTTTAAATATGGACAAGGGGATTATTCCGAGGCTTGCGCATACTGCCTTGCAGGATGCCTGTATGCTCACGAATCCGCGCAAGTTTAGTCAGGGAGAGGTTGAGGCGTTGTATGAAGAGGCGTGGTAATCCGTTAGGGACTCATATTCCTGCAGTAGAGCCTGCCGAATCCCTTGATGCAGATCAGGCTGAAGAGCTTGAAAAGCTTATCGGGCTTGGCGAGCGCTCCATCCGCAAGAGCTATTATCCAGAGTTGCGCCGCAAGATCGGAGAACTGGAGCGTTTTCAGGTTCTTGTGGATACGGCGCGTGACTTTATCTATCTTGTCCGGCTTGACCCGCTGTCCATCGTTCATGCCAACTACGCGGCCATGGAGTGCTTCGGCGTCGGTGCAACGTTTGAGGGGAGAAATGTTGTCGAGCTGTTCGGGGTAAAAATGGCTGACCGCTTGCTTGCCTTTTTCCGTCATCCTGGCAGGAGCAGGCACGCCACATTCCAGACCGAGCTTCCGCGTTATCGCAATCCTGCCCTGCCGGTGGAAATTTCAGTCAGCCTGCATGAGCTGGACGGCGTAGAGTATGCGGTGATCGTGGCCCGTGACATTTCAGAGAGGTTGCGGGCCGAGCAGGAACTGGACGCCTCTGCCCAGCGTATTTCCGCCATGGCTTCGGAATTGGAGTTTCTGCTCTCCAACATGGGGGACTGTCTCTATCGCCGTGGTATTGACGGTAAGCTTAGGTATGTTTCTCCTTCCATCACGCATGTGACCGGGTATACGCCGGAAGAATTCATAGAAGGCGGCGGATCATACAGGACCGATAATCCCATGAACAAGTCGCTGGAAGATAGCATCGCACGTATTCTTTCCGGCGAGGATGTGCCGCCGTTCCATGTGGAATTTCGGCATAAGGACGGGCGGATTGGTGTGTTGGAAGTGCTTGAGCGTCCCTTCTTCGAGGATGGAAAAGTTGCCGGCGGCATCGGTGTTGCCCGAGACGTGACGGAACGGGTACGGGCGACAGAGGAATCCCGACGGCTCAGAGCGTTACTCGCCAATACCATCAATGCCATGCCCTCCATCCTCGTGGGGGTGGATACGGAAGGCAAGGTCATGCAGTGGAACCGGCAGGCTGAGATGGATTCCGGAGTGTCTTCCCATGATGCTCTGGGTAAGCCCCTGACTGAGATCTATCCCAGACTTTCCGCTTTGGATGCTGAAGTGAAAGCATCCATGGACTCCCTTACACCTATTGCTTTGCCGAGGCGTCAGTATTTTCGTGATGGGCGGATGTGTTTTGAAAGCGTGACCATTTTTCCCCTGCCCCGTGAGGAAGAGCATATTCCGGTCGGAGTTGTCATCCGTATTGACGACGTGACCGAGCAGGTCCGGCTGGAGCAGATCATGATTCAGACGGAGAAAATGATGTCTGTCGGGGGGCTTGCCGCGGGCATGGCGCATGAGATCAACAACCCTCTCGGGGGCATTCTGCAGGGGGCACAGAATATTCTTCGCCGTCTTTCGCCGGATTTGCCTGCCAACAGGCAGGCTGCTGATGACGTGGGATGTTCTCTTGATTCCATCCAGGCGTACATCGAGGAGCGCAAGATACTCAAAATGCTTGAGGGCATAAGAGAGTCGGCTGTGCGTGCTGCGGAAATCGTGCAGAACATGCTCAGCTTTGCCCGTAAGAGCGACTCTTCACAGAGTACGTATCAACTCAATGATATCGTGGAGAATACCGTACGGCTGGCCTCGACGGACTATGACCTTAAGAAGAGTTTCGATTTCCGGCATATCGAGATTGTCCGGGAGTTTGCCGGTGACCTGCCCCTTATCACCTGTTCACGTACCGAGATTGAGCAGGTGCTTCTCAACCTGCTGCGCAATGCCGCACAGGCCATGGTGCATATGGAGTCTCCGGTCATCACCCTGCGGACGCGTCTGGAGGCCCCCCGTCGTTCCAAAACGGATATGAGCTATTTGACCATAGTCGTGGAGGATAACGGGCCGGGGATGGATGAGCAGACCAGAATGCGCATATTCGAACCGTTTTTTACGACCAAGGAGCCGGGAGTGGGAACCGGGCTCGGGCTTTCCGTTTCCTATTTCATTATTACGGAAAACCACAAAGGGCAGATGGAAGTTGAATCGGTGCCCGGCAAGGGTACCCGTTTCACAATCCGTCTGCCCTTTGAAGGGCCGTCTGCCTGACGGTATGCTATCCGAAGGGATTGAGTGAGCGAATCACCTGACCCAGTCCGGGGCCCTGTTTGTGCTTGTCACCGTTGCCGCTGGCAATATCCTTGAGGACAAATGCAAGCTGGTCCGGGCACGAAGTTGCCTTTTTGCCGCAGGAAAGGCCTGCAAGGGCGGTGATGACGTTATCGACTTCCTGCCCTTCGAGCAGGCGGGTGATGGCGGTAAGCGAGCCGGGACAACCGCCCACGAACTGCAGGTCGTGGATCTTGCCGTCGGTGATGTTGAAAAGAATCTGCTTTGCGCACACTCCAGAGGGGGTGAACGTATACATGAGAAATGGTGCTCCTGAATGTTTGTGGGCCACACTCTACGGCGGGCGTCCTGTCTTGTAAAGATTGTTTCGCCTGTCCTTATTCATCCAGCAGTTTCAGACTGCTGCAGGGTTTTCTATGCGTCTGTTCCGTAACGCAAGCGTGCGTTTGAAGCTGATCGGCACCAATGTCTTCTACCTTGCGCTCCTGCTCTGCCTGGGCGGGGGCCTCGCCTATCGTCTTGTTTCCGATGTATTTCTTTCACACATTGAATCCGAGATTCAGCTGGCTTCAACTAGCGTTGCCAGAAATATGGAACTCGCGGGCGACATGGCCGTGAAGAGTTTTCTGCGCGCTCAGGCAGAGACCTGCCTGCAGATTGTGGAGAGGGTGTATATCGAATCGATACAATCCGGCACAGACAAGGAAGAGGCCAAGCGCAAGGCAATAGAGTTGCTCTCAAGCTTGCGCGTGGGGCAAAGCGGATACGTGTTCTGTCTTGATGGCGATGCCAGGCTTATTTTTCACCCCCGCCCTGAGCTGGTCGGAAAAAGCATTGTGCAGACGGATGTCGCGCAAAGGATGTTGGGGCTGGAGGAAGGGTATTTTGAGTACGAGTGGAGGAATCCCGGCGAGGATGCTGAACGTGCCAAGGGAGGGTACGTTATCCGCTTCAGGCCTTGGGACTGGTATATCGGCGTTTCCGGTTATCGCGATGAGTTTTCAGAACTTGTTACCATAGGAGATTTGCGGGGGACTCTCGAACCCATGGCGCTCTCTTCGGGAGGGATGGCCTTCCTGATAGGTGCGGACGGCTCCCTTCTGCTCGGAAATACCACGCAAGGGACTGCCGAATCTGAAATGCGGTCTGTGTATCAACTGTTCGTGAAAGATATGCTCCGTAACAGAAACGGGCGTATTCAGTATCAGTGGAAGGATCCCGGAGGGGGCAGGTTCAGGCAGCGTCTGATCGTGTATCAGGAAATGCCGAAGTTTAACTGGATTGTTGGCATTTCCGGCTACATGGACGACATTTATGCTCCGGTTCTGTTGCTGAAGTACTGGTCGTTGGGGGCGTTTTTTGTTTTTCTTGCAGTTGTGCTGGCTGTTTCGCACGTTATGGGCATGTCCATTGTGGGTCCTTTGTGGGAACTGATGGACTGCTTCAAACGTGGCGCCCGGGGCGAGTATGATGTCCGGAGCACGCGTACGAGTCAGGATGAGATAGGCATGTTGGGGCGGTATTTCAATGACCTTATGAACCGCCTGCAGCGACACACGGACTTCATGGAGAAGACCGTGGAAGAGCGGACGCGCGAATTGGCCCATTTGAATAGTGAGTATCTTAGGGAAATTGATGAGAAGAACGAGGCGGAGAGCAAACTGAGGCAACAACTCGCCTTTCTGGATACGCTGTTGTCTACCATTCCCAGTCCGGTGTTCTATCGGGGAACGGACGGTCGTTTTCTCGGATGTAACCGAAGCTATGCGCGAGACGTGCTGGGGACTGATCCGGAGGCCGTGCGCGGCAAGACCGTGCGAGATTTCGGAACGACCTATATACACGAATTGGGCAGCAGTATCATGCTGAACGACGCCAGCTTGCTGCGGACGGGCGGGCGGATGCAGGTGGAACGTGTTCTTATGTGTGCTGACGGGCGGCTCAGGGATTTCGTGATTGATAAGGCCGTGTTTCATGACAGTGAGGGAATGCCTGCCGGTATCATCGGCGTCATGGTGGACATCAGCGAACGGAGGAATGCGGAGCGCGACAGAGAGTTGCTTGAAAGGGCTGTGGAACGCGCAAGCAGCGCCATTTTCATTACGGAAGCCGATCTGGGGTTGATTCGCTACGTGAACTGCGCCTTTGAGGAGGATACGGGCTTTCACCGGGATGAGGCCGTGGGAAGACTGTTCAGGGACATGGTTTCCAGACTGTATCGGGATGAAGACATTGCCGGAACCATTCTGGATAGCGTCAAGGCGCAGAATGTATGGGCCGGAAGGCTGATAGGTCTTCGTAAGGACGGTGCTTCGTATGAGGCCGAGTTGTCAGTTTCCGTCATTCATGACGAGAACGGAAAGGCTGCCTGGCTTGTTGGGGTACAGAACGATATTTCTGAAAGAACACGCATGGAAACCAAGCTGCTGCAGGCGCAGAAGTTGGAATCCATAGGGTTGCTGGCTGCGGGTATTGCGCATGAAATCAATACGCCAGCACAATTTGTGGGGGATAACCTGCGCTTCATCAAAGATTCGACTGCCGTACTGTTGGAAATGGTGGATTCGTGTAATGAAATGGCTTGCGGCATGCCGGAAAGCAAGGTGGAGCTGGACTCGTTTTGCAGTTCCCTGAAGAGAAAGCTTGAGGATGGCGGTTTCGACTTTGTGCGTGCCGAACTGCCCACAGCCATAGCCCAGTCGTTGGACGGCATGGGGCGCATAACCACCATTGTGCGGGCTATGAAGGAGTTTTCACATCCCGGGCGTAAGGAAAAACAGCTGGCGAATCTGAACAACGCGTTGCGGAATACCCTTACCGTGACCCGCAATGAGTGGAAGTATGTGGCCGATGTGGAGCTGGATCTGGATGATGCCCTGCCGGAAGTGTATTGTCTGCTGGCGGAGATCAATCAGGTATTCATGAATATTCTTGTGAACGCCTCGCACGCCATTGCCGAAAAACTTAGCAGGGACCATGTGAAACGGACCCAAAGTACAGGCACCATATCCGTATCAGGGGATAAGGGGCTCATTCATTTGTCGAGCTGTGCGCAGAACAATATGGCTGTGATCCGTATTTCAGATACCGGAATCGGTATCCCCCAAGAGCACCTGCAACTGATATTTGATCCTTTCTTCACCACCAAGGAGGTGGGCAAGGGAACCGGACAAGGGTTGGCCATCGCACGTGACGTGGTGGTGAACAAGCATGGGGGAGCGTTGGACGTTGAATCAGAACCTGGCAAGGGAACCACGTTTACCATCTCGCTGCCCATGGCTCGCTTCCGATGAATATAGCGTTCTATCTGACGTATTCGGGTGCCCAGAGGTAGTAAAAACCTGTTCTGGGAACCGCCAGAAATTCGGCAAGACTGATGTTGATGAGGGCGGCACTGTCCGCTGTCCGTGTTTCCATGTTGTTGTAGACGCTCTCATTGGGGAAGCTGGACTCGCGATAGGCCACTACCCTCGGGTTTTCAATTCCCGCCTTTTCTTCCACCATGCGCAATGCATCTTCCATATATCCGATTCTGTCCACCAATCCTGCCTCAAGAGCTTGATTGGCGGTGAGGATGCGTGCGTCGGCAAACAGGGATGCCTGCGTTTGCGAGAGCTTTCTGCTCTCCTGCACAAGCGTCTGGAAACGGTTGTTCATTGTGTCGATCATGGTCTGGAACAGGGCCTGCTCTTCTTCGGTTTCTTCCCTGAAAGGAGAGCCCATGTCCTTGTGGGCACCGGATTTTGTGACAATGGCCTCTACGCCGATTTTGTCCATGAGACCTGAAACCTGCGGTCTGATGAACACTGTGCCGATGGAGCCTGTCACCGTGGAAGGATGGGCGACGATGCCGTCTGCCGCCGTGGCGATGTAGTACCCGCCGGAGGCAGCAATATCCATGAACAGGGCGACAACCTTGTTGCCCGTATCCTTTTTGTAGCGGGCCAGCTCATGCTGGATGACATCGCTTGCGGTCACACCGCCGCCGGGACTGTCGATGACCAGCAGCACGGAACGGATGGCATCGTCTTCCCGTGCGGCATCCAGTCGTGTAACCACCTGCTGGACCATGCCCGGCCGGGAACTGAGCCAGCCGCGGCTGGGTTTGTTGTCTATGACGCCGTGTATGTTGATGAGCAGTATCTTGTCGTCGCCATCGCCTTGCAGGGTGTACTGTTGCAGGGGAGAAGGCTCGCCGAAGAGCTTTACCTTCGGGGCGCAGCCTGAGAGCGTGATCACCGCGAAGAACAGGAATATCGTTGCAAGGCGGGGATTGATTCGCATGGTCAACTCCTTGATGTCTTTTTCAGAGTATGGGAGTGCTGGACAGGGTTGCGGAAATGCCGCACGGTTGTACCCTATCGCTCCGTGAAATTGCGGGCAATGCGCTCAGCCGTATTTTTTCATTGTTTTACATAGTTGAGATTGTGCCGTTCCTGCATGATGCGGTGCAAGGAGATGAATATGTCTTTTGAGGATGCCAATCCGTTCAAGAAGCTGGATAAATTGTTGTTCAAGGATGCTGAAGACCCGAAGGGAAAGAAGCAGAAGGATACCCTTGTCCGGAAGACGTCGGCCGCCAAGTCCGGCAAGATGGGGAACGCCAAGTCGCCCAGCGGAAACGGTGCTGCTGTTAATGACATGTTGCAGGAAGAAGGGGCTGCTGACTTCATGCGTGCCATGACAGGGGTTGCCCGTCTGGAAAAAGCCAAGTCGTCCAAGGCGGGCGGCGGTGCTTCCTCTTCTGCAAAGGCGGACGTTGCCGGAACTTTGGCGCATGGTAAGAGCAGTCAGCCGCCACAGGATGAGGGTATTTTTTCCATGGCCGATCTTGAAGAGTTCAAGCAGGTTGCCAAGAAGGGAACCTCGCAGGAGATCAAGTCTTCCCACGAGGATAGCGATGCCAGAAAGCGTTCCCGGGATGCCGTTGTGAAGCGCGAGACGCTGACCGTGCAGCAGGCGGAAGATATGCAGAGCCATGGGGAAGACGCGGAAGAGGATGCTTTCATGCAGGCCATGGAGGGCGTTTCCGGCATCACTTCGCGCGGGCGGGATATTCGCAAGCGGCCTGAACTTGCTCAGAAGGGGCAGGGGGCGGCCCATGCCGCGCAGGCGTTGCAGGACCTGCTGGATGGCACCATAGAGTTTCAGCTTGAATACACGGAAGAGTTCATACAGGGACACGTCAGCGGTTTTGATCCTGTGGTGCTTGGCAAGCTTCGCGCAGGTCAGTACAGCCCCGAGGCGCATCTTGATCTGCATGGCATGGTGGCGCAGGAAGCCTATGATGCCTTGGTGATGTTCATGCGCATGGCCTACAACAAGGGAATGCGGAACGTACTGCTCATTCCCGGACGGGGCAAGAACTCACCGGAAGGCTTCGGGGTGTTGCGTCAGAAAATGCAGCATTGGCTGACAAGGGATCCCTTCAAGCGGGTCGTTCTGGCTTTTTGTACCGCACAGCCCAGAGATGGCGGTGCAGGGGCTGTATACGTCATGTTGCGCAAGATGAAGAAGAGCCACGGAAAGATTCAGTGGGATCGGACACCTTCGGATCCCGACCTGTTTGTGTAGGCACGGCCCGATTGGTAGCGGAAGGGGCTAGTTCCCGTATTCGCTTTGGATCTCGCTGGTAATGTAGGGGACCTGAGGTGCCGATTTGCACTGGTACATGGCCTTGTCCGCCATGGTCAGCAGCGAGTCGGGATCTGTGCCGTGCTGCGGACACAGGGCTATACCGATGGCGGTTTCCACCTGTCTTTCCTGCCCGTTGATCGTAACGGGCAGGCGGACGGCTTCGGCGATGCGGGTCGCGGCCTTGTGAATCTCCGTCTCGTTTCTGATGTTGTGCAGTAGCACGACGAATTCGTCGCCGCCGAGCCGTGCGGCGAAGTCAACTTCCCGCAGGCTTTCGGAAATGCGGTCTGCTATGGTTTTCAGTACCAGATCGCCCGCATCGTGGCCCAGCGTATCGTTGATCTCCTTGAAATTATTCAGGTCGAGGAAGAGCAGGGCGAATGGCGTATTGTCGCGTTGGTACATGGCCGCAGCCTGCCGCAGCCTGTTCATGAACAGTCGGCGGTTTGGCAGGGAGGTCAGGCCGTCGTTCATGGCCATGAAGCGGATGTATTCCTCCTGCTCCTTTCTTTGGGTTATGTCGTCCAGTACTATCAGTGCGTTCAGAATGCTGCCCGCATCGTTCATCACGGGCGAGATGGACGCCAGCAGCCAGCACGATGCGCCGCCCTTGCGAGCATATTCGAATTCCCCTCTCCATTGTTCCCCGCATTGAATGAGCTTCCACACCTCGTCCGGCGTGATCTCCGGCAGACTGTGCAGAATGGCCGGCTGCCTGTTGTGGGCTTGGGCAGGCAGAAGGCCGGTGATTTCCGTGTAGCGGGGATTCACGTATTCCACGATGCCTTCCCGTGTCGTAATGGCAACTGCGGTGGAGCTTTGCTCAATGGCCCGCGATAGGGTTCTGATTTCATCTTCGGCCTTGCGCCGTTCCGAGATGTCGCGGGCAATGCCCATGGTGCCGAGAACGCGGATAAACCCTTCCGGCGTTTCTTCGGTCAGGGGTTGGCGGATGACTTCAAACCACTTGGATTTGCCGTTGGTCTGGCATAATTCGTCATTACGCAGCGGCATGCCGGTTTGTACCACAGCCCGCTCGTTGGCCGAGCAGCGTCTGGCCATCTCTTCCGGCAGCAGGTCGTTGTCCGTAAGCCCAGCAAGGTCTGCCGGTGCCTTGCCCAATAGTTCCCCGAGTGCGCGGTTGGCAACGCTGTAGCGTCCTTCGGCGTCCTTGATCCATGCGGGGTCCGGTATGCCGTTGAGTAGCATGAGGAACTGCCGTTCCTGCTGGCGCAGGTCTGATACATCCGCAATAATGCCGAGCATGCCGGAAATGCTGCCCTGATTGTCCCGCAGGGGCACCTTGCTTACCAGAACATCTGCCTGCCGCGGGGGCTGGCCTTCCTCGTTGATGAACATGGAGCGTTCCGCATTGATGATGGGAACGCCTGATGCCATGACATGCTGGTCTTCCTGACGGGTTCCCTGCGTGTGGGGGGATTTCCGGAGCATGCGGTTATCAAGCTCGTCATCCGCGAAGTCTTCCACGCGTTGCAAGGCCGCATTCGGAAATGCGGAGCGGAACAGGGCGTTGGCTCCGAGATAGTGATGGTTCGTATCCTTCCAGAATATATAATAGGGAATGTGCCGCAGGATGGATTCGAGCAGTTCTGTCTTGCTGGCCAGTTCGTGGCGCAGGCTTTCAATGTCCGTGATGTCGCGGGCGATGATGATGTCGCTGCGCACGCCGTCCAGTTCAATGGCGCGGGCAGAGATGAGAAACTGCCGTGCTCTGCCGCCGGAATCGCGGATGTCGGCCCGCAGGTTGCTGACGGAACCGGTCTGGCGGAGGGTGGCATAGCGATCCTGATCCTCCTGGGAATGCCAGTGGAGGATGTCTTGTATAGGTGCGCCCATGACTTCGCGCCAGCTTATGCCCAGCAGGTGCAGAAAACTCTCGTTCAGATCCATGACCAGCCCCGTGTCTGCATTGATGAAGAGAATGGGGTCCGGTGTGGCATGAAAGGCCACCTGAAAACGGCTTTCGTGACGCTTCATCGCAAGGTCTGAATGCACGGACTCTGCAGCATGCCGTTGCAATGCCATGGCCTGCCTCTCGGCTTCGGCAGTCTTGCGGCGTTGTCTGGCAAGTTCAATTTGCTGTTTTTCCTGAGCCTCCCGCTGTTCTGCGTTTTCTGCGGGCAGAGGGCATCGGGAACAGTGGCGTGCAGAGAGCAGTCTGATGAAGAGTGTGGCAAGAATGCCGGCGGCAACTGGAAGCGCCAGTCGCAACGGGGAGCCCTGTGGCAGGATCTCCGAAGTCACATACTGGTAGAGAGTGGCGGCGAGAGTTGCCAGGACAAAGATGAGCACGGCTGAAACGCCGTACTGTCTTGTATCCTTTGGGGGCTGATCCATGCATCCTGCCTTTGTGTCTGCAAGCCGGCTGTATTGCGGACGGACTGTATCATAAGAGTTGCTGCAGGCAAAGGCGGAACGTGGAGAACAGATTGCCGAAGCTTCAGGGAAAAGATGCCGTAGCTTCAGCGTCGAACCGGGATCTGTTCCATGATGCTTTTGGCGATGTGGAGAGGAAGGTCGTAAAAATAGTGCATCGTGAAGGCCGTGTTGTCTGTTGGAGACCAGACCGTGCCGCTTTCTACAGTATTGATGAGCTGGATCTCGGATTGGCAGTTGTGCAGGGCTGGGGCCCGCAGATTCTTCTCGCGGATGAGGATGAGGATGTCTTCCAGCAGCGGGAGGATCTCGCTGTCGGTCAAGGTTGCGTTGGCGATGGTTTCTCGCAAATGCCGGGCGAAAGCACTGTCCGGATCGCAGAGCATGTCCATTGATGGTGCCTGCTCAAGAAAGATGCCCAGTGCTGTGATCAGGGCGTCGGTATTATGCGTTTCGGGTCCTTTCTCCTGCCCTGACCTCATGCCTATCAGCGTACTGATGTGCCGACGGGCATGTTCTCTGAGAGACGAAAAACGGGGAATGTTCACTTGATTGTCCTATATAGGTTTTTATTTATTTAGATCGCGTCTCGAGGTGATGTCAAGCTGGTCATATAATTCCTGTTGTCCCTTTGGGAAAATGTCAGAGGTGTCTGATTAGGTTGTTGATGTATGTTGTAAAAGATATCACGGTCAGGTTTGCGCTGTTTTTTTTCTGTCATGGATAGACACGGAGACTGCCGGGGTAATGTTTGGCAACGTAGTGTCGGCTCGTTGCGGAGGTGTGTGGCATAATATCATCGTTTTATTATATATTCGGTTTGATGTATCATGCGGTTGTCGCTTTGGTTGATGTGAATGCGTATAGTTGTATGACAAAGCCAATTATTCCTTTCCAAGAATCATGGATTGCGATATGTGTTTAGGTGATTCTCGTAATCGGTACCCCGATATGCTCCATTGTCGTCATGGACATATCTCCCGCAAGGAGTGCCGAAGGGAATCTGCACGGAAGCGTTTGGTCCCCGGTTCTGCAAAATAGTGTCTCCCGCCATTCCTTTGCAGAATGCGCCTTATGCTTCCGTGCTCCTATTTATTCTCTTGTCACCTTTCCCCCTTTTCTTTGCTGCGGATAGCGGCTAGCCTTGCCCCTCATATGCGACCGCCATTCGAGAGCACGTCGAGACATGGGCGGAACCAAGGAGGATGAACGGAAGATGACCGTTTTGACGATAGCTGCTGTGAAACATAACATGCTTAAAACATTTGGCATTTGTCTGTGCCTTATCTTTGCGCTGGCCGGTTGCGGCAAGAGCGAGTCTGCTCCTTTGGGGCGTTTCAATCCTGTGGGAACGGCGGGCATATATAATGAGCAGGCGGAGCGTGCCTTTGCCAAGGCTCATGTGCTGTGGCGGGGGGAGCGTTGCACTGATCCCGATCAGGCCATAAAGTGGCTGACGGAAGCGATTACGCTGGAGCCGGAGTATGCGCAGGCGTGGCTGCGCCGCGGTTTGGCCTATTCAGACAAGGGGTGGTACGATCTTGCTCTGGACGACTTGAACAAAGCGGTCAGGCTGGCCCCGACCGTTGAGTCTTATTCCTACAGAGGACTTGTGGAGATGCGCCTCGGTAACCTTATGGGAGCGGAGCGTGACCTTACCCGCGCCATAGACATGGATTCGAATTATCACAGGGCGTGGAACTTCCGCGCGGCGACCCGACTTCTGGATGAACGGATTACCGCTGCCTGCGATGACTTCAAAACCGGCTGCAAGAAAGGGGATTGTACTGGTTGGGATAATGCCGTGCAGCAAGGCATCTGCGAGTAAGCACCGCGACAGCACTGACCTTTGGAAGCAACCGGACACGGCAGAAGCCTTCGGGGGGCTGTCCGGCAGTACGTTATATGAATCTGAAAGACCGGCTTTGGCCGGTCTTTTGTTTTTTGATGCGATATTCCGGAATGCCGTCCACCCTCGGTTACGCCTCTCCGGTACCTGCGGGACGCTACCCCGGGACACGTCTTTCGGCATTTCACGGAAAATTACCATGTTACGCAATGCCATGAATAACGCGACCATCCTGTCGGGCGGGGCAGGGGATTGCAGAGAGAAGGAGACATTCTCCATGGAATGGAAAGATGTGGCGAAAACCGTGGCAAAGGCTGCCCCCGTGCTGGCAACGGTTCTTGGCGGTCCTGCAGGGGCAGTGGCTGGAGCTGCCGGTTCGCTGGTCGCCAGCCTGTTCGGCGTTGCGCCGGAGCCTGATGAGATAGCACGGGTGCTTGATGACCCTCAGGCCCTTGTCCGCCTCAAGGAGCTGGAGAAGGAACACGCGTCACTGCTGCTGCGCTGGCAGGCAACGCAGTTGCAGGCCGAACTCGATAATGTGCGCAGCGCCCGTGAACGGGAAGTGCAACTCGCCAAGGCGGGGCACGGAGGGGCATGGGTGACAGGGCTTGTGGCCATTGTGGTCATTGTCGGTTTTTTCTGGATGCTGCAGGCGGTGGTAGAGATGGGGCAAGTGAACGAGCCCGCTCTCTTGTTGTTGGGTTCTCTCGGTACGGCCTTCGGGGCGGTGGTGAACTACTATCTGGGCTCGTCGCTGGGTTCATATCGCAAGGATGCTCTGCTGGGACAGGGCAAGCCTCAGGGCGGAAGCGGCAATGCAGCGTTGTAGCGAGGAAAGCGGCTGGTGTTTTGACCGGCGGGTGAACATATCCACCGTTGTATCGGCCCTTACGAGTCTGGCTATTGCTGTAGGCATGATTGTGTCCCTTGAGGCGCGGCTTGAAGCGCTGGAGTCCAGAACAGCCCTTATGCGTGAAGAGGTGCGTGAGGCCCGCAAGACTGTGCTGCAGGTGGAGCGTATTGACGAGCGTATTATCGCCATGCACCGGATGCTGGAGGAGATCAAGGTGGAACTGCGGCAGCGGCGGGAGGCTCGTCCATGAGCAGGCTTACACCGCAACAGAAGCGATTTGCTGAGGAATACCTGATTGACCTTGATGCGGATGCAGCCGCACGCAGGGCCGGATACAGCGAGGCTGGCTGCAGGCGTGCCGCCGTTCGCAACATGCGGCATGCCGGAGTGAGGGAGGCCATACGCGAAGCGCGGGAGCAGCGTATCGAGCGTGTGCAGGTGACACAGGATATGGTGCTCCGCGAGCTTGCAGCCATCGGTTTTACCACCATGGCGGACGTGTGCCGCTGGTCCGGAGACTCGTTGGAACTTCTTGATTCCGGCTCGCTCAGTACTGAACAGGCGGCTGCCATTGCCGAGATAACGGAAACCACGACATCCCGTGGCGGTACCGTGCGGGTGAAGCTGCACTCCAAGCTCAAGGCCCTTGAGATGCTGGCACGCCACGTGGGATTGTATGAGGAACGGACGGATGATGCCGAGCCTGCAGCAGACGCCTGCCTGCCTGTCATCTCACCAGAATTACGGGAGAAGCTGGACGCCATGTATGGCGTGTCCCGCATCTGTGGCGGCGGTGACAGGGAGGCGGACAGGCAGACGGGGCGTGTTGAAGACGTGGCTGTCCCTAAGAACGGGGGCATGGCGTCTGCACATGAGCCATCATTAGCTGCTGTGAAGAGGAAGAGGCCATCCTCCGAACGGGGCGGGGGCCGCTTTGGTGAAGAAAACGCAGGGGGGCACGAAGAAGGATTCGAAGACGAACCGGACTGGGATTCTTTCGGGTCCGGTGACGATGGCGATTTCTAGGAGACAATGAAAAAGGGACCGGCAGAATTGTCTCTGCCGGTCCCTGATCCAGGACTCGATGTTTTGTCAGGCCGGTGGGGACGTTTGCTCCGTCGGCTTTGGGGCAGATCAGGCGTAGCGTCCCGTGCGTTCATATTCCGGTTTGAATTTTTTCATGAAGGCTGAATCGATGTAGTCCTTGATGCGGAACGCGAGGCTGCCGCCGAAGCGGATGCCGAATTTATGCAGCACGCCGGTGCGCCCGCCCGTGTTGTAGATGAGCAGGTAGTCGCCACCCGGAGAGAATTCCATGAGCGGTGCGCCTTCGAGCTGCGCCATGACGTTATGGTAGAGCACGGGATTCTCGCGCACGGCGTAGACGCCTACCTTGTCCAGCGGCTGCGGCTCGAACCAGATGCAGTCGCCTCCGCCGAAAATGTCCGGATATTTGGGACTCTGCAGGTACTTGTTCACCAGCAGTCCGCCGTCCGGCCCTGCCGGAATGCCGGAGGGGGCGAAGAGGGGGCGGGGACGCACACCCATGGCGATGAAGATGATGTCCGCAGAGTGTTGTTTGCCGTTGTCCAGTGTGACCTTTCCGGTGGAAACGGATTGCACGTAATTGCCGCCCACCAGTTCCACACCGTGTTTCAGCAGGGCCTTGCGGCAGAGTTCGCGCACGGTGTCCGGGGCCTTGGACATGAAGGTTTTGCCGTGAAACAGGGCGACGGAGACGTTGCCTCCAACCTCCTGACCGCAGGCCCATGCGTTGCCCGCAACCTCTACGCCCGCGGGTCCGCCGCCGACGACGGCGACACGCACATGGTCCTTGCGGGCCAGTTCCATCAGGCGTTCGCGGCCCATGAGTAGATTCTCGATGGGTTTTACCCTGTAGATGTCCTGACTGCCTTTCTGAACAACGTCATCCACGATGGAACTGCCTGTGTTGAATGAGGCCACATCGTAGGGCACTTCCTGCCCTGATTCCAGAACCACCAGCTTTTCTTCCGGCTTGATGGCGGCGCACTTGTCCACAAGGAAGGTTGCGCCGGCCTGTTCGCAGGCGCGTTTGACGGGGAAGCTGATGTCCTGCGGCTTGTAGTCGCCGCCGAGCATACCCGGCCCCATGCCGGAATAGTAGTGGCGTTCGCCGGGGCCGATGACCGTAACTTCGTGGCCTTTGGCTAGGATGGCGGGAATATTCTCCATTATGGTCATGTGCGCATGGCCGGCACCGACAAGCAGTAGTTTCGACATGGTTGCTCTCCTTCTGTGGTCAGGTCAGTGGGGGCAGTATAGCAGGATCGAGGAATGATGGGGAGTGTTTACACCAGCGAATCCATGAGCACGGCAAGGTGTTTCAGATGCCCCCGTTCTTCCTGCGACATGCGTTCAAGCGCTTCACGGGATGCGGCATCCGGCGCGTTTTCTGCTGCCCTGGCATAGAGGTCCATGGCCTGTGCTTCCAGCGCCATGGCAAAGTCCACGACATCTCGGGGAGATTCAACATTCGTTCCCAGCCTGTGCATGTATTCCTCGGTCGTCAGCCCGCTTTCAGGAGTTGCGTCAGGGCCGACGGACGGAAGTGGTGCATTGCCCGAAACGGCGCGCAACTGCTCTGCCACGGCGTCGCTGTGCTTGTTCTCGACAGAGGCGAGCCGGGTGAACAGGTCTGCCGCCTTGGGAGCTTTCACGCTCTTTGCCATGGTGGCGTAAAACTCGCCGAGGGCCTTTTCCATGACATAGGCAATTTCCAGAATTTCCTGCAGGTTTTCGGCATTCATGAACAGGTCCAGCCCCTGTTCGTAGTCGCCAAAGCCTTTCCAGCCGTTCCATGCCTTGATGCCGCCGGAAAGGTTGAAGACCTTGTCAAAGCCCTTGCCCGCCAGCAACTGGGCCGCAACCCGGCTTCTGCCGCCGATGGCGCAATAGACGATGACAGGGCGTTGCTTGTCTATTTCTCCGAGCATTTCGTCCAGTGAGGCAAGCGGAATGAACTTGGCTCCGGCGATGTGCCCTTCCTGATATTCCTTGTCCTGACGTACATCGAGCAGTTGAACCTGCGGATCGGTTTCCAGCATGCTTTGTGCTTCGTGGGCGTCTATCGATTTGACGGGAGTGAGAAACTGTTTCCAGCGCATTGTGCGATCCTTGTGTTTGGGTCGAGCAGGGGACACCCTGTCGGAATGGTGTTGCAGCAATCAGTGTGGGCGTAGCTTCCCTTTGTCCTGTTGAAGATTCTTGGGGCAGAACCGTCAGTTGGTGCTTCCGGGCTTGTCGCCCGCCCGCAGGTGATTTGTGTTGTTCGGATAGCCGAAAAAATATCGTTTTATCTGATATGGTTATTATTGGACAGCCTTGTTTAGCGTGTAGCTCTGCAAGTCATCGCAAAAAACGTTGCGAGTGAATCCTCATATAGCAAAGTTTTGAGAATGTTTACTAGTAAAAAAACGGCAGCTTTGTTCATAGGAATGCGGCTCTGATCGCGGCTCTGATCATTGTGTGGCAATAGTTCGTAGCAACAATATGTTAGGAGTTGAAGAGGGGGCATGGTCGGCAGATGCTCTTTTTGCCGTAAGGTTGGTTACAGGAAGCTTTTTTTCTACTCATGCAGAAACGTTTATTGTAGAGTGGGGCTTATCCGGCACGGTAAAACGTAACGTATTGCGAGGGATGTATATGAAGTTGCTGCAGGAGCTATACGAATTTACGGACAGCCTGCCTTCCGGGGTGATGATCTTCTCGCCGGAAGGTGCAGCTGTATATGCGAATCGGACCGCACGCGAATTGCTTGGCGTTGTGGCGGAGGCTGCTGCACCGCTGGATTATTTTCTGGCGGAAAATGGGGAGCCGCTTCTTGCGGAGAATCATCCGGTTGCGGTGGCGCTTCGTGAAGGAAAGGCCAGCGGCTGGAAGATGCTCGGCGTGCAGCGTGCCTCCGGATATGAACCGGTCTGGTTGCGGGTGCAGGCTGCTCCTGTCATGTCTGACTCCGGAGTGTTGCAGTATCTGGTTGTTTCTCTCGAAGATGCTTCCGAAGAGCGGCGGTTGAAACGTGAGCTTGACGAATTTCGGGAATGCCGGAGCAGTGAGACTCCGTCAGGCGTTTTTCCGGCGGGACCATGTGGCAGAATGGAGGCCAATGTCCTGTTGGCACGTGCGGTGGTGGAAGCCCGTGAAAAGGAGTATCCCCTTGCGGTCTGCCTGCTTGATCTGGATATGTTCAAGCGGCTTAATCAGGCTTTTGGCAGGCGGTGTGGTGATGAGGTGTTGCAGTACGTGGCTGAAACGTTGGGCGCGTGCCTGCGTCCTGAAGACCTGTTCAGCCGGATGAACGGTGGTGAATTTTTGGTCGCTATGCCCGGATTGACTTTGAAGGAGGCATGGCAGGAGATGGACAGGTTCCGAACGCAGTTGGCATCGACCGTTGTACCCTGTACGGGCAGGGCTGCCAGTGTGAGTGGCGGCGTGGTCATGATGCGCGATGACGAAGATGCGCCTGCATTGCTGGAGCGTGTGGACAGTCTGCTGTATCTCGCCAAACTGGACGGAAGAAACAGGATTGTGCCGGATTCGGCGATCTGAGGGCGGTACATATGTTTTTCAGATGCCTGGGGGCAGCATGCCTTTGCATGCTGCTTTCCTTTTTTTCTGCAGAGCGGGGCATGGCGGCGCGCGATTCTGACGAGGCGTTGTTAAACGTCATGTGTCAGGATTGTTCGCCCAAGGCAAGGAATGCGCTGAAGCGGCTGCTGGCCGCCAAGGGAGATGTTGTTGCCACCAAGGGCGAATACATGGTGCTGGACAGCGGCATTGCCGTAAACCGGGAGTGCCTTAACGCGTTTTCTGAGACGCTGCCTGCCACCGTGACCACTGCCCTGCAGCGCGGGCTTCGTTGTCTTGCCGCAACCCCTGCCGAGACCACGCGTATGCTTGTATCGGAAATGGCCTCAGTGCTTGGGCAGGAGCACGCCGCACTGCCGGTGGTTTTGTGTCGTACACTCGTGTCGCGGCAGATGAAGGGGATGGGGGTGCGCAGCGAGGAACGCAGGAAGTCGCCCTACATTGTTCTGAGTCCTGTCATGTCGCATGAAGACAGCGAATATATTCAGGCGGTGGTCTTCCATGAGTTCATTCACCTTGGGGGAAACGGGCATCCGCACGGCGCTCAGCGCGAATTGGCCACTCCCTGTCAGGAGTGCTGCTTTGAGGCCGGACTGAGAGGGGCCGGGGCCCGTGATTTTGCCTGTCGGGTTTGCACCACGGACTATACGGACAAGTTCGACCCCGTCTACATCCGCGATTTGACTTCATGGGCGCGGCTTACGCCGGGAAGCGAGTTTATCGCCCGTATCAACAGGTTGGACGGCGTGCGCAGGGCTGGCGGCGATGTTCGGTTTTTTGTCGAACTGGTCAGGGAGTTCCGCGATCATCCTTTTGGCTTCGAACTGGCTTCCGAGGTGCTGAAATCCCTGTCGCTGGAAGGGGATGATGCGGCCACTGTGCGCGCCGTAGCCCGCAAGAAGCATGGTCACGTGACCAAACGGTTTGCTGCGTTCGGGCGCAGCATTGCCAAGGCTGCCATTCTGCGTTTTGAGCTGGCCCGCAAGGGTGAGGATCCGCAGCGTGTTCTGGAAGCTGTTTCCGACTTGCTTGAGCGCAGCACCCTGCCCCAGAAGGGGACTGTCCCGCGGCTGGATATGCCGATTTTCTACAAATATTATTATGAGTTTGCCCTGCTTCGTGGAGTGCTTGCCGATGAGGTTTACGGCCTGTGGCGCGCCCGTTTTGATGCCGTTTGCGGGGAGAGTGCTTCCTGTCCGGAACTCTACCGGAAACGGCGTATTTTCAGCTGTCAGAAAGCGGGGCTGGACTATGACGTTGCGGGCGATGTCTGCCAGTAGGCCGAAAATCGGCTTCAGAGTGTGGCAGCCCTGTATGCCGTCAACCCCTGCCAGACATGTCCGGGACCGTCTTTGCACCCTCACGGGATCGCCTTCATACCGTTTTTCATGAAACAGTCGTGTTAGCCCCTGCGTTTTGGCGTTCTTCCCAGTCGCGTTGACGGATCGGAGAACGGATAACTGAAGCGCAGGAGGATAACTGTGAACAGCGAGACACGTGATGAGGCTAATGCTCGTTATGCTGATCTGCTTCGTGAGGCGGAGCCGCATGGGGAGGAGGCCGTTCTGGCGCTCATGGCCGAGCTTGGGAGGCGCGACCTGTTCTTTCTCATGACCCGCTTGCTCGGGCGTGAGGATATGAACAGGGACTGGCATTTTGCCAGGTGCCGCGAGGTGCAGGCCGCTCCGGACAGCAGGCTCGACCTGTGGGCGCGGGAGCACTACAAATCCACCATCATCACCTTCGGATTGACCATTCAGGACATCTTGAATGACCCGGAACAGACCTTCGGGGTCTTTTCACACTCCCGTCCCATCGCCAAAGGGTTTCTTGCTCAGATTAAATACGAATTCGAGAACAACGCGCTGCTCAAGCGGTGTTATGCCGACGTGCTGTGGGAAGAGCCCAAACGGCAGTCCCCCCGATGGTCGCTTGATCACGGCATTGTGGTCCGGCGGGCGGGTAATCCCAAGGAGGCCACTGTGGAGGCCTGGGGACTGGTTGATGGACAGCCCACGGGTAAGCACTTCTCCGTGCTGGTCTATGACGACGTGGTGACGCGCGAGAGTGTGACCACGCCTGAGATGATCGCCAAGGTTACTGAGTGCTGGGCGCTTTCGCTGAACCTTGGCGCGAGGGGCGGCAGGCGACGGTATATCGGCACCCGATATCACTATAATGACACCTACAGAGCTATGCTCGAACGAGGGGCGGCCGTGCCGCGGGTGCATGCCGCCACGTCTGATGGAACGCCCGAAGGGGCGCCGGTTCTTCTTTCCCGCGAGGAGCTTGATGAGAAACGGCGTCAGATGGGCCCGTATGTTTTCGGCTGCCAGATGTTGCAGGATCCCAAGGCGGACATCTCTCAGGGGTTCCGAGAGGAGTGGCTCGGGTACTGGGAGCTGCGCAGTCCCGAAGACTGGCAGGGTATGAACCGGTACATCGTGGTTGACCCCGCAGGCGAAAAGAAGGCGGGAAGCGACTATACCGTCATGCTGGTCATCGGGCTTGGGGTGGACGGCAACTACTACCTCATTGACGGCGTACGGGACAGATTGAATCTGACCGAGCGTGCCGCATGGCTGTTCCGGTTGCACCGAACCTATAAACCCATTGCTGTCGGCTACGAGCGTTACGGCGTGCAGGCTGATATTGAGCATATCCGTTACGAGATGCAGGGGCGCAACTACCGGTTCGAGATTCTGGAACTGGGGGGCAGGGTGTCCAAGAATGACCGTATCCGAAAACTGGTGCCGCTGTTTGAGCGCCGCAGATTTTATCTGCCTGTAAGAGCGCCGTTTCGTGATCACGAGGGGCAGTGGCGGGACCTGACGCGTGAGTTCGTACAGGAAGAATATCTGGCCTTTCCGGTTTCTGCGCATGACGACATGTTGGACTGCATGGCCCGTATCGTCGATCCCTCGCTATGTGCCGAGTTCCCTGACGAGGGAACCTGTGCGCCCCCTGACAGCGGTGCAACGGCCAACATGGAGTATTCGCTCTATGCATGATGCAGGATCATTCACCGTGCGCGCCCATATTCCCGGTACGGTTACGCTTACCGAGGATATGCTTGCAGCGTTCTGGTTCCGGCTGGTGGAAGAAGGCATTGCGGACTCCCTGTTCTATGATGGAGGAGTGCGTGGGGTAGGAGATTTTACCGCCTTCATGACTGATTCTTCCGTATACTGTTATGCCGTGTATGACGGGGAAGCACCCCTTGCTCTGACATGGTTGAACAATTTTGCGGGCAGGACGGCCATGATGCATTTTGCCGTCTTCAAAGCCGGATTGGGCATGAAGTCGGTGCTGGGCCGTTATGTTGTGCAGTTCCTGCTGCACGGCAAGGACGCCGAGGGCAGGTATTGCCTTGATTCCCTGTACGGGTTGACGCCGGAGCCGTATGTTCATGTCCTGCGCTTCATCAGGCGGCTCGGGTTCCGGCAGTTGGGAGTCCTTCCGGGGGCGGTTTGCCTGAGTAACGGGCAGAATGGTGAAGCGCCGCGGCACGTTGGAGGAGTCATCTCCGTCTGCACCCGTGAGAGTCTGAATTTGCAGGTGGCCGGGTAATTCGTCGCGAAATTTGCTGTTCCCATCAAAATACACAAAAACTCCGACTTTATTTTGAGGTCGGAGTTTTTGCGTTTACAGGCAGCAAATCAGATAATGCTGAAAAAATGATCAAAAAAACAACAAAAATTAATCGAAAACTTTTTGCTTTGCGGTAGGGGTCGTGTTTCAAAACTCATTGGTTTGTAAGGATTTCTCATTTTTTCGGGTTGCCAAACGAAGGCGCAGTAGGTATTTTTCGTCCCCTTTTGGCAAAAAGCGTTAAGCAAATGCTGAGTTTTAGATCAAAATGTCTTGCTGTTTTGATGTAAATATCTGCCTGCCATCTCTTTCAGGAGGTTTTCGCTAGATTGAGCGATCACCTTGAGTTGACGCAATTGTCACATGGCGTACTATACGCCAGACTCAGTACCCTTATGCGTATCGGAAGGATTGGGACTTTTCGATAACATATTGAAAATGCAGGGCAAGTGTTGCTGTTCTGCTGGATTGATGCCGCTGGGGTGCTGGTGTCGCAAGTGTGTGTGAGGCTTTTTGATGCAGTAGTAATTGGACTTTCTTTATGCTGTCTTGCTGCATCGCCGCTGTGTTTTTCTGACGCGCCGTCATGGTTATACGGGGTGAGGCTGTTGTGACCCTGTCGGCGAGAGGAGTGTTGCAATGGAATCGTTCATGGCGTTCATCGATTGGTTGAACGGGCTGGTCTGGGGACCCTACATGCTTTTCCTGCTTGTGGGTACCGGTGTGCTTCTCACCATTATGCTGCGCGGTTTGCAGTTCACCAAACTTGGGCACTCTCTGTATCTTGCTCTGATCAAGCGCAAGGATGACGAAGCCGAAGAGGGAGATATCTCCAACTTCGAAGCGCTGATGACCGCACTTTCCGCAACCGTGGGTACGGGTAATATTGCGGGCGTGGCAACCGCCATTGCCATCGGCGGCCCGGGCGCCCTGTTCTGGATGTGGGTGACCGGCCTTGTGGGCATGGCCACCAAGTATGGCGAAGCCGTGCTGGCTGTTAAGTACCGTGTGGTAGACGAAAACGGTGAGATGTCCGGTGGTCCCATGTACTACATCTCCCGCGGGCTCGGCTGGAACTGGCTGGGCACCCTGTTTGCCATTCTGGCCGCTGTGGCGGCTTTCGGTATCGGCAACATGGTTCAGTCCCACTCCGTTGCGGATGCCGTGTACAGCACTTTCGGCGTCGACAAGCTTGTTGTGGGCATTGCCCTTGCAGCCTTCACCGCCATGGTTGTTCTTGGTGGCATCAAGAGCATCGGCAAGGTTACCGCCGTGCTTATTCCTGTGATGATTCTCTTCTACATGGGCGGCGCACTCATCATTCTGGTCATGAACGCAGGCAAGATTCCCGGCGCCATCTCTCTTGTTCTTGAGTCCGCTTTCAGCCCCACTGCCGCTTCCGGCGGTTTTGCAGGCGCCACCATCATGATGGCCATCCGCATGGGTGTTGCACGAGGCGTATTCTCCAACGAATCCGGTCTTGGTTCTGCCCCCATCGCTGCCGCTGCTGCCCAGACCAAGCACCCCGTGAACCAGGCGCTTGTTTCCATGACTCAGACCTTCATCGATACGCTCGTCGTGTGTACCATGACCGGTCTCGTCATCATCATGTTCAACTGGAACTCCGGTCTCAACGGCGCCCCCCTGACCACCGAAGCCTTTGAAATGGGCTTTGCGGGCGGCAAGTATGTCGTAACCATCGGCATCATCCTCTTCGCCTACTCCACCATTCTGGGCTGGTGCTACTACGGTGAAAAGTCCGTTGAGTACCTTGCAGGGGTGAAGGCGATCATGCCTTACCGAATCCTCTTCGTACTCGCCGTTCTTCTGGGTACGCAGGCGAAGCTGGAGTTCATTTGGACCCTTGCCGATACTTTCAACGGCATGATGGCCATTCCCAACCTGATCGGTCTGATCATGCTCAGCCCCGTCATCGTCCGCGAAACGCAGGACTACTTCGCACGTCAGCAGGGTGTTGCCCCTGAAGCGCTGCGCGCGACCGAATAGTTCTTTCTCGGATTGTTTTGCTTCCATGGCCCCCGCCGCAAGGCGGGGGCTTTTTTTGTGCCCGAAAAACGGAATTGAGCCTGCGTTGCAGAACCTGTCCACCCCCGGTCAGGCCCCGCCGGGATCCATCTGACGCATGGTCGGGCCCCCGCTGACGCCGGATTCGCCAGAACAGCGTGTTGTAGGGTCTGCCCACACGCGGACGGCATGGGGCCGGATGCGCAACGTGCGATGCGCCGAATCTGCAACGTGATGAGAAGCGCAGAAGGAGAAACGTATGGGCGGTGGCGGTGGCAAGTCCTACTCCCCCCCTGCACCGGTGGCACCTCCGCCGCCGGATCCGCCGAAAGAGGTGGAAGGGGAAACCGAGGAATCGAAGAAGGCGAGAGATAACGAGCGGAAGGCGCAGCTTGCGGCGCTGGGGCGCGATTCGACCATCATCACTGGTGCGCTGGGAGATACCTCTCAGGCCAACGTGAACAAGAAGCAACTACTGGGGCAGTAACCATGGAATCGAGCAGACTGAAACGGGCTCGCGAAACACTTTCCTTTCTGGAATCGCAGCGTAGTGGCTGGGAATCCCACTGGCGGGACATTGCCGAGTACGTTGTGCCGCGCAAGGGGCGGTTCTCCGGCACCGCCTCATGGGAGCCGGATTCCGGAGACCGTCGCGGCGGCAAGATCATCGACGCTACGGCAACCCGCGCCGTACGTGTTTTGGCGGCCGGAATGCAGGGGGGACTCACTTCGCCGGCGCGCCCGTGGTTCCGGCTTCGCCTCGGAAACAGGGACCTGATGGAGTTCGGGCCGGTACGCATGTGGCTGGACGATGTGGAAAACCGCATTTACGGCGCGCTGGCGCGATCGAATTTCTACCAGTCCATTCACGGCATGTATACGGAACTTGGCGCGTTCGGTTCCGCCGATCTGTTCCATGAGGCGGACCGCGAGCGGGTGATGAACTTCACCTGTCTTACCTGCGGCGAATATGCGTGGGCAACCAACGCATGGGGCAGGGTGGATACGGTGGTGCGTCGTTCCATGATGACTGCACGCCAGATCGCGGAAAAGTATGGTGAAGACAGGCTGAGCCGCAGCACCCGCCGCAAGCTTGTGAAGGAGCCTTACGGTTTCGTCGAGGTGGTGCATCTGGTCATGCCCCGCAAGGATAGGGACCCTTCCAAGCGTGACTTCCGCAATATGCCGTTTGCTTCTCTCGTATTCGAGGCCAACGGCGAGGCGGATGACCTGTTGCATGAGGGCGGCTATGAGGAATTTCCGCATCTCTGCGCCCGCTGGGATGTTTCCGGAGCGGATGTGTATGGCCGTTCTCCCGGCATGGATGCCCTGCCGGACGTGAAGATGCTGCAGGAGATGGCCAAGAGCCAGCTTCTGGCTGTGCACAAGGTGGTCAATCCGCCCATGCGTGTGCCCACCGGTTACAAGCAGCGGCTTAACCTCATTCCCGGCGCGCAGAACTATGTGAATCCCAACCAGCCCGAGGCTCTGGCTCCGCTGTATCAGATCAATCCCGACATTCAGGCCGTGACCTACAAGATCGAAGATGTGCGCAAGGCCATCCGCGAGGGCTTCTTCAATGATCTCTTCCTCATGTTTGCGGGGGACTCGCGTTCCAACGTGACCGCGGCGGAGATCATGGAGCGCAGTCAGGAAAAACTGCTCATGCTCGGTCCGGTCATAGAGCGTTACCAGACGGAGATTCTGGACCCGCTCATCACCCGCAGCTTCGGCATTCTCCACCGTAAAGGCATGCTGCCGCCGGTGCCGCCGGAACTGGCGGGAGAGGATCTGGATATCGAATATGTCTCTGTTCTGGCGCAGGCCCAGAAACAGTCCTCCGGCAACGCCATTCGCCAGTTGACGATGGAAGTGGGCCGCATGGCCGCTGTTGCGCCGCAGGTGCTGGACAAGATCGACTTTGATCAGTGCGTGGACGAACTGGCCGCCATTGCCGGTGCACCTGCCCGTATCATCCGTTCTGATGACGAAGTGCAGCGTCTGCGTGTGGAAAAGGCGCAGGCGGCGCAGCAGCAGGCACAGCTTGAGCAGGCCATGCAGATGTCCAGAAGCGCCAAGGACCTTTCGTCCGTGGAAACCAGTCAGGGGAACGCCCTTGAAATGATGCTCCGGCAGACCGGCGTGATGAAGGAGAATGCTTGATGCTTACCCCCGAAGATACGGAACTGAAAGGTCTGCTCGAACTGGATGAAGGCGCGCTTACCGACCTGCTGGCTTGTGATTACGCCAGTGCCCGCAATGCGCTGCGTGATGAGGAGGCAAGAGCGCTCTCCTACCTCTCGGACTTGCGCGAGGTGCTGCGGCTGGAGTCCGGTGCCGGAGTCCGCGTGCTGCGTCACTGGCTGGATGCGGCCTGCGCCAACGAGCGGCTTTCGCGCACCAACGCCTCTGTCTATGGGGCAACGGCCCTCTATGACTATGCCCGCGACCGCATGGCGGACATAGCACTTTCTGACCCCGTGAGCCACGTGCGCATGCAGCTTGAGGGGGCCCGTCAGTGGGCGCGTTCCAACATGCGGACAGGCACGCGAACCGAGAGTTGAGCCTGATTCACGGAGCCTGATCCATGAAGTCCGACAGCTTACCAATTCATGATGTCGCGTTTTCCATTCCGTGGCCGTAGCCACGGAACCTAACGCAGGGAGCAATCACAATGCAGAACGAATTTACCACCGACGCCGGTCAGGGAAACACCGCATCCGGCTCCGGGGAACATGGAGGCGGCAATGCAGCCGTCATGGCAGGGGAACACGCCGTCGCACCGGCGGACAAGGCGCAGGCCGGAAAGCGGAATGAAACCGTTGTTTCCGGAGAGCTGCCAGCAGGCATGGAACATCTTGCAGACAGGAAGCTTGCGCTGAGGACTTCTGGCGCAGGGAAGGCGGCCGATGTGTCCGGTGACGCCGCTGAGGCCGCCCCCGAGGCGGGCCCGTCCGGAAATGGTTCCGGCGGGGCGGAAATGCCGCTCATCGATCCTGCATCGGTGGAGCTTTCCCTTCCCGAAGGCATGCCTGTGGATGAGGGCCTGCTCGGCAGTTACCGGCAATTTTGTGTCGACTGTGGCCTTACGCCCGGTCAGGCGCAACAGGCCGCGGAGTTTTATCTCGCGGAAACGGGCCGGCGCATGCGGTTTGAGAAGGAGGCCTCGCTCCGTTCCCTCAGGGAGGGAGCTTGGGCGGGCTGCTTCGACGAGAAACTGGCCAGAGCCAATTATGCCACGCATCTGCTGGATCGCGAAGTGGGCGGCAGGCTGCGCCCCATGCTGGCAACGGGGCTTGGCAATAACGCCGTGTTTGCGGAGATGATGGCCGTGATCGGTGAATGCATCAGCGAAGATGCTTTTTCCGCTCACCCCGGTGCGTATGCGAGTTCCCACCGGATGATGACAACCGAAGAATACCTGAGAACCGAAGTGTTCAAGAATTAAGGAGTAATGAAAATGGGTGCAACACTGAAAGATCTGGCAACCGTGCATAGCCGCAAGATGCCCGAACAGGTGGACAACCTGACTGAAGAAGCGCCGATTCTGGCGGTCATTCCTTTTGAGGAAGCCTCGCACGGCCTGTGGAACATGTATGAGGATGTGAGCGACGTGGACGGTGCGGGCTGGGTGGAGATGAACGCCCCGCTGCCTGCCGTGGATGTGACATCCGACCTGAAGAAGGTGGACCTTTCCATCCTTGGGGGCGAGATCGAGTGTCCTGAAGATACCGCCAATATGTTCGGCGGCACGACCAACTACTTTGCCAAGAAGCTGCCCAAGGTCATCCGCAAGTCCGGCATGGCCGCTGAACAGCGTATTCTGTACGACAACTTCCGCACCTGGGCATTGGACAAGGGCAAGGCCGTCAACGCCGGTGCGGCGACCGACGACTGCTATTCCATGCTGGCCGTGCGCTTCATCTCCGGTGAGACCACCGGGCTGTATTCCAAGGAAAGCTTCAAGCAGGGTTCCCTGCTGGACGTAACCCCCATCAACAGCGGTTCCATCTACAAGGCGGCTTCAGGCAAGCATCAGGGCGTTTTGTGCTTCGGCATGCGCCTGAAGGCCTATTTCGGCATCCAGATTGCCAACAGGCACTCCGTGGCCGCCATTGTGAACATCAATAAGTCCAACCTGCCCACGGCCATGATGATCGATGATCTGCTTGCCGACGTGCGCGCCATTCCCGGCAACACCTTCCTGTTCATGCACGAGAAGGCCAAGACTTTGCTTTACGAGCACAAGGGCAAGTCCCTGCAGGTGAACGTGGGCGGCAAGGACATGGATCGCCAGGTCACCCATTGGAACGGCGTGGAGATCGTTACTTCCTACAACTTCCTCGACGCCGCAGAAAAGGCCGTCGCTTTCTAATGGTGCTGCGGATTTGCTCCGCGCAAGAAAAGGAGAGACAGTATGTATAAGAATCAGCTTACGGTGTACGGTGAGCATTTGGCCAAGGCCCAGACTCTGCCCGCAAACACCACTGCGGCAGGGAACGGCGGTTCCCGCAAGGCGGGATCCATGCTCGGCGCGGCCGAAGTGGTGATGGTGGCGGCAACCCCCGTGGCCATTGCGGAGAATGCCACTCTGACCCTGTCACTGCAGGAAAGCGCGGACGATGCCGTGTTTGCGGACGTACCCGTGCTGTTCCGCAAGGCGGCAGTCGGTAAGGCCATGAGTTTTGCCGCAGGCGAGGTCATGGCCCGTCTGCCCATGCCTTCGGATACCGCAAAGTATGTGAAGGCTTCTATGGGGACTGATGACGCTGCTGCAAGCGGCACTGTGAACATCATCTTCGAATATCTGCCCCGTTAACCTTGTGCGGGCGTCCTGTCCTTGGACCGGGCGCCCGCATATTGCTCAAGGTTGCGGCCATTGTCTCCGCAGGATCGGAGAACGCTGACCGGTCCGGTGGACGCGGCAGGCAAGCGCAAAGAATTCTGTCAGGAGAAAAGAATGAAAAACGCAAACGATATAACTGAGCAGGATGCCAGACGTTTCAGGATGGCATTGCTTCGGGCCAAACTCACGAGAATGGCTGTGGGATTCGAGGAAAATGCTGATGAGGAGATGCTGGAGCGCCTTGTCGTCTATGCCGAGCGGCAGCAGGCGGGGCGGCAGAGGGCTGGCCGTGTGACAGCCGGTTCTGCAGGCTCTGCCGAAAAAGAGGCAACCGGCACCGGTGCCGGACGGGGCTGCCGGTGTTGCCGCCAGTGCAAGGAGGACTAGGCTATGGCTTCAGTCATTTCCATCTGCAACAAGGGACTCAGATATCTTGGCGGCGAAGAGATTCTTTCGCTTGAGCAGGAATCGCGGGGAGCCCGTCTGTGCAGTCAGTATTATTCCGAGGTGCGCGACGAATTGCTCGAAGAGCATCATTGGAACTTCGCAGCACGGTATATTGCCCTCGCTTCCTTGCCTGCAGCGCCCCTTTTCGGGTTTGCCAGAGCCTATCAGTTGCCTGCCGATTGTCTGCGAGTGCGCCGACTGCGCGGCAACGCCGATTTTGAGGTAGTTGAGAACCGCGTTCTTTATTCGGATGCATATCCCGCAGAGGCTGTTGTGACCGTGCGGGTGACTGACCCTGCGCGTTTTCCCGCATTGTTCGTGGAAGTGCTTGCGCGCAAGCTGGCAGCAGAACTGGCAGTGCCGCTCATGAACAGTTCGCGACTGGAGCAGTCCATGATGACCAAGTACATAAATGCGCTGGAACGCGCCAAGGCCATGGATGCCACGGAAGGGGCTGTTGACCCTGACGACACCAACGAATGGGTGCGAGCCCGTCTGTGGTGACGGCTTGAATAATAGGGAGAGACACCTATGCAAAAGACAATTTCTTCCGGGGGGCGGCTGGCAGACGGAGCGCAGGAGCTTTTGCCTCATGAGGGAGGGCGGGCATGAGTTCGGTCAACATTCTTCAATCCAGTTTCAACGGCGGCGAATTATCTCCGCTGATGGACGCCCGTGTGGACCAGAGTCGTTACGGCAACGGTTGTTCGGTGCTGCGCAACATGTTTGTGCATCCCCATGGCCCTGCGAGCCGCAGACCGGGGCTCCGTTTTGCCGGTGAGTGCAAAGCGTGCGGAGGGCGAGCGCGGCTCATTCCCTTTGCCTTCAATGTGGAACAGTCCTACGCGTTGGAGTTCGGCAACTTGTACATGCGGGTCTGGAAAGATGGCGGTCAGGTCGTGAAAGAGGACGGCAGTCCCGTGGAACTGGCAACGCCGTGGGCGGAAGCCGATCTGGACGGACTTAAGTTCTGTCAGTCAGCGGACGTGATGTATTTTGTTTCCCCCTCACACGCGCCGCGTAAAATATCGCGCCATGCGCACGATGACTGGCGCATCGGCGAGCTGGTGTTCGGCTCCGGCGTGGTCAAGCCGGCCAATCTGGCGGGCAAGGCCGTCGGCGTTACCGGCAGCCGTGAATATTCCTACGTGGTCACGGCCCTGAACAAGGATACGGAGGAGGAAAGCCTGCCCACCGAGCCTGTTCGGGTGACGGCGGCTTCTTCACTGAACGTGGACGACCGCGTGGAGCTGACCTGGGATACGCTGGAAGGCAACTACGAATATCGCATCTACAAGTGCTGGAATAATTCGGAAAGCTACGGCTATGCAGGCAGGGCCAGTACCGGTTCATGGGCGGATAGAGGTGTTTCTCCGGACTTCGCGGATGGCCCGCCTGAGATCCGTAACCCGTTTTCGGGTGAGGGCACGTATCCTTCCGTGGTGCAGTTTTTCCAGCAGCGTCTGTGTTTTGCTGCCAGCAGCCAGAAACCCCAGACTGTGTGGACAAGTCAGTCCGGTAACTATGAGAACCTTAACGTATCCAACCCGCTGCGTGCAGATGACGCGGTGACTGCCACCATTGCGGCAGACCGCGTCAATGCCATCCGCTGGATGCTCCCCACCAAGGAGCTGCTTATAGGAACCTTGGGCGGGGAATGGATCATGTCCGGCGTGAACGGGGAGCCCTTATCTCCCATGTCGGTCACCTTTCAGCGGCAGACCGTGCGCGGTGCGGCAGACATCATGCCTATCGTCATCGGGTCCACGGTGCTCTTTGTGCAGCGTTGCGGCAAGGTTGTGCGCGAATTCCGCTACAGCCTTGAGGTGGACGGCTACGATGCCGGGGATCTGACCGTGCTTTCGGAACACATGACCCGCAACAGCGCCATCCGCGAATGGGCCTATCAGCAGTCGCCGCATTCCATTGTCTGGTGTGTGCTGGAAAGCGGAGAGATGGTGGCCTTCACGTACGAACGCGAGCACAAGGTCGTGGGCTGGCACAGGCATGATACGGACGGGGCTTTCGAGTCCGTGTGCGTTGTTCCTGCCGTTGACGGCGATGAACTGTGGTGCATCGTGCGCCGCGAGGTGAACGGTGAGCCCAGACGCTATGTTGAAAGACTGGCCCCGTATTTCATCGGCGGCAGCACGCGGGACGCCTTCTTTGTGGACTGCGGGCTGACCTATGAGGGAGAGCCCGCGGATGAATTGACGGGGCTTGACCATCTGGAAGGCCGGACCGTGACCATTCTTACGGACGGCTGGGTGCATCCTGACAGGGTGGTGAGTGGCGGCAAGGTGACACTGGAGCGTCCTGCTGCCTTGGTGCATGTGGGGCTTCCCTTTGTGTCGGACCTTTCTCCCATGCAGCCGGAAGTGGCGTTGCAGGATGGTACGGCGCAGGGGCGTACAAAGCGTGTCAGCCGTCTGTGGGTACGTCTGCACGAATCACTGGGGTTGAAGGTGGGGCCTGATGCCTCCCGTCTGCGGGAAATCGTGTTCCGCAAGGGCAGTGACCCTCTGGGACAAGCAGTGCCGTTGTTCACGGGTGACAAGGTGACGGAGTTCGATGCCGGGTACGATCCTCAGGCAAGTATTCTTGTCCGGCAGGATTATCCGCTGCCGATGACCATTCTTGCGCTCATCGCGCAACTGGAGGTGGGGGACCGATGAAAGACGTTCGTATCATCAAGGCAACACAGAGTCATGTTGACGGTCTGAGGGGGCGTCTGCGCAGAAGCGACTGCGGAGAGGTGCTTGCCGCCACGGGGCTCGCGCCGGATGCGGGGCTGGAGCGGTCATTCTCCATGTCCTGCATGGCATGGGCGGTTGTGGAGAAAGCCGAGGTCATCGCCATGTTCGGGGTTGGAGCATCTTCCTTGTCGGGAACCGGCAGCCCATGGTTGCTGGGGACGGATGCACTTGTCCGTCAGGTTCGCGGGTTTATCCAGCATTCCCGAGAGTATATCGACCTGATGCGTCAACGCTTTCCGAATCTGGTGAACTGGGTGGACGCCCGCAATGCAGCATCGGTTCGCTGGCTTGGCTGGTGCGGTTTTACCGTGGAGGAACCGGTTCCTTTCGGGCCGTTCGGGTTGCCTTTTCACAAATTCCATATGGGAGGCGGGCATGTGTACCGTAATTAACCTCGCCTTGGCAGCCATGGCTGTTGTCAGCACAGGCTCCGCTGTGATCATGCAGGAAGAGGCGGCTGCCAACCAGCGACGGATGGCAAGATACCAGGCAAGCATGGCTGAGGCGCAGGCAAAGACGGCAAGCTATGAGGCGGCCAACGCGCGCAAGCTTGCAAAATATGATGCGCAGAATTTGCGCAGGGAGTTTCTGCGGGCGCAGGGATCGCAACGCTCCCTGCTTGCGGCGGGCGGTGTGGGCATGGCGGACGGCAGTTCCATGGATGTGCTGCTCGACAATGCTTCGCAGGCCAGAAGGCAGGAGGAGCTGCGCCTGTATCAGGGCGAGATGGACGCATGGCGTGCTGAGAACCAGTCCCGCAGCCTGCTTGCCGATGCCGGTATGGCGAAGATGAAGGCATCGCAGAGCAAGGTTTCCGGATGGACCTATGCGCAAACCGCAGTGTCGTTTGCCAACCAACAGGTAGGGGCCTATGCCGGGTAGTAGTATCTCTTTGGGGCAGGTGTTCGGTTCCGGACTTTCCGCGCTCGACTCCACCATGAACTCCTTTCAGACCGTATACGGCATGTTCGAGGAGGACCGGAACCGCAGGCGGGAGGTGGCGTTCAAGGCGGACAGCTACAAGAACGACGCTGTCATCGCGCAATATGAAGCGGATTACGTGCGGGCCATGGCGGCCATCAAGGCCAAGGAAATCGTACGAAGTTTCAAGCGGCAGAACGGTGCCATGCGAGTGTCCATGGCGGCTTCCGGCATGGTGATGTCTGACGGAAGCGCGGTCGATGCGCTCATGGACAGGGCTTCGGAAGCAGGCAGAGCGCGTGAAATGGCTCTGCATGAAGGGGCCATGCAGGCATGGCGGCATGAGAATCAGTCGTCACAGGCGCATGCCGAGCGTAGCTTCCTGATCAGTCAGTCCAAACCCGGTTTTATGACCCGCTATCAGCAGGCACGAACGGTGTGGGGTGAAGTGGGCAAGGTTCGTGATACATGGACCAATCTGTGGGACATGGCTCAGGCCGGGTAGCGCAGACTGCGTACAGAAAAGAGACAGGAGAGAACAATGGCTTTGCATATCCCCGATTCCGGCGGAAGGAGAAGGGCCGGAGGCCCGGCTGCTGGATCGGATGAGACGGCGACTATTCTGGAGTCTGTGGCACCTCATGAGCTGAGGTCTGCTGCAAGAGGCGATGCCGAGCGTGTGACCGGAGCATTGCGTCGTGCGTTGGAGGCGGAAAATCAATTCCGCAGCATTGTTGACGAAGCGCAGCCGGGGAAGATGCAGGAGGCCGCCTCGCGATTCGGCAAGGTACCGTACTTGGCCCTATCCGGTACGGCAGATCCTGTGGAGCAGGCTGCCATCATCGGGCAGTTGGATCAGGGCATGGCTTTTCATGAAGACCGGCTCGCCATGCGGGCTTTGAAGGACAGGGCGCAGGAGCTTCAGCAACTGCGGGAAGAGCGCATGAGTGGTATGCTGCGCGATGCGGCGGAGGCTGGCGGCATGGCCGGCATGACGCTTTCGCCGGAGCTGCAGCAGCGGGCTTTGCGTCATTTCAGCAATACGCTGCTTTCCATGGAACAGACGTTCCGTTCCACAGGGCAGACGCTTGGTGAGTCCTCCGAAGTGACGGGGCAACGCATCAAGACTACACGCTCCGGCATGACCGGTGCCTTTCTTGCCCGCATGGCTGACGAAAACCCCGTGCATGCCCGTGCGCTGCTTGGGCAGTTGGAAGGGACGCTGGAGGAGAGGGATCTGGACAGATCCAGAGAGGCCGTGAACCGTGCTTTTGAAGACCATGCGTTCTCTACGCTTGAGGAACGTTACAGGCAGGACGGAACGGTGGACTATGACACCGCGTTGCAGAATCTGCTCGATGTGCACGACATGCCGGATCTGGAGGACAGCCATCGGCAGGTTGTTCAGGAACGGCTGGAGGTAGCCAACGCTCGGCAGGCCTACCAGAAGAGCAAGGATGACGAGACGCTGCGGAAGAAGACCTTTGAAGACTTCTATAATGCCGTGGATGGCGGTGATGTGCAGGCTGCGCATAATTTGCTGGATAAGGATACGGTGCTGGGCGATGGCGTGCGCAAGCGTATGCGCGACTCATTGAAAGCGGATAAGTGGGAGACCAGGCCGGACGTTCTGTTCAAGACGGTGGACGATATGCGACGGGGCAAGATTGAGGACGCCTACACGATCATCCCCGGACGGGATTTGTCGCATAGTGATGCCTCAGCCCTGCGGAATCTTCTTCAGAAGCGTGATCCCCGCTCCGATCTTGAGAACAGAATGTTCTATCGCGGCGTGGAAACGGTACTGGAGCGTATGGAAGGGGCGAAACCGGAGCGTAGGGCCGAAGCGGTACGCACCCTGTTCAGTTCGCTGACGGACGCCCGCAACAAGGGAGGTGACCCGATCATGCTGTTCACCCCCGGCAAGGAAGGGAACCTCATCGACAGCATGGTGTGGGGGTATGGAACGGGTACGGTAGATGACCGGAAGGTCATGCCGGAGCATGACGGTACCGAAGGTGGGCGTGAAAACTCCATGCCGCAGTATGGCGGGCCAGCTGATGGCATGGATGAACGTTTCTACCGTGGAGGAGAAAGGAGTGAAGGCTCCCGGGGAAACAATGAAGCGCGGGGATGGGACGACCTTGTATGGAGAGCTGGCGAGGGGGAGGAGGTGAAGGCAGAGTTTCTGCCTGCGTTGCACAACGGTACAGAGCGGAAAGAGAAGCCTGTAGAAATGGCTGGGCACGGGAATGCCTAGCCAAACGTATTGCAGGACTGTCTGCATCCGATAGCTATCGGCAATAATGATGAAGCCCCCGCAACCGGCAGGTTGCGGGGGCTTTGCTTGCTAGTATTTTTCAAACTCGCTGTCGTCAGTATCCATATCCAGACGCAGCTTGGGCTGCCTTACGGGAGCCGGCTGTCTGGCCGCCAGCGCCTTGGGCTTCGGTCTGGCAACATTGGCCTTTACGGAGCGGGCGGCGGGCAGCGCTCTGCGGGTGTCGCCGTCCACCTTGAAAAAGGCGATGGTCTGCTGCAGCTGGATGGCCTGGGCTGACAGCTCTTCAGACGTTGAGGCCATCTCTTCCGAGGCGGAGGCATTCTGCTGAATGATCTGCTCAAGCTGGGAAATCGCCTTGTTCACCTGAAGGGCGCCATTGGCCTGTTCACTCGTACCGGCTGAAATCTCCTGCACCAGTTCTGCAGTGCGCTGTATTTCAGGAACCAGTGCTGTCAGCATGGTGCCAGCCTTTTCCGCAATGCTGACGCTGTTGGAGGAAAGCTCGCTGATTTCAGCTGCGGCGTTGCCGGAGCGTTCGGCCAGTTTACGTACTTCGGCAGCCACAACAGCAAAGCCCTTACCGTGCTCACCGGCGCGGGCGGCTTCAATGGCGGCGTTCAGAGCCAGTAGGTTGGTCTGGCGGGCGATCTCTTCAATAATGGTGATCTTTTCCGCGATGTTTTTCATGGCCGAGACGGTCTGGTTCACAGCCGAACCGCTTTCTGAGGCGCTTGATGCAGCGGTACGGGAAATCCTTTCCGTTTCCGATGCGTTCTCGGCATTCTGGGAGATGTTGGCAGTCATCTCTTCCATGGAAGCAGATATTTCTTCTATGGAAGCGGCCTGTTCGGTTGCTCCCTGTGACAGCGTTTGTGACGTGCCGGAAAGCTCTTCGCTGCCAGCAGCCACGTTTTCCGCTCCGCTTTCGATGGAGGAAGCCACGTCCTGGAGTTTATTAACCATGGAACGCAGGGATTCTGCCAGCATGCCGATTTCGTCTTTCTGGTTCACGTCAAGTGTGGCTGTGAGGTCGCCCGTGGCCACAACTTCGGCAAAGTCCACGCCTTTCTTCAGCGGGCCGATGATGCCGCGCGCGATGATGACGGCGAGCAAAAGTCCCAGCACGACGGCAGCAGAGCCGCTGACAAGCACTACGCTACGAGTCGCTTCAGCGGCATGCAGCATGGTTTCGTCCGTCATGATGTTTTCGGACGTGATGCTCTTGACGTTATTGAGAAGGGTTTGCACCTGCTCAAGAGCCGGCATGGTTTCCGTCACAAAAATATGCTTTGCTTTGTTGAGCCCTTCAGCGCGTTTCACATACTCGTTTATGACGGTATCAAGCTGGCTTATGGTCGCCTCGGCAAACGGGTCCGTTTCCGAATGGTACATGCGTATGGCTTCATCACGATGTCCGGCGGAAAGTAGCCGCCCAAGTTTGGCGCCGCTTTGGTGGAGTTTCTGGTGAGGTTCGTAGATGGGAGAAATCAGTCCTGCAAACTGGATGTCGGCCTTGATCCGGTTCTGGATATCGTCGGAATAGAGCCAACGACCAAGACCACATTGAGTATGGTCCAGCTGAACACTGAGCGTTGTAACGGCGGGGTTGGTAACCGCATCAAGCACAGTCTTCATCCAGACAAGGTGGTCCAGCTTCTTTTCATACATGAAGTTGAGCAGACTCATGTCGGCAGGGAGATATGCCTTCTGAATGGCAATGGCGGACTGGTGCAGGTGTTTATGGGGGGCTTCAATGTCCTTCAGGACAGATGCAAGCTGTGGGACCAGGTGCTCGGCATCCTTGCGGCCCTGCCCGTAATACCATTTCCCGAACCCGCATAATGTAGGATCTGTCTGAACGCTAAGAGTGTGCACTGTATCATCGGAGAGTAGTAGCTGTACTTTTTCAGCCCACTTGAGATGATCAACAGTTTTTTGCACGACATCAGCTTTTAGCTCGTTGCCGTGTATAACCTCTTCGGCATTGCGAACAATAGTTCCTATTCCGATTACGGACCATATTACCAAACCGCTAAGTAACAGGAGGATTGAACCGAAGCCGATACCAAATTTGCCCTTCAATCCGATGTTTTTCCAGTTCACACGCTACTCCTTGCCTTGTAAAATGTATCTGTCGTCCTATATTCCCCCCGGATCGACAGACTTGCCCTGCGATTGATTACTACGCTAAATGTCAACTATCATAAAGAGTAGAAATAACTTTATAATGAAAAAGCGCCGTACATTGCACGGCGCTTTCAACTTGCATTCAGACCAAGTCTACTTGTTGGAAAGCAGTCTGGTGTAACTTTCGATGACGTTTTTGAGGATATCATCAGAAGATTCGATGAATCCGAAATGAACTGCCCTTACAAGACCTACCATGGTGCTCATGAGCATGTCGGCGAATTCCTGTGCGGATACATCGGAGCGGATGGTGCCTTCCTTCTTTCCTTCCTCGATGGCTTCCTTCAGGTAGTTGGTGACGTAGCTGTAGATTTCCTTGATCTGGAGGAACACGTCGTCATGGCGCTGACCATAGCGGGTGGGCGCATCGCGGAAGATAAGGCTGAACTCCATGTTGTTCTTCTTGACGAACACGTAGAAGGACTTGATGACGGATTCCAGCTTTTCAAGGGCGTTTTCAGGGCCACGAACCTCAAGGTACTTTTCGATATCGCTGATAAGCTGGGTCTTCACGTTGTTGATGAGGGTGAAGAAGATATCGTCCTTGGTCTGGAAATGACGGAAGATGGTGCCTTCGGCAACCCCTGCCTCTTTGGCCAGAAGGCTGGTGGGGGTGTTGTTGAAACCGCGCTCGGCGAAAAGGCGAGCGGCTGTTTCCAGTATTACATCGCGTTTCATGTTCTATCCCTTATATGGCTTGCCCGTCTTCAAGGTGAGACAGGCTGATGGATCGTGCTCGTGTATAGTATTGCAGTTGTTATATCAGGTAGCGGTGGACTATTAATTTTAAGTGTTCACTCACGCAGTTTGGATACCCCTATCGTTTCGCCTTGTCAACGTTACGAAGGGCAAAAATCAAGCAGTGTCCTATGTAAGCGGGTGAATGCGCAAAGGGGCCAATCGCCCAGTGGCGAAGCCACGGGCGGTGTTGGCCTGTTTGAGCAGGCAGGTCTACCTTACCGGATGTTGCGGTCTTCCGATGCGGACATGGCCTTGTGCATGCGATAGATGTCCGTAAGCGCGCGGTTGTTACGCTGTGCCATGTTCTCGAGTTCGGGCAGCAGGTTCAGTATGGCATCAAGGTCGTCAGCAAGCGCGGCTCTCTCGACACAGCGGGCCATACGTTCAAGAACGCGCAGGCCGAAGCTGGAGGCAGTGCCTGCCAGACGCCCGGCAGCTTCCTGAACGCCCAAGGGGCTGCCGTTGCGCACACTTCTGTGCGCATCGGCCAGAGCTTCATCTATACTTTCCAGCAGTCCTGGTACAAGCGGCAGCAGGCTGGAATCCAGCGTAGGCATGTCACCTTCCGTCCGCACTGCGATCTCCGGTTCCGGAGCGGGGCTGGGGGGGGGGGCGGGTGCAGGGGCTGGGACCGGCTTTTGCAAAAGGGCAGCAGGGAGCGTTTGCTCTTCCTGCGGAAGGCGATCTGAGCCTGTTTCCGCATCGGAATGATACAGCACAGTGTTCTGGTGCAGGGCTTCCGCGGGAGCAGCCTTTTTTTGCGGGGCGACTCCGATCCTTTCTATGGTTGTATGTCCGGTGACGAGAGAATCGTCCGTTTCTTCTGCGGCGGTTGCAGGTGGTGCAAGGCGGGTAACCACCTCAAGAAGACGCATGCGTGACAGCGGCTTCAGAAGGGTTGCCGTACAACCGGCTTCAAGCATGCGCGCGCTTTCCTCGGGGCGGGCGGCAAGCGCCAGAATGGGGGCGGCACTGAGTCCTTGCTGCGATTCGATGGTTCGGATGGCCTGCACGGCATGCGTACCGCCAAGGCCGGGCATGTCGGCATCAATCAGCACCATGCCGTAAGGCTGATTCTGGTACCGCTCTATGGCTTCTTCACCGGTTCGGGCTTCTTCAAGCACGTACGGTAACCCTTCAAGGAAGAAGCGCACGAGCTGTCTGTTGCTGGCCACATCATCTGCGACAAGAATACGATTTGCCTGTGGTTTTGGCGGCTTGCTGAAGGGGGAATAGGCGCTGAACTCATCTTCTCGTGCCATTGAAGCGATCTGCACGTCTCCCGGCAAGGGGAGCAGGCGTACGGTGAAGCTTACCTCGGTACCATGGCTGGGACTGGATTGCAGGCAGATATGACCGCCCATCAATCCGATGAGGTCTCTGGCAATGGTGAGGCCGAGGCCGGAACCGCTGTATCTTCCGGTTCCGGAATCCGGACTGAGGCAGAACTCTTCAAATACGGCATATTGATTCTGTAGCGGAATGCTGATGCCGTTGTCCTTGATGGTGAAGAGCAGATAGCCTGCATTGGTGCTTTCCGGTACGCGTGAGACCTTGAAGCTTACCGTTCCTCTGTCCGAAAAGCGCACGGCGTTGCCGAGCAGATTGAGCAGTACCTGCAACAGACGGTCGGCATCACCGCTGTATTTCACATGTAAATGGGGTTCCATGTACCATGAAAGGTTCAGCCCTTTCTGTTCTGCAAGCGGCAGTATGATGTCATGTGCTTCAACAAGAATGTGCTGCAGGTCAAAGGGCCTCTGTTTCAGGTGCATGCGCCCTTTGCTTATGCGGTTGGCATCAAGCAGGTCGTTTATCAGGGTGGAAAGGTTGCCTGCCGCTGCCTGCATAGTCCGTACTTTTTTCATGGCATCAGCATCAAGAGGAGCAAGACTCAGCGTTTCTGCCGCGTTGCATATGGCATGCAGGGGGGTGCGCAGGTCGTGGCTGACTCTGGCTACCAACTCCTGAGATGCTGCACCTGGTGCATTTTTCTGGGTGGGAGGGGTCTGCCTGGAGGTATCTGGAGAGCGTTTGACCAGAGGCAGGGAGACAAGCGGAGTGAGAATAAGCAGTCCCAGCGCAGCACCTGCAAAGGGAATCATGGCTGCAAGTCGTGCGGATTCAGGCGAGGACACGGGGGCAAATACTGTAAAGGCACCTGAGGCCGTGATGAGACAGGCGAGCAGATAACGTTTGGCGCCTGGTAGCTTGGCGTGGCTGCATTGCAGTGCCGGAATGGCGGTGGGGAGTGCCAGAACAGGCCATAGCGGCAGCAGACGGACAAGGCTGCTGCATCCGGGAATGAGCGGAGCTACAGCAAGGACGGCACCGAACACAGAGAGGCCGCGTAACGTTGCATCAACAGAGGGCTTCTTGTCCCACGTATTGAGAATGTGTCTGCCCACATGTGGCAGAAGCACGAGTGCAAGCCCGGGCGTGAGAAAAGCCCATGCGGAGGAAAAAGGGAGGCCGCCTGCGGGGGCTGGGGGCGGGCCGGACGCGCTATGCAGCAGCATCAGGCCGCCGTAAAGACCGAGCCAGAAGCGGCTTTCGCCGCGTCCCATGGCGAACATCAGGAAATTTAGCATGACAAGACCTGCGACCAGCCCCGTGATTCCCTCCATGTAGGAAGGGGCGTGGCGCAGCGGTGCACTGGCCTTGCGGAGTTGCAATGAAGGGTAGAACCATAAGCCGGTCGGACCCGCGATGCGTACATAGCAAGTAACTGTTCCATCGGGGGGGACAGGAAGAGGAAACTGGGCGGGGCCTGCTGCGGAAAGGGACTGCCAGCCTGTGGGCCAGGCTGAACTTTCGTCCGCGTAATGGGGGACGAAAAGCTGCACTCCGCCGGGTTGGGCAGAGCCAAGATCAAGAACCGGGTAGAGCATCTCCTCACTCAGTCGGCCGGTTTTGTCGGCTTCCAGCGTCAGTCGCAACCAACTTGCCGCAGTGCCTCCGGAAACGTTGCGGAAGGCAAGCGGCGTGAATTTTTGTATGTAAGCGGCAGAGGCTACCTGCTCAATGGTCAGTTGACCGTGCGGGTCTTCAAGAGCGTCGATGTGAGGGCGTAAAGGAAGGGAACTCATGACGACGGAAAGTGGAACAGCAGGCGAGCTGGCGCCAAATGCCGTGCAATATGACATCGCGCAAAACAGTATGATGATAAGAATGCGGAAGCTCTGTCGGGCCGCTACTGATACAGTCATGAAGTCCTCGATACAGGTCATGGAGAGAATTTATTTGTTTTTATGGGGAACTGGAGTTTTTGTCCATCTGCTTGGACATAAGCTCCGCTGCCAGAATGAAATAACCGCCCTGCGGGGCAGGGCGGCTGTCATCGGGCGGTTATGCAGCTATTTGGAATGCTGCTTGATCAGTTCCGTAATGGGCATGCCATTGGGGGCCTTGGCATTGGGATTGATGGCGAGAAGTTCCTGCCATGCGGCGATGGCGGCTTCCTTCTGCTTCAGGTCATGCATGAGTACGATTCCCTTGTTGAATCGGGACTGTTCATGCTTGGGATCAAGTGCGGATGCTTTGCCGAATTGCTCAAGGGCCTTCTCAGGCTCTCCGTTGCGGCGGTACATGACGCCAAGGTCGGTCAGCACATTGGCGTTGCCGGGAGCAAGTTCAAGTGCCTTGGTATATGCGGCGATGGCCGGCTTGGGCTTGTCGCTGTCAAAATAGGCATGGCCAAGATGTATCCAGGCTTCCACATTAGCGGGGTCTTCGCGGGTGATTTTTTCATACTTCAGAATCTGCGCGGCAAGTCCGGGGTCAACCTGAGGTTGCTGGGTTTGCTGTGCGGGCGCAGCCTGTTGTTGGGACTGCACAACATGTGTTGGCGTTGGGGTATATATTGTCGTGAGAAGGTTGCCCAGATACAGACCGAGAACCAGCGCGATGCCGACGGAGACATACAAGGTTCCCTTGCTGACGTAACGGCCTTCCTGAACCTGACGTGCTATTTCCTGCATTTCCTGCTTGCTAAGAGACATGTGGTTTCCTTCAGTGATGTATGCGATGTTCAAGAGTGGAGGGGCGTTGCCCGCAGAAATTGCCCATCGGCAGCGTAGGGTGTTGCGCCAACCGAACGACAATTTACATATATGCCAAGCCTAGTTGGAAGACAAACCCGAAGATTAGGTAAAACTTTTGAGTATGTTCAGTAGTCATTTCGGTGGATTATGGTGATGATTTCAGAAAATACGAAAAACCTTGTTGACGACAGGGCGGGATTTGCATAGATACAGCCTCCCTGCTGCGGCAGGGACAGTTCTTTCACAGCACGAGTTCTTCTATCTCCCTTGCATATAAGGTAATCGGTCGAATGATCGGTTCCGGCAGAGCGAAGTGGGGCACCTGAAAAAGTTTGAAAAACAGCTTGACGGTGAACGCGAAGCTCTGTTGAAGCTGCCTCTCGCTTTGGCGAGAAGTTCTTTCACAAGCGCAAGGGCGTCACATCCGGGTTTCACCCCGACCGCATGAGTCATTCTTGAGAATGCCTCATGAAGCCGCAAGGTTCAGGTCGAGAGGCTGAAACGGCTTCAAAAAAAGTTGAAAAAAGATGTTGACGGGGCGACGAGGAAGTGACATAAGCACCCCTCGCCGCTACGGAAAACGCCGTGCGGAACTTGAGGTTCTTTGACAATTAAATAGCGAGTTGGACAGAAAGATATCAGCTAGCGTGATTAAGGGAATTAGCCCCCTTGATCATGAAGACACAGATTTAAACTGGAGAGTTTGATTCTGGCTCAGATTGAACGCTGGCGGCGTGCCTAACACATGCAAGTCGAACGAGAAAGTTCCTTCGGGAATGAGTACAGTGGCGCACGGGTGAGTAACGCGTGGATTATCTACCTATGGGTCTGGAATAACAGTTGGAAACGACTGATAATACTGGATAATATGGCAACGTTAAAGGTGGCCTCTGCTTGCATGCTACTGCCCATAGATGAGTCCGCGTCTCATTAGCTAGACGGTAGGGTAACGGCCTACCGTGGCAACGATGAGTAGCAGGCCTGAGAGGGTGGCCTGCCACACTGGGACTGGAACACGGCCCAGACTCCTACGGGAGGCAGCAGTGGGGAATATTGCGCAATGGGGGAAACCCTGACGCAGCGACGCCGCGTGGAGGATGAAGGTTTTCGGATCGTAAACTCCTGTCAGAAGGGAAGAACCCTGCGAAGAATAATACGCTTCGCAGCTGACGGTACCTTCAGAGGAAGCACCGGCTAATTCCGTGCCAGCAGCCGCGGTAATACGGAAGGTGCAAGCGTTAATCGGAATCACTGGGCGTAAAGCGCTCGTAGGTTGCTTTGTAAGTCAGGTGTGAAAGCCCACGGCTCAACCGTGGAATTGCACTTGATACTGCATTGCTAGAGTTCGGGAGAGGGTAGTGGAATTCCAGGTGTAGGAGTGAAATCCGTAGAGATCTGGAGGAACACCAGTGGCGAAGGCGACTACCTGGACCGATACTGACACTGAGGAGCGAAAGCGTGGGGAGCAAACAGGATTAGATACCCTGGTAGTCCACGCTGTAAACGATGGATACTAGGTGTCGGGGGCTTGACCTTCGGTGCCGTAGCTAACGCGTTAAGTATCCCGCCTGGGGAGTACGGTCGCAAGGCTGAAACTCAAAGAAATTGACGGGGGCCCGCACAAGCGGTGGAGTATGTGGTTTAATTCGATGCAACGCGAAGAACCTTACCTAGGCTTGACATCCCTGGAACCTTCCCGAAAAGGAAGGGTGCTCTTCGGAGAACCAGGAGACAGGTGCTGCATGGCTGTCGTCAGCTCGTGCCGTGAGGTGTTGGGTTAAGTCCCGCAACGAGCGCAACCCCTATTCTTAGTTGCCATCAGGTGATGCTGGGCACTCTAGGGAGACTGCCCGGGTTAACCGGGAGGAAGGTGGGGACGACGTCAAGTCATCATGGCCCTTACGCCTAGGGCTACACACGTACTACAATGGCGCGTACAAAGGGCAGCGATACCGTGAGGTGGAGCCAATCCCAAAAAGCGCGTCTCAGTCCGGATAGGAGTCTGCAACTCGACTCCTTGAAGTCGGAATCGCTAGTAATCCCAGATCAGCATGCTGGGGTGAATGCGTTCCCGGGCCTTGTACACACCGCCCGTCACACCACGAAAGTTGGTTCTACCCGACATCGGTGAGCTAACCCGCAAGGGAGGCAGCCGCCTACGGTAGGGCTAATGATTGGGGTGAAGTCGTAACAAGGTAGCCGTAGGGGAACCTGCGGCTGGATCACCTCCTTTAAGGAAATTTGTCCAACTCGCTATTTAATTGCAAGGAGCTTCACGCTCTTTGACAAGTGAATGGTTGGTAGCACGCACCACGCAAGTGATGCATGTACTCCAAGTATACACTTGGCTGAGGCTTTTGTGCCTCTGCTCATTGACAATCGATAGGGACGGAAAGGAAGTCTAAGAAAAATAAGTTATTAAGGGCATTTGGTGGATGCCTTGGTGCCAGAAGGCGATGAAAGACGTGGTAGGCTGCGATAAGCAGCGGGGAGGAGCCAAACATCCTTTGATCCGCTGATCTCTGAATGGGGAAACCCAACCGGAGTCATGTCCGGTTATCCTTGAGCTGAATACATAGGCTCTTGGAGGCGAACCCGGGGAAGTGAAACATCTCAGTACCCGGAGGAGAAGAAATCAAACGAGACTCCCTCAGTAGCGGCGAGCGAACGGGGATTAGCCCAAACCGGCTGGTTTCGACCAGTCGGGGTTGTAGGGCGGCCATCATCGATCTGTTAGTAAATAGGGGAACGAGCTGGGAAGCTCGGCCATAGAGGGTGAAAGCCCCGTACCTGAAGTTGAACACAGCGTAGGCCGTACCTGAGTACTGCGGGACACGTGAAACCCCGTGGGAATCTGGGAGGACCATCTTCCAAGGCTAAGTACTCTCTGGCGACCGATAGTGTACCAGTACCGTGAGGGAAAGGTGAAAAGAACCCCTGTTAGGGGAGTGAAATAGAACCTGAAACCATTTGCCTACAAGCTGTGGGAGCATCCTTGAGATGTGACCGCGTGCCTTTTGCATAATGAGTCAGCGAGTTACTCTACAGTGCAAGGTTAAGCGAAAGTGGAGCCGTAGCGAAAGCGAGTCTGATAAGGGCGACAAGTACTGTGGAGTAGACCCGAAACCGGGTGATCTATCTATGAGCAGGTTGAAGCTCAGGTAAAACTGAGTGGAGGACCGAACCAGTATCGGTTGAAAACGATTTGGATGACTTGTGGATAGGGGTGAAAGGCCAATCAAACCCGGTGATAGCTGGTTCTCTCCGAAATATATTGAGGTATAGCCTCGAGGGAGTTTAGCGGGGGTAGAGCACTGACAGGGCTAGGGGGCTCACCAGCTTACCAAACCCTATCAAACTCCGAATACCGCATAAATGCTCCTCGGGAGTCAGACTGCGACTGAGAAGGGCCGTAGTCGAGAGGGAAAGAGCCCAGACCGACAGCTAAGGTCTCCAAATCCATGCTCAGTGGAAAAGGTGGTGGAATTTCACAGACAGCCAGGAGGTTGGCTTAGAAGCAGCCATCCTTTAAAGAAAGCGTAATAGCTCACTGGTCTAGAGATTCTGCGCCGAAAATGTAACGGGGCTAAGCATGGTACCGAAGCTTCGGACTTGATTTATCAAGTGGTAGGAGAGCGTTCTCTACTGGTTGAAGGTGTGTCGTAAGGCTAACTGGACGGTAGAGAAGTGATTATGCTGACATGAGTAACGATAAAACAGGTGAAAAACCTGTTCGCCGTAAGCCCAAGGTTTCCCGGGTAAAGGTAATCTTCCCGGGGTTAGTCGGCCCCTAAGGTGAGGCAGAAATGCGTAACCGATGGGAAACGGGTTAATATTCCCGTACCTGTGTGAATGTGCGATGGAGGGACGGAGAAGGATACGCAGGCCAGCTGTTGGATTAGCTGGTGCAAGTGTGTAGGCTTGGAAGATAGGCAAATCCGTCTTCCTTATGGCTGAGACACGATGCGGTGGCCGTATGGCCGTAAGCTGCCGAGTCCATGCTTCCAAGAAAAGCTTCTAAGTTTAGTTCACGCAGACCGTACCGCAAACCAACTCAGGTGGGCGGGATGAGTAATCCAAGGCGCTCGAGAGAACTCTGGTTAAGGAACTCGGCAAAATGACCCCGTAACTTCGGGATAAGGGGTGCTCTTTAGTGTGTCTGATTTACTCGTACAGCACTGAAGAGCCGCAGAGAAATGGCGGTGGCGACTGTTTACTAAAAACATAGGTCTCTGCTAAGTCGTAAGACGATGTATAGGGACTGACACCTGCCCGGTGCCGGAAGGTTAAGAGGAGAGGTCAGCGCAAGCGAAGCTTTGAATCGAAGCCCCGGTAAACGGCGGCCGTAACTATAACGGTCCTAAGGTAGCGAAATTCCTTGTCGGGTAAGTTCCGACCTGCACGAATGGTGTAACGATCTCCGCACTGTCTCAACCAGAGACTCGGTGAAATTGAAGTCGCGGTGAAAATGCCGTGTACCCGCAGCAAGACGGAAAGACCCTGTGCACCTTTACTATAGCTTGACATTGGGTTTTGGGTTGGCATGTGTAGGATAGGTGGGAGGCTTTGAAGCGTGCACGCCAGTGTGTGTGGAGCCATCCTTGAAATACCACCCTTGCCAATCTAAGGCTCTAATCCGACGCCGTTATCCGGCTCGGAGACAGTGTCTGGTGGGTAGTTTGACTGGGGCGGTCGCCTCCTAAAGAGTAACGGAGGCATGCAAAGGTTCCCTCAGGCTGATTGGAAACCAGCCGTTGAGTGCAAACGCATAAGGGAGCTTGACTGCAAGACAGACATGTCGAGCAGGGACGAAAGTCGGTGTTAGTGATCCGGTGGTTCCGAGTGGAAGGGCCATCGCTCATTGGATAAAAGGTACGCCGGGGATAACAGGCTGATCGCGCCCAAGAGTTCACATCGACGGCGCGGTTTGGCACCTCGATGTCGGCTCATCACATCCTGGGGCTGAAGCAGGTCCCAAGGGTACGGCTGTTCGCCGTTTAAAGTGGTACGCGAGCTGGGTTTAAAACGTCGTGAGACAGTTTGGTCCCTATCTGCTGTGGGCGTAGGAGACTTGAAAGGGCCTGCCCCTAGTACGAGAGGACCGGGGTGGACGAACCTCTAGTGGACCTGTTGTCGTGCCAACGGCATAGCAGGGTAGCTACGTTCGGAAGGGATAAACGCTGAAAGCATCTAAGCGTGAAGCCTGCCTTGAGATAAGGTCTCCCTCTCGCAAGAGCTAAAGGACCCAGGTAGACCACCTGGTTGATAGGCCGGAGGTGTAAGTGCAGCGATGCATTCAGCTTACCGGTACTAATAGTCCGTGCGCCTTATTTTTCTACTAAAATCTTCCTTTCCTCCCTATTTGATTCAAATTTTGGGTCAAGTCGCCGATGTGGCAACGGGGTAAATACCGTTCGCCTTCCCGACAGACGCAGACCCGAGAACTTTGTCTTGGTGGCCATGGAGGCGGGGGTACACCCGATCCCATTCCGAACTCGGAAGTTAAGCCCGCCATCGCCGATGATACTGCCAGGGAGCTGGTGGGAAAGTAGGCCGCCGCCAAGACTTATTTCCAGAACGAAAAACTCCGGTAACCGATGAGGGCCGGAGTTTTTCTGTTTTGGGGATAGTGCGTTATCCTTCCATCCTTTCCTCTTATTCCTTCCTATTCCTTTTACCTTTGTCATGCATTGTGTATAGGGCCTTGGTCTGTGCTGGCTTGATTGGGCTTTCATCGACTACATTGAGTCTTAGCTCGTATTGCCCGTTGCCGCCTTCCGCGGGACCAGAAGGGCCTCAGCCGGGCGGTGCCCGCCCTCAGCAAGGCCCCTCTGGACTCCCCTGCCTCGCCCCAGCTGTCCGTTGAAAGGGCACCCATCCCGCCGAGGAAGCGAAGCGCTTCCAATCGGCCTCACGTTGTGTTTGGGGGGGGAAAGCAAGGGGCATTTTCCTTTCATTGCTTTCCCCTTGAGTGAATAGGACCTTGGTCTGTGCTGGCTTGATTGGGCTTTCATCGACTACAATAAGCACGGTGCAGTCTATCCCGTTGTTGCCTCCGGCGGCCAGAAGGGCCTCAGCCGGGCGGTGCCCGCCCTCAGCAAGGCCCCTCTGGACTCCCCTGCCTCGCCCAGGCTGTCCGCTGAAAGGGCACCCATCCAGCCGTGGAAGCGAAGCGCTTCCAATCGGCCTCACGTTTTGTGAGGGGAGCAGGGGCATTTTCCTCTCTTCGCTTTCCCTTTGAATGTGTCTGGGGCGGTTCTGTCTGCTTGCGATGGCGGAGGTAGGGAGAACTCCTGTGAAGTTTCATGTTGGAGATATCGTACACGCGTCACAACCAGCCCTCATTATCTCGGGTTTATTGGGCATTCCTAACAGTCTGAATTGTTGAAGTATTTCACGGGTGGATCTGTGTTTCTGATTCATTTTTCAAAACCTCATTGACAGTATCAGCGCTTTTACGTAAACACTCCTTCCCTGCTGCGGCAGGGACAGTTCTTTCACAGCACGAATTCTTCTATCTCCCTTGCATATAAGGTAATCGGTCGAATGATCGATTCCGGCAGAGCAGAGCGGGACACCTGAGAAAAGTTTGAAAAACAGCTTGACGGTGAACGCGAAGCTCTGTAGAAGCTGCCTCTCGCTTCGGCGAGAAGTTCTTTTACAAACGCAAGGGCGTCACATCCGGGTTTCACCCCGACCGCATGAGTCAATCTTGAGAATGCCTCATGAAGCCGCAAGGTTCAGGTCGAGCGGCTGAAACGGCTTCAAAAAAAGTTGAAAAAAGATGTTGACGGGGCGACGAGGAAGTGACATAAGCACCCCTCGCCGCTACGGAAAACGCCGTGCGGAAATTGAGGTTCTTTGACAATTAAATAGCGAGTTGGACAGAAAGATATCAGCTAGCGTGATTAAGGGAATTAGCCCCCTTGATCATGAAGACACAGATTTAAACTGGAGAGTTTGATTCTGGCTCAGATTGAACGCTGGCGGCGTGCCTAACACATGCAAGTCGAACGAGAAAGTTCCTTCGGGAATGAGTACAGTGGCGCACGGGTGAGTAACGCGTGGATTATCTACCTATGGGTCTGGAATAACAGTTGGAAACGACTGATAATACTGGATAATATGGCAACGTTAAAGGTGGCCTCTGCTTGCATGCTACTGCCCATAGATGAGTCCGCGTCTCATTAGCTAGACGGTAGGGTAACGGCCTACCGTGGCAACGATGAGTAGCAGGCCTGAGAGGGTGGCCTGCCACACTGGGACTGGAACACGGCCCAGACTCCTACGGGAGGCAGCAGTGGGGAATATTGCGCAATGGGGGAAACCCTGACGCAGCGACGCCGCGTGGAGGATGAAGGTTTTCGGATCGTAAACTCCTGTCAGAAGGGAAGAACCCTGCGAAGAATAATACGCTTCGCAGCTGACGGTACCTTCAGAGGAAGCACCGGCTAATTCCGTGCCAGCAGCCGCGGTAATACGGAAGGTGCAAGCGTTAATCGGAATCACTGGGCGTAAAGCGCTCGTAGGTTGCTTTGTAAGTCAGGTGTGAAAGCCCACGGCTCAACCGTGGAATTGCACTTGATACTGCATTGCTAGAGTTCGGGAGAGGGTAGTGGAATTCCAGGTGTAGGAGTGAAATCCGTAGAGATCTGGAGGAACACCAGTGGCGAAGGCGACTACCTGGACCGATACTGACACTGAGGAGCGAAAGCGTGGGGAGCAAACAGGATTAGATACCCTGGTAGTCCACGCTGTAAACGATGGATACTAGGTGTCGGGGGCTTGACCTTCGGTGCCGTAGCTAACGCGTTAAGTATCCCGCCTGGGGAGTACGGTCGCAAGGCTGAAACTCAAAGAAATTGACGGGGGCCCGCACAAGCGGTGGAGTATGTGGTTTAATTCGATGCAACGCGAAGAACCTTACCTAGGCTTGACATCCCTGGAACCTTCCCGAAAAGGAAGGGTGCTCTTCGGAGAACCAGGAGACAGGTGCTGCATGGCTGTCGTCAGCTCGTGCCGTGAGGTGTTGGGTTAAGTCCCGCAACGAGCGCAACCCCTATTCTTAGTTGCCATCAGGTGATGCTGGGCACTCTAGGGAGACTGCCCGGGTTAACCGGGAGGAAGGTGGGGACGACGTCAAGTCATCATGGCCCTTACGCCTAGGGCTACACACGTACTACAATGGCGCGTACAAAGGGCAGCGATACCGTGAGGTGGAGCCAATCCCAAAAAGCGCGTCTCAGTCCGGATAGGAGTCTGCAACTCGACTCCTTGAAGTCGGAATCGCTAGTAATCCCAGATCAGCATGCTGGGGTGAATGCGTTCCCGGGCCTTGTACACACCGCCCGTCACACCACGAAAGTTGGTTCTACCCGACATCGGTGAGCTAACCCGCAAGGGAGGCAGCCGCCTACGGTAGGGCTAATGATTGGGGTGAAGTCGTAACAAGGTAGCCGTAGGGGAACCTGCGGCTGGATCACCTCCTTTAAGGAAATTTGTCCAACTCGCTATTTAATTGCAAGGAGCTTCACGCTCTTTGACAAGTGAATGGTTGGTAGCACGCACCACGCAAGTGATGCATGTACTCCAAGTATACACTTGGCTGAGGCTTTTGTGCCTCTGCTCATTGACAATCGATAGGGACGGAAAGGAAGTCTAAGAAAAATAAGTTATTAAGGGCATTTGGTGGATGCCTTGGTGCCAGAAGGCGATGAAAGACGTGGTAGGCTGCGATAAGCAGCGGGGAGGAGCCAAACATCCTTTGATCCGCTGATCTCTGAATGGGGAAACCCAACCGGAGTCATGTCCGGTTATCCTTGAGCTGAATACATAGGCTCTTGGAGGCGAACCCGGGGAAGTGAAACATCTCAGTACCCGGAGGAGAAGAAATCAAACGAGACTCCCTCAGTAGCGGCGAGCGAACGGGGATTAGCCCAAACCGGCTGGTTTCGACCAGTCGGGGTTGTAGGGCGGCCATCATCGATCTGTTAGTAAATAGGGGAACGAGCTGGGAAGCTCGGCCATAGAGGGTGAAAGCCCCGTACCTGAAGTTGAACACAGCGTAGGCCGTACCTGAGTACTGCGGGACACGTGAAACCCCGTGGGAATCTGGGAGGACCATCTTCCAAGGCTAAGTACTCTCTGGCGACCGATAGTGTACCAGTACCGTGAGGGAAAGGTGAAAAGAACCCCTGTTAGGGGAGTGAAATAGAACCTGAAACCATTTGCCTACAAGCTGTGGGAGCATCCTTGAGATGTGACCGCGTGCCTTTTGCATAATGAGTCAGCGAGTTACTCTACAGTGCAAGGTTAAGCGAAAGTGGAGCCGTAGCGAAAGCGAGTCTGATAAGGGCGACAAGTACTGTGGAGTAGACCCGAAACCGGGTGATCTATCTATGAGCAGGTTGAAGCTCAGGTAAAACTGAGTGGAGGACCGAACCAGTATCGGTTGAAAACGATTTGGATGACTTGTGGATAGGGGTGAAAGGCCAATCAAACCCGGTGATAGCTGGTTCTCTCCGAAATATATTGAGGTATAGCCTCGAGGGAGTTTAGCGGGGGTAGAGCACTGACAGGGCTAGGGGGCTCACCAGCTTACCAAACCCTATCAAACTCCGAATACCGCATAAATGCTCCTCGGGAGTCAGACTGCGACTGAGAAGGGCCGTAGTCGAGAGGGAAAGAGCCCAGACCGACAGCTAAGGTCTCCAAATCCATGCTCAGTGGAAAAGGTGGTGGAATTTCACAGACAGCCAGGAGGTTGGCTTAGAAGCAGCCATCCTTTAAAGAAAGCGTAATAGCTCACTGGTCTAGAGATTCTGCGCCGAAAATGTAACGGGGCTAAGCATGGTACCGAAGCTTCGGACTTGATTTATCAAGTGGTAGGAGAGCGTTCTCTACTGGTTGAAGGTGTGTCGTAAGGCTAACTGGACGGTAGAGAAGTGATTATGCTGACATGAGTAACGATAAAACAGGTGAAAAACCTGTTCGCCGTAAGCCCAAGGTTTCCCGGGTAAAGGTAATCTTCCCGGGGTTAGTCGGCCCCTAAGGTGAGGCAGAAATGCGTAACCGATGGGAAACGGGTTAATATTCCCGTACCTGTGTGAATGTGCGATGGAGGGACGGAGAAGGATACGCAGGCCAGCTGTTGGATTAGCTGGTGCAAGTGTGTAGGCTTGGAAGATAGGCAAATCCGTCTTCCTTATGGCTGAGACACGATGCGGTGGCCGTATGGCCGTAAGCTGCCGAGTCCATGCTTCCAAGAAAAGCTTCTAAGTTTAGTTCACGCAGACCGTACCGCAAACCAACTCAGGTGGGCGGGATGAGTAATCCAAGGCGCTCGAGAGAACTCTGGTTAAGGAACTCGGCAAAATGACCCCGTAACTTCGGGATAAGGGGTGCTCTTTAGTGTGTCTGATTTACTCGTACAGCACTGAAGAGCCGCAGAGAAATGGCGGTGGCGACTGTTTACTAAAAACATAGGTCTCTGCTAAGTCGTAAGACGATGTATAGGGACTGACACCTGCCCGGTGCCGGAAGGTTAAGAGGAGAGGTCAGCGCAAGCGAAGCTTTGAATCGAAGCCCCGGTAAACGGCGGCCGTAACTATAACGGTCCTAAGGTAGCGAAATTCCTTGTCGGGTAAGTTCCGACCTGCACGAATGGTGTAACGATCTCCGCACTGTCTCAACCAGAGACTCGGTGAAATTGAAGTCGCGGTGAAAATGCCGTGTACCCGCAGCAAGACGGAAAGACCCTGTGCACCTTTACTATAGCTTGACATTGGGTTTTGGGTTGGCATGTGTAGGATAGGTGGGAGGCTTTGAAGCGTGCACGCCAGTGTGTGTGGAGCCATCCTTGAAATACCACCCTTGCCAATCTAAGGCTCTAATCCGACGCCGTTATCCGGCTCGGAGACAGTGTCTGGTGGGTAGTTTGACTGGGGCGGTCGCCTCCTAAAGAGTAACGGAGGCATGCAAAGGTTCCCTCAGGCTGATTGGAAACCAGCCGTTGAGTGCAAACGCATAAGGGAGCTTGACTGCAAGACAGACATGTCGAGCAGGGACGAAAGTCGGTGTTAGTGATCCGGTGGTTCCGAGTGGAAGGGCCATCGCTCATTGGATAAAAGGTACGCCGGGGATAACAGGCTGATCGCGCCCAAGAGTTCACATCGACGGCGCGGTTTGGCACCTCGATGTCGGCTCATCACATCCTGGGGCTGAAGCAGGTCCCAAGGGTACGGCTGTTCGCCGTTTAAAGTGGTACGCGAGCTGGGTTTAAAACGTCGTGAGACAGTTTGGTCCCTATCTGCTGTGGGCGTAGGAGACTTGAAAGGGCCTGCCCCTAGTACGAGAGGACCGGGGTGGACGAACCTCTAGTGGACCTGTTGTCGTGCCAACGGCATAGCAGGGTAGCTACGTTCGGAAGGGATAAACGCTGAAAGCATCTAAGCGTGAAGCCTGCCTTGAGATAAGGTCTCCCTCTCGCAAGAGCTAAAGGACCCAGGTAGACCACCTGGTTGATAGGCCGGAGGTGTAAGTGCAGCGATGCATTCAGCTTACCGGTACTAATAGTCCGTGCGCCTTATTTTTCTACTAAAATCTTCCTTTCCTCCCTATTTGATTCAAATTTTGGGTCAAGTCGCCGATGTGGCAACGGGGTAAATACCGTTCGCCTTCCCGACAGACGCAGACCCGAGAACTTTGTCTTGGTGGCCATGGAGGCGGGGGTACACCCGATCCCATTCCGAACTCGGAAGTTAAGCCCGCCATC